>NZ_CM137261.1:4800000-6099451 GCF_054515875.1 Mycolicibacterium sp. HS_4_1
CGACGCGGACGGGTACCGGACGGACGATCCCGACGGGGACGGTCGGCGGCGGGAGCGGCAGCGGCGAGCTCACGCTTGCCACCGACGATGTCGCCCTTGTAGATCCACACCTTCACGCCGATACGGCCGAATGTGGTCTTGGCCTCGTACAGGCCGTAATCGATGTCGGCGCGCAGCGTGTGCAGCGGCACGCGACCTTCGCGGTAGAACTCCGAGCGGCTCATCTCAGCACCGCCGAGGCGGCCCGAGCACTGCACCCGGATGCCCTTGACGTTGGGCTGACGCATGGCCGACTGGATGGCCTTGCGCATGGCACGACGGAACGCGACACGGTTGCTCAGCTGCTCGGCGACGCCCTGCGCCACCAGCTGCGCGACGCCCTCGGGGTTCTTGACCTCGAGGATGTTCAGCTGAACCTGCTTGCCGGTCAGCTTCTCCAGGTCGGCGCGGATGCGGTCGGCCTCGGTGCCACGGCGACCGATGACGATGCCCGGACGTGCGGTGTGGATGTCCACCCGGACGCGGTCACGCGTGCGCTCGATCTGCACGTCGGCGATGCCGGCGCGCTCCAGGCCGGTGGCCAGCAGCTTACGGATGGCAACGTCTTCCTTGACGTAGTCCGCGTACTGCTTGTCGGCGTACCAACGGGACTTCCATTCGGTGGTGATACCGAGGCGGAAGCCGTGGGGGTTGATTTTCTGGCCCACTACTCCGAGCCTCCCTTCGTCTCGGTCTTAGCCGCAGCGGCCTTGCTGCCCTGCGCACGACGAGAGCGCGCAGCACCGGCCGAAGCAGCCTTCGAACCGCCCTCGGAACGGCTCGGCCGACTTTCTACGACCACGGTGATGTGGCTGGTGCGCTTGCGGATTCGGTACGCACGCCCCTGGGCGCGCGGCCGGATGCGCTTGGCGGTCGGGCCCTCGTCGGCGAAGACCGTGGCGACCACGAGGGTCGTCGGGTCCAGGCCCTCGTTGTTCTGCGCGTTGGCGGCAGCGCTGGCGATCACCTTGGCGACCGGCTCGCTGGCAGCCTGCGGTGCCCACCGCAGGATGTCGAGCGCCTCTTCGACGCTCTTGCCACGGACCAGGTCGATGACCCGGCGGGCCTTGCTCGCCGACACACGCACGAAGCGCGCTTTGGCGCTCGCGGACGGGTATTCAGTAACGGTAGTCATTAGCGGCGCTTGCTCTTCCGGTCGTCCTTGATGTGACCCTTGAAGGTCCGCGTCGGGGCGAACTCGCCGAGCTTGTGCCCAACCATCGCTTCGCTGACGAACACCGGCACGTGCTTGCGACCGTCGTGGACGGCGAAGGTGTGACCGATGAAGTCGGGGATGATGGTCGACCGACGGGACCAGGTCTTGATGACCTGCTTGGTGTTCTTCTCGTTCTGAACGTCGACCTTCTTCAACAGATGGTCGTCGACGAACGGACCCTTTTTGAGGCTACGAGGCATCGTCTATTCCTTTCCGGCCTAGCGCTTGTTCTTGCCGGTGCGCCGGCGGCGGACGATGAGCTTGTCGCTCGGCTTGTTGGGCTTGCGGGTACGGCCCTCAGGCTTGCCCCACGGGCTGACCGGGTGGCGACCACCGGAGGTCTTACCCTCACCACCACCGTGCGGGTGGTCGACCGGGTTCATCACGACACCACGGACGGTCGGGCGCTTGCCCTTCCACCGCATACGGCCGGCCTTACCCCAGTTGATGTTCGCCTGCTCGGCGTTGCCGACCTCGCCGACGGTGGCGCGGCAGCGCACGTCGACGCGACGGATTTCACCGGACGGCATACGCAGCGTGGCGTAGGCGCCTTCCTTACCGAGCAGCTGGACGCTGACGCCGGCCGAGCGGGCCAGCTTGGCGCCGCCGCCCGGACGCAGCTCCACAGCGTGGATGACGGTACCGGCCGGGATGTTGCGCATCGGCAGGTTGTTACCCGGCTTGATGTCGGCGTTCGGCCCCTGCTCGATGACGTCGCCCTGCTTCAGGTCCTTGGGGGCGAGGATGTAGCGCTTCTCGCCGTCCACGAAGTGCAGCAGCGCGATGTTCGCGGTGCGGTTGGGGTCGTACTCGATGTGCGCGACCTTGGCGTTGATGCCGTCCTTGTCATGGCGACGGAAGTCGATGACGCGGTAGGCACGCTTGTGGCCGCCACCCTTGTGACGAGTCGTGATGCGGCCGTGCGCGTTACGGCCACCGGTGCTGTGCAGCGGACGGACCAGCGACTTCTCCGGAGTCGAACGAGTGATCTCGGCGAAGTCGGAGACGCTCGAACCGCGACGACCCGGGGTCGTCGGCTTGTACTTGCGAATTCCCATTATCAGTTAATCCCTTAACTCCCGGCCGATCAGGCCGGAGCTCCGAACAGTTCGATCGGCTTGCTGCCGGCGGACAGGGTCACGATCGCGCGCTTGGTGCTCTTGCGCTGGCCGAAACCGGTGCGGGTGCGCTTGCGCTTGCCCTTCCGGTTCGCGGTGTTCACCGAGTCGACCTTCACGTCGAAGATCTTCTCGATGGCGATCTTGATCTGCGTCTTGTTGGACTCCGGTGCCACGATGAACGTGTACGTGTTGTCCTCGATGAGTCCGTAGGACTTCTCCGAGATGACCGGGGCCAGGATGATGTCGCGAGGATCAGTCACGGTTGCCATCAGGCCGACACCTCCTCTTTCGTGTTGGCCTCGATGTACGCGTTGAGGGCCTCGACGCTGAACACCAGGTCATCGGCGTGCAGCACGTCGTAGGTGTTCAGCTGATCCGGCGAAATCACGTGCACGCCAGGCAGGTTGCGGACGCTCTTGGCGCCGACCACATCGCTGCGGCCGATCACGACGAGCACCTTCTTGTTCTCGGTCAGCGACGACAGGAACGACTTGGCGCTCTTGGTCGACGGGTTCTGACCGGCCACCAGTTCGGTGATCGCGTGGATGCGCTCGTTGCGGGCCCGGTCCGACAGCGCGCTGCGCAGGGCAGCAGCGATCATCTTCTTCGGGGTCCGCTGGCTGTAGTCACGCGGCTGCGGGCCGTGGACAACGCCACCACCGGTGAACTGCGGGGCGCGGGTCGAACCCTGACGGGCGCGGCCGGTGCCCTTCTGGCGGTACGGCTTCTTGCCACCACCGGACACCATGGCCCGGGTCTTGGTGGCGTGCGTGCCCTGGCGAGCTGCGGCCAGCTGGGCCGTCACCACCTGGTGCATCAGCGCGATGTTGGGCTCGACGTCGAACAGCGCGGCGGGCAGCTCGACAGAGCCGTCCTTCTTGCCGTCCGGGGTCTTGACGTCAATCTTGAGAGTCATTACTTCTCGCCTCGCTTAATTGCGGTGCGGACAACCACCAGTCCACCGTTGCGGCCCGGGATGGCGCCCTTGATGAGCAGCACACCGTTCTCGGCGTCAACCTTGTGAACCTTCAGGTTCTGGGTCGTCACGCGGTCGCTACCCATACGGCCGGACATGCGGGTGCCCTTGAAGACACGGCCCGGGGTGGCGCAGCCACCGATCGAACCGGGACGACGGTGCACAGCCTGCGCACCGTGCGCGGCGCCCTGGCCCTTGAAGCCGTGGCGCTTCATGGTGCCAGCGAAGCCCTTGCCCTTGCTGGTGCCGGTCACGTCGACATACCCGCCGTCGGCGAAGATGTCGGCGGTCAGCTCCTGGCCGACCTCGTACTCGGCGGCCCCGGCCTCGTCGTCGAGACGAAGCTCAGCCAGGTGACGGCGCGGGTTGACGCCGGCAGCGGCGAACTGGCCGGTGACCGGCTTGTTCACCTTGCGCGGGCTGATCTCGCCGTACGCGAGCTGCACGGCGCTGTAGCCGTCGCGCTCGGTGGTGCGGATACGGGTCACCACGTTGGGGCCGGCCTTCACGACCGTGACCGGGACGACTTTGTTGTTCTCGTCGAACACCTGCGTCATGCCCAGCTTGGTGCCCAAAATGCCTTTACGTGCCATTTTTCTGGGTCTCCTACTGGATGTTGACGTCGACGCTCGCCGGCAGATCGATGCGCATCAAGGCGTCAACGGTCTTCGGCGTGGGGTCGAGGATGTCGATAAGGCGCTTGTGGGTACGCATTTCGAAATGCTCCCGCGAGTCCTTGTACTTATGGGGAGACCGGATAACGCAGTACACGTTCTTCTCGGTCGGCAGCGGCACCGGGCCGACCACGCTTGCTCCCGTACGGGTGACCGTCTCAACGATCTTGCGCGCCGAGGCGTCAATCGCCTCGTGGTCGTAGGCCTTGAGCCTGATGCGGATCTTCTGTCCCGCCACGCTTCTCCTACCTAACTGTCACGGGCCCGCGCTCGGGCCTGGTCTTCAATACGCACGCCCCGGGACACCCGATGGCGCGCGCTGGCTATGCCGCCGCTCTTTACGTTTCTGTGGTTCACCGACCCCCGCGCTCGGGCGTGTCGCCTTTGCGCACAGTCGTCCGCGCTGGAAATCCATCGTGGGCGATGCTGGGACCGGATGCGCCCGTGATGGGCGCCGGTCGTCTGCCCGCAGCGGGCGAACCCGGCGCAAGGCAACCCGAACAGTATGCCCCAGATCGGGGCTCGCTCCAAATCCGCTGCGGAGCCTTCCGCCGCGCCCGGGTTTCGCGGCCGGTCCTGCGGTGATTCTGCGGCGAGGGCGGTGATGTTCGACCGGATTGCACCGCCGTTACGGAGTGAACCGAGGCGCCCAGTTGATCCTGCATCCACGGCGCAAGAGTTCGAGTGGCCAGCACCCTGGCCACAGGATCAACGCGCGGCCAGGGCACCCTTCGCGCTGACCCTGTGCTGGCGGCGGGAACGTACGAGTGGCTCGGGCCCGGACCGCAGAATCAGCGTCGGCACCCAACTTACTTCTGAGTAAGATAGCCATATGTCGACACTGAGCCCCACGTACCGCGCCTGGAGGCAGCTCTCGGGACGGCCCGGCGGCAGCCTGATGTTCTCCGCCGCCGCGATGGTGCGGGTGCCGTACTTCGCCTCGGTCCTGCCCCGGGTGGTGACGATGGAGCCGGGCTACGCCGAGGTGGCGGTCCCGAAGTGGTTCTTCGTCTACAACCATCTGCACACCGTGCATGCGATCGCGTCGTGCAACGCGGCCGAAGCCGCCATGGGGATGGCCATGGAAGCAACGGTGCCGACGACTCACCGCTGGATCCCCAAAGCCATGAACGTGCGGTACCTGGCCAAGGCCACCACGTCGCTGCGAGCGCACGCGCGGGTCGATGTCCCCGACTTCGACACCCTGACCAAGGGCACCGACGTCGTGGTGTCGGTCTCGGTGGTCGACGCCTCGGGCGAAGAGGTCGTGCACGCCGACATCACGACGTGGGTGACACCCGCCTGATCGGGCCGGTGCTCAATCGAGGTAGGTGCCGTGACCTTCGTGCACCAGCTCGCCGTCGAAGATCAGCACCTCGTTGACCAGCTGGCCGCGATGGTTCCGGTAATTGATGACGAGAGAGTTCGTCCCTATATAGGTGGCCACGACCTCGAAATGCAGGTCGGGCAGCGCGGCGAGCGCGGCGACCCAATACCGGCGCAGCGCGTCCTTACCTCGCACCACTCCCCCGGACTCCGGCACCACGCGCGCCGCGACCGGTGAGGTGAAGACGACGTCGTCGTGGAAGTGTGCGAGGACCGCCTCGACGTCGTGAGCGTTCCAGGCCGCGCACCAGTCGCGGGCGAATTCCTCGGGAGTGGGAATCGTCATGCCGCCCTATCGAAGTCGACGCTGCGCTGCGTCGGCAAGTGATTTCCGCACACGTCGAGCGTGCGACGTCACGAGATGACACGCCGATGACGGCACCAGAATCCCCCACACTCGACGTAGCGGTCAGTGCTGCAGACTCGCCCAGAACGCGCACTGGTGCACCTGGTCGTAGTCGGTGACCACGCGACTTCCGTCGGGGCGCAGAGACATCCGGCTGTCGTGCTCGTCCCCGGCCAGCGCCGGCCATTCCGGCGCTCCCTCGGCACTGGGCCGGCCGTCACGGACGAAAGAGCTCCAGTAGTCGATCATCTGATCAGACAAGGCGATCTGTTCCGGTGTGGGCGGCGGCGCCCCGCCCATGTTGAAGATGTAGCGCAGATCCAGCGAATGGCTGGCGCCGACAGGGAAAGGCAACTGGCGCAGTGGATCCGGCGTCGGGGGCGCAGGATCGGCGAACTCGTAGCCGTACACCGGACCGTCGGCGACCAGCGCGTCGCCGATGCGGTCGGCGACGCAGGCGAACGCCCCGTCGGTGACCGCGGCCGAGTACGCGACCGCAGCGCTGCCGCCGTAGCGGTCCAGCGGGTAGTGCTCCGACACGGCGGGGGCGCCGGCGCCGAACGTGGATTCCAGCAGGCGCGGGTAACCGTCGGCGTGGAACCGTTTGCCCGCGCGCAGATATTGCAGTGCGACGAAAAGGGTGAATTCGTCACGCGTGGTGCCGATCATCACCGGCACCCGGGCGGCAGCGCCAGTGCCGATGGCCTGCATCGGGTCGACCGGCAGCAGCGTCGTCCCGGCGACCGGACCGCTGAGCATATTCTCGCCGATTCCGTAGTACCACACTGGTTTTCGCAGCTTGTCGACCGGCAGCCGGCGCAGGCAGTCTGCCGCGTCCGCGGGATCGCCGCACCCCGCGGCCTTCGCATACGCCAGGCTGGACCGGGTGGCTTCGGGCAGCGCGACCTGCGCCTGACACGGCCCACTGGCGATGATGGCGCCCCGGAACAGACCGGCCGACGCGGGAGCCACGAGGTGGTCACACACCGACATCCCGCCGGCGGATTCGCCGGCGATCGTCACCTTGTCGGGGTCGCCTCCGAACGCGGCGATGTTGTCGCGCACCCAGCGCAGCGCGGTCTGCTGGTCGGCCAGTCCGTAGTTGCCGACGTCGGGACCGACGCCCAGTGCGGGATGGGCCAGGAACCCGAGGGCGCCGAGTCGGTAGTTGACCGTCACGACCACGATGTCGCCACGAGTGGTCAGCCGCGTCGAGTTGTAGATGCTGCTGGAGCCGTTGATGAACCCGCCGCCGTGGAGCCACACCAGCACCGGCCGGCGCGCCCCCGATGCCTGCACCGGCGGCGTCCAGACATTGAGGGTCAGGCAGTCCTCGCTGGTGTTCCGGCCCATCTCGAGGTCGCCCTTGGGGTCCTGGATGCAGCGCGCCCCCGGCTTGGCG
The DNA here is from genome assembly GCF_054515875.1 of Mycolicibacterium sp. HS_4_1. Taxonomy (NCBI): domain Bacteria; kingdom Bacillati; phylum Actinomycetota; class Actinomycetes; order Mycobacteriales; family Mycobacteriaceae; genus Mycobacterium; species Mycolicibacterium sp. HS_4_1. Next base: position 4,807,161 of record NZ_CM137261.1, read on the forward strand.
GCGTCACGCGCCCCGTCCCACGGGAGCGCCGGGGCCGGCGGACGGAAGCGAAGAGGACCCACCGGCGGTGCGGCATAAGGGATTCCGCCGAAGAAGCGGAGGTCCGGATTGACCGTCCCGCGGACCGTTCCCGATGCGATATGCACCAACGCCGGATCCGCCGTCACCGCATCAGGCGCGACGGCCGTGGCACCGTCACTGTGCGGATCCAGGCCGCAGCCGGCCACCAGCAGCACCGCAGCGGCCGCTGCTGCAGCACGCTGCAGCAGCCGACGCGGGCGGACAGACGACACGAGCACCCAGCCTACTGAACCCCTGCCGCCCACAGCCCGGAAATATTTCCGGCGACCCCCTCCCCACCGGGCACAGAACGACCTACACTCCACTTGACAGCTGTCAAGTTTCGCGCCCGCGTGAGGAGTTCAATGACTGCACCCACCACCGACGAGGCCGCCAAGGTCCTCGCCGACCCCACCGCCTACGCCGACGACGAGCGGCTGCACACAGCACTGGCTCACCTCCGCGCCACCAATCCCGTTGCCTGGGTGGACAGTCCGCCGTACCGGCCGTTCTGGGCAATCACCAAGCATGCCGACATCATGGCCATCGAGCGGGACAACAACCTCTTCATCAGCGAGCCCCGCCCGCTGCTCATGAAGGCCGACGCCGAAGATCTGCTGAAGGCACAGGCCGACGCCGGCATGGGGTTACGGACCTTGATTCACATGGACGATCCGCACCACCGCAAAATCCGCGCCATCGGCGCCGACTGGTTCCGCCCCAAAGCCATGCGCGACCTCAAGGTCCGCGTCGACGAACTGGCCAAGCGATACGTCGACCGGATGCGCGATGCGGGCCCGGAATGCGACTTCGTCGAGGAGATCGCGATCCAGTTCCCGCTCTACGTCATCATGTCGCTACTCGGGTTGCCCGAGGAGGACTACGACCGCATGCACACCCTCACCCAGGAACTGTTCGGCGGCGACGACGACGAGTACAGCCGCGGCCAGTCCCCCGAGGAACTGTTCAGTGTGCTGCTCGACTTCTTCGGGTACTTCGCCGCGCTGACCGCGTCGCGGCGAGCCAACCCCACCGAGGACCTGGCGTCAGCGATCGCCAACGGCCGCATTGACGGCGAACCCCTCAGCGACATGGACACCGCGTCTTACTACGTCATCGTCGCCAGCGCGGGGCACGACACCACCAAGGACGCCATCTCCGGCGGATTGCACGCGCTGATCCAGAACCCCGGCGAGCTGGCTCGGCTGAAGGCGAACCCCGACCTGATGCCGACCGCGGTCGAGGAGATGATCCGGTGGAGCACGCCGGTGAAGGAGTTCATGCGCACCGCGACCGCCGACACCGTCGTGCGCGGCGTGCCGATCGCAGCGGGCGAATCCGTCTATCTGGCTTACGTTTCCGGCAACCGCGACGAAGAAGTGTTCGAAGATCCGTTCCGGTTCGACGTCGGGCGCGAGCCGAACAAGCACTTGGCCTTCGGCTACGGCGTGCACTTCTGCCTCGGTGCCGCGCTGGCCCGGATGGAGATGAACAGCCTGTTCAGCGAATTGCTGTCCCGGCTCGATTCGATCGAGCTGGCCGGTACCCCGAAGCTTTCCGCGACCACATTCGTCGGCGGCTTCAAGCACCTGCCGATCCGGTACTCGCTGCGCTGATTCGGTGAGTCGCGAGGAATCCGTCGACGGCGGCGACGGTGATCTCGCGGTAGTCGAAATCGGGCAGCGTACTGAGCTTACCGAGCACGATCGGGCCGAGTAGCAACGCCGCAGCGTGGACCCGGTCGACGTCGCCAAGCTCGGCGACGGCCTCAGGGCTGGACAGCACCGCCTCGAACGGGACGGCGTACTGCTCGGCTACTCGTTCCCTCAGGTTGCGGACCTCGACACTCTCGGTCCCAGTCGTGCCCCATGGCAGGTGTTCGAGGTTGCCGCCGAGCGCCAGCCACGACATGGCCGCCAGGCTGACCGGCGCCTCGGCGATGAGTTCCGCCTGCGCGTGCACGAGCGCGATCAACCGCTCGCGCAGGTCGCCCTCGGCGAGCGGTACCGGGGCCGGCGGGATGAGCGCGTGAAACGCTGCCGCCAGCAAGTCATTTCCGCTGGGATAGTGGCGATAGAGGGTCGCCCGGGCAACATTGGACGCGCGGATCACCGCGTCGACCGTGACGGCGCTCGGGCCACCGGAGCGCAGCAACGCGGTCGCAGCTTCCAACAAGCGGGCCCGCGAGCGCACCGGCCGAGGATCACCGTGTTCGCTGGACACCACCGAATCACCTCCGGATGACAAACGAGACTGTTAGTCTCGTTGAGAGACCATCAGTCTGAAAACTACCGGAAGGTGGGTGCATGGTCGACAAGGTGAGTGCGGCGAGTCTAGTGAGCGCGGACACCAGCCCCGAGATCGCTCCGACGACGGACCCCGCACCCACCTCGCGTCGCCGCACCTGGACCCTCTGCGTGGCGTGTTGCAGTGTGCTGATGGTGATTTCGTCGATGGTGGCGCTCAACACCGCGCTCGGTAACATCGCCGTGGCGACATCGGCCAACCAGACCCAACTCACCTGGATAATCGACAGCTACACACTGGTCCTGGCCTGCCTGTTGCTGCCTGCCGGAGCCATCGGCGACCGCTACGGCCGCCGCGGTGCACTGCTGTTCGGCCTCGTCATCTTCGCGCTGGCCTCGATCGTTCCGGCCCTGAGCACCGCGCCCACGCACATCATCGCCGCCCGCGCGGGGGCCGGCGCGGGGGCCGCGTTCATGATGCCCGCGACCCTGTCCTTGATCACCGCGTCGTACCCGACGGACCAGCGCACCAAGGCGGTAGGCATCTGGGCCGGAATCTCCGGCTGCGGCGCGGTGGTCGGCATGCTCGGATCCGGTGTGCTGCTGCACTTCTGGCCCTGGCAGTCGATCTTCTGGGCCTTCGCCGCCTCGGGCCTTACCCTCGTCGTCCTGGCCACGACCATCACGAGCTCCCGTGACCCGGAAGCCAAGCCGTTGGACGTCACCGGCGCCGTCGTCATCGCGGTGGCGGTGGCGTCCCTGGTCTACGGCATCCTGGCCGCACCCGACCGGGGCTGGACCCATCCGGTGGTGTTGAGTGGCATCACCGTCGGGCTCATCCTGGCCGCGGTGTTCGCTGTCCTCGAGCTGCGCACGAGATATCCGCTGCTGGATGTCCGGTTGTTCTTCGACCGCCAGTTCGGTACCGGGGCCGCCGCCATCACCGTGCTTTTCATGGTGTTGTTCGGCTTCTTCTACCTGTCCATGCAATTCATGCAGCTGGTCATGGGCTACAGCCCGATCGGCACCGCACTGGCTCTGTCCCCGCTCGCCGTCCCGGTGCTGATCCTGTCCCCGCTGTCGTCCTGGTATCTGCCCAAGGTGGGGCTACGCCTGGTGGTGTTCACCGGTTTGTGGCTGCTGTCGGCCGGTCTGTTGCTCATGTGTCAGGTGCGGGTCGGCTCGTCGTACTGGGACTTGGCGTTGCCCCTGCTCGTGATCAGTACAGGAGTCGGATTATTCACCGCACCAACAACTTCGGCGATCATGACGTCGGTGTCCGATGACAAGCAAGGCGTCGCGTCAGCGGTCAACGACACCACGCGGGAAGTGGGCGCCGCCCTCGGTATCGCGCTGACCGGCTCGCTGCTGGCAACGGGTTACACCACGCACATCGGGCCCGCGGTGGCCGGTTTTCCAGGTCCGGTGCAGGACGCCGCGCGCGGCTCACTGGCCGGTGCGGTGGCCGCCGCACCGCATCTGGGACCGATCGGCAACCAGCTCGTCGAAGCGTCCAGGGTGGCGTTTCTGCATGCCATGCAGACATCGCTGGTGGTGTTGGCCTCGATCACCGCGGTGGCCGGTGTACTGACCGCATTCTGGGCGCCCGGCCGCGAGCGCACACCACCGAATGACCGCTAGGACAGGATGAATCGGGCCGCTCGGTGCGCCAGCATGACGATGGTCGCGTGCGGGCCCCGGCCGGTGATGCCGGGCAGTGCGGCGCCGTCGGCGACCCAGAGTGCGTCGATACCGCGCACCCGGCAGTGCGGATCGAGCACGGCGCGTTCCGCACCGTCAGTGCCCATGGGCGCGGTGGCCGACAGATGCTGCGCGGTGGACCACGCGGGTTCGACCTCGGTGACGGCGGCACCGAACAGGTCGCGGCACAGTTCGTAGCCGGCCTGCAGCGCGGCGGCATCGGCCGGGTCGGCGTCGTAGCGATGCTCGATGGCCGGCCGCACGTCGGGATCGTCCGACACCAGCAGAACCCGCCCTTGCGCGCGGGGCCGCATCAGGGAGATCCCGAGGTGCACCGGGTCAGCGTCGCCGGGGGCCCCACCGGTCATGGCGGCGAAACCCGACGTGTACGGCCGGATTTCCAGGTGCTCGGTGGTGAGCAGCAGTTCGAGCGGCGGACGGCCGGGCTCGGCGGGCCACGTGGTGGGCACGACCCATTCCGGGTGATCGGCGCACGCGGCGCCCACCGGAAGATCGGCCACCACGGGCACACCGACGCTTCGCAGTTGTGCGGCGGGCCCGACCCCGGACAGCATCAACAGGTGTGCCGACTCAATTGCCCCGGCGCACAACACGATCCGATCGGCGTACCGATCCACCACGCCGTCCGGCCCCAGGCACCGCACCCCCACCGCGCGGTCACCGGTGAACAGCACCCGCAGCGCGCGCGTGCCGGCGAGCACCGTGAGGTTGTCGCGGCCGCGCGCGGCCGTCAGGTAGACCTCGCCGGGGCCGTGCCGGTGCCCGGTGTCGTCGATGTTCAGCGGCACCGCGCCGAGGCCCGGCCGCACCCCGGCGACCGCGTTGAGGTCGTCGATCCATGGGTACCGGAGACCGGCCGCGTCCCGGAAAGCCTGTGAGGATGCCGCGAAATCGCTGATTCGGCGCACCGGGACCGGACCGGCGGAACCATGTTCGGCTCCGCCACTCGATCCATGTTCGGCTCCGCCACTCGATCCATGTTCGGCTCCGCCACTCGATCCATGTTCGGCTCCGCCACTCGATCCATGTTCGGCTCCGCCGAAGTCATGGTCGGTCTCGATGGCGCGGTAGTGCGGCAGGACGTCGGACCAAGCCCAGCCCGGCACCGCCCAGGCCTCGAAATCCGCCGGCCACGCCCGGCAGAAATAGCCGCCGTTGATGGCCCCGGACCCGCCCAGGACGCGTCCTCTCACGATGTCGACGGACCGCACCGGATTCTGTGTCAACGTCGTGCGGTGCTGTCGCGCCACGGTACTGCCGACGCCGATGGGCAGCACCCAGCCCGGTTCCGGACGGACCGTACCGCCGGTCTCCAGCAGCGTCACCTGACATGCGGGATCGGCCGAAAGGCGCTCGGCCAGAACGCAGCCGGCACTGCCCGCCCCGACGATCAGGACGTCATCGTGCGGCGAGCTCAAGTCCGGATCTGTGGCTTGAGCGCACCCAGGTGCCGCTCACGCACGACGCCACCCCACAGCCCCAGGCCGTAGGCGATGTCGTCGAGACGCTTGAGCAGCAGGTAGGCCAGCAGGCCCACGCGTTGGGTGTTGTCGTCCACCGTGTGGTGGCGGCGGGCCCAGTCGACGACGCCATCCACAATTGCCGCAATCAGCACCACTTGCCGCCAGCGCCGGAAACACACTGCCAGTACCAGCGCCACCGGCCAGTAGTGCCGGCACAGCGCCGCGGCGAGCTGCAGCGCCGCGGCCCACAGGCCCTGCGCGGCCACCGCGGCGACTTCGCGTGGTTCGGTGTCGACGGAGCGCAACGAGTTGGCGATGCGGCGGCCGGTGATCGCGGCGGCGATGGTCGAGGCCAGGTACCCGACGCCGGAGCCCATGGCCAGCAGTACCCAGACCACCAGAGTCCAGCCGGAGATCACCAGCGGCGCGGTCTTGCCGGGGTGCCGGACCGACAACGGCGCTGCCGAGGAACCGTAAAAGGCCTTGCGGGCGAACCATTCTCCCAGTGCGGTGCGATGATCGTGGCCGACCAGTGCGATGGGTTCGTACCGCAGCCGGGCTCCGGCCTCGATGAACCGCCAGCACAGGTCCACGTCCTCGCCGGACTGCAGCGACTCGTCGAACCCGCCCACCTGGTCCAGCGCCGCGCGGCGGCAGATGATGGCCGCGCTCGGTACGTAGGCGACCATGCCATAGGGCACCACGGGCGCTTCCCGCATGCCGAGGTCCAGCGACGAGCGCACGGCCTCGTAGCGCGCGATCAGATTGTCGGGCTCGTGGAGGCCGACGATGCGAGGTGCGACCAGCGCGACAGCCGGATCGCAAAAGTGCCCCAGCAGCGCTTCCAGCCACCCGCGACGAGGCACCACGTCCGAGTCCAGGAAAGCCACGAAATCCGTCTCGCAGGCGGCCAGCCCGGTGTTGCGGGCCGCAGCCGGACCGCGGCTGACATCGTGCCGGAGCACCCGGACGTCACAGTGACCGGCGAGATCGCAGAAATCGGCGGCCTGCAGCGGCACCACCGACCCGTCGTCGACCACCACCACGCGCATGCCGCGCAACGATCGCACCAGCCGCGTGACGCCAACTGCGTTGTCGCGTACCGGAACAACGACGGTGACGTCGAGATGCGACGGACCGGTGGCCGGCCGCGGGTGGGCCACCGTGGCGTCGAGCAGGGTGCGCGCCAGCTGCGCACTCTGGGCGTCGTGAACCTCCAGCCGGCCGCCGTCGAGCATGGTCTGCGCCGCCGGAGCCAGCCGCAACAACCGCGTCGGCGAGCCACCGAGCAGCGCGGCGCCCTCACCCAGCACCTTGACCCGTCGATCGACTTGGACGGCAAAGCCGTCGGGCAGCCTCGGCCCCGTCACTGTCCCACCCCCATCATGCGAGCATTCCCCCCGGGCCCGGCCGCCACGTGCTGATCCTGCGCACGCAGCCGCCGACCATTTCTGCAAAGATACGGGACCCCTCGTCCGCGGTGGCAGTCGTCGGATCGCCCAGCACGCCGACGGGGCTGACCGCGGCCACTCCGCCGCTGCGCAGTGCCGGCAGCAGCTCTGGCAACGGCGCGGTGTTGCCGACGACGCTTTCCTCCAGCCAGACATCGGCCGGTGAAAGGTGCAGCAGTACAGACGTTTCGGTATGGCCGGCGTGGGCGTCCGCGCCCGCGGCCGTACACGGGCACCAGGCCACGTCGCGCCCCTCGGCCCGCAACAAGGCCGTCGCCGCTGTCAGCGCTGCCACATTGCCGCCGTGACCGTTGACGAACACGATCCGGCCGGCCCAGTTGCAGGCCGACCGCCCGAACTCGACCAGCAAATGCTCCAACGCGGCCAGGCCGATCGAGATGGTGCCGGGGAAGCTCTCGTGCTCACCGCTCGCGCCGTAACTGATGGCTGACGAGACCAGCCACGTGGGCCGGTCGACGCCGGGCGTCGTCGTCTCACGCAGCTGCACGGCCACGGACCGCGACACCGCCTCCGCGATCCGGGTGTCGGTGTCCAGCGGCAGGTGCGGCCCATGCTGCTCGGTGGAACCAAGCGGGACGATCAACGAAGGCTGCATGGATTGCAACTGCCTCGACGTCGAGTTCCCGAGCTCGCTGGGAAAAGGCACTCGCCGATGGTAAGCCGAATTTGCCTGCTGTGCGCCAATTGTTGCCGTATGCGCAACGATTCGTAGCGAATGGTCAAATCAACGTGGTTGTCAAGACCCCATTGACCACCACGTCAGCCACGTCAGTATCGCGCGTATCAGCGGACCCGTCGAATCCCGGGATCCGCGGGACCGCCTCAGCCGCCCAGGCGCCGGGTGAAGCCCTCCGGTACCAGGATGTCGTCCGGCCCCAGGTCGTGGATCGAGGCCTTGCCCAGACCCCGCAGTGCCGAGTCGATACCGCCGTGCATGATGTCGAGCACGTTCTCGACGCCGGTCTGCCCCTCGGCCGCCAGCCCCCACAGGTAGGCCCGGCCGAGCATCACCGCGCGGGCGCCCAACGCCAGTGCCTTGACCACGTCGCTGCCGCGGCGAATACCACCGTCCAGCAAAACCTCGATCTGGTCGCCGACGGCCTCGGCGATGGCCGGCAGCGCCCGGATTGACGCCGGGGTGCTGTCCAGGTTGTTACCGCCGTGGTTGGACACCGAGATGGCCGAAACACCGGCGTCCACAGCACGTTTGGCATCGTCGATGCGCATGACACCCTTGAGCATGAAGGGCCCGCCCCACAGCTCGCGCAGCCAGGCGATGTCCTCCCAGGTCGGCGCCGGGGTGCCCATCCATTCGCCGTAGGCCTGGAAGAACGGCGGCGCGGCCTGCCCACCCGTCGCCTGGTTCGGGACCGACAGGGCCGGCGGCCGCATGGTCTTGGCCCACTGCAGCAGCCAGCGCGGCTTGGTCATGACCTCGGGGCTCATCTTGACGATGGTCTTGAGATCCATCTTTTCCGGGATCTTGGGGCTGCCCCAGTCGCGGCCGTTCGAGAAGCTCCAGTCGGTGGTGACGATGAGGCCCTTGGCGCCGGCCGCGCGGGCGCGCTCGGCCCGGGCCGCGATGTCGTCGCGGCTACCGAGCCAGTAGATCTGGAAGAACGTCTTGGGGTTGGCCGCAATGACCTCTTCCATCGGCTTACTGGCGAACGACGACAACCCCATGGCGGTACCGCGGGCCGCGGCCGCGCGTGCGACGGCGACCTCGCCGTCGGGGTTGATGGCCTGCACACCGGTGGGAGAAATAATCACGGGCAGTGAAATCTCTTGCCCCATAACAGTTGTGGCCATTTCGCGCTTGTCCAGCGCACCGATGACGTGCGGCGCGAAGCCGAGCTCGCCGAACGCGGCGACGTTGTCGGCGACGGTCAGTCCCTTCTCGCTCGCCGAGATCAGCGAGGAGTAGGCGGACTTGGGAAGCCGCTTCTTCGCGCGCTCCTGCGCGATGGCGACGGTTTCGAACCAGGTATCACGAGCCATGATCTAAACAGGACTTTCGTTACAGAATTTTTGCGGGGCCTTGGCCGGCATGGCCAGGAGTTTGAGCGGGACGGGTCCCTTGCGGCCCCCGCTACGGGAGTGGTCGAGGTGGGACTTCGGCTTGTCACGATCCTGCGCCAGCGCAGGCTCACCGAAGCCCTGGACGCACTCGGGGTCCGGGCCGTCCATCGGCAGACCGGTGAAGAACTTGGCCGCCATGCAGCCACCACGGCAGCTGTCGTAATGCCCGCAGCTGCTGCAGGCACCCGCCGACTGCGGTTCCCGAAGCTCGCGGAACAGTGGGGCGTTCTGCCAGACGTTTTGGAAACCAGCCCCAAAACCTGTGTCGCTCAAGATGTTTCCGGCCAGGAAGCGCTCATGGATGGCGAACGGGCAGGCATAGACATCGCCCACCGGGTCGATCAGGCACACCACGCGACCGGCGCCGCACAGGTTCAGACCGGCCAGCGCACCCGGCTCGCCGAGGCCCGAGAGGTGGAAGAACGAGTCTCCGGTGAGCACCCGCTCCCCTTTGGCGACCAGCCAGTTGTACAGCTGCACCTGCTGCTCGGCGGTGGGGTGCAGGTCGTCCCACACATCCGCGCCACGGCCGGAGGGGCGAAGGCGGGTGATGCGCAGGGTGGCACCGTAGTTGTCGGCGAGAGCCTTGAAATCGTCGAGCTGGTCGACGTTGTGGCGGGTCACCACGACCGAGATCTTGGCATCCTTGAAACCGGCAGCGGACAGGTTCTCGAGCGCGCGGATCGCCATGGCGAACGAGCCCGGTCCACGCACCGCGTCGTTGATCTCCGCGGTGGCGCCGTCGAGCGAAATCTGAACGTCCACATAGTCACTCGCGGCGAGCTTGGCAGCGACGGCCTCGTCGATGCGCACGCCGTTGGTGGAGAACTTGACGCCGACATGGTGCTCGGTGGCGTAGTCGACGAGCTCCCAGAAGTCCGACCGCACCGTCGGCTCGCCGCCGCCGATGTTGACGTAGAACACCTGCATGCGTTCCAGCTCGTCGATGATGTCCTTGCACTGCTGGGTGCTCAGCTCGCGCGGGTCGCGCTTGCCCGACGATGACAGGCAGTGCACGCAAGACAGGTTGCAGGCGTAGGTCAGTTCCCAGGTGAGGCAGATGGGCGCGTCGAGGCCGTGCTCGAACTGCTCGATCAGCCGGGGCACGGGTGCCGTTGCGGTCATGAAGTGATGGATCCTTCTGGGCTGTTTGCGCTGTCTTGTTCGGCGGGAACCAGCATCTTGGACTGCACCAGCACGCCGAACGCGTGCAGATACGGCCCCTGCTGGGCGTCGTCGATGCCTGCGGCGCGAAGGGCGCTGCGGACGTCCGGATGGCCGGCCAACGAGTTGACCACCTCAACGATGGTCCGGTTCTTCAGGAACGAAAGTTTGCGCGTACCAAAGTGATACAGCAAGGCGCCGAATGGTTCGGGACGGACTGCGACCTGGTGGTGCAGCCGCCAGCCGCGGTCAGGATCGAAGGCCACCTCTGACCCGGTCCGGGCCGCGGCTGGTGCAGACACGGTCAGTAGACCCCGCACATACCGTCGATCGAGACCTCTTCGACCAGAGTCTCGGTGACAAGATCGGAGCCGGTTGCAGTGTCAACCTCGGCGTGCTGATTCGAGTCCATGGATCGCCCCTTTCGCTACCGTGTCAGTTGCCGGTACTCGACAACTGTGATCCAAGTCGCAAGAATATGGCATCGAGTGCCGAAAAGGAAGGGCGGGTCGGATGCGGACCGAATCGGAGCGTCCCGGGCCGGGCGCCGGGACCGTCCCACAGCACGGCCGGGTGGGCCGTCGCCGTTCCACCACGCGCGACCACATCACCCATGTGGCGCTCGAACTGTTCGCGACCCGCGGCTTCGACGACGTCAGCGTCGACGACGTCGCCCACGCCGCCGGAATATCCCGACGCACGCTGTTCCGGTACTTCTCGTCGAAGAACGCCATTCCCTGGGCCGACTTCGACGCCAGCCTGACGGAGCTGCGGAACCTGCTGAATGCCGTCCCCCACGACATGCCGCTGGACGCTGCGCTGCGGTCAGCTCTGTTGGAGTTCAACAGCTTTGACGAGGCCGAGACGCCCCGGCACCGACGCCGGATGCAGGTGATCCTGCAGACCGATGCGCTGCAGGCGTACTCGATGACGATGTACGCGGGCTGGCGGGGCGTGATCGCGGCGTTCGTCGCGCGCCGGCTGGACGCCAAACCGACGGACCTCGTTCCCCAGACCGTGGCGTGGACAGTGCTCGGCGTGGCGCTGACCGCGTACGAACAGTGGCTGGCCGACGAGACCGTCTCCTTGCCCCATGCCCTCGGCGAGGCCTTCGACGTCGTCCGCGGCGGCCTGCGCGCCGTGTGATATGTGCACGGTTCGGCGCGCTGAGCGAACCGTTTTGTGCACACATCGCAGGAAATTGCGGCAGGGGCGTCGGAAAGTCGTCGCTTGCCGCGACGATAAGGGTGTGAGGGGCGAATCAGACGGTGATGCTCCGCAGACGCTGCTGGCGCTGTACGACTCGGCGCTGCCCGTGGTCTACGGGTATTTCGTGCGGCGTTGCGGCGATCGGGGCACCGCGGAGGACCTGACGTCGGAGACGTTTCTGGCGGCGATGGATGCCGCCCGTCGCGACTCCCCGCCGGTGATCTCGGTGCCGTGGCTGATCGGCGTGGCCCGGCACAAGCTCGCCGATCACTACCGCCGCAGACACGACCGCTTCACCGTCCCCGTTCCCGAAACACCCGAGCCCGCAGAGCCTTTCGATGACTGGGATGCCGAACTGGACCGGCTGGTCGCCGAGGCTGCGCTGGCCCGGTTGCCCGAACAGCACCGCGTGGTGCTGACACTGCGATATCTGGATGACCGCCCGGTGCCCGAATGCGCCGCATTGATCGGACGTACTGTGCACGCCACCGAGGCACTACTGGTGCGGGCCCGGCGGGCATTCCGAACCGAATACCAGGACGGAGGTGCGTCATGACCATGCACAACAGTCACGACCCGCTGACGGTCCTGGCCGGCGGCGAACTTCCCGTGCAGCCCGACCCGGCTTTCGCGGTCCGGCTGCGCGAACGGTTGGCAGCCGCCGTCACCCTCCCGAAAGGAGTTGTCATGAGTGGAACCGACACCGCCATCGCCGAACTGAATGCACCTGCTGCCGCCACCATCGACGTGCCTCGACCGGCGGCCCTGCCCTACCTTGCCGTCACGGACGCCCGGGCTGCGATCACCTGGTACGTCGACGCGCTGGGTGCCGTCATGGTCGGGGAACCGATCGTCATGGACGACGGCCGCATCGGGCATGCCGAGCTGGCGCTGGCCGGAGGCGTGCTGTACCTGGCCGACGAATTTCCCGAGATCGGGCTGAAAGCACCTGCTCCCCAGTCGGTTTCGGTCAGCCTGATGCTCGCGGTGCCGGATACCGACGCTGCCCTGACGCAGGCCCGGCGGCACGGCGCACAGGTGCAGCGAGAGCCCTACGAAGCCCACGGCTCGCGGACTGCCGTGGTGATCGACCCGTTCGGCCACCGCTGGATGCTCGCGGGGCCTATACCCGGCGCCGTCGTACCCATCCGGCACGGCGACATCGGCTACATCTCGGTGCAGACGCCGGACGCCCAGCGGGCCGCCACCTTCTATGGGCATGTCCTCGGCTGGGTCTACGACCCCATCACACGGCAGGTGACGAACACCCGGATGCGTACCGGCATCTTCGAGACCACCGGTCCTCAGACCGTGTTCTGCTGCTATGCCGTGCGCGATCTCGACGCCGCGCGGCAGGCGATCCTGGCCGCCGGCGGTCAGGTGAGCACGCCCGAGGAGCACGAGTGGGGTGCGACGCTCGATGCCACCGACGCGCAGGGCACCGACTTCGCGGTGTTCCAAGCGACGCCGGGCATCCCCCGTCCCGAGCTGAACGGTGCCGGCCCGGGCGAACTTTCGTATCTGACCTACGAAGTGCCGGACTCGGCCGCCTTCCAGGAGTTCTACGGCGCGGTGCTGGGCTGGAGGTTCGAACCCGGCCGGATCGAGGACGGGTGGGCGGTGCAGGAGTGCCACCCGATGTCCGGAATGGCGGGCGGCGCGGCGCAGACCGTCGCCGTCCCGATGTGGACCGTGACGGACGTCGACGCCACGGTAGCGCGGGTCCGCGAGGCCGGCGGCACCGTCATCGACGAACCGTCTCGGCAGCCGTACGGGATGTCAGCACTGTGCACCGACGACCAGGGCGCGCGCTTCTACCTCGGAGCTTTTTGATCGGTGCGCGAAAGCCCGCGTGCTACGCGGGTTTTCGCGCCCACCGAGCCACACATCGCGAGGAACGTCAGCGTCCACGCGCCCAACGCGACCCAGCCTGCGAGGTCACCGATGTCGGTCAGCGCGGGCAATCCGTCAGCCAATCCCAGGTAGTGGCCCGCCACCGCGTACATCCCCAGCGGGAACACCATGCTCCAGAACGCCGCGGTATATCGCAGCGGTACCCGTCGAACCAGGTGCCGCCAGAAGCCGGCCGCGATCAGCACCGGGATCAGCCAGGTACCGAAGGCGAAGAACAAGACGGCCACCCCGGCGATCAGTCCGCGCGTGGCCACGACCACCGGAGTATCGGCCATCTGCACGATGCGGGCGCCGGCGAACACCGTGATCGCGGTGGCGCCCATGGCGATCCAGTAGGGCGGCGTGAGTTCTTGCGCTGCGACCGGATACAACAGCATGCGGAGCACGACCAGGATGCCGGCGGCCGCGTACAAGAAGACGCCGACCGACCAGCAGAGCACTGCAAGGAGCGCCACTGGCCGGTTCGTCTCGCCGAGCAGCGGCTGCAGTCCGGCAGCCATGACCGCGACCGACTGGGCGGCGACCACGGCCAGGAACCACGTGCCGTTGACGCAGGAAAGCGTCGGCTGCCCCGGATGGCTGAGCACCGCCGTCCACGGAATCAGGTATCCCAGCACCAGCCAGGCCGCGCTTCCGACGATCGTCAGCCAGACCGCCGGTGCGACGTGGCCGTCGAGCAGCAACCGGGCGCCCAGGACATCGGTGCCTGCGACGAACGTGAACAGCGTGAAACCGCGTTCCGGATCGGTCAGGCCATCCCGAAAGTCTCTACCGAACAGGACGATTCGCGCGAGATTGCCGACCACCAGCGCCGCGTAGGTGATTCCGGCGATCCACAGCAGTACAGCCGAAAGCGTGTGCAGCTTCAGCAGGCGCGTCGCCGTCGACACGATGCCCGTCGCCATCACCACCGCGAAGTAGCCCGGTTCGAAAGTGCGTACCGCCGCGCGCATGCCCAGCATTCTCGCGATTTGTGCACGAAAAGGTGCGTTCACCGCACCTTTTCGTGCACAAATCGCTAGAAATCGCTACAACGCGTCGGCGATCGGGACGGCGGCCGCGACCTTGGCCCGGTTCTTCATCACCTTGCCCGGCATGCCGCCGCCGACCACGCCGGCGACCGCCCCGTCGCGCTCGTAGAACGCCAGGAACTTGCGGCCGTCGTCTTCGACGATGTGCACGGTGTCGCCGGCCTTGGGCTCACCGAGGCACTGGATCTTGACGTCGTACTGATCGCTCCAGAAGTACGGCACCACCACGGCCGGGTTGGACTCCTGGCCCAGTATCGCCGGTACGATCGCCCGCGCCTGCTCGGCCACGTTGCTCCAATGTTCCACCCGCACTTGGTGTCCGGCGGCATCGCGCCACGAGGCCACGTCACCGATGGCCCAGACATTCGGCGCACTGGCGCGGCCGGCGGCGTCGCACACGACGCCGTTGTCGACCGCGATGCCGCTGCCCTCCAGCCAGTCCGTGGACGGGCGCGAACCGATACCGACGACGACGACGTCGGCATCCAGTTCGGTGCCGTCTGCCAGCTGCACCTTCTCGACATGATCTGTGCCGGTCACGCCGGTGACCCCGACGCCGCACCGCACGTCGACGCCCTCGGCGCGGTGCAGGCGTGCCACCAGCTCGCCGATCTCGGTGCCCAGCACCGACGCCAGCGGCGTGGGCTGCGGCTCGACGATGGTCACGTCGATACCCAGCGTGCGCAGGCTGGCCGCCACCTCACAACCGATGAACCCGGCGCCGATCACCACCGCGCGCTTGGCCGAACCGGCGTGCTCACGCAACGCCACCGACTCGTCGTAGGTGCGCAGCACCCTGATGCCGTCGAGGGCCGGCAGCGACGGGATGGTCCGGGGCACCAGACCCGTCGCGATGACCAGTTCCTCGTAGGCGACGACGTCACCGCTCGCGAGGGTCACGGTCTGGGCGTCGGTGTCCAGCTTGACCGCGCCCGAGCCCAGCAGCAGCGTGATGTTGTTCTCGTCGTAGAACTCGGCCGGCTTGAGCGTCGTGTCGTCGGTCTCGGCGCGCAGCACGTCCTTCGACAGCGGCGGCCGGTCGTAAGGCAGATGGACCTCATCACTGATCAGGGTGATCGGCCCGGCGTACTCGGCCTTGCGCAGTTGCTCGGCGGTACGCGCGGCGGCCAGACCGCCACCGACGATGACGATGCCTCCGTTTGTAGTCACGTGGGCTTTCTTACACGATGCAGCCGACCGGAGGTCGGCCACCCTGTCCTTCGCTGCTCAGCAGAGCACCAGGTCTCGGGGCTAGCCGTGCCCCCAACCCCCGCGCACCCTGCGCTCCACGATGTTCGACAGCACCACGATGCTCTCGCTGCGTTCGATGGCCGCACTACCCCGGATGCGCTCCAGCACCGCCTCCAGATGCCTCATGTCCCGGGTCACCAGATGCAGGATCGCGTCGGACGTGCCGGTCACCGTCGCGGCCGAGACCACCTCGGGAATGCCCTCCCAGGCTTCCCGCAGCTGGGCCGGTGTGATGGTGCCCTGACAGTACACTTGGACGTATGCCTCTGTCCCCCAACCGATTACATTACGGTCGACGACGGTGGTGAAGCCGCGGATGACGCCGGTGGCGAGCAGCCGGTCGACGCGCCTCTTGACCGCGGGCGCGGAGAGGCCTACCCGTTCGCCGATCTCGGCGAACGTGGCGCGTGCGTTGTCCGCCAATTCGGCCAGGATGCGCTCATCGGTCTCGTCGACAGTTTCCACCGGCCGCGCACCTCCGTCACGCAATAGATTGTCGAATCGCGAGTCATCAAACAATAGATCTGTTACACACGCGCAACAAGCATCGATTGCTTGCACGCAATAGTGCTCCTACCATCGAAATATGACGATTACTGATGTCGTCAAGATGGCGACACCAAACGCGGGTTGGCGACCAGACCGGGTAGCCCGCCCTCGGCACTACGTGATGACCCGGCCGACGCATTTCGCCGTCGAGTACGCGATCAATCCCTGGATGGACACTGCTGAGAGCGTCGATACCGCGCTGGCGGTGCGGCAGTGGGAGCGTCTGGTTCAGACATATCGGAGCCTGGGCCATACCGTCCAACTAGTCGACCCGATCCCCGGACTGCCCGACATGGTGTACGCGGCCAACGGCGGACTGGTGCTCGACGACGGGTTCGAGAAGGTCGCCATCATCGCCAGATTCACCTACCCCCAGCGGACCGGCGAATCGGTGGCCTACGCCGGCTGGCTGCTCGACCACGGGTACTGCCCGCTGTACACCGAGCACACCAACGAGGGCCAGGGTGACCTGCTGATCATCGGCTCGAAGATATTGGCCGGCTATGGATTCCGGACGGACCGCCAGTCGCACGACGAGGTCGCCAAGTTGTCCGGGCTGCCGGTGGTCAGCCTGCAGCTGGTCAACCCCCGCTTCTACCACCTCGATACCGCCCTGGCCGTCCTCGACGACGACACCATCGCGTTCTATCCCCCGGCCTTCGGCGCCACGTCGGTGGCGTTGCTGCGCAAGATGTTTCCGGGCGCCATCGAGGTCGCCGACGCCGACGCCGACGTGCTCGGCCTCAACGCGGTATCGGACGGACTGAACGTGGTGCATCCGGCCGCGGCCACGGGCTTCGCCGCCCAACTCGCCGCCGCTGGTTTCCGGCCAGTCGGTGTCGACTTGTCCGAATTGCTCAAGGGCGGCGGTTCGGTGAAGTGCTGCACGCTGGAGGTGTACTCGACGTCATGCTGACAGCCGTTGCGGGAACGCCGGGGTCATCCGGCAGCACGGCTGCGCTGATCGACCTCGAGAACCGCTACGCCGCACACAATTACGCCCCGCTGCCGGTTGTCGCGGCATCAGCTGACAGGGTGTGGATCACCGACCCCGAGGGCCGCAGTTATCTGGACTGCCTCGCGGCGTATTCGGCGGTCAATTTCGGTCACCGCAACCCTGAGATCCTCGCGACCGCCCACGCTCAGCTGGACACCGTGACGCTGGTCAGCCGCGCATTCCATTCCGACCGCCTCGGTCCGTTCTGCGCGGCACTCGCCCAGCTGTGCGGCAAAGATCTGGTGCTGCCCATGAACAGCGGCGCGGAAGCCGTCGAGAGCGCGATCAAGGTCGCGCGCAAATGGGGCCGGGACGTCAAAGGCGTGACAGAACCGAACATCGTTGTGGCGCAGGGCAATTTTCACGGCCGCACCACGACGATCATCAGCTTCTCCGACGACGAGACCGCGCGGCAGGGCTTCGGCCCGTACACGCCCGGCTTCCGCTCGGTGCCGTTCGGGGACGCCGATGCCCTGGCCAAGGCCATCGATGACAACACCGCCGCGGTGCTGATCGAACCGATCCAGGGCGAGGCCGGCATCATCGTGCCGCCGGACAGCTACCTGCCCCGGGTACGCGGCCTGTGCACCGAACGCAACGTGCTGATGATCGCCGACGAGATTCAGTCCGGCCTGGCCCGCACCGGCCGCACGTTCGCCTGCGACCACTGGGGTGTCGTACCCGACGTCTACCTGCTGGGCAAGGCTCTGGGCGGGGGCGTCGTGCCGCTCTCGGCGGTGGTGGCCGACCGCGACGTGCTCGGTGTGCTGCACCCCGGCGAGCACGGGTCGACATTCGGCGGCAATCCGCTGGCCGCGGCCATCGGCACCACCGTGGTCGGCATGTTGCAGCACGGCGAATTCCAGTCCAGGTCAACCGAACTCGGCCGGCACCTGCACGCGCGTCTGACCGCGATGATCGGGCAGGGCATCACCGCCGTGCGCGGGCTGGGCCTGTGGGCCGGCGTCGACCTCGACCCCGCCGTCGGCACGGGACGAGAGGTCAGTCTGCGGCTCGCCGAGCGCGGTGTGCTGACCAAGGACACGCACGGCCCGACGCTGCGGTTCGCCCCGCCGCTCGTGATCACCCCGACCGAAATCGATTGGGCGATGGACCGATTCGCCGAGGTGCTGGCCGAACCGCCGACAGCGCGGTGGTAGACCCATAGGAAGCGCTTCAACCCGCCACCCAACTGGCCGCCGTTTCCACCCGACTGGCAACCCGGGCCGGACTGGCAGCCGGATCCGTCGTGGCCGCTGCCACCGCCTGGATGGGCACTCTGGGTGGACGACCAATACCGTTACGCCCCAACAGAACCAGGCCCACCACACCGGCCCGATGGACGCAAATGGTTGATTGTCGGCGGCGTGGTACTGGCCGTGGTGATCCTCGTGGCGAGCGGCACCGTCGTCGTCACAAAGCTATCCCGCAGCAACGGCACGCCCCAGGACGGAACGACGACAACACCGTTCAACGGCCTGACCATCGTGCCGACGCACCCACCGGAGCCGACGAACTTCAACGCCTGGAGCCGCGTCGGCGGGATCGACGCCACATTCACCGACGACGGCCGGACGGTGCGGGTAGCTCAGTACTTCATGACGCCGCGGTCGACGGCGATCTGGGAACCGGAGATGGTCCCCGCGCCCGGACCGGCCAACCAGGTCACCACGTCGGTGACCTCTTCCGGCGTCATGAATTCCTGCAGGCCGGCCTTGCCGTCGTGTGAGACGGGCTTGTACGGCATCGGCGCGAAGCTGTGCAGGTAGTTCGGGTACTTGGCGAAGATCGCGCCCATGGCCTCCGGCTCGATCATCGGCGTCATGATCGAGTAGGGGTGGATCGAGTTGACCCGGATGCCGAACTCGCCCACCTCGAGTGCCAGTGCGTTGGTCAGACCGACGAGGCCGAACTTGGAGGCCGCGTAGTGGCCGTTGCCCGGCGTCGCCTTGAGGCCCGCCGAGGAGCTGACGATGATGATCGAGCCACCGTTGCCGGCCTCGATCATCGCGGGCACCACGGCCCGGATGGTGCGCCAGGTGCCGGACAGGTTGACGTTGACGACGCTGTCCCACTGGTCTTCGTCCATCTCGAACAGCCGCCCCCAGCTCAGGACGCCCGCATTAGCGACCAGGATGTCGAGCCGACCGAACTGCTCGACGGCGTCGGCGACGACCTGCTTCTGGGCGGCCAGGTCGCGGATGTCGACCGCACGGGCGAGGACCTTGCGGCCTTCGGCCTCGACCAGGCGCGCGGTCTCGGCGAGGTCGTCCGACGTCGGCATGGGGTAGGTGATGGTGTCCGACACGGGACCACAGATGTCGATGGCCACGACGTCGGCGCCTTCGCGCGCGAACCGGATGGCGTGCGCCCGGCCCTGGCCCCGGGCCGCCCCGGTAACAAACGCCACCTTGCCTTCGAGTGCTCCGCCTGCCGCCATTGCCAGTCCTTCCATCACAGTTCGCGCGAGTTCTTAGCCAGGCTAGCAGCAAAACTGAAACGTGTTCTAGTAATGTCCGGACAGCGGGACAGCTAGAGCTCGGCGATGATCTGGGCGCGCTTCGCGGTGTACTCGGCCTCGCTGATGGTGCCCATCGCGCGCAGTGTCTCGATCTCCTGCAGCCGCTGCGAGGCGGACGGCGTCGGTTGCGGCACGACGGGTGGCGCCGCGGCGGCAGGTGCCGCCGCGGGTTCGCGCTCGGCCGCCGTGGCCCGCCGCACCACGTCCATGACCTGTTGCCGCACTGCCGGATTCGACCGGAGATCGGCCATGCCGTCGAGCGGCACCCCATTGGCCTTCAAGATCTGCAGGATATCCATGATCGGGCCCGCACGCCCGGTCAGATCGTAGGTGCGGCCGTCCTGCTCCGACGTCAACCGCACCGGCATCATGCCCGACACCAAGGCGCTTCTCTGCCAGTCGATGTGGAACTTGTTGGTGGCCGGGTCGACCAGCACGACCAGCTTGCGTCCCGTGAGCATCGGTAACCGGCTCACCGACGCGAGCACCTTGTCCTGGGCATCGAACGGAGCCAGGCCCGGTCCCGATATGTGCAGATTGAGCCTCACCAGAGGTTGCTCGTTGATCCGCGTGCCCGTCTCGCCCATCCCGGTGACCTCGGCCAGCCCCAGCGCCCCACCGGCTTCCAGCGCCTGCAGCTCCGCCGACTGCTTGGCGCCGAAGTTCGCCAGTGCCAGCGCGACCAGTACGTCGATGCCCGTGACCAGCAGACCGGTCCAGAACATCCACTTCAGCAGCTCGTCCTGGCCGGAGAAGAAGTACACCGCCAGGAAGATCGGCCCCACGAGCCCGCCGCACAGCAGCACCATGGCCTGAGCCTTGAGGTAACGCACCAACATTTCAGCCACGCTCCTTGGATCAGCCGAACCGCTGCGAGGAACTCTAGTGTCGCGTCAGTCCGCGAGGACGTCCAACAAGATGAAGGAGAAATTATCGGCGGCACCGTTGGTCCGGGCCGTCCCGATGATGATCGCCGCGCCATCGGCCCGGTCATTGCACGACGTGGCCGCCTGCAGGTCGTGATGCTCCATCTGGCCGTGCACACCGTCCGAGCACATCAGGTAGCTACCCGGCTGCAGCGGCGTCGCGGTCAGGTGGGCGGCGATGGGCACGCCCTGGCCCAGCGACTGCGTGATGATGTTGGTGGGCCGTCCCGACGCGTCGAGCACGGCGTCGTCGACCGACACCTGGGTCAGCGTCTCCCCGTCGATCGAATACACGCGACTGTCTCCGACGTTGAAGACGATCACCTCGTCCGCCGTCAGGCACACGCCCGCGATGGTCGTCCCCATGCCGGCCAGCTCGGTGTCACGGCCCATGTCGTAGAGCCAGTCGCTGACGTACGACAGCGACGACGCGATGTCGTCTCCACCGGTCCAGCCGGGCGACATGGTCGCGATCATGCTGAGCGCCGTCCGGCTGGCGACATCGCCGCCGACGTGCCCGCCCATGCCGTCGCACACCGCGCAGACGAACGGAAACCCGGGCTGCATCCGCATGTCCACCAGGACACCGTTGTGTGTCTGGCTGACCCAGCCGCCGACCATCACGGCATCTTCATTGCGCTTGCGCCGTAGTCCGGTGTCGGTGAATGCCCGCACGTTCACTCGCACGACAGGCCACCCCTCATCGCGTTCCCCTCCATCGCGAACGATCCTGCCATCTTGCCCACAAGTACCACGCGTCGACACCTCTTTCTCGTCGCAAAACAAAGCGCCGCCCACCCGAAGGTGAGCGGCGCTCCGCTTGGAAAAACTAGATCACTTAGAGGATCGCAGTAGGCGAAGCCTACTTAATGATCTTGGTAACGCGACCCGCGCCGACGGTACGACCGCCCTCACGGATGGCGAAACGCAGACCCTCGTCCATGGCGACCGGCTGGATCAGCACGACGGAGATGTCGGTGTTGTCACCGGGCATCACCATCTCGGTGCCCTCGGGCAGGGTCACAACGCCCGTCACGTCCGTGGTACGGAAGTAGAACTGCGGACGGTAGTTGTTGAAGAACGGCGTGTGGCGGCCACCCTCGTCCTTGGACAGGATGTAGACGCTGCCCTCGAACTCGGTGTGCGGGGTGGTGGTGCCGGGCTTCACGACGACCTGGCCACGCTCGACCTCTTCGCGCTTGATACCACGAACCAGCAGACCGACGTTGTCGCCGGCCTGGCCCTGGTCGAGCAGCTTGCGGAACATCTCGACACCGGTGACGGTGGTCTTGGTCGTGGTCGGGCGGATGCCGACGATCTCGACCTCTTCGTTGACGTTGATCACGCCACGCTCGACACGGCCGGTCACCACGGTGCCACGACCGGTGATGGTGAAGACGTCCTCGACGGGCATCAGGAACGGCTTGTCGGTCTCGCGAACCGGGTCCGGGATGGACTCGTCGACGGCCTCCATGAGCTCCTCGACCGACTTCACCCAGGTGGCGTCACCCTCGAGCGCCTTCAGCGCCGAGACGCGGACCACGGGGGCGTCCTCGTCGAAGTCCTGAGCGGCCAGCAGTTCGCGGACCTCCATCTCGACGAGCTCCAGGAGCTCCTCGTCCTCAACCATGTCGGACTTGTTCAGCGCGACGAGGATGTAGGGCACGCCGACCTGGCGGGCGAGCAGCACGTGCTCACGGGTCTGCGGCATCGGGCCGTCGGTGGCGGCGACCACGAGGATTGCGCCGTCCATCTGGGCGGCACCGGTGATCATGTTCTTGATGTAGTCAGCGTGACCGGGGGCGTCGACGTGCGCGTAGTGACGCTTCTCGGTCTGGTACTCCACGTGGGAGATGTTGATCGTGATACCGCGCTGACGCTCCTCGGGCGCGTTGTCGATCTGGTCGAATGCACGCGATTCGTTCAAATCGGGGTACTTGTCGTGCAGAACCTTGGTGATTGCTGCAGTCAGCGTGGTCTTGCCGTGGTCAACGTGACCGATGGTCCCGATGTTGACGTGCGGCTTCGTCCGCTCGAACTTCGCCTTCGCCACTTCTGTGTCCTCCTGGACTTGTTGGTGCTTGGTTAAGCAGGTGTGTTAACAGTGTTCAGTTGTGTGGTCCGCCAGGGACGCCGGTCAGAGACTACTGGCCCGTCGCCTTGGCGATGATCTCCTTCGACACGTTCGCCGGAACTTCGGCGTACGAGTCGAACACCATGGAGTAGTTCGCTCGACCCTGGGTCTTCGACCGGAGGTCGCCGACGTAGCCGAACATTTCGGACAGCGGAACCTGTGCCTTGACGACACGCGCACCGCTGCGCTCCTCCATGGCCTGGATCTGGCCACGGCGGGAGTTCAGGTCGCCGATCACTTCACCCATGTAATCCTCGGGCGTGGTGACCTCGACGGCCATGATCGGTTCGAGGATGACCGGCTGCGCACTCTGTGCAGCCTTCTTCAGCGCCTGCGAACCGGCGACCTTGAAGGCCATTTCCGACGAGTCGACGTCGTGGTACGCGCCGTCGAGCAGCGTCAGCTTCAGGTTCACCAGCGGGTAGCCGGCCAAGATGCCGTACTGCATGGCGTCCTGCGCACCGGCATCCACCGACGGGATGTACTCACGCGGAACGCGGCCACCGGTGACCTTGTTCTCGAACTCGTAGGTCGCGCCATCTTCGCCGACGAACGGCTCGATGCTGATGATGACCTTCGCGAACTGGCCCGAACCACCGGTCTGCTTCTTGTGGGTGTACTCCACGTTCTGCACGGCCTTGCGGATGGTCTCGCGGTAAGCAACCTGCGGCTTGCCGACGTTGGCCTCGACCTTGAACTCGCGACGCATGCGGTCCACCAGGATGTCCAGGTGGAGCTCGCCCATACCGCCGATGACGGTCTGGCCGGTCTCCTGGTCCAGGTGCACCTTGAAGGTCGGGTCTTCTTCGGCGAGCTTCTGGATCGCCGTGCCCAGCTTCTCCTGGTCACTCTTGGTCTTGGGCTCGATGGCCACCTCGATGACCGGGTCCGGGAAGGTCATGGACTCCAGGACGATCTGGTTGCTCGGGTCGCACAAGGTGTCACCGGTGGTGGTGTCCTTGAGGCCGATGACCGCGTAGATGTGACCGGCCGCGGCCGAGTCCACAGGGTTCTCCTTGTTGGAGTGCATCTGGAACAGCTTGCCCAGACGCTCCTTCTTGCCCTTGGTCGAGTTGATGACCTGGGCACCGGAGTCGACCTTGCCCGAGTAGACGCGCACGTAGGTCAGCTTGCCGAAGAACGGGTGCGTGGCAACCTTGAACGCCAGGCCCGAGAACGGCTCGTCGGCCGACGGCTTGCGCGAGATGATCTCGTCTTCCTTGCCCGGGACGTGGCCCTCGGCGGCCGGCACGTCCAGCGGGGTCGGCAGGTAGTCGATGACCGCGTCGAGCATGGGCTGCACACCCTTGTTCTTGAACGCGGAACCACACAGCACCGGGTAGGCGGCGCTGGTGACGGTCAGCTTGCGCAGGCCGCCCTTGATCTCCTCGATGGTCAGCTCTTCGCCGCCCAGGTACTTCTCCATGAGCTCGTCGTCGGTCTCGGCGACGGCCTCGATCATCGCGGTGCGGTACTCGGCGGCCTTCTCCTGAAGGTCGGCCGGGATGTCGATGGTCTCGTACTTCTCACCGAGCTTGGTCTCGCCGCGCCAGACCTTGGCCTTCATCTCGACCAGGTCGACGACGCCCTCGAAGTCACCTTCGGAGCCGATCGGCAGCTGGATCGGAATGACGTTCGCGCCGAGGCGGTCCTTCATGGTCTGGACCGAGAAGTAGAAGTCGGCGCCCAGCTTGTCCATCTTGTTGACGAAGCAGATACGCGGCACGTCGTACTTGTCGGCCTGGCGCCACACCTGCTCGGACTGCGGCTCCACGCCTTCTTTGCCGTCGAACACGGCAACGGCACCGTCGAGCACGCGCAGCGAACGCTCCACCTCGACGGTGAAGTCGACGTGGCCCGGGGTGTCGATGATGTTGATCTGGTTGTCGTTCCAGAAACAGGTGGTGGCAGCGGAGGTGATGGTGATACCACGCTCCTGCTCCTGCTCCATCCAGTCCATGGTGGCCGCGCCGTCATGGACCTCACCGATCTTGTACGAGATACCGGTGTAGAAGAGGATGCGCTCCGTCGTCGTCGTCTTGCCGGCGTCGATGTGCGCCATGATGCCGATGTTGCGGACCTTGTTCAGGTCGGTCAGCACGTCCTGTGCCACGGCTTGGTTCCCACTCTTTCAGTTGCTTTGGTGAATCCGCGTCGCCCGGAAGGGCGGTCAGTTGTGAATCAGATGCGCCGGCCGCCGACATTGGCGGCCGGCGATTGAGTCACCAGCGGTAGTGCGCGAAGGCCCGGTTCGCCTCGGCCATCTTGTGGGTGTCCTCGCGTCGCTTGACGGCGGCACCCAGACCGTTGCTGGCGTCCAGGATTTCGTTGGCCAGGCGCTCGACCATGGTCTTCTCGCGGCGAGCCTTCGAGAAGCTGACCAGCCAGCGCAGCGCCAGCGTGGTCGAGCGGTCCGGACGAACCTCAACCGGCACCTGGTAGGTCGCGCCACCGACACGGCGGCTGCGGACCTCGAGGGACGGCTTGACGTTGTCCATGGCGCGCTTCAGCGTCACGACGGGGTCGGTGCCGGTCTTCTCACGGGCCTGCTCCAGGGCGCCATAGACGATGCGCTCGGCCAGCGACTTCTTGCCGTCCAGCAGCACCTTGTTGACGAGCTGGGTGACCAGCTGCGAACCGTAGACCGGGTCGTTGACCAGCGGCCGCTTCGGCGCGGGGCCCTTGCGTGGCATTAGCTCTTCTCCTTCTTGGCGCCGTAGCGGCTGCGTGCCTGCTTGCGGTTCTTGACACCCTGGGTGTCCAGCGAGCCGCGGATGATCTTGTAGCGCACACCGGGGAGGTCCTTCACACGACCGCCACGCACGAGCACCATCGAGTGCTCCTGCAGGTTGTGGCCTTCACCCGGGATGTAGGCCGTGACCTCAACCTGGCTCGTCAGCTTCACGCGGGCGACCTTGCGCAGAGCCGAGTTCGGCTTCTTGGGGGTGGTGGTGTACACGCGGGTGCACACACCACGGCGCTGCGGGCTGCCCTTGAGTGCCGCGGTCTTGACCTTGGTGGTCTTATCGTGGCGACCCTTGCGGACCAGCTGGTTGATGGTTGGCATCTATCGGCTTTCTCTATTGCGTGTCGTACTGCGGTTTAAGTCTCTGTACTGCGGTTTTCGCCCAATCGCATACCCCGCGTCCGGGCGTGTCGCACGCGGCCAGGCACAAACCTTGCGGTGCACCACGGACATGCGAATTGGCCCGGCGTGCAGGCTTGCCCGCAAACACAATGAATGCAAGCGCCCAGTCGGCCAGGCACGAACCACCACGATACCAGTACGGACCGCCACGATCCAAACCCGCCCAGAGCACTCAAGCCGCAGGTCAGAGGGGTTCGGCCCGGACCGTGATCAACACCTTATGGCTGACGGTACGCCTGTCGGGCCATCAGAACCACCCCGAGGATGACCGCGAAGATCACCACCACACCGCCGCCGAGAACCGCGATCCGTGGCAGCGTCCAGAACGTCGGAGCGATCTGTTTCGACTGCATCGCCTGCACCGATACCGGCAATGGCAGCGCCCCGCCGGCCAACACCGCGGCGAACGACTTCGCCGAATCGGCGGTGAACTGGCCATGGATTTGCGTGCGCCCGGTCGTGATGGGCTCGAGCAGCGCCGGCGCGCTGACCACCTGGGTGTCGACGGTGAAGGCGGTCCGGGCGCCGAGGTTGACACCGGTGAACGTCGACCAGATGCCGGCAGCCTTGTCGTCGAACGTGACGAAGACGACGTAGTCGCCGCGCTGCCCACCCTGCCGGGCCGAGGCCTCCTTGATCTGATCGCCGCTGATGATGGACTTGTCCAGCAGATACACCTGCTTGTGGTCGTCCGAGCACGTGACCAGCGGCAGATTCGGGTCGTCTTGGTCGGCCAGCAGGTCCGACTGCGCGCAGCGGGTCGCCTGGAACTGCAGCGCCAGCAGCTGGATCTGCGGCTGCGTGCTCTGCCGCAGCGCCTTTTCATCAGCGATGCGCCGGCTGTCGGCCACCGGCGGGGTCCGCGGTGCGGGCGCCGTGTCCGAGTTCGCCGCAATCGCATGGATCACCGGCCTTATATAGAGGCGGCCGATGGCGGTGACGCCCCGCAGTTGAGCTTCGGTCACGTCGGTGGCCGTGACCTTGAGGGTGTTTCCGTCCAGCCCGACGGCCACGTCGTGTCCGCCGAGGTGGCCGATCCGCGATTCGACGATCTTCCGCGTCTGCGCCAGCGCGTCGGGGGTCGGCGCCGTGCCGGGCAGCGGCTGAATCTCGAACGACGCCTGCACGACCGGTCGGGGTGCGCCGGGGCGCCAGATGTCCCTGGTCACGAACACCGTGACCCCATAGCTCAG
Organism: Mycolicibacterium sp. HS_4_1; assembly: GCF_054515875.1. Taxonomy (NCBI): domain Bacteria; kingdom Bacillati; phylum Actinomycetota; class Actinomycetes; order Mycobacteriales; family Mycobacteriaceae; genus Mycobacterium; species Mycolicibacterium sp. HS_4_1. Next base: position 4,834,240 of record NZ_CM137261.1, read on the forward strand.
GACCAGCACTGCCAGGACCAGGGCCACCAGCCACCGGGGCACTCCGGAGTGGGCGGGGGCGAGCGGTGGCGGCCGCCAGGCGGGCGGCGGTCCCGGCGGGAATCCCGGCGGCACGAAGCCGGGCGGCGTCTCCGGGGAGGGCGGCGGCTGGGGCGGCTGCCACCCGCTTTGGTCTTCAGGCATCGCGCGGTTCCCCGATCAAGCCGAGTCGCGCTCGTTCATCCCCCGCGCCAGTCGCACCACCATGTCGGTGAACACCGCGTCGGTGTCGACACCGTCCATCACACCGGTCATCTCGAGCAACACGAAGCCGTGCAGGGCGGACCAGAACTCCAGCGCTGCGTAGAAGGCGTTCTCGCCGTCGAGTCCGTAGGACGCCAGGACCGCGATCACGGGTCCGGCTGCCGCGTGTGTCGCCGCAGTGTATTCGGGGTCGTCGCCGCCCAGGGGCATCCGGGTGAACGCCGAGTACCGGCCCGGATGGTGATGCGCGTAGCTGCGATAGGCGCTGGCCATCGCCATCACGGCGTCGTCCCGGCTCCGACCCCCGCCCACTGTGTTGAGCATGCCGATGATGTCGTCGATGACACGCATCCGGACCGTGCGCCGCAGGTCATCCAGGCTCTGCACGTGGTTGTACAGCGACGGCCCCTTGGTGCCCAGCTGATTGGCCAGCGCGTTGATGGTCAGCGCATCCCAGCCCTCGCGGTCCAAGAACGTCAAGGCCGCGCTGACGATAGAGTCCCGGCTGAGCTTCGTGGCGCGCGCAGTCGCCCGCGACCGCGCCGGCGCAGCCGGTCGGGCATCCCCAACGGCTTGCGACTCTGGGCGAGGTGCCATCTGCGCGATCCTCCGGTGCTCTATCTTTGAGTTCAACCGGCCGCGGCGCGGCGAGTTAACTAATGACTCTAACCTCTAGACGCTGCAGATTCATGGCCATTTGGGCGAATCTTGTAACCGCGTCTCATGGCAAGTCCCACAGAACGGACCAACCTCCTCCGCGGCACCTACCCCGCAACGTAGGCTCCCAGATACCGCACCACGGTGCACATCACCGCCAGAGCAGAACGAAGGGGACCATCGTGATTCGCAAAGCGTGGGGAACCGCATTGGTTGCCGGACTGCTGACGGTCCCGTTCACGGTCAGCGCGCCTGACGCCGCTGCGGTCAACGACGACACGCACATCATCGGCACGGGCCTCTCGCAGACCATCGACTGCCACGGCGGCACCCTGTTCGTCAACGGGAGCGGCAACACCGTCACCGCGTTCGGGACCTGCTGGGCGGTGACCGTGCAGGGCTCGTCCAACACCGTCATCGCCGACACGATCGTCAATGACGTCACCGCCTACGGCTTCAATCAGACGGTCATATTCCACAATGGGGATCCGGCACTCATCGACATCGGTCACCAACTGGGATTGGGCAACCGGCTCAACAAGATCCCCTGACCGGGTAAGGCATCGGGTGCCGGTAACGCCGACAGGGAGGGACACCGTATGAACCCCAACCGAATCGCGATTGCGGCCGCCGCCGTCGCCGCTGCCGCTCTGGTACTGACCGGCTGCGGATCGCAGGACAGCAAGACCGGTGGCGGCAGTTCGGCTGCGGGAGGCACCAGCGGTGTCTCTGGGGCACCGACCACCGCGCAGGTCGAGGTCGGCAACACCATCAACTACAGCGCGGTGGGCACCACCCGGGACCTCGATTGCGGCACCGGCAAATCGCTGACCGTGGGCGGCGCCAACAACACGCTCACCGTCAAGGGCACCTGCGCGAAGGCGAACATCGGCGGCACCGACAACAAGGTGACGTTCGAAAAGGTCGACGAGCTCGACGTCGTCGGCATGCACGCCACCGTCACCTACAAGGACGGGTCGCCGAAGGTCACCAACACCGGTACCGGCAACACTGTCACCAAGGGCTAGCGCATCGCCTTCACGCCTGAGCGCCGTGCCGGCCCGCTCCCCCGGCGAACCGCTGCGCACCCGCCAGCGACTCCTCGGCCACCTGGGCCAGACTGGCGAACTCGAATTCCATTGCGGATTGCTCGGATTCGCCCCACTGCCGCAGCGCCGACATCCGGTCGGCGCGCAGGCACAACTGCGGCAAGGCAGCCAGCTGGTGGGCCAGCTCTTCGGCCTTCTCGCGCGCCTGCCCGCGGGGCACCACCCGGTTGGCCAGGCCGATCTGCAATGCCTCGGCGGCGTCGACGGCGCGGCCGGTGAGGATCAGATCCATGGCACGGCTGTGCCCGATGAGCCGCGGCAACCGGACCGTGCCGCCATCGATGAGCGGGACACCCCAGCGTCGGCAAAACACGCCGAAGGTGGCGTCCTCCTCGACGACGCGCAGGTCGCACCACACCGCCAGTTCGAGTCCGCCGGCGACGGCGTAGCCGCTGACCGCGGCGATCACCGGCTTGGACAGCATCGTCCGGCTCGGGCCCATCGGCCCCGGCCCGGTCCGGTGCGTCTGGTTCATCTCCGGCGTCCCGAATGCCTTGAGATCGGCTCCGGCACAGAAGGTTCCGTGGTCTCCCCACAGCACCGCGACAGCAGCGGACTCGTCGCGATCGAATTCGTCGAACGCTTGATAGAGCGCCGCTGCCGTCGGCCCGTTGACGGCGTTGCGGGCCTGGGGCCGGTCGATGATGACGGTCGTCACCGGCCCGTTCTTCTCGACGCGCACGGGCTCGGTCATATTGCCTCCATCGGTTCGTCGCGCCGCGCTACCAGTTCCGCGGCGAAGTCTGCGTAGGCCTGCCGTAAATGCTCGCCGGGCCAACCGGCCGGCAGCAGTTCTGCGGGTAGTACCGGGTCGGCCAACAGGTGGCGGACGATCGCGGCCGCAGCCACGAACCGGCCGGGAATGTCTGTTGCCGAAGCCATTTCGTCGAGCAGCTGCCGCGCGGTCGCGATCCAGGCCGACAGGTCCCACAGGATGGCGGCCAGGCCCGCGGGGTCGTCGTCCCGGCTTGTCAGCACCCGGGCGTTGGCCGTGATCTCTTCCGGGAGTTCGGCGGTCAGATTGGCCGGACGCAGCCACAGGCCCTCGCGGAGCTCACCGAACCTGTGCTGTAACAGGTCGTTTCGCAGCTCGGCCCGGGTCCGGGCGGCAGCGCCGACCGTGGTGATGACCACGGTCGTCCAATCGCCGAGCCATGGGCGAGTTTTCGGGTCGATGGCCGCATCCTGGCGACGTTGCCGGGCCAGCAGGCGGTCGGCGAGCCGGTAGCCGTCGGCCGAGCGCACCAGATCACCGGCGCTGACCATCCTGGTCAGCGCCACCCGCAGCGTCTGCTCCTTGATGTCGAAATCCGAAGTGAGCCGGACCAACTCGGCCGCAGACGCCCAGGCCGGATGGGCACCCAGCAGCACGCTGAGCACCACCGAGCGCGCGGTCATCCGCTTCAGCTCAGCCACAGCCGTCAGACCCCGGAGGCAACCCGACCCGCGTCTCCGAACGGATCGTCGCGGTGCCGCACCGCCTGGCGGAATCCGTGCTCGACGGCGTCGGCGACGAAAGCATGCCCTTCGGGCGTGTGCCGGGCGATACCGTCGAACACCGTGCTGACCATCCGGCTGGTCGCAACCCCCTGTTGCAGCAGCGCGGTGTTGCAGGCCAACTTCGCCATGATCAGCTGGTTGACGGGCATCGCCGCAATGCGCGCGACGAGGCGCTCGGTCCGTTCGTCGAGGTCCTCGGGTTCCGGCGCCTCGACCGCCAGGCCCCACTCGGCGGCCTGCGCCCCGGTGATGCAATCCCCCGTGAACAGAAGGCGTTTCGCGCGCTGGTCGCCCAGCCTGTGGGCCCACAATCCGCCCGCGGGCACGCCCCACACGCGCATCGGCGGATAGCCGATCTTGGCGTCGGAGGCCGCGATCACCTGGTCGGCATGGAGCGCGATGTCGGTGCCGCCGGCCACGCAGTAGCCGTGGATCTTCACGACGGTCGGCTTGTCGCAGTGCATGAGGCTGGAGAAGCCACGGACGAACCGGCTCATCATCTGGTAGTCGATCATGGGATCCCAGGGCTGGTTCGGCAGGTGGTTGACGGCCTGGGTCTTGCCGTCGAGCACGGTGCCCTGGTATGCCGATCCCCCGGCCGACGACGTCCCGTCGGCGTAGGCGCTCAAATCGAAACCGGCACAAAAGCCTTCACCTCGGCCGGACACCAGGATCACGTGCACGTTCGGATCGAGATCGGCCCGCTCCACACACGCCGCCAATTCCAGCGGGGTGTCCGCGACGATCGCGTTGCCCTTCTCCGGACGGTTGAACGTGATCCGGGCGACGCGGTCGGCGACCTCGTACGTCATCGTCTTCAGATTGTCGAAATCCACAAACTCACCTTTCCCGCGAGTTGACACAAACTGTCGAAAACCGCGGTTTTGGGACAGCTTTGGGTCAGCTCGGCAGTGAAAATCAGCCCTTGACGAGGGCGCGTTCGATGATCGGCGCCACATCGAGGCCGGTGGGCAACGTGCCGAACGCACCACCCCACCGGCGGTCGAGGCGGCTGACGAGGAACGCCTCGGCCACGGCGGGATGCCCGTGGCGCACCAGCAGCGCGCCCTGCAGCGCCAGCGAGATGTCCTCGGCAACTTTGCGTCCGCGGTATTCGAGGGTCTGCGGATCGGTCAACTGCGCCTTGAGTGCATTGACATGGGCGTCCAGGCGGGGGTCCTGTGCCTGCGCCAACTCGTCGAACAGCACCTCGACGCACTCGGGCTTGGTGGCCATGGCGCGCAGGGTGTCCAGCGCGCTGACGTTGCCCGAGCCTTCCCAGATGCCCATCAGCGGAGCCTCACGGTAGAGCCGCGGCATGCCCGACTCCTCGGCGTAGCCATTGCCGCCGAAGCACTCCATGGCCTCCGCGGCGTGCGGCGTCGCGCGCTTGCACACCCAGTACTTGGCGGCAGCCAGACCGATTCGGCGGAAAAGGCTTTCGCGCTCGTCGCCGCGGACGGCGCGGTCGGTGGCCCCGGCCATGCGCATCGCCAGCATGGTGGCGGCCTCGGCCTCGACGGCCATGTCGGCCAGCACGTTGCGCATGAGCGGCTGGTCAATCAGGTAGGCACCGAACGCCTTTCGATGCTGGGCATGGTGCACGGCCTGGGTCAGACCGGTGCGCATGCTGGTGGCGCTACCGAGTGTGCAGTCCAGTCGGGTCAGGTTGACCATCTCGATGATGGTCGGCACACCGCGGCCTTCCTCACCGACCAGCCAGGCCGTCGCACCGTCGTACTCGATCTCACTGGAGGCGTTGGCATGGTTGCCGAGTTTGTCTTTGAGCCGCTGGATGAACATCCGGTTGCGGGTACCGTCCGGCAGGACCCGGGGCAGGAAGAAACAGGACAACCCGCCGGGCGCCTGCGCCAGCACCAGGAACATGTCACCCATCGGCGCGGAGGTGAACCACTTGTGACCGCGCAGCGAGTAGCTGCCGTCGCTGTTGGGGGTGGCCTGGGTCGTGCCGGCGCGGACGTCGGAACCGCCCTGCTTCTCGGTCATCGACATGCCCGCCGTGATACCCGCTTTGGTGGCAGGCACTTTCAGCTCTGGGTCGTACACCCGGCTGGTCAGCAGCGGCTCGTAGACCTTGGACAGTTCGGGGTTGAACCGCAGCGCCGGGACGACGGCATAGGTCATCGAGATCGGGCAGACGTGGCCCGGTTCGGGAGTCCAGGCCGACATCTTCGCCGCGCGGACGACGTGGGCGCCGGGGCGGTCGTCGGCCCACGGTGCGCCGTGCAGACCGTGGGTCACCGCGGCGTTCATCAACTGGTGGTAGGCGGGGTCGTATTCGACCTCGTCGACACGGTGGCCGTAGCGGTCGTGCGTGTGCAGGATCGGAACGTTGCGGTCCGCGAGCTCACCCCAGCGCTGCGCGACGCGGCTGCCACTGAGGGCGCCGACCTCGTGGACCTCGTCGACGCCCCACGCTCCGCCTTCGCGGATCAGGGCCTCGGCGAGCGCCGGGAAGGTGGCGGGGTTGTAGTTCTCGAGCGGGGGAACTTGATTGGTGACGACATGCGTATCACTCATGCCATCACTATTACATTTTTCCTACAGCCGCACAAGAACTGTATATATCACTGGTGGCGCACCACGACCTCAGTGGCGGGATCCCCGCGGTGCACGAAATACCCCAGCGTCACGATGACGAACCAGATGGCGCCCACCAGGATCGCCGTCCGCCCGTCGTCGGTGAAGAACAGCAGCACGACCACGAGCGCCAGGAACCCGAGCGCCAGGAAGGTGGTGTACGGCGCCCCGGGCAGGCGGTAGTCCGACGCCGGCAGCACGCCTGCGGCCACCTGTCGCCGATACAGCAGGTGCGACACCAGGATCGAGCCCCACACGAAGATGATGCCGATGGTCGACACCGAGGTGATGTAGGCGAACGCCTTGTCCGGCGACCAGTAGTTCACCAGGACGCCCACGCCCATGGTCAGCGCCGAGAAACAGATGGCCAGCATAGGCACGTGGCGGCTGCTCAGCGCCTGCAGACCGGCGGGCGCGTCGCCGCGCTGGGCCAGGCTGCGCACCATGCGGCCCGTCGAGTAGATGCCCGAGTTGCACGACGACAGCGCCGCGGTCAGCAGAATGAAGTTCACGATGCCCGCGGCCGCCGGGATGTTCAGGTACTGGAACACCGCGACGAACGGGCTGTGGCCGGCGTGGTAGTGCCGCCAGCCCTGAACAGACAGGATCACGAGCAGCGCGCCGACGTAGAACAGGCCGATACGGAAAGGCAGCGTGTTGATCGCCTTGCGCAACGTCACCTTGGGGTTCTCCGCCTCGCCCGCGGTGACACCCACCAGCTCGACGCCCACGTAGGCGAACACCACGATCTGCAGGCTCAACAGTGCCGAGCCGAGGCCCGTCGGGAAGAAGCCGCCGTCGTTCCACAGGTTGGCGACCGTCGAACCCGGGCCGGGCGCCAGCCCGGTGAACGGCAGGAGCACGCCGATACCGATGAGGATCATGCCGATGATCGCGGTCACCTTGATCATCGAGAACCAGAATTCGGCCTCACCGAAGACCTTCACCGAGATCAGGTTGGCGATGAAGAGCACCACCAGGACCACCAATGCCGTCACCCACTGCGGGACGTCGTGTCCCCACGGCCAGTACTGCACATACTTGCCGGCCACGGTTATCTCGGCCATGCACGTCGTGGCCCACACCGCCCAGTACGTCCACCCGTTCGCGAAACCGGCGAACCGGCCCATGAATTCGTCGGCGTACTCCGAGATGCTGCCCGAAACCGGGCGGTACACCAGCAATTCACCGAGTGCCCGCATGATGACGAACACTGCCAGGCCCGCAAGGAGGTATGCCAGGATCAGCGCCGGGCCGGCTTTCTCGATGGCCCCACCCGCGCCGTAGAACAGGCCGGTACCGATGGCCCCGCCGATCGCGATCATCTGCACGGTTCTTGCAGACAGACCGCGCTGATAACCGGCGTCGGGAGTCTCTGTCACCTCAGTGTTGGCGTCTTGCACCCGAGGTGTCTATCACAATTGTCGGTTCGACTAGACGTTCTCGCGGAGGAACGCGATGTCGTCCTTACGGCCGTCTTCCGACGTCTCGCAGATGACCGGGGCATCCGCGGCGCGCACCACGGCTGCCAGCAACTGCGGATCGATCTGCCCCATGCCGAAGTTGGCGTGCCGGTCGGCTCCCGAGCCGGCGGCGTCGCGGGAGTCGTTGCAGTGCACCAGATCGATGCGGCCGGTGATGGTCTTGATGCGTTCCACCGCATCGACCAGCGCCTCCCCCGCCGCCCAGGCATGGCAGGTGTCGAGACAGAAGCCGATGCCCTTGTCGCCGATGCGGTCCCACAGCCGGGCGATGGTGTCGAAATGCCGCGCCATGGCGTGCTCGCCGCCGGCGGTGTTCTCCAGGTACACCGGCACGTCGGTCTTGAGGGCGTCGAGCGCTTTGACCCACCGCTCGAAACCGGCGTCCATGTCGTTGTCGTCAGCGTGCCCGCCGTGCACGATGACGGCCGTCGCCCCGATCTCCGCCGCGGCGTCGCAGGTGTCCTGCAGGATCTTGCGCGACGGGATGCGCACCTTGTTGTTGGCCGACGCGACGTTGATCAGGTACGGCGCGTGCACATAGAGAGGCACAGCGGACGCACGTAGCGCCTCGGCGTCCTCGCGGGGGGCGGGCTTTTTCCAGCTCTGCGGGTTGCCGAGGAAGAACTGCACCGCATCGGCGCCGTCAGCAGCAGCAGCGGCCAGAGGATCGGTGTTGTCGACATGCGAACCAATCAGCACGGGCCCAGTCTAGGGCGCGGCCCCGACAACGGTTACCAGCTACCGACCCGGGTATTTGCCCCAGCAGCCATATGCGCTGCAGCCGGCGTTGCTGCCGCACCGATCCGCAAAGTCCTGCGCCCGTTAGGAACCCGCGAAGCGCGCGATAACAGACCCAGCGAAAACGGTTGGCGCAGAACGCACACCGTCGCACAACAGCGCACCAGCCCGGCCCCAGCCACCGTGAGCTGCGTCACGAAGTGAACCGATCGGCGCTGGGTCTCGTGACCCGGGTAAAGGAGAACAAATGAGCGTAATCGCAAGTGTCCGTGGAGAACTGCCCGCCAACCGGTACACCCAGGATGAGGTGACCGACGCACTCCTGGCGCTGCCAGGCTATGCCGAGCACGCAGATGCCATCCGCAAACTTCATCGCAGCGCCAAGGTCGCCAGTCGACATACGGTCCTGCCGTTGGAGGACTACGCCGGCATCACAGACTTCGGCCGCGCCAACGACGTGTTCATCGAACATGCTGTGGCCCTCGGCTGCGCCGCCGTTCTCGGCGCCCTGGAGGAAGCCGGATTGAAGCCGGCCGATGTCGACGTCATCTACACCACCACTGTCACCGGCGTGGCGGTGCCGACGCTGGACGCCCGGATCGCCGGGCTGATCGGCTTGCGGCCTGACGTGCGGCGGGTACCGATGTTCGGGCTGGGCTGCGTGGCGGGTGCCGCCGGCGTGGCTCGCGTCAACGACTATTTGCGCGGGGCACCCGACAGCGTCGCCGTGCTGCTGGCCGTGGAACTGTGCTCGCTGATACCCAAAACCGACCCATCGATGGCGACCGTCGTCGGCTCGAGCCTGTTCGGCGACGGAGCCGCCGCGGTGGTCATGGTCGGCGACCGCCGCGCCGCGAGCGTCGACGCGTCCGGGCCGGAGGTGCTCGACTCGCGCAGCCACCTGTACCCCGATTCGCAACGCACCATGGGCTGGGATATCGACTCCAGTGGCTTCCGCTTGGTGCTGTCCCCCGACGTGCCGAAGGTCGTCGAGCAGTACCTCGGTGACGACGTCACGGAATTCCTTGCCGTACATGGACTTCAGACCACTGACATCGGTGCGTGGGTGAGCCACCCGGGCGGCCCGAAAGTGATCGAGGCGATCACCGCTACCCTCGGACTGCCCGACGACGCACTCGAGCTGACGTGGCGATCGCTGGCCGAGGTGGGCAATCTCTCGTCGGCCTCAGTGCTGCACGTCCTGCGCGACACCATGGCCAAGCAGCCACCGGCCGGCAGTGCCGGGCTGATGATGGCGATGGGTCCGGGGTTCTGCTCGGAACTCGTCCTACTGCGCTGGCGCTGACCCGGTGATCTGGTACTTCGCTCTGATTGCGGTGGTCGCCATCGAGCGCCTCGCCGAACTCGTCGTCTCCAGGCGCAATCTCGCCTGGTCGCTGGCTCGGGGTGGCCGCGAATACGGGTTCAGCCACTACCCCGCCATGGTGCTGCTGCACCTCGGCCTGCTGGTGGGCTGCGTGATCGAACCACTGCTACTGCACCGACCGTTCCTCCCCGCACTGGGCTGGTCGATGCTCGCCGTCGTCGTGGCCGCGCAGCTGCTGCGGTGGTGGTGCATCACCACACTCGGCCCGCAGTGGAACACCCGCGTCATCGTCGTCCCCGGCGCACAGCGGATCGTCGGCGGGCCATATCAGTGGATCCCGCACCCCAACTATGTGGCGGTGATCGTCGAGGGCATCGCGTTGCCACTGGTACACACCGCGTGGCTGACAGCAGTGGTGTTCACGGTGCTCAACGCGCTACTGCTGCGCACCCGGCTGAAGGTCGAGAACACGGCGTTGGCGAGCCTGTCGTGATCGACCTGCTGGTGATCGGCGGCGGTCCGGCAGGGCTGGCGACGGCGACGTACGCGGCGCGCGCCGGTCTCGAGACGGTCGTCGTCGAGCGCCGCCCGGGCACGCTGGACAAGGCCTGCGGCGAAGGCATGATGCCGCACACCCTCGCGCAGCTCGATCGGCTGGGCGTGCAGGCGCCCGGGCACACGTTGCGCGGGATCAGCTACCACGCGGGCGCCACCCGGGTCGAAGCTGCGTTCCGCAGCGGTGTCGGCCGCGGGGTCCGCCGGACGACGCTCCACGCGGCGATGTCCGACGCCGCGCGGGCCGCGGGCGTGAAGTTCGTCCAAGGCGCCGCCGGCGCGCTCACCCAGGACGCGGACGGTGTGCGGGCCGGCGGGCTCCGGGCCCGCTATGTGGCCGCCGCCGATGGCCTGCACTCACCGATCCGTCGCGATCTGGGGCTGTCCCTCCCGGCGGCCGGCCCGCGCCGCTGGGGTATCCGCCGGCACGTGCAGATGGCGCCGTGGACCGACCACGTCGAGGTGCACTGGGGCAGCGAGGCCGAGGCGTATGTGACGCCGGTGGCCGACGACTGCGTCGGCATCGCGATCCTGTCGGCCGGCCGCGGGGGCTTCGATTCCAAGTTCGCTGCGTTCGACGAATTGCGGCAGCGCGTGGCGGGCCACGAGCTCGGACCAGACCGGGCGGCCGGACCGCTGCGGCAGCGCGTCCGGAGTCGGGTCGCGGGCCGGGTGCTGCTGGTCGGCGATGCCGCCGGCTACATCGACGCGCTGACCGGCGAAGGTCTGGGTCTGGCGTTCAGCGCCGCCGAGACGCTGGTCGACTGCGTCGTCCGGGATCGGATCGACGAGTACGACCGGCACTGGCGGACCCTGACACGTCGCTACCGGCTGCTCACCGAGGCTCTGGTCCGGGCCGGGGCCGTGCCTGCGCTGCGGTCTCGCATCGTCCCGGCCGCAGCGGCACTACCGCAGGTGTTCGCCGCAGCGGTGAATCAGCTCGCGTACTGAGTGCCGCACTACTGCGGGACCTTGTCCAGCATGGCGTTCTGGATGGCCGTCGCCGCGTCCGCCGGATCGGCCGAACACACCAAGTTGTCGACGACGACGCGATTTCTGGCCGCCATCGTCCGCGTGCACTGGATCCCCGGCCCCACCACGGACTGCATCGACAACGCGTCTGGCTTGACCTGAAGCGCCTGGTTGTGTTGGGCGCCAGACTGATCGGCGACCTTCAGTGCCACGTCGCTGTTGGCGCACTGCTGCCACACCGCCTGCTGCGCGCCGATCCAGGCACGCGCCGCGCCGGGATCAGGGAACCCGACAACACCCGCACTCACCTGCGCCCCCGGCGATGCCGTGCTGGTGTAGTTGACGTAATACATGCCGATCTGCCCGCTGCCGTCGAGTGCCGCGTGCAAGCCGTTGCTGGCGATGACACCGCACTGGGGTGGGGTGAACGTGACACTCAAACCGACGCCTGCGTGCCGCCACGTCGCGGTCTTGACCAGGCTCGGGTCGTTCGTGATACGCCGCAGCTCCTCGACAGGCAAAGCGACGGCCTGCAGGTCCGGACCCGGAGCCGGCGCCGGCGCCGCGACCGCGCTGGTGGTCGACGGCGCGACGGTCTGTGGCGCGGCAGCCGGACTGCCGCCGACCGACGTCGTGCAGGACGTCAGCAGAGCGACGGCGGCACCGAGCGCCAAAGACATTGGTACACAATGCTTTACTGAGATGGTTGTCATGCCGGCACCTTCCCGGCGATGAGGTTGACCAGCGCCGCTGCATTGGCGCCGACCGCGGCGGGGTCACCGCCGCACACCGTCACGTCGATGACCACATTGCTACGGGAACCGATACCGCGGCCGCAGTTGCCGCCGGGCTCGGGAGGCACGGTGCGGTTGTTGACCAGAGTCTGTACATCACCCGCGGCAGCCGGGGCACCGATCACATAAGTTGCCGGCGGCACCGTCTTGACCTGGACCGACTTACCCGAGCATCCCCGCCACCCGTTCGCGGTCGCGGTTACCTGGTCCCGGGCGTCCTGAGCTGTCTCATAAAGAATCGCCGACGTGATGGCTGAGAAGCGGGCGGAGCCGTCGGCCGGCGCATAGTCCTGGGTACGTACCAGCACGACGGGACTCTCCGAGTACGGCTGGATGGCTGCATCGGCGAACGCCCCCACACACGTCATGTCCGAGGCGTAATCGTCGGGCAGCAGCGAGAGGGCATCATGGCTCTCGCTGATTCCGAGATTGGGCACATTGACCGCGCCGCTGACCTGATTCCCTTCGGGCATAAGGCCTTTGAGCTGGTCCAACTGCACCAGCGGCCCGGGTGGCGGCGGTGGTGGCGGCGGTAGTGCGCTGGTGCTCGCCGGAGTGCTCGACGCTGACGTGGACGACGTCGTCGTCTGTGAGTTACTGGTGCTGTCTGAGCCGCAGCCCGCAGTCGATCCCACCACAACGACAGCGGCCATGACGATATGCAGTCGCAAAATAGTCCCCTCCCCCAGGGACAGTCTCGCACGAGAACGCAAACGTCCCCGACACTTTGCAGTGTCGGGGACGTTCACGTGCGGGGCGGGGAAATCTCCCCGCGCAACTAGCTAGCGGTAGTCGCTGTACCCGTAGTCATCCAGCGGCACGGCAGCACCGGTGGCCTGGCCGAAGTCCGGGCTGTAGTACTGATCCTCGTAGGACGGGATCGTGTACGCCGCAGCGCGGGCTTCCTCGGTCGGCTGAACCTGGATGTTGCGGTACCGGTTGATACCCGTACCAGCCGGGATCAACTTACCGATGATCACGTTCTCCTTCAGACCCTGCAGCTTGTCGCTACGGCAGTTGATGGCCGCATCGGTCAGCACGCGAGTGGTCTCCTGGAACGACGCCGCCGACAGCCACGAGTCCGTGGCCAGCGATGCCTTCGTGATACCCATCAGCACCGGACGTCCGGCCGCGGGCTCGCCACCCTCGGCCACGACGCGACGGTTCTCGGTCTCGAACTCGCTGCGCTCGGTCAGCGAACCGGGCAGGAACTCCGTCGCACCCGAGTCGATGATCGTCACGCGACGCAGCATCTGCCGGACGATGACCTCGATGTGCTTGTCGTGGATCGACACACCCTGTGCGCGGTAGACCTCCTGGACCTCCTTGACGAGGTGAATCTGCACCTCGCGGGGGCCCTGGACGCGGAGCACCTCGTGGGGGTTCGCCGAACCCTCCATGAGCTGCTGACCGACCTCGACGTGGTCACCATCGGCCAACAGGCGCTCGGTGCCGTCGTCGTGCTTGAAGACGCGCAGGCGACGGTTACGACGCGGCAGCTTGTCGTAGACGACTTCCTCGCCACCATCGTCGGGAACGATGGTGATCTTGTAGAACTTGTCGTCCTCTTCCAGCTGCACCCGGCCGGCCACGTCCGCGATCGGAGCGACGTTGCGGGGCACGCGGGCCTCGAACAGCTCCTGCACGCGGGGCAGACCACCGACGATGTCGGCGCCACCGGTAACACCACCCTGGTGGAAGGTACGCATCGTCAGCTGAGTACCGGGCTCACCGATGGACTGGGCGGCGACGATACCGACGGCCTCACCGATGTCGACCAGCTTGCCGGTGGCCATGCTGCGGCCGTAGCACTTGGCGCAGACGCCGGTGCCGGTGGCACAGGTCAGCACCGAACGCACCTTGACGGTGGCGATTCCCGCCGCCAGCAGGGCCTCGATCGCCGGGTCACCGAGATCGTGACCGCGCTCGACAACGACGTTGCCGTTGGCGTCGACCGCGTCCGTGGCGAGGGTCCGCGCGTAGGCGGACGTCTCGACGTGGGCGTCCCGCACCAGCGAACCGTCGGCCTGGACCTCGGCCAGGGTGACGGTGACGCCGCGCTCGGTCTCACAGTCGGTCTCACGGACGATGACGTCCTGCGACACGTCGACCAGACGACGGGTCAGGTAACCCGAGTCGGCGGTACGCAGAGCGGTATCGGCCAGACCCTTACGAGCACCGTGGGTGTTGATGAAGTACTCCAACACCGTCAAGCCCTCGCGGAAGGACGACTTGATCGGGCGCGGGATGAACTCACCCTTCGGGTTCGTCACCAGACCCTTCATGCCGGCCAGGGTGCGGGTCTGGGTGAGGTTACCGGTGGCGCCCGACTTCACGATCGTGATGATCGGGTTGTCCGCCGGGTAGTAATCCTCCAGAGCCTTACCGACCTCTTCGGTGGCCTGCTGCCAGATCTTGACCAGCGACTCGTTGCGCTCGTCGTGGTTCAGACCACCGCGCTGGTACTTCTTCTCGATCGCGTCGGCCTGACTCTCGTACCGCTCCAGGATCTCCTGCTTCTGCGGCGGCACCAGAACGTCGGCCATCGAGACCGTCACGCCCGAGCGGGTCGCCCAGTGGAAACCGGCGTCCTTCAGCTTGTCGACGGTCTGCGCCACGACGATCATCGGGTAGCGCTCGGCGAGATCGTTGATGATCGCGGCCTGGACCTTCTTGTGCATCTGCTTGTCGACGAACGGGTAGCCCTTCGGCAGCAGCTCGTTGAAGAGCACGCGGCCCAGGGTGGTCTCCGCGGTCCACGCGTCGCCCGGCTTCCAGCCGTTCTCGAACAGCTGGGCCTCGATCTCGGCCGGCGGACGCAGGTGCGTCAGCCGGATCTTGATCTTCGCGCGCACCGACAGCGCACCACGATCCATGGCCATGATGGCCTCGGCCGGGCTGCTGTAGACGCCCTGCTCCGCACTGTCCTTCGTGGCGGCCACGAACTCGCCGGTGTCACCGGGGATTTCGGTGGTCAGGAAGTACAGACCGGTCACCATGTCCAGACGCGGCATGGCGAGCGGACGGCCCGACGCCGGCGACAGGATGTTGTTCGAGGACAGCATCAGGATGCGTGCCTCGGCCTGCGCCTCCGCCGACAGCGGAAGGTGCACGGCCATCTGGTCACCGTCGAAGTCGGCGTTGAACGCCTCACAGACCAGCGGGTGCAGCTGGATGGCCTTACCTTCCACCAGCTGCGGCTCGAAGGCCTGGATACCCAGGCGGTGCAGCGTAGGTGCACGGTTCAGCAGCACCGGGTGCTCGGCGATGACCTCTTCGAGGACATCCCACACCTGGGGACGCTGACGCTCGACCATCCGCTTGGCGCTCTTGATGTTCTGCGCGTGGTTGAGATCGACCAGACGCTTCATCACGAACGGCTTGAACAGCTCGAGGGCCATCAGCTTCGGCAGACCACACTGGTGCAGCTTGAGCTGCGGGCCGACCACGATGACCGAACGGCCCGAGTAGTCGACGCGCTTGCCCAGCAGGTTCTGACGGAACCGGCCCTGCTTGCCCTTGAGCAGATCGGACAGCGACTTGAGCGGACGGTTGCCCGGACCGGTGACCGGCCGGCCACGACGGCCGTTGTCGAACAGCGCGTCCACAGATTCCTGCAGCATGCGCTTCTCGTTGTTGACGATGATCTCGGGCGCACCGAGGTCGATCAGTCGCTTCAACCGGTTGTTGCGGTTGATGACGCGGCGGTACAGGTCGTTCAGGTCGGAGGTCGCGAAGCGGCCACCGTCCAGCTGCACCATCGGGCGCAGCTCCGGCGGGATCACCGGAACGGCGTCGAGCACCATGCCCATGGGCGAGTTGCGGTTCGTCTGGAACGCGGCGACGACCTTCAGACGCTTGAGGGCGCGCAGCTTCTTCTGGCCCTTGCCGTTCTTGATGGTGTCGCGCAGCGACTCGGCCTCGGCGTCGATGTCGAAGGTCTCGATGAGCTTCTTGATCGACTCGGCACCCATGGCGCCGGTGAAGTACTCGCCGTAGCGGTCCTGCAGCTCGCGGTACAGCACCTCGTCGACGATGAGCTGCTTCGGGGCCAGCTTGGTGAAGGTGGTCCAGATTTCGTCGAGCCGGTCCAGCTCACGCTGGGCCCGGTCGCGCAGCTGACGCATCTCGCGCTCGCCACCGTCGCGCACCTTGCGGCGCACGTCGGACTTGGCGCCTTCCTTCTCCAGCTCGGCCAGGTCGGCCTCGAGCTTCTGCGAACGCTCGGCGAGGTCCAGATCGCGCTGATCCTCGACGGCCTTCTTCTCGACGACCATCTCCGCCTCGAGCGTGGACAGCTCGTTGTGCCGCATCTCGGTGTCGACCGAGGTGATCACGTAGGCCGCGAAGTAGATGATCTTTTCCAGATCCTTCGGCGCCAGGTCCAGCAGGTAGCCCAAGCGCGACGGAACGCCCTTGAAGTACCAGATGTGGGTGACCGGAGCGGCCAGCTCGATGTGGCCCATGCGCTCACGACGCACCTTGGCACGAGTCACCTCGACGCCACAGCGCTCGCAGACGATGCCCTTGAAGCGGACGCGCTTGTACTTACCGCAGTAGCACTCCCAGTCGCGAGTCGGTCCGAAGATCTTCTCGCAGAACAGGCCGTCCTTTTCCGGCTTGAGCGTGCGGTAGTTGATGGTCTCCGGCTTCTTGACCTCGCCGAAGGACCAATTACGGATGTCGTCCGCGGTGGCCAGGCCGATGCGGAGTTCATCGAAGAAGTTGACGTCTAGCACGTAACTCCCTTTCCCCTTGCGGGTGTATGAATCAGAAAAAGCTGACTACGAGCGGACGGTTTAGGCGAGGTCTTCAACAGACGCGGACTCGTTCCGCGACAGGTTGATACCCAGGTTCGCGGCAGTGCGTTCCAGGTCCTCGTCGTCGCTGTCCCGCATCTCGATCGCGGCACCGTCGGAAGACAGCACCTCGACGTTGAGGCACAACGACTGGAGTTCCTTGAGCAGAACCTTGAACGACTCCGGGATGCCCGGCTCGGGGATGTTCTCGCCCTTGACGATCGCCTCGTAGACCTTCACGCGACCGACGGTGTCGTCGGACTTGATGGTCAGCAGCTCCTGCAGCGTGTACGCCGCACCGTAGGCCTGCATGGCCCAGCACTCCATCTCACCGAACCGCTGGCCACCGAACTGCGCCTTACCACCGAGCGGCTGCTGGGTGATCATCGAGTACGGGCCGGTCGAACGCGCGTGGATCTTGTCGTCGACCAAGTGGTGCAGCTTCAGGATGTACATGTAACCGACCGTGACCGGGTACGGGAACGGCTCACCGCTGCGACCGTCGAACAACTGCGACTTACCCTGCGCGTTGACCATGACGTCACCGTCACGGTTCGGCAGCGTCGAGCCCAGCAGGCCCTCCAGCTCGCCCTCGCGGGCACCGTCGAACACCGGGGTGGCGACGATGCTGTCCGCCGGGGCACTGTGCATGCCTTCGGGCAGATTCGCTGCCCACTCAGGATATGCACCGCTCGCATCCGCCGGGATTTCCCAGCCCGCCTTGGCGACCCACCCGAGGTGGGTTTCCAGGATCTGGCCGATGTTCATACGACGCGGCACACCGTGGGTGTTCAGGATGATGTCCACCGGGGTGCCGTCAGGCATGAACGGCATGTCCTCCTGCGGGAGGATCTTGCCGATGACGCCCTTGTTGCCGTGGCGGCCGGCGAGCTTGTCACCGTCGGAGATCTTGCGCTTCTGGGCCACGTAGACGCGGACCAGCTCGTTGACACCGGCGGGCAGATCGTCGTCGTCCTCGCGCGAGAACACGCGGACGCCGATGACCTTGCCGGACTCACCGTGCGGCACCTTCAGCGAGGTGTCGCGGACCTCACGGGCCTTCTCACCGAAGATGGCGCGCAGCAGGCGCTCTTCCGGGGTCAGCTCCGTCTCACCCTTCGGGGTGACCTTGCCGACCAGGATGTCGCCGTCACGGACCTCGGCGCCGATGCGGACGATGCCGCGCTCGTCGAGGTCAGCCAGCACCTCGTCGGAGACGTTCGGGATGTCCCGGGTGATCTCCTCGGCGCCCAGCTTGGTGTCGCGGGCATCGATCTCGTGCTCCTCGATGTGGATCGAGGTGAGCACGTCCTGCTCCACGAGCCGCTGGCTCAGGATGATGGCGTCCTCGTAGTTGTGGCCTTCCCACGGCATGACTGCCACGAGCAGGTTCTTGCCGAGGGCCATTTCACCGTTCTCGGTGCAGGGACCGTCGGCGATGACCTGGCCGGCCTCCACACGCTGCCCCGAGTCCACGATCGGGCGCTGGTTGGCGCACGTGCCGTGGTTCGAGCGGTTGAACTTGCGCATCCGGTAGGTGTGCCGCGAGCCGTCGTCAGCCATGACGGTGACGTAGTCGGCGGAGACCTCCTCGATGACACCGGACTTGTCGGCCACGACGACGTCACCGGCGTCGATGGCGGCACGCAGCTCCATGCCGGTACCGACCAGCGGAGCCTCGCTGCGCACCAGCGGAACCGCCTGACGCTGCATGTTCGCACCCATGAGGGCACGGTTCGCGTCGTCGTGCTCGAGGAACGGGATCATCGCGGTCGCGACCGACACCATCTGGCGCGGCGAGACGTCCATGTAGTCGACGTCGGTCGCCGAGACGAACTCGACCTCGCCGCCCTTACGACGGACGAGAATCTTCTCCTCGGTGAAGTGACCATCCGCGTCCAGCGGCGAGTTGGCCTGCGCCACGACGTGGCGGTCCTCCTCGTCGGCGGTCAGGTAGTCGATCTGGTCGGTGACCACACCGTCGGTGACCTTGCGGTACGGGGTCTCGATGAAGCCGAACGGGTTCACCCGCGCGTACACCGACAGCGAGCCGATCAGACCGATGTTCGGGCCTTCAGGGGTCTCGATGGGGCACATGCGGCCGTAGTGCGACGAGTGGACGTCGCGGACCTCGAGGCCGGCGCGCTCACGGGACAGACCACCGGGGCCCAGCGCCGACAGACGACGCTTGTGGGTCAGACCCGACAGCGGGTTGTTCTGGTCCATGAACTGCGACAGCTGGCTGGTTCCGAAGAACTCCTTGATCGCCGCCACGACGGGACGGATGTTGATCAGGGTCTGCGGGGTGATCGCCTCGACGTCCTGGGTGGTCATGCGCTCACGCACGACGCGCTCCATCCGCGACAGGCCGACCCGGATCTGGTTCTGGATCAGCTCGCCCACGGTACGCAGACGACGGTTGCCGAAGTGGTCGATGTCGTCGACCTCGACGGGAACCTCAACACCACCAGGCGCCGTCATTTTCGTGTCACCGTCGTGCAGGCGCACCAGGTACTCGATGGTGGCGACGATGTCCTCTTCGGTCAGCGTCGTCGCGGTCACCTGAGCCGGGTTGCCGTCGTGCAGGCCCAGCTTCTTGTTGACCTTGTACCGGCCCACGCGGGCCAGGTCGTAACGCTTCTCCTTGAAGAACAGGTTCTCCAGCAGGGTCTGCGCCGACTCCTTGGTCGGGGGCTCGCCCGGGCGCAGCTTCCGGTAGATGTCCAGCAGGGCCTCGTCGGGACCGGCGGTCGGGTCCTTCTCGAGGGTGCCCATCATGATCTCGGAGAAGCCGAAGCGCTCGCGGATCTGCTCGTTGGTCCAGCCCAGCGCCTTCAGCAGCACGGTGACCGGCTGACGGCGCTTGCGGTCGATGCGGACACCGACGGTGTCGCGCTTGTCGACGTCGAACTCCAGCCACGCACCGCGGCCCGGGATGACCTTGACGCTGTGCAGGGTCTTCTCGGTGGCCTTGTCGATGGACTCGTCGAAGTACACACCCGGCGAACGGACCAGCTGCGAGACGACGACGCGCTCGGTGCCGTTGATGATGAAGGTGCCCTTTTCGGTCATCATCGGGAAGTCACCCATGAAGACCGTCTGGCTCTTGATCTCGCCGGTGGTGTTGTTGATGAACTCGGCCGTGACGAACAGCGGGGCCGCGTACGTCTGGTCCTTTTCCTTGCACTCGTCGACCGGGGCCTTGACCTCGTCGAAGCGCGGGTCGGAGAAGCTCAGCGACAGGGTGCCGGCGAAGTCCTCGATGGGCGACAGCTCGGCGAGGACCTCTTCGAGGCCACCGACGGGGTTGATGTCGCCGCGATCCACTGCCTTCGCCCGCCAGCGGTCGGAACCGATCAGCCATTCGAAGGAATCCGTCTGTACGTCGAGCAAGCCCGGAACCTCAAGCGGTTCGCGCAGCTTCGCGAACGAGACTCGGTTCGGCGCTCCTGGGACGGAGTTGTTGGAATCTACTGACTTGCTCTCGCGAGAGGCTGCCAAGATGCGTCCTTCCAGCACCTGATGCGAACATTTCGGGGCCGGTCGAAACCGGTCCGAATTGCCGCTGTATCTGCTTCGGTCCGGCTGGCGTTCTCACAGTCCGGGCCTTACAAGACACACGGCACGCGTCTAGATCACCGAGCAACGCTCAGGCTAGAAGGTGTCAGGTGCGGGTGAGGTGGGCAGGATGCAGCCAGCGCAACGTCCAACATTAGCGCAGGACGGCGCATTCCTCAACCACGGCATGTTTGATCAAGGGTTGGATCGACTGACGCTGGCTGGCGTTCGGAATCCTCGAATACATGCTGCCCAACAGATTGGCCCGTTTGCGGGCGTCAGTCAAGACTTGCCACGCTGTTTGGTGTGGAGTTTTGCCGGCAAATGGCGAACCGGGGCGCTCACATCGTGACGCAGCAGGTCCCGCGGCGCCAGTCGCACGCCGCCAGGTGCGGACGCGCCGTGACCAAGATCACCGACCCCCCGCTCGCGCAGTGCCCTCGAACGTGCGCTCAGCGCCCGATTGCGCGGTCTGGCGGCACCCCCACCAACGAAATCGCGCCCGGGCTGATTCAGCCCGGGCGCGATTTTCGACGTGCTGCGGATCAGGCCCGCGGAATCTGCGCGGTCACCGGGTCGTCGGCACCGCGGCCGGTCTTCTCGAGGTCCTCGAGGATGGCGGCCTGCGCGGCCGGGGGCAGGGTGTGCAGAATCGAGCGCACGCGAGCCTGACGACGAGCCACGGCCTGACGCACCGGCATCCCCGGGGTCACCTCGATCTGCGGCGGCACCCCCTCGACCTCTTCGACACCACCATCAGCGTGACCCAGATCCGACGCGGCCTGCTCAGCAGCAGCAGTCGCGGCGTCCTTCTCCTCCGACATACCGATCGGACCGATACGACGACCGTTGAGGAACTGCTTGACCGCCGGCTCCTCACTGGTCAACAACACCTCACGAGGCCCGAACATCACCAAATGCTTGCGGTACAGCATGCCGATGTTGTCCGGCACCGTCCGCACCACATTGATGTTGTGCGTCACGATCAAAATGGTCGCGTCGATCTGGGCGTTGATGTCGATCAGCAACTGCGACAGATAAGCGGTACGCACCGGGTCCAGACCGGAGTCCGGCTCGTCGACCAGGATGATCTTCGGATCCAACACCAGGGCCCGGGCCAGGCCGGCACGCTTACGCATACCACCGGAAATCTCACCCGGGAACTTGTGACCGTCGTTGGGCATACCCACGATGTCGAGCTTTTCCATGACGATCTTGCGGATCTCGGACTCGGACTTCTTGGTGTGCTCACGCAGCGGGAACGCCGTATTGTCGTAGATGTTCATCGAGCCGAACAGCGCACCGTCCTGGAACAGCACACCGAACAGCGTCCGGATCTCGTAGAGCTCCTTGGCCGAGCACTCGATGATGTTGGTGCCGTCGATGACGATCGAACCGCGCTCAGGACGCAGCAAACCGATCAGCGACTTCAAGAACACCGACTTACCGGTACCGGACGGACCCAGCATGACGCTGACCTCACCGGCGGGGATGGTCAACGTGACGTCTTCCCAGATCTTCGACGACCCAAAGGACTTACTCAGTCCCGTCACGTCGATTTGGACGCCCATATGAGATCCCTTCCGCCAGCGCTCGCGCGCCATTTGCTGCCCTGCCTGTGGCTTGAGTCACTGTAGCGCATCGGTTGCCGTCCGAGACACGGTGTTCCAACTATCGGACCGCCCGATTGCGAGCCCCGTCCGGCCAACCGGAGCCAACTACGTCATCATCGCCGCCACCGTCCGGAATGCCCCGCTTTATAACCTCTGAAAAGCGAAATCCCCCGGAGTCCGCAAGGGACTCCGGGGGAAAACGTCAGTTCTGGCGAACTTACTTGACGGACACCGAAGCGCCGGCGGCCTCGAGCTTGGCCTTGGCGTCCTCGGCAGCTTCCTTGCTGACCTTCTCCAGCAGCGGCTTGGGGGCGCCGTCGACCAGGTCCTTGGCTTCCTTCAGGCCCAGGCCGGAAACGATCTCGCGGACGACCTTGATGACGCCGATCTTCTTGTCGCCGGCACCCTCGAGGATGACGTCGAACTCGGACTGCTCTTCAGCAGCCTCGGCGGGAGCAGCAGCGCCACCAACGGCGGCAACGGCGACCGGAGCAGCAGCGGTGACGTCGAAGGTCTCCTCGAACTGCTTCACGAACTCCGAGAGCTCCAGCAGGGTCATTTCCTTGAACGCGTCGAGCAGTTCTTCAGTGGACAGCTTGGCCATGTGAATGGTCCTTCCTTGGTTTTTTGTTTGGTTGATCTAGATGGATCAGGCAGCCGACTCGGCGGCCTTCTTGTCCTGCAGAGCGGCGGCCAGGCGAGCGACCTGGGACGCGGGCGCAACGAACAGCGCCGCGGCCTGGGACTGCTTCGCCTTGAGGGCGCCGGCCAGCTTGGACAGCAGCACTTCGCGCGACTCGAGGTCGGCGATCTTCTCGACCTGGGCCACGGACAGCGCAGCGCCGTCCATGTAGCCGCCCTTGATGACGAGCTGCTTGTGATCCTTCGCGAACTTCTTGAGTGCCTTCGCGGCATCGACCGGCTCGCCGGTGATGAACGCGATGGCGGTCGGACCTGCGAACAGGTCGTCGAGGCCTTCGATCCCGGCCTCCGAGGCGGCGCGCTTGACCAGGGTGTTCTTGGCGACCGTGTAGGTCGTCGAAGCACCGAGGGAACGACGCAGCTCGGCGAGATTGGCAACCGTCAGACCGCGGTACTCGGTCACGACAGTGGCCGTCGAGGCCTTGAACTGTTCGGCGATGTCAGCGACCGCAGTGGCTTTATCAGCCGTGGCCATACATGCCTCCTTGTGGTGTGTTCATCCGCCCACTGGAGACTGCCGGGGATTCGGTCCGGAAATGCAAAGCGCCCCGACACAGAAAGGTCGGGGCGCGCAGAATCAAAACTCTGAAAACCTCGTCCTCCTGCGTGGGCCGCCCGGAAATCCGGGACCTTCAACCGATTGCCGAGCTGCTTACTCTTTCGCGCAAGCGCTCATCGGTGACCGACGGTCTTCGGTGGAACTGGATCAGAGTAGCCGATGGCCTGCCGATCAGCCAAAACGACGACTTCGTACCTCACGGCCGGCCGGGGCGAACCTCATCCAGGGTCGGCAGCTGCCACTGCCGGCCCTGCTCGAGATCGAAGCTCATCGGCTGGTATCGCAGCATGCCGGTGCCCGGGTACGGGGTGTACTCGCCGAACCAGACATCGCCGTCGACGGCATAGAGGTCGACGCGGACGAAGTCCCAGTCGGCGCCCAGCACGCTCGCGATCTCCAGCATCTTGTCCAGCTCGACTGGCCGCTCCTCGACGGCGATCCGGTGGATCCGCCAGCGCACGGGCAGCGGGCGCCAGTCGGCGTCCAAGAAGGTAGTGGTCTGTTTCTTGTCGAACCGGCCGCGATTGACCTGGATCAGTTCGACGCGGCCACGAAAGACAAAGAACTTGTAGTCGACGGGCGGCCGGCCGTCGGGGGTGGGGATGCGTTCCTCGATGAGGAGCAGCGGGCGGGCTTGGCTGTATCCCCACTCGCCGAGTTCCAGCGGTGTGCGTTCGAACCAGCGCTCCGTCCGGTTCCGCAGACTCTGCAGGTCGGTGTGCGCATCCGGGCCGAAGAGCGCGTGACCGCTGCTGTGATTCGGTTTGAGGACCCACGGCGGCAGTGTCGTCAGATCCGGCGCCTCCCGCAGGTCGGTGCCGGACCAGTATGTGGCGGGGATGCGCAGATTGGCGCCCGGATAGGCCGCCCGGGCCATCTCCTTCATCCATATCTTGTCGCAGGCCTTGACGATCCGGTCCCGACGATCGTTGAAGATGCGCCAGTTCACCTTCTCGTTGAACGTCGCCGGCTCGGTGAAGTTGCCCCATCGCCGGATCATGAGGAGATAGAGCACTTTACGCATCATGAGCAGCGGGATCAGTGCGACCAGGCGGCGACGCACGGCGGCCGGCCACTTGCTCAGCCGCATCACATCGCTCCGACCAGTGCGGCTGAGCTGGTCAGGTAGCCGCCGCGACGGAAGAATGCGTCGCCGGCGTGTTCGGCGCCGTCGGCCGTGCGGACGCGGGTGATCACCAGCGCCCGGTTCTGGCCGCGGTGCGCGCCCGGCCCGGATACCACGGCGCCGCCGCCTTCCTGCACGATCACGCGGCCGGGCGATCCGCCGTAGCGGATTTCGGAGACCTTGGCGTCGAGCACTTCGATCCGTTCGCCGCGGTAGAAGGTGAACGCGCGCGGGTAGGGGTCCGACAGCGCACGGACGAGCCGTTCCAGGTCTTCGGCGGGCCAGCTCCAGTCGATCAGGCTGTCGCGCTCGGAACGCTTGTGGAAGTAGGTCCGCTCCGACTTCTCTTGGGGCCGCCAGTGCGCGGTACCGGTTTCCAGCGCGGTGAGCGCCTCGTCCAGGGCGCCCGGGATGAGGTCGATGCCGCGCATCACCAGTTCGGTGCCCGTGTCGGCGGGTCCGATGGGCAGCAAGTGCTGGACCAGGATGTCGCCGGCGTCGAGTTCGGAGTTCATGCGGTGGATGGTCAGCCCGATCTCGGATTCACCGCTGATCAGCGACCACAACACCGGCGAGAAACCGGTGCTCTTCGGCAGCAGGGAGTCGTGCATGTTCAGCGTCCCGTACGGCGGCAGGTCGTACAGCTCCTCCGTCATGCGCGTGTACCAACTGTTGACGACGATGACGTCGGGCTCGGCTCGCTTGACCACGTCGATGGTCTCGTGGTCGGCCCGCGCGGTCAGGTGGACCGGGATGTCGTGGGCCCGGGCGAGCTCCTCGACCGAATCCGAGAAGATCGCCTTGTATGACTCCGTGCTGGTCGGATGCGTGACCACCGTCGGCACCTCGTGTCCCAGATCGAGCAGCGCCTGCAGCGTCTTGACCCCCCACGTCTGGAAACCGAAGAAGACGACGCGCATGCCACTACCTCACTAAGTCTGAGTCTGCTGCGGACCGGAGCGATGCGCACCGACCGGCTATCAAGATCAACTTAGCTAAGTCTTACCTAAAATTGTGATCTACCTGTGAGCCTTGGCTCACAGCCCGTCATCCAAGCAGCGCCACCAGGACAAACACGCCAAGCAGTACCGCGACCCGGAGCCAGTGCAGGCGGTCCCAGCGGTGGGCCAGTTCCCGGCTGGTCGGCGCCTCGTCGGGGCCGGCGCCCGCCCACGCCGCGACCCGGTTGTTGATCGGAACCAGCGCGGTCAGCGACAGGACCATCACCACGGCCATCAACACCAGCGCGGCGATGGCAAGTGGCACCGGCGCGAGTGCCGCATCGGCGACCAGCAGCGCCGCTGCGGTGGCGTACCAGAAAGGCATCACCGCACCGAGGATCCGGCTGCCGGCGGCTCGCGCCTGGCGGTAAGCGTCGTCGGGCAGCTGTTCCAGAACTGGGTTGGTGAATGCGGCGACGCCGAACTCGACGCCGACGAGCGTGCCGACGACGAGCACCGTGAGAATCTGCGCAAGACGTTCCATGGCATCGAGCCTGGTCACTACACTGCCAAATAACAAGGTACTGACAAATTAGTCAGCAGATGAGCATCGAGGAGTCCGGTCATGGCGGTGTCGAAGAAGGAGATCGGCGAGTGCCCCATCGATGCGGCACTGTCGGTGATCGACGGCCGGTGGAAAGGCACCATCTTGTGGCGACTCGCGGACGGGCCGATGCGCACCGCGGAGCTTCGCCGCAGCATTCCCGAGATCACGGAGCGCATGCTCATCCGGCATCTGCATGAACTGGTGGCCGACGGCATCATCGAGCGCCACGACGCGGGCACGGTGCCGCCGTGCGTGCACTATTCGATCTCCGCATACGGCAAGACGCTGGGACCGGTACTCGGCGCGCTGTGCGACTGGGGCCGAAAGGACATGGCGCGCCGCGCCGCTCAGGACCGCCACAACGCGGCAGCACCGACCAGTCCGGCGTCACCGCCGAGTTCTGCCGGTACCACCCGCAGGCCGCGCAGGAAACTCAATCCGGCGTAGCGGGGCAGCGCCGCCCGCAGCGGGCCGAACAACAGTTCCCCCGCATTCGCCACGCCGCCGCCGATGATCACCAGGTCCAGATCACAGACCGCTGCCGCTGACGCGATGGCGACAGCGATCGCACCGGCACCCCGTGTAAAGGCCTGCACCGCAATCGGATCCCCACGGCGGGCCGCCTCGGCCAGCGCCTTCGCGTCGGCGTCCGGCGGCGCCTCCCAACCGTGCTCGTGCGCCCACCGCGCCAAGTGCGGACCCGAGGCCACCGCCTCGACGCAGCCCTGTCCGCCGCACGCACAGTGCGGGCCGTCGGGTTCCACCACGACGTGCCCGATGTGTCCGGCATTGCCGGTGCGACCCAGGTAGGGCACACCGCCCTGCACCAGACCACCGCCGATGCCGGTCGACACCACCATGCCGAGCAGGAACTGCGACCCCCGACCGGCTCCGCGCCAGTGCTCGCCCATGGCCAGGCATACGACGTCGCCGGCAAGCCGGACCGGCAAGCTGGTGCGCTGCGCGAGCCTGTGCACCAATGGAAATTGCCGCCAGGCAACGATATTGAGCGGACTGACGGTTCCCGCGACCGTATCGATCGGACCGGCACACCCAGCGCCCACGGCCCGCAGCGGGCGCCCGTCGGCAGCGGCAAGCGCGCTTGAGATCAACGCATCGACCGTCGCCCACACCTGCTCGCTGTCCGCGTGCGGTGTCGGCAGCTGCTCGCGGTGCACGAGTACGCCGTCCGGGTCGACGAGGGCCACGGCGATCTTGGTGCCGCCGATGTCGAGGGCGAGAGTCAGTTCGGGCATCGTCGCTTTCAGTGCCGGTGGACGTGGTCGGGCTGGCGAGGGTCGCCAGGGTGTTCGTATCCGGGCTCCAGCCGCACCGCCTCGGCTCGTCGCGCATCGAGCCAATGGCGGAAGGCCCGCCTGCGCGCCGACCCCAGCAGGTGTGCGGTGATCTGCGGCCGCACCAGGTCCAGCGCGGGGGCGACGGTCGGCGCGGCAGACCAGCCGTCGGGACCGGGCACGGGCGGCGCGAACCGCAGGGGGTTGTGGACGTGGTAGCGCTCGATCTCGTCGTCGGTGACCTGGACCGCCGCAGTCACGTGGACGAACACCGCCCGCGCCAGCGGCTGTTCGAGGGCGGCCGCGGCGATGCTGCCGAGCTCCATGCGGGCGGCCGGGGCGGGCAGCAGGTCGGCTGGTGTTGGCGCGTCCCGGTCGGTCAGCCCGAGTTCGGCCGCCGCCAACCGCACCACCTCGTCGGTGACGAGCAGCTGGGTCAGCCAGCGCCGCAGCTGCCGCCCCTCACTGGTCCCGGCCACAGGGAGCGATGACGCCAATGCGCTTGCCCGCAAACGCGATTCGCGCTCGTCGAGCACAGCGACGGGAATCTTCCGCCCGGCGACGACGGCAATGTGACTCATCGGACGCGCACCGATACCGCCGGCGTGTACAGCACCCGGCCGGCCGCGGCGATCCGCACCAGCGCCCACCACTGCCCGGGGCCGACCCACGGCGGCGGCGTCACGTCGAAGTCGAATGCGGCGGAGCCACCGGCGGGCACGTCGGCCCCGAGCACGCTGGGCCCCAACCAGTCCCAGGTGCCCCACGGACTGATCAAGTGTGCTTCCAGGCTCAGCGGCGCCCCGGCAGCAGAGCCGACGATCACGCTCAGGTCCGCGTGTTCACCGGCGACGACGTCGACGGGTTCGGGCTCGGCAACCAACCTGAGCAGCGGGGTGTCGCCGGGGTCGCCGACCGTGACCACGCAGACGTCTTCGACCATCTGGCGCCAGGCCGCCGGAATCTGCGTGTCCTTGGCGCCGCCGGTGACGGCCAGCTCGATCCGTACCGGGTATCGGCCCGCGGAGATGTCGGCCGGAAGGGTCAGCTGCACTTCGGTTTCCAGATAGCCGCCGGGCGGCAGCACGAAGGGCAGCTCGCCCGGAGTGGCCACCCAGCCGTCGGGACACAGCACCCGCACCCGGCCGTGGAGCGCGGCATCGGCGCAGTCGCTGGCGGCGGTGACGCGCAGCGGCAGTGACGTACCCGGTTCGCCGGAAATTTCGGTGGGGTGCACGTGGGCCACGGCCGGCAGTCCACCCAACGGTGCCGGGCCGCGGTTGTGCAACCAGTACCGGGCGTAAAGCGGTTGGGCGACTTCGGCATCCGGCGCGAGGGTGACGTGGTCACCGCCCAGCACGTGAGGTAGATCGAGCCGTGCCCGCACTGTCGCGATCTCGAAACCGTGCAGTCGCAAGTCGTTTTCGCCGGCCACCCGTTGTTCGAGGAGATCCAGCCGTTCCGTACCTTCGAGGTGCCGCATGCCCGAGGTGACGCTGACCTCCGTCGGACGTCCCGAGGTCTGCACCAGGCGCAGGGTGATGCCCGACCGCGGGTCGACGGGCGCGCAGCTACCGGTGGCAATGGGGTTGCCGGTGGCCTTCAGCGCGGCCAGCGTCACGTCGGATGCGGGTTCGACGCCCAGCAGTGAACCAGTACCGGGCAATCCGCCCGCCACCGCCGGATGATCGGTGTGCACCGCGAGCAGCGGTTGCGAGTACTCGGCGCTGCGGCCGGCAATGCCTGCGGCGCGCCAGTCACCGTCACCGGCCGCGACGGCGTAGTCGAAGGTGTGGGTCCAGTGCTGGAGCTGGAAATTCGAGCCGTCGGGTGCGGCGCGGCGCGGCGGGTCGATCCAGGTGCCCGACGGCCAGCCGGTGCACGACCGCATCAACGAGGTGTGCAGGACGCCGTCCGGCTCGACGGCGAAACCCGGTACGCCCCGGTTCATTACGGCGACGCTGCGCGCCTCGAAGGGACCGATACCGGCCGCGACATCCTGCTCGACGGTGATCTCGGCGGTAGCGAGGGCGGCGATCAGTTCTTCGGTGGCACCGGCCCCGGCGACGATCAGCACCGGCAGCGCCCGCACACCCGTCAGATCGGCGCCCGGAATCCAGCGCTGCACCAGGTCGGCATCGGCGGGCACCCAGAGCCGGGCGCTGCCCGTCGCCAGGCGGCGCTGTAGTTCCGCGCCGTAGCACGGATCCGCGGCCGCCAATACCTCACTGGTGAAGGCGTTTTCGTCGGGTCCACCGAGCGCGATGCGGGCGTCGGGCAGGTTGGAGTCGACAGCGAGATCGCCGTAGCGCGGTTTGTCGGCGCTGCTGCAGGTCGCCGTCACCCCGGCCCGGACCAGCGCCACCATCAGCTCGCGGGTCGGGGCCGCCGGATCGGCTGCGTTCGGGACCACGACCTCGGCCACCGACACCGCCCGCACGTAGTCGCCCTGCGCGTCTCGCACTCGGACCCGCACCGCCGCGGACAGTCCGAACCAGCCGTAGGCGGGGTTGTCCAGCGTGTAGGGATGGTCCGCCGTGTCGACGGCGTCATGCGAATCCCGTTGGTGCAGCAGGCCGAAACCCCGGCCGATCACCGCATCACCGACCTCGCTGACCGGCATCGCGCCCGGCACCGGGCAGGGCCAGCGCAGCCGCAGCAGCTTGTCCGCGCCGGCGAATTCGTCGATCACGGTGCGGCAGTCCAGGCGATCCACGCCGTGCCACAGCGTGATGGTCTGGGTATAGGCCAGCACGTCACCGATCCGACCGGTGACCACCAGCCGCTCCCCCAGCGGGCTGCGGTAGGCCTGCACAGACTGGGCCGGATATTCGGCGGCGCCCACCACGGGCCCCTTCGGCAGCAGATGCCAGGGTCCTTCGTGTTCGGTGGGATGCGCGGAATGTTCATCGTAGACGGCGATCTCGTTGCCGACCCGGCCCGTGCCGATCAGCTCGACCCCGTCGCGCCGCAGTGACGACACCGCGCCGCCGCGGTCGGGGTCGACGGTGCAGCGGTAACGGTCATTGGTGATGGTGGTGCCGGCCACCGGTTCCCACCCCGACGGCACAGTGTTCCCGCCGAGCGTGTATCCCCGCCAGCCGAGCGACGGCACCTCGCGGGCCAGCCAGGTGACGGTGCGGCCGCCGTCTTCGACCAGGACCGGCACCGGCGTGCCGTCCGCGCCCTGGACCGACCCTTGCATCGGTTCGTCGAGGTGGACGGTGACGATGTCGGTTCGATTGTGCGCCAATGGGTTCCACACCACGATGTCAACGTCGACAGCGCGGGACAGTAGCGCCACGGCGTTGTCCCGGGCGGTCCGGCCGAGTTCCCAGGCGTCGCGCCAGCCGGTGAGCAGGTCGAGGTACACCTGGTCAGATTCCGATCCGGTGATGGCGTCGTGGTGCGCCCCGTACGCCAGCTGCACCCAGGCCTTGGCCAGGGCCGCTTGCGGATAGGTGGCGCCGGTGAGCAATCCGGCGAACACCGCGAACCGCTCGGCTTGCAGCACGACGTTCTCGGCGGCCCGGTTGGCCTGTTTGGTGTCGATGTACGACACGTCCTTGCCCGTGTAGATCGGGTTCATGTCCCGGGTCTGCGGCGACGGCTGGGCGCCGCGGGCCGCCAGTTCGGCACGGACCGCGGCGAAGAACTCGCGCGGCAGGGCACACACGAAACGGGGCCACGTGTACCGGGCCGCCCAGTCGCGGTGAATCTCGGTAACCCATTTGCTCGGCGGGGTGTAGTCGGTGCCCACCGGCAGCAGCACATTGCGGGTCAGCGCAACCCTTTTCAGCTTGGCGAACGTCTCATAGGTGGCGGCTTCTGCCTCGTGCAACGATGCCGACGAGTCCATCCACCACCCCGCGGCGTAGTGCGCCGGCATGTAATGGGTGAGCAGCCCGCGGCCCGACGGTGCGATCCAGTCGAATTCACTGGCGAACTGCATCCGCGCGGGATCGCCGTCGCGGTGCATCGGCCCCCACTGGTGATGCGGGCCGCGGGCCCACGAACTGGAGGTCAGCCCCGCGTCGGCAGCCATGCCGGGGAACTGCGGATCGTGGCCGAACACATCCAGTTGCCACGCCGTCGCCGGCTCGGCGCCCATGACATCACGCTGAAACCCGATGCCGTGCACGAAGTTCCGGATCGCCGTCTCGGGACCGGTCAGATTGGTGTTCGGCTCGTTGTAGGTGCCGCCCATGATCTCGACACGACCCTCGGCGAGCAGCGCGCGCAGCTGGGCACGTTGCTCCGGATGGGTGTCCCAGTAGGGTTTGAGGTAGTCGACTTCGGCCAGCACGAATTTGTATTCGGGCTCCCGCCTTGCCATTTCGAGGTGCGCGGTGACCAGGTCGAAGCCGTTGGCCTGCCGGCACCGTCCGGGCGGATCCTCGGTCCAGACGCTGGTGTACGCGGCCTGGGTGTTCCACCACACCGGGTCGTAGTGGAAGTGGCTGATCATGTGCATGGTCCAGCCGGGCTCGGCGACGACGAACTCGAACGGGGTCTGCGCGCCGCCGATGTCGAGCTGCGCGGCCCGGATCTGTCCCGGCACCGGAGCCTCGACGGCCACCGGAATCTCCACCGTGCCGTCGCCCGGCGGAGCCTCGGCCCGGCCGCACAACCCGTCCCCGGCCACCCGGACCTCGGTGGCTGCCGCACATCCGGTGTAGTCCACGCGCACGATCTGCAGCGGTTCATCGCCCGGGCCGACGAACAACTCGGTGGAAACCACGGCCGTCACTTGCAGGGGTCGTCCCGTCGACACCCCTGCACCATACGGCGCGGCGTCACTGATCGGGAGGCATTGCGGCACGCAACCGGTCTGCGACCACGGCGGCCGCGGCGATCACCTCGGGCGGTTCGAGAACCTCGAACCGATACCCCGGCATCGCCAGGTACAGCACGATGCGCTCGGGATCGTCACCCCCGGCGGTCACGATGCAGTGGTCCGGACCGTCCGGCGCAATCTGCGCGGAGGCGGCGGAGAATACCTGTGCCAGTTGACTTTCGGAGGCCTCGAACCGGGCCCGCACGACGTACCGGTACGGCGACGTGGTGATGGCCCGGCGGACGTACTCCGCCGCGTCCGGCGCCGGGCGCACGGCGAACGTCGTCCCCGCGGCGTTGACGTCGGCCATCCGGTCCAGCCGCAGCGTCCGCCAGTCGTCGCGGTCGCGGTCGTATGCCAGCAGGTACCAGCGGCGTCCGGTCGTGACGAGTTGATAGGGCTCCAGGCGCCGCTGCGTGTGGTTGCCGCGGATGTCGGTGTAGCCGAGCCGGATGTGTTCGCGATCCCGGCAGGCACGGGCCAGTGTCATCAGGTCGTCGGGCGACACCGCTTCGACGGCGCCGCCACCGGTCAGCATCACCGTCGAGTCGTGCACCGCGGCCACCTGCGACCTGAGCCGCGCCGGCATCACCTGGTCGAGTTTGGACAGCGCCCGCAGCGCCGACTCCCCGACGCCCGCCACGGTGCCGCCGGCGGCCAGCCGCAGACACACCGCCATCGCGACGGCCTCCTCCGGGTCGAGCAGCAGCGGGGGCAATGCGGCGCCGGCACCCAGCTGATAGCCACCGTCGCGGCCCTTGCTGGCATGAACGGGATAACCGAGGTCGCGCAGCCGCTCAATGTCCCGGCGCACGCTGCGTCCGGTGACGCCGAGCCGGTCGGCAAGTTCCTGCCCCGTCCACACCCGGCGCGCCTGCAACAGCCCCAGCAGCTGGAGCACCCGGCTCGTGGTTTCGGACATGACAACACTCTGCCGCACTCATAGGACAGAAACAGTCCTAATTGAATGTCAGGGTTTCCCTGTGACCGAAGAACGGACCGAAGAACTGGCCGAGCAACTCGACTGGCACTGGCAGCACCACCTGCGTCCACGACTCGAGGGACTGACCGACGACGAATATTTCTGGCAGCCGGTGCCCGGCTGCTGGACCGTCCACCCCGACGGGTCCGTCGACTTCAGCTATCCCCCAACACAACCCGAACCGTTCACCACCATCGCCTGGCGGCTGGCGCACGTCATCGTCGGCGTCCTGGCGATGCGCAACCATTCGCATTTCGGTGGCCCACCGGCCGACTACGAGTCGTGGCCCTACGCCCGCGACGCGCGCAGCGCGCTGGATCAGCTCGACGCCGCCTATGCGAACTGGATTGCCGGGGTCCGGGGGCTCGACGACGCCGCCCTGGCGCGTCCATGCGGTCCGGCCGAAGGTCCCTACGCCGACCTCACCATGGCCACCCTGGTGCTGCACATCAATCGCGAAGTCATTCACCACGGCGCGGAAATCGCCTGCGTCCGTGATCTTTACGCCCACACCGAGAAGGAGAACTAACCATGGCCGGACTGCCCGCACCCGCAGACGACGAGCGTCGGACCCTGAGCAACTTCCTGGCGTTCCAGCAGGACGCCTTCGCCGCCGTCGCCCACGGCCTCACCGATGAGCAGGCCCGCTCGACGCCGTCGGTCAGCGCGCTGTCGGTCGGCGGCCTGATCAAACACGTCACCGCCGTCCAAGCCGGCTGGGTGGCACGCGCGGTGGCGGCTCCCGACTTCCCGCCGCGGGACACCCGGCCGATGGCCGAACAGATGGCCGAGCACGAAGACCAACTCACGATGCGCGACGACGAGAAACTCGGCGATCTGCTGGACGCCCTGCGCGCGCAGAACACCCAGACGCTGCAGGCCTTCGCCGAACTCGACCTGGACGCGCTGGTGCCGGTACCGCACGAGGTGCCGTGGTTCCCCTCGGACATCGATCACTGGTCGGTGCGCTGGGTGGGCATGCACATCATCGAGGAGCTGTCCCGCCACGCGGGCCACGCCGACATCATCCGCGAATCCATCGACCGCGCCACCATGTACGAGCTGCTGGCCGCCGAAGAACAATGGCCGGAGACGGACTTCATCAAGCGCTGGCGGCCCACCGTCCGGTAGCGCTGTCGCGCTCGACGACCTGGCTGCCCGGGCCTACGCCCTGGGCAGCCTTGTCGTCACTCTCGACGCAGAACCAACGCCAGCGCCGCGTCGACCACCACGTCGAGATCGGCGCCAAGCGCACCCGACAGCCACTGCTGGGCCAGCTCGGCCATCGCGCCGGTGTACATCGCCGCGCCGACGCGCGCGGCAACCGGGTCCGAGTCGGGGTGCAGCCGGCCGCCCTCGGCCAGCACCGCGTCGAGCAGCAGGTCCTGGGTGACGGCCCGGCGCGCGGCGAGCACGGGGTTGGCGCGCGCTTCGGTGAACAGCACCCGCCCCCGCCGCGGATCGTGGGAACCGAAGCCCAGTACCGCAGCGATGCCGGCGCCGGTCCGTTCCCGCACCGAATCCCCCGCGCCGGCGATCGCGGTGTCCACCACGGCGGCCAATTCGACACTCACCTTGTCGTAGACGGCGCCCAGCAGCTCGTCGATGCCGTCGAAGCTCTCGTAGAAGTACCGGGTGTTGAGTCCGCACGCACGACACACCGACCGGACCGACAATGCCGTCTCGCCGCCGGAACCGAACAGCTCGAATGCCGCGTCGACCAGCAGCCCGCGGCGCTCCGCGCGGCGGTCGTCGAGCGGAACCCCCGCCCACCTGGTGGGTGTCGACATCCCTACAGCCTAGGTCTGGTCACACCCGTCACCAAATACTATTCTGGTTACAACCGTGACCAGAAGGAGTGGACGTGTATCTGCCGCACCAGTTCATCGAGCACCAGCTTCAGCACCGGTTCGACCAGACCATCCGGCGGAACTACTTCCGCGGCATGGACTTCGCCGGTCCGGCCGGAGACCCGGGGTGGTTCGGCCCCGGCAGCGCCGTCTGGCACGTGCACTCCCACACCGAGGCCCTGGTCTTCGGTCTGCAGTGCGCCGCGTTCATCGAGCGGCTCGACCCGTCCATCTATTGGATGGGTATGCACCACTCCCGCCTGGTCCAACGCGACGAGAACGGGGTCGCCAGCCCGGTGATCGACCCCAAGGGCGCGGCCGTCCGGCTGGGTCATTCCATCGCGTTCTTCATCGGTACCGCGTACGGCAGTACTGAAACCGCCGAGAATCTGGCCCGGACCGTGCGCGCCATGCACCACACCATCAAGGGCGTCCGGCCCGACGGCGCCGCGTACGACGCCGACGACCCGGACTGGCTGCGCTGGAACTACGCGACGGTCGTGTGGGGCCTGGCCACCGCGCACGAGCTCTATCACCCGAACCCGTTGCGCGGCAAGAAACTTGACCGGTACTACGGCGAGTTCATCCGCGTCGGGCACGCCCTGGGCGGCACCGACCTGCCCACCACCAAGGCCGAGACCCTGGACTGCCTGAAGTCCTATCTCCCCAAGCTGGCCCTGACGCACGGCGCCGCCATGGCCACCGGCCCGAACCTGCCGATGCCACAGAGCGCCATCGATTGGGCGGTGCGCGACACCATGCCGAGGTGGGCCAAGCAACTGCTCGGACACACCGACCCCAACCCGATCGAGCGCACCGCGCGCCGCGCCGTCGTGTGGTCGATCATCAACGGCCTGCACACCGCCGGGGGCCCGTTCCCGGAATTCCAGCAGGCGAAGGCCCGGGTCAAAGGTGGCCTCGATCCGGAGCTGGCTCCACACACCGTGCCGGCGTACGTGCCGGGCAGCGACCCGGTCCGCAGCCGCGCCGACATCGAGAGCGTCTTCGTCTGACGCCCCGCCGCCATGGCGTGACGCAGGGCACACCTGTTTGGCGGTACTCGCGGTTTTGAGACACTTCCTCAATGAGTTCTACGCGGAAGACCCCGCACCGCGAAGGCGCCAGGCTGGACCGGGTGCCGCTGCCCGTCGAAGCCGCCCGCATCGGGGCAACCGGCTGGCAGCTCGCCCGGACCGGCATACGCGTCGCCGGCAGCGCCTTCTCCAAGGGCAACCTGCAGCAGAAGGTGATCAAGCAGGTCCCGAAGGCCTTCTCCGATCTCGGGCCGACGTACGTCAAGCTCGGCCAGATCATCGCGTCCAGCCCAGGCGCCTTCGGCGAGCCCCTGAGCCGTGAGTTCCGCAGCCTGCTGGACCGGGTCCCGCCCGCCAACAAGGACGAGGTCCACAAACTGCTGCGCGAGGAGCTCGGCGGCGAGCCGTCCGACCTTTTCGAGAGCTTCGACGACGAGCCCTTCGCTTCCGCCTCCATCGCCCAGGTGCACTACGCGACGCTGCACTCGGGCGAAGAGGTCGTCGTCAAAGTCCAGCGACCCGGTATCCGCCGGCGGGTCGCTGCCGACCTGCAGATCCTCAAGCGCGGCGCACAGATCGCCGAGCTGGCCAAGCTGGGCCAGCGGCTGTCCGCACAGGATGTGGTCGCCGACTTCGCCGACAACCTCGCCGAGGAGCTCGACTTCCGGCTCGAGGCGCAGTCCATGGACGCGTGGGTGGCGCACATGCACTCCTCGCCGCTGGGCCAGAACATACGGGTGGCCCAGGTGTACTGGGACCTGACCAGCGAGCGCGTGCTGACCATGGAGCGCGTCGAGGGCATCCGCATCGACGACGCCGCCGCCATTCGCAAGGCCGGATTCGACGGCGAGGAACTGGTCAAGGCCCTGCTGTTCAGCGTGTTCGAGGGCGGCCTCAAGCACGGCCTGTTCCACGGCGACCTGCACGCCGGCAACCTGCACGTCGACAAGGACGGCAAGATCGTCTTCTTCGACTTCGGGATCATGGGCCGCATCGACCCACGGACCCGGTGGCTGCTGCGCGAACTCGTGTACGCCCTGCTGGTCTCGAAGGATCACGCCGCGGCCGGCCGGATCGTCGTGATGATGGGCGCCGTCGGCACGGTCAAGCCGGAGGGCCAGGCGGCCAAGGACCTCGCGGCCTTCACGACGCCGCTCACCATGAAGTCGCTGGGCGACCTGTCCTACGCCGAGATCGGCAAGCAGCTGTCCGCGCTCGCGGACGCGTATGACGTCAAGCTGCCCCGCGAGCTGGTCCTGATCGGCAAGCAGTTCCTCTACGTCGAGCGGTACATGAAGCTGCTGGCGCCGCGGTGGCAGATGATGAGCGACCCCCAGCTGAAGGGCTACTTCACCAACTTCATGGTGGATATCAGCCGCGACCACAAGAACGCCGAGGAGTAGGCCGGAGGCCGCATCCGACCATAAAACCCGAGGAGTAGGCCGGAGGCCACATCCGACCATGAAGATCGAGGAGCAAGCACTCATGCACCCGGAACGAGACACTACCCCCGAAGTCAGGACCGGCATCGCCCGCTCGGGCGACCTGGACATCGCCTACGAGGACATGGGCAACCCGGACCATCCCGCGGTCCTGCTCATCATGGGCCTCGGCGCGCAGTTGCTGTTGTGGCGAAAGGGCTTCTGCGACAAGCTCGTCGAGAAGGGCTACCGAGTCATCCGGTTCGACAACCGGGATGTGGGCCTGTCCACCAAGATCGAGGGCAGGCACTCCGGATCCTCGCTGCTGCCCCGGATGCTCCGGTCGTATGCCGGGCTGCGCAGCGATGCGGTCTACACCTTGGAGGACATGGCCGACGACGCCGCGGCACTGCTCGATCACCTGGAGATCGACCAGGCGCACATCGTCGGCGGCTCGATGGGCGGCATGATCGCGCAGGTCTTCGCGGCGCGCTACCAGCACCGGACCAAGACGCTCGGCGTCATCTTCTCGAGCAACAACCAGCCGCTGCTGCCGCCGCCCGGTCCTAAGCAACTCAAGGCCATCACCACGCGGCCGCAGGACACCTCCCGTGCGGGCGTCATCGCCAACGCGGTCAACGTCGGCCGGATCATCGGCAGCCCCGGCTACCCGACGCCGCTCGACCAAGCCGAGGCCGATGCCGCCGAAAGCTACGACCGCTCCTACTACCCTGTCGGCGTCGCCCGGCATTTCGGGGCCATCCTGGGCAGCGGTAGCCTGCGGCACTACGACGCGCTGATCACCGCACCGACGGTTGTCATCCATGGTCGGGCCGATAAACTGATGCGACCGAGCGGTGGTCGAGCAGTGGCCAAAGCAATCAAGCGCGCTCGGTTGGTGTTGTTCGACGGCATGGGTCACGACCTGCCCGAGCCTCTCTGGGACAACATCGCGGGCGAGCTGGCCACGACATTTGCCGAAATTCGATAGACGTATCAGTCCGATCACAGACCCCGCCACGCTGGGGGAATGAGCGCGGCATGCTGGTATGTCGGCGCTACGGTTGCTGCATGAGCTGAACGTGACGACGCGTCACACCAACGTCAAGGCACCGGTCAGCGGCCAGGTATTGTGCGGTCACAATTGTGAGATTTAGTGACCGACATCACCCGCGAGTGAGGAAGGTCAAGTTAGGTGTTACAGATGATTCAGGATTCGACTGAGGCCAAGGACATGCGGCCGCATTTCGAGGACATCCAGGCGCACTACGACCTGTCTGACGATTTCTTCGGGTTGTTCCAGGACAACTCCCGCAAGTACAGCTGCGCCTACTTCACCGGACCCTTCGTCACGATGGAAGAAGCGCAGATCGCCAACGTCGATCAGCACCTCGACCAGCTGGACCTCAAGCCCGGCATGACGCTGCTGGAGATCGGCTGCGGCTGGGGCCTGACCATGCAGCGGGCCATGGAGAAGTACGACGTCAACGTCGTCGGCCTGACGCTGAGCAAGAACCAGCAGGCGTTCTGCACGGAACTGCTGAGCAAGACCGGGTCGGACCGCACGCACCGGGTGCTGCTCAAGGGTTGGGAAGAGTTCCACGAGCCGGCGGACCGCATCGTGTCGATCGAGGCCTTCGAGCACTTCGGCTTCGAGCGCTACGACGACTTCTTCAAGAGCTGCTACGACATCATGCCCGACGACGGCCGGATGACCATACAGAGCAGCGTGAGCTACCACCCCATGGACATGGCGGCGCGGGGCAAGAAGCTCACGTTCGAGATGGCCCGGTTCATCAAGTTCATGGCCACCGACATCTTCCCCGGCGGCCGTCTGCCCAGCACCCAGATGATGGTCGATCACGGCGAGAAGGCCGGCTTCCACGTCCCGGACCCGGTGTCCCTGCGCAACCACTACATCAAGACGCTCGGCGTCTGGGCAGCCAACCTGGAGCACCACAAGGAAGAGGCCATCGCCATTTCCGGCCAGGTGAACTACGACCGGTACATGAAGTATCTGACCGGTTGCCAGTACTACTTCCTCGACGAGGTCCTCGACGTCAGCCTGGTCACTTACAACAAGTCCAAGGAAGCCGCCTGAACGGCTTTCACCAGAAGCGCCCCCGGCCGTACACGGCCGGGGGCGCTTCTGTTTTGCCGGGTTCCTAGTGGTCGGCGTGGTCGGCGTGGTCGGCGCCTTGCCCGCTGTGTGATCCATTGTTGGTGCCGGTCGATCCGTTGTCCGACGAGGGGTCGCCGGATTTGGCGGGCTTGCCCTTCGCACCAGCTGAGTCGCCCGCGTTGCCGGACTTGTCGGGCTTCCCCGACTTGCTGGACTTGACCTTCGAGTCGTCCTGCGCGCCAGACGAGTCATCCGTCTTGCTGCCGGAGCCCGACGACTTGCCGGGGGCAGTGGTCGACGAGGCTGCGCTGGAGACGGGTCCGGATGTGCCGGTTGAAGACGACGGCGATGACTCGCCAGTGGGTGAGGCCGTGCTCGGCGTCGTGCCCGAACCCGTTGCGCCGGAAGCCGACTGGCTCGTTGCCGACGACGTCGTGGCGGCCACCGGCACCGCGGTGACGGTGGTCCCGGTCGACCCCGTGGTTCCCGTCGCCCCCGTCGTGCCCGTCGACCCGCTCGTTCCGGTCGTTCCGGTCGTTCCGGTCGTACCGGTCGTGCCCGTTGCTCCGCTTGTCCCGGTCGACGAGCTCTTCTGGGTTCCCGATGTCGTCGCGGCCGTGGTTTGCGCCGCCTCAGTCGTCGCGGCTGTTGCCGTGGGCGTGACCGCCGCGGTCTTGAGCGGAGCCGCCGTCACCTTCGCGGCCAACGGAGTGGACGACGGCAGGGTTCCGGTCAGCTGTGAGGAGACCGCCGTGAACCACGCATTGATCGCCTGCCCCAATTGCTGAAATTCGCCCTGGACGGCCAAGCTGATCGATTGCAGCAGGTTGGCCAGCGACTGGGCCACCGAGGTGACTCCCGAGACGACGCCGCCAACTGTCGAGCCGATGGCGCCCAGCAGGCCGCCCGAATACTGCTGAATCGCTTGTTGGACGACGGCAACCGCGAGTTTCGGCGTCCAGTCGGCGTTCCAGATGCCGTACCCGTCGGCACCCGGAACACCGTCTTGCGCGGTGTAGATGAACACCGGGCCGGCGTAGGCGATGGTCTGCCAGGTGTCGAGCAGGTTCTTGATCAGGTCGGCCTGAGTCTGCTGACTCACGTCGTTGGTGGACGCACCGAACTCACTGATCCAGATCTTCTTGAGCCCGTCACCGTATTGCGTCATCAGCTGGTAGATCGTATTCAGCTGCGTCAGAGGCGAATTCGCGACGCCAAGGCCCTGGGAGAACGGCAGCGACTCCTGATACGGGTGGAACGACAACGCATCGAAGTAGTTCGCCGCACCGGCGGCCAGCATCTGCTGGACGAAGGTCGTCGGGTCCATCGTGATGCCGCCGAAGGTGACCACGCTGCCCAGCGCACCGGCCACCACGGTGGCAGATGGGTTGACCGCCTTGATCGCAGGATATGCCGCCTTCAGCAAGGCCGCATAGGCGACGGGGTCGATCGGGTCGGACGACAGCACGTAGTTCGGCTCGTTCCAGATCTCGTAGGCCGAGATGGCCGTGCCGTATCGCTGGGCCACCTGGGTCACGAACGAGGCGTAGTCAGCGGGGTTCGGCGTCCCGGCACCGGTGATCGCGGTGGACGAGCCCTCCCACAGCGGCGTGCTGGCGACCTCGGCCATGACGCCCATGTTCCGCGCCTGGGCGGCCTGGATGACCATGTCGATGCTGGACCAGTTGTAGACGCCGTTGGCGGGTTCGACATAGATCCACGGGACGAAGACGCGGACATCCTGGACCCCGATGGACTGCAGGGTGTCGAGCGTCTGGTTGATCTGCGCCTGAGTCTCGCCGTACAACCCCGAATCGGCGATCCCGATACTCGACGGGGACGAGACGATTTCCGCGGTGTTTTCCACCTGGGCCGTGACCAGTCTCGTCGGCAGGATCGATGGCGTGCTGTACACGCAGATCATCGAGACCGGAAGCACCGCGATAAGCCCACGAAATGTGCAAGTACGAAGCGGCCCGCGCAGCGATGAGTACATACGTGTCCCCTTGCCCAAAATTCGGCACCTGGCGAACCATTACTAGGCCGCCTATTAAC
This sequence comes from Mycolicibacterium sp. HS_4_1, assembly GCF_054515875.1. Classification (NCBI taxonomy): domain Bacteria; kingdom Bacillati; phylum Actinomycetota; class Actinomycetes; order Mycobacteriales; family Mycobacteriaceae; genus Mycobacterium; species Mycolicibacterium sp. HS_4_1. The sequence continues at coordinate 4,875,721 of NZ_CM137261.1, forward strand.
GGCGGGAACACTACCGGTAATTGACACGTGGAATCCACAGAACCGTTACACACGTAAACATACCTATGGTCAATAACCAGCTTGAACGCTGTTATTGGCTCACAGCAGGCTTCTAGAGGATTGACAGACGATTCCAATTTACCATTTCGAATATTTACTCCTATCACAATTAGTCGCCACATTCAGCAAATGCCAATTATTGTTGCCAAACTCGCTTCGCGAAGATGATAAATACCTTCGGTACATATTCTGGCACCGGCTCGGCGGGCCGCGGCGCATGGCCGCCCCTATGCTTCTGCAGCACCGATCAATGGAGGACGAGCCGACCCAATGTGGCATTCAGTTCTGACGTACGTGGGCGCCGTCGCACTGTGCGCGGCCGGGGCCGGAATCGCGGTGCGCTGGATTCCGATCGTCAACCGGTCGCTATTGGCGTTGGCCGCTGCGGTGCCGTACCTGGCCATCGGCGCGCCGGTGGCTGCCGCACTGTTCGGGATCGCAAAGAACTGGCCGCTGACCGCGGTCGCGGTGGGCGCCACCGTCGCCACAGTCGTCGTACAGCTGTCCCTGTACCGACGCGCGAAAGCACCGGCGGGCACTGCGCTGCGATTCTTGTCTGCCAACCTGCGCTACGGCCGGGCCGAGGCCGAACCGATCGTCCGGTATGCCGAGGACGGCGCGGATATCGTTGCGCTGCAAGAACTTACACCTGCCGCGTTGTCACGGCTGGAGGCCGCCGGGCTGGACCGGATGTTCCCCTACCGCGCTCTGCGCGAGATGGATGAGCCCGGCGGTGTCGGCATTTGGAGCCGCTACCCGATCAGTGACGTCCGCATCGACGACGGCTTCTGGCTGGGCATGCTGGCCGTCGATGTCGATGTTCCCGGAGCGCCGATCGCACCGCGGGTGATGACCGTTCACCTCTCGGCGCCGTGGCCGGACCCCCTGCAGGGCTGGCGCGACGACCTGGCCCGACTGGCCGACACGTTGCGGAAGGCGGCGCAGGCGAGCTCCGGTCCGGTGCTGCTGGCCGGCGACCTGAACGCCACCCCGGACATGCGCGAGTTCCGGCGGCTGCTGCGGCAGGGCTATCAGGATGCCGGCGCTCAGGCCGGCGCCGGAATAGTACGCACGCACCCGGCCGACATCTTCGCGCCGCCGGTTTTCGCCGTCGATCACATCCTCACCCGCGGCTACGTGGCCACGTCAGTGCAGACGCTGCGGGTGGCCGGTTCTGATCACCGGGCGCTGCTGGCCCAGTTGGTCGCCGCCTGACTCAGTTCACCGGCACGTCGAGGATCGGGCGCGGCTCGGCCGCTCCCGGCCCGTTGAAGTGCCACCACTCCCCCGGATACACGCTCAGCCCACCGGCGACCATGGCGTCCCGCAGCCGGGCGCGGTTGGCCTGCTGCGCCGGGGTGACGCCTGCGGTCGCATACGCCGTCGCGCGCGGGGTGAAATCGTCGAAGTCAGTCCCCATGTCGACTCCGGTGATGGTGACGTCCACCGACAGGCCCGACTCGTGACTGCGCGCGAACTTGCTGGGTTTGGCGACCCAGTTCGGATCCGGCACGGCCTGAAACATCCGGACCTGCACCTCATGCGGTCGGTAGCAGTCCCAGAACGTCAGCACCTCGCCGTGTGCGCGCAGGATCCGGGCAGCGGTGACCAGCCCGGCCGCCATGGATTCGTGGATCAGGCACCGCGCGTCGGCCGGATACAGCGGAACGCCGACGAAGTTGTTCGGGGTGGCGTACCGCAGGTCGATCACCGCATCGGGGACGACGGTCCGGACGTCGATCAGTCCGGCCGCCGCGGCCTGCGGCGACACCGGCGGCGGGGCGGGCTGGGGTGCGGCCGAGGCGGTGCCGAGGTCCGGCCCGAAATTGCCGACCGACAGCAGGGCACCCAGGGTGACGGCGAGTGTTCGCACGAACATGTGTCGAGGCTGCCAGATCCTGGCGCCGCACCACTACCGGATCGGGTCGGCACGCCGAGGTGCACCGGCGCGGAACCAACTCTGCCACTGGCTCCCGGAGACGTCGGGACGAAAGCGTCCGCAACCGCCCGGCTCGCAGAGCGCGCATTCCGGACCCGCACCGTGGTGCTGGTGAGCGGCCCGATCGTGGCCGCACTGGCAGGCATTGCTCATGCTTTCGATGGTTGGCGACGCACCTGTGACGGCTGCTAAACGAGACTGAAGCGCACCTGAGAACTCCAGATGCGCCATCCGCGACGTCGACCGGAAACGACGGAGCCCCGCACGACCTGGGTCGTGCGGGGCTCCGTTACGAAAGCGGATTCGGACTACGCCTCTTCGGTGAAGTTCCGGGTGACAGCCGGGTCGACCTGGATACCCGGGCCGGTGGTCGTCGAGACGGTGACCTTCTTCAGGTAACGGCCCTTCGACGACGACGGCTTGGCACGCAGCACCTCGTCCAGCGCGGCACCATAGTTCTCGGCCAGCTTGACCTCGTCGAACGACGCCTTGCCGATGATCAGGTGCAGGTTGGACTGCTTGTCGACACGGAAGTTGATCTTGCCGCCCTTGATGTCGGACACGGCCTTGGCCACGTCCGGGGTAACGGTGCCAGTCTTCGGGTTCGGCATCAGGCCACGCGGGCCGAGAACGCGGGCGATCTTACCCACCTTGGCCATCTGGTCCGGCGTCGCGATCGCGGCGTCGAAGTCGGTCCACCCACCCTGGATACGCTCGATCAGGTCATCGCTACCGACGGCATCGGCGCCGGCGGCCACAGCGGCCTCGGCCTTCTCACCAACCGCGAACACCACTACGCGGGCGGTCTTACCGGTGCCGTGCGGCAGGTTGACGGTGCCACGCACCATCTGGTCTGCCTTACGAGGATCGACACCCAGCCGGATCGCAACCTCGACGGTCGCGTCCTGCTTCTTCGAGGACGTCTCCTTGGCCAGCTTTACGGCCTGGAGCGGGGTGTACAGGTTGTCGCGGTCCACCTTCTCGGCAGCTTCGCGGTATGCCTTGCTGTTCTTGCTCATTCAAATCTCCTGATTAGAGGTTGTGGTCTGGATTGAACGCTCTTCGCGCGAGCGCTCATCACCGAGCCGAAGCGGGCTCTTCCACAGGTGGGTTCACGCGGCTGCGCGAACCCGGGGATCACTCGACGGTGATGCCCATCGACCGGGCGGTGCCGGCGATGATCTTGGCAGCGGCGTCGATGTCGTTCGCGTTGAGATCTTCCTTCTTGGTCTCGGCGATCTCGCGGACCTGGTCCCAGCTGATCTTGGCGACCTTGGTCTTGTGCGGCTCGGCCGAACCCTTCGGGATACCCGCAGCCTTGAGCAGCAGCCGGGCAGCCGGCGGGGTCTTCAGGACGAACGTGAACGTGCGGTCCTCGTAGACGCTGATCTCGACGGGGATGACGTTTCCGCGCTGGCTTTCTGTCGCGGCGTTGTACGCCTTGCAGAACTCCATGATGTTGACGCCGTGCTGGCCGAGCGCCGGACCCACGGGCGGGGCGGGGTTGGCCGCGCCGGCCTGGATCTGCAGCTTGATCAGCCCGACGACCTTTTTCTTCTTCGGGGCCATTGGTGTGGTGTTCCTTTCTAGGTAGTCGCGGCGCGACTACGTTCCTGCTAACCGAGAGCCGAGGCTCGCGATTAAATCTTGCTGACCTGCGTGAAGGTCAATTCGACCGGCGTCTCGCGTCCGAAGATGGACACCAGCACCTTGAGCTTCTGCTGTTCGGCGTTGACCTCGCTGATCGACGCGGGCAGCGTGGCGAACGGGCCGTCCATGACGGTGACGGACTCGCCGACCTCGAAGTCGACCAGGATCTCCGGACGCGCCAGGGTGGCCTCGCTGTCGGAGCCCGACGCAGCGGCGGCCGAGGTCGCCTTGGCGGGCTTCTTCGCGGCGCCCTGCGGCAGCAGGAACTTGACGACGTCGTCGAGCGACAGCGCCGACGGCTTCGAGGTCGCACCGACGAATCCGGTCACGCCCGGGGTGTTCCGCACGGCGCCCCACGACTCGTCGTTGAGGTCCATGCGCACCAGGATGTAGCCCGGCAGCACCTTGCGGTTGACCTGCTTGCGCTGACCGTTCTTGATCTCGGTGACCTCTTCGGTCGGCACCTCGACCTGGAAGATGTAGTCGCCGACGTCCAGGTTCTGCACGCGGGTCTCGAGATTGGCCTTCACCTTGTTCTCGTAACCGGCGTACGAGTGGATGACGTACCACTCGCCTGCCTGCCGACGCAGCTGCTTCTTCAGCGCGACCGCGGGATCCTCGTCCTCGGGCTCCTCGGCGGCGGCCTCGACCGTCTCGTCGACAACCACGTCGGTCGCCTCGGGCGCTTCCGCAGCGTCGGCCGAGTCGGCCACGGCCTCGTCAGCATCCACGGTGTCGTCAGCGTCCACGGTGTCTTCAGCGTCTTCGAAGGTCTCCACCGACTCGACTGCCTCGGCGGTCACGTCGGACTCATCCGAAGGTGTCTCGCCATCGAAAGTCACGGTAGTCAGTCCTCTCTTACGTTCTTGAGCTCGTCACCGGCGGGCGCTCGGCGTCAGCCGAACACCCACATGACGAGCTTGGCGAGGCCGAAGTCGACCCCACCGATCAGCGCCACCATGAAGACCAGGAACACCAGCACGACCGTCGTGTAGCCGATCATCTGCTTGCGGTTCGGCCAGATGACCTTCCGCAGCTCGGCGACGACCTGCTTGAGGTAGTTCCAGACGAACACGAACGGGTTCCGAGACGCACCGGTCTTGACGGCCTTCTTCGGCTTGTCGCGCTTCTTCGATTTCTTGTCCGCGTCGGCGGCACCGTCTTCAGCGTCGGAATCCGTGGCGTCGGTTTCGACGTCCGACTCGGACTCGTCGACCTCGACGGCCCGCCGGGCCCGCTTTCCGGTCGGACGCGCTGGGCGCGTCACAACTGCGGTCTGGCCCTGCGACTCGCCGTCGCCCGCGTCGGTGCCCGCTTCAGTACCGGCGCCTGCGGAGCCGGCACTATCGCGCTCGTCGCTCACCGCATGCCTTTCGTCTGTTCCAGGTGGTCACATTTCCAGTGTCCACATCGATGTTCAGTTGAGCAGGGGCGACAGGACTTGAACCTGCAACCTGCGGTTTTGGAGACCGCTGCTCTGCCAATTGAGCTACGCCCCTTCAGTACCGACCACGTCGGCACTTCTGGCTGGGTCCTCACACAATTCGCGCGCTCCCCGATCGGTCGATACGTAACCGACGGACAGCGCGCTGAAAAGGGTGGATCCCCGAGGACCGAGTGTACAACGGCCCCAGTCTGAGTTACTAATCCGCTCCGGCCGCCGAGCGCAGGACCTGCCCGGTCTCGCGGTCGTATCGCACGGACACGGAATTGTCGCCCTCGTGGCCCATCAACGTGGTGAAAGCCTCCATGATGAGGCCGCCGTCGTCATCGGTGAGGGTGTTGCGGGTCTGCACGATGTCGGCGCCGAACCGATGCTCGATCGAGACGATCTCGACAGTCGCGTGCAGCCGGTCCCCGACCTTGATCGGGCGGTGGTACACGAATTTCTGGTCGACCTGGATGATCTGCATGGTATCCATGCCGACATCGACGACGCGGAAGAAATCCTGCTGGACCAGCAGCGCAACGATCGCCACAAACGTCGGACCGGCGATCAGGGTGTCATGGCCCAACTCGGCGGCGGCGGCTTCATCCATCGACACCGGGTGGTCCGACTTGACGGCCTTGGCGTACTGCCGGACCTGCTCGCGCCCCACCGTGAAGACCTGCGGGTACTTGTGGACCATCCCGAGGATGTCGGGGTTCACCGGCATGACTAGGCCAACTTCGCGGTCGCGACGGCGCGGCCGAAGATCTTCTTTCCGCCGGTCGTGGCAGAAAGCGCGATGGTCACCGACTTGGTGTCCTCGTCGACCGACTTCACGCGGCCACTGAAGACCAGCTCGGCGCCGATGCCGTCGTTGGGGACCGGGACCACCGAGGTGAAGCGGACGTTGTATTCGGTGACGGCAGCCGGATCACCGACCCAGTTGGTGATGAACCCGCCGCCGAGACCCATGGTCAGCATGCCGTGGGCGATGGCGGTGTCCAGACCGACCTGCTTGGCGATCTCGTCGTCCCAGTGGATCGGGTTCAGGTCGCCGGAGACGCCGGCGTAGTTGACCAGATCCTGCCGGGTCAGCTTGATGGTCTTCTCCGGCAGCTCGTCACCGACCTTGACCGAATTGAACTCACGAAGCGCCATCTGCGAACCCCTTATCTCCGTCTTCACCCGACCGACCCGCCAGGGTCGTGTAGGCCTCCTGCACAACGTCACCACGATCGTTGGTGATGATGTTCTTGGTCACAACGATGTCGGTGCCGTGTGCCTGGCGGAACGAGTCGACGTACACGTCGTAGTAGAGCTTGTCCCCGGCCCTGATCGGAGCGAGGAACCTCAGCTCTTGGTCGACGTGAATGATCTTGGCATCGGAAATGGCGATGCCGGCGGCCTCGAACATCGCCAGCTGCGCCTGATAGCCGAAAATGCTGATGAACGTCAACGGTGCCAGCAACGAGCCGTGGCCGAGTTCAGCCGCGGCCGACTCCTGGTGAAAACACGCGTCGTCGTTCTGGACGGCGATCGCGTGCTCACGGATCTTCTCACGACCGACCTCGTAGCACTCGGGATGCCGGTAGTGAAAACCGACAATGTCCGCCAGACCCACGACGAATGACTAACGCGACTCTTTGTGCGGCTGGTGCGTACCGCAGTTCGGGCAGAACTTCTTCAGTTCGAGCCGATCCGGGTCGTTGCGGCGGTTCTTCTTGGTGATGTAGTTACGGTGCTTGCACACCTCGCAGGCCAAGGTGATCTTCGGCCGTACGTCGGTACTCGACGCCACGATTCTGCCTCTTTCGCTTCGAAATCTCTGTTGTGCTGGTAGCGGTGGGGAGGCTCGATCTCCCGACCTCACGATTATGAGTCGTGCGCTCTAACCAGCTGAGCTACACCGCCCCGACAGACACAGGCGGCGCAGCGGCGGATATAACTTCCGTCGCTCCGCTCGCCATATGTCCACCGAGCCCCCTAACGGAATCGAACCGTTGACCTTTTCCTTACCATGGAAACGCTCTGCCGACTGAGCTAAGGGGGCCTGACCCTCGGTTTCGGACTGCCGGTTATGACCGTCTGCCCCGCGGGCCTTAAAGAGGTTACCGTCTCGCGGTTTCACCTGCCAAAACGGCAGCGTAACCGCACTATTTCGGCTCATTCAGGAGCTGCTTCGCCTGATTGTCCCGATCTGGGCCCGCAGTTGTCCCAGACTTCAATGATCGCTCGCCTCGACACGCGGTTATTGACATCAGGTACCGCTACGTCCTTCGCGCGATCCCTCAGTGCAATTCGCTTGCCCCGGCCGGCACGCTGATTCACACCAGGGATCGTGGCCCAGCCGGCCGTTCGACTAAGCGGCCCGCCAGCCACGGCGGAACAGAGCGGCCGCCACCCGAGCCAGAACGTCATCGTCGGTGTCCTCCTTGATCACCTTGACGACGATCCAGTTGCGGGCTTCGAGCTTGGACAGCGCCCGCTGATCGCGTACGTACTGGTCGCGATCAGTCTGATGGTGACCGCCGTCGTATTGAACCCCGACAAGAAGGTGCTTCCAGCCCATGTCGAACTTGGTGATCAGGCGGTTGCCCTCGTAGACCGGGATCTGGGTGTCGGTCGGGCGCATCCCGGCGTCGGTGAGGAGCAGACGCAGCCGCGTCTCTCGCGGCGACTCGGCGCCGTCGTCGGCCAGCTCCAGCGCCACGCGCAGCTGTTCAAGACCGCGCGCCCACCGATACCGCCCGATGATCGGCTGAACGTCACCCACGCCGACCCGACCCACCCACAGCAGCGCGTCGATCCGTGCAACGGCCGCATCGCGATCGAGGTGTCGACCCAGGTCGAAGATCGTCCGCGCCGGCGTGGCGAGCGGAATCCCGTTGTATGTCGTGACCTCATCCACGGCGTACGCCTCATTCCGCACGATCAAACCGGTCGGCGGGCGACCATTCCGCCACAGCATCTCGACCGGGACGTCGTCGTCGACGTATTTCGCCCAGTGCAGCGCCGATGCCGCGACTCCTGTGATGACACCACGCCGGCCGGACCACAACCACGCACCCCGTGCGCGCTCCCGAATAGTGGGTTCGGGCGGTCCGTAGACGTCCGGAAACATGCGCCTGTAGTGCCGCCGAAGGTCATTGCGTGTGACCGTTCCCGCGGCCAATGCCTCGCTGCCGATGAATACCCCCATGGCGCGATATTGCTGCCGACCCCCGACAAGTCGGTGCGCCCCGCAAGCCCGGCAATAGGTCGCAACCATCCCTGAGTTCAATCAACAAGCGGCCGTACTGCGCCCGATTGACGTCAGGGACGCTCCGAGCCCGAAATCGGTACGTGGCTTCAATCGACGTGCGTTCCGCGCCGCGAGATTGCAGCTACGCACTTCAACGCGGGCCGACCGCCCTCCTAGGCTGTCGGCATGCCTGATGACCGCCTCTATTTCCGTCAGTTGCTCGCCGGCCGCGACTTCGCCGCGACCGACCCGATCGCCCAGCAGATGCGCAACTTCGCCTACCTGATCGGCGACCGGGACACCGGCGACTGCGTCGTGGTCGATCCGGCCTACGCCGCGGGTGATCTGGTCGACGTCCTGGAGTCCGACGGCATGCACCTGTCCGGCGTGCTCGTCACCCATCACCACCCTGACCACGTCGGCGGCTCGATGATGGGTTACACGCTGGCGGGCCTGGCCGAGCTGCTGGAGCGGGTCAGCGTGCCGGTACACGTCAACGCCCACGAGGCCGACTGGGTGTCGCGGGTCACCGGCATCGCGCCGTCGGAGCTGACGTCTCACCAGCACGGCGACGTCGTGCAGGTCGGGGCCGTGCCGATCGAGCTGTTGCACACCCCCGGGCACACCCCCGGCAGCCAGTGCTTCCTGCTCGACGGCCGATTGGTGGCCGGCGACACCCTGTTCCTGGACGGCTGCGGTCGCACCGATTTCCCCGGCGGGAACGTCGACGACATGTTCCGCAGCCTGCAGGCGCTGGCCGCGTTGCCCGGCGATCCGACGGTCTTCCCGGGGCACTGGTACTCGGCCGAACCCAGCGCGCCGCTCGACGACGTGCGCCGCAACAACTACGTCTACCGGGCCAGCAACCTGGACCAGTGGCGCATGCTGATGGGCGGCTAGCGGCACCGTCGCCTGAACCTCAGCGCGCAGCTACTGTCTTGCTTCCGTTGTACAAGTTCACCAGCGAATATTATTGTCGGATTCAAAACCGATCGTTGACTTGAGCGGACTGGATGGCGCGGTGGACTGGATATCTCAACGCTGGGACGATCTGACAGGTCTGGGATCGGGCGGCTGGCTGGCCATCGCAGCCTGGGCAGCCCTGGTGTTCGGCGTCGTCGTACTGATCGTCGTGAACCGCCAGCTGTCCAAGAATCGCCAGCTCAAGCAGGATCAGGTCCGCCCGCAGGTAATCATGTTCATGGAGCCGCACGCGTCGGACTGGCACCTCATCGAACTGGTGGTCCGCAACTTCGGGCAGACCGCGGCGCACAACATCTCGTTCGCGTTCACCAATCATCCGACCGTCGCCATCTACGAGGACTCCGACCACGACGGCGAGCTCGACGTCACCGAGCTTCGGCTGCCCAGCGAACTATCGGTTCTGGCTCCGGGACAGGAGTGGCGAACCGTCTGGGACTCGGCGATCAGCCGTGAGGAGTTGGGCGGGTCCATCCGGTCGCGGTTCGAGGGCACCCTCACCTACTACGACATGCCGGCTCCCGCGGCCGGCAAGAAGTCCCGGTTCGGCCCGAAGCCCCGCGAGTTCGAGTCCACGGCGGTGCTCGACTGGGCCGCACTGCAGCCGGTGCAACGGCTGGAACTGATGACGACCCACGACCTCGCCAAGCGGGAGAAGCAAAAGCTCGAGCTGCTCCGCAGCGTGCTGACGTACTTCCACTACGCGTCCAAGGAGACGCAGCCCGAGGTCTTCCGGGCCGAGATCGATCGCATGAACCGGGCGGTGCGGGAAACCCAGGACCGCTGGCGGAGCAGGGAGTCCGACGAGACCACCGAGCTCGAGATCCAGTGGATCGACGACGGCCCGAAGGGCCGCCACCGCAACGGCGTCCACTGAGAGGACGCCGCCGAAGGCCCGTCTAGCATCGGCTCAAACCTGTTCCCGGCCGGGGAACCTACCAAGGGAGAACCGATGAGCACCGTCGCCTACGCCGTGGCCGATGCAGTCGCCACCATCACGCTGGACGACGGCAAGGTCAACGTCCTGAGCCCGACGATGCAGGAGAACATCCACGCCGCACTGGACCAGGCCGAGCAGGCAGCGGCGGCCGGAGCGGTCAAGTCGATCGTCCTTTCCGGCAACAACCGGGTGTTGAGCGCCGGTTTCGACCTCGCGATCTTCGGCTCGGGGGACGCGGCGGCCGGGTTCGCGATGCTGCGCGGCGGTATCGAACTGATGGTCCGGCTCCTGCGCTTCCCGGTTCCCGTGGTGGTCGCCGCCACCGGGCCGGCCGTCGCCGGCGGATCGTTCCTGCTGTGCTCGGGTGACCACCGGGTCGGCTCGGAGAAGACCCGCTGTCAGGCCAACGAGGTGGCCATCGGTATGACGGTGCCGCAGGCGTGCATCGAGATCCTCCGCATGCGGTTGACCAATTCGGCCTTCCAGCGTGCGGTCGGTCTGGCGGCGACGTTCACCGGCGAAGAGGCGCGGGCCGGCGGCTGGCTGGACGAGATCGTGGCGCCGGAGGACGTGCTGAGCCGTGCTCAGGAGGTGGCCGCCGGATTCGCCGCGACCCTGCACGCCCAGCATCACCTGGCCAGCAAGCTCAAGGCCCGCGCTGACTCACTGGCCGCGATCCAGGCCGGCATCGACGGTCTGGCCGCCGAGTTCGGCGGGTAACGCCCCGCCTCGACGAAGCTGTCGGTATCCCGACCTAGGGTGGTCCGATGGCGCTACATCTGCACCGAGCCGAGGACACCGGCGCGTTGGCCGCCGGGCTCGGTGCGCTGCTCGCCGAACCGTTGGCGGATCCGTTCGCCGCCGAGCTCGTCCTGGTGTCCGCGCGCGGCATGGAGCGCTGGCTCAGCCAGCAGCTGTCTCATGCGCTGGGCACCGGCGCGGCCGCCGACGGCGTCTGCGCCGGCATCGAATTCCGCTCCCCCGCATCGCTTCTCGCCGAGGTCACCGGGACCGCCGACAGCAACCCATGGGACCCCGACGCCATGGTGTGGCCACTGCTGGAAGTGCTCGACGACCTCGGTGCGGACCACCGCTGGGCAGACGCCCTCGCCGCGCACCTGGGCTACACCGAACAGGGCAGCCCCGAGGAGACCCAGCTGCGGCAGGGCCGTCGTTACGCGGTGGCCCGGCGGCTGGCGGGCCTGTTCGACACCTACGCCAAGGCCCGGCCCGCGATGCTCGCGGACTGGCTGGACGGCGGCAGTGCCGATGGCGCGGGCGGCCACCTGGACGACGATCTGCGCTGGCAACCGCACCTGTGGCGCGTGACGGCCGACCGGATCGCCGCCGACCCGCCCCCGGTGCGGCAGGCGAAAATAATTGCCCGCCTTCGTCATTCACCGTCCGGATTGCCGGCCCGCCTGTCCTTGTTCGGCCACACCCGGCTGCCCGCGGCCGATCTCGAACTACTCGGGGCACTGGCCACCCACCACGATCTGCACCTGTGGCTGCCGCACCCCAGCGACCCGTTGTGGCAGGAGCTGTCCGGCCTGCACGGGCAGGAGGCCCGACGCACCGACACCAGCCGATTGCGGGTCGGACATCCGCTGCTCCAGACGCTCGGCCGCGATCTGCGGGAGCTGCAACGCGGCCTGCCCGCCGCGCAGACCGATCGGTTCCATCCCCGCGCCGGATTTCCGGACACGCTGTTGGGCTGGCTGCAGTCCGATATCTCGGCCGACCAGGTGCGGCCCGCGCAGCGGCACCTCACGAAGGACGACCGCTCCATCCAGATCCATCGCTGTCACGGCGCGGCGCGGCAGATCGACGTCCTGCGCGACGTCCTGCTCGGCCTGCTCGACGACGACGAGACCCTGCAGCCGCGCGACATCCTGGTGATGTGCCCGGACATCGAAACCTACGCACCGCTGATCTCCGCAGCGTTCGGGGCGGGTGAGCATGCCGACCTCAGCCATCCGGCCCAGGGTCTGCGAGTTCGGTTGGCCGACCGCGCGCTCACCCAGACCAATCCGCTACTGGGCGTGCTCGCCGAACTGCTCGACATCGCGGACGGCCGGGCCACCGCCAGCTCGGTGCTGAGCATGGCACATGGCGACCCGGTGCGCCGCCGCTTCGCGTTCGGCGACGACGACCTGGCGACCATCACCGAATGGGTTGGCGCAGCGGGTATTCGGTGGGGTTTCGACGCGCCGCACCGCAGTCCCTACGACCTGCAGCGGTACCCGCAGAACACCTGGCAGTTCGGTGTCGACCGGCTGCTCGTCGGCACCGCGATGTCCGACGATTCACAGGGCTGGCTGGGCACCGCCCTGCCGCTCGACGACGTCGACTCGAACCGGGTCGAACTGGCGGGCCGGCTGGCGGAGTACGTGCAGAGGTTGCGCGGCGTCGTCGACCGCCTCGCCGGCGCGCAGCCACTGGACGGCTGGGTCGAGGTGCTGCGGGACGGCATCGCGCAGCTCACCCGGGTCGGCCTCGACGAGCAATGGCAGCAGACCCAGCTGGACCGGGAACTGACGAAAGTGTTGACGCATGCGGGGTCTCGGTCCGACACGATGTTGCGGCTGCCCGATGTCCGCTCGCTGCTGCGCCGGCAACTGGCCGGCCGCCCGACGCGCGCCAACTTCCGCACCGGCACCCTGACGGTGTGCACCATGGTCCCGATGCGCTCGGTGCCACACCGCGTGGTGTGCCTGGTCGGGCTCGACGACGGCGTCTTCCCGCGCACCAACATCGCCGACGGCGACGACGTCCTGGCCCGTCACCCGCTGACCGGGGAACGCGACATCCGCTCCGAGGACCGGCAATTGCTGCTCGACGCCATCTGCTCGGCCACCGACACCCTGGTCATCACGTACACCGGCACCGACGAGCACTCCGGTGAGCACCGTCCGCCCGCGGTCCCCGTGCAGGAGCTGCTCGATGCGGTGGAGAACACCTCAGCCCGGACCGTCGACCAGACTGAATCCGTCCGCGACCGCGTCGTGGCCGATCACCCGTTGCAGCCCTTCGATATTCGCACCGTCGCCCGCGGCCGGCTGGTACCCGGCCGGCCGTTCACCTATGACCCGGCAGCACTGCGCGGGGCCCGGTCCGTTCTCGGCGAGCGCAGGCCGAAGCCGCGGCTGATCGAGGGTCCGCTGGACCAGTCGCCGTGCGGCGACGTCGAGCTGGCCGAGCTGCTGCGGTTCTTCGCGAACCCCGTCCGGGGCTTTTTCCGGGCGCTGGACTACACCCTGCCGTGGGACGCCGACGAAGTGTCCGACGAAATGCCGGTTGCCATCGACGGCCTCGGCAAGTGGGCAGTCGGGGAACGCATGCTCGACGATCTGAAGATCGGCCGGGAACCCGACTTCGTCATCGGCGCGGAATGGCGGCGCGGCACGCTGCCGCCGGGACACCTCGGCTGGCGTCAGGCCCGGGAAATCCGCGGCGAGGCAATCGAACTGGCGACGGCCGCGCGAACGCTGCAGCGGGGCGAGCCGAGCGCGCTGGACATCGACGTGGACCTCGGTGAGGGCCGCAGACTCACCGGCACCGTCGCCCCGCTGTGGCAGGACCGCACCGTGACGGTCACGTATTCGAAGCTGGGAGCCAAACATCGGCTGCAGGCCTGGGTCACCCTCGTTGCGCTGGCCGCGGGCGCGCCGGAGCAGGAGTGGGAGGCCTACTGCATCGGCCGCGGTCCACGGAACACCATGGCGGCCATGGCGTATCAGCCACCGGAGCAACCGCTGTCGGTGCTGCGCGACCTGGTGGCGATCTACGACGCCGGCCGGTGCGAACCGCTGCCGCTGCCACTGAAGACATCGCTGGAATGGGCGCGGGCACGGCAATTCGACGACCCGGTGCCGGAACGTGGCGCCGAGTCGGAATGGCGCTGGGAGAAGGACGGCGCCGAGTACGTCGAGGTGTGGGGACCGGGCGCACCGTTGCATGTCCTGCTCGATGCGCCGCGGCCCGACGAGATCGCCGTCCCCGGTGAGAACACGCGCCTCGGGGCCTACGCGTCCCGGCTGTGGCGGCCGCTGCTCGATGCGGAACGGCGGATCTGATGGAGGCGTTCGATCTGCTCGGCCCACTGCCCGAACGAGCGACCACGACGGTGCTGGAAGCCAGCGCCGGGACCGGCAAGACCTACGCCCTGGCCGGTCTGGTGACGCGGTACATCGCCGAGGGCGCCGCCAAGCTGGACGAGATGCTGCTGATCACGTTCAGTCGTGCGGCCACCCGGGAACTGCGGGAGCGGGTGCGCGCTCAACTGGTCAAGACCGTTGCCGCGCTGGATGATCCGCCCGCGGATGCCGACGACCTGATCCGCCACCTGGCCGCCGTGGCGCCCGGCGAGCTGGCTCTGCGCCGCAGCCGCCTGCGCGACGCACTGTCGGATTTCGACGCCGCGACCATCGCCACCACCCATGAGTTCTGCGGGCTCGTGCTGCGCTCGCTCGGCATCGCCGGTGACACCGATTCGGGCGCCCAGCTGGTGGAGAGCCTCGACGATCTGGTGGGCGAGATCGTCTCGGATCTGTACCTGACCACGTACGCAGACCAGCGCGACGAACCCGCGCTGAGCTTCGCCGAGGCGCTGGAGCTGGCCAAACGGGTCGCCGGCGACCCCAGTGCACAGCTTCGTCCCGTGACCGCCGATCCCGACAGTGTTGCGGCGGAACGCTTGTCGTTCGCTGCCGGGGTGCTCGAAGAACTCGAACGCCGCAAGCGCCGGCTGGGCGTGCTGAGCTTCGACGACCTGCTGAGCCGGCTCGCCACCGCGCTGGAGGAATCCGGCGCACCGGCGCGTGACCGGATGCGCCGGCGCTGGCCCATCGTCATGGTCGACGAGTTCCAGGACACCGACCCGGTGCAGTGGCAGGTGATCTCCCGGGCCTTCGTCGGGCACAGCGCCGTCGTCCTCATCGGCGATCCGAAGCAGGCCATCTACGCGTTCCGCGGCGGGGACATCGTCACCTACCTGGATGCCGCGCGCAGCGCCGACCAGCGACTGACGCTGGCCGAGAACTGGCGCAGCGACAAGGTTCTGGTGGACCGGCTGCAAACCCTGCTCAAGGGTGCGGCCCTCGGCGACGTGGACATCGTGGTGCACCCCATCGAGGCCCGCACCCACCGGCACCGGCTCACGGGTGCGCCGCGCAACGATCCCTTCCGGCTGCGGGTCGTGGCGCGCACGGAGTTCGGGACGCCGCAGCGCAAGATGGTTCCGATCGGCCAGTTGCGGCCGTACATCGCCAAGGACCTGGCCGCCGACATCTCGGTGCTGCTGGCCAGTGGTGCGCAGTTCGACGGCCGGCCGCTGACCGCCGGCGACATCGCGGTGATCGTCGACAGCGGCCTCGACGCCGTACCGTGCCGGGATGCGTTGCTGGATTTGGGCATTCCGGTGGTGTATTCGGGTGACACCGATGTGTTCGCCTCGGCCGCGGCGGCGGAGTGGCTACGGCTGCTCGATGCCTTCGACACCCCCAATCGCAGCGGCGTGGTGCGGGCCGCCGCGACCACCATGTTCTTCGGCTACCGCGCCGCCGATCTGGCGGCCGGTGGCGACGAGTTGACCGACCAGGTCACCACCACGGTCCGCCAGTGGGCCGGGCTGGCCAGGGATCGGGGTATCGCGGCGGTGTTCGAGTCGGCGGTCTCCCAGGGTTTGCCCGAACGGGTGCTCGGACACCGCGGCGGGGAGCGGCACATGACCGACCTGGCGCATGTGAGCCAACTGCTGCACGAAACCGCCCACCGCGAGCGTTATCACCTCCCTGCCCTGCGTGATTGGCTGCGCCGCCAGATCAAGGACCGCGGTGGCCCGGCCGAGCGCAACCGCCGGCTGGACAGCGACGCCGCGGCCGTGCAGATCATGACGGTGTGGCGCAGCAAGGGGCTGCAGTTCCCGGTGGTGTACCTGCCGTTCGGGTTCAACCGGTTCGTCAAGACCGACACGGTGCTGCGCTTCCATGACGCCGACGGCACGCGTTGTCTGCATGTCGGCGGCGCCGGGGCGCCCGACCGGTCCGCCGCCGAGCAGGCCGGCCTGGCCGAGACCGCCGGGGACAACGTCCGGCTCACGTATGTCGCGCTGACCAGGGCCCAGTCGCAGGTGGTGGCGTGGTGGGCGCCGTCGCGCGACGAGCAGAACGGGGGCCTGTCCCGGCTGTTGCGGGGACGCCGCCCCGGTGCCACCGCGGTACCGGATTCCGTTGTCCCGCAGACGCTTTCCGACGACGATGCGATGGCCTGCTTCACCGCGTGGGAGCACGCCGGCGGCCCGGTGGTCGAGGCGGCCGAGCCCGTCACGCCGATGGCACCACCGCGCCGGGAGGCACCCACGGACCTGGACGTGCGGCATTTCCACCGGAGCATCGACACCCATTGGCGCCGGACGTCGTACTCGGCACTGGTGCGCGTCGTGCACGACGACGGGCAGGCCGTGAGCAGCGAGCCGGACACCGCCCTCCGGGACGACGAATCCGCCGAAGTCGTCACCGAGGCGCCCCCGGCACCCCTGACCGGTGATGTGCCGTCGCCCATGGCACACTTGCCGCCGGTGCCGCGTTCGGCTCTCTCGTGCATGCCGTGCTCGAGCGGGCCGATCCCCTGGCCGCCGAGCTCACGGCCGAGCTGGCCGCCCGCATCGACGAGCAGACCGGGTTGTGGAACGTCGAGGTGCCGACCGAGAAATTGGCCACGGCCTTGGTGCCGATGCACGACACCCCGCTGGGCCCGTTGGCGCCGGGCCTGACGCTGCGACAGATCGGGCTGCCAGACCGGCTGCGGGAACTGGATTTCGAGATGCCCCTCGGCGGCGGCCAGGACCGGCCCGACGCCGCCCGCGACATCCGGCTCGGCGACGTGGGCGCGCTGGTGAGCGAGCTGCTGCCGGCGTCGGATCCGTTGTCGGCCTACAGCACCCGGTTGCAGGCCGAACCCCTGGCACACCAGCGGCTGCACGGGTACCTGTCGGGGTCCATCGACGCGGTGCTGCGCATCCCGGACGAAAGCGGCAACAAGTACCTGGTGGTCGACTACAAGACCAACCGGCTCGGCGATTTCGGGACCGAGAACACCGCGGCCGACTACACCGCGCCCCGGCTCGCCGAGGCCATGATGCACTCCGACTACCCACTGCAGGCATTGCTGTATTCGGTTGTGCTGCACCGGTTCCTGCGGTGGCGACTGCCCGGCTACGCGCCCGGCCGGCACCTGGGCGGCGTGGCTTATCTGTTCGTGCGGGGTATGTGCGGAGCGCAGACTCCCATCGTCGACGGTCACCCATGCGGGGTGTTCAGCTGGCAGCCGCCGGTCCAGCTGGTCAGTCGGCTGTCCGACCTGTTGGACCGCGGGACGCAGTCATGACCGCGCCGCTGGAGGCAACACCGGACCGGCTGCCCGACCCGATGGACTGGCGGCAGGTGCCGGCGGCCACCGGCCTGCTGGCGACGTTCAACGCCGCCGGCGTGCTCAATGCCGCCGACGTGCATGTCGCCCAAAGGTGTTGTGCGCTGGCGGAAGAGCCCAGCGAAGTCGTTGCGCTCGCCGTCGCGTTGGCGGTCCGGGCGCTGCGGGAAGGCTCGGTGTGTGTGGACCTCGCCACCGTCGCCGAGGACATCGGCAGTGGGGTCGGCGACGGTGAGCTACCGTGGCCGGCGCCCGACGAACTGATCTCCGCGGTCGCGGGCAGTTCGTTGACGGGCACGGCCATCCGGCTGGACCACGAGCGGCTGGTGTATCTCGATCGCTACTGGCGCGAAGAACAGCAGGTGTGCGCCGACCTGCTGGCGCTATCTGCGCACGCGTCCCCCGCCATCACCGGCACAGAACTCGAACGCCTTTTCCCGCCAACTCGTTTCGCCGAGCAGCGGGCCGCCGCGCAACTCGCGCTGACCCAGCCGGTGACCGTTCTGACCGGCGGCCCCGGCACCGGCAAGACCACGACCGTGGCCCGGCTGCTCGCGCTCCTGGCGCAGGCCGCGCACCCGGCCCGGCTGCGCATCGCACTCGCGGCGCCGACCGGGAAGGCCGCCGCCCGGCTCCAGGAAGCTGTCACGGCAGAGGTGGCCCGGCTCGAGGCCGCCGATCAGGAGCGGCTCAGCGGACTGCGCGCCGTCACGCTGCACCGGTTGCTCGGCCGGCGCCCCGACAGCGCCTCGCGGTTCAAGCATCACCGCGGCAACCGGTTGCCGCACGACGTCATCGTTGTCGACGAAACCTCCATGGTGTCGCTGACGCTGATGGCCCGGCTGCTCGAAGCCGTGCGGCCCGACGCCCGGCTGCTGCTGGTCGGCGATCCCGACCAGCTGACCTCGGTGCAGGCCGGCGCCGTGCTGGCCGACCTGGTCGACGGGCTGGCCGATCATCCGTCCATCAAGATCGCCGCGCTGCGCACCACGCACCGGTTCGGGGCGGCCATCGGCGGCCTGGCCGAGGCGATCCGGGCCGGCGACACCGATCAGGTGCTGACGCTGTTGCGCGCCGGGGACGCGGCAATCGAGTTCGTCGAGGATGCCGACCCGGCCGCGGTGCTGCGCCCGGTACTGGCGAGTCACGCGCTCAAGGTCCGCGAGTGCGCGCTACGGGGCGCCGGCGATGACGGCCTCGCCGCCATGGACGAGCACCGGCTGCTGTGTGCGCACCGCGACGGCCCGTACGGGGTTCGGCACTGGAACCACCAGGTGGAACGCTGGCTCACCGACGAAACCGGGCAGGCCACGTGGTCGCCGTGGTACCCGGGCCGCCCGCTGTTGGTCACCGCCAACGACTATGCGCTCGGCATCTACAACGGCGACACCGGGCTGGTCACCGCCGGCCCTGACGGCGTGCAGGTGCACATCGCCGGAGCGACTGCGACGCAACAGTTCTCGCCGAGCCGCATCGTCGACGTCGAGACCATGTACGCACTGACCATTCACAAGAGCCAGGGCTCACAAGCCGACGAGGTGACGGTGATCCTGCCGCCCGCCGACTCCCGGCTGCTGACCCGCGAGCTGTTCTACACCGCCGTCACGCGCGCGAAGAAGAAGGTGCGCATCGTCGGGTCGGCCGACGAGGTGCGGGCCGCGGTGCAGCGGCAGGCACTGCGCGCGTCCGGGCTGCGGGACCGGCTGCGGGCCAGTACCTAGGGCCGCCCCAGCGGCGGTCGTGGCGACGGCGGTCGCCACTGCCGCCAGCATCCAGTAGTTGAGGGACGCAGGTATGGTCGGAGCGAACGCGACGATGGTACGCACGAGAAAGGCGGAGCGTGAGCAATCTTGAGGCAGAGCCCGTCGAATACGACTGTGCCGCCGGGCCTCCCAATCGCATCGAGATTCTCCAGCCTCGTGAGGTGCCACTCGGTGGCCCGCGGGCGATGCAGGTCCGTCGCACCCTGCCGCAACGTGACCGTTCGCTCGTCGGCGCGTGGTGTTTCGCCGACCACTACGGCCCGGAAGACATCCGGACCCAGGCCGGCATGAATGTCCCGCCGCACCCGCACACCGGCCTGCAGACGGTCAGCTGGTTGTTCAGCGGTGAGATCGAACACCGCGACTCGCATGGTGTGCACGAGATGGTGCGGCCCGGCGAGCTGAACCTGATGACCGCCGGCGCCGGCATCTGCCACTCGGAGGTCTCCACGCCGGCGACGACCATCCTGCACGGTGTGCAATTGTGGGTCGCGCTGCCGGACGCCGCGCGCCACGGCCCCCGCAACTTCGATCACTATGCGCCGCAACCGGTCTCATTCGGTGACGCCACAGTATCGGTTTTCCTCGGCACACTGGCCGGGCAGCAGTCGCCGGTACACACGCACACTCCGCTACTGGGCGCTCAGGTCGATCTACCAGCCGGCGCCACCGTCGAGTTCGAGGTCGACCCGACCTTCGAGCACGCCGTGCTGCTCGATCAGGGCGCGCTGACGGTCGCCGACACGCCGGTGCAGCCGGCCGAAATGGCTTACCAGGGCGTCGGATCCACGCGCCTGACGCTCGCCAATACCGGTGCCGAACCAGCGCGCGCCGTCATCCTCGGCGGTACGCCATTCACCGAAGAACTGCTGATGTGGTGGAACTTCGTCGGCCGCACGCACGAGGAGATCGTCGAGTACCGCAATCAGTGGCAGGCCGAATCCGCACAATTCGGCGAAGTCATCGGGTACCAGGGTGGCCCGGCTCGGTTGCCCGCTCCCCCGCTCCCGACCACCCGCCTGGTCCCGCGGAAACCGCCCACCGGAGGAAAGGCCCGAGTGATGCTCACCGACAAGAACGGCGCACCCGTCGAGGTGACCCAGGAAGCCGATCGGTTCAGCATCGCGGTCGACGGAAAGCCCGTGGGGCTCACCGCTTTCGTCGAGCACGGTGAGCAGCGGGTTTTTTACCACACGGAAATCGATCCGGCGTTCGGCGGGCGCGGACTGGCCACTGTGCTGATTGCCCAAGCGCTGGCGACCACCCGGCAACAGGGCAAGCGCATCGTGGCGATCTGCCCCATGGTCAAGGCGTACGTCGAGAAGCACCACGACTTCGACGACATCCTCGATCCGCGGACGCCTGAGATTCTGCGGCTGCTGCCGCACTAGACCGCCGGACGGTCAGCCTGCGTGCAGGGTCCGTTCGGGATGGTCGGCCAGCCAACGCTGTTCGACTCGCTTGACCCGCAGGTGCTCGAGCGTGATGACGAGTGCCCCCGCGGTGACCAACGCGCCCGCGATCAGGCCGAGCGGTACCTCGAGGTCCGCGCGGTGGTATGCGGTTGCGAAGACGAAGCCGGCGATGGTGACGATGCCGAGTGCGATCAGGCCGAGGCCAGGAAGCCACAGCGTGTCGATGAAGGATTCACCGGCGTGAGGCTGAGTGGTTCGGGAATGATCTACCGGATCGTGGTACGCGCCTTTCATTCGCGTCTCCCTTCTTGCAGAAGATGCCCTAAGGCTACGCCCAAATACCGGCCATAGTGAGATAGTTCACACTGGACCCCGCCACCCCGCCGAGGACACACGGTCCCGACGGGTTTCCGGGTGAAAATGGGCGGTTTGGGCGACTACTCAGAAGTCGCTAGCGCGGCGGCAGCGGCGCGGCGGCCTGCGCGGGTGTCGCGGGCGGCGGCGTCAGCGCGGAACCGCGCACCCACTGGTCCCACGGCACGCTCCAGTCGCCGTTCTGGCTCAGCATCTGTGGCGGGCCGCCGGTGAACTTCACCTCGACGACGTCGCCGGGCACCGAGAAATCATAGAACCACTTGGCGTTCTCGCTGTTGAGGTTCAGGCAGCCGTGCGAGGTGTTCTGTTTGCCCTGCGCCCAGATGGTCGCATTCAGCTGGTGCAGGTAGATGCCGTCATGACTGATCCGGGTGGCCCACGGGATGGTCTCCTTGTAGCCGAGGCGGCTACCGATCGGCAGGCCGAACGTCGAGGAGTCCATGATCACCGGATTGGCCTTGTCCATCACGGTGTAGACACCCGGCGGCGTCCAGAACGAGATGACGGTGTCGCCGATGGTTTCGGTACCGCCCATGCCCATGGAAGTCGGCATGGTGCGCACCAGCTTGCCGTTGTCGAAGACGCTGACCTGGTGGGTGTGGTCGTCGGCGACCGAGACGTGGGCGTTGCCGATCCGGAACGACACGTGCTCGTCCTGCTGGCCGTAGGTGCCGTCACCGACCCTGACGCCGTAGATCTTGGCCGCGACGTCAACCGTCGTGCCGGGCGCGAAGTACTTCTCGGGTCGCCAGTGCGCGTTGGCATCGTCGACCCAGTGCCACGAGCCCGGCACCGGCGGGTTGGTGGTGACGACGAGATTGCGCTCGGCGGCGGCTTTGTCCTCGATCTTCTCGTCGAAATGTGCGACGACGACCGTGCCGATGCCGTAGGTCTCCCCATCCTTGAGGGAGGCGCCGGACACGGTGTTGAGGTACACCGCCGTCTGGTAGGTGGGGTCCAGCGTGGTGAAGCTGGAGGTCTGCCGCGACGGCATGCCCGAGGGCCCGCGCGCTTCGATGGTCATGGTGTACTTGCGGCCGTAGCCCAGCTGCTCCGCGGGCGTCCAGGTCTTGGCATCGGGTGCGAGCGTCCCGGGAATCTCTTTTCCGGCGCCGTTGACCATCGTCACCGCGGTGATGGTGCCGCTCGTGGCGGTGATATTCACGGGCGCGGCCGGGCTGACGTCTTTCGCCCCACCGGCCGGTGTGGCGGCCAGTACGGCAGGCGCGGGTGCGGCCGGCTGCGAGACGGACAGATCGCGCGCCGCGGCGACCACCTTGCAACCCTCATGGCAGCGCGACGTCGACGACACCACGGTCCCACCGAGCACGGCAAGGACGGCCAGCGCAGCGGCCAGCCAGGCGCCACGGACACGGCGGGATGACGTCAACACAGCTCCAAAAGTTCGGCGTCGGCCAGGATTTGTCTGATTTGTGTACTCGAGGTACCGCATCAGAGTAAGCGGTCGGCAGGGTTCTTTGCACGTTGTGCAAAGCTCACCCTGAATTCGCCACGGCGCCGCCTCGGCGTGTCGGCTGGCAAACGCTCGTCGATGTGTGCTAGATGCTGGTTCCGGGGCGTTTCGCCAGAGGTCGGCGGCGGCCAGCCAGCCCGGCGATTCCGCCAAACATACGGCATCCCAACAGCTTTGGGCAACGCCGGCCCTACTGCGTCCAAATATGTTCGGCACCAAAATAATTCACGACGCAGAGCGCGCTCTTGCGTCGTGAATTCAGGGCCCGGCGAAAGGGCTACCGACCTGCGAATCGCGTGAGAGATCCGCCGTGCATCGCGCGGCCGGCGCGGGCCTGCCGGAAGCCGATCAGCCCGCCCGCGCCCGTCAGCACCAGCAAGCCGGTGAAGCCGGGAACCGCGACGGCGGCGACCTCTCCGAGACCGGCCGCGCGGAGGTCGTCCGGGTATCCGGCCCGATATGGCGCCGCCGCGACGAGCGCGTTGTCCGCCGCGAAAACCCGATCTGCCGGGGCAGGTCCGCCGGTAGGCAGCTCGCCGATGCCGTCGGCGTGACCGGCAAAGCGTGAATCCAGCTGCGCCCCACCGGACGCCGGCGGGCTGACGTGCACACCGAACCCGCGCCCGAGGGAGACGGCCTGCGTGACACCGGGCAGCGGAGTGGTCAGGGTCGACGTCAGCGAGGCCGCGGCGGCGGTAAACCCGTTGACCACCGGCAGCGTCTGCGCCACAGCAAATCCGGGCAATGCAGCCACGCTGAGGATCGGGTCACCGATGGCCGCGGGCAGCGGTCCCGTCAGCGCCGTCACCGGCGCCAAGGGTGCGTCCGCCACCACGACGGCGGTCTGGCCGGCCGCGGCACTCGCCTGGACCACCGAGGCGGAGACCGACTGAACAGACGGTGCCACCGCAGGGGTTTCGGCAATGTTCCCGGGTTCGCTGGCAGCTGCGCTCACGGTCGTGTTTACGGCGCCCGAAGGCAGGCCGGTCGACGTACTCGAGGACGAACTCGTGGAAGAGATGTTGGAGCCGTTGCGACCGTCACCGAACTTGGGCGCCAGTTGCTGGCTGGCCGAGGGCGAGACGCCGAAGCTGGAGAGAGCGCCGGTGCCTGCCGCGGTCGCAGCGGACGTCAGCCCACCGAGCGTCTTACCCAGATCCCCGATGGACGACAAACCCGGACGCGAAGTGCCCGAGCTGTCGCCACCAGAACCGGATGACGTAGCGGGAGCGAGTGGCACGTCAAGAGGTGCAGCGTGCGCCAATCCGGCACCGAATACCGGTGCGGCGACCAACCACGTCACCGCCGCCATCCTCAGGTGCGTCGCCACGCTGCGTCCATCCTCTCGAAGCAGGCCGTCAGCGGCCTCCGTCTAGTTTGCCACGAAAATTTGCTATTGCGAAAATTTCTGTGACCGGCACCACCATATTAAGCCAGTCGGCGCCAGAAATCAGAACGGGACGGTAGGGAGGTACTTACCGTCCAGGGTGATGACCGCACGTTCGCCACCATCGGGGTCAGCAACTTTCTTCACATCCAGCCGGAAGTTGATGGCGGAGATGATGCCGTCGCCGAACTGCTCATGGACCAGCGCTTTGAGGGTGGTGCCGTAGACCTGCAGCATCTCGTAGAAGCGGTAGATGGTCGGGTCGGTGGGCACGCCACCCGGGATGGAGCCGCGGGCCGGGATGGTCTGCAGCAACCGGACTGCGTCGTCGTCCAGTCCCAGCAGCGCACCGACGGCCTTGGCCGATTCTTCCGGCAGGGCGTGTTGGCCGAGGATGGCCGCGGTCGTGAACGCCACGGATAGGCCGGCGGCGTCGGCAAGCTGCTGCCAGGACAGGTCCTTACGCGTCTTGGCCTCGACGGCGGCGGCAGCCAGGAGCTGACGGGCGGTGGGGTCGAACTGTGCGTGGATCATGTCGGGGCTTCCTTCCAGGGTGATGCTTCGCGAACGTGGTGTCAGCGCCGGATCAATGCTGCGCCCACGTGCCGTACGGCACCATCGGGTTGGCGCCGAAAGGCACGTAGGGGTTGGCGCCGCCGAGGAAGGAGTCCTGCGCATACACCGGAACGGGCCCGGGCAGCGCCACTGTTCCCCCGTTGTCCGCCAGCGCCGGAGCAGCCAGACCGATGCCGACCGCGGCCAGTCCGGCACCGATCAGTCCAGCTGTCACGGCGGCGAGGTTGTTGTTCTTCATGATGATGATGCTTCCTTTCTTGCTGCATTCACCATGCATGAACAGCATCTATAACGTCCAATAGATGAATTTCAGATGAATCATAGATAGCGTCTATAGTTGGAGCTATGGCCGGACTCGAGCTCCGTCACCTGCGGTATCTGCTCGCCGTCGCCGAACAGGGCAACTTTTCCCGCGCCGCTGAAGAGCTATATGTGTCGCAACCCACGCTGTCCCAGCAGATCAAACAGCTGGAACATGAGCTCGGCGTCCAACTGCTCGACCGCAGTGGCCGCACGGTGCGACTGACCGATGCCGGCGCCGCCTTCGCCGAGCGCGCCCGCAGTGCCCTCCGCGAGCTGGCCGCCGCCGAACGTGCCATCGAGGACGTCCAAGACCTCTCGCGCGGTCACCTGCGCCTGGGAATCACGCCGACGTTCATCACCTACCTCATCGGCCCCCTCACCGCCGAGCTGTACGCCCGCCATCCCGGGATCAGCCTGACGGTGGCCGAGATGCCCCAGGACAGCATCGAAGCGGGCCTCCTCGCCGACGACCTCGACGTCGGCATCGCCTTCGTCGGCACTCCGGTTCCCGGCATCGACGCCGCCGCACTGTTCACCGAGCACCTCGGCCTCGTGACCAGCGGTGTACGCGCCCGGAGCCTGCCGGCGCCACTTCCCGTCGGGGCGCTGGACAACGTCCACCTGGCCCTGCTGAGCAGTGACTTCCTCACTCGCACGCACATCGACACGTACTTTGCGGCGCACCACGTCGACCCGCGGATCACCGTCGAGGCCAACTCTGTCCAGGCCCTCACCGAAATCGTGCAGCGCACGCCGTTGGCCACGGTCCTGCCAGACGCCGTCACGCACGACCATCCGCACCTGACGCCGGTGCCGCTGGACCCGCCGATACCGACGCGCACCGTCGCCCTCCTGCGCCGGCACGGCGGCTATCAGAGTGCGGCGGCCGCCGCCTTCGTGCGGCTCACCCACGAACTCGTCGCCGCGCGGGGTTACGCGACGCCCGGGTGATTCATCGCCGAACCCCGGTTGTTGTCCTGCAACGTAATTCGCACTACTGCCCCACCGGAGTAGTCGGGCACAGCAGTCCTCCCACTCTCAATTTATGGCAGACCCCGGGGCTTGCCGCAAGGCCCCGGTCGTGCCGCACAATCGTCCGGCCAGGTGCTGCGACGAATGGGGGATGTCATGCCGAACACACCGAAACCGTTTGAAGTCCACGAGTCGGGGGCGCTGCTGCACGGCACCCGAGCCGATCTTTCGGTCGGCGATCTGCTGATCCCCGGACGTGCGTCGAACTACGAAGAAGGCCGGATCTCGAACCACGTCTACGTCACCCGGACGCTCGATGCCGCGGCATGGGGAGCCGAACTCGCGGCCGGCGACGGCCGCTGCCGCATCTACGTCGTCGAGCCGCAGGGCGACTTGGAGGACGACCCGAATGTGACGGACAAGAAGCTGCCGGGAAATCCGACACACTCCTACCGCACCCGGGAGCCGGTACGAATCGTCGGCGAACTCGCCGACTGGGTCGGGCATTCGACCGAACAGCAACAGGTCATGCGCGACGGCCTGGCCGACCTCCAACGCCGTGGACTCGCCGTCATCTACGACTGACGAGGACGCATGATTACTTACGAAACCATCGATCCCTGGGCCGCGCTCGCCGATCGCATGAGACGGACGATCTTCAAGCGGTTGGCCGGCGAAGAAGGGAAACGCTCGTGACAACCGGGGTGGCACCGATTCGCAAGAGCGACGTCGTCGCAGAGGAGGCGTGATGGCGGCTCAACCATCGACGATGGACCTGGCCACCGAGGAGCGCCGCGACCTCGCCGCCTACCTACGAACGTTGTCCGACGCCGACTGGGACGCCGCCAGCCTCTGCGCCGGGTGGTCGGTGAAAGACGTCGTCTCGCACCTCGTGAGTTATGAGGAACTCAGCACATTCGGTTTGTTGCAGCGATTCGTTCGCGGGCGGATCGTGCGCGCCAATGAGGTCGGCGTTCACGACTTCGCGTCGTACACCCCTGCTCAGCTGGTCGACTTCCTGGAAGCACACCTGCGTCCGCGAGGACTGACATCGGGATTCGGCGGGATGATCGGACTGGTGGACGGGACGGTCCATCATCAGGACATCCGTCGCGCACTCGGTCACCCACGCACCATCCCGGCCGAACGACTCGAGCGCATCCTGCCGGCCGTCCCGGGCAATCCGAGACTGGGTGCCGGCAAGCGGATAAGGGGACTGCATCTGCGGGCCACCGATGTCGATTGGGAACACGGCAGCGGACCCGAGGTGACCGGCACCGGCGAGGCACTGCTGATGGCCATGACCGGTCGCCCGGCAGTCCTCGATGAATTGAGCGGCCCGGGGCGGCCGACCCTCGCGGCGAGGCTGCGCTAGTCAGCCGCCGGGAAGATTCGGTGGCGCAATGCTGCGATACAGGTGCCGAACATCGTCTAGTGCGGATGAGCTTCGTGGCCGGCGTGGTGATCGTGGCCCTCATGCCCGGAGTCGGGTGAGCCGCCCATCATGCGCAGCATCGGGATGCCGCCGGTGCGGACGAAGCGGATCACCAGCACCGCGGCCAGCAGCAGGAAGGCGATGTTGAGCCAGGTGGTGTAGTTCCAGGAGATGCCGCTCTCCATCACCATGGCGTTGCGCTGGGTGGGGACGAGACCGGTTGCACCGAAAAGCAATTCGACAAGATAGCCCGCCGCGACCATCGAGACGTAGAAGGTGGCCAGCAGCGTCAGCATCATCCGGGTGCCGTAGTACTTCCGGTAGATGTTGAGGATCGGCAGGATCAGCAGGTCGGCGAAGATGAAGGCGACCACGCCGCCGAAGCTGATGCCGCCGTTCCACAGCACGGCGGCCAACGGCACGTTGCCGATGGAGCAGACGAACGACACTATTGCCACCACCGGCCCGACGACCGGCCCCCAGACCGCGGCCCACGTCGGGTCGTCGGCGAGGAAGAAGTTCTCCCAGAACGTATTCGGCACCCACGCGGCGATGGCTCCGGCGATGAGCAGGCCCAGGATCAGATCCCGCAGGATCGCCGCCCACTCCATGACGAACACGTGCGACACCGAAGTGAACCCCGGCGCCGAGAACAGGCGCTTGGCGAAGGAGCCCTCGCCCTGCACCGACATGTCCATCGCGGCATGGCCTTCCATCGAGCCGGCGATGCCCTGCTCCGCCTGCACGCGGGCGTCGTCGATGAGCCGGCTCCTGACGAACAACCGGAACAGCACCGCCAGCACGACGATCATGATCGGGCCGCCCACGAACTCCGCGGCGGTGAACTGCCAGCCCATCAGCAGGGCCAGGATGATGCCGAGCTCGACCACGAGGTTGGTGGAGCCGATCTCGAACGCCATCGCGGCCGTGAAGTTGGCGCCCTTGCGAAACAGCGAGCGGGCCAGCGCCACTGCCGCGTACGAGCACGACGACGATGCCGCACCGAGCCCCGCCGCAATCGCCAGGGTTTTCGGCTTGTCGTCGCCGAGCAGGCGCACGATGGTCGACTTCCGGACGACAGCCTGCACCAATGCCGACAGCGCGAATCCGAGGATCAGCGCCCAGAGAATCTCCCACGTCATCGAACCGGCCAGGGCCAGTGCGTGACCGATCGCGGCGATTACGGCGTCCACCCCAGTGACGTTAACCCGTCAGCAGCAATCCGAATCGCCGAGCGAGGGGTTTGCGCGGAAAATCGCGCGGAATATCTGCGTAACCCCGCCTGCGCGACGACGCTTAAACCGGGCTGCCGATGAAGTCGATGCCGGCGGTGATCGCCGGCCGGTGCCGCAGCATGCGGTAGTGCGCCAGTTTCCCGAGCCCCTTGGTGGTCAGCAGCTGGGCGCCGGGCCACGAAGCGGCGAGTTTCTCACTCGACGAATACGGACTGTCGGGGTCGTCCGGGTCGTGGACGAGCAGCAGCGGCGGGTGGCCCGCCCGAGCCGCGAGGTTGACCATGTTCGTCTCTTCCAGCGACATGCCGATCCGGCGCACCAGTCGCCGCTGCAGGCCGGCCCGGATCCGCGGGCCGAAGTTGTGCCGGGCGGCGAACAGGTCCAGGTACATGGGGTAATCGCCCATCGGCGCCAGCAGCACCAGGCGGCCCACCTTCGCACCGTTCACCGCCGCGGCCATGGTGGTCGCGTTGGCCCCGAGCGAATGCGCGACGACGGCGTGGGCCGGCCCGTGCTCCCGAATGACGGCCGCGACCGCGTCGGCGCATTCGGTGGCGGTGGTGCGTCCCGGTGCGAGCGCGCCCGGGTCGGACTCGTTGTGGCTGGGCAGGTCGAAGGCGATGACGCGGTAGCCGGCCGCCACGAGCGGCTTGACGAACATGCCCAGGTGCGGGCGGCGCCCACCCCAGCCGTGCACCAGGTACACCGGCGGTCCGTCGCCCCAGGATTCACCGACGACGCGGTGGCCGTCCCAGTGGGCTTCCAGCGGAGCGCCCGGCCCGACGCCGGGCGGCATGCGCAGACTCTGCTCGATGATCGGCGGCGTGCACCACAGCTCGGTGGCCCACCGGGATCCGATGGGCGGCGCGAAACGCTCGAGCAGTGCGAACTGTTTGCGAATCTTCGAGTCTACCGGCGGTTGCACACCGGAGCCCTCGACGTCGAGCACGACGTCCTGATCCGAAGTGGACTCGACCATGCGTCAAATCCTAACGACCGCCCCGTGCGCGCATGCCGTACATCGGTGCCAGAGCGGGCGTCAGAGCGGAGTGAACCGCACCCGGTACATGGCGGGCCAATTCTTGCCGGTGAGCAGGAACTCCCCCGCGCCGACGTGCGCGATGCCGTTGAGTACGTCGGCGGGCTTGTGCGGCGCATCGAGCAGACCGTCGGCATACACCAGCGACGTGACGACGCCGGAGGTCGCGTCGATCTGGACGATCCTGTCGGCCGGAAACACGTTGGCCCAGATCTGGTTGTCGAAGCAGGTGAGACTGTTGAGCCCGGTTACCGGTTCTCCGTTGTGGGTGACCGTCATGACGCCGGTTTCGCGCATGTCGCCGAGCTGGTGGAAATGCAAGCGGGCCGACCCGTCGCTGCGGATCAGACGCTGACCGTCATTGCACAGCCCCCAGCCGTCGCCGTCTAGGGGAACTTCTCGCAGCATCGTCAGCGTGGCCTTGTCCCACTCGATGGCCACGCCGTTCTGGTAGGTCAACTGCCAGATGTGGTCACCGTCATCGGCAATTCCCTCACCGAAATATGCCGGCGGCAACGGCGCGGCGCGGCGCAGCTGGCCGGTGGCGGCATCCAACTCGCGCAACTGCGAGCGGCCGACCAGCCCCGAACTTTCGTAAACCGTTGCGCCGCTGCTGAATAACCCCTCGGTGAAAGCATCCGGGTCGTGGTCCAGACGGCTCACTACCGCCGGGCGCAACAGGGTCACGGTTCCGGAATCCGCCCGCGTCACCGGGGTTTCTGCGGACACGACGAGCAGTGCGATCAACAACGCACCTACCCGCCTCATGGCGGTGAAAGTATCACCCGAACCCCGTTGGAACCGGACGAGCGCGGCGCGGGGACCCGATTCGCGACTGCACTGCGGTGACGTCGGCGAGGTGAGATCCGGCCACATGCAATGCGTTTGACTTGCGGCTCCACCACCAACCTGTGCTTTTCCTTGAGGCAAGCTGAAGAAATGATGGGAGTATCCGGATTAGCAGCGAAGCAACGATGAGATAACAGAGCCGCAACAAACGATTGGCTATATGACCCTGCGGCAAGGACCGAACGGGCACCAGGCACGTTGGGCCGCAACGAAAGCTGAGGCACCGCATGGCAAACCCGTCTCTCCTCAGGCCAGTGACCTTACTGTCACCGAAG
Source organism: Mycolicibacterium sp. HS_4_1 (assembly GCF_054515875.1). Classification (NCBI taxonomy): domain Bacteria; kingdom Bacillati; phylum Actinomycetota; class Actinomycetes; order Mycobacteriales; family Mycobacteriaceae; genus Mycobacterium; species Mycolicibacterium sp. HS_4_1. The sequence continues at coordinate 4,906,487 of NZ_CM137261.1, forward strand.
CGCATCGCCGCCATCGCCGCAGCATCGATCTGCATGATCGCTGCGGTAGAGGTACAGCCGGCGCATGCCGACCCTGCCGAGATGGCTCCGCAGGTGTACGACAAGGTCAGCCGTGATGGGTGGCATCTGCAGATCAAGATTGATCATGAGTCGATCAATTCGGTGCCGAACCTGGCCGCGGCGGTGAACTCGCGGGAGGGCTTTGTGACCGCGTCGGGAACGGCGACCGCGACCGGTGGGTCGAGCCCGATCACCGACAGCATCTTCATTCTGGGGTATCAGTTGGGGTGCCAGTCCGACGTGTCGACCGGTCTGCAGCTCGGTGGTACCGGTGGTGCGGCGGGGTCGGCGGGGTTGCCGTTGACCGGGGTCAGCGGCACGATCGGTGCGGCCGGGTTCGTGCAGACGGTGATCCAGCCGGGTGTCATCGTGGATCTGCCGTTGGCGAACATGGCCTTGTCCGATAGTGGCACCGCGATGCTCGACATCGACAACATTCACATCAAGGCCGACGCGTGCGGTGGTGATGTCAACATTCGGTCCTATGCCTACCTGAGGATTTCCACTGCCAAGTCGCACACGGAGTTCGCGATCTACGGCGACCCGAGCAAGATCTGACGCAAGGGGAATCGAATCATCATGTCGCGCAAAGGACTAGGGCCCAAGGCGCTGGGTGTGATCCTGGGGTTGGTGGGGATACCGCTGGCGCCGGGGGTGGCCGATGCCCAGCCGGCCCCACCGGTGCTGCCGTGGTTTCCCGGTCCGCCGGCACCGGTGAGCCCGACCATGGGTAGCTACACGTTCGCCCCGAACTGGATCACCAGCCCGCCGCCGGCTGCGTACGACGCTCGCGGTGTGCGGGCGGCGGCCAGTGTTGATCCGGCGATGAACGCTGACGGCTTGCCCGGCAGCGCCTTGGGACTGAGCCCCAACAAGGCGAACCTGCTGACCTCCAGCAGTACCCGGTATCGGATCGGGGCCGGGATGAGTCCGAACCCGACGCTGCCCACGGTGGCCCCGGGTACCAATATCGGAGCCGGCATGGAGGGCTCGGCTCTGGAGGATCCGGGCGGTGCGGCGCCCAAGTCCGCGCCGGGCTCCGAGTCGGCGCAGCCGACCACGGCGCCCGCGGTGCCGGGGCAGCCGGCGCCGATCTTGGAGGCGGCCAGCGGGCAGCCGGCGGCGGCCACGCCGGCTGCGACACCGGAGCCGGCACCGTCGGGTCCGCCGCCGGTCCAGGTGCCCGCCGGGGTGTCGCCGAGTTCGTGAAACGACGCAACGGATTAGGGCGTGTCTGACAAAAGTTTCAGGTGTGGTGCCTGAGACTTGAGGAATGTCGCGGTTCCAATTGCTCTCCGATGCCCAGTGGTCGTTGATCGAGGATCTGCTTCCGGTTCGAACGGGTAAGCGGGGCAGACCTTTCCAGGATGCTCGGTCGATGGTTGAGGGCATCATCTACCGGTACCGGTGTGGCATTGCCTGGCGTGACGTGCCGCAGGTGTTCGGTCCGTGGCAGTCGATCTGGACGTGGCACCGGCGGATGAGCGCCGACGGTACCTGGGATGCGGTGTTGGCCCGGTTGCTGGCGGCCGCTGATGAGGCCGGGATGATCGATTGGGCGGTGGCGGTCGATTCCACGATCGCTCGCGCGCATCAGCACGCCACGAACCTCACCCGTGACACAGGGGGCTGGGTCGAATTACACGAATCTGGCGATCGAGCCGCCTGACCACGGTATTGGCCGCTCCCGCGGTGGGTTAACCAGCAAGATTCACCATCTGGTCGACGGTCGCGGGCGGCCGTTGGTGGTGCTCGTGGGCGCCGGTCAATCCCACGATGGCCCGGTGTTCGAGCATTTGCTCGCCCATCTGCGAGTCGACCGCCCCGGCGGCGGACGGCCCCGCACCCGCCCCGATCGCGTCCGCGCAGACAAGGCCTATTCGAGTCGAGCCACCCGGACCTTGCTGCGGCGACGCCGGATCGGCGCGGTGATCCCGGAACCTTCCGATCAGGTCGCCAACCGGAAACGACGGGGCTGCCGTGGCGGCCGGCCCCCGGCCTTCGACGCCCAAGATTACAAGGGCCGCAACGTCGTTGAACGCAACTTCAATGACGTCAAGCAATGGCGCGGACTGGCCACCCGCTACGACAAGCTCGCCATCGTCTACCGCGCCGCAGCAGTCCTGAGAGCGGTCACCCTGTGGCTACCCCATTTGTCAGACACGCCCTAGCCGGGGCCGGGGCGGTCGTGGCCGCCCTGGTTGCCGGCTGTTCCGGTCATCACGACGCCGCACCGGCCCCGGTGTCGTCGTCACCTCAGCCGTCGAAGTCGTCGGCACAGGCAGCCGGGCCGTGCACGCTGCCGCATTTCGGGAACCTCATCGAGTGGCTGCACGAACCCGGAAAGCCCGACCGCGCTATCCGCATCAGTGATATCGACGCGGCCACATGCGAACCGACACTGAACAATTGGACAGCCAATCTGGTCGAGCGCCCGGGTGTGTGCTACATGATCGGCTGGGAATCGGCCAACCCCGGCTACAACAACATGGCCGTACCGGCACCCCGGCTGCCCAAGGCCATGGACACCATCGGAGACGGTTGCTGACAACCGCACGCACAAACAGGGAGCCTGCAATGCACACCACGGCAACCAAAATCGGATGGGCCATCACCGCCGCCATGACGGCGGCGTGCCTGGCCGGCACCGGGCCCGCGGCAGCGCGACCAAGCACCGACTTCCGGCAAGCCCCGCCACAGACCTGCTCGGAAGCCAACGTCAGCGGAGGCACCGCGTCCTACATTCCGGTCGCCGGGGACCCCACCGCCTACCAGAAATGCGGGCCCGCCGGCCCCGTCGGCATCAAGCACTGCCAGACCGGATCGGCATTCGACAGCTCCACCGGCTACTGCGTCGCCTCACAAGGCACGGGCGCGACCCTGAGCGTGGACGCGGTATGGCAAGAGGGCGACAGCTCTGACTGCCAAACAGCTTGCCCGCCACGGCCCATCAAGGTGAAGCTGACCTACAGCGGCTCCAGCGTCGGTATGGCCTCGGTAACCCTGGTCGATCCGACCGCGCCGAGCAAATCGTGGGGCGGCTCAGCGAGCGCACTCACCGGCGATGGCGCAACACATTCGGTCGTCATCACCACCAACAAACTGATACCCACCGCCGCAGACTGGGCACTCAAGCCCGGATCCACCGTCGCCGTGCAGGGCTACCTGACCGACGGCAAAGCCAACCCCGACGGCGACCCGAGCGTCGCGGTGGCAACCCTGAACCAGACCATCGCCGCCGGCACCAAACCGACAGGCACCGACAGCACCACGACCAGCGCCACCGCCTGAGATCGCGGCACCAGCCAATCACCGCGACCACCCACGTGTGCAACACCACAACATCCGGCCGACTCGCGCGGCTGCCCTACCCCGACCGCTCGCCCGGGTAGCACCGACAATCCCACGCGCCCAGCAGATCGAGGGCGCGCCGTCGGCTTTTTCGTGATCTCCTCGCGCTCGGCGCAAAAACACGTCAGGCCCCCTCGAAAGGGGGCCTGATCAGTGTGGCAGATGCAGGATTCGAACCTGCGTAGGCTTTCGCCGACGGATTTACAGTGATTTACAGTCCGCAAGACGCGATGTCCGCCAGTGTCCCCCAATACCGTCAGTGGCGCTGAACGGCGGCGTTGGCGCCAGAGAGTGTCATGCGACACCCCGCCATGTCGCGCGTGTTTCTGGCAACCTCGTGACACTTCTTCGGGCTTGCCGTTCGAGCCTATGGCGCCCCGAAGCGCGAGTAGGACACCAGCTGTCTAATCAGTCCCGTGCGAGACATTCCCGCGACGTCGAGATGTTCTCTGCAGCACGCATAGCGTTTTGTTGGCTCATCAGCGTGAGGGGCACGTGTCCCGGCCCGAAAGGCGTCGCCTGTGCCGGAAAAGCGATACCGCCGAATACCAACATCACCGTGGCAACCGCGCCGCTGAGATAATTCCCCCTCATGCTTGCGGTCTTACCGGTTTGCTTTGAAAACCGAAGAGTTTTCTGTCAGGCATTTAGGAACATCGCAAGTTGGCCAAATTTCATTCTGATCCGGGCCGGAGGTCTTTGCTCAGGGTTCCGGCGGCAGTTTGTCGCTCGCCAGGTTGCCCAGGCCGACCGCTGTTAGGTTTGCAGCGCTACAGGTCACAAACCGCAGCGAGGGACCCCTGGATGGATCTCGCGGCCTCAGCCACGCCGAGCGGTTCGCGGCCCAATCCACCATCGTAACCGAGCTGGCTGCTAAGCTGCAATCGTGAGCACCAAGCTCGGCCACAGAGACGCCCTGGTGTCCGAGCCTCCTTCAGCGAGGGGTAGCTTTGAAGCCACTTTCGAATCCGATCTTGGAGTGGGCAATTCGGCACCTGCCCGTGTTGCACCGATTGGAGGGTGCAGTGGGCACGGCACGAGGGCATAGCGGAGTCCCCAGATTCTACCTGCGCAGCGTTCTTTCGCCCGTTAGCGACCCGCAGTTGCGGGAAGCGACAATCGATCTATTTGCCCGTGCGGTTGAAGAGACATCACGCGAAAACGTTGATGTGTGCGTTTTCTCAACCCCGCGGGTTGCTAACCTTTACTACTTACTACTTCAAGCTGGTTTGCCCGAAATACCTTGTCGGGTCATTACCGGTCGAGAATTCCTCACATATTTGTCATCTGACGAATGGCATGGAAAACGTGTGCTCATATTGGATGACACTGTATTCCTTGGGTCATCACTCGCGCTCATGGTGAAAGAGCTCCGTCAGCTCGTAGCAGACGGAGAAGTCCAAGTAAATGCAATTTGCATTGACAAAGATAGCGCTTCTCAATCGCTTGTTCGCTACTGCAAAATTTCACACGCAGTACAGCGAGAATCGGCCGCGGTCGAGAACTTCTCGATGGAGTTAACAGCTTCGCTACATCAGGGCTTGGTCCCCCCCATGGGCGACTATTTCATGAGCTCGCAAATCGAATTGTCGTCGGCAAATCTAGATCGGATTCTTTCCAACGATGGCTGGATGCGCGCCGACGTGACATCACCCGTAATAGCACAGTCAGAAGTTTTCTCGTACAGTCTTTTTCCAAAAGAATCAGTGAGCAGAGCGATCGATGAAGCTCTCGACTCCATCATTCCGGGAATATCTAAATTTGTCGCCCTCTCTAAGATGCGCGCTTATGGAAGGACATCGGGTACACGATCCTTAGTCCGCTTCGTGCCCGTACTCGTGTTGACTCCGTTCGACCCTGGACTAGTCCGCGACGCACTGCGCACCTTAGAGGAGCGAATCGGAGCGAAGACCGAGGTCCCTCTCGACAAATGGTCGTCGGCCGCTCGACACAGGTTTGTCCAGCTTATAATGTCTGGTGTTGTCGCTCGGGAATTTCATCGAGCAACCGTTAACGGTGATGTGGTTCAGTTTGAAGAACTCGCTAGAAATATTGTCGATACCAAAGCACTGAAGATCACGTACGGTCGAGCAACCTCGCGCTTCGCCTTAGGAGCGGTCGAACACTTCGTGAAGAGCCCCAGCGCGCCGCCGATTTCCCTTCCAATCGGCGAGTTGGCAGACGACAAGGCGTTACCGAGGGTGTTTTTCGACCAAGATGGATTGATCGAAAAGCTTCTTGATAAGACGGCGAAGTCCCTGCAGAGAACCGTTAAGATCCCGCATGAAGTCCACGATGCGATGATCATTCGTACTGGGAATGACTTTGTGAACGAAGTAGCAGCGATTTTTAATACAGCTCACAACGAGCTTGAGCTACCCGAGGAAGCAGCGATCCGCCGGATGTCGGCCCAGGAATTCTTCAAAGAATACGAGTCACCCGAAAAACGTAAGCTAGGTATCGGCGTATCAATCTCCGGGTTAGGATCACTGATCCCTGAGAACGAATGCCCCCTGAGCGGATTCGCCATCGTATCTCTCGCAGTGGACATTTGTCTCGACATAGGCATCATCGTCCCGTCGACCACCTATATCTCAGAGTATAAGGCTGCTGTGCGCCTGTATCATCTTGGTGAAAACGCGTTTTTCACATCGGACAGAGGAGATCTTACTTACTATCCGACGACAGTCGCGACGGTATCGCAAGCCGAGGCATTAGCCTAGAAGGATAGAATCCTAAAACGCAATGGCTCCCATTGTTGCATCTTCGAACCTATACGACGGCCTGCCACCACAGGAGAAGTTGTTATCGAGGCGACTGCTGAAGGAATTCACCAATCTTCAAAGTTCATGTGCACATAGCCTTAGCGATCGCCCAAATTTCCTTCAACACTCCAGCAATGCAATTCTAGCGACTAGGAATCTATTTCAGATCGTAGCGTCATCGATCGAGCCTGCAGTCGATACGCTTGATTGGAAATTCGTAGTTCTGGCCACAAGAACCTGCGACCGCACCCTTGCCATGTTAGGCGCAGCGCACGCAGTTTTCGCAGTCGACAACAGCGATTACTTCCCATACACGGCGGTTCTGCACATATGTGTCCAATCATTTGAGAAATTTGTTAGGGCGGTTAGCGATCGAAGCGTCCGGTCTGGTGGCTCGCTCGAGCTATACGGCTCGGGGCCGCTAGCCGAGATCATTCGTCACGGCGCGCACATACCAAAGTCGCTCTACGAAGCGATAATCACCAGCGATTTTGGACGCCGTCAGATTATTAGCGGCATTGTGTCCGACAGTTTGGACCTTATAACGGACCTCCAGTACGCCGCTGACGTTTCGCCGATCAGCGGCCTGGCGCCTGCGAACAATTGGACAAGTGCAATACCAGGACTCACCCCTGAAGCGCGATCGGGATGGCGTTGCGGCCCCTTATTTCTTATTGACGATTTCGCAAGCTTCTTGAGCGTTGCAGTTGCAGACGTGCAGCGAATGGTCGCGAATGATGAGGTAATCCGTTTCCCATGGTGGGACGGTCGTGATCTGTTTCCAGCTATTCAGATCAATCCGGCAACAGGCACACTATATCCAAAAGTCGCTGAACTACTCGATGCCTTAGAACCTAACTTTTACACGATGATCGGGCTCTCCATGTGGCTCGGTTTAACTGATTCCGCATCAGGTGACCAGCACGCCGAATGGCTCGAAAATAAAGCAAAATTTCAGGACCTAAAGGACAAACTAGCCGAAATCGGCGTGTTGGCGCCGAACAAATACCGATATGGGACTCCGCGCCTCCCGAGTCTGACGGCACTGCAGTCGGCACTCAACAGGGGGTACTATGGAAGTCGAGCGGGATCAGAAGGGTCCTTTCTCAGCCGCCGTACCGGTGCTCCCACGACGGATCACACCGATCCCATGTACCGAATTACGAGCAGAGTCCACGGGCCGTTTTTCTTCGCCCAACGTCCCGGGCGAAAGGGAACCGGAGGGCGGTTCGATATAGTGCCTGGCAAGGCTGACGGAACGATGTACCTTGCGGAAACCGTTGAAGGTGCGATATCGGAAGTGTACGCGCGAATTCTCGTACTAGATATCCAAGCGTTGACGACTCGTTTGCTGTGGGAGCTGCGAAATTCGCAAGAACTGGTGAAACTCCTAGATCTCACGGATCCCGAATGTGGCAAAGAGTTGGGCGGCGTGCCCACAACGACGTTCACCACGATGAACCGGTCGGTGACACAGAAGCTGTCGACCGACGCACGGACTGCCGGTTACGGCGGCCTCATTCACGACTTGAAGACGACAACCGAATCCAACGGTATTGCCATCTTTGGCCCGGCCGGACCGACATACCCCGAAGACGCAAACCTCGGAAGTTGGAGCTGCAAGGTCCGCATGATGTCCGAAAGTGAAGAATTTTGGGAGTGGGTCAGAACTCGTAATGAGTACGACGCCGATAACATGCACATAATTCTCAGCCAGTTGCCGTTTGAACGTTTGCTTCCGCCCTGACCACTACGGGAGCGGCGAGCGACGCTGCTTCTTGGCTCTACCTGTTGTGACGCTAGAGCTCGAGTCCATCGTCCACGCTGCGGTGTTGACTTCTGTCTGAGTGGCGCTGATCGGCTACGCCCCTGCTACGGTCACTCCCTTGTCTCTTGGTCTTCCAAGCTTGGTAGCTCTGGTGTCGCTGTTCAGTGGCTGCCGCACGCAGGTTGAGGACGTCACGAACGCGAACGGGCAACGCCTCGGCGACGGCCTGAGGGGCGTATTCGTGCGCGGTGACTGCCGGATGGTCGTGCCACGTTGACGCCACGGGTCTGCTGGTTAGCGGTTATCAAGCAACTGCGCAGCGCGTCTGCGCACACGCCAAGATTGGCTGTCGTTGCGGAGCGCCCTGACTACGCGATCGATCTGCGGCACGGTCAGTGCTGCAGTCGTCAGTTGGTTGAGCGTTTGCAGCGGCACGAATACACCTCCACTTCGCAGTAACTCAGTCAAGCGTTCAATTGCCATGCTGCCAACGACATCTGGGCGCCGACAGATCTCACCCAACGCGTGGGCGACAGCTACCCGCACGGTCGGATCCGAATCACCACTGAGCGCGTACACCTTTGGGAGCATCCAGTCACCTACTGACTTAATGGAGAGCAGCGACAGTGACCGTCCAGCATCGCGACGCGTCTGCACGTCCAGACTGGACGCAAGCGCACCGAGATGATCAGCGACTATCTCATCGGACAGCATGCCGTACGCAAAGGTGAAGCTCAGTGCCGCAACAAACACCGGCCGACCGTCGCTATCGTCGAACGCCCAAGGGTCTGGCTGGGTGACGAGTGTAGTTAGACCGTTGGCGTAGCGCGCTTTCAGCTGAGAATTCAAGTTTGGTCGCTCCCGCGTAAGGATGTCGAACGCGCGTGACTTCTCGCTGCGTGCCACGAGTGGGTTGGTGAGAAATTCGAGCAACCCGGCCCAGATATCGTCATCTGCGAACTGGGTGAGAAGTACGGCGGCAACCTCCGCGGAACTTATGACCCTTCGCACGAACGTGCCTCCCGAAGCCTCCTTCGCCGCCGCCGCAAGCCCCGCAAGTACGGCCCGCTTGGCCACCGAGTAGACGGGGTCGGGAATTGGCTGGCTGGTCCGCAGATAGTGGTTAATGCTTTCGGCGAGCTCGTTTAGAGGGGCCTGATCATCTTTCAAGAGCCCTTCCGGCGCCAGTTTGAGCGCTTTCTGCAGAACTGCTGCAGTGGGGCTCTGCGGGTGCTCGCGAACTTGCCTCGACCACAGGCTGTGCCAGCGTGATCGCAGATCGTCAGTAATGTCTTCCCAGTCAAGGGCGCGGACGACCCCTGCAATGACGGTGTCGTAACTGATGTCGGCGAGGCGGACTGGTGTTGCGTAGACCAGCAGCTCTTGCGCGAGCATCTTTGCAGTTCCAGCCGCGCCAGCCAGGGCGGCGGCGGCCGCCCATGCCTCCTCATCCTTAGAGAACTCGGCCTGCCAGTGCAGTGGCGCGGTCGTCGGGCCTCCACGACGAATCACGGACAACACACGCGTCAGCGTCTGGAAGGCTTGCGTTGGCGGCATCACCTCGGCGGCTGCGGCGAGGACAATCATTTCACCGGTCCGGAGTGACCGCTCGGAGGTGCGTTGAGTCCCGATTCGCAGCCCTTCGGTCAATAAAGGACCCGCAGGGCCGGCGAAGGTCAGCTCGTCAACGAGCCGTCGGAGTTCGGAGTCCGCGCCGGCTAGTCGAAACAACCGCAGACCGTCGGCGGCGACCGCAGCGGGCAAGGCCGGCCTGAACCCGACGATGCGCATGGTGGCCAGTTCCTTGCGGGATCGGTAGACGTCGCGGTGTCCGAGAACTTCCAGGCGTAAATTCTCGAAATACAGGTCTGCCCCGTAATCGGTCCGGGAGGTTCGGCTCAACGTGGTCTCGTAGACGCTGCCCAACCAGCGTCGATACTGACCTAGTTGGTCGTCTTCAAGGTCGGCGCCCACGTATCCCATGTCAGGGGCGCGCTCGAACAGATCGAAACCGGCTGCCGACGAATTGAGTGCCTCGACGATATTGTCAAGCGCCGCAACACGGAAGGTATCGGTGTTCTGCCCGATGGCGAGCTCGGGAGAGGGGTGAAACTTGATGTTCTCAAGAAGGCGACGCACTTCATTGAGGTCAAACTCAGGTGGCTCACCGATGTCGTAGTTGCGCAGGGCACGCTGTTGCAGGATCAGCGCCCTGCACAAATCTGCGGACGGGGACGTCGTAGTCAACAATGCTAGGGCGTCGATGATGATGCGGTGGCAGGTAGATACGTCGTCTCGCTCGGCGAGAAGCGCACAGGCCACCAAGGTAAGCGCAGTCATCTTCGCCAAGTCCTGACGGACCTGTTCTGTGGCCAGGCTTTCGATGAGGCGGTCCAGAGCGTGCTCATGACCGAGCAAAGTTTCGTAGACGGCGCGCACCGAGGGGTCTGAAATCTCCTCGTCGAATGGTGAACGCAGGATACGGCGTTGCATGGCCTTGGCCAATTCAGCCGTCGGGAGTGCAGACTGCTCGCTGGAATAGCCAACTTCGTTGAGGAGGTTTGGTTCGAATATTGCAACGAGCCACTCGAGGTTCATGTCAGCTCTCCTGGGTCGACGTCGATCTGAACTGGTTTGTCGACGGCATCTGAAATTTGACCCCCTGGTGGCAGGTGAAAGTTGACCCCCTGGGTGGTGGTTGGTGATTATTCCTCGGTGGTGGTGGCCGCGGTAGGTGTGCGGCCGAGGTCGCGGTTTTTGAGTCGGTAGCTGTCTCCTTTGAGGGTGATGACTTCGGCGTGGTGCACGAGGCGGTCGATCATGGCCGCGGCGACGACGTCGTCGCCGAAGACTTCGCCCCAGCGGCCAAAGGCCTTGTTGGAGGTGACGATCAGGCTGGCGCGTTCGTAGCGGCTGGACACCAGTTGGAAGAACAGGTTGGCGGCTTCGGGTTCGAACGGGATGTAGCCGACTTCGTCGACGACGAGCAGTGGGTAGCGGCCCAGCCGGGTCAGTTCGTGCTGGATGCGCCCGCCCTGGTGGGCTTCGGCCAGTCGGGCGACCCATTCGGCGGCGGTGGCGAACAGGACCCGGTGACCGGCTTGGCAGGCGCGGATCGCCAGTCCGGTCGCCAGATGGGTTTTGCCGGTGCCGGGTGGTCCGAGGAATACGACGTTGTCGCGGGCGGTGACGAAATCCAGGGTGCCCAGGTGCGCGATGGTGTCGCGTTTGAGTCCGCGCGCGTGGTCGAAGTCGAATTCCTCCAATGATTTTCGTGATGGGAACCGGGCTGCTCGGATACGTCCTTCCCCGCCGTGGGCTTCGCGGGCGGACACTTCACGTTGCAGGCAGGCGGCCAGGTATTCCTCGTGGCTCCAGTTCTCTGCGCGGGCTCGTTCGGCGAGCCGCCCGGTGGCCTCGCGCAGCGTGGGTGCTTTCAATGCCCTTGTGAGATAGGCGATTTCAGCGGAGACATCCCGGCCAGTCGGGATGGTTTTCGCGGTCGCCATCAGGCCACTCCGCCATCGAGGTCCACACCGAACGCGGTGTCGTAGTCGGTCAGTGATCGGGTCACGACCTCCGGTTCGACCGTGGTGTGCTTGGCTGTTATTCGCCTGCGCCGTAGTACTTTCGCCGCCTCAACGTGGGTCGGGTCCGACAGGGTCTGATGCGTTGCCCAGATCCGGTCATGATCGGCGACCAGGTCCCCGTCGCAGAATGCGTGGACCCGATCCAGATCCGCGCGCACCAGCACCCGTCGTCCGACCGCACTGGGATGCACCGAGTAGTCGTTGCCGTCCAGCCGCACATAGTGATCGCGCGGCAAGCGCAGCGAGGCGCACCACCCCGTCGCAGGGGAGACTGGTGGCAGCGCCAGCATCGCGGACCGATCGGCGGCGATCCGATCGGTCGGGGTGCAGCCCAGCGCGCGGCGCGGCCGGGTGTTTACCAGGGCCAACCAGTCGGCCAGTTGGGTGTTGAAATCCGCCGGTGACGCGAACGTGCGCCCGGGCAGAAACGAGCGCTCCAGGTAGTCGTGAGACCGCTCGATGAGCCCTTTGGCTTCCGGGTCAGCGGGCCGGCAGACGATCACCTTGGCGGCCAGCACCCCGCGGAATGCCTGGCACTCGGTGGTCAATTCGACGCGTCCGGCCCGCCAGCGCCCGATCGCTCCTTCACCGTCCCAGACCAGTGCCCGCGGCACCGCGCCCAGGCCCGCGATCAGCTGCCACCACCCGGCGAACAGATCCTCGCTGCGGCGACTGGGAATCAGGATCGCTGACAGCCAGCGCGAGTAGGCGCAGATCATCGTCAGCACCGGCAACAACGCCGGTTTGCGGACCTGACCGAACCCGACCGGTACCGTCACCGGCGGAAACCACAGGTCGCACTGGGCGATCTCCCCAGCGGCATAGGCCGTGCGGGAGGCCGGGTCCGGCGGCAGATACACCGGCCGCAACTCGGCCACCCGCGCCGATAACGTCCGGATCGACCGGCTCCACCCAATCCGCTCGGCGATCACCGTCGCCGGCATCGTCGGATACGCCGCCAGCAACTCACGAATCCGCGGCTCAACCTCGTCAACAATCGAACCACGTTGTGGTCGTTCATATTTCGGTGGCACGTCCTGCGCCAACGCGGACTTGACGGTGTTCTTCGATATCCCCAACATTCGGGCGATCACCTTGATCGGCATCTTCTCTGCCCGGTGCAACCGCCGAATCTCTGCCCAATCTTCCACTGACAACATTCCCTTCTGATCCTCCTGGCTCGGGTAAAGCCAGGTCACCGGACCAGGGGGTCAAAATTCGGTTGCCGCGCGGGGGTCAGTTTTCAAGCGCCGCTGACACTGGTTGCCCAGCAACCGGATACGCATCTCGTTGCGACACTACGAGTTGTTGCCTGTTAACGATCTCGGCGACAGCCTCGCTGAGTCGAAGTCGGAACTGTTCGTCCTCGGCGAAGCTGAACCTGAGCATGAACTGCTGATTGTCCTGGTGGACCATGCCGGTCATTGCGCTTAGCGCCGCCCTGGATGCTTCGCGTTGCGTTAGAGGCCCCACGGCGATCGCTCTGGCGTGTGCGCCTCCCGCGTCGTAGCGACGCCGTAGTTCCCTCAGTTTCAGCCTGGTCATCTCACGGCAGGCGACGAGGTCGGCGGAACGATGTGCTGAGATAAGCAGATTCGCCGGGTACTCGACGCCTGCGGTCAGCCAATCTCGTACCCGCACCCGCGGGGAACCCGAGGATTGCACCACCGACTCGTAGATTGCTTGCCAGTCGTGATTGGCATCCGCTTCCAGGAGTATTTCGACGAGCACGAGGTCCGCAGGCGCGCGGGGCCGCGTCGCGTTGCGTGCGACCTTTTCCACGTCGCGGATGCGAACACGAAGCAAAGTGATTCCGTCCGTTATGTTCCGCGCCTGGGCGACCACCTGGCTGCTGAGCCGGCGCGGCTTGGCAATCTTGCGATGGCCGTTATCGACGGTCCGGATCTGGCGTTCGTCGATGCCCAGGGTTGCACTTGTGCGATCGACTATTCGATCGCGGCTACCCACAAACGCCCAAATCGGGATCTTATGAGCGTCTTTCGCGATTTCGACGGTGCCGGTCGAGTCAACCTTCGTTCGGAGGTAACTCCGTATGTCCTGTTGATATGTGCTGTCTTCTTGAAGTAGTTCCCACTCATTTATCAATAGTCGGATACGTGCTGTCGCAAATTTCGAGCCATTCCACGGAGTTGAGATATCAATCATGCCGGCCAGTACACGAAGGAGACCGGGTTCTTCGTCACGCTGCGTGACGTAGTTTCGCAGCGCGTCGGCAGCGATCAGACCGCCCATGCTGTGGGCAATGATGAAGATCTCGTCGTAGTCGATCGACAAGTCCTGAAGGCGTTCGGTCAGTATTTTGGCAACCACGGGTACTGGTGGTCGTTTGCCGATTCGTCGGCGCAGTCCGCTGCAGTAGTCAAAGAGCGCAACGTCCATGGGATCCCGGGCTGGGTCGTCGAAAACTAAGCGAGGAAAGTTGCCCCAGGTATGGTAGCCGCCGCCATTGAGGCCATGGACGAAGACGATGAGGCGCTTGGCGTCCTGGTCGCGGTGGCGGTGAAGATTCAGCCTCGATTCGTCGAACCGGAACCGTTTGAATCGCGTTTGATCCCGCGCGTTCACAGCGGCACGAGAGCGCGGCCTTGGTGTAGGGCCGGTGATAGCCCCGACAAATGCATCACCGAGCGGTTCGGGAATTTCGATGACCACATCGTAGGCAAGAACGACTCTGAAGCGGTTCCTTCTACCACCGTGTCGGGTGCGCGCAACGCGGTCGACACAGAGGCCACGCACTAGTGGCAGAGCGGAGATACCCGGGCGCGTGCAGGCGCGGTGTTCGACATCGCCCCGGGGCACACATGGGTGTCTACTGCGAGTTGCCAGGTAGTAGTCGCTTTGGAAGGGGGTAGGCCCCCGGCATAGCGGAAATTACGAGTCAACGACCTCGAACCGATGAATCTCTGTATTTACTCCCCTCAACCATCGCCACCATGACCGACGAAGCCACCTCAGAGCGGGCGAGGAAATCGATACAAGTCCTTGCCATCCGTCGAACGTGGTGAGCGGGAAACTGACGCTTCCAGACGCTCAAGAAGATCGCCGACTTCCTCGGCGTCGATCCGGGGCGGTTGCTGGACGACGTGGACGAGCCATAGCCCGCCGGGGGCGCTTCTCGAACCGCGGAACGCGCCTTGCGTCGCGGGCCGGTCCTGATAACCGCTACGCGGAGTCGTCCGCGTCATCATCGAGGTAGATCTGATTGATGATCCCCACCTATCCGGCCCATGCGGCCGGCTCAGCCAGCGTGTTCAGTATCTCAACATTAATGACACGGCTGTCATTTCGAGCCTTTCACGCGCGCTTGCGCGAGAAGTTCGACGCCAGTCGTGACAATCCGTGACGACTACGTCTGCGCAAAACACGTCAGGCCCCCTCGAAAGGGGGCCTGATCAGTGTGGCAGATGCAGGATTCGAACCTGCGTAGGCTTTCGCCGACGGATTTACAGTCCGCTCCCATTGGCCGCTCGGGCAATCTGCCGGGATTCGCACCACCGGGAACCCCGGTTTGGCGCGAGTAGCAGAGTACAACGAAGATGTACCGAACACGAAAACGGGCTCCTGAGCAGGGGCGGATATACGGAGAGGCAATCCAATGGCGGATTCATCGTTCGACATCGTCAGCAAGGTCGATCGACAGGAGGTCGACAACGCCCTGAACCAGGCCGCCAAAGAGCTGTCCACCCGCTTCGACTTCCGTGGCACCGACACCACCATCGCCTGGAAGGGCGATGAGGTCATCGAGTTGGTCAGCTCGACCGAGGAGCGCGTCAAGGCCGCGGTCGACGTGTTCAAGGAGAAGCTGGTTCGCCGCGACATCTCGATGAAGGCCTTCGACGCCGGCGACCCACAGCCCAGCGGCAAGACCTACCGCGTCTCGGGCACCCTGCAGCAGGGCATCAGCAGCGAGCAGGCCAAGAAGATCACCAAGCTCATCCGCGACGAGGGCCCCAAAGGCGTCAAGGCGCAGATTCAGGGCGACGAGATCCGGGTGTCCAGCAAGAAGCGCGACGACCTGCAGGCCGTCCAGGCACTGCTCAAGGGCGCCGACCTGGACGTGGCGCTGCAGTTCGTCAACTACCGGTAGCGCTCACGAGTCGCTGTTCAACTCCTTGTCCAGGTGCGTGCCGACGTTCTTGCTGTCGCCGTGATGATTGGTCGTGTTGCGGCATTCGCCGTAGAGCTTGAACGCGAGCCGACTTTCGCCTTGGTAATACTCGATGTTGATCGCGACGCCGTCCCTGTTGATGGTGCCGCCGTACATGTGCTGTGTGGGTAGCTTGTCCGACCAGCCTGCGGCCAACATGGCGGTCTTGACCTGCTCGGCATAGTCGTGGCCGCTGACGCCCGGAGGTAGTTGCGCACTCATCTCGATATACCCGCGGTTCGGTGGCGCGCCATCGTCATTGCAGGACTCGAGATAGCCACCACCGGTGACGTCTTGCAGCCCGGCCACTTTCCGCAACTGCCGGCCGGCGTTGATGACTTGGGCCATGGACTCTTCATCGGTCATCGGGTGCGCTGGACGATCACTTCGGGGAAGCAAGCCACATCCTCCTAACATCAGGGCACACGCGACAGCCGCTGTACCGACGCGATATCGACTACTTGTAATCATGGTCGTTCTTCACCGTCTCACCTGGGCGATTGGATTCGGGATCCGAATATGCCGGGGTCCCGGGAATGGGTATGTCGACATGAGGCACCGGGACGTCGATACCGAACGGCAGGTCGACGTGGTCGGGCGTCGAGAAGGTCGGCCGATGCCGGTCTTCGGCCAGTAGTCCGTCGCTCGCAAGGCGTTCGCTGTGCCCGCTGGCGATATCGGTCATGGACCGCAACGACTCACTGCCCATGTCGTAGTACCTCGAGTGATCGTGAAAGCTCCAGCCGGTTTCGCCGGCCACCTCGGCCCGGAACCGGGTGGCGCCGAATCCTTCTGCCGATGGATCGGTCCCCAGACCGGCGACCGGCCCCAGCGGATTACCGAGCTCGGCGTTCAGCCATTGCGCCGCCCCCGGTCCGCCCATACCCAGTCGGGCGACGGGATCGGTCGACGCCGCGCCGACATACACCTGGCCACCGTCGACGTGGAAGTCCGCTGCACTATGCGCCAAATCTGTTCCAGGACAGCCAATCAACACGACATCGTTGACTTTCATGCCGCTACCCGCACACGCATCGGCAACCGTGGTGGACCCGTAGGAGTGACCCATCACCGTCACGTGCGACGTACCCAGATGCGTCGCGGCCAGCCCGTTGACGTCGGCCGCCAGTAGGTCGCCACCCTGCCGGGCCAGGGTCGGGTTCGCGATCCGTGGATCGGTGAAGCTGTCGGGCGCGTCATAGCCCGTCCACATCATCACCGCGGTGGAGCGGTTCGGGTCGGCCAGCCTCGCCTGGTCGTATACGTGAATCGCATCGTCATGGCCGTCGGCCAGCCAGCCGTCATGGACACTGCTGCCGGTGCCGGGCACGATCACCGTCGTGTTGTTCGCCGTGTCGGGGTTTCCGAGGCAGATGGCCGCCCGCCCCTGCCCGCCGTCCGCCTCCGGTTGATAAGCCCACAGCATGACCGGACGTTCCCTGCTCGAGTCGGTGCCGGACCCGCTTTGGTGCGCGAGACCTTCACTGGTCCGCCGGGCGTTGTAGAACCGCGTGGCGTCGGTTTGCGTCAGCCCGAACCGGCCGGGGTCCTTGAGGACGTCGTCCTCGGAGACGTGATTGCGGTTGGCGACGTCACGGACCCGGTTCAGGTCGTCGTTCATCACCTGCTGATTGACCGCGTCCCGGGCACTCGCCGGGACGCCGTTGAGGTTGCCCAATTCCGGCGGATGCCGGGCGATCAGCTGCTGTCGCTGCTCCGGTGTCAGTGCGGTCCACCACTTGTCGACGTCCTCGGGGTTGGTTCCCGGGGGCGGAATCTGGATCTCCTGCCCGCCGATATTCACCGGCGCCGAGGGTTTCTGGCCTTGTACGGCCTGGTCGATGGCCGTGGCAGCGAGTGTGTCGGTGGTGTCGAAGGCCTTCAACTGCTCCTGAATGGACGTCGTGAAGAACTCCGCCATTTTCTTGAGGGGCCCGGTGTCCCCGATCAGCCACTGCTGCGGTGTGACTACGCCATCGTCGCTGACCGAAAACCCGAGTTTGATCGCGGTGTCGACGAATTCCAGAAGGGTGCTGCGCAGCGAGGTCAACTGATTTCCGCCGTCGGTCAGCACCTTGGTCAGCTTGTCCAGCCTGGCGCGGTAGGCCTCCTGCTCATCGATCAGCTTCTGCGCCTTGGCGATCGCGGCATCGCTCGCCTGCCCCTGCCAGTTCGCTTTCAAGTCGGCCAGTTGGCGGCGCTCGACGCCGATGACGATCTCCAATGCGGCCGACGTGGTCCGCACGTCATCGGCAGCATCGAGCATCGCCCCCGGCTTTGCCGCGCGCACGCGCGACACCGTCACCGTCACTACTGCCGCACCCCCTCGGCGCTCGCTCCTCCGATCGTCGCACAGCGTGCGGGTACCAACCGACACAACATCCAATTCGCACCACCGGCCGGACACTCCGACATAACCTGGTCGCCATGGCACCAGCGCAGCGCGAACCGACCGTCGTCGTCCTTGGTGGCGGATCCTGGGGCACCACGGTGGCCGCCATCTGTGCTCGCCGCGGCCCGACGTTGCAGTGGGTGCGGTCCGAGGAGACCGCCGCCGACATCAACGAAAAACACTGCAACAGCCGATATCTGGGCGACGGGGTGGCGCTGCCCCCATCGCTGCGGGCAACCACCGATTTCTCCGAAGCGGCGGGCTGCGCCGACGTCATCGTGATGGGAGTGCCGTCGCACGGCTTCCGCAACGTGCTGGGCGAGCTGGCGAAGGAACTGCGGCCGTGGGTTCCGGTGGTATCCCTGGTCAAGGGCCTGGAGCAGGGCTCCAATATGCGGATGAGCGAGATCGTCGACGAGGTGCTGCCCGGGCACCCAGCCGGGATTCTCGCCGGACCCAACATCGCCCGCGAAGTCGCCGAGGGCTACGCCGCCGCAGCGGTGCTGGCCATGCCGGACCAGCACCTCGCCGCCAATCTCGCGACGTTGTTCCGCACCAGGCGTTTTCGCACCTACACCACCGACGACGTGGTGGGTGTAGAGATGGCCGGTGCACTCAAGAACGTCTACGCGATCGCCGTCGGCATGGGGTATTCGCTCGGCATCGGCGAGAACACCCGCGCCCTGGTGATGGCCCGGGCAGTGGCCGAGATGTCACGACTAGGCGTGGCGATGGGCGGCGACCGCGACACCTTCGCGGGCCTGGCCGGCATGGGTGACCTGATCGTCACCTGCACCAGCCAGCGCAGCCGCAATCGGCACGTCGGCGAACAGCTGGGGCAGGGCAAGACCGTCGCCGAGATCATCGAGTCCATGAACCAGGTCGCCGAGGGCGTCAAGGCCGCGAGCGTGATCATGGAGTTCGCCGAGAAGCACGGGCTCAGCATGCCGATCGCCCGCGAGGTGGACCGCGTCGTCAACCACGGTTGCACGGTGGAGGACGCCTATCACGGCCTGATGTTCGAGAAGCCCGGTCACGAGGTGCACGGCTCGGGGTTCTGACCTCAGCGCGCGCGGGACGAGACGGCGATCAATTGGCGTAGGGGTTGCGGTCTTTCGGCCTGTCCAGCAACGGATTCGACTCGTTGACGATGAAGCTGCCCGACGGGCTGACCACGAAGCCGGACTGGTCGAAGCTGTTGACACACGCCGTCATGGTGCCGTCGGTGCCGCAGGTGATGTTGCGGTAAGTGATCCGCGAACCGGCCGGCAGCGTCTGCACGGGACCGGGCATCTCCCCGACGTACTTCGGTCCGGTCAAGGTGTTGAACGCCGGCGCACCGACCTGTTGGCCGACGACCACGTTGGCGCCGTCGGGTGCCCCCGGCAGCGGTCCGCTGCAGCCGTACTCGCCTTCGTTGCGGCGCATGATGCAGGTCAGACCACCGGGAGCCTGGAACATATAGAACGTGCCGTCCTTGCCGGCGTACGTCGACGGGCTGACGGGCTTGAATCCGTTCAGGTTCGGCGCGGCGGGCCCCGGGGGCGGGGGCACCGGCTCGGGCGGCGGATCGGCCGCGGCAACGCCCGGCACCAACGAGATCGCCCAAGCGGCCGCGACCACACCGATCAGGAATCTGCTCAACACCCGCTCAGAGTAAAACCTCGGCCCCACGCCCCGCAGCGTCAGTGGCAAATCACTTGCAGCCCAGGTCGACGTAAACCGTGGTGGTCTGGCCACGCAGTCTGCCTCCCTGACTCGAAAGTTCGCGACCATGCCGGACGGCGGTGACGGTGCATTTGTCGATGGATCCGCTGCCGACCCGGGATTCGATCACCCGGAAACCCTCGTTCTGCAAACGATGGATGGTCTGGGTCGCCGACTCGCCGGGGGCGGGCGGCGTCACCGGACGCGCCGCGGCCGGGGCGGCCAGCGCAACCATCAATGCCAGGACGATTCCGGTTCCGACGGGGATCTTGGTGGGATTCTTCATTGTTTTCCCTCTCCCGCATTCAGCGCCGATAGCACTGAATCAATGAGTTCAGCGTAACCACGGAAATCACCGAAAAGGGAATTCTCAGGCCGAACACATACGGGTTCCCGCGCGCTTCAAGACGAATTCAGGCGAAACTCAAATATTCGACTCGGACGTACGCGGATCGTGCGATTCGCTCACGATCACAAACTCGCCGATGTCCCGGATCATCGGCAGCCGCACCCGGAAAACCGTTCCCGCAGTGTTTGATTCGACTTTGACCCGACCGTCGTGCGCCTTGACGATCGTCGAGACGATGGCCAGGCCCAGACCCGTGCTGCCGAGCGCGCGAGAACGCGACTTGTCGGCGCGCACGAATCTGTCGAACAAAATCGGCAACAATTCTTCGTCAATTCCCGGGCCGTCGTCGGCGACTGTCAATTCCACATATCCGGGACCTGGCATCAAACTGGTCGTGACCGTCACTCCCGCCGGGGTGTGCACCCTGGCATTGGCCAGCAGGTTGCCGACCACCTGATGCAGCCGCGACGGGTCACCACGTACCCACACCGGCACGTCAGGGATGCGGGTGCGCCACCGGTGCACCGGCGACGACACCGCGGCATCGTTGACGGCGTTGATCACCAGGTCGCCCAGGTCGACGTCGTCCGTCTCCAGGTCCTGGCGCTCTTCCAGCCGGGAGATCAGCAGCAGGTCCTCCACCAGACCGGACATCCGGTGCGCCTCGGACTCGATGCGGGCCAACGCGTATTCGGTGGTCTCCGGCAGCGCGGCGCTGTCCTGGCGGGTGAGCTCGGCGTAGCCACGGATGGCGGCCAGCGGGGTCCGCAACTCATGACTGGCGTCGGTGAGGAACTGCCGGGTGCGACGGTGCGACGCGGCGAGTTCGGCCAGCGCACTGTCGACGTTGTCCAGCAGCTTGTTGAGGGTGTCCCCCACAATGCCGACCTCGGTGCGCGGGTCGGTGTCCTCCGGTCGGACGCGTTCGGTGATGCGGTGGTCCTCGCTGTCGAATTGGCGCCTCGCCACCTTGGCCGCGGTCGAGGCCACCCGGCTCAGCGGCCGCAGCGCATAGTTCACGACCGCGATGGTGCCGACGGCCGTCAGCGCGATGGCCAGCAGCGTCATGACGGCGACGGCGACCGTCTTACGCGCCACCACATTGTTGGCCTCTTCCATGGACACCCCGGAGACCAGCACGTCACCGTCTCCGACGTCCTCGCCGGCCATTCGGTACCAACCGAGCCGCGGCAGTTTGACCGACCGGGGCCCGAGGTTGGTCCACTGTTGCCCGCTGACCGCCTTGACCACGTCTGCCGGGACCGGTTTCGGCTCGCCGTCGGGGAACACCGCCGACTGCACGACGACGCCCTTGTGCACGACGGCGATGAGATTGCCGGGAGCCTGGCCGCCGAAAGCGGTCAGGCCGTCCTCTCCGGCATCGATCGGATGTGCCGGGTCGCCGCGCTTGATCTCGAGCCGGTCATACGAATGGCCGAGAGCATCGAGCGAACGGTCCAGTTCCCCGTCGCTCATCGCCGACACGTAGCTGTGCAGGCTGTATACCGACAACACCCCGACCGTCAGCAGCACCACGGTGACCAGGGAGGTGACACCGAGTACGAGACGACGGCGCAGGGTCCGCGGACGCCACCACGGCACCTTGACTGGCACTTTGGCCGGATTTCGGGCAAGCACTCGAGTCGGCACCCGGGTCACGCGCGTCACCTCGGGCAGGTTAGTCCTCCGCGTCGGCAGGGCGCAGCATGTAGCCCACGCCGCGCACTGTGTGGATCATCGGTTCGCGGTCGGTGTCGATCTTCTTGCGCAGATACGAGATGTACAGGTCGACGATGCTGGACTTGCCGCCGAACCCGTAGTTCCACACCCGGTCGAGGATCTCGGCGCGGGCGATGGCGCGTCGCGGGTTGCGCATGAGGTACCGGAGCAATTCGAACTCGGTGACGGTCAACGCGATGGGCTCACCGCCGCGCGTCACTTCCCGGCTGGCACCGTTGAGCACCATGTCACCGACCTTGAGCACCTCGTCGGATTCGGGCGCCAGGTGGCTGGAGCGGCGCAGCAGCCCACGCAGCCGCGCCACGAGCTCTTCGAGGCTGAACGGCTTGGTCATGTAATCGTCGGCACCGGCGGTCAACCCGGTGACCCGGTCCATCACCGAATCCCGCGCGGTCAGAAAAAGCGTCGGTGTGTAGCCCTCGGCCGCCCGCACCCGCTGCAGCAACTGCAGGCCGTCGGTGTCGGGCAGCATGATGTCCAGCACCACGAGGTCCGGTTCCATCTCACCGAACTTGGTGACCGCGTCACGGCCGTTGTGGGCGACCTCGACAACCCAGCCCTCGTAGTGCAGCGCCATCTTGACCAGGTTGGTCAGCGCCGGCTCGTCGTCGACGAGCAACACCCGGATGGGGGATCCGTCGGCACGTTCCATGCGCGGCAGCTGGCCGAGCACTGCGGCTCGGGGATGGCGCTCTCGTGGTGGTACCGACATCGTTGTCATTCTTCCATTGTGTTGAGAACACAGAAACTTGTCACTGTGTTCATACCGAGTTCAAATATTAGTCTCCGCATATGACCCACGTCACTCAATCGGTCCGAAGTGATGCATGAGAGTCGTTGCCATACAGCAATTTTGACCGGCCGGACCGCCGATCCCCAGCGTACCGACACGGCCCGCACCGACCCCTAACCGAGCATCGGAAACCCATCAACGCTTCGGCGCGGCACGAAAATTTGCGTTCTCTATGCGTACCCGCCCTCGCCTTGCGGCCCCGTCGGGCGATAAATACTCTCGCACTTAGCAATTGACGCAGCCTGTCATCGGCTACCGCCGAGAGAGTATGAAACATGTTGCGCTGCAACATGTTCAATCGACAATGGCGTCGGCGGGGCGCGCGGGCTGGAACCCGCGCCGCGTATCTGCACATGTGTCCACCGGACAACCATCGGAGAACGGAAACCTAGGCATGCTAGAAACCGCCCCGCCGGCAAAGGGTTTGCGCGCCATACTGCGCTATGACCTGCCTGCGTCACTTGTCGTATTCCTGGTGGCGTTGCCACTGTCGCTCGGCATCGCCGTCGCCTCCAACGCGCCGATCCTGGCCGGCGTCATCGCCGCCGTTGTCGGCGGCATTGTCGCCGGCGCGCTCGGCGGCTCGCCGCTGCAGGTGAGCGGCCCGGCGGCGGGTCTGACCGTCGTCGTGGCCGGGCTGATCGCCGAATTCGGCTGGGGCGTGACATGCGCCATCACCGTCGGCGCCGGCATTCTGCAGATCTTGTTCGGCTTGAGCCGGGTGGCCCGCGCCGCACTGGCGATCTCCCCCGTCGTCGTGCACGCCATGCTGGCGGGCATCGGCATCACCATCGCACTGCAGCAGCTGCACGTGCTGCTGGGCGGCAAATCCAACAGCAGCGCATGGGAGAACATCGAACAGCTGCCGGCCGAGCTGATGAGCATCCACGGCCCCGGGTTCCTGCTGGGCATGCTGGTCATCGTCACGCTGGTGGCGTGGCGCTGGGTGCCGGCGCCGGTCAACCGGGTCCCCGGCCCGCTGGTCGCCATCGTCGGCGTGACGGCCCTGTCCGTCCTGTTGCCGTTCGACGTCAAACGGATTCAGCTGAACGGCTCGCTGCTGGACTCGCTGACCCTGCCCACCCTGCCCACCGGCGACTGGGACGGCGTCATCGCCGGTGTCCTGACCGTGGCGCTGATCGCCAGCGTCGAGAGCCTGCTGTCGGCGGTCTCGGTCGATCGCATGCACAACGGTCCCCGCACCAACTTCGATCGGGAGCTCATCGGCCAGGGCGCGGCCAACACCGTCTCCGGCGCCATCGGCGGCCTGCCTATCACCGGTGTCATCGTCCGCAGTGCCACCAACGTGACAGCCGGCGCCAAAACCCGGGCCTCGGCGATCCTGCACGGCATCTGGATCCTCGCGTTCGCGGTGCCGTTCGCCGGCCTGGCACAGCTCATCCCGACGTCGGCGCTGGCGGGCCTGCTGATCGTCATCGGCTGCCAGCTGATCAAAAAGGTGCACATCGAAACCGCCCGGCGCACAGGCGATATCGCGGTCTACGCGATCACGGTGCTCGGCGTCGTCTTCCTCAACCTACTCGAGGGTGTGCTGATCGGCCTCGGCCTGGCGGTCGCCCTGACCGTGTGGCGCGTGATCCGGGCCAAGATCGTCACCGAGCACATTGCCGGCAACGACTGGCGCATCGTGATCGAGGGCTCCGTCAGCTTCCTGTCGCTGCCACGCCTCACCTCGGCACTCGCTGCGGTGCCGACGGGCTCCGACGTCACCATCGAGTTGTCGGTCGACTTCATCGACCACGCCGCCCACGAGACCATCGACGAGTGGAAGCGCCAACACATCGCCGGCGGCGGCTCCGTCGAGATCCATGAGCACGGCACCGCCGAACTGCGCAACGCGACAGCCGGCCCGCCGACCCGCACCTTCACCCCGTTCGACAAGCGGTCCGGTGTCGTCCCGTGGAAGTCGCGGCCGCAGACCAACTCCGTCATGGACGGCCTGGAGGCCTACCACCGCCGCACCGCGCCGATGCTCCGCCCGCACATGGAAGAGCTGGTCCACACCCAGAAGCCGCAGACGCTGTTCATCACCTGCGTCGACTCGCGAGTCGTGCCCAACGTGATCACCAGCAGCGGTCCCGGCGACCTGCTCACAGTCCGCAACGTCGGCAACATGATCCCGGAGGGGCGCGCCGACGCGTCGATCGAAGCGGCCATCGCCTTCGCCGTCGACGTGCTGCAGGTCTCCTCGATCGTGGTGTGCGGCCACTCCAGCTGCGGTGCCATGACGGCGGTGCTGAGCGGCGATCACGGCCATGACGAGCACCTGCACACCTGGCTGGAGCACGGCGACGTCACGCTGCGCGCCTTCGACGAGGGCCGCCATCCCGTGGCCCAGGCCGCGGCGAACGAGGGGTTCGGCATCGTCGACCAGTTGTCGATCGTCAATGTCGCCCTGCAGACGCAGAGCCTGACCGCCCACCCGCTGGTCCGCGAGCGGTACCGCGCCGGTGACCTCGAGGTGATCGGGTTGTTCTACGACATCGGCACCGCAGCTGCCCTGCGGGTGACGCCGGTCGGCGTGGACCGCCTGATCGAGGTGGCTGAGTAAAACCTGGTTGATCCTGCGCCCAGGGCCGTAAACCGCGAGAGCGGCAGGCCCTGGGCGCAGTGTCATTTCATGCACAGCAGCAGGAATGCGCGTTCGGCAGCTCGCCGCGTGGTGTTGGGCCGTCGGACCGCCGGTCGCCCCTGCAGCGTTGACCCTGAATCCATGGCGCAAAAGTGCGAGTGGCGGAGGCCCTGAGAGCAGAGTCAACACAGAATCAGCCGCGGCGTCCGTTGACCCTGTAATTAGGGCGCAAATGTGCGAGTAACCAACGCCCCCAAGGAAGAATCGACGACAGTACCCCGTTGACCCTGAACCCAGGCCACAAAAGTGCACGTAGCGAAGGCCCTCGGCGCAGGGTCAGGGCGGGAAACCGGGGCGCTACCGCCCGGCCATGCGCTCCAGGCGCGCGATCCGGTCCTCGATGGGCGGGTGGGTCGAGAAGAGCTTGCCGATCTTCTCGCCGGCGCGGAACGGGTTGGCGATCATCAGGTGGGCCTGGTCGGCCAGCTGCGGCTCAGGGGGCAACGGGGCCTGCTGCACGCCGGCGGTGATCTTGCGCAATGCGCTGGCCAGCGCCAGCGGGTCACCCGTCAACTCGGCGCCCGACTGGTCGGCCTGGTACTCGCGCGAGCGCGACACCGCGAGCCGGATGATGGTCGCGGCCAGCGGACCGACAATCGAAAGAACCAGCAGGACAAAGGGATTGGGCCGGTCGTCACGGTCGCCACCGAACATGCCGATGAAGTACGCGACGTTGACCAACGCCGTCACCACCGACGCCATGGCGCCCGCGACACAGGAGATCAGGATGTCGCGGTTGTAGACGTGCGACAGCTCATGTCCCAGCACGGCGCGCAGCTCGCGCTCAGTGAGGAGGTTCAGGATGCCCGTGGTGCAGCACACCGCGGCATTGCGGGGGTTACGCCCGGTGGCGAAAGCGTTGGGCGCGGCGGTGTCGCTGATGTACAGCTGCGGCATGGGTTGCCGTGCGGTGGTGGCCAGCTCGCGGACGATCCGGTACATCGCGGGCGCCTGCATCTCGCTCACCGGCTGCGCGTGCATGGCCCGCAACGCCATCTTGGCGCTGTTGAAATAGACATAGGCGTTCATGCCGATGGCGAACAGCACCGCCAGGTACATGATGTTCTTGCCGAACAACGAGCCGATCAGCACGATGAGCGTCGAGAAGCCCACAAGCAGCGCGAACGTCTTCACGGTGTTCGCGTGGGGATTCCACGTCATCGGCTACCTCCTCCAAGCGCAGTCAGTACTCAGCACAGTCCAACTCACTGCAAATCAACGCTCGGCGGACGGCACCTGGTTCCGCGGTGTCCCGATCGGCGGTCAGCCGTGGCGGTCAGCGGTGTATTCGACCAGGTTGAGCAGGGCCAACCGGCCCGGCAGGTCCGGGAGATTGTCCAGCTCGGCGCGAGCGTCAGCGGCGAATCGCTGGACGGTGCGCTTGGCCTCGGCCATGCCGTCGGACGCCCGCAGCAACCCCAGCGCCTCGGCGAGTTCGCCGTCGTTGTCGATGGGCGTGGCCAGCAGTTCGCGCAGCCGGTCGGCGGCGGACCCGGAGCTGCGCAGCGCGTACAGCACCGGCAGGGTGTGCACGCCTTCGCGCAGGTCGGTGCCCGGCACCTTGCCCGACTCGTCAGGATCGCTGTCGATGTCGATGATGTCATCGGAAATCTGGAAGACGGTGCCGACGATGCCGCCGAGCCGGCTGAGCCGCTCGATCTGCTCTTCACCGGCGCCCGAGAACGTCGCACCGAAGCGGCCGGATGCCGCGATCAGGCAGGCGGTCTTCTCGTACACGACCTTCAGGTAGTGCTCGACGGGGTCGGCGCCTTCGACGGCGCCGCGGGTCTCACGCATCTGGCCCGTCACGAGCTGGGCGAACGTGTCGGCGATGACGCGGACCGCGTCCGGGCCCAGCCGAGACACCAGGCGCGAGGCGGTGGCGAACAGGTAGTCACCGGCCAGGATCGCGATGTTGTTGCCCCAGCGCGCGTTGGCACTGTCCGCACCGCGCCGAACCTGGGCCTCGTCCATGACATCGTCGTGGTACAGAGTCGCCAGGTGCACCAGCTCGATCACGGCACCGGCGATCGCGACGTCGTTGTTGTCGGGATCGGGCCCCAGCGACGCAGACAGCACGGTGAACAGCGGACGGAAGCGCTTGCCACCGGCCTGGAACAAGTGCTGGACGGCCTCGGCCATCAGCTCGTCGGCTTTGCCCAGCTCGGTCGACATGAGGTCTTCGATACGCGCCACCGCGTCACGAACCTGCGCGGCGAAGGCGGCGTCACCAAAGTCCACGCCCGCGACCACTGTCGCTGGTGTCTTCATGGGTCCAACATACTGGGCGGCATGGTCGTGCACGCAGATGTGGTCGTGGTCGGAGCCGGGCCGGCAGGGTCCGCCGCTGCCGCCTGGGCGGCGCGCCGTGGCCGCGACGTCTTGGTCATCGACTCCGCGCAGTTCCCCCGGGACAAGGCGTGCGGCGACGGGCTGACCCCGCGGGCCATCGCGGAACTGCGTGAACTCGGGCTCGGCGAGTGGCTCGCCGGCCGCGTCAGCCATCACGGGCTGCGCCTGGCCGGCTTCGGCGCCGAGCGCGAAGTGCGGTGGCCGGGCCCGTCGTTCCCGGCGACCAGCAGCGCAGTGCCCCGCACCGAGCTCGACGACCGGATCCGGCAGGTCGCGGCCGATTCCGGCGCGAAGATGCTGCTGGGCGTCAAGGCCGTCGACGTGGCACACGACGTCACCGGCCGGGTGCGCACGCTGAAGCTCGACGACGGGCAGGAGGTGAGCTGCGCCGAACTCGTTGTGGCCGACGGTGCCCGCTCGACGCTGGGCCGTGTCCTGGGCCGCCAGTGGCATCAGGAGACCGTCTACGGGGTCGCGATCCGCGCCTATCTCGAGACACCGCGGCACGCCGAACCGTGGATCACGTCGCACCTGGAACTGCGCTCGCCCGAAGGCGAGGTGTTGCCGGGTTACGGCTGGATTTTCCCGCTGGGCAACGGCGACGTGAACATCGGTGTCGGTGCGCTGGCCACCGAGAAGCGCCCGGCGGACGCCGCGTTGCGCCCGCTGCTCGCCCATTACACGAACCTGCGCCGCGACGAGTGGGGCTTCGACGGCCAGCCGCGGATGGCCAAGTCGGCTCTGCTGCCGATGGGCGGCGCGGTGTCCGGGGTGGCGGGGCCGAACTGGATGCTGATCGGTGACGCGGCGGCGTGCGTCAACCCGCTCAACGGCGAAGGCATCGACTACGGCCTGGAGACCGGGCGGCTGGCCGCCGATCTGCTCGGCTCGGGCGACCTGAGTGCAGCCTGGCCCGCGGTGCTGCGGGAGCACTACGCCGCGGGGTTCTCGGTGGCGCGCCGATTGGCGATCCTGCTGACCGTGCCGAAGTTCCTGCCGCTCACGGGACCGGTCGCGATGCGATCGCAGTACCTGATGACGGTCGCGGTCCGCGCCATGGGCAACCTGGTGACCGAAGAGGACACCGATATGGTCGCCCGCCTGTGGCGCCAGGCCGGACGCGGCTCGCGCCGGCTGGATCAGCGCAAGCCGTTCAGCTGAGCGACCGCGCGAACCCGACGATGTCGCGGACGGTGGCGGCGAAGACATCGGGCATGGCACCCGCCAGCAGGATGTCACCGGCGTGGCAGGTACCGGCGACGATCCGGCCGACGACGCTGACGCCGGCGGCCGCGAGCCTGCGGTAGTAGATCAGGCCCTCGTCGCGCAGCGGGTCGAGCTCGTTGACCGAAATAACGTGCGGCGGAAGGCCTTCCAGCTCCAGATCGGTAGCCTCGGCGGCCCAGCAGGTGCCGTCCTGCGCGTGCTCCTGGTCGGGGTCGTAGACCGAGCCCAGCAGGGCCAACTGCAGGCGGCTGATGAAGTATTGGTCGTTCTCACGCAGCGACGGCAGTTCATCGGTGTCCTCCAGCCAGCGGTTGGAGATGTAGGGGCACTGGGCATAGACGCCGGCGATCTCGCCGATCCACCCTTCCCGCTTGGCCTTCAGCGCGACCGTCAGGGTCAAGTTCCCGCCGCCGGACTCCCCCGCCACGATGAGGTGACTGATGTCGAGCTCATCTTTGTGCGCTGCCGCCCACCGGACGGCGTCCGCGCAGTCGTTCAGCCCGGCCGGGAATGGATGCGGGCCGAGCGCACCGCCCGAATTGCGGAACTCGACACCGATGACGACGAGGCCTGCGGCCGCGAGGTTTTCGCGCAGCCGCAGGTACTGGATGTCGGCGGCACTGCAGATTGCCATGCCGCCGCCGTGCAGGTGCACGAGGCCCGGTAATGGCCCGTCGGCGTCGGCGGGCCGGCTGATGAACAGCGTGATGTCGTTGCCGTCGACGCCCGCGATGGTGGTTGTCGTGGTGGTGACGCCCTCGGCGGCGGGTGCCTGCTCGCCGAACATCTTAAGTACGGCGCCGGTCCCCTGCTCGGCGAACGAGACGAACTCCAGACGCTGCGCCAGCGGGGCATCGACCGTCAGGTCGGCTTCGGGGAGCCGCCCGTCCATCCCGAAGGCGGCGAGAGCCTTGACCATGCGCGGGTCGGCGCGAGGGTCGGTGCCGATGGTGCAGTCAGGGTCAGCGAGGCGTCCATAGGGCATGGCCCCATCTTGGTGCCGAACGCGAACGTGGTCGCGACTTTGCGAAAAGTCGCGACCACGTTCACCGAAGGCGGAAAGTTACCGGTATTCGCAGAGGTAAGCGGTCTCGACCTCGACCCGGACGCCGAACTTGCTGTCGGCCGGAACGGTGAATTTCGTTCCAGCGGCAAAGGTCTCCCACTCGTCGCTGCCGGGCAGCTTGACGGTCAGCGCGCCGGACACGACGTGCATGATCTCGAGGCTGGAGGTGCCGAATTCGTATTCGCCGACGGCCATGACGCCGACGGTCGCGGGGCCTTCGGCCGGCGCGAAGGCGATCGACGCAACCTTGCCATCGAAGTACTCATTGACCTTGAACAACTGGGGCTCCTCGAATTCAGGTGAGGGGTCAGGATATCTGGGGCCTACTGCACCACGTATTTGTGGACCCCGAGGATCGCGTTCTCGTCGGCCGGCTCGGTGGTGCACTCGTGCAGCGCCGCGCGCACGCCGTCGGTGTCCATGTCGGTCCCGATGCACACCAGCTGGGTGCCCCTACCGCGGCGTTTCTGCAGCCGTAGCGAACCACCGACCAGCTGCAGCAGGTACCGGTGTCCGGCGCCGAAGTCGACGAAACCTTTTGCGCGATAGAGACCGACAGGGCGGTCCCGCAGCAGCGCCAGCAGCCGGCGCGGATTCAGCACGTCGTCGGTGGTGTATTCGACGGTCTGATAGACGGGATGCTCGTGGTCGTGGTCGTCGTGCAGCAGCTCGTCGAACGACAGCTGGGCCTGCGGGGCACGTTCCGGGACGTCGATGAGCAACGTCGGGTCGATTCGAGCAAAATCAGTGGGCTGCACCGGAACTCGTGGGTTCTGCGCGCGAATCCGGGACACGACGTCGTCGAGGTCGGTGGCGTCACCCGCCCGGTTCAGCACGACGAGATCCGCAACAGGCAGGCCGTGCCCGAACTCCGGCTCGGTGGCGTTGACCACCAGAATCAGGCCGCCGTAGTGAAAATCCTCGGAGTCGGCGGTCATGATGGTGCGCGCCACGGCGGGCGGTTCGGCGACGCCGCTCGCCTCCACCACGATGAGGTCCAGGGCTGGGCGCACCGCCGCGAGCTTGCCCAGCATCTCGGCGACCTCACCGTCCTCGGCAACACAGCAGATGCAACCGTTGGACAGCGATGCCATCGCATCGACCTGGCCGGCGACCAACATCGCGTCGATGTTGACGGCCCCGAAGTCGTTGACCAGCACCCCGATTCGCGCACCCCGGCCGCCCCGCAGCAGATGGTTCAGCAGCGTGGTCTTACCCGCGCCGAGGAAGCCGGCGACGGCGACGACGGGAATGCTCACGGCTTGACTGCGGCGTGCAGCGCGACGATCCCCCCGGTCAGGTTGCGCCACCGCACCTGCGACCAGCCGGCCGCCTCGATCTGGCGGGCCAACTCGTCCTGATCGGGCCACGCCCGGATCGACTCGGCGAGGTAGACGTACGCATCAGGGTTGGACGACACCGCGGTCGCCATCGTCGGGAGCGCCTTCATCAGGTACTCCTTGTAGGCCGTGGCGAACAGGCGGTTGGTGGGCGTGGAGAACTCGCACACCACCAGACGCCCGCCCGGCCGGGTCACCCGCGCCATTTCGCGCAGGCCGGCGGTGAAGTCGACGACGTTGCGCAGCCCGAAGCTGATGGTCACCGCATCGAAGACGCCGTCGTCGAACGGCAGCTTGGTGGCGTCACCGGCCACCTTCGGGACGTTCCGGCCCGCACCGGCGGCCAGCATCCCCACCGAGAAATCGCAGGCCACACACCAGGCGCCCGACGTCGCGAGCTCGACGGTCGACACCGCGGTCCCTGCGGCCAGGTCCAACACCTTGTCACCGGGGCCGATACCGAGCGCCGCCCGCGTCTGCCGCCGCCAGAACCGGTCCTGCCCCAGGGACAGCACGGTGTTGGTGATGTCATAGCGACGGGCGACGCCGTCGAACATCGACGCGACCTCGTGCGGATCCTTCTCCAATGACGCGCGACTCACGGATATGACGCTACCGGCTGGTCCTGCGCCCCGCGTCTGCGGCGGCCCGGGAATGGAACGGCCACCGCGGGAGCTGTAAGCCGCATGGGTGCAAAAGTCTGGTTCATCACGGGTACCTCGCGCGGCTTCGGACGCGAGTGGACGGCAGCTGCGCTGGAGCGCGGCGACAAGGTGGCCGCGACCGCGCGGGACGTGTCAACGCTCGACGACCTCGTCGCCAAGTACGGCGACGCGCTGCTCCCCCTCGCTCTCGACGTCACCGACCGCGATGCCGACTTCGCCGCGGTGCAGGCGGCGCACGAACACTTCGGCCGGCTGGACATCGTCGTCAACAACGCGGGCTACGGCCAGTTCGGTTTCATCGAGGAGCTGTCCGAGGCCGAGGCGCGGGATCAGATCGAGACCAACGTCTTCGGCGCGCTGTGGGTCACTCAGGCGGCGCTGCCGTACCTGCGCGCGCAGGGCGGCGGACACCTCATCCAGGTGTCCTCGATCGGCGGCATCAGTGCGTTCGCGGGCCTCGGCGCGTACCACGCGTCCAAGTGGGCACTCGAGGGTTTCTCGCAGTCACTGGCCGCCGAGGTGGAGCGGTTCGGGATTCACGTCACGCTGATCGAGCCGGGCGGCTTCTCGACGGACTGGGGCGGCGCCTCTGCGAAGCGGACCACCGAACTCGAGGCGTACGACGGGTTGCGCGCGGACGTCGCGCGCTGGCGTGGCGAACGCAACGCGGTACCGGGAAACCCGGAGGCGTCCGCGGCTGCGGTGCTCAAGATCGTCGATGCCGAGAACCCGCCGCTGCGAGTCTTTTTCGGTAGCGCACCACTGCAGATCGCCAAGGCCGACTACCAAAACCGGTTGCGCACGTGGGAAGAGTGGCAGCCGGTATCCGAGCTGGCGCAGGGCTGAACGAAGGAACTCCGATGGCGGGATTGAAATTCATCCGACGGGACGACGGGCTGACCTATGAGTTCGCCGAAGACGGCGTGGCTCATGGGTTCCCGTCGTACAAGCGGGTCGACCTGGACATCTGGTGCCGGCGGCTGCCGCACTTCGGGTGGGTGGTGTGCACGGAGCTGGGCGCGGTGTCGAGTCGCCCCTTCGACCACGCGGGGTTCGGTTACCTACCGCCCGAGGGTGCGTGGGTGAGTCGCAAGGATGACCACTCGTACGTCTACGACCTCGTCCACGTGAGCTGACAGGCGTTTCCCGCCGAACGTGCGTGTCTGCGCACGGCACGCCGGTCAACCCGTGCATATTCGTCACCCTCGGCGGCTGCGAGCGTGACTTTAGTGCACACCAAATACGGTGTGTTGCTCGCAAACACGCACACTGGCGGGAGATAGCCGCAGCACGGCTCGCGGGAGGGCTAGGCCGCCAGGGCGCGGCGCTCGCCGAGCACGGCGGCGTAGTGGCCCAGCAGCTGGTCGCACACGGCAGGCCAGGTGCGGCCGAGCACGCTGCGGCGGGCAGCCAGCGAGTACCGGGGCCGTTCGGCCAGCAAGTGGTCGACGGCGGCCGGCAGGGACGCCTCGAAATCCGTTACGGGCAAGAGCAATCCGGTGTGCATGGGCGTCACCAGATCACGCGGGCCACCGGCATCCGGGGCGATCACCGGCAGACCCGACGCCATGGCCTCCTGCACCGCCTGGCAGAACGTCTCGTGTTCGCCCGGGTGCACGAACACGTCCATGCTGGCGTAGGCCGTGGCCAGCTCAGGGCCGTACAGCGCACCGGTGAAAACCGCCGTCGGCAGGAGCTTTTCGAGCTTGACCCGGTCGATGCCGTCACCGACCACCACGATCTGCAGATCGTTCCGTCCGGCCAGCGCGGCCAGGCGCTCGACGTGCTTCTCGGGAGCGAGCCGGCCGACGAAACCGACCACCGGCTTGCCGTCAGGCGACCACTGCGCCCGCAGCGCCGCACTGCGCGCGGACGGCGCGAAACCCGTCACGTCGACGCCGCGGCCCCACTTGTGCACACGCGGAATACGATGGGCAACAAGGTCTTCCATCGTCGCGGTAGACGGCGCGAGGGTCCGGTCGGCCCGCGAGTGCAGATGCCGGTTCCAGGCCCAGGCTGCGTTGGTCATGATGCCGACGCCGTAACTCTGGGCGAACCCGGCGATGTCGGTCTGGA
Organism: Mycolicibacterium sp. HS_4_1; assembly: GCF_054515875.1. Taxonomy (NCBI): domain Bacteria; kingdom Bacillati; phylum Actinomycetota; class Actinomycetes; order Mycobacteriales; family Mycobacteriaceae; genus Mycobacterium; species Mycolicibacterium sp. HS_4_1. The sequence continues at coordinate 4,940,549 of NZ_CM137261.1, forward strand.
ACACCGCGACGGTCGGGATACCGAGGAAGCGCGCGGCGTGCAGGCCGCCGTAGCCCAGCAGCGCGGGTGAGGCCAGGTGAACCACGTCAGGACGAAAGTCGCGGAGTACCCGCACCATTCGCGGCCGCGGCACACCCAGCGGCAACGACGTCACCTTGGGGAACATGCGGGACGGGACGCGGTGCACAGGAACATCCCCGTAGGCCGCGGCGGCGGGCTCTTCGCCACGCGGGGTGTCCGGCGCAATCACCAGTGCTTCATGGCCATTGCGGTGGAGGTGCTCCAGCACCCGGAGCACCGAATTGGTGACGCCGTTGACATTCGGGAGAAAGGACTCCGCCACGATCGCAACTCGCACACCTGCAGGCTGGCAGCGCAGCCTGACCGTCAGGTTGCCGTCAGGGGTACGCGACGCGAAGACCCGCACAACTCGGGTACCCCCGGTATCGTCTGTCGCACCCGCGGGGAGAAAGGGGTCGGCATGCGTCTACCTCGGTCTTTGGCGGCGCTGGCCATCCTCCTGGCGCTCACGGGCTGCGGCCGCACCGTCACCGGATCGGCGCAACGGGACCCGAATCTGCCGGGCGTCTCCCTCACCTCGGACGGCTTCGGGATCATCGCAGGCCGGCCGGACGCCCCCGCGCAGATCGAGGTGTACACCGAGCCGCAATGTACCCACTGTGCGCATCTGCAGAGCACCGACGGGGCGCAGATGAAGAGCCTGATCGCCCTGGGCCTGCTGACCGTCACCTACCGTCCGGTGACGTTCCTGGACACCGACTACGGCTATTCGGCCAAGGTCGCCAATGCGATGTTCCTGGCCGCAGCGCACGGTACGTCGGCCCCGGCACTGCAGGCGTACGTCGCGACGCTGTGGGGGCACCAGAACCCCGGCGGTTCGGCGCCGTCGGACGAACAGCTCGCGGGCTGGGCTGCCGACAGCGGCGTCAGCGGCGAGGACGTGGCCGGCATCCGGTCAGGTGCACACGCCGTCGACACCGACGCCATGACGCAGACCAACGAGACCCGGCTGCAGGACATCCTCGAGGGGGACGCGGGCACACCCACGGTGTACGACCTCACCACCAACGCAGTGGTCGACATCCAGGAGGACGGCTGGCTGACCAAGCTGACCGGAGGGCGGCAGACCGTCTAACCCAGCCGGCGCTGCACGAGCGTGACGATGCCGAGCAGGACCGCGGCGACCAACCAGCCCACCACGGCGATCGACCCCGCCGGGATGACCGCGAGCGACGCGTTGCGGTTCTGCACCCTCACCAGGTCCGGGTCGCTGCGGTCGTATTCGACGTAGATGCGCATCCCGGTTTCCAGCTCAGAGGGGTACAGCACGCCGAGCTCGGGCCGGTAGGTCACGCGATCGGGCGTCACGAACTCGATGGTGGAGCGCCGCGGGCCGGCGGACAGCACCTCGGCGGCCGCGGTGCCCATGTTGTGCTCGATCTGTTGGTCGTTGCGCCACGCACCGAGCACCAGCAGCACCGATTGCAGGGTCACCAGGCAGGCCGTGATCACGATGCCGATCCGGACCCGACGAAGAATGCGCTGCGACCGGGTCTCCTCGCCGTTGCCGACCAGAAACGGGATCAGCTTGTCCCACAAGGCACTGGCTCTGCAGGTCAGGCCCGCCCAGCTCATTCGGCGGCCTTGATCGCCGCCCGTATCGAAGCGTGCAGGGACCGCAGCGTGGAGCGATCGGCCTTGACCTCCAGCACGCGCATGCCCTCGAACGGTTCGCGCAGCGCGGCGGCCAGCCCGTCGGCTTCCACCTGACGGCATTCGACGTGGTACGCCCGGCACAAGGCGGCGATGTCGACGTCGTGCGGAGTGCCGAAGATGCGCGACGACACGTCGGAGAACCGGGGATCACCCTGTTCGAGCAGCTCGAAGATGCCGCCGCCGTTGTCGTTGGAGACGACGATGGTCAGCGCATTCGGCGTCGGCTCGGTGGGGCCGACGAGCAGCCCCGAGCTGTCGTGGACGAACGTGAGGTCACCGATGAGCGCGACGGTCCGGCCGGTGGTGTGCGCCAGGGCGGCACCGATCGCGGTGGAGACGGTGCCGTCGATGCCGGCGACGCCGCGGTTGGACCGCACCGAGATACCGTGCGAGTTCAGCCCGACCAGCGCGGCGTCGCGCACCGGGTTGGAGGCGCCGAGCACCAGTTGGTCGCCGGGCTGCAGGCCGTCGGCGACCGCGGCGGCCACGTGCAGGCCGGTGGTGAGTTCATAGGCCGCGAGCTGCTCGCGTACCGCGTGCTCGGCCCGGGTGTTGGCCTCGGCACACCGGCGCAGCCAGGCCGGGTCCGGCGTGCCGGAGGTGATGGCCCGGGTGCCGGTGGCCTGCGAATTGCCGGACACATCGGGCCAGCGCGGCCCGGTGGTCAGGGCGTAGACGGGCACCGACGGATCGGCGAGCAGCGCCGACACCGGACGGTGCAGCGTGGGCCGGCCCAGCATGATCACCTGGTGCGGCCTGACCAGCGACAGCGCCAGCGGGTGCAGCGGGTTGTCGGCCGGCGGTGCGGTCGGTTCGGCGACGGTCGGCAGGTGCGCCAGGTTCTCGTGGCGGCCTGCGCCGTGGCCGGCGATGACGACGGTGTCGGCCGTCAGGTCGATCTCGAGCGGCTGGTCGAACGTGACGGGCGGCGTGTAGGTCCACGGCCGGCCGTCGGGACGGCCCTCGGGTGCGTACGCGGCGTCGTCTTCGGCGTCAGGTACCAGCGGCTCCCGCAGCGGGATGTCGAACTGCACGGGGCCGGCATTGGCGGATCGAGAACCCTTGGCCGCCACCAGAACTCGACACGTCGCCGATCGCCACTGGGCATTGGAGTGGGCCCAGGACGCGGCATCTTCCGGCTCGGCCAGGCCGAGGCTGATGGTGGCCCGCACCTGCGTGCCGAAGTAACCCAGCTGCTCCATGGTCTGGTTGGCACCGGTGCCGAGCAGTTCGTACGGCCGGTTGGCACTCAGCACGATCAGCGGCACCCGGGCGTAGTTGGCCTCGATGACCGCCGGCCCGAGGTTCGCCACCGCGGTGCCCGATGTCATCGCGATGCAGACCGGAGAGCCCGCCGATACCGCCAGGCCGACGGCCAGGTAGCCGGCGGTGCGCTCGTCGATGCGGACGTGCAGCCGCAACCGGCCCGCCCTGTCGGCATCTGCCAGCGCGAATGCCAGTGGCGCGTTACGCGAGCCGGGGCACAGCACCACGTCGCGGACGCCGCCGCGAATGAGTTCGTCGACGACGACCCGCGCCTGAATCGTCGACGGGTTCATTGCTACAGCGTGTCACACCGGGTTGGCCGCGAAGAATTCCAGCATCGCGGCGTTCACCGCGTCGGGACGCTCGATGAAACCGAGGTGGCCGGCGTCCGGGATTTCCAGGTAGCGGCCCAGCGGGATGGCGTCGGCCACCTCCTTGGACAGGTGCGGCGGCAACACGACGTCGTCGGCGAACCCGATCACCTGGACGGGCACCGCGATCTGCTGGTAGGCCGGCAGCCGGTTCACCTCGGGCGCGACGGCCAGCTGGGCGCGCAGCCCCGGGGTGGGCTTGGTCGGCCACATGGTGAACATCTCGATCCAGTCCTGGACGGCGCGGTCGTCGTTCAGGGTCTTGGGCGAAAAATTCTCCAGCAGACGGTTTTTCGCGTCCACCTCGGGCGGCAGCTCGATGCCCGCGGCCAGCAGCGCCCGCTCGGCTTCCCGGAAGAAGGTGCGGGCGCGGTCCTCGCGGCCACGCGTGGCCATCAGCACCGCCGAGGACACCAACTCCGGCCGGGCGACCATGAGCTCCTGAGCGATGAACGACCCCATGGACACCCCGACGACGCGCACCGGACCACCGACGACCTTGTTGATCAACGACGCCGTATCCGCGACCACCTGGTCGGTGGAGAAGCCGATGGCGTTCTCGGTGGCGCCGATGCCGCGGTTGTCGAACGTGATGCAGCGGAAGCCGGCCCGCTGGAACGCCGGCACCTGATGCAGGTGCCAGGTGCGGCCCGCGCCGCCCCGGCCTGCGATGAACAGCACCGGCTCGCCATTACCGCGCTCGTCATATGCCAGATTCACCCGGCGGAGGTTACTGGACCCGGGATTTGTGCACGAAAAAGCACGCTGACCGTACTAAATCGTGCACAAATCCCTCGGTCAGCGGCGGGAACGGAGGCGCTTGAGGGCCTGGTCCCACAGCAGCGCCGTGGTGGCCTTGAGTTGTACGGGTTTGAGCAGCTCGCGGGACATCAGCGCGGTCGCGCCGGCCTTGGTGGCGGCCGAGGCCTTGGACATGTGCCCGGAGTCGAACGGCGGCTGCGGGTCGTATTCCATGGACAGCTGGATGGCCTTGGCCTTGTCTTCGCCGGCGATCTGCGCCGCAAGCCACAGGCCCAGGTCGATGCCCGCGGACACGCCCGCACAGGTGACGATGTGGTCCCCGGCGGGCACGATCCGCTCATCGGTGACGGGTTCGACACCGAAGGTGCGCAACAGTTGCACGGCCGCCCAGTGTGACGTCGCGCGTTTGCCGGTGAGCAGACCCGCCGAAGCCAGGATCACGGACCCCGAGCACACGGACGCCGTCCACGTGGTGGTCTGATGGGCCCGCCGGATCCAGTCGAGCAGCTTTTCGTCGCGGGCGTGCTCCATGGTGCTGAATCCGCCCGGGATCAGGATGATGTCGGGCGACGGAGTCTCGTCGAACGAATGGGTGGCGCCCACCAGCAGCACGCCGGAGTCCGCGGCGATCGGACCCGGCTCGTGCCACACGAAGCGGACCTCGGCATCGGGCAGGTACCGCAGGGACTCATAGGGCCCGATGAAGTCGAGGGCGGTGAAACCGGGATAGACCACGATCGCGATCTGCATGGATTCTCCTTTTAGGCGAAGGACTTTCGGTACAGGTCTGGTGAGATGCCGACCCGGCGGGCGAAGTTGCGGCGCAACGTCTCTGCGCTCCCGAAGCCGCACCGGGCCGCGATCGCGCTCACCGTGTCGTCGGTCTCGGTCAGTTGGCGGCGCGCCGCGTCGGTACGGATCCGCTCTACGTAGACCCCGGGCGGCTCTCCGACCTGCTCGGTGAACACCCGGGTGAAATGCCGAGGGCTCATCACCGCACGCCGCGCCAGGTCCGGAATACTATGGGCGGCACCAGGTTCGGATTCGATGGCCTCTTGCACCTCGCGGATCGGCTCGCGCTTTGCCCGCGGCATCCAAACCGGCGGGGCGAACTGGGTCTGTCCCCCGGTCCGGCGCAGGTGCAGCACAAACCAACGGGCCACCGTCTGAGCCACCTCGGTGCCGTAGTCGTCTTCCACCAGGTTCAAAGCCAGATCAATACCGGCGGTGATCCCGGCAGCAGTCCACACCCGGTCGGAACTACGGAGGAAAATCGGGTCGGGATCCACCATGACGCGGGGAAATTCGCGTGCCAGGTGTTCGGCCGAAGCCCAGTGGGTGGTGGCGCGGCAGCCGTCGAGCAGTCCGGCCTCGGCGAGTAAGAAAGCTCCGGAACACACACTGACCATCCGCCGGGCATTCGGCGCCACCGCGCGGATCCAGTCGATGACCGCTGGGTCCTTGCGGGCGGCTTCGATACCAAAACCGCCCGGGATGATCACCGTATCGATCGCGCCGCTCGGGTCAGGCGCCGGTGACGCCACGAATTCCAGGCCGGTCAGCGTGCTGATCGGTCCAAAACCCACCGATACCAGACTGACCTCGTAGCCGGCCGGCTGTTGTTGCGCGGCCAACTGCAGGGCAGCGCCCGTGAACACGTCGTGGGGTCCGACGATGTCCATGGCCTGTACCCCGGCGAAACCCAGGATCACGACAGATCGCGTCACACCTCCATGGTGCGACGCCGGCACCATGGCGTCTACGCCATGGTGCCCACAAATTAGGACACAGCTGTCGTCACGACGTGGTCCGGCCGAAGAGCCCGTTCGCGAGCCGCTGGAGCACCCCCGGTGCCGGGTTCGCGGCAATCTCGGGCGCCGCATCACGCGGCGTCGCGTCGTAACCGACGGCCCGAACGGCGTCACACAACTGGTCCGCGGTGATATCGCCGGCCGCATCGATGCTGGCCGTCTTCGTCGCCAGGCTGACCGAGGCTCGGACCCCGTCGATCTTGTTGAGTGCCCTTTGCACGCGGCCGGAACACATACCGCACGTCATGCCGGTGATGTCGAGATAGATCGGGCGACCACCCGGCACCTCGTTCTGCGGTTCGACCAGATCAGTCAACGTCATTCCTCACAATCCGGAGCGCACCACGCCCCTAGTTTCACCAGTCGTCGGGGAGCGCCGCTCAGTTCCTGACCGCAACACCGTTGGGTGCCAGGACGCCACGCAGCGACTCCGGCGCACTCACCGTCTGCGTGACCGACTCGAAGTCGATGTCGATGGTCGGGTACTCCGCCAAATACTCGGCGTAGGTGCGGCCGCGCAGCCGCGCGCCCAATCCGATCCAGGCGTCGATCACCGCCCATCGCAACGGATTCTGCTGTGCCCATGCGCTCCGGTCCAGCCGGTCTTTCCACTCTTCGACGTCGATCACGTCGAATCCGAATCCGCCGAGAAATTCGGTGTAGTGCACCTTTTCACCACGCAACACCGTCATGCCGCGGCCCAACTCCACCGCCGAGGACAGCCTGGGAAGCAGTCCGAAAATGCCGTGCGCGGCAGCCACGCCGGTGGTGACCTCTTCAGCCAACGGTACGTTCGGACACCGCCTCAGGGCCGTACAGGCGTCGAGGATCGAGACCAAGATGTCGGCGGAGCACTCGATTTGGCGGCTGTCACCGAGCACACGCGGCAACCGCACGACGGTGAAATCGAGTTCGTCGGGAGCACGCGTCACGACCAGCTCCGCCACCGACTTGGACGCGGCATAGGGGTACGGCGCGAAGCGGGGATCGGTGACGCGGGGTGCCGTCACGTCGGCGTTCACCACGAATGTAGACAGGTGGACCAACCTGGCGCCACGGCGCACGCACGCCTCGGTAATCCGCGCCACCGCATCGACATTCGCCGCTCGTAGTTCGCGATACGGCACCAGCACGTTGGTGTTGCCGATGCCATTGATCACCGTCCTGGCGCCGAGGCCATCGAGCAGAGCACCCAATTCGCCTGCGCCGAAGACTTCGGGGAGGTATGCGATCTCGACTCCCTCCAGGCCGCGCAGACTCGCCCACGGATCCCGTTCCGGCAGTGGTTTTCTCGCCACGAACACCACCTCCGGGAATGAGCCCCCGCGTTGCTTGAGTTCGAGAACCGACCGGGCGAACCCGGTGCCGAGAATCCCCGACGCGCCGAGGACGACGATCGTCTGGCCCCCGCGGCCGAGCGGCAGTCGGCGGGCGCCCGGTGCCACGACGTGGCCCTGCCGCTCCAACGCGGTCAGGTCATCGGCGATCTCGTGGGCGGTCGCGTCATCCATCCAGTTGTCGATCGCAGGACGGCAGTCGACGACATTGGCTGCGCAGTCGGCGCTGATCAGATCGAGAATGGACAGCTCCCAGTCCAGGAACCTGCGGGTGTCCGGCAGGATCTTGATCAACTCGAGCGAGCCGATCCCCTCATCGAGCAGCGAGGAGTGCGGCCCGATGGCCCGACCCAGCTGCCGACTCCAGATCGCAGCAAGTCCCGCGGCTCGGAAATCGGAATCACCCGGACCCGACCGCTCCGCCGAAAGCTGATTATTCACAGTCAATTTCGCACGATCGACCTTGCCGCTCGGTTTGCGCGGAATGGCCGGTACGCCGGTCACCGCGAACGACGGCACTCGCAGGGCTCTCGCGATGTCGCGGATTCGTGCACGCACGACGGGGTCGTCGCCGGCGGTACGGGTGAGCACGGTCCGGAACCAGATGCCCAGACCGGCGCCGACGGGCTCGACGGCGAGATCAGTCACGTCGGGGTCCGACGAAATCCGGCGCAACAGCTCGGCGGTGTCCACGCGCTTGCCCGAGATCTTGACCACCGCATCGCGCCGTCCGGCGAGCATCGGGAAGCCGACGGGATCGCAGGTGACACGGTCGGCAGTGGCGAATGCCCGGTGCCGTTGGCCCCCAACGTCGGATACCGTGCCGAAGCTGGGATTGTCCATGCCGAGATAGCCCGCGGAGACCAACTCGCCAACGACGACCACTTCGCCAAACCCGACGAACACCGAGCCCGGCACCAGTGGGTGGCCCAGCCTGGCGGCGGTGTGCGGCTTGAGGCTCCGCCCACCGGCACTGATCGGCAGTGCTGTGACCACGACCGTGGTCTCGGTCGGGCCGTAGGTCGATACCAGTGATATCCCTTGGACCGCAGGAGAATCGAGCCAACGGTCGACAGCAGTGGGGCGAATGGCTTCGCCGCCGATCATCACCTGGCGCAGTGCCGAGCCACCCAGTGCCGCCATGGACTCCCGGTCTTCGCAGAGCAGATGCCAGATCGCGGTGGGCAGATCGACGATGGTCGCGATAGTGGCCGCGATATCGCGTACCAGCGCCGACAGGTCGCCGGTACGCATCGCATCGGACCGCACCACCCTCGCACCGCTACTGACCGCGACGAACACTTCTTCCACACTGATGTCCGAAGTCAGTGGGGCGCACTGCAGAACGGTGTCTGCCGGCCCCCAGCCGTACGCGGTTCTGGCGGCGGCACAAAAAGCCGCCAGCGAGCCGTGCGAAACCGGCACCAATTTGGGTTGGCCGGTCGAGCCAGACGTCGGCATTACATACGCCAACTTGGTAGCCAGCCGTTCGTCACGGGTGACGTGCTCGATTCGCTCTTCGACGAGCTTCGTCAACCGCTCATCCAGCTCGGGTAACGTCGCGGAGACGTCAATGACGTGCGCAGGCGTATCGCCCTGCGCGCCAATGCTGTCGGCCCGCGTGCGCACCTCGTCCGTCGCAGCACAGACGCTGTAGCCACAGCCCGCCAGATGACATGCGACCAACAACTCGATGGCGCGCTGGGATTCGTCGTCGACGAACACCAGCACATCACCCGGCTCCGCGCCGACACGTACGATCTCGGCCACCCAGCGATCGACGCCGGGGCTGCGGCATAGCGACCGGTCCACCGCAGCATCCAAGAACCAGGCTTGCGCCGCAGGGAGTTCGGGTCGAGGCACCCCGACCGCGGCCCGCAGCCTCCCGTCGGCAGCCAGCCCGAACCATTCACCGACGGTCAGCGCGATCGGATCATCCCAGTGCGACGCCATCGACCTGAGCGCGCCGACAATGCGCTCGGTAGCCCCGGACCAGCCGGTGCGGCCAGCCGCATCGATTCGATTCCAGATCGCGACATCGAGCGTGCGCTGATTCTCGTCGTGGACGCACGCCACGGTCATTCCCTCGACCGGGCCGATATCGGTCACCACCGGTGGTTCGGACAGGTACGCGCCTAGCTCGACCGCACACCGGCCGCGCATGAAGTTCACCGTCAGCGCCTCGACGTGCATGCTCCGATTGATGGCCAGATACATTCGGCGATAACGCTCTTCACGAAACCATCGGCGCCGTACCGCTTTGACATAGCCGCGGTCCAGTGCGGCGACCACATCGGCAACCGAGGCGAAGGCCGGGAACCGCACCGGTTGAGCAACGGAATTGACCAGGCAGGTCGCGACATTCAGATCCGGTTCGCCGAATCGATTGTCGACGGGATACACGAGCAGGGTCTGAGTGCTCTGCCGCAGACTGGCGTGTACCGCCACCGCCGCGGCGGACACCAGGATGTTGAGCGGCACCTGCCGAGCCTCGGCGAGAGCGACGATGGTGTCGTAGGCCTCGCCGGCCACCCTTAGCGATTCCTGCAACACGCCGCGGCCCGCCGTGCCCGGCACCGCATCACCAGCGCAGTCGGCCGCAGCGCCGCGCTGCGCCTCCTCAGTGAGCTCGGCCTGCACCACCGCGGCGAAGCGTTCGGTTGATTGTTCGACCTTCGCCCGCTCACGGTGGTGGGCGCCGGCCAGGGAATCTAAATCGACTGCGGTATAAGGCTTCTTGTCGGAGCCTCCCAGGTGGCGCGCCAGCTCGGCCTCGATGATCGCCGTCGCCCCACCATCGAGTAAGAGGTGATGAGTGTGCACATCCATGCCCACCACCCGCGCATCGGTGTCCGTGTGCACGGTGTAGCGCACCAATGGGGTGGACAGAATTCCTGCCGACCAGGTGTCCTCGAGTCGTTGCTGTCCGGCGCGGTCGGGCTCCTGGATACGAATGACGTCATCGCACTGCAGCCCGGGCACCAGCATGGGGTAGGTGTCGTCCCCTGCGTCCGCCGGCGTCAGGACGCACAACTGAATGGGGTTGCCCAGGATGGTTGCCCTCAGCGCGGACAGGAATGCCGACAGCGCCACCGGGCGGAAGCGATAGCTCTTGCCGATCAGGTACAACGCCGGATCGGGGTCCTGAAGGACGCCGTGGTAGATGTTCTGCTGCGAGATGGTCAGCGTGAGCCCACCGATACGACCATCGTCAGTCGTTGTCACAAAGGACATTCCAGCACCCGGATCCAGCCGGCGATCGACAGATCCTCCGCGAGCCGCGACGGCAGGTCCGATTCCCGATCGACCCCCAGCCGTTTCATCAGCAGCACGAACCGAACCGAATCGAGCCCGAGTTCACGCAGATCGGTGGCATCGCCGTCGAACAAATCGGATTCGTCGATGTAGAGGACGTCGCAAACGGCTGCCAGCACGCGCGCGCGAATTCCCTCAGCCATGAACCGCGGCAGCGAGAGAGGCGCGAATCACCTTGCCGGACTGCGTTCTCGGAATCTCGGGGACGATGATGATCGCCGACGGCCGCGCCATCGATTCCGACTCGGACCGGTAGCGGGCGGCGATCGCCTGCTTGAGCTTTCTCGCTCCGCTCTCGTCGAGGTCTGTCGCCGGAACCACCGCCAGCCCGATGAGCGCACCGAACTCGTCGTCGGGTATCTCGTAACAGGCTGCGGCGCCCACGCCCGGAACACTCTCGGCAATCCTGTCGACCTCATCGGGAGCGACGTTGACACCGCCGGAGATGATCATCTCCGACGACCGGCCCTTGATGTAGAAGAAGCCGTCGGCATGACGTTCGAACAGATCGCCGGTGTTCACCCACCCGTCGACCAGAACCTCTGCCGTCCGTTCCGGGTTTTTCCAGTAGCCCAACATGTTTGCCGGTGATTTGATCCACAACGTACCCGCGGCGGCGGGCTCCGTCCCGGCCGTCGGCGGCGTACGGCCGTCACCACCGGACAGATGGACCTCGACCCCTGGATAGGGCCGCCCGACCGCACCAGCCTCGATCCTGGCAATCGACCCGTCGGCGGTCGGCAGACACAATGCCGTACAGCCGGTTTCGCTGAGGCCGAACACCTGCGCGGTGTGAATGCCTGCCGCCTCGACGAATTGCACATCGGCGGCGATGGCGCGGGATCCGCCGTAGCCGACCATCCGCAGCGGCGGCAACGCCGCCCCGGCCTTCACCTCGGCAACCAGTCGCGTCAACAGCGTCGGCACCAGGCATGTCGAGGCGATGCGGTTCGCCGCCAGTATCTCGATCAGCGACGTTGAGTTCTCTCCACCGGTGACACATTCGCTGCCCTGCATCAAGGAGTTCAGAATCCACCACAGTCCGCCGATGTGGGTGGCCGGCAGTGGTGAATACGTGGATTCCCCTGCCACCCAACTGATCCAATTCAAGTTCTCGCGCGCCAGAATGTCCGCCACGGCGAAGAAGGTGCGGTTGGGCAGGAGCACGGCTTTCGGCTCGCCCGTGGTGCCGCTGGTGAAGATCATCGCCAGCGGGTCCTCGGCACCGAGCTCGGATCGGAGGTCCAACGATCCGGCGTCGGCCGAATCCGTTGCTTCGGACTTGATTTCCACCGCGAGCGCCGGGACCTGCTGCATAGACGCGGGCAGCGTCGATGGTTCGGAACCCGGCGGCAGCAGCACCGCGCTGGGTTCGGCGACCTCGGCGAACCGATCGACGGTAGCCGGCGGCATGTTGCGGTCCACCATCACCGCGATCCCGCCGAGCTGTGCACAGGCCAGCACCGATAGGTACGTCTCGGGGCTGTTGTCCGACAACACAAAAACCCGCGCGCCCCGAACTACCCCTTGTGCCGCAAGGTCAGCGGCGAGGCGACTCACCTCGGTGACCAGCTGCCCGTATCGGACCGCACTGGTTCCATCGCAGCGTCGCAACGCAATTGCCTCGGGTCGCTCCCGGGCCTGCGCGACGATGCGCGAGAGCACGGTGGCTGAATGATCGGACATTCCTGGCTACTCCCCTGTCACTGCGTCACGGAATGTTGAGCACCGCGAGTTCGAACTCGCCGAACGCCGATCCGCCGTCTTCGTCGAAATATTCGATGGCACACGGAATTTTCAAGTACCGCCAGGTGCGCTCGACGATCTCGATATCCTTGCACACCAACCGCGCGGAGAATTTCTGCGCATTGATCGGGCGCTTGTACCGAGACGACGTGGCCCGGATCAACATGCTCGGCAGCTGATGTTCGAAGTACTGCTCGACGGACCAACCACGCATCCCGGCCACTTCCCCGCGCGCGACCGCGGGCGCGAAGGCGCTGTAGGCGAGCTGGTTGAAGCAGAGCACCAGTTCAACTGCATTGAAATGCCCGGTGCTGCGGATATATACCGGCTCGGGAATGCTGAAGTTCCCGACCGCCAGCATCGAGTCGTCGGTCGCTCGATACTGAGCATCGATCAGATAGCGACATCCCTTGTAGGAGTACGGCTCCAAGACCCGAGCAAGGAGATCCTCAGCAATCGGCGAGGTCTCTTCGTCCGCCGGATCCGCCAGGTCATTCGACTTCAGATCAAGGGTGCTCATGCGGCGTGTCCAGGGGTGGCCAGACCGTCCAACATAGTCAGGCGGTACGTGGTCAAGGTACCGGAGGCGGTGCCATGCTTGGCGCGGTGCATCAGAACCCGGTTGTCCCACAGGATGATGTCGCCCACCTCATAGTGCTGTGTGTGGATGAACGGCGAGCAGAAGTGGGGATCCAGCTGGCCGGAGTCCGTCAACAGCTCCTGCAAGATCGCCGGGTCGAGCAGGTTGCCGTCGGCGTCCTCGATCTGGCTGGTTCCTGTCGAGCAGATGTAGAGGATCTCCTGGTCGGTGTACGGGTGCCTGATCACGGTCGGCCATTTGATCGGTGGCGTGGTGCGGTTGATCTCGTCCCACACCTCGCCAATCGGCTTGTACACGTCGCTGGGCCGGATCTTGATGTGCCGCCGCGGATCATGGGTGCTGAGCGTGCCACGCACCGGATGCTGGCGGGTTGCCGGGAGCGACTCCCAGAATCTGTTGAGGTCGATGAAGTAGGTCCCGCGATCAGTCCCCGGTACTGCCAGCGGCATGACCATGGAGAAAGCAAAAGGCTCTGGCATGAACATGTAGTCGATGTGCCAGAAAGCACCGGTCCGGGGCACACCCTGCCCCTCTTCTGTAGACGATACGAAGATCTCCGGGTGGTCCTTGTGGTGGTAGACCGGCTCGTAATAGGTGACGACCTCACCGAGAATTCGGCCGAGTTCGATGAACTGCTCCGGCGACGGATTGACATCTTTGAGAATGACCATCTTGTTCTCGTAGACGATCCGGCGGAGCTCGTCAGTGGAGACATCGGCCAGGTCGTTCGGGTCAATCCCGGTAACGTGTGCGCCGAGCCCCGCGCCCTTGACATTGAGAGTCATCGACTCGCCTCTCTTGATTGACATCGTCATTCAGTTGATCCGCAGATGCGTTGCAGCACTTCGCCAAAACACTTCCTGTTCCACAGCAGCAGTCGGGTCGGCGTGCCAAAAAGTTCCCGATCGCCGACGATCAATCAGCTACTCTTCGGTAACTCCGTCGCCGGAATTCCAGGTGTTCGGCAGCAGTGGGGCAGCTGCGTTCATGCCCGCCTGTGATCGCTCGACCAAGCCCGCAGGCGCGAAGCCAGTTGCCGATCGCGCGCCGGAAAAGCCGATGGGCCCGGCGCCCTGGCCGCCTACCGAGATGCCTACGTTGTTTTGCGGATCCGGTTCACCCGCTGCGCCATCCAGGTCCAGATATTCGAACCGGTGGCCGTGCCCGCGGCTTCGGGCGCCGCGGGCACGCCGGGCACGGCGCGCACTGGTGACCAGGGCGCGGGCCGCGGCCGCCGCGGCAATCGGATTGACAACGGCTTCAGGCGTTTCCGCATCCGACTTCGGTCCGGCACCCACCGCCGGCGGCTCCGGACCTAGCACCGCATAGCTGGCGGTGGGTACGGCAGCCGGAGCAGCCGGAGCGGCCGATACGGGCTGAGGTGCTGGATTGGCGGTAGGTGCGGCGGGGCTCGCCGAGATGAGCGGGGCCGGAACGGCAGTCGAATCAGGTCCACGTGCGGCGTGCGTCGCGGACACGGGTTGAACGGACTCGGGAACCGGAGTCGTTGCGGCCAAGGGAATCTTGTTCAGCAACGCGAGGGCACCCAGCGCGCTCAATGCCGGCGCGAAGAAGGGAGCCAGCAGCAGTAGATAGGACGCGTAGTACGGATACCACAGCACGTCATACAGCCAAAGCGCCACGAAGGCAAGCGCGGCGGCCGTGGCGGGGCTGAACCCCAGTTGTTGGAAGAAGTACCGAAAGTTCTCGAGCAGCTGCCCGATCTGACCCGGCGTGCCCAGTTGCTGGATGAACGTCGCAATGTCACTGAGCAGTTCGCCGGGCGAGGTCGGCGGGTTCAACAGCAGGCCCTGGGGCTGGACGTCGGCCTTGAGGATCTCCGGAGCCGGCTGGGCTACCGGAACCGTCGCCAGTGCGCTTTGCGAAACAGCCTGGTAGCCGGTCATCGTCTCGGCCGCCTGCACCCACATCCGGACGTAGTCCGCTTCGTTGAGTGTGATGGGAATGGTGTTGACACCGAAGAAATTGGTGGCCACCAGCACGCCGTTGACGGCATGGTTGGCAGCCAGTTCTGCCAGTGATGGCATCATCGCCAGGGCAGTGCTGTAGGCAGCGGCAAGGGTTTCGTGCTGTGCAGCAGAGAGCGCGCTGTTCGCCGCCGACTGCTCAAGCCAGGCCAGGTAGGGCAGGTGCGCGGCCAGATACTCCGCCGCACTCGGCCCATCCCAGGCGCCCGCCTGGACATCGCCGAGGATCGCCGTCAGTTCGGCGGCAGCCTGCTGGTAATGCGCGCTGAGCTGTTGCCACTGAGCAGCGGCGGCGAGCAACGAACCCGGGCCCGGGCCGGCACTGAGCAGCGCTGAGTGGACCTCTGGCGGTAACGCCATCCAGATGGGCGCAGTCACGGCTAAGTCTCCTCGCATGGTGCGACGCGCCGACTCGCCGTCGAGGGCGCGACGGCACGGGTACAGACGGCGACTGACAAGCACCCTTGATCTTGTAGTCGGCCACGGCGCCGAAAAGTTCCGATTGCACCACTTCGTATCGAAATCACCACGACACGAAGGCTATTCAGCCCGCACGCTGCAGACTCACACGCGAGTCGGGTGACATCACGACAATCATTGGTCGTACGGTGATGCCATGCCCGCAATCGACGCCCGCCACCTCGACGGGGTATCGGAAACCGCTCTGCTCACCTTGCACCAGCGAGCCTCGGAGGCTGCCAGGGCCGACGGCATCATCGACGACCCGATGGCCGTCGTCCTGAGGGATGCCCTCGACTACGACTACGAGAACTTCGGCCGGGTCCACCAAGCGACCGCATTGCGGGCGCTGGTGTTCGACAACATCACCCGGGACTACCTCCGAGCACATCCGCGGGCCACGGTGGTCGCGTTGGCCGAAGGTTTGCAGACGAGCTTCTGGCGACTCGACAACGGCGAGTTGACCTGGCTGTCAGTCGATCTCGAACCCATCATGCAACTGCGCGAACGATTGCTGCCGTCCTCGCAGCGACTTCGGCACTGCGCCCAGTCCGCACTCGAGACGTCCTGGCTGGACGAGGTGGACGCGCAGGGCGGCGTGCTGATCACCGCCGAGGGTCTGTTCCAGTATCTGGATCAGGACACCGTGTTCACCCTGATCGCCTCATGCGCAAAGCGGTTTCCCAACGGCCGTTTGGCATTTGACAGCATTCCCCGCTTCGTGAGCTTGCACTCGCAACGGCGAGGCTTCAAGCTCAGTACGGAGTACACATCGCCGTCCATGCCATTCTGGTTCACCGCCGATCAGTACGACGAGTTGCGGTCGATTCCCGGAATCCGGACGGTACGCGAGATGCGCTACCCGCCTGGCCGCGGCCGGCTGCTGCCGTGGGCCAACCGGCTGTCCCGGCTACCCGGCCTCGCCCGCTTCCGCGCCCCGGTAACGCTCATCGAATTTGGTGGATAGCCAATCGCTTACAGTCGGGCGTGGGCACCGCACAACTCACATCGCATTGGTCGGCCGATGCGCGCACGGAATTCCCATCCGTGGATACTGCGCCGGCGCGGCCTACTCGAGGTGTGCCGAGAGGCCGAAATCCGCTACCGCCGCCGACACCACTTCCGCCAGTCCTGCCCTGGTGTTGGGCCGGTCCGGTTCCCACGAGGCGACGCTGAACCAGACCTTGCCGCGCATCGATGCCGCTGAGATCAGCAAGTGCCCGCCCAACCTGGTGAGCGTGTTCGCGGTGACACCGGCCTCGCCGCCGCGCACCCCGAAAAAGTCCGCATCGGTGCCATCGGGCCGGTTCACCGCATCTGGGATGTCGCCGATGTTGCTGCATCCCACGGGTTTCCCGACTCGCAGGACCAGATTCTCGAGGCGACGCGCAACCAGTTTCGGAGTGAAGGGGGTCAACGCCAATGGCGCCAACATGGTCTCCCGACTCTCTCCCAACTCGGTGAGTGCCTGTTTTATGGCCGCGCGCAGATCGGTGAGATCGACGCAGATCTGGTCCGGGTCGGCCAGCACCGTGATGCCACTCAACGGATTGGCCCGAGTATCACCTTCGATGCGGTCGCTCACCGGAACCGACAGCAATACCTGGCCGGCGTCATCGAATCTTCCGAGCCGATATCCGACGCGACTGGCAAATCCGGCGAACAGGACATTGCTGGTGGCACCGAGGGACCTTGCCCGGTCACCCCACTCAGATGCGTTGATGCTGCCGTAGATTCGTGGCACCACCACCGCTCGGTCCCCAGACCTCTGCAGCCGAGCCGGGCCACCGGCCTTGACCGAGCTGGACAGATCATCCCGTTGGTCGCGAGCGATGCGTGCCGCAGCCGAGAACGCGGCCGGAATGTCGCGGCCCGACCGGAGGGTCAGCGCGAAGTCCTGCCACAACCGCCCGCTCCGCGGGACACCGTCGGGAAAGCCGAACTCTCGCCTGACGCCATCGACGGCATCGGCGATCGACATGATTCCGGCCACCGCATCAGCGATTGTGTGCGACACCGCCAGTGACACCGCGGCGCCGCCCCCTGTCAGCGGCTGCACCCCGAGATGCCAGGGCGGCCCCAGTTCCGGGTCCACGGGCACGAACGACCGTTCGTCGACCCAGTCCCAGACCTCGTCCCTGCTGCGCTCGCACGCAGCGATATCGACATCGTCGGGTTTGCGGCATGCGACCCAGCGATGTCTGCCGAGCGGCAGCAACGAACGCTCGATACGCCGACCAAGCAAGGTGTACTGCAGGTGACGATGAAAGCGAAGTAGCCCCTCGAGATCGACACCGCGCTCGTAGATCCAGACGTACTGGATCACCGGGCCACGGCCCAACGCCCGCAACGCCAGAAACGACGCCTGATCGATGTAAGCGAGGGTGTTGTCGGCAGGAGCACTCACCGGGTAATACCTTTCCGAGTCGATTGAGGCGCGCGCGGCAGTGACCGGGCCGACAGCAGCACGAAACCGGTCCCGGACGTATCGGGCCGGGCGTACCGACGCGAGAGCAGCCTACGACCTCGCTTCCTGACTACATACACAATCTTGTAGACGCCGGAGTACGGGAACTTTTTCCGAGCTGGCCGCGACCAATCGACCGACTATTCAACCCAACGCGCCGTGGGGCGTCCGAGCAGTCCACGATCTCGGGTCACCCACCGGCCGTGAAACCGTTTGTGTCCGTGACGATTTGGCAGCAGACGAGAAGGTCGGCTGCCGTAGTGGAGATTCTTGATGCACATCACAATCAGTTCCGGTCCCGGGGCGGCGGTTGAGGTCCGTGGCTTCGACCCGGCGTTGGCCAGCCGCGACGACATCGCACAAGTCCAACGGCACATCTATCAGAGCAAAGTCGTGGTGCTCAAAGAGCAGGAACTCAAACCGGCGGCGTTCGTGGAACTCGGCCGTCGTTTCGGCACCCCGCTGCCGTACTACGAGCCCATGTATCACCATCCGGAGAACGAATTGATCTTCGTATCTTCGAATTTGAAACGGAACGAAGGTCAGATCGGCGTCCCGAAAACCGGCGGATTCTGGCATGCTGACTATCAATTCATGCCGGTGCCGTTCGCCATTACAGTGTTCTACCCGCAGCTACTGCCCTCGACGACCAGGGGCACCCGTTTCATCAACATGGCGACCGCCTACCAGCGGCTGAGCCCGCAGCTCAAAGAGGCGATCAACGGGACGTTCTCCAACCACAGCGCCCGTCGTTACGTCAAAATCCGGCCGTCGGATGTGTACCGGCCGATCGGTGACGTGTTGGCCGACATCGAACGCGTGACACCGCCCAGACGCTGGCCAACCGTTCTGACCCACCCGGTTACAGGCGAACAAATCCTTTATCTATCAGAAGCATTCACCTTCGAGATCGAGGACGCCGACGGAGACGCGCTACCGCGGACCCTTCTCGACCAGCTGCTCACCGAGTCCGGTCAGCTCGACAGCACGTACGAGCACCCGAACATCTTTGTGCAGACCTACGAGCCCGGTGATGTTGTGCTGTGGGACAACCGGACCCTGATCCACCGTGCCCTGCACAACCCGACCAACGAACCGACCGAGTCCTACCGCATCACCCTGACCGACGAACACCCGCTGAGCAGTGAGGCCGCCGCATGACTCGACCATTCCGAACAACCCTCATCGACGACCTCCACGACGATGCCGCATTGCTCGACCGCGCCATGGCTCCCTATGCGAGCAAGGACACCATCTACCTGAAGAATGCGGCGGCGGAGCGGCGCGGCGACATCGTCGTCGGCACAGGCGATCTCGGCTTCCAGCAGTCGTGCTACATCGAGGAGACCGGGCATTTCAACGCCGTCGAATTCATCATCTCTTACAACCAGCTCTTCTACTACACGCTCGCGGCCTCCGTGCGTGACGGCCTGATCCCCGAACTCTCGAACTGGGATCTGGCCGACTACTGGGAGCGGCAGTTGCCCTCGGTGCTGATCAGCAAGTTGGCCACCCGTTTCCGGCAACCGATCAACTCTCGGGCCTACCGCGGTGTCCTGACGATCACCGATATCGAGTTCCGCGAGCGCTCGCGGCCGCTGATCGCGCTGCAGACCGCCGTCGAGTTCTCCGACGACGGAATCGGCAGCGCCCTCGGCGACGTCGAGATCGCACTGATCAACCTGCCATCCAAACCCAGGTGATAACAAGGGAATTCGATCTCGTCAGAAGACTCGACCAGCACGCGACGCTTGATGGCGGCAGGGTGGCCCTGATCTTCGCAACCGAGCACATCACGTTCACCGAACTCGCACAGCGCTCACTGGCGGTGGCCCGAGCGTTGGCGGCAGCGGGCGTCGGGACGGGAGATCGGGTGGTCCATATGGCCACCGACACTCCGGCGCTCTATGAGTTGCTGTATGGATGCGCGCGCATCGGGGCCGTACTGGTGCCGGTGAATTGGCGGTTGGCCACCGACGAGTTGGACTTCGTCATCGAGCACTCAGGGGCACGTGTGCTGGTCACCGACCGGGTCGACGTGACGGCCGAAACCATCGTCCAGTTGGACGATTTCGCACGATGGCGCGAAAGCACCATCGCTGCGGTGCTACCGGATCCCGCCATCGACCGGAACACGCCGGTGGTGCAGATGTACACCAGCGGCACCACCGGGCGGCCCAAAGGTGTTGTGCTTGCCCATCGCACCTTCAACGCGGTGCGCGAATTGCTTGACCGCGCCAAACTCGATTGGCTCGACTGGCGGCCAGACGACATCAGCCTGGTCGCCCTGCCCGCCTTCCACATCGGCGGCATGTGGTGGGCCACACAGGCACTCAACTGCGGTATCGCGAGTGTGGTGATCCCCCGTTTCACCGCGAAGGGTGCGGCCGCAGCGGTCCGGGACAACGGTGTGACGCTCACCTGCTTCGTCCCTGCCATGCTCCTGATGCTGTTGTCCGAATCCGGAGTCGCCGCGTCCGATCTGGCCACGCTGCGCAAGATCGCGTACGGCGGTTCTCCGATCGGTCCCGACCTGCTGTCGCGCGCGATCGACATCATCGGATGCGAATTCGCCCAGATTTACGGCCTGACCGAGACCGGGAACACCGCCGTGTGCCTTCCCCCCGATCAACATCGGCCCGGCCAGGCTCGGCTGCACGCCGCAGGAAGGCCGTATCCCGGCGTGGATGTGGCCATCCGGGACAGCGAAGGAAACGACCTGCCCAGTGGAGTCTCCGGCGAGGTGTACCTGCGTAGCCCGGCCCAGATGCTGGAGTACTTCGCCGATCCCGCGGAGACCGCGAACACTATCGTCGACGGCTGGATACGCACGGGCGACGCAGGTTACGTCGACGACGGATTCCTGGTGATCCGCGACCGCGTCAAAGATCTCATCATCGTCTCAGGGGAGAACGTCTATCCGGCCGAAGTGGAGAAAGCCATCAATTCGCACCCTGGCGTGCACGACAGCGCGGTGGTGGGGGTGCCGGATGATCGGCGCGGCGAATGTGTCCACGCGTTCATCGTCACCAAACCCGAGTCCCTACTCGCCGACAACGAGTTGTCCGAGTTCCTCGGCCGCAGACTCGCCCGATTCAAGGTGCCTTCGCGTTATGAATTCATCGAGTCGATCCCCCGCAACCCCAGCGGAAAGATCCTGCGCCGCGAATTGCGCGAACAGTTCTGGGCGGGGCTGGACCGGCAGGTCCACTGAGGCTGGCAAGCGCCGCTGTCAACGGCTGGAGCTCACGTAGCGGTGTCACTCCCGCAGGTGCACTCGGCACCGCAGGCGCAGTTTTCACAGGTGCAGTTCGGGTTGGTACAGGTCGCCGCCTGTTGGGTTTCATTGCTGGTCATGCATGGATCCTATGCCGCCATGGCGCGTGGCGACAGGGGCCGGTACCCACTCACCAAATTTCCCCGGAGAGTCTGCGACGGCTTCTCGCTATGCGTCACCCGCAGTGGCCCAACGTTTTTCGACGCCGCTCAATTTCCAGTAGCCGACCGCCACCAGCCAGGTAGCCACGAACATCCCGACGATGATGAATCCGACATTGTTCAGATCGATGCCACTGACCCAGTCGGTGAGCGGGTTGGTCCAGCCCACGTCGTCGTGGAGCACCCCGACGAGCTCGATGGTCCCGATCAGCAGCGCCACCGCGACCGAGAGTCCGGTGATCGTGAGGTTGTAGTAGACCTTGCGGACGGGTTTTGCGAACGCCCAGTCGTAGGCCACAGTCATGAACAACCCGTCCGCGGTATCCATCACGCTCATACCTGCGGCGAACAGCACCGGCAGCGTCAGGACGGCAAACCACGGCAGACCCGCAGCGGCGCCTGTACCGGCCAGCGCCAGCAATGCCACTTCGGTCGCGGTATCGAAACCCAGGCCGAACAACACACCGACCGGGAACATTTGGATCGGGCGCTTGATGCGTCTCATCACCGGCCGCAGAATCCGGGCCAGGAAGCCGCGGTTGTTCAGCTGTTCCTCGAGACCTGCTTCGTCGAATTCGCCTCGCCGCAATCCCCGGAAAACGTGCCAGATGCCGATCAGGGCAACGATATTGATGATGCCGATCAGCCACAGGAACAACCCCGAGGCGAGCGTGCCGGCCAGACCGAGATGCTGACGAACGGGCGAATCATCACTGACCAAGCCATTGGCGATCTTCGTTGCGACGACCACCAGGACCGCCATTGCCAGCACCATCATCGAGTGCCCCATGGCAAACCAGAACCCGACTGACTTCGGTTTCGACCCATCGGCGGTCAGCTTGCGCGTGGTGTTGTCGATGGCCGCGATGTGATCGGCGTCGAAAGCGTGCCGCAGGCCGAAGGTGTACGCAGTGACACCCAGACCCACGCCGAACACCTGGGTGCCGACTTGGTAGTGGTTCGGCGCAACCAACAGCAGCAACGATCCGAACCCTATGACGTGCAACACCGCGATGGCCGCAGCCAAAGCGCTGAATTCCCGCCAGTCTTCGCGGTTCCAGGACCGCACCATACGGCGGAACACATTTCCGGAGGACTCGCCTGCTTCGGACACGGTGACCTCCTCGGGGATCACGCGTCCCCGTTGTGGGCGATGTGGGCGGACGGGTCTGACTCTCACCCATGCGGCAGGCCGGCACGGATGATCACAGTGGCGCGACCGCACCGGACTCACACCGGTTTCCGCGCCGCCTACGACAACAGATGCGCACCGTACCAGCCCGAACTGTCTTCTGCCAGGGCAGATTCCGGGCATCGACACCGACACGAGACCTAACCACTCGACCTGAAATGTTCTTCCTCGGCATGGGAACTCAGCTGCTCGCGCCGACGACCAATGCACAGGCAGTCTGTAGCAATTCGCCCCTTCATCGAAGGGCGGGCCGTAGGCCTACGCGAGCAGCGGGTAGCACTCCCGGACCCGATTGATCCACCAGTCCCGACGCAAGGGCGCGGCCGCCAGGCCGGCCAGCCGGTCGGGGTCCGGTGCCACCGGGCCGACGGGCAGGAACCCGTCCACGGGCGGCGGCACCTCCGCCACGTCGTGCACGAACAGCCCTCCGGTACCCAGACCGCAGGCATGCTGCAACGTCGGCAGGCAGCCGGCGGCCAGCAGCCCGCGGGTCATGCCGACCGCGGAATCCAACGCGCTCGACACCACGATCGGTATGTCGATCTGCCGGGCCACCGCCAGCAGCCGCGTCACGCCACCCAGCGGGGCCACCTTGACCACCGCGATGTCCGCCGCTCGCTCGCGTACCACGCGTAGGGGGTCCGACGCCTTGCGGATGGACTCGTCGGCCGCCACGGGCACGTCGACCAGACGCCGCAGCTCCGCCAGTTCCGGCACCGTGGCACACGGCTGTTCCAAGTACTCCAGCGGTCCCGAGGCGGTCAGCGCCCGCACCGCGTCCACCGCTTCATCCACGGTCCAGCCACCGTTGGCGTCCACACGCACCACCGGCACCAGCGCGCGGACGGCCTCGACGCGCGCCACGTCATCGGTCAACGCCTGCCCCGGCTCGGCCACCTTCACCTTGGCGGTCCGGGCCCCCGGGAAACGGGCCAACACCTCGGGCACCCGGGCCGCCTCGACCGCAGGCACGGTGGCGTTGATTGGGATCCGGTCCCGCACCGGCGCGGGCGCCGGCCGATACGCCGCCTCGATGCCGGACGCGAGCCAGTGCGCCGCCTCGGCGGGGCCGTACTCGGCGAACGCGCCGAATTCGCCCCAGCCGCACGGCCCGTCGATCAGCGCGACTTCACGAACGTCGATGCCGCGGAACCGAACCCGCATGGGCAGCGCGACGACATGCAGACGCTCCAGCAGTTCGTCCAGGGCCGGCACCATGCGTCCATCCTCTCAGTACGCGGCCCGCCGGGAGCCGGCCGCCGCGTCACACGGTGGCGCGGTCCCGGCCCTCCCAGTACGGCTTGCGGAGTTCCTTCTTGAGGATCTTGCCGGTCGGGTTGCGGGGCATGTCGTCGACGAAGTCGACGGTCTTCGGGCACTTGTAGGCGGCGAGGCGTTCGCGGGCGAAGGCGATGAGGTCGGCGTCCGATACCTCCCCCTCGAGCGTCACAACGGCTTTCACCGATTCGCCCCACTTCTCGTCGGGCACGCCGATGATCGCGACCTCGGACACTGCCGGGTGCTCGGCGAGCACGCGCTCCACCTCGATGGAGTAGATGTTCTCGCCGCCCGAGATGATCATGTCCTTGAGCCGGTCCTCGACGAAGATGTAGCCGTCGGCGTCGACACGGCCGATGTCCCCGGTGCGGAACCACCTGTCGGGCGTGATCGCCTCGGCGGTGGCGTCCGGCCGGTTCAGGTACTCCTTCATCAACGTCGGTGTGCGGAACCACAATTCGCCCTGTTCGCCGGCAGGCGCATCTTCGACGGTTTCCGGATTGACCACCCGGACCTCGGCCTCGGGTATCAGCACCCCGGCGCTGACCAACCGCTCTTCGTTGTCCGCGCGGTGGTCCTCGGGCATCAGCCGGCTGACCACACCACACACCTCGGTGAGCCCGTACACCTGGATGAACTCGGTCTCCGGCCAGGCCTGCAGGGCCTGGCGCAGCAACGGCAACGGCATCGGCGAGGCGCCGTAGGCATAGGTCTTCAACGCGCTGAACAGCTTCACCGCGTCGGGACCGGTCTCGAGCACCTTGGCCAGCACGGCCGGCACCAGGAATGTGCGGTTCGCACCGTTCAGAATGCCGCCGGCGAGCGACGCCCCGTCGGCGTCGCGCGTCATGTAGCTCGGCACCCCGTTGTGCAGCCCGTACTGCATGTACGACGAGCCACCGACGTGGAACAGCGGCATCGCCACCAGGTTCTTGTCCTCCGGGCTGCTCTCCCAGCCTTCGAAAGCGTTGATGGTGTGGGCGATCATGTTGGCCTGGGTGAGGGCGACGCCCTTGGGGCGGCCCGTGGTGCCCGAGGAGTACATGATGATGCACACGTCGTCGGGCTGGACATCAGGCGAGCGATCCACCGGAGTCGCACCGGCCAGCAGTGCCTCGTATTCGTCACCCTCGCCGCCCTCGGGCGTCACGCTGACGATGTGCTCGACGTGAGTGAGCTTGTCGGCGATCTTGTCGACCGCCGGCCGGAGTTCGGCACCGACGATGAGAACCTTTGCACCGCAGTCGTTCAGCACGAAGTCCAGCTCATCGGCGGCCAGCCGGAAGTTGATGATCGCGTTGGCGGCCCCCAGTGACGCCGCCGCCAGCGTCAGCTCGACGCAGGCCGGGTGGTTCTTGTCCAGGAACGCGACCACGTCCCCGCGTTTGATGCCCCAGGCCGACAGCGCACCCGCCAGCCGGCGCACCCGGTCGTTCCACTGCGACCAGGTCCATGTCCTGTTCAGGTAGGTGATCGCTTCGTCGTCCGGCTTGGTCGCGGCCCAGTGGGCAACACGTTCATCGAGGAATCGGGGTGCCGACAGTTCAGTCATGTCCTGAGCCTGCCACGTCTGCCGCGCGCTCAGTCGGCTTTGGCGTGAACCTGTTGTCCTGCCAGATAAGTCGCGAGCACCTCCAGGTCAGCGACGGCTTCCGGCGGCACCGAGCGCGGATCGGCCGACAGCACCACGAGGTCCGCGTACTTGCCGACCTCCAGCGAACCGACAGCGTCATCGGAGAACAGCTGCCAGGCAGCGTCGATGGTCTGGGCCCGGATGGCCGCCTCGACGGTGAGCCGTTCCTGCGGCGCCAGCACGCGCCCACTGGGGGCGATCCGGGTGGCCGCGACACTGATGTTGCGCAGCGGCTCCTCGGGTGTCACCGGCGGGTCGTTGTGCAGCGAGATCCGCATGCCGGTGGCGACGGCGGACCCGGCCGGCATCCACACGTCGCCGCGCTCGGGGCCGAACAGCCCGTCGACGAGGACGTCGCCCCAGTAGTGGATCTGGTCGACGAACACGCTGCAGGTGACCCCGAGATCATGGGCACGCCGCAGCTGCGCCGGCGTGATGGCGCCGACATGCTCGAGCCGCAGGCGATGATCCTCCCGCGGCCAGCGCTTCAGCGCCTCCTCGTAAACATCCAGGATGGTGTCGACGCCGTGATCGCCGTGCACGTGGCACGCCATCTGCCAGCCCTGCGGGAAGAACGTGTTGACGATCTCGGTGAGCTGCTCGCGGGTGTAGTTGGCGTGCCCGCACGACCCGGGCACCACGCCGATGGTACGGGTCGCGTCGGTGTCCAGATAGGGGAACGTCAGGTCGATGTTGCCGACCCACGGGGACCCGTCGACCCAGATTTTGATGCCGGTCTGCCGCACCATGTCATCGCCGTTGTCCGGCGACGCATCGGTGTGCAGGGCCGCCGTCGACATCTCGTACGTGCGCAGCCGCACGGTGAGCTTGTCGCGCATCTGCTCCAGGACCGGCCGGAACATCGGGTCGAACGCCATCTCCGAACACGTCGTCAGGCCGGCTTGGTTCAGCCGCGCGCATTCGGCGAGCAGCAGCGCCGGATAGTCGGTGGGCGTCATGACGCCGGTCACCAGCGGGAACACCGCGCCGGTCTCGATGGCGGTGCCGTCGAGCTCGCCATCGGCGTCGCGGCCGTACTTGGCGCCGTGCGGGTCGGGGGTGTCGCGGGTCAGGCCCGTGGCGCGGGCCGCCGCCGAGTTGAAGTACGCCTTGTGCCCCGAGTTGTGCACGATCACCAGCGGACCGTCGGGCGCCACCTCGTCGAGGAAGGCCAGCGTCAGCTCCGGGAGGCCCTGCTGCAGCAGCGGATCCCAGCCGTTCAGGTAGGCACCGTCGGTGCCGCGGGCGGCCACCTCGGCGTGCATCGCGGCCACGACGTCGTCGGCGTTCGGCATCGTGACGGGCCGGACGTCGACCATGCGGCCACCAAGCACCACCGCCTCCATCAATGGGTGGCCGTGCGCCTCGACGAACCCGGGCAGCACGCAGCCGGCGACCTCCCGAACCTCGGTGTCGGCGCCGATCCACGGCTGCACGTCGTCGCGGGAGCCGATGGCGACGATCCGTCCGGCGGTGACGGCGAGCGCCTCGGCGCTGGGACGTTCCGGGTCGACGGTCAGGATGTTTCCGGCGATGACGAGATCGGCTGGGCTGGCCATGAGGTGGATGCTAGGGCGTGTCCGCCGGATGGGTTTCAAGATGCGTCAATTCCACGGGCTTGACCTCAAGACTAGAACACGTTCTAGTCTTAGATCATGACCCCCGACGTCTCTTCTTCGCGCGAGCGCTCATCAGCCGAGCTGCTGCGCCATCCCCTGCATTCCGGACACTTGACCGTTGGCGCCCTCAAACGCAACAAAGACAAGCCGGTCCTGTTCCTCGGCGACACCACGCTGACCGGCGGCCAACTCGCCGACCGCATCAGCCAGTACATTCAGGCCTTCGAGGCGCTGGGTGCCGGCTCCGGCGCCAGCAGCGGTCTACTGTCCCTGAACCGGCCCGAGGTGCTGATGATCATCGGCGCCAGCCAGACGCAGGGCTACCGCCGCACGGCACTACACCCTCTCGGTTCGCTCGACGATCACGCCTACGTCCTGACCGACGCCGGCGTCACGACGCTGATCATCGACCCGACCGAGGCCTTCGTCGAACGCGCCATCGGCCTGCTCGAGAAGGTCCCCTCGCTCAAGCAGATCCTGACCATCGGCCCGGTGCCCGACGAGCTGACCGGCTCGGCGATCGATCTGGCCGCCGAAGCCGCGAAGTACGAGCCGCAGCCGCTCAAGGCCGCCGACCTGGCGCCCGATCACGTCGGCGGGCTGACCTACACCGGCGGCACCACCGGCAAGCCCAAGGGCGTCATCGGCACGACACAGTCCATCACCACCATGACGACCATCCAGCTGGCCGAATGGGAGTGGCCGGAGCACCCCCGCTTCCTGATGTGCACGCCGCTGTCGCATGCCGGCGCGGCGTTCTTCACGCCGACCATCGTCAAGGGCGGCGAGCTGATCGTGCTCAAGAAGTTCGACCCCGCTGAGGTGCTGCGGGTGATCGAGGAGCAGAAGATCACCGCCACCATGCTGGTGCCGTCGATGATCTACGCGCTCATGGATCACCCCGATTCGCACACGCGGGATCTGTCATCGCTGGAGACCGTCTACTACGGCGCCTCGGCCATGAACCCGGTGCGCCTCGCCGAGGCCATCCGCCGCTTCGGCCCGATCTTCGCGCAGTACTACGGCCAGTCCGAGGCCCCGATGGTCATCACCTACCTGGCCAAGGGCGAGCACGACGAGAGGCGGCTGACGTCCTGCGGGCGGCCGACGTTGTTCGCGCGCACGGCGCTGCTCGGCGACGACGGCCAGCCGGTCAAGCAGGGCGAGGTCGGAGAGATCTGCGTGTCCGGCCCGCTGCTGTCGGGCGGTTACTGGAACCTGGACGACGCCACCTCGGAGACTTTCCGCGACGGCTGGATGCACACCGGCGACCTGGCCCGCGAGGACGAGGACGGGTTCTGGTTCATCGTCGACCGGACCAAGGACATGATCGTCACCGGCGGCTTCAACGTGTTCCCGCGCGAGGTGGAAGACGTTGTGGCCGAACATCCTTCGATCGCCCAGGTCTGCGTCGTGGGCACCCCCGACGAGAAGTGGGGCGAGGCCGTGACGGCCGTCGTCGTGCTGCGTCCGGACGCCGACCGGTCCGACGAGGCGGTCGCGAAGATGACCGCCGAGATTCAGGCGGCCGTCAAGGAACGCAAGGGCTCGGTGCAGTCGCCGAAGCAGGTCGTCATCGTCGACGCCGTGCCGGTGACGGCGCTCGGCAAGCCCGACAAGAAGGCCGTCCGAGCGCAGTTCTGGGCCGGCTCGGAGCGCTCTGTCGGCTAGGGCGTGTCTCATAACCATTTGATGGTTGGTCTGTCAGTGTCAGGTGATGTCGAGATCGCGGGTGCTTACCGATGAGATGTGGGCGCGGATCGAGCCGTTGCTGCCGACGGCATCGCCTAAGGGTGGCAGGCCTTTTCGTGATCACCGGATGGCGGTCGAGGGAATTGTGTGGCGGTATCGCACGGGGTGCCCGTGGCGGGATCTGCCCGCGGAGTTCGGGTCGTGGAAGACGGTGTAGCGGCGCCATGACCAGTACAGCAAGGACGGTACGTGGGACGAGATTTTCGCGGTCGTGCTCACGGCTGCCGCTGATGCCGATCTGATCGACTGGGCGGTCAGTGTCGATTCGACGGTCAACCGCGCTCATCAACATGGCACGAACCTGCCGCGGGACACAGGGGGCACCGTCGAATTACAAGAATCTGGGCGTCGAGCCTGCTGACCACGGCATTGGCCGCTCTCGCGGCAGGTTGAGCACCAAGATTCATTCGTTGGTTGACGGCGCCGGTATGCCGTTGGTGGCCGTGTGCGGGCCCGGTCAGGCCGGCGATGCCCCGATGTTCCCGATCCTGCTCGGTCACCTTCGGGTCGCCAGCAGTGGCGCCGGTCGGCCGCGGACCCGCCCCGAGAGGGTGCGCGGTGACAAGGCGTATTCGTCGAAAGCAATCCGCGAGCTGTTGCGTTCTCGGGGGATCACCGCGGTGATCCCGCAGCCTGATGACCAGATTGGCCACCGCCGCCGGCGTGGTCGCGCTGGTGGCCGACCGCCGGCATTCGATGCGCAGGATTACAAGGGCCGCAACGTCGTTGAACGCCGCTTCCAGCGCTACAAACAGTGGCGGGGTATCGCCACCCGCTACGACAAGCATAACCTCAACTACCGCGGCGGCGTCATCCTGCACGCCATCATCGCCTGGCTCAAACGGTTATGAGACACGCCCTAGTTCGCCGGAGGGATGCGATTCGCCGCGGCCCGGCCTGCGTCGGTGAGGTTGAGCCAGATCTTGTACTCCCAATCCTCCGGGTGCGCCCACTGCCCGATGATCCGGGCGGCAAGCTGCTCCATCACGACATTGGTGCCGCCGAGCCACGCCAGGAACCCGGGGCCGTCCGGGCCGGGCAAGTCGCCAACCTCAACGAACCCGGCTGCCAACAATGACCTGATGGCGTCGAGGAACAGCTGCGGTCGGTCGGCCGGGACAGTGACGAGCGCGCGTCGATTCAGGCAACCACGCACATCGGCCAGCGATATCCCGCCGGCGCGGCCGCACGCCAGGATGTCGCGGCGCAGCAGGTCCTCATCGATGCCGCGTGCTAGCTCGCGACCCCGCTCGGTCGAAGTTGCCTCGGCGGTGCCTCTGTCGGTGAGATCGAACCAGAACCGGAACGCCCATCGCGCGGTGTCGTACTGCTCGACGTACGTGCTGCGGATATTCGCCACGGTCTGCTCGAGCGGCTCGTCGAATGGTGCGAACTTACCGTCCGACGTGTCCAGGCCACCAGCGACGAACAGGCCGTTGACCACCATCGCCCGCAGGGTGTTGACCACCAGCTCTCGGCGCTGCTCCTCGGGCAGCTCAGGAAACCCCGTCGAGGCAATCGAATTGGCCTCTGCCAGGCTGACCCAGTCAGCCAGCCCGGCGTATAGCAGTTCCTCACGCAGCCGACGCGCGGGGTCCGAGTTGTCCATGTCCACGACGGTGGATTCCTCTCGTCTCATTCTCATTCCATCGGAATCAGGTCGATCCTCGGTCAAGTTGGGCTTCATCAGCCACCGCCGCTAGGCACCGGAGCGGCAGGGAATTTGATGTTGCCACCGTCCACGGGGTCCAGATGTAGCTTGATGACTCCGCCATCAGGGATGTTCAAGTCCACGGTGGTGCCCTCCTTCTTGCTCTGCCCCACCCGGACCTCGGTTCCGTCGGGCAGTCGGTACTCGGAACCTTGCCCGCCCCGGTACGGCGGATCGCTCTGGAACTTGGTCCCGTGTTGGGCGACCCAGTCCTCGAACTGCTTGAGCTGCTCAGGATCGCGCACCACCCGTACCCGATCGCTCCTGCCGGGCGGCAGGTCCTTGATCGCGTCTTGGACGGTCTTCGCCGTCGGAGCCTCCCGCGCACTTTGCGGAGCCTCCCGCGCAGCCTGCGGAGCCTCACTCGCCTCCCGCATGCCGCCGCCTTCTTCGCCTTGGCCGGGTAGCACGTGGGCGCCGGTTTCGGGGTCTACACCGTCGGGCGGCGTACCGCCGGGGTGCATGACTACGGGCGCATGATGGTGCAACGGACTGGCGTGTCAATCGCTAGCGGCGTGTCGGACAGCTAACAATGAAGCGCGTCGCGGCGCGTCCAAGCATCTACAACCCACCTGCTAAAACAGGAACGCGACGCGCTCGAACGCAACACAGGGACACTATTTTGGCAAATGCGTCAGCGGCACTGGTCTCCTGCGATGCGCTCCAGCCGCTCGGTGCGCAACTCTGCGTGCAGGCCACCGATGTCCCCGGCCGGTCTCTGCTTGAAGCCTTCGGCGATCAGGGCGCCCAGACTGTGCGGAGGCGTCTCGTACTGCGGCCCCGAGGAGCTGCCAAGCGTCTCCCGGTAACCGCCGCCGTTGTTGCGGCTAGGTCGCAAGTAGTCGCGTTTCTCCCGCCAGCGGGAGGTGCTCGCGGTGCGTGCTGGCTAGGCAGGTAACCCGGCGAGGAGCTGGTCGAAGAGCACGGCGGCCGCCGCGGCAGCCCCGTCGGCATCGGCGGCGATGATGCGATCCAGTAGCCGGTGATGGTCCTCGAACTCGGTCTCGACGGGCGTCTCGTTCATCACGGACACGCTCGCGGTGATGACCTCGATGAGCCCGAGGTACAGATCGATCAGCATGGAGTTGCGCGACGCCCGCATGACGGCGCAGTGGAATTCGGTGTCGGCGTGGACGAATTCGTCGTGATGCCCGGCGCGCTGCTCGTTGTCGCGTCCGTGCAGCAGGCGCCGCAGCGTGGCGATGTCGTCGTCGGTCCGGTTGGCCGCGGCCAGACGGGCGCCTTCCACTTCCAGCCCGCGGCGCACCTGCAGCACGTCGCGCAGTTCGTCGCTGCACAGCCGGCGCAGCGCGCCGGAGACCTCGCTGGTGGCGCGGACGTACGTGCCGTCGCCCTGCCGCACCTCGAACAGCCCGGCGTGCGCCAGCGCCCGGACGGCCTCACGCACCGTGTTGCGGCCGACACCGAGAGCCTCGACCAGATCGGTCTCGTTCGGGATGCGATGGCCGACCGGCCATTCGCCGTCCGCGACCGAACCGCGGAGCTGCTCGATGACCTGTTCCACCAAGCCGGCACGGCGGGCCGTGTTCAGGGCCACGAAATCATCCTTTCACCCAATCATAGGATGTATGCCATCATAGCAGCATGAGTGCTGCCGTGAACGGTTCCGAACACGCCCGTTACGAGGACGAACTGGCACTCGAGCTCGACGGCGCCATCGAAATCGCGGATGTCCCGGCGAGCCCGAGCACCCGCCTCGCGAGCGGTGTCCTGCTCGCCGTCGCGGTCGTCGTCACCGCCCTGAACCTGCGGCCGTCCGTCACGAGCGTCGCTCCCCTGCTGGGCGAGATGCGCAGCGCACTCGGGGTGTCATCGGTCTGGGCCGGCATCCTCACCACGCTGCCCGTGCTGTGCTTCTCCGCCGCGGGCGCCACCGCGCCCCTGCTGGCCAAACGGCTCGGCCTCGGCCGGACCGTGACGCTCGCCCTGTTGGTCCTGGCCCTGGGCCTGGCGGTGCGGCCGTACGGCGACGGCGGCCTCATGCTGGGTGCCACGCTGCTCGCCTCGTCCGGCATCGCACTGGCCAACGTGTTGATCCCGGTGGTGATCAAGAGTTCGTTCCCCGCCCACGTCGGCCTGATGACGGGCATCTACACCAGCGCGCTGCAGGCCGGCGGAGCTGTCGGCGCCGCCGTCACCCCGGCGGTGGAACACAGCGTCGGCGGCTGGCGTCCGTCGCTCGCCATCTGGGCCGCGCTCGCGCTCGCGGCCCTGCTGTTATGGCTTCCGGCCGCTCGCCGGCATCGCGTCGGCTGGGCGACAACAGCGGCCCGGACCACCGCGCGTCGCTCGCTGCTGCGCAACCCGCTCGCATGGACGGTGACGCTCTACATGGGCAGCCAGTCGTTCCTGGCCTACATCATGATGGGTTGGCTCCCACAGATTTTCATCGACAACGGCATGGACAAGACCACTGCCGGGGTGATGTCCGGAGTGATGTCGCTGATCGGCGTGCCGGTCGCGTTGCTCATCTCGCCGCTGGCTGCGCGCAGCACTCACCAGAGTCTGTGGAACGTCGGCCTCGGTGTGCTGGGCCTATCCGGCGCCATCGGCCTGCTCGTCGCACCCAGCGCGGCACCGGTGCTGTGGAGCATGCTGGTCGGCATCGGGATGAGCGCGTTCTCGCTGGCCCTGACAGTCATCGCGCTGCGCGCCCGCAATGCCGAGGACACCGCACAGCTCTCAGGGATGGCGCAGGGCTTCGGCTACCTGTTCGCGAGCACCGGGCCGTTCCTGTTCGGGCTGCTGCACGACGTGTCCGGCGGCTGGCAGGTCCCGTTCGTGTTGTTCTTCAGCGTGTACGCAGTGCAGTTGACGGCCGGCTGGTTCGCCGGGCGCAACCGCTACGTCTGAACCGCGGCCCGGCTAGTACGGCGACGGCGGATAGCCGGGGTACGCGACCGGAACGGCGGGCGCCGACTGGCCGCTCTTCCACCGGCACCACTGCTGCGTCGAGTTCAGCGCTGCGAGCACACCGGTGGCGAGGGCGAACACGATCGGCACCGCGGCGCTCATCACCGACATCCCCGCCATTTGCTGCATTCCCTCGTAGCCGCCGCCGAGCGCGGTGCCGAGCCGCTTGAGGATGGTGAGCGAGGCGAACAGGCCGACCACGTTGGACAGCACCACAACCGTGCAACTGCCGATCACGATCCAGCGGCCCGCCGACCGCCCGAGGACCAACAGCACGCCGCCGACCAGCAGCGCGACGGCCACGACCGTCTGCACGACGGCCATCACGGCGCTCAGGCCCATCAGCCCGGACCTGGTATCCGACCCGCTCGAGATGGAATCGGACAGTGAGCTCAACGTCGCGACCACGTACCAGCTGGAGAACGCCTGGAACGCCGTCGACACGGCGCCGAGCAGACTCAGCACGGCGGCGATGATGGCCGTCACGCCGGACGGGCCGGCCGGTCCGGGCGTGGGCGTGCCATACCCGGCAGGCTGCCCGTAGTGGGGCTGCCCATACTGCGGCTGCGGATACTGCTGGGGGTACTGCGGGTAGGGCACGTTCGGCGGCACACCGGGAGCACCGTACGGGTTGCCCCCATACGGTTGACCCGGCCCGAACTGCCCGGGTGGCGGCCACTGATCAGACATCGAAACCCTCCTTCAGCTGGGCGAACATAGCACGCCAGCGCAGTTGTAGGGGCTCGTCTAGCCTCGATCCATGGGCCGGGACAGCGACGCGAACCTCAAGCCACCATGGTGGCTCAAGCCGATGAACAAAGTGATGATGGCCGTCATGCGGGTGGTTCCTATCAAGGGTCCGGTCGTGCTGACCGTGCCGGGCCGCAAATCCGGTGCACCGCGGTCGACGCCCATCACCCCGTTCGAGGTCGACGGCCGCCGCTACGTCGTAGGTGGATTCCCGAACGCCGACTGGGTGCGCAACGCGCGCGCCGCGGCCACCGCCACCGTGACCCAGGGCCGGAAGCGCGAAGAGGTCCGGCTGTTCGAGGTACCCGCCGAGGAGGCCCGTCCGCTGCTGCGGCAGTTTCCCATCCTGGTGCCGACGGGCGTCGGGTTCATGAAGAACGCGGGCCTGGTGACCGGCCCCAACCCCGACGAGTTCGAAGCGCTCGCCGGACGCTGTGCGGTGTTCCGGTTCGATCCGGTCTAGCAGCGCAGCGAGCGTGGGGCCTTACGAGAAATCCCGAAGGGCCGAATTTCCGCGTAAAACCCCACGCTCGAGTGCCCGTCAGATGTGTGGGGCGTTCTTGATCGGGGCGTCGCGCTGACCGGCCGTCTGGCGCCACGCCAGCGCGGAGGCGCGCGTGCCCGTCACCTCCAGCGACGACGGGTCGGCACCCTTGCGGTCCTTGATCATCTTGTTGACCGCCTGGTTCTGCGTCTTCTCGTCGGCTCCCACGAAGTCCTTGCACTTGGTGTCGCCGCCCTGAACGGACGGCGAGCATCCGACCAGCGCCAGTCCGGCAATGAGACCTGACACCACCACGCCTGCTGACCGCTTCATTGAGCCTCTCCTGTTCGGGCCGCCATCGGCCGCCATTTGTCTGCGATCTAGTACCCATGGGGCTCACAGGCCAAACCCCGGCAGCTCTAAGGTCGAGGCGTGAACGCAGACAATCCGTTTGACCCT
This sequence comes from Mycolicibacterium sp. HS_4_1, assembly GCF_054515875.1. Lineage (NCBI taxonomy): Bacteria > Bacillati > Actinomycetota > Actinomycetes > Mycobacteriales > Mycobacteriaceae > Mycobacterium > Mycolicibacterium sp. HS_4_1. Next base: position 4,975,659 of record NZ_CM137261.1, read on the forward strand.
CAGCTCTGGCAGCCGGTGACCGAGCTCGGTGAACTCACCGACATCACCTACCACCGCCACGTGCGCGACGGTAAGCCGCAGCCGACGGTCCGGATCGCCTTCGACCGGCCCGACGTCCGTAACGCCTTCCGGCCGCACACCGTCGACGAGCTGTACCGCGCTCTCGACCATGCCCGGATGAGCCCGGACGTCGGCGTCGTCCTGCTCACCGGCAACGGACCGTCGTCGAAGGACGGCGGCTGGGCGTTCTGCTCCGGCGGCGACCAGCGCATCCGTGGCCGCAGCGGCTACCAGTACGCGTCCGGCGACACCGCCGAGACCGTCGACCCGGCTCGCGCCGGGCGGCTGCACATCCTCGAGGTCCAGCGGCTGATCCGGTTCATGCCGAAGCCCGTGATCTGTCTGGTCAACGGCTGGGCGGCCGGCGGCGGCCACAGCCTGCACGTCGTCTGCGACCTGACGCTGGCCAGCCGGGAGCATGCCCGGTTCAAGCAGACCGACGCCGACGTCGGCAGCTTCGACGGCGGCTACGGCAGCGCCTACCTGGCGCGCCAGGCCGGGCAGAAGTTCGCCCGCGAGATCTTCTTCCTGGGCCGCGCCTACGACGCCGAGACCATGCACAAGATGGGCGCAGTAAACGAGGTCGTCGACCACAAGGACCTGGAAACTGTTGGGCTGCAATGGGCGGCCGAGATCAACGGCAAGTCGCCGCAGGCCATCCGGATGCTGAAGTTCTCGTTCAATCTGATCGACGACGGTCTGGTGGGCCAGCAGATTTTCGCCGGTGAGGCCACGCGCCTGGCGTACATGACCGACGAAGCCGTCGAGGGCCGGGACGCGTTCCTGCAGAAGCGCGACCCGGACTGGAGCGAGTTCCCGCGTTACTTCTGAGTCTCTGTCGGTTGCAGGGACGGCGCGACGCTGTGCGCTTTCCCATGAGTGCCCTGTGTATCCGCTTGGCCGCGTATCGATGTCGGGCAGCTCGCGTCAGACTAAGCACGTGAATGTCGGGGCACGCGCACGAGTCGGCCGCCGGGCGCTGGGCGCCCAGGGGTTCACCATGGGCGTTTTCGGCGGCGCCGGCCTGGCCTGGTCCATGGCGAACCCGCATTTCGGCGCGGCCGGCGCCCCGATCTTGTTTCTGCGTGTCACCCCGCTGCACTGCTCTCTGCTGCTGGTGGTCGGCGTGCTGACCGTCTTCGCCTCATTCGGCCGGAGCGCGGTGATGTTCAACCGGGTCGCCGCACTCGGCTGGTGCGTCGTGACCGCGGTGTGCGTCGCGGCGACGTCGAACCACAATCCGGGCCCGCTCGGCTTCGACTCCCGCGACACCGTGCTGTATGCCGTTCTCACCGCCTACAACCTGGCCCTGATGGCGTGGTTCGCCTTCCCCAGCCGCTCCACAGCAGAGGCTGGGGCACCCGGCCGGTTCCACCAGCCCCACTCCGACGCGCTCGGGTCTCGCTGATCCCTGTTAGCCTCCCGGGGTGAGCGAGCCCAGTTACTCCGACGCCGAACGCGCAGCCGTATACCGGGTCATGGCCGAGCGCCGGGACATGCGGCACTTCACGCCGAATTCCGAAGTGCCCGAAGATGTTCTGCGGCGCATCCTGGAGGCCGCCCACATGGCGCCGAGTGTCGGATTGATGCAGCCGTGGCGCTTCCTGCGAATCACCGACCCGGGCATGCGGACAGCGATCAAGGAACTGGTCGACGCCGAGCGGATCCGGACCGGCGAGGCCCTCGGGCCCCGCGAAGCGGAGTTCCTGGCACTCAAGGTCGAGGGCATCGGCGACTGCGCTGAGCTGTTCGTCGTGGCGCTGGGCGACGATCGCGAACGCCACATCTTCGGCCGGCGCACCATGCCGCACATGGATCTGGCGTCGGTCTCCTGCGCCATCCAGAACATGTGGCTGGCGGCCCGCGCGGAAGGTCTTGGGCTGGGCTGGGTTTCGCTGTTCGAACCGGCAGAGCTGGCCGAGCTGATGGGCATGCCCGAGGGCGCCGACCCGATCGCGGTGCTGTGCGTCGGCCCGGTTCCGGAGTTCCCGGACCGCCCCGAACTCGAGATCGTGGGCTGGACGACAGCCCGCCCGCTCGACGAACTGGTGTACACGAACAGCTGGCCTGCCGCCCGAACCAGCTGAGTTTCCCTAAGCTCGGGGGCGTGAGCAAAAGTCCACTGCGCCGCGTCACCGAGAGTCTGCTGCTCGCCGGTATGCGGCCACCCCTGATCGAACGGTTGTCGGGCCACGGCGAGGTGGACCTGGCCGGCAAACGCATCGTGCTGACGGGTGCATCATCGGGCATCGGCGAGGCGGCCGCAGCCAAGCTCGCACGTCTGGGTGCGACGGTGGTGATCGTGGCCCGCCGGGCCGACCTACTGGACAAGGTGGCCGCCAGGATCACCCACAGCGGGGGCGACGCAATCGCCCGGCCATGCGACCTGTCGGATATGGACGCCATCGACAAGCTCGTCACCGACGTCGAAGCCGAGCTCGGTGGCGTGGACATCCTGATCAACAACGCCGGCCGGTCCATCCGCCGGCCACTGGCCGAATCCCTGGACCGCTGGCACGACCTCGAACGCACCATGACCCTGAACTACTACTCGCCGCTGCGGCTGGTCCGCGGCTTCGCCCCCGGGATGCTGGAGCGCGGCGACGGGCACATCATCAACGTGTCCACGTGGGGTGTAATGAATGAGTCGTCGCCGCTGTTCGCGGTGTACAACGCCTCCAAGTCCGCGCTCACGGCCGTCAGCCGGGTCATCGAAACCGAGTGGGGTGCAAGCGGAGTGCACTCCACGACGCTGTTCTACCCGCTGGTGAAAACGCCGATGATCGCACCGACCCGCGCCTACGACGGGCTGCCCGGACTGTCGGCTGACGAAGCCGCCGACTGGATGATCACCGCGGCCAAGACCCGTCCGGTGCGCATCGCACCCCGGATGGCGGTGACGTCGCACGCGCTCAACAGCTTCGCTCCCGGCGTGGTCGACAAGATGATGAAGCGCCAACGCGCACAACCGATTGGGTGACGCCATGGAAATCCTGGCCAGCCGCATCCTGATCCGCCCCGTCGACTACCAGAAGTCGATCGCCTTCTACCGCGACGCCATTGGCCTGGCCATCGCCCGCGAATACGGTGCCGGCACAGTGTTCTACGCCGGGCAGTCCCTGATCGAGCTCGCCGGCCACGGCCGTGACGACAGCGGGCCCGCGGCCCCGTTTCCGGGCGCGCTGTGGCTGCAGGTACGGGACGTCTATCAGACGCAGGCCGAACTCGAAGGCCGCGGGGTGACAATTTCCCGCGCGGCACAACAAGAACCGTGGGGCCTGCACGAGATGCACGTGACCGATCCCGACCGGGTCACCTTGATCTTCGTACAGGTGCCCGACACCCACCCACTACGACGAGACACCCGGAGCTAGCGCTCCGGGTGTCTCGGGTGGTGAGTACCGCGGCGGGTCAGCGCTACGGTGTGGCCAGTGGCCAGCCGACCGCGGCCAGACGAGCCGATACCTGCTGGATGTCCTCGGGACTCGGCGCCTGGTCGGTGATCTGCTGGATCGCGTCGTGGATCTCGTCTTCGGTGACCGGGCTTTCCCCGTCGTTGGAACGCAAGACGGTGCGGGCCGCCTTTACGACCTCGTCCTCACTGAGGGAACGTCGCAGCAGCGCCAGGACCGGGAAGTAGTCCTTCGGCGGCACTCCGTCCGGGTACCCCTCACGCAACCACTTCAGGATGCTGACGAACAGGGCCGCCGTGTTGTTGGGCGCGGGCACAACGATGGGCTCATTCATTATTTGAGCCCCAGGGGTTCGAAGATTTTGACGCCGGTGTGGTGCGCGACCACGTCCTTGGTGATCCACAGAACGGCGAGCAACACGATCGCGCCGACGAGGACGAACAACAGCAGGCCGAGGTACTTCAGCACCGCGTTGGGCGCGTGGGTGGTGCCGTCGTCACCGGCACCACCGGCACCGTTGGAGTAGGCAACCAGACCGCCGGCAAACACCGCCGGCAGGCCGGCACCGAAGATCAAGCCCACGACCAGAACCCGGAAAATTGATTCCAAATAGTGCATCGAACTGTTCCTTAAGTCTTTGCTGGAAATACCGGCGTCAGACCGACGCGGTGTCCTTGGTGGACTTGGTGGTGGCGGCGCGCACGTCGGCCGGAACCGTCGAGTTGGTCGACTCGTCCCATTCGGCGTTGACGTTGTTGTGGTCGATCTTCTGCTGCTGGGCGCGCCAGTACATGAAGCCCGACAGGGCGACCAGGATCACGAAGATCACGATGTCGCCGACCAGGTGCGAGCTGGCGCTGGCGATGCCGTTGGCGAGCAGGAACGACAGGGCACCGACGAGGCCGGCGGCCGGCAGCGTGATCAACCATGCGGCGGCCATCCGGCCTGCGACCGCCCAGCGCACCGTGGCGCCCGGCTTGCCGATGCCGCTACCCAGGATGGAACCCGTGGCGACGTGGGTGGTGGACAGCGCCATGCCCGCGACGCTGGAGGTCAGGATCACCGCAGCCGACGAGGACTCAGCGGCGAAGCCCTGGGGCGACTCGATCTCGACCAGACCCTTGCCCAGGGTGCGGATGACGCGCCAGCCGCCGATGTAGGTACCGGCGCCGATGGCCAGCGCGCAGCTGGCGATGATCCAGAACGGCAGGCCGTCCTTCTTCACATCACCGGTCAGGTGGCCGCTGCTGATCAGCGCCAGCGCGATGACACCCATCGTCTTCTGCGCGTCACCGGTTCCGTGCGCGAGCGACAGCAGCGACGCCGTGGCGATCTGGCCCCAGCGGAAGCCCTCTTCACGGCGCTTGCGGGTCACGCCCTTGGTGATCTTGTAGACCAGCCAGGTACCGGACATCGCGACGACGCCTGCGATGAACGGAGATGCGACGGCCGGGATGAGCACCTTGTTGGTGAGGCCGTCCCAGTTCACGCCGGCGACGCCGGCAGCGGCGATACCGGAGCCGATCAGACCACCGAAGAGCGCGTGCGAGGAGCTGGACGGGATACCGAACAGCCAGGTCAGCAGGTTCCACAGGATGCCGCCGATCAGGCCGGCGAAGATCACGGTCAGCGCGACGCTTGCGTCGAGCTTGAGGTGACCGGTCTTGGGGTCCTGAATCTTCAGGACGTTGGTGGCCACCGTGACGGCCACGTTGACCGACAGGAAGGCACCGACGAGGTTGAGAATGCCTGACAGCGCTACCGCGGCCTTGGGCTTGAGAGCCCCGGTCGCGATAGAGGTGGCCATGGCATTGCCGGTGTCATGAAATCCATTGGTGAAGTCAAAAGCCAGGGCTGTTGCGACCAACAGCGCCAGGATGACCATCTCTGCGCTCATGGCGCTTATTCTGGGGTAACCGCCGCGTTTTTGACCAGTTACGGAAGTCCTCAATTCCGGTGACGACCTGCATGTTTGCCGTGCCGGCGGAGGTGTTCATACAGTGTTCACCTGTTAGCTTCGTCTAATTAGCCTGGCAAAGTGCTGGCAGCGATGGTGCGAGTTACCGTAGCGATATGCCCACGTCACAGGCCGGGCATAGGATTCGTTCGCGCATTTTGGGGCAACAATGCGGACTGTTGGGTCCTTTTCCGAGATCTGGAGGTGACGCCATGAATGCCTTTTTGACCAAGATCGTGGCGTGGCTGCAGGCGGGATACCCGGAAGGCGTCCCCGCCACCGACCGGGTGCCGCTGCTGGCATTACTGGCTCGGCGCCTGACCAATGACGAAGTCAAGTCAGTGTCAAGGGCATTGATGGATCGAGGCGAATTCGACCAGATCGACATCGGGGTACTGATCACGCGGATCACTGATGAACTGCCCCGCGCCGAGGACGTCGAGCGCGTCCGAGAACGGTTGGCCACCAAGGGCTGGCCGCTCGACGATCCCCGCGACCCGGCCGACGGCGGGCCTGTCGACGGAGGCTCCGGCAACAGGGAGCCGACATAGGCATCCTCCATCCCGTCACCGTCGGCTCCGGCGGCGCGGCCCTTGCCCTGATCCCCGAGTTGGCGCAGGCCCTGGACGGCGACCGCGCCCTGCTGCCGCTGCCGGCCGACGATGACCGCCAGGCCGCGCTGCTGACCGAGACGTTGCGGGCCGGCGAGCCCGTCGACGACGCCGTGGCGCTGGTCGTCTCCACCTCGGGTTCGACCGGAAACCCCAAGGGCGCCTTGCTGTCCGCGTCGGCCCTGCACGCCAGTGCCGACGCCACGCATGACCGGCTCGGTGGCCCCGGCCGGTGGCTGCTGGCCCTGCCCGCCTATCACGTCGCCGGTATCCAGGTGCTGGTGCGCAGTCTGCGGGCCGGCACCACACCGGTAGCGCTGGAACCGGGATTCGACGTCGGCGAATTACCCGCCGCGGTAAAGGCTTTGGGGTCGGGCCGGCGCTACACGTCGCTGGTGTCGGTGCAGCTGGCCAAGATTTTGGCCGATCCCGCCGCGACCGAAGCCCTGGCCGAGCTGGACGCGGTGCTGATCGGCGGCGGCCCGATGCCCCCGGGTCTCGGCGAAAAAGCCGCAGCCGCAGGAGTTTCCGTGGTGCGCACCTATGGCATGAGTGAAACCTGCGGCGGCTGCATCTACGACGGAAGACCGCTGAACGGAGTCGAGCTGCGGATCGACGACACCGGCCGGATCGCCCTGGGCGGCCCCACGCTGGCCTCGGGTTACCGCAATCCCGTGATGCCGTCCCCCTTCGTGGACGGCTGGTTCGTCACCGATGACATTGGTGCCGTGGATGATTCGGGCGCGCTGCGGGTCTTGGGCCGCGTCGACGACGCCATCGCCACGGGCGGGCTTAAAGTCCTGCCCGCCCTGGTCGAGTCGGCGTTGGGCGGCCATCCGGCCATCGCCGAATGTGCGGTGTTCGGAGTGCCCGACGAACGCCTGGGTCAGCGGGTGGCCGTGGCGGTGGTGCTCCGTCCGGGCGCGGGCCCGCCGACGGTCGCTGACCTGCGGGAACACGTGCGCGCGGCCCTCGCCGCCACCGCGGCTCCGCGGGAGGTGCACGTGGTGGACGAACTCCCCCGCCGCGGAATCGGCAAGCTGGACCGTCGGGCCTTGACGCTCAGGTACCAGAAAAACGCCTGATCGGCCCGTGATGCCGGTCACAGCACCGGCGCTTGATTCGGTGGCGGGCCCGGCTCTCTGGGACCCTGGAACGCGGACCGGAAGAGTTGGAGTTTCCATGCCTGCCCACAGACAGCCTGACAACCATCCTGCGGTGACCGCCCTGACCTGGTCAGGAGGTGTGCTGGCCTGGCTCGTGGCCGCCGCCGTCGCAGCGCCGTCCACCGGTCTGCCACTGGCCGTCGTGCTGCCTGTGACCCTGCTATTCGGCGCTCTGGTGGTCGTGGCCATCCGCAGCACGGTCGCCAGCGCGCGCGGCACTGCCGGCCGGGTCGCCCTGGCCGTCGCCATCGGCCTGCTGGTCGGCGAACTGGCCGCGATGACGCTCTTCAGCAACGCGATCTCGCAGCGCATGGCCGGCGAGGCCGCGACCCGCGCCGCGGGCACCCCGGCGGTGATCGTCGCCCAGGGGCAGCTGAACGCGTTACGTGCCAGCCGCGGCACCCTGAACGCGGCTGTCGACTCCGCCCGGCAGCGCCGTGACGACGCCCAAGTGGTGGCTCGCTGCGAGTACCACCCGACGCCGGCGTGCGCCCAGCAGCCCGTCACCGGCGTGGCCGGAGACGGCCAGATCACCCAGAACACGCAGGACATCCTCGAGCATGACCAGCGTGAGCTCGACGCTGCGCTCGCCGCACGCAACGAGCAGGCCCCGGCCCTCGACGCGCAGATCGCCGATGCCGAGCACGCGGTGACGGCGGCGCGCAATGCCGCGGGCGTCGGCGCGGACCGTGGCTTCGGCGCGCGGTGGGTCGCGATGAACGGCTACACCATCGAAACGCCCGCGGCCCTCGTGGCGCGCATCGCCGTCGTCGGTGTCTGCGTGCTGCTGTACCTGCTGCCGATGCTGCTACACGCCCGGCAGGACCGGACGCTGCGCGAGCGCCACGACGAATCGCGGCTGAAGGCCGAACTGCGCGCCGAGACCGCCATCGCCGTCAAGCAGGCCGAGGTACGGGCCGAAGCCGAAATTCTGAAGGCCGAGCATCAGCTGGCCGCCATGCGCCTGGCACTGGAAACCGACGCCGAGATCAATCGCGAGTACCACCGGCAGCGGGTGGCAGAGGCCCGCACCGGCGAACCGGCACAGCCCGCCCTGGGAGCGCCGACCGCCGAGGTACTGCGTCCGTCCACTGCCCAGCCGCAGCCGATCTACTCCGACTGGGATGAACTCACGGCGTTCCCCGACCCGCAGCGGCGATCGCTGAGCGCCGCCCCGTCTGCGCCGCAGCCCGAAACCGGCAGCGCCCCAGCCGAACCGGCGGTGACGGCCGAACTCGTCCCGATCGACGGCGGGGTTGCCGAGAACCTGCCGGTGCCGGCGACTTCGCAGCCCGCCGGTGGCCTGACTCTGCCCCAGCTGCCCGACCTGACCAAGGTGGCGGCGCGCCTACTGCGTCCGCTGATGGCACCGGTGGCACCGGTCGTCGACCGCGTCATCGACACGTCGGTGCAGCAGTTGCGGTCGGCGCAGAAGGTCATCGAGGAATTCGAGGAGATCACCTTCACGCTGCGCCGCACCTCCCGGACCACCGTGAGCGACAGCGCGCACGAGCAGTCATCGGGTCCGCGCGGGGCGGATCAGAGCCAGGCGCTCGGCCAGGGTCAGGGCGGTCATCCGCGCGTCGAACCCCAGTGGGCCGCACCGCAGATGAACGCCACGTTCGCCCCGAACGCCCCACTGCGGGGCGTCGACCACACCGCGCTCGGCGGCAGTGACACGACGATCATCGACGCCGCCGACGAGCGGCGTCAGCTGGGTGAAGGTCGCCGCGCCATCGAGCCGTAGTCGGCGGAGTTGGCCGCGAACCTACGCGGGTCGTTACTCGACCTTCTGCGCCGTCAGTTCGCACTCGAAGCGGAAGACCCGTCTGCCCGGCACCTTCGAGCCAGAGCTGTCAGCACCGGCTGACATAGTCATCTTGTGTTGACAACGTCAGCCGAAGTTGACAGCTCCCCCCGAACGCAAGTGCTGCAGGGAAAGCCGACACACCCGAATCTGCGTGTGATCGCCCATCGGTAAGCCAACCCGTGGCCCCGTCGCCGCCCAGACCCTAGGGCAGCGAGCGGTTCAGCCGTTCGGTGGCGGTGAGATAGTCCTCGATGAACTCGCGGACGACTTCGCGGGCGGGCTTGACCTTGTTCATCAGGCCGACGCCCTGTCCGACGAAATAGGTCGCGAGCTGCTGAGCACCCGGATGACCCTGGGCGGCAAGCCGATCGATGCGCCGGATCACCGGCTCGCTCAGCATGTTCTGCAGCGGCAAGGGAAGTGGTTTGCGGCCACCGTCTTTCGGCGCCCAGGCGTCGGTCCAGTCAGAAACCAGCTGACGGGCCGGCTTGCCGGTTCGCCCGGCCGACCGCACGGTGTCCCGCGAGCTGGCAGCGAGCATCTTCTGTTTGGTGGCCGGCGCGGTCTCGGCTTCCTCGGTGGTCAGCCACACCGAACCGGTCCACGCCCCGGCGGCACCCAGCGCAACCACAGCCGCCATCTGCCGCCCCGTGACGATGCCACCGGCCGCCAGCACGGGCACCGCGTCATCGATCGCCTCGATCACTTCGGGCACGACCACCAGCGTCGACACCTCACCACAGTGCCCGCCGGCTTCGGTGCCCTGCGCGACGATGATGTCCACGCCGGCTGCGACCTGTTTGACGGCGTGCTCCTTGGCGCCGACCAGCGCGGCCACCGGAATCCCCCGCTCGCGGCCCGCCTCGATCATGTAATCCGGCGGCACCCCAAGGGCATTGGCGATCAGCTTGATGGGGTGACTCAGCGCCACGTCGAGCAACTCGTGGCCGGTGTTGCCGGACAGCACCGACCCGCCGGTGCGGGCCTTGTCCTCCGGCTCGATGCCGTGCTCGACGAGCAGCTTGGTCACGAATTCCCGGTATTCCGAGGGGATTCGGTCAGCCAGCTGGCCGTCGGAGAGATTCTCGCCCTTGCCCTCGAATTTGGCCGGCACGATGATGTCCGCGCCGTACGGCCGGCCGCCGACGTGATCATCGATCCAGGCCAATTCGCGATCCAGCTGCTCGGGCGTATACGCCGTCGCGCCCAGCACGCCGAAGCCGCCGGCGTTGGTGACGGCGGCGACCACGTCGCGACAATGACTGAAGGCGAAGAGCGGGAAATCGATGCCGAGCTGTTCGCAGATACGAGAAGTCACCCCGTCAGTTCTGCCACCCCAACTTGACGGGTGTCAAGAGCCTGCCCGATCAGGGCAGTTCAAACGGCAACTCCACCCCGGCGTGGGCCAGGCAGTGGGTGCAGGCACGTTCGGCGGGGACCGTGGCGAGAGCCTGCTGCACGAGCGCCTTGAACATGGGCGTGTTCCGCTCAAACTCAGCGAACACGTCAACCGTGGTGACGCCGGCGCCGGCCTCGATACCGGCATCCAGGTCGGTAACCAAAGCTATTGCTGCATAACACATCTCGAGCTCACGAGCCAGGACCGCCTCGGGATAGCCGGTCATGTTCACCAGCGTGAACCCCTGGGTCGCGAACCACTGACTCTCGGCCCGGGTGGAGAAGCGGGGCCCCTGGATCACGACCATGGTGCCACCGTCGACAACGCCCGGCTGCTCGGCTGCCACGGCCCGCAGCGTCGGGCAGTACGGATCGGCGAAGCCGACGTGGATGCCGCCGGCATCGAAGTAGGTGTCCTCGCGGCCGCGGGTGCGGTCCACCAGCTGCTCAGGCACGACGACGGCGCCGGGGCCCAGGTCCGCGGTCAGGCTGCCGACGGCGCAGGGCGCGAAAATCCGCCGCACCCCCAGCGACCGCAACGCCCACATGTTCGCCCGGTACGGCACGGTGTGCGGCGAGTACTCGTGCTTGACCCCGTGCCGCGGCAGGAACGCCACCTCATGCCCGCCGACGGTCCCGATGGTGATGGGCGCGCTCGGCGCACCGTAAGGGGTGTCGACGCTGACAGTGCGCGCGTCGTCGCCGAAGAACGTATAGAAACCGCTGCCGCCGATGACTCCCAGCATCCGTTATTCGGCGTCGGTCGCCGGATTGGTCGTGGCGGTATCCGCTTCTTGTGGCTTCACCGCCGTGACCGGCGTCGGCGCGGGCACCTCCGCGTCGTCCTCGGTCTCGTCCGCTACCTCACTGTCCAGTTCCAGCTGCGCGCGAGCGCGCCGGGCGCCGTCGCGGATCTCGAATGCGTCGGTGGCCAGGGCGCCGATGGAGCTCGCCACATCCTTGACCGCGGTGACGATGATGTTGGTGACCTCACCGACAGTGCCAGCGACCGCTTCGACGGATTCCTGAACGACGTCTTTGCGAATCTCGTTCTTGCTGAGCCGATCCTTCATGCCGATAAGTGTAGGGGCGTGGGACGATTGCGCGCGTGGCCAGTCTTTCGCAGTGGATAGAGGGCGCCCGACCGCGGACCCTGCCGAATGCCGTCGCTCCCGTGCTGGCAGGCACCGGTGCCGCCGCCTGGGTCGGCGGTGAGGTGTGGTGGAAAGCGGCTCTGGCCCTTGTGGTTTCGATTTCGCTGATCATCGGCGTCAACTACGCCAACGACTACTCCGACGGCATCCGCGGCACCGACGACGACCGGTCCGGACCGGTCCGCCTGGTCGGAGCCAAATTGGCTTCGCCGCAGGCGGTGCTGGCGGCGGCCGTGATCAGCCTGTGCATCGGCGCCGGAGCCGGTCTCGCGCTGGCCCTGGTGAGTCAGCCGTGGCTCATCGCCGTCGGTGCGGCGTGCATCGCCGGCGCCTGGCTGTACACCGGTGGCACCAATCCCTACGGCTATCGCGGGCTCGGCGAGGTCGCGGTGTTCGTGTTCTTCGGCCTGGTCGCGGTCCTCGGCACCCAGTACACGCAGGCCCTGCGGGTCGACTGGGTGGGACTCGTTCTCGCAATCGCCGTCGGGTCGCTGTCGTCGGCGGTGCTGGTGGCCAACAACCTGCGCGACATTCCGACCGATCAGGTGTCGGGCAAGATCACGCTGGCGGTTCGGCTGGGCGACAACCGGACCCGGCAGCTGTTCCAGGTGCTGGCGCTGCTGCCGTTCCTGCTGACTGTGCTCCTGGCCTTGGCCACGCCGTGGTGCCTGGTCGGCTTCGTGGCAGCGCCGCTCGCGGTTCGCGCGGCGAAGCCGGTGCGCTCAGGAAGCGGCGGCCGTGAGCTGATCCCCGTGCTCAAGGACACCGGGCTGACGATGCTGGTGTGGGCCGCCCTGATCAGCGCGGTACTGGTGATCAAGCCCTGACGCCGGAGCGGCGTCAGTCGTCGGAGGAATCCTCGCCGTGCAGCCGGGCCCGCAACTGCTCGCGCTCGGCACGACGGCGCTCATCGACGGCGGCGATCCCCGCGGTGGCCCGGCGGCGCAGCGGCGCAAAAAGCCAGATGCCCAGCGGCATGCCGATGACCAGCGCGAACAGCAGCGCCACCAGGGCCGGGAAATCACGAATACCCAGCAACGCGACGACACCGAAAATCGCGCCGGCAATCACGGCTACCAGCAGCAGGCGGGCGAGCGCGTAGAGAAAGACATCGAGCAGCAAACGTGGCATGGAGGGGGTAGCTGGCGCATCAGACACCGCACGAGTTTACCGACGGACGCGTATATTCGAATAAAGGAGGTTTTACGTGCAGTTCCTGCTCCTGATCACGCTGCTGGCACTGTTGGCCTACGTCGGCTGGCGCGCCACCCGCACTACCGTCGCGCGCCCGACCACTCGTGTCATCGGTCCCGACGACGATCCTGAATTCCTGCGTCGCCTCGGTTCCTAGCGCACTCTCTACAACGACAGCGGAAATCCGTCGGCGACTGCCACGGCCAGTTCCAGCAACGCGTCCCTGGTATCCGGCCGGAGGCGGTCCAGACTGATCTCGGCACCCTCCTCCAGGTGCGGATCGAACGGCACCAACTGCACCGCCCGGCAGCGGCGGCCGAAATGGTCGACCACCTTGCGCAGGTCGACCTTGCCGGACCGCGGGCGCACCGCGTTGACCACCGCGACGGCGTTGCGCACCAACTCCTGATGACCATGGGCATCGAGCCAGTCGAGCGTCGCCGCCGCACTGCGTGACCCGTCGACCGAGCCCGAGCTGATCACGACGAGCACGTCAGCATGGTCGAGCACCGCTCCCATCGCCGAATGCAGCATGCCGGTGCCGCAGTCCGTGAGCACCAGCCGGTAATACGGCTCCAGCACCGCCAGGGTCCGGGAGTAGTCCTCCGAGCTGAACGCCTCCGACACCGCCGGATCACTCTCCGAGGCCAGTACCTCGAGGTCGCTCTCGCCGCGCGAGGTGTAGTTGCGGACGTCGCTGTAACTGGAGATGCCCTCGGCATCGCGCAGGAGGTGGCGGACCGTCGCCGGCGTCTCCAAGGGCACCTTCTGGCTGAGGGTGCCGCGGTCGGGGTTGGCGTCCACCGCGATCACGCGGTCGCCACGGATCGACGCGAACGTCGCACCGAGCGTCGCGGTGATGGTGGTCTTGCCGACGCCGCCCTTCAGAGACAGCACGGCGATTCGGTAGCAGTCCCGCAGCGGCCGGTTGATCTGCGCGGTCAGCCGGGCGCGGCGCAAGACCTTGGGGCTCTCGCCCGGATTGAGCAGCGTGCCCGTCGCGTAATACAGCGCTTTGCGCCAGCCGGTCGAGGGCGCGCGGCTCGGCCGGCTCAGGAGTGCGACGGTCGCGGGGTCCAGACTCCGCGGCTTGACGGGCTTCGGTTGCACGACTGGAGTCACCGCATGCGCGATGACGATGCGGGCCTCCGGCGCCGCAGCGGGCGTGGCGGCGGCGACTGGGTCGGCCGGATCCCTGAACCGGCCCTGGGCGCGGAACGAAGACACGATCAGCCGCGACATCTACTTGTCGGCTCAGCCACGGTATCCAATTGTCGGCTCAGCCGACGCCGGCGTACGAGTGCAGGCCGACGGTCACCAGGTTGATGAAGAACAGGTTGAACACCATCGCGACGAAGCCGACGACGTTGATCCACGCGGCCTTCTTGTCGCGCCAGCCCGCGGTGGACCGGGCGTGCAGGTACGCGGCGTAGACGACCCAGGCGACGAACGACACCGTCTCCTTCGGGTCCCAACCCCAGAAGCGGCCCCACGCCTCCTCGGCCCAGATGGCGCCGAAGATGACGCCGAACCCGAAGATCGGGAACGCGAAGATCGTGGTCCGGTACGCGAGGCGGTCCAGGGTCTGGGCATCCGGCAGGCGCTGGATCATCCGGCCGAAACCACTGTCCTGGCCGGCCAACGGCGACATCTTCAGCAGGAAGAGAATGCTCGCCACGCCCGCGACCAGGAATACGCCGGAGCCCAGGCTGACGACCGAGACGTGGATGGGCAGCCAGTACGACTGCAGTGCGGGCATCACCGGCGCGGCGTTGGTGTACAGGTACTTGACCGACACCGCCAGCAGGATCAGTTCGGGCACCAGGACGAAGACCCACAGCGCCCGGAACTGCGGCTTGCGCAGCACGATCGAGGCGGCGACCAACCCGCAGAAGCTGGTCAGGTTGATGAACTCGTACATGTTGCCCCACGGCACCCGCATGGTGGCCAGACCGCGCAGCACGATGCAGACGAACAGCATCGCAATGCCGACATACACCAGCGCGAGTCCGACCCGGCCGATCCGCTCGTCAACCGTCCGGGTGGGTTCGTCGATGATCACGCCGGGGGTGGCGCTGTTCGCGCCCACGCCCGCACCGACCAGCTCCCGGGACTCGACCTTCCTGCCACGGCTCGACGCCAGCTCGACGGCCAGCAGGACGAAAGCCAGGCACAGTACCGTCCAGGAACTGAAGAACGCCCAGTCCGAATACCGGGCCAGGTCGATGTCGATGTGCTCTGTGTTCATGCGCGATCCGCCTTCGCTCTTCGCTGACCGTTCACTAGTCCTCCTCAGCCCTCACGAGCCGCGCGGTGAGCTTCTCGAACTCGTCGCCCCACCCCGAGTTGTCCGTACGGGCCAGGCCGCCGAGCTCGACGTTGACGGTACCCGGCCCGGCCGACACGATCCGAATCCAAACCCGCCGGCGGCGTACCACCAACGACACCAGCAGCCCGGCCATCATGGTCAGCGCGAACACCAGGACCCACACCTGCGCCGGGTCGTGCGAGACCTGCACGTTGATGAACGGCACGGCGCCGTCGAACTTGATGACGGTGCCGTCGTCCAGCTTGGTCTGCTCGCCGGCCTTGAGGTTGACGCGCGCCTGCTTGGTGAGGCGCTTCTGCTCGATGAGGCTGGGGTCCAGCGAGAACAAGGACTGCGGCTTGCCGCTGTCCAGCCCGGTGTCGCCGCGGTAGATGTCGATGGCCACCGCGGGCGCGTTCATCGCCGGGAAGCTCGAGGACAGCAGCTTGCCGTCGAGTTCGGCGGTCGGGGCGAACAACCCCTGGATGGCGATCTGATGCTTGCGCCGCTCGCGGTCGTCGGGATAGCTGCCGCCCGGCGGGTCGACGCGCACGACGCCCGAGGACAGCAGCGTCAGCGCGTTCTCCGGCTTCCACTGCACCATCGCCGTGCGGGTCTGCCCGTTCGGGAACGTGACGGTGAAGGTGGGCGCGTAGCCGTGGCCCTGCAGGTAGATGCGCTCGCCGCCGATCCGCAGCGGGTGGTTGACCTCGAGCCGGTACGGTCGCCAAGTTCCGCTGAGCAGGTCCGCGCCGTCCTGGTAGTCGACGTTCGCCGCGAACGCCGTGGCCTGCCCGCTGGGCAGGTATCGGGCATCGAAGTCGTGCACACGCAGACAGCTGGGGTGCAGCGCGGTGCCGTCGACGACATTGCCGGCGCGGAACGAGTCGAACGCGGCGGGCGAGGCCGAACAGAACCCGGGACCGCCGTCGGCGATGACGATGACGTTGCCCTCGTAGCCGAACATCTTGCCGAACGCGATGGCGACCAGCAGCCCCAGCAGCGAGAAGTGGAAGACGATGTTGCCGAATTCGCGCAGGTAGCCCTTCTCCGCTGAAATCTCTGTGATCTCCGCGCCACCGTCGTCCATTTTCCTGGTGGTCTGGCGCCAACTCTTGAGCCGCTTGGCAATCCGCTCGGCGACGGCGTCCGGCGCACCGGGGACGGTGGCTTCGGCATGCTTCGGCAGCCGCGCCAGGTTGCGCGGCGCGGGCACGGGAACAGCCCGCAGGCTGCGGATGTGCTCGAGCATGCGGGGCGTCAAGCAGCCCACGAGGGAGATGAACAGCAGCACGTAGATCGAGGTGAACCAGAAGCTGGAGAACACCGAGAACGCCTGGACCTTGTCCAGCCACGGGCCGATGGTCGGGTGCTGGGCCAGGTATTCGTCGACCTTGCCGGCGTTGAGCGAACGCTGCGGCAGCAGCGCGCCCGGGATGGCGCCGAGGGCCAGCAGGAACAGCAGCACCAGCGCGGTGCCCATCGACGTCAGCGTCCGCCAGGTGTTGCGGAACAACGCCGCCACCCGCGAGATGGGGCCAGGGCGGCGGGTTTCCGGGGATTTCACGGCTTTCACGTCTTCGGGCGCGGAAACGTCGGTCATATCGGCAGCCTCACGTTGCTCACGAAGGCGTCCCGCACCCACGAGGTGAAGTCGTTCCATACCCCGGTGACCAGCGCTGTGCCGACGACGATCAGCAGCAGCCCACCGAAGATCTGGATGGCGCGGGTGTGCCGGCGCAGCCAGCCCAGACCTTGCACGGCGCGGGCCGAGCCGAAGGCCAACAGCACGAACGGAATTCCGAGCCCGAGGCAGTAGGCGACCACCAGCGCGATGCCGCGGGCGACGCTGGCGCCGTCGCTGGCCGAGGCCACCGCGACGACCCCGGTGAGCGTCGGGCCCAGGCACGGCGTCCAGCCCAGCCCGAATACCGCGCCCAGCAGCGGCGCGCCGACGACCGTCGACACCTGGCGCGGCGTGAACCGCACCTGACGCTGCAGCGCCGGCACCAGCCCGATGAACACCAGACCCATGAGCACGGTGACGACACCGCCGATGCGTTGCAGCAGAAGCTGATTGACGATGAGCGTCGTGGTCAGGCCGAGAACCGCGACGGCGCCCATGAGGAACACCGCGGTGAATCCCGTGACGAACAGCGCCGCCGCGCCGGCCACACGCCAGCGGGCGGTACGCACTTTGATGGACCCTGCCGTGGCTTCCGTTTCTTCCACCCCGACGACGGCGGCCAGATACGACAGATAGCCGGGCACCAGCGGCACCACGCAGGGCGAGGCGAACGACACCAGCCCGGCCAGGACGCTCACCGCGATGGCGACCAGCAGCGGGCCGGCCGCTGCGGTTTCGGCGAAGGAGCTCATGTCTTGACCTCTTTGGCGAGTCGCTCGACAACAGGCTTGAGGTCGTCGGCCAGCAGCTCCCGCAAGAACACCGCGGCCACCCGGTGCTGCCGGTCCAGCACCAGCGTCGACGGGATGACCGTCGTCGGGTACTTGCCGCCGAACGCGATCATGGTGCGCATGGCCGGGTCGTAGATCGACGGGAAGGTGACCTTGTGGTCGACGACGAAGTCGACGGCGGCCTGCCGATTGTTGTCGCGCACGTCGATGCCTAGAAAAGCCACGCCGCGACTCCTTGTGGCGTCGTACACCTTCTGCAGTTCGGAGATCTCAGAACGGCACGGGCCACACCACTGGCCCCACACGTTGATCACCACAACCTGGTCCGGAAAGTCGTCCAGGGAAAGAGTTTTCGACGGATCAGCGAGCGACGGACCGCGAATCGCACCTGGCTTGCCGCGACTCGACGACGGGTCGTAGAAGATGTCAGTCTTGCCGCCGGGCGCCACGAACTCGAAGGTGCCGCCCTGGGCGACGGCGTCGTCACCGGTGGAGCAGCCGACGAGCAACACAGCCGTCGTCAGGACGGCCGTCATCACTGCCCCGGCGCGGGCCACCAGCGAAGTCACTGTCCGGCCAGCTCCGAGTATCCCCAGCCCACCATCTGGTCACCGTGGAAGTGGAAGGACGTCACCGACGCCAGGTTGCACATCCGCTTGGTCGGGAAGTGGTGCAACTTCTTGCCGAGCATCGCGCGCCGCAGCGTCTCCACGGGCAGCTGGTGGCTGACGCAAACCGCTTCATGCCCCATGCCCTTGATCCGCGCTCGGTCGACGGCCGCGGTCATCCGCTCTGCGATGTGCTTGTAGGGCTCGCCCCACGACGGGGTCTTCGGGTCCCGCAGGTGCCACCAGTTGCGGGGGTCGCGCAGGGCGCCGTCACCAGGCGAAACTCGCTGTCCCTCAAAGACGTTCTCCGACTCGATGAGGTGCGGGTCGGTGTCGATGGGCAGTCCGTGCCGCGCCGCGATCGGTGTCGCGGTCTCCTGCGCCCGCTCCAGCGGCGAGGCCACCACGTAGACGATGTCGCGCTCGGCCAGCCAGCCGGCGACCGCCTCGGCCTGCGCTTGCCCACGCTCGGAGAGGTGGAAGTCAGGCTTGCGGCCGTACAGGATCTTGTCGGGGTTGTGGACCTCGCCGTGACGCATCACGTGCACGATCGTCTTGTCGGTCATGCGGGCTCCTGAGCTTGGGCGGCGGCCTGCGCGGCGGCGGGCAGCGCGTCGGCGATCCGGTCGAACGCAGCGTCGTCGAGTACGGCCGAGACGAACCAGGTTTCGAAGGCACTGCACGGCGGGTATACCCCGGCGTCCAGCAGGGCGTGGAAGAACGCCGGGTAGCGCCAGGTCTCGGTGGCCTTGGCGGACGCGAAGTCGGTGACGGGCGCATCGCCGAAGAACACCGTCAGGAAGTTCCCGGCCCGCGAAATCCGGTGCGCGACAGATGCTTCGGTGAGCGCATCGGACAACAGGCCCGACAGCCGGTCGGCGTTCACATCCAGGGCGCGATACACCGCGTCGTCGGCGGCGCGCAGTGTGGCCAGGCCCGCGGCCATCGCCACGGGGTTACCCGACAGCGTCCCGGCCTGGTACACCGGCCCCAACGGAGCCAGGCGTTCCATCACGTCGGCGCGGCCGCCGAATGCCGCGGCCGGCAGGCCGCCGCTCATGACCTTGCCGAAGGTGAACAGGTCGGCGGCGACCGGATCGAGGCCGTACCAACCACCACGGCTCACGCGGAAGCCCGTCATCACCTCATCGATGATGAGCAGCGCGCCGTGCTCGGCGGTGATCTGCCGCAGCGCGGCGTTGTAGCCCTCGGCCGGCGGGACGGTACCCATGTTGCCGGGGCTGGCCTCGGTGATCACGCAGGCGATCTGGTCACCGTGCTGAGCGAACACCGCGCGCAGCCCATCCACGTCGTTGTACGGCAGGACGATGGTGTCGGCGGCGGCCGCACCGGTGACGCCGGGCGACGACGGCAGGCCCAGGGTCGCGACTCCGGAGCCGGCGTCGGCCAGCAATGCATCGCTGTGGCCGTGATAGCAGCCGGAGAACTTGATGATCTTGGGCCGGCCAGTGAAGCCGCGAGCCAGCCGGATGGCGCTCATGGTGGCTTCGGTGCCGGAGTTCACGAAGCGGATGCGCTCGACCGGACCGACTCTGTCGATGATCTCGCGCGCCAGCTCCGTCTCCGCGGGCGTCGGCGCCCCGAAGGACAGCCCGTTGACCGCAGTGGTCTGCACCGCCTCGACCACAGCCGGATGGGCGTGGCCCAGGATCATCGGCCCCCAGGAGCACACCAGGTCGACGTAGCGATTGCCGTCGGCGTCGGTCAGCCAGTAGCCATTGGCCGAGGTGATGAATGCAGGGGTGCCGCCGACCGAACTGAAGGCCCGCACGGGCGAGTTGACCCCACCCGGGATCACGGTCGACGCGTCGGCGAACAGTTTCGCGGAGACGTCGGTAGAGCGCATGACCACCAGTGTCCCAGCCCGGCGCGAATGGACCAACTACAGGGTGTAGGAGCAGGGCCGAGACCCACCGCGGATAGTTAACTGTCGATCTCGTCAATATTCCAGTTACCGACCGGGGAACCTTGGTAGGTTCGATTCTCGAGATTTCCTTGCGAAGGATCGCCCATGACCACCGTCTCCATGTCACCGATCAAGGATTTGGTTTGCTGCTCGCGCCTTTCCAGCGTCCTGGATATTGGCGCGAATCCGATCGACGGCGATCCGCCGTACAAGGCGATGCTCGAGTCTGCGCTCTGCACGGTTACCGGGTTCGAACCACAAGATCAGGCGCTGGCCGAGCTGGAGCGGCGAAAGGGACCTTTCGAGAAATACCTTCCCCACGCCGTCGGCGACGGGGAAATTCATCGTTTGAAGATCACCCGGGCATCGGGAATGACGAGCCTTCTCACTCCCGACCCGAAGCGACTCCGCCTGTTCAACGGATTCCCGGAGTGGGGCGCGGTGATCGAGGAGATCGACGTGCAGACGCATCGTCTCGACGAGATCGACGACGTGCCGGATTTCGACCTGCTGAAGATCGACATCCAGGGCGGGGAACTGATGGTGTTCCAGAACGGTCGCGAGAAGTTGAAGAACGCCGTCGCGGTCCAAACCGAGGTGTCGTTCGTCCCCCTCTATGAGGACCAGCCCACTTTTGGCGAGGTGGACCAGGAATTGCGACTGCAGGGATTTCTGCCGCATTCGTTTCCGGCGATAAAGCGGTGGGCCATCGCGCCGACCATTTTCGGCGGCGATTTTCGCCGCGGCGGGAACCAATTGCTCGAAGCCGACATTGTCTACGTTCGGGATATCGCCTATCCGGAACGGATGACGACCGAACAGTTGTCACAGCTCGCGATGATTGCGTTTCACGTCTACGGCTCGATAGACCTTGCCCTGTTCTGCATCACCGAACTGGGCCGACGCGGGCAGGCCTCGGCAGATGCCGGCGTGCTGTTCCTGCAGCGCGCCGCGCCGAGCGCTCCACAGTGAACATGCGGTGGGCGTCGCAGCCGAACGCAACTGCACGGCGAGATTCGGGCCGTTTTCCCGCCACCGGAGTTGCGTTCGGCGGTCCCTACTTCTGCGGGACCAGCTTGAACACCGGGTGGTCGGCGTCGTCGGGCAGCTCGCGCCAGTACTCCTCGACCACCTTGCCCGCCAGCGGCCGGTACACCGCGATGATCGGCGCCCGGTCCGCGACCGGTACTTCACTGGCCAGGTAGTTCGTTTTGCCGAGCGCCACCACCGGGTTCTCCCGGACGTTCTTCACCCACGCCGATTCGCCGCGCGTCGACACCAGGTACTTCACGCCGTCCACCTCGGGGACGACGACCGGGATGCGCTGTGGCAGGTGGTTGGAGCTGCGGGTGACCGTCAGCGTCTGGCTGCCACCGATACCGGTCAGCCGCGCAATCGGGTTGAAGACATGGACGACGAACCACGGCGGCTTGAGGTAGGCCTTCGAGTTGGGCACAGCCAAAGCGTATGGCTATACCGCGCTCAGCGCATCGTCCAGAATGTCCAGGCCGCGCTTGGCGTCGTCGATGCTGATGTTGCACGGCGGCACCAGGTGGAAGCGGTTGTAGTTCATGAACAACAGCAGGCCGTTCTGCTTGGCCCGCGCGTTGATGGCGCCCATCTCGGGAGACGACCCGCCGTACGGCGCCAGCGGCTCCTTGGTGGCCCGGTCCTTGACCAGCTCGACGGCCCAGAACACACCGAGACCGCGCACGTCGCCGATGATGTCGTGCTTCTCGGCCAGCGCCGCGAGCCCCGGACCGAAGACGTCGGTGCCGATCAGCTCAGCGTTCTCGACGATCTTCTCGTCGTGCATCGCGGTGATGGTCGCCACGGACGCCGCGCATGCCAGCGGGTGGCCCGAGTAGGT
This sequence comes from Mycolicibacterium sp. HS_4_1, assembly GCF_054515875.1. NCBI lineage: Bacteria > Bacillati > Actinomycetota > Actinomycetes > Mycobacteriales > Mycobacteriaceae > Mycobacterium > Mycolicibacterium sp. HS_4_1. The sequence continues at coordinate 4,997,553 of NZ_CM137261.1, forward strand.
GAGCCCGCCGCCGTAGGGCTGCTCCATGAACCGCTCCAGGATCGTGTCGCTGACGATGACGCCGCCGAGCGGCACGTAGCCGGAGTTGACGCCCTTGGCGAACGTGATCAGGTCCGGCGTGACGCCGTAGTTGTCCAGCGCGAACCACTTACCGGTGCGGCCGAAGCCGGCCATGACCTCGTCGAGGATCATCACGATGCCGTACTGGTCGCACAGCTCGCGCACGCCCTGCAGGTAACCGGTCGGCGGCGGCATGATGCCGACGGTGCCGGGCACCGACTCGAGGATGATCGCGGCGAACGCAGTCGGGCCCTCGAATTCGATGACCGACCGCAGGTGCGCGAGCGCGCGCTCCGACTCTTCCTCCTGCGTGAGCGAACCGAACTGGCTGCGGTAGAGGAACGGGCCGAAGAAGTGCGTGGTGCCCTCGGTGCCGTAGTCGTTGCCCCAGCGGCGGACGTCGCCGGTCAGGTTGACCGTGAGCGCGGTGCCGCCGTGGTAGCTGCGGTAGGTCGACAGCGTCTTGTAGCGGCCGGTGTACACGCGGGCCATGCGGATGGCGTGCTCGACGGCGTCGGCGCCACCGTTGGTGAAAAACACCCGGTTGAAGCCTTCGGGGGCGACCTGGCAGATCAGGTCTGCGGCCGTGGCGCGGGCCTCGTTGGCGTGCTGCGGCGCGATGGTGCACAGCTTGGCGGCCTGCTCGGCGATGGCCGCGACGACCTTGGGGTGCTGGTGGCCGATGTTGGTGTAGACGAGCTGGCTGGAGAAGTCGAGCAGCCGGTTGCCGTCACCGTCGATGAGGTAGCTGCCCTCGGCGCCGGTGAAGACCATCGGATCGAGCTTTCCCTGGGCCGACCACGAGTGGAATACGCGGCTGCGCTCCAGGTCATAGATCCGGCGGGCGTCAGCGTTGGCGGGCGCAGGCATGCATTCCTCCTCGAAGATGAAATCAGCGGGTTACGGACTGGTGTGCGGTACGGCACCGTCACCGCTACCGACCGGTAACATTACTCGCTGCCCTGGCTGCCCCAGTCACGATGGCGCACGATGGGGACATGCAGATTCCGCAATCCGTGGCCCGCTTCAACCGTCGAGTCACCAACCCCATCCAACGGCTGTGGGCCGGCCGCGCGCCGACGTTCGGCATCCTCGAGCACGTCGGGCGTAAGTCCGGCAAGACCTTCCGCACACCGTTGACGGTGTTCACCACCGCCGACGGCTTCGCCATCCTGCTGACCTACGGCCCGGACCGCGACTGGCTCAAGAACATCACCAAAGCGGGCGGCGGCAAGATAACCCGGCGCGGTCAGACGGTCGACGTCGTCGACCCACGGGTGGTGAGCAAGGAGGACGCCGCTCCGCTCATCACCGGTTCCTTACGTAAGGTGTTCCCGCGCTTGCCTTTTGAGCAGGCAGTGCTGTTGCGCCGCGCCTAGGGCGTTTCGTCGAGCACCTGCTGCACCACCCGCATGGCACTGAGCGCCGCGGGCGCCCCGCAGTAGCCCGTGGCGTGGATGATCGCCTCGACGATCTCCTCACGGGTGAGACCGTTGTTGAGCCCGCCCCGGACGTGACCGGCAAGTTCTTCGTGGGCACGCAGCGCCGTCAGCATGCCGAGGTTGAGCAGGCTGCGGTCGCGACGGCTCAGGCCCGGCCGGTTCCACACCGCATCCCAGACATGTTCGGTGACGAAGCGCTGGATGGATTCCGACTCGGTGCCGCTGGTACGCGCCAATGCGCGGTCGACGAACTCGTCGCCCATCACCTGGCGGCGGGTGGTGATCCCGGCGTCGAACGCCGACTCTGGCTCGCTGCTCATCCTGCTGACCGTACGCGGAGCGCTGATTGCCGGAAGCCCTGGGTGATCGAGGTGGGCGCCGAGAAGGCGGTCGCGCATTGCCTTTTCGGTCGTCGGTCGCGGATGACGATTCGGACTTCAGCCTGCAATCCGCGCCAGCTTGGGGTAGGCAGACGTTCCACCTTCGGACTCCCAGCGCTCTTGCGCAGTGGCCGCCTGAGCGCGCCTGCTCCGGTCTCGGGAACTGATCATGAGCAGCCCGTCGACCGTGGCCGCGTTTTCCGGCTGGGCTGCGGCCATCATCGTGGTGTGGGCGTCGTCGGGGTCCGTGCGTGGCGGGATAACCAGCAGTATCAGCCGGTCCCGGTCGTCGTCGAGGCCGCGAACCTCGATGGTGTTGAGCGGCTGACGTCGGTACCCGTCCAGGCATACCGCGCGACCACCGGTGGTGAGCTTGCGGGGTGCATTCGCCCAGGCACCCAGCCGATACGACACGCGGTCGATGCGGCCCAGCCGCACCGACAGCACGGCCAACAGATCCGGCAGCTCGGCGGCGAGGTCATCGCTGTGCGGCCACCATGCCCCGTCGACGTATCCGCCATGCGGCGCTTTGGATTTCAACCGAAGTCGCGGTGTGTGCGCGGGCACGGTGCCGTTCTGGTCGTTCTTGCGAGTGTGTGACGTCATGACGACGCTCCCTTCGTTACTTCTCTGGTGTCGGCGCGATCCCACTGGGTCGTTGAGCTGTCCAGCGCAGACCGGTGCCTCGTTGTGGTGCCTCCCGGCCGCTCATCGCCGACATCAACCGGCGTCGACACCGGCCGCGCTTGGGGTGACGCGGCACGATGCTTGTTGCGGCTGTTGCCCGCCAGCCACGCGAAACTCGCGATGAGCACCATCGCCACGAAGACGACGAAAACCATGAAAACTGTTTTGCTGGTAGCCATTTCGGCCCCTAAGGTTGGCGAGCGGGACGGAAATGCGTACCCGTATCACCGGCTATCTGCCGTGGGTCCCGCCAGAGCCACGGCGCGACGCGACGCACACCACGGCCGATCCAGATGACAATCATGACGGCGCCTCAATCCGGTGCTATATGTCCAGTAAACGCGCCGATCCCACCAATGTCAACAGCGTAGAACTACGATATAGGCTTACACTGAAGCGATGTCGGAGAGACACGTCCGGAGAGCGGTGCTTCAGCCATGACGCCGCCAAGAGCTCGATCACGTCCGGGACGCATGACCCAGGGCACCGCCTCGATCACAGAGGACGGCGCAAGCCGGCCGATCACCCGCGCGGCGGTCCTGACCAGTGCGCTGGAAATCATCGACCGTGACGGTGTCGACGCACTGTCGATGCGCCGCCTCGGCGAGGCCATGAGGCGAGACCCGATGGTGCTCTATCGGCACGTGTCGAACAAGGCAGCCGTGCTCGACGGTGTGGTCGAGATGATCTTCGAGCAGCTGTCACTGGACACGGCGGCGACGGACTGGGCTGCCGCGTTACGCAAACTCGGCCATGACTTCCGCGAGCTGGCGCGCGCGCATCCCAACGTGGTGCCGCTGCTGGTCACCCGTCCCCTTGCCACGCCGCTCGGGATGCGGCCACCGGGCATCCTGCGGCACCTCGAAGAGGTGCTCGCACTCCTGACCGAGGCAGGCTTCAGCGGGAACGACGCGCTTCACATGTACCGGACGCTGTTCGGGTTCCTCTACGGACATGTCCTGACCGAACTGCAGGAGATCATCGAACGTCCCGAGGAAACCGATCATGTGTTGCGGCTCGGGCTCTACCGGCTGCCGATCGACCAATTCCCCCACCTGCGAGACCTCGCCCCGACGTGGGCCCGCTATGACGGGCGGGCCGAGCTCGACCTGGGACTCGACATCTTGCTCAGCGGGCTCGGTTCCCGATTCGGCGTACCACGGCCTGCGGCCGATTCGCCATAGACCACCAGAAACGGAGGTGATCCAGATGGCGATCACCGCGGTAGCCGAATACGCCCATCTCAGCGAGGCAGACCTGGACGCGCTGGGCGCCGCGCTGGATGACATCCGTCGCGACGTCGAGAATTCGCGTGGCGCACCCGACCGGGCATACATCCTGCGCACCATCGTGTTTCAGCGCTGCCTGGAACTCTCCGCCCGGCTGATCATCGCCGTCAGCCGCGGCAAGGTCGGGTCCACGCTCGGCACGACAGCACTGGCCATGGCCAAGGCCATCGAGAACATGGAACTCGGCCACAACATCTGTCATGGTCAGTGGGATTGGATGAACGACCCGGAGATCCACTCCAGCACCTGGGAGTGGGATATGGCCGGTGTCTCCGCGCAGTGGCGTTATGCGCACAACTACCGCCACCATGTGTTCACCAACGTGATCGGTATGGACGACGACCTCGGGTACGGCATCATGCGGGTCACCCCGGACCAGCCGTGGAGACCCAGCAATCTGCTGCAGCCGCTGCGAAACGTCATGCTGGCCGTCATGTTCGAATGGGGTATCGCCCTGCAGGGTTGGGAGTCCCAGCAGAAAGCCTCGGCCACTCGCGCCGAGAAATCCGCCCACACCCGGGCGCTGGTCCGCAAGATCGCCCGCCAGGCCGGCAAGGACTATCTGTTCTTCCCCGCGCTGAGCGTTCGCCGCTGGCGCCGCACGCTCACCGCGAACGCGGTCGCCAACCTGGTGCGCAACGCCTGGGCCTACGTGGTGATCTGTTGCGGTCATTTCGCCGACGGCACACAGAAATTCACGCCCGCGGCCTTGGACGACGAGACCAAACCCGAATGGTATTTACGACAGATGTTGGGCACCGCGAATTTCCACGCGGGGCCGGTGTTGGCCTTTCTCAGCGGAAACCTGTGTTACCAGATCGAGCATCACCTGTTCCCCGACCTTCCGAGCAACCGTTATGCCGAGATCGCCATTCAGGTTCGGGCCGTATGCACTCGATTCGGCCTGCCATACACGACCGGACCGCTCGCTCTTCAATATCTCCGCACCCTGCGCACCATCGTCGCGCTCGCGTTGCCGGATGACGTTGCGTCCGAGCGGGTCTGCGTATGCGCTAGCTCGTAGACGAGCCGGTGCGGTGCAGATCGCAGTCGACGCTAGGGCAATCGCACCGCCGTTGGTGGGCCAGCCGGTTGTCTCGGCAGCAGTCGACAAATCGTGCTCGGCGGCGAATCTTCTCGGTGGCCCGGCGGCCGCCTGCGGCGCGGCTCGCCGCAGGCTCACCAGTCGCCAGGAACTGCCTTATCGCCGAGCACAACACCATCGCGGACATCAGGGCCTCGCAAGTGCAGTAGCCGAAACGATCATGTCAGCGACATCGTGGACGGTCATTGTCCTCCGACCTCACCTATCCCCGATATCCAGTACACGCCCGCCGCCGCGGCGCTGTCAACGCCGACGCCGGACCGGTGACCGAACACCCAGGTTCCGGCGTAGCCGGAGAGGGCGAGATCCATTGCCGCCACCACTACCCCACTTCCCAGCGAAGAGCCCACCAGAACCGGCCCGAGTATGCGGAATTCGATTCCACCATACGTCGCAACCACCCCGTCAATTGCTGCGAATTCGTGCGCACGACACTGTGCGAATTCAGCAAATATTCACGCCACCGAAGGTCGAGATACCAACCCGCACAACAGGATTGACTTTCACGAATTGGCTCGCCGTGCACCCAGAATTGTGGTTAGCTACCCATGGCAACAAAGGAACTGCGCATGTTCATTGCGCTTCCTACGGGGGTGGGAAACATCATTACATTTGCCGGCACCACAACGAACGAACGCGTAGTCACCTGGGCCATTCATCGGATGGTTCCGGCCGCGCTCGTCGCACTGTGCCTCTGGCGCATCTTCGGTGGTCTGGATCCGACCGTCCGATTCTTCGATGACTTCTTCTATTACCTTAAGGCCGCCCAGAACTGGGTCGACGGCGCCGGATCCACGTTCTTCCCCGGTGAATCCACCAACGGATATCACCCGCTGTGGTTCTTGTGGTTATCGGCGCTCTATGCCGTCACCGGCGGCGGTCCGGCATTCTTTGCCGGCGTCGACATCAGCGTAACGATTCTGCTGATCGGCTTCTTCTTCCTGTTCGAGCGGTTTCTGCTGCAGGTGACGGGCCGCCGGTTGCCGGCCGCCGTGGGCGCTGCCGTCGCCGCCGTCGTGATCGCGCCGTTCGCCGCGTGGGGACTCGAGATGGCCCTGACGGTCTGCCTCGCCGCGGCGCTGCTCATGCATCTCACGCGCAGGCCGCTCGCCGAGCAGTCCACCAGATACGCCGCTGTCGCGGGACTGCTGTGCGCCCTCATGGCACTGGCCCGCCTGGACTCAATTGTGTTGGTGCCGTTGCTGTTAGCGGCTATCGCACCCACCTGGGGGTGGCGGCGCACGCTGGCAGCAGCGGCGGGTGCGTTTCCGCTAGGGCTGTATGTCTGGTTCAACGAGGTTTTCTACGGCCACCTCAGCACGACGTCGATGTCCGCCAAGTCGCTCGGCACCTATCTGCCGCCGAACCTGCACTTCGTGGCCGTCGACATGCCGTTCCCCGGCGCGAACGCGATGCAGCTGGCCGCCGTCGTGGCCGTGGTCGTCACGCTGGCCCGCCGGATCGAGAACCGGGAAGCCCGCCGGATCGTGCTGGCACTCGCCGCGGCCCCGGTCGTGCAGGCGGTCCTGCAATCGGTCATGAGCGGCTGGATGATGTTCTGCTGGTACTTCTACTTCGAGAACATGGCGCTCGGTGTGGCCGCCGCGCTGGTGGCTGTCGAACTGACCCGGTCACCGTCGAGGACCAGGCGTGTCGGTGTGCCGGTCGGGGTGCTGACCCTGGCGGTACTGTGCGCGACGGTCACTTTCGAAGCGCAGCCACTGCCCGTGCAGGGCGGCATATCCCAAGCGGCACACCAACTCAGGGACTTTGCGGAGCAGCATCCGGGCGTCTACGCCATGGGAGACGCCGCAGGGACGCCCGCCTGGCTCATGGCTCAGCCGGTGGTGCACCTCGAAGGGCTCATGATGTCCCACGGGTTCCTGAAATACATCCGGGAGCAGCGACCGTTGTGGACGGTGTTCAAGCGGTACGAGGTCAACTACTACGTCGCGGTCCGGCCGGAGTTCACCGACGACTCCGGGTGCCGGCATTACCGCGAACCCAATTCCCGGCAGTCGTCGTCCCGGGCCCCGGCCATGTCGATGACAATCTGCCAGCAGCCGCTCCACGAGATCCGCGCCGGCTCGTATCACATGCGCATCTACCGCATCGACCCCGCGACCGGCTTGCCCGACTGACCCTGCAGCGCCGACGGCAGACTCGGCACGAAATGTCTTGCGGCGAAGGCACGGATCTCGTCAGCGCTGTCCAGCGCCTCGACGCTCGGCAGCAGCAGCACCATCGCGGCGTAGCGCAGGATGGTGTCGGCCAGGTCGTTCACCGCCTGCTCGCCGATCCGGTCGGCGAAGCCGTCGGGGAAGATGACCCGCAGCGCCGCCGCCATCCGGCCGACCGCGGCGCCGTAGTGCCGTTGCATGAGTTCGATGACGAGTGCGGGTTCGTCGGTCATCATCCGGTTGAGCACCCGGTGCCGCCGGAATCGCAGGATCGACAGGGTGAACGCCTCGACATACAAATTTGATTGCGACCCCGCGGCTTTCAGTTCGCTCGCGATGTCGTCGAACAGCTCGACGTTCTCCCGTTCGACGACGGCGGCCACCAGCTCGTCACGGTTCGCGAAGCGCCGGTAGATCGTGGTGCGGCTGACGCCGGCCCGGCGCGCCACGTCATCGAGCGCAACGCGACGGAAGCCGTGCTGCTCGAACTCGACGAGCGCGGCATCGAGGATCGCGGCCGTCGCGTCACCGGGCACGCGCGTAGCCCTTTTGCGCAAACGTGTTGTACCGCACCGACATGGGCAGCCGGTCCCACACCCAGTTCACCGGTTTGGTGCGCCAGGCCGCCGCGAACAGCTGATACGCGCGCTCCTGCCGGTCGGTCCAGGGCAGCTCCAGCAGATCGCGCGCCCGCGGCGGGAGGCCACCGGTGGTCAGGAACGCCGCGACGGGGTTGAACACCACCGAAATCACGCGCCACAGCGCCGGGTTGACGGCCTTGGGCGCCGGAAAGCCCTTGGTCACATAGCCGACGCCGTACCGGGCCGTCTTGTGCGGCACCGCAACCTCGTTGAGCATCCGGTCCCAGTACTCCTCGAATTCGGCGTAGGTGGCCGGCATCGGCCGGTCGCTCACACCGTAGCGGCGGTACCAGGTCTTGGACTCGAGGTAGATCTGTTCCTTCTCGGCGTCGCTCAGCCGTTTGACGAAGGTGTCCGCGAAGTACAGCACCTGCTCGACGAACGTCGCATGCGCCCAGTAGTACGTCTCGGGGTCGAGCGCGTGGTAGCGGCTGCCGTCCGGCATGTCGCCTTTGATCTCGCGGTGGAAGTCGCGGACCTGCGTCCCGGCGTTGGCGTCATCGGTGCCGTAGACGGTGCGGAAGATCGGCGGCAGCGACCGCTTGATCCGGGCCGAGGTGTCGGCGAAGAACACGGAATGGTCCAGGACGCCCTGGCCGAGCTGGGCCAGCATGTTCTGCAGGACTGCCGGCCGCGGGCCGATCAGGTACATCCGGTTGTCGCCGAAGTACTTCCACACCAGCGACTCCGGCCCCAGCGGCAGGGAGTCGACAAGCTCCGGCCGCTCTGCAAGTTCGGTCATACGGAACAGTGTTACAAATTTTGCACTCTGTAACAACCCCACTTTCCGCGAGCCGTGCTGGGGGTACCTCCCGCTTGCGGGGGAGTCTGCGGCGACATGCCGGCAGTTCCGCGCAAAAACGTCCCGCTCAGACCTGCCGAGCGGGACGTTCATGTACATCGGACGCGCCGTGTCGCGCGCAGACACGCACGTTCGAGCGATGAGGAAAGCTACTTGAGCGGCAGCCCCGTGATTGCCCGGGCCATCACGAGCCGCTGGATTTCGCTGGTGCCCTCGAAGATGGTGAAGATCTTCGCGTCGCGGTGCCAGCGCTCCACCGGGTAGTCGCGGGTGTAGCCGTTGCCGCCCAGGATCTGGATGGCCTCGTCGGTCACGTAGACCGCGGTCTCGCTGGCGACCAGCTTCGCCATGGAGCCCTCGGCGTTCTCGAACGGCTTGTTGTTGCGCGCCATCCAGCCGGCCCGCCACACCAGCAGCCGGGCCGCGTCGACCCGGGACTTCATATCGGCCAGCTTGAACGCGACGGCCTGGAAATCACCGATCTTGCGGCCGAACTGCTCGCGCTCCTGCGCGTATCCCAGCGCGTACTCGTACGCCGCGCGAGACACGCCCAGCGCCATGGCCCCGACGGTCGGCCGGGTCCGCTCGAACGTCTTCATCGCCACCTGACCCGCGGAGCTCTTGCCCTCGCGAGTACGGGCGACCCGCTCCTCGAACTTCTCCCGGCCGCCGACGATCAGCCGGCCCGGCAGGCGGACCTCGTCGAGCACGACCTCAGCGGTGTGCGAAGCCCGGATGCCGTGCTTCTTGAACTTCTGACCCTGGCTGAAACCCTTGGTGCCCGGCGGGATGATGAAGCTGGCCTGGCCGCGCGAGCCGAGTTCCGGATACACCGAGGCGACGACGATGTGCACGTTGGCGATACCGCCGTTGGTGGCCCAGGTCTTCGTGCCGTTAAGGACCCACTCGTCAGTCGCCTCGTCATAGCGGGCGCGGGTGATGATCGCCGAAACATCCGATCCCGCACCGGGTTCCGACGAACAGAAGGCCGCGAGCTTGGGCTCGTCGATGGTGCCGAACATCTGCGGCAGCCACTCGCCCATCTGCTCCATGGTGCCGTTGGCCGCCAGCGAGGCCGCCGCCAGACCGGTGCCCATGATGGACAACGAGATTCCGGCGTCGCCCCAGAACATCTCTTCGACGGCGACGGGCATGCCGAGCCCCGTCGGCTCCGCGCTCTGGGTGGCAAAGAACTCCATGGAGTACAGGCCGACCTTGGCCGCCTCCTGGATGATCGGCCACGGCGTCTCCTCGCGTTCGTCCCACTCCTCGGCAGCCGGGCGGATCACCCCGGCAGCGAACTCGTGGACCCAGTCGCGGACCTGGCAGACGTCAGCGGACAGTTCTAACGAAAAAGACATGGGCGACACACTACTTGGCGCGCCGCCACCTCGCCGTACCCACTACGGCGAGCACCCCAGCCAAGGTCGCCAGCAACAACGACAGTGTGATGAACGACGGGTCATAGAGCACCGACGTCTTCACCGGCTCGCCGGTGATCACCGGCGCCACGTCGGCGACGGACGACGCAGCCAGCCAACTCACCACGGAGCCGACGGCCGCCAGCACAGCCAGCACCAGCGCGCCGGCCGCCACGATCCTGCTGCCGCTCATTCGTCGTCGTCCTCGCCGAGCTCGCGCACACCCAGCGACTCCAGCTGGGCACGCAACCCGCGATGGCGGCGGGCCCAGGCCTGGCCGCTGCGCTCACCGGTCAGTTTGAGGCCGATCCCCGTGCGCCCGCGCGGGACGCCCGTCAGCTCCCCGAACGCCCGGTAGGACTGCCAGCGGGGTACGTCGGCGCCGCGGGCCTCGGGAAACATCCCGATCATGTCCGCGACGCGGATGGACTCGGTGCCCTGGCGCAGGTACTCGGGGGTGAGCTCGACCGACGTGTGCAGGCGTGCGGCCTTGATCTGCAATCCGATGAACCCCGTCACCAGCACCAGGAACACCACCGGGACCAGCGGGTCCAGCCGATGAGCCGACCACAGCTGCATCGCGGCGATGGAGCCACCGGAGAACGGGCCCAGCAGCAGCCACCACCAGCTGGCACCGACTTCTTGGAAGAGCACCTGGTCAGCGTCGGTGTCCGTCGGCGCATCCGTCATGCATTGGCCTTTCCGTCGAACCAGGACTGCGCCGGCGGGCGGGTGATCGAGACCGTCCCGGCGATCAACGGCAACAGGGCCACCAGCGACAGCAGCTGCGCCACGCCGAGCACCGCGAGGAGGCCGACGACGATCACGACCGCCATGGACAACGCCACCGCGGCCCGGCGAAACCTGTTGTCACCGCGCCGGGCGCGTCCGGCGGAGAAGGCCATGGCGGCGCCGGCGACGACCGTGATGGCCCCGAATCCCACAACCAGGTTCCGGTAGGCGGGCGGCACCTCGGCAGTGGCGGTCAGCATGCCGCCGACCATCAGCAGCACCGCGGCCACCACCCAGCACCAGAACGCGACCGTGACAGCCTGGGGTCGGGCAGGCGAAGAGGGAGTGGGCTCAGTCATATCCGGGCTAGCGTACGAAATACGCGTTCGAGTCGGGGCGGTGCAGTAGATAAACGCCGCCACCGATGAGCACGGCACCGCCGATACCGCACACCGCGTAGCCGAGTGCGGCGGCCGCGCCGTGGTAGTCGGCGAAGAGATTGGTGGTCAGGTACAGGATCGTCGCCGCCGCCCCGCCGGTCAGGATGCTGCGCGCCCACCGGTAGCCCTGCCGCAACAGCACCAGGAACGTCGCCACCAGGACCACGACGATGAACAGCATCAGGCCCGACACCGCGTAGGCGTAGCCCGATACCGCACGCTCGGGCGTCGTCAGCAGGTTGATCACGTAGCCGATCACCGACAGTGGCAGCGCCGCCGTCCACAGCCAGAAACCGGTGACAACGTCCTGCGGCATTTCGTGCGGCTCGGGTCCGGGCCCGTCCGGCCCCGGACCCTGATACGGCGGGTATTGCGGATTCTGGGGATGCTGCGGGTGCTGTGGGTTCACCGCAGCCAGCCCGCGACGTCCGTCGCCCAGTACGTGAGCACGATGTCGGCGCCCGCGCGCCGAATGCTGATGAGCGACTCCAGGACCGAGGCCCGCAGATCGATCCAGCCGTTGGCCGCGGCCGCACTGATCATCGCGTACTCCCCCGAAATCTGGTATGCCGCAACGGGTACCGGCGAAATGTCGGCAGCGGCCCGCACCACGTCCAGATAGCTCATCGCCGGCTTGACCATCACCATGTCAGCACCTTCGGCGAGATCCAGCTCGATCTCCCGCACCGCTTCGCGGGCGTTGCCCGGATCTTGTTGGTAGGTACGACGATCGCCCTGCAAGCTGGAGCCGACGGCCTCACGGAACGGGCCGTAGAACGCCGACGCGAACTTGGCGGCATAGGCCAGGATCGCAACGTCGGTGTGCCCGGCCTGGTCCAGCCCGTCGCGGATCGCCGCGACCTGACCGTCCATCATGCCGCTCGGGCCGACGACCTGCGCACCCGAATCAGCCTGGGCCACCGCAAGTTTGATGTACTGCTCGTTGGTGGCGTCGTTATCGACCCGGCCGTGGACATCGAGCACGCCGCAGTGCCCGTGATCGGTGAACTCGTCCAGGCAGGTGTCGGCCATCAGGACGGTCGCATCCCCGAGGTCCGAATTCAGATCACGCAGAGCCACATTGAGGATGCCGCCGGGGTTGACGCCCTCGGAACCGGTGGCATCTTTGTCCCCGTCACAAGGGACGCCGAACAGCATCAGGCCGCCCACACCGGCCGCCACGGCGTCAGCAGCGGCACGGCGCAGCGACTCGCGCGTGTGCTGGACGACGCCGGGCATCGAAGTGATCGGACGGGGCTCGGCGAGCCCGTCCGCCACGAATATCGGCAGCACCAGATGCCGTGGCTCCAGCGAGGTTTCGGACACCAGACGCCGTAGCGCCGGAGTCGTGCGCAGTCGCCGTGGACGATGCCGAGGAAAGGACATATGACGAAGTTTAGCGACCGCTATCTTCTACGGCTCTTCTTGCGCGGCGGCGGCAAGGCACCCTCGGCGCGCAGCCGGGCGGCGTGCTCGGCCAGCGCCTCGACCAGCGGGCCGACGGCGGCGGTCTCCGGCTGCACGTCCACGCGCAGGCCGAATTCGGCAGCGGTTTCAGCGGTTTTCGGGCCGATGCAGGCGACGATGGTCCGGGCGTGCGGCTTGCCGGCGATGCCGACCAGGTTGCGCACCGTGGAGCTCGAGGTGAAGCAGACGGCGTCGAAACCACCGGTCTTGATCATCTCGCGGGTATGCGCCGGCGGCGGTGCCGCACGAACGGTGCGGTAGGCCGTGACGTCCTCGATCTCCCAGCCCCGCTCACGCAGGCCCTCGGCGAGCGTCTCGGTGGCAATGTCGGCGCGCGGCAGCAGCACCCGGTTCACCGGGTCGAAAATCTCGTCGTAGTCCGGGAATTCGTCCAGCAGACCCAGCGACGACTGCTCACCGGCAGGCACCAGCTCGGGGTTGATACCGAACGCACGCACCTTGTCGGCCGTGGCCTGACCGACGCAGGCGATCTTCACCCCGGAGAACGCGCGGGCGTCCAGACCGAACTCGTTGAACTTCTCCCACACCGCGCGCACGGCGTTGGTGGAGGTGAACACGACCCACTGGAAACGACCGTCGACCAGACCCTTGACCGCACGCTCCATCTGGGCGGGGCTGCGCGGCGGCTCGACCGCGATGGTCGGCACCTCGATGGGCAGGGCGCCGTGGCCCACCAGCCGATCGCTCATCTCGCCGGCCTGGTCCTTGGTGCGCGGCACCAGCACGGTCCAGCCGTACAGCGAGCGGCTCTCCCACCAGTTCAGCTTGGCCCGGTGTGCCACCGTCTTGCCGATGGTGACCACCAGCGGGCCGGCCAGCGGACCGACCGGCTCGGGGCCGACAGGCTTCTCCAGCACGGCCTTGTCCAGCAGCCCGGCCAGCGTGGTCTCGATGGACCGCTGCTGGCAGGTGGTGCCGCCCGCGGTCACGACACACGGGGTGCTGTCCGTGAGGCCGTATTCGATCAGAGTGCGGGCGGCGTCCGGCAGGTGCGACACCGTCGCGTGCAGGATCAGCGGCCCGGGAGCGGCGGCCAGCGCCGCCCAGTCCACGTCGCCGCGGACATCGGCCACGGTGTGCGCCGAGCCGACGGGCAGGCCGGCGTAGGTCGGCACAGCCGTCGACGACGGCAGGCCCGGCACGATCTCGAAGTGCGCCGAAGTCTTGGCCAGGGCGTTCACCTCGGTGATGACAGCGTCGACCGACAGCGGGTCGCCCGCCACCAGACGCACCACGTCAACACCGTGCTTGGCCTCGGCGATCAGCAGCTTGGCCACCTCGGTCGGGTCACCCAGCGCGGGGCGGACGTCGACACCGTGCGGGAACGTCATGGCCGGGGCCACGGCCGGAACCGGAGCGGCAGCGTCGTCGGTTTTGGCATCGGCAGCCGGCTCGGCGTCGGCCGGGTGCGGCCCGGACGTCGGCGGCAGATCGGTGCCGATCAGCGCCAGCACCGCCTCGGGCACATCAGGATCGGTGAAGACCAATGCCGCATGCGCCAAAACGTTGCGCGCACGCGTCGTCAACAGGCCCGGATCACCGGGGCCGGAACCGACAAAGGTGATGCGGCCGGGCTTGTGCTTACGCACTCGGGTCGTCATCTCTCACTCCCGCTCTACAGTCCGCTGATCCAACACGTCACGCGCCCCCAGGTCGAACAACTCCGCGGCCACCGAGAGCCCCAGCTCCCGTGCCCGTTCGGGTGTCCCGATCCCGGACGCCCGGATCACGTCGGATCCGTCCAGCGCCGCCACGCAACCGCGCAGCGACAGCTCTTCGAAGACTCGGCCGTCCTCGTCGATGGACTCGACCACTTCAGCGATCGCACCCACCGGCGCGGAACAACCCGCCTCCAGTTCGGCCAACAGGACTCGTTCGGCGGTGATCGCGGCGCGCGTGTCGGGATGGTCCAGCTTTCCCAGCAGCGTCGCCAGCTCGGTGTCACCCACTCGGCACTCGACCGCGAGGGCGCCCTGCGCCGGCGCTGGCAACATCTGCACCGGCTCGAGGCTCTCGGTGACGACATCGAGCCGTCCGATACGGGCCAGACCCGCTCGGGCGACGACAACAGCGTCGAGATCACCACTACTTACCCTGTTCAACCTGGTATCTAGGTTGCCTCGTAGGGGGCGGATTTCCAAACCGAGACCCAGTGCTCTAAGCTGTGCCGCCCGTCGCGGGCTCGACGTGCCGATCACCGAGCCGGCCGGCAACTCCCCCAGCACCATTCCGTCGCGCGCCACCAAGGCGTCACGCGCATCCTCGCGCGGCGGCACGGCGGCAATGACGAAGCGCTCGTCGGGCGCCGTCGGCAAATCCTTGTACGAGTGCACCGCGACGTCGATGCGGCCGTCGGCCATGGCGTGCCGCAGCTCGGCGGTGAACACGCCGATGCCGATGTCTGCAACGGGCGCCTGCGAGCGGTCACCTTCGGTGCTGATGATGACCAGCTCCGCGGGTTGGCCGAGAGCTATCAGGGCGTCACGGACGGTGCCGGCCTGCGTGGTAGCCAAAAGGCTGCCCCTGGTGCCGATCCGGACAACATTTTCGAGGGTAGTTACCAAGTGCGGTTACTCAGCCTTGTCGTGGTGGGAATGCGGCTCGCCGACCGCCAAATCTGTTGCCGCCAAGGGCAATTCGCCCGCGGACACGGCATCGATGGCCTGCGGGTCGAGCTCGAACAGCTCGCGCAGCGCCTCGGCGTAGCTGTCACCGCCGGGCGCGCTGGCCAACTGCTTGACCCGCACCGTCGGCGCGTGGAGCAACTTGTCCACGACCCGGCGGACCGTCTTCGCGACCTCGTTGCGGTGGACGGCGTCGAGTCCCGGAACCCGGTTGTCGAGCCGCAACAACTCCGCTTCGACGACGTCGGCAGCACGCTGACGCAAGGCCGTGACGGTCGGGGTGACCTCGGCCATCCGCTGGCCGGCCAGGTAACTGGCGACCTCCGCGGCGACCATCGAGCGGGCCGCTTCGGCATCCGAGGCCGCGGCCCGGGCCGACGGTTCCCGCTGGATCCGATCCATGTCGATCACGTGCACGCCGGGCAGGCCAGCAATCGCGCCGTCGACGTCCCGCGGCATGCCCAGGTCGCAGATGACCAACTGGCGATGTTCGGGACGGTTCATCAGTCCGCGGTGCGCATCGGCCAACGACACCACCGGGCGCACGGCGCCAGTACACGCGACGACGACGTCGGCGTTGCCCAGCGCGACGGCGATGTCGTCGAGGGTGTGCGCCGCGGCGTCGACGCCCTGGGCCTTCAGATTCTCGACCATGCGCTCGGCCCTCGGCAGCGAGCGGTTGACCACCTCGACGCGGGCGATCCCGGCGCGCGTCAGATGCGCGGCGGCCAGGGCGCCCATGGAACCGGCGCCGATCACGGCCGCCGTCAGTCCCGTCAGCGACGTCAACTTGGTCTCGGCCATGTCGAGCGCCACCGACACCACCGAGGCGCCCGCGGCGTCAATCCCGGTCTCGGAATGGACGCGCTTGCCGACCGACAGCGCCCGCTGCGACAGCTCGTGCAGGGTGCGGCCGACCGTCTGGTGCGCCTCCGCGGAGGTATAGGCCCGGCGCACCTGGCCCAGCACCTGCGCCTCGCCGATGACGGCCGAGTCCAGGCCGCTGGCCACGGCGAACAGATGCTCGACGGCCGCCTCGGCGTACCGCACGTAGGCGTACTTGGTGAGGTCGTGCAGCGACATACCGGACCGCTCGGAAAGCACCGAACCGATCACCGAGAGCCCGCCGTGGAACGCATCCACCACCGCGTACACCTCGACCCGGTTACAGGTGGACAGCACCATGGCCTCGGTCACCAGAGAGGACTGCAGCAGCAGCTCGATGATCTTGGCCTGTTCGGCCTCGTCGGTGCTGAGCTGCTCGAGCACAGAAACCGGCGCACTGCGGTGCGAAACCCCGAAGAGCAGGACGCTCACGGCCTCATCACCTCGTAGCACCTCCGTAGCGCAGGAAGGTTTCCCGGGCCTCGTCTGGCCGCAGGAACGTATTCAAAGCTAGCCGCTCACCAGCCCGCCAACCAAATTTGCTATACGCCCGCCGGACCCCGGGGCACCGGCTCACCGGCGGCCTGATGGGTCGGTCGGCCAACTGGGTCTAACCAGTCAGGTCGGCTCGCAGCTGCTCCACGTCGACCTCCCAGTAGCTGTGCTCAACATCGTCGAGGAGCACCACAGGCAGCCGATCACCGAACTCGGCGCGCAGCGCGGTGTCCCCGGCTGCGGCCAGGACATCGACATCCGTGCTCGTCAGGACGAATCCGAGCTCGTCGGACAACTCTACGAGCTGAGCCGACGCGCGTTCGCACATGCTGCATCCGGCACGGGTGAGCAACGTCACGCGGTGGCTGTTCCCTGATCGATCCACGCGCATCAGTATGGCGTGACCTGGCCGCATGACCATCAAGCGGCGAGGTACGAGTCGTACGAGTCACCCTGAGGAGTGCGGCCGACGGGCACTAGTGTTGAACCGTGTCCGAATCCAGCCCCGTGACTGCCGACGAGCCCGTGCCCGCCGGTCCTGCCGACGGCCCCGATCAGGAGGCTGTCGACCAGGATTCCGGGGCCGACGAACCCGCCGCCCCGGCGCTCCCACCGCCGCCCGACCTCACCGCGGCCGCGTTCTTCGACGTCGACAACACGCTGGTGCACGGCTCGTCGCTCGTGCACTTCGCCCGCGGCCTGGCCGCCCGCGACTATTTCAAATACTCCGACCTGGCCCGGTTCGCCTACGCGCAGGCCAAGTTCCAGGTGACCGGCAAGGAGAACAGCGACGACGTCGCCGCCGGCCGGCGCAAGGCCCTGTCGTTCATCGAAGGCCGCCAGACCGCGGAACTGGAAGCCCTCGGCGACGAGATCTACGACGAGATCATCGCGGACAAGATCTGGCAGGGCACGCGCGCACTGGCACAGATGCACCTCGACGCCGGCCAGCAGGTCTGGCTCGTCACCGCGACGCCCATGGAGCTGGCCCAGACCATCGCCCGCAAGCTGGGACTGACGGGCGCGCTGGGCACCGTCGCCGAATCGGAAGACGGGGTGTTCACCGGCCGCCTGGTGGGCGACATCCTGCACGGCGTCGGCAAGGCGCACGCGGTGCGGCAGCTGGCCATTCGCGAGGGCCTCAACCTGCGCCGCTGTGCGGCGTACTCGGACAGCTTCAACGACGTGCCGATGCTGTCGCTGGTCGGCACCGCCGTCGCGATCAACCCCGACGCCGCGCTGCGCGACGTCGCCCGTGAGCGCGGCTGGGAAATCCGCGATTTCCGGACCGCCCGCAAGGCCGCGCGCATCGGCGTGCCGTCAGCGCTGGCCCTGGGTGCCGTCGGCGGGGCGCTCGCCGCCATGGCGTCGCGTAAGGGCGACTAGGCGCGACGCCCGCGCACCCCGCCCGCTGTGTGCAGGTCAGCGACTCGAACGCTGATAGGCTCACCCGCCATGGGCATTGCGGACGACATCATCGGGACCCACTTCCGGTATCCGGATTACTTCGAGGTCGGCCGCGAGAAGGTCAAGGAGTTCGCGCAGGCCGTCCAGGACGATCACCCCGCCCATTTCTCTGAAGAAGCGGCCGCCGAGTGCGGTTCGGACACGCTCATCGCGCCGCTGACGTTCATCGCGGTCGCCGGGCGGCGAGTCCAACTCGAGCTGTTCAACCAGTTCGACGTGCCGATCAACCTGCAGCGCGTCCTGCACCGTGACCAGAAGCTGATCTTTCACCGCCCGATCAAGGTCGGCGACCGGCTGTGGTTCGACTCCTACCTGGATTCGGTGATCGAGTCGCACGGCACGGTGATCAGCGAGATCCGAGCCGAGGTCACCGACGACAACGGCGAGCCGGTGATGACCAGCATCGTCACCATGCTCGGCGAGGCTCAGCATGAAGGCGAAGCCAGCGAGGTCAGCGCGCAGATCGCCGCGGCCCGCGACGCCGCCATCGCGAAAATGGTTGCGGCACAAAAGGGTTGACCTCCAGCGCGAGCCGCGCCGGCGGCACCTTCCGCTTCCGGGGGTCTGCACTGCGACACACAAACTGCGCATACGAAAACGTCCCGCTCAGCAACCGCGAGCGGGACGTTTTCGTACGGAATCCGCGGCGTGTTGCGCGCAGACGCGCACGCTCGCGGGGAGTGCTTACAGGAACGTGCCGCGGCGGTTGGCCAGCAGCTGGTACAGCGTCTGCTGAATGGTCGCGCGCACGTGGTCGGTCAGCTCGAAGGTGATCATCGGGTCGTCGGCGGCGGACTCGTCGTAGTCGGCCGTCGAGATGGGCTCACCGAACTGGATGTACCACTTCGACGGCAACGGCAGCAGCCCGATGGGCCCGGCAAGCGGGAACAGCGGTGTCAGCGGGAAGTACGGCAACCCGAGCAGCCGGGCGAGCAGCTTCACGTCGCCGATCTTCGGGTAGATCTCCTCGGAGCCGACGATCGAGCACGGCACGATGGGCGCACCCGAGCGCAGCGCCGCCGAGACGAAGCCACCGCGGCCGAACCGTTGCAGCTTGTACCGGTCCTTGAACGGCTTGCCCAGCCCCTTGTACCCCTCGGGGAACACGGCGGTCAGCTCGCCGGCCTCCAGCAGCCGGTGCGCGTCGGCGGTGCAGGCCATGGTGTGCCCGGCCTTGCGTGCGGCCTGTCCGACCACCGGCAGATCGAAGACGAGGTCGGCGGCCAGCAACCGCAAGTCGCGATGCTTGGGGTGCTTGTCATGCACGGCCACCGACGTCATCAACCCGTCGAAGGGCAATACGCCCGCGTGGTTTGCCACGACCAACGCGGCGCCGTCATCCGGGAGGTTCTCGATGCCCGACACCTCGACGCGGAACCAGGAATTGAAAAGCGTTCGTAGCAAAGGAAGAAACACCGCACTATTGAGGTGCTGATCGAACCCGAATTCGTCGACGACATAATCACCGGTCATCCGCCTGCGAATGAAATCCGCAGCGGAACCGATGCGTTGGGCCAACTCATTGGGTCCGTCGCCTGCCGAGGGGCCGGACGCGGCAAACCGGTGCTGGTCGATCTCCCGGACCACGGCAGCAATCTGGTCAGCCGATGCGCGGGTCCCGGGGTCGGACAGCAGCGACGGATGTCGCAGCGTGGCATCGCGCCTCGACGCACGACGTTGCGCAGAAGCACGTGTCGAATTCGAATGTAGAGGAATGACTTTGGCTTTAGATTCGCCCGCCACGTCAATATCTCCCACCATCAAAAACTTGCGAAATCAGCGTCCCCACCGCTGCGCTGCGGCTACTGCACGACGCTCCATTGAGCCTACCCATCCTGGGTCGATAATGGGCGTCAGCGCGCGGCCTGAAACGTAATCGTCAAAAGCCTCCATGGTCGTCCACTTTGGGGTATAGCCGAGTTCCCTCGTCATCCGTGTGGTGTCCATGACCCGGCCGTAGCGCATGTAGTCGGACTGTTCGCGGTCCAGTTCTACGCCCGCCGTCGCGCGTCGCCACGCATCCAGCACCCACATCGTGGGTCCGGCCAGCGGCAGCGCGATCCGGCCCGAGCGGCGAATGGCCTGACTCATCAGGATGACGCCCGGCGCCCCGATGTTGAAGGTGCCGGCCCGACCCAACAAGGTGGCGCGTTCGAGCGCCCCGAGAGCGTCCTGCTCATGCAGGAGCTGCAACCGGGCGTCGTGCCCGAAGGCCGTCGGCACCAAGGGACCCGCCAGGTACCGCGAGAGCGCGGTGTCCATGGCCGGACCGATCATGTTGGCCAGCCGCAGGATGGTGACCGCGATGTCGGGCCGCCGGCGTGCGAGACCGCGGGCGTAGCCCTCGATGTCGATGC
The DNA here is from genome assembly GCF_054515875.1 of Mycolicibacterium sp. HS_4_1. Lineage (NCBI taxonomy): Bacteria > Bacillati > Actinomycetota > Actinomycetes > Mycobacteriales > Mycobacteriaceae > Mycobacterium > Mycolicibacterium sp. HS_4_1. The sequence goes on from NZ_CM137261.1 coordinate 5,018,048, forward strand.
TGTCCCGGGCGAAGCCCTCCCCCGGTGGCCGGCGAGCACTGCTGTCCTCGGTGAACATCACCGGATCGCGCGGGCTGGACCCGTAGATCTCCGACGTCGACTTCAGGATCACCCGACGGACCGAAGGGGCCTTCTGACAGGCCGCGAACAACTGCATCGCGCCCATCACATTGAGCTCTTTGAGCGCCGCGCGACCGGACTGCGGCACGTATGACGCCGCCGCCGCGTGGACGACGGTGTCGACGTTGCCGTTCCGGATGACCTTGGCGATGAAGGGGTTGCGGATGTCCGCGCGGACAAACTCCGCGCGGCCCATGCGCCGCAACATGTCCTTGCTCGGCGTGATCGCGTCAACCGCGATCACGTGCTCGATGAGCTGGTTCTGCGCAAGCCTGGCTGTCAGATAGCCGCCCAGGAACCGGCACGCACCCGTGACCAGCACCACCTTGGGGTGGTGCAGGGTCTCGGGGATGTCCGGGCCGGAATCGCTTCCGCCCGGCGCGGTGGGCCGGCTTCCAGGGCGTCCGTCGGCATCCATTTGGTCAGCCTAATGGGCGTCGACACATGACACAGGCGAGCGTCGCGGTTACTTACCGAGTTTTCTGCGCTGAACCCGGGTGCGACGAAGCAGCTTGCGGTGCTTCTTCTTCGACATGCGCTTACGCCGCTTCTTGATGACTGAACCCATAGACTTTGAAGTCTCCGCTACTAGACGTCGATCCGTGAAGATCGGAGTGAAACCAACCCCGCCACTTTACCCGGCGGGGTTTCCCGCCACGAAAACGCCTGCTGATCGCGCCGCTGGAAGACGTGCACACCGTCCAGATGCCCGGTCCACTCACGCTGGCGGACCCGATGGCTATCGCTACCCATCCAGGCGCACAGCGGTCGTCGACCGAGCACTCCGGTGCCGCCGCATCGCGCGGACGGCTCAGCCAGACGCGCGGCGGCTAACCCGCGTCGTGGTACGAGGACTCGAGCAGGTCGTGCACCGCCTTGGCGTGCACCCGAAATGATCGGCCGACACGCACCGCGGGCAACTCCCCGTTGTGCACCAGCCGGTATACCGTCATCTTGCTCACCCGCATAAGGCTCGCAACCTCGGCAACAGTCAGGAACTGCGTTCGTGGCTGATCGCCACCGTCACGCGCCGACGGCCCGTTCATAGACGTCATCGCAACCCAATCAATCAGGCACGGCCAGCTCCAGCGGCTTCCCCTCCGCTGGCACCAACGCGTGCTTACGAGAAGGAGAATAGCGTGGCCAATGTGGTTATTGCGACGGGTGTGGGGTAATCAATCTGAAATCTTAGAACTACTCAGATGTAATTCTTAGCTGCTCAGACCGGGTTTTTGCGGCTTCCACCGCACTCGCGACGGCGGCCCGCAGCCCACCGCGCTCGAGTTCCCGCAGACCAGCGGCGGTAGTGCCCCCCGGAGAGGTCACAGAGGCGCGCAATTGCGCGGCACTGGTATCCAACGGACCGACCGCGGAAGCTGTTCCCGATTCGGCCATCCGATTAAGCAACATGGCCGCCGAACCGGCCATCGTCTGGGCCGCCAGCTCGGTCGCCACGGCCCGTGGGAGGCCCGCCGCGACACCGGCGTCGACCACGGCTTCGACCATCAGCAAGAAGTACGCAGGACCCGAGCCGGACACCGCGGTCACCGCGTCCATCTGCTTCTCGGGCACCGTCAGCACCGCGCCGACGGCGGAGAAGATATCCGCGACCTCGGCCAGCTGGGCCTCGTTCGCGAAACGGCCCCGCGACAGCGCGGTGATGCCCGCACCGACCAGCATCGGCGTATTCGGCATCGCCCGCACCACCGGCGCACCGGCGGGCAGCTTGGCCTCGTAGAAGGACGTCGGGACGCCCGCAGCCACCGACACCACGACCTGCTCGACGCTGCTGCTGTCGGCGTCAGCGGCCACGACGGCCAGCGCCTCGACGACACCCTCGACGGCGTCGGGCTTGACGGCCACGATCACATAGGCCGCGTTCTCCGCGGCATCAGAGACATCGGTGACCCGAACCGAGTACTTGTCGGCGAGCTGCGCGGCACGTGCCGGATACGCCTCGGCGACCACCAGATCCTTGACCTGCCGACCCGACTGCAACAGCCCCGCCAGCAGGGCCTCTCCGATATTTCCGCCACCGATGATCGCAATTCTCGCCACGGGAGACAGCATGCCAGGACTGCGCAGGGTCAGCGCAGCAGGTGCCGACGCGCGAATTCGAGCGACTCGACGAGCAGCGCCTCCCGCTCGGCGTTGTTGCGTGCCGCCGACGTGGTGACTTCCAGGATCACGTGCCCGGAGAATTCACTGGCGGCGAGCATCTGACAAATCTGTTCCGTCGGCTGGCTGCCGCGTCCCGGCACCAGGTGTTCGTCGGTGGACGCCCCGTTGCCATCGCACAGATGCAGGTGCACCAGCCCCCCGCCCATGCGCCGCGCCATGTCGACGGCGTCCGTGCCGGCCGTGGCCGAATGCGACAGGTCCAGGGTGTAGTGGGCGTGATTGCCGTCCAGCGGGTCGTAGGACGGCGCGAACGCCGAGATCCCGGGGCCCGGGGCCCCGCCGCGCTTGCGCATCCGCTCGATGGACGACTGGCCGGTGCCGAAGAACCGGTCAGTGCGGAAGGGGAACATGTTCTCGACCGCCACCAGCACATCGCCGGATGCTTCGAGTTCGGCGACCTGGTCGGAGAAACCCTCGGCGTAGCGGCGCTGCCACCGGAACGGCGGATGCACGACGACCGTCTGCGCACCCAGCTGCTCAGCGGCCCGCACACTGCGTTCCAGCTTCGGGATGGGGTTGGAGCCCCACACCCGCTGCGAGATCAGCAGACATGGCGCGTGCACCGACAACACAGGCACGCCGTAGCGGGCGGACATGGCGGCAATGGCATTGATGTCCTGGCTCACGGGCTCGGCCCACACCATCAGCTCGACACCGTCGTAGCCCAGGCGGGCGGCGTACTCGAACGCAGCCTCGGTCCGCAATGGATAGACCGACGCGGTGGACAGACCTACCTTGATGGCGGGACGCACAGGCCTCCGGTTCAGGCTGAGTAGAGCAGTGCCAGGGGGCCGAACGTCACCAGACCGCCGACCAGAATCGCGATCAGCGTACTGGCCAGATCATGATCCTTCCGGATCACCCGAATACCGGCGACCAAGCCGAGGATCACCAGCATCGACAGCATCAGCGCCACGATCTGGTTCCAGCGCCACAGCTGATCGAAGGCGAAGAACATGCCGGCGCCGAACGCGACGGCCAGCAGGCTCTGGCCGACCACCCAGGCACCGCGCTTCAGGGCAGACCCGGACTCCTCGTCCTCCTGCTCGGCCTCGGGATGGCCGACGAGCTCCGCCTCGCCGTGATCGGCGACCACGTCCTCCCGGCGGGTGTCCTCGTCGGCGGCGAAGCCACCGAACAGGGCGTCATACCGCTCGCTGCGGCCGCCGCGCGACGTGTCGCGTACCGGTGCCGCATCGAGGGCCTCGGCGGCGGCAGCGACCGCCACGGCATCGGTGTCAGTGTCGTCGACGACATGGAGGGCGCCGCTGTCGAGCTTGGTAACGGGCTCGGCACCTTTGAGCGCGAGCAGATCGTCGTCGATGTCCGCGTCGGCCGGCACGTCCTCATCGACCGGGTCGGGGACCATCTCCTCCGCCCCGCGGACCGGCTTGAACGACCAGCGGAACGCGGGTTTGCGCGACGGAGCCACGAACTCCAGCGGGTCGGCTTCGGCGGCGCGGCGGCGCAGGTGGTCCTCGTAATCGGATTCCGCCTCGGTCGCCACGGGCGCGGGGTCGACGAGGTCGGTGTGCAGCATCTGGTCGTCGACGACGTAGTGGGCCCCGGTGTCGTCGGGCTCCATCTCATCGGCCGCAGACGGCGCCTCGTCCTCGACAGCCGGGGCCGCGTCCGCGGCTGCGGCTTCGGGCTCGGCCGGGGACTCGGGCACCGGCTCGGGCTCGGCAACCGGTTCGGGAGCTGCTACGTCCGCCGTCTGAGCCGGCTCCGCCTGCAGCGTCTCCGGCCGGATGATCGGGATTTCGCCGGTCAGTTCGGCGACGGTCACCGCGTCGCTGTTCCCCCGCCGCCGGCGCCGGCGGCCACCGACCGGCGGCGCACCGATGGTGCCGTTCTTGGCCAGCAGCTCGGCGACCGAGATCGGTCGCGTCGAGGAGAAGTCGTCTGAATCTGTCATCGTGTCTCGCCTTTGGCGGGAGCTAAGCCCGCGAACGTTTCGACCAAGTCGGTTCCATCGGCTTCACTGTCGAGTTTCCGCAGAATGACACCCTCCCGCAACGCCCACGGGCAGATGTCCACGGAGTCCAGCGACAGCGCTCGCATGGTCGCCTCGGCCACCAACGCACCGGCCACGATCTGTGGCGCGCGGTCGGCACTCACCCCTTCCAGCTCGGCTCTGTCGGCCGTGGTCATCCTAGAGATGAAAGATATGAGCTGTCTGAGGCCAGCGGCGGTCAAGGTGCGCTTCACGCGCGGTCCCGCGCCCGACGGCGCCGCACCGGTGAGCCGCGCCAGCGACCGGAACGTCTTCGAGGTCGCCACCGCCAGCTCGGGTGTGCCGGCGGCCAGAACCTTTGTCGCCGGCGTGGACAGCTCGTTGTCCAGCCAGTCGCGCAGCACGGCCACCCGCCGCCGCCCCGGCGGATCCTCCTGCAGCCATTCCCGCGTCAACCGGCCCGCACCCAGCGGCATCGACAGCGCGATGTCGGGCTCTTCGTCGATGCCGCCCGACAGTTCCAGCGATCCCCCACCGATGTCGAGGTTGATGATCCGGCCCGCGCTCCAGCCGTACCAGCGGCGCACCGCGAGGAACGTCAGCCGCGATTCGTCGACCCCGGAAAGAACCTGCAGCTGGACGCCGGTCTCGGCGCGCACCCGGGCCAGGACCGCTTCGGAGTTGGTGGCGTCCCGGACGGCAGATGTGGCGAACGCCATAAATTCCGCGCATCCCGAGCTCGTGGCGATCTTGGCGAACTCGTCGACGGTCGCGACCAGGCTGTCGGCGCCCTTCCGGGTCAGTTTGCCGGTGTCGTCGATGGCCTCGGCCAGGCGCAGCGAGGCCTTGGTCGAACTCATCGGAGTCGGATGCCCGCCGCGACGCGCGTCGACAACCAACAGATGAACGGTATTACTGCCCACGTCGAGGACGCCCAATCGCACGGAAACCACGGTAACGGGTCTACGGTTGCACGCTGTGACCGCATCGCAGATCAGTCCCGGCGAACCTGCCAAGCCCGGTTCCCACGAGGTCGGACTGGACTTCGCCCGCGAGTGGGTGGAGTTCTTCGACCCGGACAATCCGGAGCATCTGATCGCCGCGGATTTGACGTGGCTGCTGTCGAAATGGACCTGCGTCTTCGGGACGCCGGCGTGCCAGGGCACGGTCGAGGGACGGCCCGACGACGGCTGCTGCAGCCATGGCGCCTTCATGGCGGACGACGACGACGTCGCGCAGCTCGAGGAGTCGGTCAAGCTGCTGACCGACGAGGACTGGCAGTTCCGGGAGAAGGGCCTGGGCCGCAAGGGCTACCTCGAGATGGACGAGTACGACGACAAGCCCAACCTGCGGACCCGCAAGTACAAGGGTGCGTGCATCTTCCTGAACCGGCCGGGTTTCGCCGGCGGCATCGGCTGCGCACTGCACAGCAAGGCGCTCAAGCTCGGCGTCGAACCGCTGACCATGAAGCCCGAGGTCTGCTGGCAACTGCCCATCCGCCGGACGCAGGACTGGGTGACGCGGCCGGACGGCACCGAAATCCTGCGGACCGTCGTCACCGAATACGACCGCCGCGGCTGGGGTGAAGGTGGCCACGACCTGGTCTGGTACTGCACGGGCGACCCGGCGGCGCACGTCGGCGCCAAGGCCGTGTGGGAGTCCTACGGGCCCGAGCTGACCGAGCTGCTGGGCGCAAAGGTGTACGCCGAACTGGCCGCGCTGTGCAAGCGCCGGGCCGGGCTGGGGCTCATCGCCGTTCACCCGGCCACTCACGCAGCCGAGAAGTAAGCGCGAGGGAACTAACCCTCGAGCTTGTAGCCCAGCCCACGCACGGTGACAAGGTGCACCGGGTTGGCCGGGTCGGCCTCGATCTTGGACCGCAGCCGCTTCACGTGGACGTCCAGGGTCTTGGTGTCACCGACGTAGTCGGCGCCCCAGACCCGGTCGATCAACTGGCCGCGGGTCAGCACCCGGCCGCTGTTGCGCATCAGGTACTCGAGCAGGTCGAACTCCTTGAGCGGCAGCGTGATGGTCTCGCCGTTGACCGACACGATGTGCCGTTCGACGTCCATCCGGACCGGACCGGCCTCCAGCACGCCGTCGGCGCCGACGACGTCGTCGGACTCGCCGCCGCGCCGCAGCACGGCCCGGATGCGGGCGATCAGCTCGCGGGCCGAGTACGGCTTGGTGACGTAGTCGTCGGCACCGAGCTCCAGGCCGACGACCTTGTCGATCTCGCTGTCGCGCGCGGTCACCATGATGACCGGCACACCCGAGCGCGAGCGAAGCTGCTTACAGACGTCGGTGCCGCTCATGCCCGGCAGCATCAGGTCCAGGAGCACGATGTCGGCCCCGGCCCGGTCGAACTCGGCGAGCGCCGACGGACCGTCGGTCACGACGGTGGCTTCGAAACCTTCCTTGCGCAACAGGAATGCCAAGGGGTCCGCCAGGGACTCTTCGTCCTCCACGATCAGCACACTGGTCATTGGTTCTGTCGCCCTCCTTGTGATGGCAATGAGTGGTCATCTCCCTCGTCGACATCCCCGTCGTCCGAGTCGAGATAGGCCGGAATCGACAACGTGAACGTCGATCCGGTTCCCGGCTGACTCCACAGCCGGATGGTTCCGTTGTGGTTGGCCGCCACGTGTTTGACGATGGCCAACCCCAGCCCGGTGCCGCCGGTGGCCCGGGACCGCGCCTTGTCGACGCGGAAGAATCGTTCGAAAACCCGCTCCTGGTCGGCTTTTTCGATGCCGATGCCGCGGTCGGTCACCGCGATCTCGATGTTGTCGCCGTACCGGCGCCGACTGACCGACACCTGGGAACCCTTGGGCGAGTAGGAGATTGCGTTGGACACCAGGTTCGCGAGCGCGGTCGCGAGCAGGGTCTCGCTGCCCAGCACCTGGTAGCCGCGGGGCGCATCGGTGGTGATCGCGATGTCGGCGTTGTCGGCAGCCACCTTGTGCCGGGAAACCACTTCGGCGACAACCGAATCCACGTCGACGACATCGAGATTCGGCAACGGCTCGGCGCCCTGCAGCCGCGATAGTTCGATGAGTTCACCGACCATGTTGGCCAGCCGGGTGGACTCGGTGACGATCTTCTCGGCGAACCGGTTGACCATCTCCTGGTCCTCGGACGACGCCAGCAGCGCCTCGGCCAGCAGCCCCATGGCGCCGACCGGTGTCTTGAGCTCGTGGCTGACGTTGGCGACGAAGTCGCGGCGACTGGCCTCCATGCGGGCCTGTTCGGACTGGTCGTTGACGTAGACCACCGCGAAACGGCCGTCCTCCTCGGTCAGCTGACGCGCCAGACCGCGCACCGCCAGTCGGGAGCGGCCCGGGTTCGCGCGTTTAGCCGGGGACAGGTCGAACTCGACGTCTTCTCCGGTGGCCAGGGTCCGCTGCGCGGCCGCCCAGGCCCGGTCGTCGAGCAGCCGGTCACGCACCAGTCCCAGTTCTCTGGCCAGGCCGTTGGTATAGACGACGTCGCGGTAGGTGTCGACCACCGCCATGCCCAGCGGGGACATGGACACGATGTGGGCGAACATCTCGGACACCGTGAGGCCGGACTGCTCCGCGGTGCGGCGCTCGCGGCGCTCGATCAACCGCGGCGCCCACCGCAAACCGATCGCGAGGCCCACAGCCAACGCGAGCAGCGCCGAGACGGCCACCAGAGGCAGCGCGGACGACAAGCTCACGGCCAAATCGTACGCATCAGATGAACGCCATCCCAGCAGCGAGCGGCCAGAACGATACAAGTCACACGGACAAATCCAGGTGTTTCACTGGCGTTAACCCGAGTTCACCGGCTGTTCGCGGCGTCAGTGCTTCGCAGCGCCCTGTGCGGCGACGGCGGCGGCACCGGCGGCGGCCGCCTCGGGATCCAGGTACTCGCCACCGGGCACCGTCGGCTTGAGGTTTTCGTCCAATTCGTACCGCAGCGGGATGCCCGTCGGGATGTTCAGCCCGGTGATCTCGTCGTCGGACATGCCGTCCAGGTACTTCACCAGGGCGCGCAGCGAGTTGCCGTGGGCGGCGACCAGTACCGTCTTGCCGGCTTTGAGGTCGGCCGCGATGGCCTGCTCGAAGTAGGGCACCAGCCGCTTGACGACGTCGGCGAGGCATTCGGTCAGCGGCGCGTCGATGCCGGCGTACCGCACGTCACCGTCCTGGCTGTAGGTGCTGCCCTTTTCGATGGGTGGCGGCGGGGTGTCGTAGCTGCGGCGCCAGGACATGAACTGGTCCTGGCCGTACTTGGCCAGGGTCTCGGCCTTGTCGAGGCCCTGCAGCGCGCCGTAGTGGCGTTCGTTGAGGCGCCAGTCGCGCTGGACGGGAATCCAGTGCCGGTCCGCAGCGTCCAGCGCCAGGTTGGCGGTGGTGATCGCGCGGCGCAACAGCGACGTGTACAGCACATCCGGCAGCACACCCTGCTCGACCAGCAGCTGTCCGCCGCGCACGGCTTCGGCCCGACCCTTGTCGGTGAGGTCGACGTCGACCCAACCGGTGAACAGGTTCTTCTCGTTCCACTGGCTCTCGCCATGACGCAGCAGGATCAAGGTCGGCATAGCTGGTTTTGTCCTCCTCGCGTGCGGGTTGCATGATCTTCTCACGTGCGGATTTGCGGCTCTCGCCGCACCCGCCCGCCGAGATTGACGAAATGGCTGCTTTGTCGGCCCGTCAACGACCAATACGTACATCTCGGGGCCTCCCGACCTAAAACCGGCCCGACCACCCGCGCTCGATCAGCGCAGTGCGTACGTCGCGCACAACCGCGGCATCACTGTCTTCCTTGATCACGTGGGTGATGTGCCACTTCATCTGCTGCAGCTCGCGGTTCACCCAGACATCTCTCGCGTACTGCCGTCGCTCCGTTAGGTGTTGCACGCCGTCATATTCGGCGCCCACCCGGAATTCCTCCCAGACCATGTCGATGCGCCGCACGTACTGACCCAGCTTGTTGTAGACCACGTATTGAGTTGCAGGCCTGGGCAATCCGCTATCGATGAACAGCAGTCGCAACCTGGTTTCTCGCGGAGATTCAGCTCCGCCGTCGACCAGGGGCAGCGCTTTCCTCAGCTCGCGGAGACCGCGAACGCCGCGATGGCGCTTCGCGAGTACACACACATCCTCGAGTTCGAAGGGCGCGGCGTTCATCAACGCGTCGAGTTGCGCCACCGCGAGGCCCCGGATCGGGTTACGGGCGAGGTCAAACGCAGTGCGAGCACGGGTGGTGACGCGCATGCCGTTGACGACGGTCACCTCGTCGTCGCACAGCGCGTCATGTCGGATGACGAGTCCGAGTTGAGGTCGGCCCGCTCCGATGACCTCGATCGGACTGTCTTCATCGATCCATCTGGCGCGATGCAATGCCGCCGCGGCAGCGCCGGCGATGACGCCATTCGGCACCACCAGGGCAGCGCCGTGGATGCGGTCTCGCAGAGTCACATCGTGATCGACAGGTAGGTAGATGCCGCGAAAAATCGCCTGGTAGCGACTCCGCAATTGCGCTCTGGTGAGGGCGCCCGCCGCGACCGCGTCTCCCCCTCTGAATGGAATCGGCACACTTAGTTAGACGTGCACGGACACCAATCGGCTCCAACGTAACGAGATTGACGAAATGGCTGCTTTGTCGGCCCGTCAACGACCAATACGTACATCTCGGTGGTCGGGCGAAGCGCTAGTCCGGCCGCAGGTGCTCGAACGCCTGCAAATTCTTCAGCGACTCCCCGCGGGACAGCCGCCACTTCCACTCCTTCTCGATCGACGAGCGGAAGCCCAGCTCCAGCAGCGTGTTGAAGTCGAAGTCGACGGCCTCGATCACCTGGCCCATCAGCCGGTCGATCTCGTCGGCGGTCACTGCGTGCAGTGACATCCGGCCCACCAAATAGATGTCGCCGATGTTGTCCAGCGTGTACGCCATGCCGTACAGCCGCCGGTTGCGGCGCAACAGGTACTTGTAGACGCCCTCGAAGTTCTCGTCGGGCTTGCGGCAGACGAACGCCTCCAGGCGCACGCCGTGCTCACCGATGCTCAGCAGCGTGTTGGTGACCAGGCGGCGTTCACCCGGCAGCGCCACCACGATCCCCGGGCGCCCGCCCGCTCCCCCGTCGTGATGGGAGAACTCGAGTTCGTGTGTGCGCAGCGTGTCTTCGATCAGCTTTGTCACCGCGTCCGGCGTTGTCACGCGCGCACTCCCCGCCGAATCAGAAACCGGCGGCTGCGGCGTGCCGCGGCATCGCGTCGAGGCCGACGCCCGCGGTAGTCGGCGATCGCCCGCGTGTAGCCGGCCAACAGCGCGTCGACGGTGTGCGCCCACGAGAACGTCGCGGCGTGTTGTAAAGCGCCCTCGCGCAACGACTCCGGGCCCAGGTCCAGCGTTCGCCCGATGGCGTTGGCCCAGTCGCCCGGATCATGGCCTTCGACCAGTACACCGCTCACGCCGTCGCGCACCGCCACCGGCAAACCACCGACCGCGGCGGCCACCACGGGCGTACCGCAAGCCTGCGCCTCGACCGCGACCAGGCCGAACGATTCCGAATAACTCGGCACCGCAACCAGATCCGCGGCGCGGTAGACATTCACGAGTTGGTCGCGGGACTGCGGCGGCAAGAACGTCACCCGGTCGGTGATACCCAGTTCGTCGGCCAGGGAAACCAGGCCGTCGGGGACGGCCAGGCCACTGCCCGACGGGCCACCTGCCACCACGACGCGCACGTCGGGCAGCTTGGCCGCCGCCCGCAACAGGACGTCGGGCGCCTTCAACGGCTGGATCCGGCCGACGAACGCCACCACCTGCTCATCGAGCGAAAGACCCAGCGCCGCACGGGTTTCGGCTTTGTCGCCCGGCGTGAAGGTCGTGAGGTCGACGCCGGGGTAGGCCACGTCGATGCGGGCCGGATCCGCGTGGTGCAGCGAAACCAGTTGCTGTGCTTCGTCTTCGGTGTTGACGATGAACCGGTCGGCGGCGTCGACCACCTGTTGCTCACCGACCGCGCGCAGCGCCGGCTCCGGGGTGTCACCTTCGGCCAGCGACAGGTTCTTCACCGCGGCCCAGGTGTGGGCGGTGTGCACCAGCGGGACGGCCCAGCGGTCAGAGGCCAGCCAGCCCACCTGACCGGAGAGCCAGTAGTGCGAGTGCACGATGTCGTAGTAGCCCGGCTCGTGGTTGGCCTCGACGCGCAGTACGCCCGCGGTGAACGCGCACAGCTGGGTCGGCAGATCGTACTTGTCCAGGCCCTCGAACGGGCCGGCGACGATGTTGCGCACCAGCACGCCGGGGGCCACCCGAACGACCGGGGCATCGGTCGACGACGTGGCCCGGGTGAAGATCTCCACCTCGACCCCGCGGCGGGCCAACTCAAGGGCACTCTGCAGGACGTAGACGTTCATACCGCCGGCATCGCCGGTACCCGGTTGGGCCAGCGGCGAGGTATGGACCGACAGGACGGCGACACGCACGCCCTCCATCCTTACACCGTCTCTCGGAGTGCCCGCCGTCCGGTCGCCCGAGCTGGGCATCTTGGGGACGCTCGGCACTCGTGAGCGGCCGCGGAATGCACGGCTGACACGGTGTGTCGGCGTGCAAACACGGCCACTCGCGGAAGAAGAAAAGAAAGGCTAGGCGGCGCGCAGCGCGCGGCGCATGGCGCCGATCGGGTCGGCGTACAGCCCGCCGAGGGATACCACGCCGGCCCCGGCTTCCTGCACGCGGTTGCCGAACGTCGTCACCCGGATGTCCCGGACACCGAGGACGGTGCGCTCGGCGAAAGCCTGCTCGACCAGCGGCAGGCCCTCGGGATACTCGGAGAACGCCTGACCGCCCACGACCAGGTCATCGGGGTTGAGCAGGTCCCGCAGCAGCGCCACCGCACCACCGAGCACGCGGGCTCGCTCGGCCAGCAGCTCGACGGCCGCGGCATTGCCGGACCGCGCGGCACGCAGCACCGCGGCAATGGTCGACGACGGCCCATCCGCCGGCACGATCCGCTGCTTACGGGCGGCGGCCAACACGGCCTCGTCGCTGACGGTGGTCTCGAGCCGGCCGGTACCGCCGAGCAATTCAGACTGCGCCGGCAATCCCGAGATGGTGCCCGGGCCACTGGCCGGCGAGTGCACCTTGCCGCCGATCGACAGGGCATAGCCGACCGTCTCACGGGCGTAAACGTAAAGGCTGGTCGTCGATGCCGACGCGGCCTCGGCGCCTACTACGGCGCGGCGCGCGCCCAGCAGCAGTTCCGCGCCGGCCATCGCGTCGACGTGCGACGCCAGTGACACCGGCAGCCCCAGAGCCTGCGCCAGCACCGGCCCGACTGGCGCGTCCACCCAGCCCAGGCGCGGGTGGTCGACGTGACCGGTGGCGCTGTCCACCACACCACCGGCGGCGACGCCGACCCACAGCGGGCGGCGCCGGTGCCAGCGGCTCAGGTAGCGCTGTGCGCTGCCGGCCAGCGCGGCCAGCGCGGCGTTCTGGTCGCCGCGCGGCGTGGGCGTCTCCACCACGTCGAGAGTGCGGCCGAACAGGTCGGTGGCCACGATCGCGGTGGTGCGGGCGCCGACGTGCAGGCCGAGCGTGAGGAACGGCTCGTGGTTCACCTCGACGGGAATGCGCGGACGGCCGATGGCGCCGGCCACGGCCAGGTCGGCCCGCTCACGCAACATTCCGGCGTCCAGCAGTGCCGTGACCTGCCGGTTCACCGTGGCGATGCTCAGGCCGGTGGCCTGCGCGATCACGTCCCGGGCGATGGGGCCGCGCAGTCGGGCGGCGCTGAAGACCGAGCCGGCGGCAGCGTCGGCCACCCGCAGCGACGGCGCGACGATATGGTGCCGGGCAAGAAGGGTGCGCTTGGCGTGGGCATTGGAGTGAACAGCGGCACGGGCGCCAGAACGAGCGGCGACGGTGGAAACGGAAACAGACATTTGGGGGGTCCTAGGGAAGAAGTCGGGCTTGTAGTGGGTCCTGAGGCCACACCTGCCGACAGCTAGGACGAAGAGATCTGTGTCGTGAGTCAGGCGCAGCGCGAAGCGCGACAACAACAACACGAACGCCGCACAGCGACGCCGGATGCCTGACTGATGATCACGGGAGGAACTTAGCACGCATATCGCTGCGTACAACGATCGCGATGAGGAGGGCGGCCAGTGACTAAGGTCGGTCACATGTCAGCAGATGAACGCCGCACCCGTGTCGCGGTCGTGACCGGCGCCAGCTCCGGAATCGGCGCCGCTACCGCGAAAACCCTTGCCGCTCTTGGCTTTCACGTCGTCTGCGCGGCCCGTCGTACCGATCGGATCACCGCGCTCGCGGCCGAGATCGGCGGCAGCGCCATTGTGACTGACGTCACCGACCAGGCATCGGTGGACGCTCTTGCGGCCCAGGTCAACGATCTCGGACCGGTGCACATCCTGGTGAACAACGCCGGTGGCGCCAAAGGCCTGGCCCCGGTCGCCGACGCCAATCTCGAGCACTGGGACTGGATGTGGCAGACCAACGTGATGGGCACCCTGCGGGTCACTCGCGCGCTGCTGCCCGCCCTGATCGCGTCCGGCGACGGGCTGGTCGTCACCGTCACGTCCATCGCGGCGCTCGAGACCTACGACAACGGCGCCGGATACATCGCGGCCAAGCACGGCCAGGGCGCGCTGCACCGCACCCTGCGTGGCGAATTGCTGGGAAAGCCGGTGCGGCTCACCGAGATTGCGCCCGGCGCCGTCGAGACCGAGTTCTCGCTGGTGCGGTTCGACGGTGACGAGGCGCGCGCCGATGCCGTATACGAGGGCATCACGCCGCTGGTCGCCGAGGACGTCGCCGAGGTGATCGGTTTCGTCGCGTCCCGGCCGCCGCACGTCGACCTGGACCAGATCGTCATGCGGCCGCGCGACCAGGCGCCCTACAGCCGGTTCAACCGGCAGCCGAAGTAGTCGTCGCGGCCGACGTTGTCGTGGTCGGCGTCGACGTCGTCGATGACGTGGTGGTCGTGGTCGACGTGGTGGTCGTCGTCGACGAGGTGGCCGGCCCCTGCGGCGGCGGTGTCGTCGTGGTGGTCGGGGTACCCGAGTACGTCGGCGCATCCGTCGGGGTGGCCGGCGCGCTCTGCGGGATCGACGTCTCCGGCGGCGCGGCGTTCGCCGGCGGCAGGGCCGACATCGACACCCAGGTGGCCCAGTCGACCGCCCAGTCCCAGATGTCGCCGTCGGCGTAGGACAGCTGGATCGACGTGCCGGTCACCTCGACCGGGTCCCCGTACATGGCGGTCTGGAAGTACTGCTCGGCGTTGTCGGTCGACAGGTTGATACAGCCGTTGGTCACATTGGTGTTGCCCTGCGCCCCCGAACTGGCCGGGTTGGCGTGGATGAACTCACCGTTGTTCGAGATGCGCACCGCCCAGCGCTCGTGGACGTGGTCATACCCGGCGGCCGGGTTGGACATCCAGAAGTCCGCGTACTTCTCGCTGACCACGTGGACGCCGCTGCGCGTGATATTGCGTGGCTTGTCGGCCTCGCCGTAACTGCACGGGAAGTCGAACAGCACACCGCTGTCGGTGATCACCTGGATGCGGTGGCTGGTGGCGTCGGCCTTGACCACCTGACGGCGGCCGATCGAGATGTCCAGCGTGCTGTCCTGCGCGCCGTAGGCGCCGTCGCCGAACGGCGCACCGTACAACTTGGCCGCGACGTGCACCTTGGTCCCCGCGGGGTAGTACTCGCGGGGGCGCCAGTGCATGCGCGACCCCTCACGCTCGTCGGGCAACCAGGCCCAACTGCCCTCGACCGGAGGCTCGGTGATGACCTTGACGTTGCGCTCGACTGCGGCCTTGTCGCTGATCGGCGCGTCGAACTGCAGGATGATCGGCGCCGCCACCCCGACGGTCTGCCCGTCGGCGAGCTGGAACTGCCCGTTGACCTGCTTGGTGGGGTTCACTGTGGTGAACGTCGCGGACACCGGCACGGCCTTGCCGTCGCGGCCGACGGCGGAACCGGTGAACGTGTACGTCGCGCCGAAGCCCAGGGGCTCGGCGGTGTTGAACGACGTGCGGTCCTTGTTGAACACCGCGGCGACGACCTTGCCGTCGGCGTTGGTGAGCGTCAGCTTCTGGAACCAGCCGTCGGTCACGTCCACACCGATGCTGCTGGTCGGCACGACGTCGGTGGCGCCGTTGGCGGGCCGGTAGGTGATGACGGGCGCCGCGGTCTCCTTGGCGGGGCCAGAAGACGATGAAGTGCCTGATTTGTCAGAACATGCGGCAAGCACGCCGGAAGTGCCGACGGCAATCGCAGTCAGCATCTGTCGCCGGTTCACACTCACAGGCTTGAATTTACCTACAGCGAACAGCCGACTAAGCACGGTTCCGGTGTGAGATCTATCCCGAAAGCGGCCTTGACGCCGTCCCGAACCGTCCTGGCCAGCGCTAATACGTCCGCGCTGCCAGCAAAGCCGCGGTTCGTCAGGGCCAGCGCGTGCTTGGTGGAAAGCCGGGCCGCAGCGCCGTCGCCCGGGTAGCCCTTGCCGAAACCGGCCTGCTCCACCAGCCAGCCGGCCGCCAGCTTGACCCCGTTCGGCGCCGGGTAGTTGGGCACCGCCCCGGCCGCGGCGTCCTTGATGCGCTCGAAGACGTCCTGCCGCACCACCGGGTTGGTGAAGAACGAACCGGCGCTCCACGTGTCGTGGTCGGCCGCGTCGGACACCATGCCCTTGCCGCGCCGCAACGCCAGCACCGCCTCGCGAACCGCGAGCGCGTCGACGCGCGTGCCCGCCTCGGCACCGAGCCGGGTGGCGAGCTCGCCGTACCGCAGCGGCGCACTGAGACCGTCGGGGTCGAGCGTGAACTCCACCTCGAGCACGACGGCGTGATCGGAGTTCTTCAGCACGCTGTGCCGGTAGCCGAAGTCCAGGGTTTCGGGGCTGACCCAGCTGTCCTGGCCGGTCACGCGGTCCAAGAGTCGGACGCGGCTGATGGTGTCGGCCACCTCGGCCCCGTAGGCGCCGACATTCTGCACCGGTGTCGCCCCGGCCGAGCCGGGAATCCCGGACAGGCACTCGAGGCCGCCGAGCCCATGGGCCAGCGAGGCCACGACCACGTCGTCCCACAGCGCGCCGGCCTCGGCGCGCACCACATTGCCCTCGACGGTGATCTCGGTGTTCGCCAGCAGCACCACGGTCAAATCGACCAGGTCATCGGCGACCAGCACATTCGAACCGCCGGCCAGCACCAGCAGCGGACCCGGGTGATCCCGCAGCGCGCTCAGCGCCCCGACCACCTTGGCAGTGGTATCGCAGGTGATCAGACGGGCTGCCACCGGTCCCACGCGAAACGAGGTCAGGGGCGCCAACGGCACGTCATAGTCGACCGCCGCGCCCCCGATATCCGAACTGACCACGGCCGCTAACGGTAGCGTGGCCGAGTATGGCCCGCTCTTTCGACATGGTTGCCGAATACCTCGGCACCGTGGCGCAGGTGCACAGCGCTTTCTGCAGCAAGGACTACTGGCTGGACCGGCTGGCCGAGGCGCGTGCCGACGAGTCCTCCCTCGACTCCTTCGCTGACGACGGCCGCGGCGGAACGGACGTCACCACCACCCAGACGGTGCGTGCTGCCGGCTTGCCCGCCGTCGTCACCCAGCTCCACCTCGGTGACCTCAGCCTCGTGCGGGAAGAGCATTGGGGCCCGCTGACCGACGGACGTGCGGTCGGGACGGTCCGCAGCCGGGTCCCCGGCGCGCCGGCCACCATCACGGGCACCGGCGTCCTGACTCCAACCAACAGCGGTGCGCGACTCGACTTCTCGGCTCTCGTCGAGGTGCGCATCCCGCTGATCGGCGGCAAGCTCGAGGATATGTTGGGCCAGCAACTCAGATATCTGATCGAGCTGGAGCAGAAATTCACCACCGCCTGGATCGCCGCCCGCTGGTGAACCGCCCATAAACTCGGGCCATGAATTCGCCCGTCGGCCAGCCACGGGGCACACTTGTCGGCCAGCCACGGGGCACACTTGTCGGCCAGCCGACGCGCGGCACCACGGGATACAACCGCCTGCGCCGCAGCGACCGCTGGCTGGTGCACTCCCCGCGGGTCCGGGCCGTGCTGCGCACCGCGGCCGAGCCCTTGGTCGTCGACCTCGGTTACGGCGCACTACCGGTGACCACCGTGGAACTGGCCTCGCGGCTGCGCACGGTCCGGGCCGATGTTCGGGTGGTCGGCTTGGAGATCCACCCGGAGCGGGTGCGGCTGGCCCGTGAATTGGCCGGCGACATCGTCGAATTCGGCCTCGGCGGCTTCGAATTGGCCGGGCACACACCGGTTTTGGTCCGCGCGTTCAACGTGCTACGGCAGTACGACGTCGCCGATGTGCCCGCCGCGTGGGCGGAGATGACGGGGCGGCTGGCACCGGGTGGGCTGCTGGTCGACGGCACCTGCGACGAGTTGGGGCGACGCTGCTGCTGGGTGCTGCTCGATGCCGACGGACCCGTGAGCCTGACCTTGTCGTGCGACCCGTTCGCGATCGAACGCCCGTCCGACCTGGCGGAGAGACTGCCGAAAGTGCTTATCCACCACAATGTTCCGGGCCAGCCGATCCACCGGCTGTTGCAGGCCGCGGACCGCGCCTGGGCCACCACGGCCGGACACGGGGTGTTCGGGCCGCGCGTCCGGTGGCGCGCGATGCTCGACCTTCTGGTCGATGAGGGTTATCCGCTGGAGCCGCCGCGGCGCCGCTTGCGCGATGGCGTGCTGACCGTGCCGTGGGCTGCCGTGGCGCCCAGCGCATAGGGTGCGCCGTATGCCATCGGTGCGCATGGACAAGAACCACCCACCCCGCAGCCGACTGCGATCACCCGTCGTTCTGGCATCGGCCGCGGCCCTGATCGTCGTGGTCCTGATCGTGGCGGCCGTCATGAGCAAGCCGCGGCCCGTCCAAGCACCGACCGAACACCCACCGACGTCATCCGTCGCCGCGGCAGCCGGGCCACCGGCCTGTCAGAGACTCGACGCCACGGTGAACGCACTCACGCCACGCCAGAAGCTGGCGCAGCTGTTGATGGTCGGGGTCAAGAACCTGGCCGACGCGCAGGCGGTGGTCCGGGAGCACGAGGTCGGCGGCATCTTCATCACCAGCTGGACCGACTATTCGATGCTCGGCGCTCCCCTGGCGGCCCTGGCGCAGGAGCCGCGGCCGCTGCCGCTGGCGGTCAGTGTCGACGAGGAAGGTGGCCGCGTGCAGCGGCTGAAAGGCCTCATCGGCAGCCAGCCGTCACCCCGCGAGCTCGTCGCCGCCGGCAAGACCCCGGAACAGGTTCGGGACATCGCCAGGCAACGCGGCCTGGCGATGAGAGAACTCGGCATCACCATCGACTTCGCGCCCGTCGTCGACATCACCGATGCGGCCGACGGCACCGTGATCGGGGACCGGTCCTGGGGCAATACCGCCGAAGCCGTCACCGCCTACGCCGGGGCGTACGCCGACGGCCTGCGCGACGCCGGACTCCTGCCGGTGCTCAAACACTTCCCCGGCCACGGCCATGCGTCCGGCGACTCACACAAAGGCGGCGTCGTCACCCCGCCCCTGGCACAGCTGGAAACGCTGGACCTGGTCCCCTACCAGTCCTTGACAACCAGCACGCCCGTCGCCGTGATGGTCGGCCACATGCAGGTGCCCGGGCTCACCGGGACCGACCCGGCCAGCCTGTCCAAGGCCGCCTATGACCTGCTGCGGGGTGGCAGATATGGAGGACAGCCCTACCCGTCTTTCAATGGCGCGGCGTTCACCGACGACCTGTCCAGCATGGGTGCCATCACCCAGCGCTACAGCGTGCCGGAGGCGGTGCTCAAGGCCCTGCAGGCAGGTGCCGACACCGCGCTGTGGATCACGACCAAAGAGGTGCCGGATGTCCTCGACCGCCTGCAGCAGGCCGTCGACGCCCACGAACTGTCCCAAGAGCGCGTCGATGACGCGGTGCGCCACATGGCGGTGACGAAGAATCCCGTCCTGGCCTGCACCGCCTGAGCCGGCTGCCGTCACTACGCTGGCCGCATGCGAATCGCACTGGCCCAGATCGGCGCGGGAACCGACCCCGAGGCCAACCTGGAAGTGGTCGCCGACCACACGGCACGGGCCGCCGAAGCCGGCGCTGACCTGGTGTTGTTCCCCGAGGCGACGATGTGCCGGTTCGGGGTGCCGCTGGCGCCCGTGGCCCAATCGCTGGACGGCCCGTGGGCGAACGCGGTGCGGGACATCGCCGCACGTTCGGGTGTCACCGTGGTGGCGGGGATGTTCTGCCCCACCGCCGATGGCCGCGTCACCAACACCCTCATCGCGACGGGCCCGGGCCTTGACGCGCACTACCACAAGATCCACCTGTACGACGCCTTCGGATTCGTCGAATCACACACTGTTGCAAGGGGTTTCGAGCCCGTCGTAATCGACGTCCGGACCGCCGACGGCGCCGTTTCGGTCGGCGTCACGACGTGTTACGACATCCGCTTCCCGGAGCTGCACCTGGAGCTCGCCGAACGCGGCGCCAAGCTGTTGACCGTTCACGCGTCGTGGGGGTCGGGCCCAGGAAAGCTCGCGCAGTGGACGCTGCTGGCCCGGGCCCGTGCGCTCGACACCAACTGCGTCGTCGCCGCCGTCGATCAGGCCTACCCCGGTGACGAGCTCGCCAAGAAGGGGCCGACGGGCAGCGGCGGCAGCCTGGTGGCCTCCCCCACAGGTGAGATCGTGGCGCAGGCCGGCCTCGACCCGGAACTGCTGGTCACCGACGTTGACCTGGCCGCGGTCGACCGTGCCCGTGAGACCATCGCCGTGCTGCGCAACCGCACCACCATTGCGCGTAAGGCACAATCGCAAGGGTGACTGACCCCTGGGCCCGCCCCGCCAATGAGGACGCCGCACCATCCGCCGAGCCCGCGCCGCAGGCGCCGGACGCTCCGGGTGCCCAGCCGACCGAGGTGCTGACGGCCGCCGAACAACCGGCACCGGCGGCGACCGATGTGCCGCCCGCCTACGGCGCCGACGTTCCCGCCCCGCCGGCCTACGACGCCGGTGAGGTACCGCCGACGTCGTACCCCGCTCCCCAGCAGGTGCCCGCCACCGACCCGCCGAAGAAGCGCCGCAGTGTCATGGAACTGCTGCGCGACCCGATGTCGCTGATCCTGATCATCGTCATCGCGCTCGCGCTGTCGGCAGCCGGCGTCGTCGGCGGCGAGTTCTACGCCCGCAGCCGCGGCAACAGCGTCGTGTCCCAGGCTGTCCAGTGCGTCGTCCAGGACAAGGTGGACGTCGCCTTCGGCCCCACGCCGTTCCTGTGGCAGGTCGCCAACAGCAACTACGACAAGATCACGGTGACCACCGCGGGCAACCAGGTGCGCTTCGCCAAGGGCATGAAGGCCCAGATCACGATCAGCGACGTCAAGCTCGAGAAGACCGCCAAGTCGGCCGGCACCATCGGGTCGCTCGACGCGACCGTCACCTGGTCGACCGACGGCATCAAGCAGACCATCGCCGACACCGTCCCCGTGCTGGGTGGCCTGGTTTCGGACGTCACCACCGACCCGTCGTCGGGCACCATCGTGCTGGATGCGCCCATGACCCAGATTGTGGCCAAGCCCACGATCTCCGACGGCGACCTGACTCTTCAGGTGGAGCAGCTGACCGGGCTCGGCTTCCTGCTGCCGCGCGAGTCGATCCAGCCCGCGCTCAACATGTTCGCCTCGCAGCTGACCAAGGACTACCCGATGGGCATCCACCCGGACAGCCTGCAGGTCACCGGCACCGGCGTGACGGCGAAGTTCTCGACCAAGAACGCGACCATCCCGCTGGCCAACCAGAACTCCTGCTTCTCCGGGCTCTGATCCCAGCGATTTGTGCACGATTTTCCGCGGTCGACCGCGGAAAATCGTGCACAGATCCCTAGCCCAACTCCCTAGCCCAGCCCGTCGAGGACGGCGCGGGTACCAGAGAGGCCGAGCCGGGTGGCACCTGCGTCGAGCAGGGCCACGGCGTTCGCGGCGTCACGAATACCGCCGCTGGCTTTGACGCCGAGGCCGGGGACGGCCTGGGCCATGATCTCCACGGCCTGCACGGACGCGCCGCCGGCCGGGTGGAATCCAGTGGAGGTCTTCACGAAATCGGCGCCGGCGTCGGCGGCCGCGCGGCAGACGTCGGCCAGCGTCGGTGCGCCGGCCATGTTCAGCAGCGCCGCGGACTCGACGATCACCTTCAGCACCGCTGTCGGGGCGGCCCCACGGACCGCGGTGATGTCGGCGAACACGGCAGAGATATCACCTGCGATGGCGGCACCGACGTCGATCACCATGTCGATCTCGTCGGCACCGCGCCGGCCGTCGGCCCCGACGACCGACAGCGCCGCCTCGCGGGCCTTGATCTGTGAATCATGCTTGCCCGACGGAAATCCCACGACGGTGGCGACCTTGATGCGTTCGGGCACCTCGACCGCGGCCAGCATCGACGGCGACACGCATACCGCGCAGACCCACAGATCGGCGGCCTCCCAGCACAGGCTCGCGACGTCCGCGGCGGTCGCCTCGGGTTTGAGCAGGGTGTGGTCGACCAGTGCGGCCACCTGCTCACGGGTCCAACTCATCAGAACGGCTCCTCTGTGCCACCGGGATTGCAACGCGCTTTCAACATCTGGTTGTCATCGACCACCGGGCGCCACGGTTCCAGATTCCAGCTGGTCTTGCCCGGCGCGGCGGCTTCGGCGAAATACCAGTGGCACATGAACTGGGCCCGCATCCCGGGGGTGTCGGCGTCCGGCGCCAGGTTCAGGACCTCGGACCAGGCCTCGTCTCCCGGCTGCGAGGCACCCAGGCCGGACGCGCGCCGGCCGGCCACCGTCGGGTAGACCCGGAGGCTCGATACGCCGTCCCACTGCGTCCAGCGGGTGTGGTCGACGTAGGGCGGCGGCAGAAAAGGTTGTGGAGTGGGATCAAGAGGGTCGGCCAGAACCGGGGGCGCCAGCACCACCGCGGCGGCAACCAGGACCCCGCTCAGGATCGAGCGCACTGATTACCGGGATTTCCCTTGGACCTCAAGGAGTTTGGGCTTCACGTCGACCAGGTACACACCGGTGGCGCAGGCCGCGATGGCCGCACCCACCGGCGGACCGATGATCCAGCCGAGGACCGCACCGCCGCCCAGAATCGCCAGCCAAACCGGCTTGGTCAGTTTGTCGACCGCGGTGTAGGCGTCCGGCCGCTGCATGGCGGCGTGCACGAACGCGTACACGGTCGTGGCGAGCACCGCGATCTGCAACGCGAAAAGGACGTAACCCACCAGGCTTCCGAGGTACACGCCCTCAGCCTATGTGGGTTACGTCCCTGACGCCTAACGCTCCCGTCGCTGCGCTCGCCCCGGGAAACTCTCCCGTCGCTTCGCTCGCCCCGGGAACCTGATTACTTCTGGGTGACCTTCTTGGCCGGAGCGGCCTTCTTGGCCGGAGCCTTGGCAGCGGCCTTGGCCGGGGCGGCCTTGGTCGCAGCAGCCTTGGCCGGAGCGGCCTTCTTGGCAGCCGTCTTGGCCGGAGCAGCCTTCTTGGCAGCCTTGGCCGGGGCCTCTTCCTTCTCGGGCAGCTCGACGCCGACCAGCTTGGCGGCACGCTCGCCGACGGCGCGGGTCTGGCTTGCCACGTTGCCCAGGGCGTCCTGGGTCAGCTCGGTGACCTGCTCGGTGTAATTCTCGACACGGCCACGGACGTCCTCGACGCGCTCGCGGACGGTCTCGATCGACGACTGGGCGCGCAGGCGCTCCAGGGCGGCCTCGCCGCGCTCGACCAGCTTGTTGTAGGTGTTCTGAGCGTTCTCGGCGTAGGTCTCGGCAGCCTTGCGCAGCTCTTCGGTGCTGAACTTCTCGCGCAGCTCATCAACCTGGCCCGGCAGCTCTTCCTGCAGCTTGGTCAGGCGGGCACGGCCCTCTTCGACGCGGGCGTTGGCATCGGTGCGGGCTTCTTCGGCACGCTCACGCAGGCTCGCGACGATCTCGTTGACAGTGGCCAGGGCCAGGTCCGCGGCGCCGACGGCGGCGAACAGGGGGGCCTTCAGGTCTTCGATGGTGGGCTGGCTGGTCTCTTTGTTCTCTGCCATGGTCTTTGTTTCCTTTCTCGGGTACTGCGTTGGTCAGTTCGCTACTTGGTGAGTGCCAGTCGTCGTTGTCTGCTCCTCACTCGCGGCTTCCAATTCAGGCTGATCAGGAAGCGGTTTGGTTTCGGCATCGTTCTGCTGCCGAAATGACGTGTAGATATCGAGCAGCACCTGCTTCTGCCGCTCGGTGATCGAGAGGTCCGCGATGATGGCGTCCCGCACCTCGCCGGCGGCGCTGGGCTCCAGAATTCCGGCCCGCACGTAGAGCACCTCGGCCGAAACCCTGAGCGCCTTGGCGATCTGGTTCAGCACATCGGCCGACGGCTTGCGCAGGCCGCGCTCGATCTGGCTCAGGTAGGGGTTGCTGACGCCCGCCTTCTCAGCGAGTTGGCGGACCGAGACCTGCGCAGCCTCTCGCTGGGCGCGGATGAAACTGCCGATGTCCTGAGCTGCATTCGACACGACGGCGGCGATATCCGCATCCTGCGCCATGTCGTGCCCCTGTCTTCATCGACCGCATTTGGTTGGCAGTCCGTACCAAAACAACGGTACGAGGGGGTGCTAACTATTGCAAGCGCCAGCTAGCAGGGTCAGACGAACAGCTCGGCGATGGTGTAGATGACCAGCCCGGCCAGCGATCCAACGACCGTACCGTTGATCCGGATGAACTGCAGGTCACGACCGACATGGAGTTCGATTCGCCGGCTCGCCTCGTCGGCGTCCCAGCGCTCGATGGTTTCCGTGATGATCGCTGTGATCTCCGTCCCATATTGCGCAACAAGGTGTTGCGCACCCCTGACGAGCCAGTTGTCAACCTTGTCCCGAAGGTCGGCGTCGTCGCGCAGGGACTCGCCGATCCGCACCACCGAATCTGCGATCCGGGTGCGCAAAGCCGACGATGGATCGTCCACCGACTCGAGGATGATCCGCTTGGCGGTGCTCCACGCCGTCTCCGCCGCGCGTGTGACCTCGTCGCGCGCCATGATCTGCTCCTTGATCCGTTCGGCGCGCGCGATGGTGCCTTCGTCGTTCTGCAGATCGTCGGCGAAGTCGAACAGGAACTTCGTGGCCGACATGCGCAACTCGTGCTCGGGGTTACGCCGCACCTTGTCGGTGAAGTCCATCAACTCCCGGTGGATTCGATCGCCCACGAGGTGGTCGACCCAGCGCGGCGACCATGTGGGCGAATCCCGCTCGATGACACGCTCGATGGTCTCGCCCGCATTGAGCGACCACTGGAACGCGCGGTCCGCCAGCAGCTGCAGCAGCGCCTCCTGCCGCCGCTCGGCCAGCATGCTCTCCAACACCCGACCGATCGGCGGACCCCACTGCGGTTCGGCGATCCGCTTGACGATCATCCGGTCCAGCACGTGCTGCACGTCCTCGTCGCGCAGCAGCTCCACCAGCACCCGCAACACCGTCGACGCCTCCGTCGCCACCCGAGCCGCATGCACCGGCTCCGAGAGCCACTTGCCCAACCGGCTGGCCACCTGCGCGTCGCGCAGCTTGGTCTCGACCACGTCCGGCGACATGAAGTTCTCGCGCACAAAAGTGCCGAGGCCTTCACCCAGCTGGTCCTTCTTGCGCGGGATGATCGCGGTATGCGGAATGGGGATGCCCAGCGGATGGCGGAACAACGCCGTCACGGCGAACCAGTCGGCCAGGGCGCCGACCATGCCGGCCTCGGCAGCGGCCCGCACGTAGCCCACCCACGGGCCGGTCCAGCTGTACGCGCCCCCACGGGCTTGCAGCCACGTACACACCGCAAACAGCACCGTGGCACCGAGCAGGAAGCTCAGGGCGACCGCTTTCATCCGGCGCAGGTTGCGCCGCCGCTCTTCGTCAGCCGTCGGGTCGGCGCCGGCGAACGACTCCGCGAGACTGGCGTGCGGTTCGAGGGATGCCTGCTGCATCGAATGAGGTCCAGGTCCCGGCCTGGGTCGGTGTGCCACGCTTCCATCATCCTGTATGCGCGCCATGGTTGCCCCGTATTATTAAGCGGACCTAGCGGAATGGACCTACTGCGACCGTGGCACAGCAAAACGCACCTTCGTCGGCAAAAGCCGACGGGCGTAAACGACGCTGGCACCAACATAGGGTCGATCGCCGCAACGAGCTGGTCGACGGCACACTCGAGGCCGTCCGACGTCGCGGCAGCAACGTCAGCATGGACGAGATCGCGGCCGAGATCGGCGTGTCGAAGACCGTGCTGTACCGCTATTTCGTCGACAAGAACGACCTGACGACCGCGGTGATGATGCGCTTCGCGCAGACCACGCTGATCCCCAACATGGCGTCGGCGCTGTCGTCGAACCTCGACGGCTTCGAACTCACCCGCGAGATCATCCGGGTATACGTCGACACCGTCGCCGCGGAGCCCGAGATTTATCCGTTCGTCTTCGCCAACAGCTCGGCGAGCAAGAGCAAGGCCATCGCCGACTCGGAGCAGATCATCGCGCGGATGCTCGCGGTCGTCCTGCGTCGCCGGATGGCGCATGCCGGCATGGACACCCGCGGCGTCGACGCGTTTGCGTTCCACACCGTCGGCGGCGTGCAGCTGGCCACCCACTCCTGGATGTCGAATCGCCGGATAACCGCGCAGGAGCTCATCGACTACCTGACCATGTTGTCCTGGAGTGCACTGCGCGGCATCGTCGAAGTGGGCGGGTCACTGGCGGAGTTCAACTCGCAGTCACATCCGTCCCCGACCATCCCGCCACATCTGATTCACTGATCGCGTGACCTCCGATCTGCCGTCGTTGTGGACCCACGAACCACACAAGCACCTGGAGTTCAAACCCGGCCTTCGCGTCGGCGATATCAACCCGGACGCCACCCCGGGATTCCGCGGCAGGAAGGCCGTCGCCCCGGAGCTGCAGACCGAACGCAACGATCGGTTCGCCGAACTGCAGGAGATGCTGTACGCGAGCAGCCGGTCCGGCGATACCCGTTCGATACTGCTGGTGCTGCAGGGCATGGACACCGCGGGCAAGGGCGGCATCGTCAAACACGTTGTGGGAGATGGCAATCCGCAAGGGATTCGCTATGCCAGCTTCGGCAAGCCCACCGCGGAAGAGCTGTCGCACCACTTCCTGTGGCGCATCCGCAACGCCCTGCCCCCCGGCGGGCACATCGGCGTGTTTGACCGGTCTCACTATGAGGACGTGCTGATTGTGCGGGTGCACGACCTCGTGCCGCGGTCGGTGTGGGAGGGCCGGTATGACGAGATCAACGCCTTCGAGCGCGAACTCGTCGACGCCGGGACGACGATCATCAAGGTTGCGATGTTCGTGTCACTGGACGAGCAGAAGAAGCGGCTCGCGGAGCGGCTCGACCGGCCGGACAAGTACTGGAAGTACAACCCGGCTGATATCGACGAACGGCTGCTGTGGCCCAAGTACCAGGAGGCCTACCAGGCCCTGCTGGACCGCACCTCCACCGAATACGCGCCATGGCACATCGTGCCGTGCAACCGCAAGTGGTACTCCCGCCTGGCAATCACCGAGCTACTGATCGAAGCTCTCGAACGGCTCCAACTATCTTGGCCTACAGCAGATTTCGACGTCGAGGCGGAGAAGAAGCGGCTGGAGTCCGCTTAGCACCGACATGACGGTTTCCGACGAAATCTGGCCGAATTCCGTCAACAACCGTCACCTCGGCGCAAAAGAGCGAACTACTTGACCAACGTGAACTGGCCGATGTTGGTGATGCCGCGACGGAAGAAGTCGGCGCAACCGGTCAGATACTTCATGTAGCGGTCGTAGACCTCCTGGCCCTGCAGGGCGATGGCCTCGTCCTTCTTGGCAGCGAGGTTGGCCGCCCACATGTCCAGCGTGCGTGCGTAGTGCGGACGCAGCAGGTGGATGCGCTCGAGGGTGAAACCCGAGCCCGCGGCGAGCTGCTCGATGTCCTCGACCGCCGGCAGCTGCCCGCCGGGGAAGATCTCGTCGCCGATGAACTTCATGAACTTCAGGTCGCTGATGGTCAGCTTGATGCCGTTCTCACGAAAGAACTGCTGGGTGTGCGCCAGGATCGTGTGCAGCAGCATGCGGCCGCCGCTCGAAGGCAGGATGTTGTACGCACGCTCGAAGAAGATCGGGTAGCGCTCCTGCTTGAAGGCCTCGAAAGCGCCGATCGAGACGATGCGGTCGACAGGCTCGTCGAACTCTTCCCAGCCCTGCATCCGGATTTCGATGCTGCGGTTGGTGTCGATCTTGGCCAGCCGCTCGCGGGCGTACTCCGACTGCTCCTTGCTCAGTGTGATGCCGATGACGTTCACGTCGAACTGGGTGATTGCCCGCTCCAGCGCGCCGCCCCAGCCACAGCCGATGTCGAGGAGGGTCATGCCCGGCTTCAGGTCCAGCTTGCCCAGCGCCAGGTCGAACTTGGCGTTCTGCGACTCCTCGAGAGTCATGTCTTCGCGCTCGTAGTAACCGCAGGTGTAACCCATGGTCGGGCCGAGCCACAGGGCGAAGAACTCATTCGAGATGTCGTAGATCGACTGCGACTCCTCGTAATGGGGAGTCAAGTCGATGTCGGCTTGTGACATATCGGTATCTATCCTTTGCGTTTACGTCCGCTGGAGCGGGCGGCGCGACCGCATGCTGCGGCCAGCTGACATACCCGTACGTGCGCGCCCTGACGGGCCCAGCGAAAAACAACCCGCACGCAAGGTTAACGAAAATTACTGTCAGGCTCCAACCGGGCGTCTGTCAGTAGGTGTAGAAGCCCTTGCCGGACTTCTTGCCGAGCTGGCCGGCCTCGACCATGCGCAGCAGCAACGGCGGGGCGGCGTACAGCGGCTCCTTGTACTCGTGGTACATGGAGTCGGCGATCAGCTTCATGGTGTCCAGGCCCACCAGGTCAGCAAGCTTCAGCGGGCCCATCGGGTGCGACAACCCCGCAACGACCGCGGTGTCGATGTCCTCGACCGTGGCGAAGCCCGACTCGGCCATCCGGATGGCAGCCAACAGGTAGGGAACCAGCAGGAAGTTGACAACAAAGCCCGAGCGATCCGCCGCGCGCACGACCTTCTTACCCAGCACCTCGGCGGCGAAAGTCTCGACGCGGGCAGCGGCCTCCGGGGCGGTCGTCACCGAGGAGATGAGCTCGACCAGAGGCAGCACCGGCACCGGGTTGAAGAAGTGCAGACCCAGCACACGGCTCGGGTTCTTGGTCGCCGCGGCGATGCGCATGATCGGGATGGACGACGTGTTCGACGCCAGCACCGCATCGGGGTCGGTGATGATCGCGTCGAGCTGAGAGAAAACCTTCGCCTTGACGTTGACGTCTTCGACGATGGCTTCGATGACGAGCTGACGGTCGGCCATGTCGGCCAGGTCGTTGGTGAAGCTGAGGCGACCCAGCGCGGCGTCCCGATCGGCCTCGGTCAGCTTGCCCTTCTTGACGGCGTTGTCCAGCGACTTGGTGATCCGCTCCCGGCCGGCGGTCGTCAGCGCCTCGGTCGGCTCGAACGCCAGGACCTGCGCGCCTGCCTTGATGCAGACCTCGGCGATACCGCCGCCCATCTGCCCGGCCCCGATGACCCCGACTCGTTCGATTGCGTTGCTCACCGCTGTCCTCTCCTCGTGATTACTTCTGAAGATATGCGACAGGCCCCGCCCAGTTTCTGGGCGGGGCCTGCCGTATCAAGCCAAAGGCTTAGTGGAACTGGCCTTCTTCGGTCGAGCCCTTCAGAGCCGCGGTCGAGGTGTTCGGGTCCACGGTGGTGGCGATCTTGTCGAAGTAGCCGGCGCCGACCTCACGCTGGTGCTTGGTGGCGGTGTAGCCACGCGCCTCAGCGGCGAACTCGCGCTCCTGCAGGTCGACGTAGGCCGTCATGCCCTCACGGGCGTAGCCGTAGGCCAGGTCGAACATCGAGTAGTTCAGGGCGTGGAAGCCGGCCAGGGTGATGAACTGGAACGTGAAGCCCATGGCACCCAGTTCCTTCTGGAACTTGGCGATGGTCGAGTCGTCCAGCGCCTGCTTCCAGTTGAAGGACGGGCTGCAGTTGTAGGACAGCAGCTGGTCCGGGAACTCAGCCTTCACAGCCTCGGCGAACTTGCGGGCGACCTGGAGGTCCGGCACACCGGTCTCCATCCAGATCATGTCGGCGTACGGGGCGTAGGCCTTGGCACGCGCGATGCAGGGCTCGATGCCCTTCTGGACGTTGTAGAAGCCCTCGGCGGTGCGCTCACCGGTGACGAACGGCTTGTCGCGGTCGTCCACGTCCGAGGTGATCAGGGTGGCGGCCTCAGCGTCGGTACGGGCGATGACGACCGTGGGGGTGCCCGCGACGTCGGCGGCCAGGCGAGCCGAGGTCAGGGTGCGGATGTGCTGCTGGGTCGGGATCAGCACCTTGCCACCGAGGTGGCCACACTTCTTCTCCGAGGCCAGCTGGTCCTCCCAGTGGGTACCGGCGGCACCCGCGGCGATCATGGCCTTTTGCAGTTCGTAGACGTTCAGGGCGCCACCGAAGCCGGCCTCACCGTCGGCGACGATCGGAACGAGCCAGTTGTCGACGCTCTTGTCACCCTCGACGCGGGCGATCTCGTCGGCGCGCAGCAGGGCGTTGTTGATCCGGCGGACGACGGCCGGCACCGAGTTGGCCGGGTACAGGCTCTGGTCCGGGTAGGTGTGGCCGGAGAGGTTTGCGTCACCTGCGACCTGCCAACCCGACAGGTAGATGGCCTTCAGGCCGGCGCGGACCTGCTGAACGGCCATGTTGCCGGTCAGGGCGCCCAGGGCGTTGATGTAGGAGCCGTCGCCCTTGGTGACGGCTTCCCACAGGATTTCGGCGCCACGACGCGCGAGGGTGTTCTCCTCGACGACGCTGCCCTGCAGCTCCTCAACCTGAGCTGCGGTGTAGTCGCGGGTGATGCCCTTCCAGCGGGGGTTGGTGTCCCAGTCCTGCTGAATCTCAGCGGCGGTACGTGGCTGACCGACGTTCGACATAGGAGCTGCTCCTTCGTGACTTGTCACTGTGGGCGTCAGATTCAAAGTGATTGTTAACGCTTTGGCGACTTCGCTTGTGTGCTGCCAACGACGATGACACAGCACATACCCGCAGGTCCAGCGGTTACAAGTGCCAACTTTCGCCAACACCCATAGCCAAGTTGCGAAGATTGCGAAGTTGCTGGGTAGCTTGACCGGTTCAGAAGCTACTGATTGGTAACAGATATACGCTGGTCAGTACGCTCGTACTGTTAAATCGGCGCACTCTCCAGCGCGAACAGGCAGGCGACCGCTTTGACCTCGTCACCGACCACATATGTGAGCGTTGTAACACTGCGGTCACACAGCTCCGGACCGAATTTCTCGGTCGATCCGGCCGGGTATTCGTGCGTGAAGATCTCCAGCCGCTCCCCCAGGGCCACCGCGGCGTCGTGCTCGATGGTCACCCGCAGCGGCGCCTCGAGCAGCTCGGGCCGGTAGGTCTGCAGGTAGTCCTCGACAACCGACCAGTAGACGGAGTTGTTCATGTGGTCGAACAGGTCGATGTCGCTGACCCGGACCGGGAAGTCCACGATCCGGAGCGCATCCTCGCGGGCGCCGGCCTTGAGGTAGCCCTTCCAGCGCAACCGGTCGGCGGTCGCGGTCCGCTTCAGTCCGGCCAGGAAGTCATCGGTGATCCGCGAGGGCCCCTGCGTCTCGCGGTTGATGTTGATCCAGAAGGCCTCGGATTCCATCAGCCCGCCCTTGCGGCCGTCGATCCGCACGCGCATCTCACACCACCGGTTCGACGTGCCCGAACACCAGCGCCGCAGCCGCAGAATGTCGCCACCCTCGATGGGACGGATCAGATCCACCATGGTGCGCCGGACGACCCACGCGGGGTGGACGTCTTCGTAGCCCATCTGGCGAAGCTGGTCCTGGCCGATGTCCTGGATGTGCCGGCACGCGCCGTCGAACCGCAGCCGGCCGTTCCGATCGACGTCGGCCATCCGCAGCGGCCACCCCGTATCGAACACGTCGGGATGCCCTTCCGGGACCGGCATCATGACCTTGGCCAGGCCCGTCGCAGCTGTGACGCTGGCCTTTTCGGCGGTCTTCTCAGCGGTTTCGGCAGTGCTCATGGCATCCCTTCCACACGGGGCCCCTCGGCCGGATCGCCCAACTCACCCCGCGGGCCCGATACTGCCACAGCGTCGTTTTGCCAATAATGCGAAGGCACTATTCACATAGTTGTTAGGCTGGGGTCCATGGCGAAGACTTTCGTTGGCTCACGGGTGCGTCAGCTCCGCGGCGAACGCGGCTTCAGCCAGGCCGCGCTGGCTCAGATGCTCGACATCTCGCCCAGCTACCTCAACCAGATCGAGCACGATGTCCGGCCCCTGAGCGTGGCCGTGCTGCTTCGCATCACCGAGGTGTTCGGGGTCGACGCGACGTTCTTCGCCTCACAGGACGACACCCGTCTGGTCGCCGAGTTGCGCGAAGCGCTGATGGACCGGGACCTGGGCGTCGACGTCGACATTCCGGAGATCGCCGACCTGGTCAGCACCCACCCGACGATGGCCCGCGCGATGGTCGATCTACACCGTCGCTACCGGTTGTCGACCGCACAGCTGGCCGCGGCCACCGAAGACCGGTTCTCCGACGGCAGCGGCACCGGGGCCATCACCATGCCGCACGAAGAGGTGCGCGACTACTTCTACACGCGGCAGAACTACCTCCACGAACTCGACACCGCGGCCGAAGAGTTCATCCTCCGCATGCACATGCGGAGGTCCGAGCTGTCCCGCGAGCTGGCCGAGCGGCTGAGCCGCGTGCACCACGTGCGCATCGTGCAGCGGCTCGAGCTCGGCGACAACGTGCTGCACCGCTACGACCCCGAGACCAGGACGCTGGAGATCGGCGGCCACCTGTCGTCGGGGCAGTTCGTGTTCAAGCTGGCCGCCGAGCTGGCCTACCTGGAATTCGGCGACCTGCTGGAAAGCCTGGTGGCCGAAGGCAATTTCACCAGCGAGGAGTCCGTGAAACTGGCCCGCATGGGGCTGGCCAACTACTTCGCCGCGGCCGCAGTGCTGCCTTATGGCCAATTCCACGCCGTCGCAGAGGAATTCCGCTACGACGTCGAGCGACTGTCGGCGTACCACGCGGTGAGTTACGAGACCATCGCACACCGGCTGTCGACGCTGCAGCGGCCGTCGATGCGCGGCGTGCCGCTGTCGTTCGTCCGCGTCGACCGGGCCGGGAACATGTCGAAACGCCAGTCCGCCACCGGCTTTCACTTCTCCTCGTCAGGCGGCACCTGCCCCCTCTGGAACGTCTACGAGACATTCGCGAACCCGGGCAAGGTATTGGTGCAGATCGCCCAGATGCCCGACGGGCGCAACTACATGTGGGTGGCGCGCACCGTGGAACGACGGGCCGCGCGCTACGGCCAACCCGGCAAGACTTTCGCCATCGGGCTGGGTTGCGAACTGCGCCATGCCAATCGGCTGGTCTACTCCGAAGGGCTGGACCTGTCCGGCGGGGCCGCGACGCCCATCGGCTCGGGCTGCCGGGTGTGCGAGCGGGACAACTGTCCGCAGCGGGCGTTCCCCGCGCTGGGCCGGGAACTGGACCTCGACGAACACCGCAGCACCGTGACGCCGTACGTGGTCAAGCGCGTCAATCAGTGACCCGGGGGCGGCGCGGGCAAAGCCTGGTCTAACCCTGCACCGTGGGGCGAATGGTGATGTCACCGATCTCGACGTCGTGCGGTTGTTCGACAGCAAAGACGACGGCTCGCCCGATGGCAGCCGGCGGGATACCGAAGTCGTCCATGTCGCGGCGGATCTGCGCCCGGACGGCTGGGTCCTCGATCGAGCTGTCGAGTTCGGTTCGGACAAACCCCGGCGATATCGATGTGGTCCGCACCGCACCGTTCCTCGACTCCTGGCGCAGCCCTTCCATGAGAGTGCGCACGGCGTTCTTGGTGGCCGCGTAGACCGCCATGTTGGGCACGATCTTGAGTCCCGCGGTTGACACGGTGGTCACGAAGTGACCTTGGCCCTGTCGCTGAAACACCGGAAGCGCCGCAGCGATGCCATGGAGCACGCCCCGAAGATTCACGTCGATCATCGCCGACCATCCGTCAACGTCGAGATCGGAGACTGGTCCGATCTTGCTGATGCCGGCGTTACTCACCAACACGTCGAGCCGGCCGAACTCATCTACAGCACTGGCGACGAGCCGCTCCAGGTCGCCGTGGCGGGCAACGTCGGTCGCACACGCGAGAACCCGCCCACCGCGTGCGCGGATCTTGTCGGCAAGTTCGTCGAGTCGCTCTCTTCGCCGAGCAGCGAGAACTACCACGGCACCGCGTTCCGCGAGCAGGAGTGCGGTCGCCTCACCGATGCCGCTGCTAGCTCCGGTGATGGCTATGACTTTGCCGTCGACGCCAGACATCTTCGACACCTGATCTCTCTCGATATCGCTCGCGCCGGGTTCGGAACGCTCATCCAGGCGAACCTAGCCCCTCTCACCGAAGCCGCGCGCACGAAACTTGGCTGCGTCCCGCAGCCGTCACGCAGTGGGACTCTCCGACGCCTCGCCGGGCAACCGCTCGATCGCCGGCGCCGGCGCGCCCGGATGCGCGAAGAACGTGGCGTAGAAGCCGTAGGCCAACGTGGCGAACGCGCCAATGATGAGCAGTCCGAACATGATTGGATACTGCGCCATCCACTCGGACAGATAGCGAACACACAGCATCAGGCCGACGATGATGGCCGCGCCACCGGCAATCAACCGCAGTCGGGCATGCACACCAGGCCGAACCGGTTCCCGTAGAGCCGATTCCACCGTCAGGCACAACGCGGCACCGACCACCAGGTCGACGCCGTAGTGGAAGCCGAAGCCCAGGGTCGCGGCCAGGGTGCCGACCAACCAACAGGTGCCGCCGATACGTAGCCACCTTGGGCCCGACCGCGAATGGATGAACACCGCCAGCGCCCATGCCGTATGTAGCGACGGCATGCAGTTGCGCGGCGTCGACGTGTCGAACGCGATGGGCATCGCCGACCCGTCGACCGGCGGCAGCAGCGCCGGCCAGAAGTCGCCGACCTGAAATCCGCCACCGGCCGGGCCGAACGCATAGGTGGGCCCCACCAACGGGAACATCAGATAAATCAACGGACCGATCAGACCGAGCACCAAGAAGGTCCGGACGACGAAGTGCCGCGGCCAACGACCACCCGTGGTCACGTTCCACAACTGATAGATGGCCACCACGGTCGCGGCGGCGGAGAGTTCGAGATACACCCAGTGCAGTACGAAGTAGAGCACCGCGTGGTGCTGGACCAACTGCGCCATCACCCAGGACGGCTGCCCCAGCGCGACGTCGGCCCGCGCCGCGAACTCGTCAAGAACGGTGGGGCGGGTCAGCGACGTGATGGTCAGCCAGGCGTCACCGGCTTTGGTGGCCAGCACGAGCAACAGACCGGTGGCAACGCCCTTGAGCGCAGTGTCCCGCTGCGGGCCGGTCCACCGCAGCACGGCAAGTACCCCCAGCCCGGTGAGAACGACCAGCGCACCGCTGCCCATCGCTGAATGCAGGCCGAGAAAGTCCCGCCCAGCGACGAAGGCCACGTCGAGCCCCAGCGCAGTGGCCGCAGCCGGCAGCCGATACTGCCGCGGCACCGCGATCAAGGCCACCACCAGCGCCGCCCAGGGGACTGTGAATCCCGCCGGCTTTCCGACGTAATCGCCGATCAAGCGCTCAAGCGGACCCCGGAATCCACACAGCATCGCCGTGATCTGCAGCGCGCACATGAACGTCGCGACCAACGCAATGCCGATCGCGACCTTCGTCCGGGGCGGTACACCCTCCTTAAGAAAGGGTGAATGTTCCGTGAACACGTCATAGACGATAGGTCGTCGGGCGCCGCTACCAGCAATTTGCGACCAATTTGGGACTCACCGTTTCCACCCCATGGCTCGACCCTATGACGCCCTCGCCTGTGCCAGACTCGGGAATTGTGAACACCATCGAGCCGGCCCGCATCGAACCCGGCGGCTTCCGTGAACTCGGCCCGCTGAACTGGGTCATCGCCAAGATCGGCGCCAAGACCATCCGGGCGCCGCGGTTCACCCTCTTCAATGTCCTCGGCCAGCATCATCTGCTGTTCCTGACGTTCCTGCCCTACTCCGGAATGCTGCTGGGCCGCAGCAAGCTCGGGCTCAAGGATGCCGAGCTGGTCATCCTGCGCGTCGGGCATCTGCGCGGCAGCGAGTACGAGCTGCAGCAGCACCGTCGCCTCGCCCGCAGCCGCGGCGTCGATGCCGAGACACAGGCCCGGATTTTCGAAGGCCCGGACGCCGAGGGCCTCACCGACCGGCAGCGCGTCCTGATCACCGCGACGGACGAGTTCGTCATCACGCGCTCGGTGTCCGACCAGACGTGGAAGTCGCTGGCGTCCTACCTCGATCGTAAACAGCTCATCGAATTCTGCCTGCTGGCAGCGCAATACGACGGCCTGGCGGCGACCATCGCCACGCTGCGCGTCCCGTTGGATTTCCCAGACTGAGCGCTCGAACATGAGCTTGTGTGCGAAATTCCGTGAGAACTTGACACACAAGCTCAGTCTCGGCGACTAGAGGTACGTCACCCCGAGGACGGCGAGCGTCATCAGCACCGGCGCGACGGGCAGGCACCACAGGAACGCGGACTTCGCAAAAGCCTTGCGCTCCTGAAACTTTCGAGCGAAGAACACGGCGACGCCCGCCACCACGAAGACCGTGCCGGACATCACCAGCACCCAGAAACTGATCCTGGTGGTGTCCAGCGCGAGCGAGATGGCCATCAGCCACAACATGTGGCCGACGACCAAACCGCCGATCGCGGCAACAACATTCGCGCGCAAATCCGGCCTAGAAGTTGATCATGTGGCCGGCCAGGCCGTGGATGGCCTCCTGCAGCGCCTCCGACAGTGTCGGGTGCGTGTGCACGTTGCGGGCCAGCTCGTTGACGGTCAGATCCCACTTCTGGGCCAGCGTCAGCTCGGGCAGCAGCTCGGACACGTCGGGTCCGATGAGGTGGCCACCGATCAGCTCGCCGTACTTGGCGTCGGCGATCAGCTTCACGAAGCCGGTGGGGTCGGCCAGGCCGTGCGCCTTGCCGTTGGCGGTGAACGGGAACTTGGCGACCTTGACCTCGTAGCCCTCCGCCTTGGCCTGCTCCTCGGTGAGCCCGAAGCTCGCCACCTGCGGCTGGCAGAACGTAGCGCGCGGCATCATCCGGTAATCGCCGAACGCCATGGTCTCGGCACCGGCGATGGTCTCGGCGGCCACCACGCCCATCGCCTCGGCCACGTGCGCCAGCATCAACTTGGCGGTCACATCACCGATCGCGTAGATGTGCGGGACGTTGGTGCGCATGTAGTCGTCGATGGCGATGGCGCCGCGCTCGGTGAGCGCCACACCCGTCGTCTCGAGGCCGAATCCGTCGACATTGGGCCCGAAACCGATGGCCTGCAGCACCTTCTCGGCCTTGAGTTCGTCGGTCTTGCCGTCCTTACTCACCACGACGGTCACATCCGACCCGTTGTCGGTGATGGACTCGACCTTGGTGCCGGTGAGGATCTTGACGCCCAGCTTCTTGTACTGCTTCTCGATCTCCTTGGAGACCTCGGCGTCCTCGTTGGGCAGCGCGCGCGGTAGGAACTCGACGATGGTCACGTCGAC
This sequence comes from Mycolicibacterium sp. HS_4_1, assembly GCF_054515875.1. Lineage (NCBI taxonomy): Bacteria > Bacillati > Actinomycetota > Actinomycetes > Mycobacteriales > Mycobacteriaceae > Mycobacterium > Mycolicibacterium sp. HS_4_1. The sequence goes on from NZ_CM137261.1 coordinate 5,055,063, forward strand.
GCCGTAGTTCTTCAGGACGTACGCGAACTCCATGCCGATGGCGCCCGCGCCGGCGATGATGATCGAGGCCGGCAGCTCCCGCGTCATGATCTGCTTCTCGTAGGTGACGACGTTCTCGCTCAGCGAGGTGCCGGGCACCAGCCGGACCGACGAGCCGGTCGCGATGATCGCGTTGTCGAAGGTGAGCTCCTCCGAACCTCCAGCGCCGCCGTCCTCGTTCAATTTGACCGACATCGACTTGGGCCCGGTGAAGGTGCCGTAGCCGTGAACCTCGGTGATCTTGTTCTTCTTCATCAGGAAGTGCACGCCCGCGACGCGGCCCTCCGCGACCTTGCGGCTGCGGTCGAACGCCGCGCCGAAGTCGAAGCTGGCCTCGCCACTGATGCCGAAGGTCTTGGCTTCCTTGGTGAAGATGTGCGCCAGCTCCGCATTGCGCAGCAGGGCCTTGGATGGGATGCATCCCACGTTGAGACAGACGCCGCCCCAGTACTTCGGTTCGACGATGGCGGTGGTCAGCCCCAGCTGGGCTGCGCGAATGGCGGCGACATATCCGCCGGGGCCGGCTCCGAGAACGACGACGTCATAGTGAGTCACATGCACACCTTATAGGCGCGGCGACGAGGAGGGTCGGGAGACCGATTCAACTGCGCGAAACGTGGGTATGCCGCGGGGACCTATCGCCGGAAAGGGTCGATGCCCCATGTCAAATTCCTTGATGCCGCACTTCAGCGACGTGCAGGCGCACTACGACCTGTCTGACGAGTTCTTCCGGCTGTTCCTCGATCCGACCCAGACCTACAGCTGCGCCTACTTCGTGCGCGACGACATGACGCTGCAGGAAGCACAGGTGGGCCGACGCGTTGGAAGCGCATCGCGAGCAGGCCCTCGCCATCACCCCGGACGAGGTCTACCAGCGCTACATGCGGTACCTGCGCGGGTGCCAGCACTATTTCACCGATGAGATGCTCGACGACAATCTGGTGACCTACGTCAAACCCGAGGCCTGACCCCACTCGGCACCGGACACGCCTCTTCGACGTGGTCGACGACGAGCGTGCCGCCGGCCACCGGTCGCGCACCCTGGGCGTACTGCGCGCCGGTGACGGGCGGCTGCGCGCCCAGTTCGGCGTTCTCCGCTTCGGTGAACACCCGGCCGCGCGACAGGAACCGCTTGCCTTCGGGCGCCTCCAGGCTGAACCCGCTGCCCCGCCCCTCGACGACGTCGATGATCAGCTGCGTGTGCTGCCAGGCCTCGAACTGTGGCCCGGAGATCCACACCGGGACGCCGTCGGGGCCGACGTCGAGCACCGCCAGCAGGACGTCCCGATCCCCGACGATGAAGTCGCCGTCGGGGTAACACATCGGCGACGACCCGTCGCAGCACCCGCCGGACTGGTGAAACATCAAGGCCCCGTGCTGGTCCTGCAGCGCGCGCAACAGCTCGGCGGCTTCGGCGGTGATCAGCGCCCGAGATGGCATACGGCCACCCTACGCCGGAGGGTAAGAATGACCGGGTGAGTTCTGAATCCCTCGCCTCCGAAGATCCCTACCTGTGGCTGGAGGACGTCACTGGTGACGACGCCCTTGCCTGGGTGCGCGAGCACAGCGAGCCGACGATCGCCGAGTTCGGCGGCGAGCGCTTCGAGCAGATGCGCACCGACGCCCTCGAAGTGATGGACACCGACGCCCGCATCCCCTACGTCCGGCGGCGCGGCGAGTTCCTCTACAACTACTGGCGCGACGCGGAGAACCCCCGCGGGCTGTGGCGGCGCACCACGCTGGACAGCTACCGCACCGACGCCCCCGAGTGGGACGTGCTGATCGATCTGGACAAGCTCGCGGCCGATGAGGACGAGAACTGGGTCTGGGCCGGTGCCGACGTCATCGAGCCCGGGCTGAACCTGGCATTGATCGCGCTCTCGCGCGGCGGGGCCGACGCCACCGTGGTGCGCGAGTTCGACATGGAGACAAGGCTGTTCGTCGACGACGGCTTCAGCCTGCCGGAGGCCAAGTCCAGCGTTTCGTGGGAGACGCCCGACACGGTGTTGGTCGGCACCGATTTCGGGCCTGGCGCCATGACCGAGTCGGGGTATCCCCGGATCGTCAAGCGGTGGCACCGTGGGCAGCCACTGTCGGAGGCCGTGACGATCTTCGAAGGCACCGCCTCGGACGTCAGTGTCGGCGCGGGTTACGACAGCACACCGGGTTTCGAGCGGTTGATGGTGTCGCGGTCCACCGATTTCTTCAACCGCGAACGCTACGAGGTCCGCGGCGACGAGCTGATCCGCATCGACGTACCCACCGATGCCGCGATCTCCATCCACCGGGAATGGCTGCTGATCCGGCCCCGAGGCGAGTGGACCGTCGGTGAGACGACATACGCGGCGGGGACGTTGCTCGCCTCGCGCTATGACGACTACCTCGCCGGAAACCGGGATCTGAGCGTGGTTTTCGAGCCCGACGACCACAGCAGCATGCAGAATTTCGCGTGGACCCGCGACCGGCTGCTGCTGCAGACCTTGGTCGACGTCATCGGCCACATCGAACTGGTCACCCCCGGCACGTGGGAGCGCGAGGACATCCCCGGCGTGCCCGAGCATGCCACCACGGTCATCGTCGACGTCGACGAGTACGGCGACGAAATATTCCTCGATTCAAGCGGATTCGACAGCCCGTCGCGCCTGCTCTGGGGGCATGCCGGCGGCGCGGTGGCCGAGATCAAGCGGGCGCCGGGCTTTTTCGACGCTTCCGAGGTCGAGGTGTCGCAGCACTTCGCGACCTCCGCCGACGGCACCCGCATCCCGTATTTCGTTGTGGGACAACGCGGTGTCACAGAGCCCAGGAAGACACTGCTGAGCGGGTACGGCGGCTTCGAGTCATCGATGCTGCCCGGCTACGCCGGAGTGCTCGGCCGGTTGTGGCTGACCCAGGGCGGCACCTACGTCGAGGCCAATATCCGCGGCGGCGGTGAATACGGCCCCCGCTGGCACACGCAGGCGATACGCGAGGGCCGCCACCTGGTCTACGAGGACTTCGCCGCCGTCGCCGCTGATCTGGTGCGGCGCGGCATCACGACTGTCGACCAGCTGGCCGCTGAGGGTGGCAGCAACGGCGGGTTGCTGATGGGCGTGATGCTCACGCGGTATCCGGACTTGTTCGGCGCCCTGGTGTGCAGCGTGCCGCTGCTGGACATGAAGCGGTATCACCTGTTGCTCGCCGGTGCCTCGTGGATGGCCGAGTACGGCGACCCCGACAACCCCGACGACTGGGAGTTCATCTCGAAGTACTCGCCATACCAGAACATTTCGGCCGATCGTAAGTACCCGGCGCTGCTGATGACCACCTCGACGCGCGACGACCGGGTACACCCCGGCCACGCCCGGAAGATGACGGCAGCGCTCAAGGCCGTCGGCCACCGCGTGAGCTACTACGAGAACATCGAGGGCGGACACGGTGGGGCCGCGGACAATTCGCAGGCCGCGTTCAAGGCCGCGCTGGTGTATTCGTTCCTGGAGCGAACCGTCGGCGGCTCGTGATTTGTGCACGATTTTCCGCGCCGACCGCGGATTTTGTGCACAAATCGCTGTCAGGCGGTAGGAGCTCCCGCGGGCTTGGGCTTACGGACGACCCGGCGACCCAGGTTGCCCAGCAGTGTCACGAGGACGCCCAGCACCACCAAGCCACCGCCGATGGCGAGGGTGCTGTTGAGCCACTGGTGGGCGTTCGCGATGGCCGTATCGACCATGACGTCGGCCACCTGCCGGACGTTTCCGGTGGTGCGGTTCAGCCCATCGCTCACGTAGCGGCGTCCCACTTCGATGCCGGCCCAGCCGGCAGCGCCCACGATCATGGTCGAAATTCCCAGGGCGGCAACGGTTTTTCCGCGGGATCGGGTCACTGCGAGCGTCAGCAGGGCGAACACGCCCGTCAGGACACAGATGCCGACGCGCGCCCACGGTCCCCACGTCGTCGCGGCACGGAACTGGCCTGGCCGCACCGACTGGGCCGAATCGGTGATCGGTACTTCGATTTTCGACGGGACGCGGATCCCGAGCGCCGTCAGGGTCGCCCTGAACGACCCGTCCGACAGCATCGGTGACAGGTCGATGGTCCAGCGGCCGGATGCGTCCGAGTGGGCCATGGTGTCGGTGAACAGCCAGTCGTGCGCGTAGCCGTTGGCGATGCCGAACTGCCCGGGGAACACCGAGCTGGAGGTGTAGAGGCCAGCCGCATTCGACATGGTGCTGGTGCTCAGGTCATAACCCGCGCTGGTGGCCAGCTTGTTGATCTGGATGCCCAGCTCACTGGCAGTGGCCTTCTGCAGGTCGTGGTTCTTGGCGGCCGTGGTCGCCAAGGCGACGTAGCCGCCCCGGTCGACGATGGTGTGCTGGGCCCAGCAGACCGGCACAGCCACCGCCACAGCGATGGTGGTGACCAGCCACAACAGCAGTGTCGCGACGAATCGCAAGCGCCCTCCTAGATCGGTGGGCGCCGCTCAGTCGGCCAGCGCCCGTCCCACGATCAGCGGGTCGGCGTGCCCGACCACCTCATGGTCCTTGTTGTCGTAGTCGAACTTACCGAGAACGTGGCGCATGGCGTTGATCCGGGCGCGCTTCTTGTCGTTGCTCTTCACCACAGTCCACGGCGCGACCTCGGTGTCGGTCCAGGCGAACATCTCTTCCTTGGCCGCGGTGTAGTCGTCCCACTTGTCCAGCGACGCCAGATCCGTCGGGGAGAGCTTCCACTGCCGCACCGGGTCGACCTGGCGGATGGTGAACCGGGTGCGCTGCTCGGCCTGCGTCACCGAGAACCACAACTTGGTGAGGCTGACGCCGTCGTTGGTCAGCATCTGCTCGAAAAGCGGCGCCTGACGGACGAATTCAGCGTGCTGCTTGGGTGTGCAGTAACCCATCACGCGCTCCACGCCGGCGCGGTTGTACCAGGAGCGGTCGAAGAGGACGATCTCGCCGGCCGCCGGCAGATGCGTCACGTACCGCTGGAAGTACCACTGGGTACGTTCCTTCTCAGTCGGCTTCTCCAGCGCCACGACTCGGGCGCCGCGCGGGTTGAGGTGCTCCATGAACCGCTTGATGGTGCCGCCCTTGCCGGCGGCATCGCGGCCCTCGAAGACGATGACGTGCCGCAGCCCGTTGGCCTGGCTCCACTTCTGCAGCTTCAACAGTTCGATCTGCAGGAGACGCTTCTGCTCCTCGTACTCCTCGCGCTTCATGCGCTCGTCGTACGGGTAACCCTCGCGCCAGGTGTCGACCACTTCCCCGCTGGGCAGCAGCACCAACTCGGGATCGTCGTCGTCGTCATCGCGAACGGCGTAGCCGTTGGCGGTAGCGGTGTCGAGGGTCACCGGCCGAAAATAACGGCTCCGCCAAACCTGACGGTGACATCCCGGTGAACAGCAGGTGCTACTTGGCAGTGCGCTTGGACCGGATCAGCGACACCTTGGTCAGCACGTTGTTCATGCGCGCCAGGGCCTTCATCGAGTTGTGGTAGTAATTGCCGCCCGTACCTTTGCTGGTGCGCGGCTCGACCACCGTCTCCTGGCGACAGTACTTGCGGATGCCCTCGGCCCCGCCGAACCGCGCGCCGATGCCCGACGTCTTCCAGCCACCCATCGGAGCGGTGGTGCACATCAGGTTGGCCAGCACATCGTTGATGTTCACCGCGCCACAGTCGAGTTGCAGTGCAACGTCTTTGGCCCGCTGCACGTCGCCCGAGAATACGGTGGCACTCAACCCGTACGGGCTGTCATTGGCCAGGCGGACCGCGTCACCGACCGTGGCGACCTTCATGATCGGCAGGGTCGGGCCGAACGTCTCCTCCGTCATACACGCCATGGAATGGTCGACGTCGACGAGCACCGTCGGCGGGTAGAAGCTGCCGGGGCCGTCGGGGCGCTTGCCACCTGTCAGCGCCCGGGCACCGGCCGCCAGGGCCTCATTGACGTGCCGCTCGGTGATGTCGACCTGGCTTGCGTCGATCTGCGCGCCGAGGTGATAGCCCTCGCCCGCGCCCACCTTGAGGTTATGCACCGCCTTGACGACGGCGTCGACGAACGCGTCGTACACCGACTCCAGCACGTAGACACGCTCGACGGACACGCAGGTCTGCCCGGCGTTGAACATCGCGCCCCAGACCGCGCCGTTCGCGGCCAACTCCACGTCGGCGTCCTCGAGCACGATCATCGGGTCCTTGCCACCGAGTTCGAGGCTGACCGGGGTGAGACGACGCGCCGCGCGCTCCATCACCTTGCGGCCGGTGGCCGTGGAGCCGGTGAATTGAACGAAGTCGGAGTTGTCGATGACGGCCTCGGACACCTCGCGGGCGCCCTGAGCCAGTGCGAGCACCTCGGGCGCCCCGGAGTCGGTCCACCCGCGCAACAGCAACTCGGCGGTCAGCGGGGTCCGCTCGGACGGCTTGAGCAGCACGGCACAGCCGGCCGCGAGCGCCCCGATAGCGTCCATCAGCGCGTTGGCGACCGGGTAGTTCCACGGCGCGATGATGCCTACCACCGGACGCGGACGGTAGTGCACGGTGATCTTCTTGACCGAGAGCATGGGCATGGGCGCCGGCCGGGTGTCGGGCGCCAGCGCCTTCTCCATGGTCTTCACCACGTACGAGATGATCAGGATCGCCAGCGGAATCTCGACCTTCGCGTCGACCATCGACTTGCCGGTCTCGCGGACAAGCAGCGCCTCGACCTCGTCGCGATGATCATTGAGCCACACCGCAAAACGGGCCAGCACCTTCGCCCGCCCCTGCGGCCCGCGGGCTTCCCACTCCGACTGCGCGGCGCGCAGACCTGCGGCGATGCGCGGTACGTCGGCCGAGTCCGTCCACCTCACGGTTCCTGCGATGGCACCGGTGGCAGGGTCATAAATGGTGCCGGAGCCCGGCGACTGGACGTCAGACGTAGCGGTCATACGGCCATCGTAACGACCAGGTGTGACAGGGGTCGCACCCGGCTTGACGCGTGTCAACTTTAGGCGTGTCAGCGGCGGTCGCGGCGCGCCACTCGGCGGCGAGTATGCGCACAGATCACGGATCCGGCCGGATCTGCGATCTGGCCGCATGCTCGGGAGCGGCACTACGACTCGGCACGACACCGGCGACCCACGCCGCCAGGCACACCAGACTGGACCCGAACAGCAGCGCACCGACGGTGTCCGTGAAGTAGTGGTAGGTGAAGGCCTGGCCGAGCATGCCCGCCGGGACGAAGATGCCGGCCAGCACCCGCGACCACAGCACCGCTCCGGCCGCCACGACGATCATGCCGACAACCGTGACCATAAGAGTGGTGTGCCCACTGGGATAGGCCAGCGCACCACCCTTATGGCGACCGAACAGCGGCTTCACGAAGCGTTCGATCACCAGCGCCGCCAGCGGGCACAGCGCCATCGCCACCGCGATGCTCCATCGCCTGCGCCATAAGGCGACTGCCACCGCGATCGCCAGCATCGCCAGCAGTGTTCTCGGGTCGGTGAAGAACAGCAGCCAACCGGAGTACGGCCGGGTATCACGGCCGGCCTGCTGGAAGACATCGTCGACCGGCGTGGATGCCTTGCCGACAGTCCAGCCCAACACGGCCATCGTCACCAGCCCGACCGCCGGCCACCAGCGGACGAATTTCTCCGTTGTCATCGGGCGGTCATCGGTGCGCGGCGATACCCCGTACGTACGCCGCCTGCCCCAGGTGCTGCGCGCAGTCGTCGACGATGCTGACCAGTCGCGCGCTCGCGGTGACCGGCGGATTCCAGCGTCGATCAACGATCCGCTCGAGTTCCTCCGACGTCACGGTGGCGATGTATTCCAACGTCACCTTGTGCACCGCGCGGTAGTAACCGACGAGCAAGTCGACCGGCGGCCGCACCTTGCCGACGTCTTCGGGAGTGTGGCCGTACCCGATGTCGTAGCCGGGGGCAGCACTGTGCGGCAGGTCGAGAGCGAACCGCTGCTCCCACCCCTCACTCGTCCACACCTGATCGACGCCGGCGATGTCGCACAGCTGCATGTCCTGACACCGCGCGCTGTGCCACAGCAGCCACGCGATGCTGTTGGCCTCCGGCGTCGGGCGCCAGCACGACACCTCTTCGGTCAGACCGTCGGCGACATCGTCGACATGCTCGATGAGCCGAGTGAACGAGTCGCGCAACAGTTCTCGCGCCGCGGCGGTGTCAGACATGGCTCCGACGCTACCCGACCTGGCGGTCGGCGGCCGAGCCGTGGAACACCGCTTCCACGTTGTTGCCATCCGGGTCACGCACGAACGCACCGAAGTACTCGGGATGATATTCAGGCCACAGCCGGGGCGCGTGCAACGACTCGGCGCCGAGTGCGACCGCGGCCTCATGGAAAGCGGTCACCGTATCCGCATCAGCAGCGTGGAAGGCCACGTGCACCTCGCGGTTCGGCCCCGACGCCTCACCTGCACTGGCATCGCCGATCCAGAATTCCGGCCGCCCGGCGGTGCCGTAACCGATGGCGACCTCGAAATCCATCTGGCGGCTGTACCCGAGGACACCGAGCACGGTGTCGTAGAACTCTTTGGACTTGGCCCAGTCGCTGCAGTTGATGCCGACATGATCGATCATGCCGCGATCGTGCCACGAGCCACCGACAACAATCGGAGCGGCGAACCCACGCTGGGCCCGCCGCTCCGATTGGTGATTCAGTTGTCGGCCAGGGTGCGGTAGAGGGCCTTCTTGGCCTCGGCGACCGCAGCGGACACCGTCGCAACGGCCGACTTCAGGTCGGCCTTCTGTGCGTCGTTGCCGGTGAACTTGATGGTGCGCGCCAGACCGGCGAGCTCGAACAAGTCCTTGCGCAGCTTGATGACGTCACCGAACTTCGCCGCCTGCCCGAGGAACGCCTGCACCGTCTCGCTGCTGACGCCGCGCCAGGCGAGCAACTGCTCACCGAACTCGGTCAGCGTCGCGACGCCGTCCTCGACCGTGGCCACGCCGCGCGCGGCGAGAAGTGAGATGACGAACTCGACCTTGTCCACCGGCGGGGCGAACGCGCCGTCGGTGATCTCCGAGACCCGCTGCGAGAGCTGCTCGGCAGTGGCCGGACCTTCCTGTAGTAGCGCGGCCGCCGCAATCGCGGCACGCTTGATACGACCCTTGAAGAAGTGGTGCCCGCCCCCGGCCCCGAAGCCGCCGCCGAAACCACCACCGAAGCCCGGGCCGCAGGCGCCGGGTCCACCCGCGCCGGGACCCGCGCCGGGACCGAAGCCCCCGAAGCCCGGGCCGAAGCCCCCACCGAAACCGGGGCCGAAACCAGCTGAGAACATCGCAATTCCTTTCGTTGATTCGATGCATCTTGTACCTATCACGATACATCGTTTCTGCAATGCCTAGCCGTTCTAATCTTCAACTCAAAGCCAACTCACAGATCTGATGAGGGCCTGGGTCGTACGTTGTTCACATGAACGCAGCGGGCGCGGCCTACGACATCGTCATTCGGGGCGGACTCATCGTCGATGGCTTGGGCGGCATGCCCTTCCGTGGCGATGTCGCAGTTCAGGACGGGTCCATCGTGGCCGTCGGCACTGTCGAGGGGACCGGCGCGCGCGAGATCGACGCCACCGGCAAGCTGGTCACCCCCGGCTTCGTGGACCTGCACACCCACTACGACGGACAGGCCATCTGGTCGGAACGGATGACGCCGTCTTCCGCTCACGGCGTAACGACCGCCGTCATGGGCAACTGCGGTGTCGGCTTCGCGCCGTGCCGCCCGGACGATCACGACGTACTCGTCGACGTGATGGCCGGCGTCGAGGACATCCCGGGCGTCGTGATGGTCGACGGCCTGCCATGGACCTGGGAGACCTTCCCCGAATTCCTGGACGCGGTTGACGCGGGACGCCGGGACATTGATGTGGCCGCGTTCCTGCCGCACTCGCCGCTGCGGGTGTACGTGATGGGCCGGCGCGGTGTCGATCGCGAACCCGCCACTCCCGAGGACCTCGCGCTGATGCGCAAGCTGGCGGCCGAGGCAGTGGAGGTCGGTGCGCTGGGTTTCGCGTCGTCCCGACTGACCCTGCACAAGACCTCTGGCGGGCAGCCCATCCCGAGCCATGACGCGGCACAGGTGGAAATCGAGGCCATCGCCCGCGGCATCGAAGACGGCGGCGGCGGACTGATCCAGTTCGTGCCCGACCTGTTGGCGGGCGACTACGAGGTCGCGCTCAAGACCGTGTTCGACGTCGCCGCCGACGTCGGTCTGCCCGTCACGTTCACGCTGGCGGTCGGCAACGCCGGGCCGGCCACATTCGAGGACGCGCTGCGCATGGTCGAGAAGGCCAATACCGATGGCGGTTCGATCTCGGCCCAGATCTTTCCCCGGCCGATCGGCCTCGTCATCGGCCTCGAACTGTCCGGCAACCCGTTCGTGCTGTACCCGTCGTACCGCGAGATCGCCGACTTGCCGTTGGCCGAGCGCGTCGCCGAGATGCGCAAACCTGAGGTACGCCAACGCATCCTGAACGACACCGCGGCTGCCGACGGCCACCCGCTCATGTTCGCGGCGCAGGCGTGGGACTACATGTTCCCGCTGGGCACTCCCCCGAACTACGAACCGGCACTGTCGGATTCGATCGCGGCGCGGGCCGCCGCCCGCGGCGTCAGCCCGCTCGAAGAGGCCTACGACCGGGTGCTCGACGACGACGGGCACGCCATGCTGTTGGTCACCCTCGCCAACTTCCGTGACGGTTCGCTCGACACCGTGGCCGAACTGATCCGGCGCGATGACGTCATCCTGGGCCTCGGCGACGGCGGCGCCCACTACGGAATGATCTGCGACGCGTCATTTCCCACGTACCTGCTGACGCACTGGGTGCGCGACCGGGCTGCCGGCCGGCTGGACCTGGCGCATGCGGTGAAGGAACTGACGTCGGTACCGGCGCGCGTCGCTGGCCTGGCCGACCGCGGCCGAATCGCGGTGGGCTACAAGGCCGATCTCAATGTGATCGACCACGACGCACTGACGCTGCACAAACCGACCATCGAGCACGACCTGCCCGCCGGTGGGCGCCGCCTGGACCAGACCGCAGACGGCTATGTCGCGACCATCGTGTCCGGCGAGATCATCGCCGAGAACGGCGTGCCGACGGCGGCGCGGCCGGGACGGCTGGTCCGTGGCCGCCAGTCGGCGCCGGCAGCTCAGGCAGCCGCGCTCGCGTGATCCGTCACGGAGCTTGTGCCGCTCGGATCGGGATGAGCACCACCGGCAGGCTTGTCAGCGCCCCCGGATGGTTTGTCAGATCCAGCGGTCGACGTTGATGTGTCGGCGTTACCCATGGCCGCGCCGCTGGGGGCGGCTTTGGTGCCCGGCCGAACCTTGTTGCCCGACTTGACCTTGTCGGCCGTCGTTTTCGGCTTGTCGGTACTTCCTGCCGTGGCCGTGTCGCCAGCCTCGGGTCCGGCGGCGGGTCCGGCCGCCGGAGCTCCGGTACCGGTTGCACCGCCCTGTTCGCCCGGCTTGTTCTGCGGCACCGTCGGAGCGTCCGGGGCTTTCGAAGCGTCTGGGGCATCTGGGCTCTTCGAGTTGTCCGGCGCCTTGGTGGCGTCCGGGACCTTCGTGGTGTCCGAGACGTTGGTGGCGTCCGGGACCTTCGTGGTGTCCGAGACGTTGGTGGCGTCCGGGGCCTTGGTGGCGTCCGGGGCCTTGGTGGCGTCCGAGACGTTGGTGGCGTCCGGGGCGCCCGACACCGCGAGTGTCACCGCATTCGCACTCGGCCCGGTGACCGCCGGGATGTCGGCGGCACCCACGCCCGCGACCGCGGCAGTCGATACGGGCGCCGCGCCCGCGGCTGTTTTCGCAGCCAAGAGATTCGGCGGTACCGGCGCCGGAAGGTTCGCCAGCAGATTGTCGAGCCCCTGTTGAAGATTCGCGACCACGTTCGTCGCGAACTGGCCGACCGGCCCGGGGAGAGTGGTCAGCGGATAGCTGAGGTCGTTGATCAGGTAGCCCGCCAGGCCGCCTTGGGCGTCGGAGCCGAGCAGCCCGTAGATCAAATTACTGATCAAGCCGGGAATTGCTTGCGGGGACTTGATGGCCGACTCGATGGTCGCCACCACGTTGTAGGGCAGGAAGCCGGCATAGTCGGTGACATCCCATAGCGCCCACACCGGAGCCAGCGGGAGGTTGTTCACCGACGTCAGGATGCGCCCTGCCGTCGTCGCCCAGAAAGCGTCGGCCCCGGCGGCCCCGGCGGCCGGATCGGGGAGCCCGCTCAGCGCGCTGCCGATCGTGTTTGCGATGCCGTCGACGATGCCATTGATCAGCCCGGGCTGGGTGCCGTTGGGACCCAGCGGGTAGGGAAACGCAAGAGCGATGTCGCCGAGCGCATTCGTTTTGAAATCCCACGGATAGGTGTAATACGGATACGACTCAGCCGGGTTGGCGTACCGATTGACCAGCCAGCTCAACACCGATGGGACATAGTCCGGGTGTTGTACGGCGACGGCGATGGCGGTCAATGCGTCGAACGGCAGCGACACCACCGCGTCGATCGGAATCGCCACACTCCCGGCCGCGCCCTGGACGAACCAGCCCACGCTTCCGAAAAAGTCGGTGATCAATGAGGTGTTGACCACCTTGGCCGCAATGATCGGTTGCACGCGCTCCGTCGTACCGATCGCCGACCCGGCCACGACCACGCCGGCGGTCAGAGCCGCGGCTGCCAACCTGGTCGGCATCAGTCGAACGGAAGCAGTCATGAGAGCGACCCCCTGAGGTGTGACGACAACTGGGCGATGCAGCGCCGCGATGGACCTAAATTGACTTGAATGTCAATTGTTACCAGATCCCCAGCGCGCCCGCGGTCGGTTCAGCTCGACACTTGAGTGCTCCTGCCAGCAAGCACCGGTTCGGCGGGTCCAGCGGACCCAGCCCCTGCGCTCTGCGCGCCTTGAGCTCACGAACCTGACCACAAGGCGATCTTTCGACCAGTTCTTCGCCACCCGGTCAGTGGCGCGGCAGCTCACTCACGATCGATACCTGTGGCACCGGAATCCTCCAGCAACCGCTTGAGCACATCACCCGGATCGCCTTGCTGCGGATGCAGTTCATGCGTCGACACCCCGCCGGATTCGGTCGCGACACGGTCTGCGCCAACGGTGTCGGGGGCCTGCGTGGTGGGTCCGCCGGCCGGGGCTTGACCGTCCGGATCGCCTTGGCCCGAGCCCTGAGCGTCGGGACCGGGCGGCGGGTTTCCTGAACCCGATGGCGGATTGCCGGGACTCTGGGGCTGCTCACCCGGGCTCGGCGGCGGATTGCCGGGGCTCGGCGGCTGCTCACCCTGGCCAGGCGATTGGTCGTTCTGACCCGAGTCACCCTCCCCGCCGCCGTTGCCCTGCCCGCCCTGCCCGTCCGAGGACTTCGGCTCCGGATCCTTCAGCTTGTCCTGCAACCGCTTCGCCGTGTCGTTGCGGTGTTTACGCTGCTCCTCGTCGGGCTCGGTCGTCGTGTCGAAACAACCGGCTGGCGCCCGCTGCACCACCGTGAGCGCCTCTTGCCACAGCGGTTTCGCCTGGTCGCGGTGCTTCTCGTTGTTCTTCACGTCGCCCCGCGCCTCCAGCACCACGGCGAGGTTGATGCGTACCGGGCACGAATCGTCCTGGTCGACCAGTTCCAGCGATTTCTTGAACTCCGACTCGGCGTCCGACAGCTTGCCTTCCAACAAATAGCGGTCGCCATCGGCGAAATACGCCTTGTAGGAGTCGATCACGTTGAACGACTTGAGCTTTCGCACGTCGTGGTCCATGCCGTAGGAGTTGTATGCGAAGAAGTTCGACCTCGCGGACTGCCCGTAGGTCACCATCGTCACCACCTTGACGGCGATCCCTACCACCAACAGGGCCGGCAGCACCGAGATGGCCACCAGTTTGCGCCGCAGGACCTTTCGCCTCGGGCCGGATGAGAAGTACCGGCCGACCGCCGCGATTACCGTCCGCCACACCGCGGATATCTGCGTCATTCGTCCCGCACCTTCGTCATGCGGGAGACCCGGTATTCACGCGCCATCGCGAACAGTTCGTAGCCCATCAACAGCATCGCGATCGCCGTGAAAATCCAGTAGAACTCGGTGCGCTCCCCCGGCAGCGAGACCTGTTGTCGCTCTGTGGATGCCTGCACATCCAGGGCCGGGATGATCGTGGCCGTCGAATCGCCCGGCGCCCGGTGGTAGTACGGCAGTTTCAGCTGGCCGGCGACGGTCTTGAGCGACGCCTCGTCGAATGCCGAGAGAAACTGCGCGCCACTCGGGTCCGGAAAATAGGACACTTCACCGGTGGCCCCCAGCTTGCTGGCGACCCGGCCGCCGCCTGCCGTGCCATACCCGAGTACCGCGCCCCCGGCGATCAGTCCCGCGGGGATGTCGAATTTCGTCGCCGGCCGCTTCGAGACACCCGCTCCCTCACCGAGATAGAAGACCACGTTGTGCGAACCCGGGTACTGCTTGTACGCCAGCTCCAGCTGGCGCTTCAACTGCTCGTCGGCCGCACCGACGTCGACCTGGTACACCGAATCGAAGTCCGCCCCATAGGCCGAATAGCCCTTGAGCAGCGCCCGCAGACTCCAGACGTCATCCGACAACGGCCAGTCGACACGTGCCTTCGTGGCGAACGACGTGATCGAGAACCGGCCCGACGGGTACTGGTCGACGATCGACTGCATGTCGGCCCGAATCCCGGCCATCCGGAACTGGTTGTTCCCGTAGTCCTCGGCCTTGGAGTTGAGGGAGCGGTCGACGACGAAGAACACATTCACGTTCCGGCCGGCCGCCGCCGCGACGGACTGGTCCGAAACCTGTTTGTCTCCTTCGATTCCCGGCCGCGCGGCTGCCGCGAACAGGCAGACGATCACCAGGGTCAGCAAGCTCCAGCGCAGCACCACTTTGCGCTGGCTGCCTTTCCCGACCACGACCAACACCCGGTACAGGGTGAACATCCGCAATATCAGGGTCAGCCCGGCGAGCACCAGGAACACCCACCAGGCGACCACAGGTTCGAACGTCATCGACGCACCCCTGCGAGGCTGATCGAGAAGACGATCACCATGGCCAGAGCCACGGCCAGCACCGCGTCGGGCCGGTCGCGTACCTGCGCGACCAGAATGGTTCCGTCAGACCGGGTCAGCGCGGGCGGGTGCGCACGGATGTCGTCGAGATGGCCGCGAAGTGCCGCGTCCATCGCGTCCTGCTGCGTTCCGCTGTTGCCGCTCTTGGGATCCGCCGCGACATAGCTGACGAACCGCCCGCCGGTGGCCTCCGTGATGCCGCTCAGCGCGCCACCGGCGTCGCGCGTCGTCCGGGTCAGGACGTTCAGCTGAATACCCGAGGACTTCGCCAGTGCACCGAGCGCAGCGTCCGAGTAGATGGGCCCCTTCGACCCATCGACCGGACCCAGGTAGATCACCGAGCGCCGGGCATCCGACGGCTTACCCACTCCCGGAAAACCTTTCATGCACAGGGCCAGAGCATCGTTCACCGTCAGCCGGTAGTCGGAATAGTTGACGGTCCGGCCGAACTCGTGCTGCGCGCGTTGCAGCGTCGCGGTGTCCTCCGGCGATGGCTTCTGCTGGGTCTTCAGTCGCTCGAGGTTCGCATAGCGGCCGAGTTGCTCCTGGAGGTAGGGATGGTCGCGGGTCAGTGGGATCACCCGCAGCGTGCGGGACGTGAGGCCGAGACGCTGCGTCTCGAACTTCGCGGCCTGGTCACGGAAATACGAGAACAGCACGGACGCATCGTGGGCGGCCGGGTCATCCTCCACACACAGCATGATGTCCTCCGGGTGCGCCCGGTTGATGTCTGCGGCGGTGGCTTGTGCGCTCACTGGCCGCGCAGTGGCGATGATCGCGCACAGTGATACCCCGACCGTCGTTGCGGCGATGGCCGCCAACAGGATTCGGTACCGACGATAGGCGCGCGCGTACTCTGGCAGCTGGGTCAGGCGACCGACCCATGCCAGCGGACGCAGCCGGCGCTGCTGCTGTCTGAGCGGCCAGAGGAACGCGACGGCCACAATGACGACCAAGGCCGTCAGCCCCACGACGACCACCCACCACCATCTCAGCTCCATGACCGGATCGCGCTCCGCACCTGGGCTGCCGCGGCAGCAACATCGGGGTTGTCGACAACGTCGAATTGTCGGGTATACAAAGCCTTCACGATGGGCGCCGCCGCCGCCGCGGGCCCGCGCTCCACCTCACCCAACGTCATGTACTGAGCCCGCACACCCGTGCGGTAGAACACGAAATTCCGCAGTATCCGGCTCATTTCGGTGTACGCCTGACGGCTGCTGAGCTCACCGATCCGGTAGCGGTCGGCCACGTGACCGACCGCGGCACTGAACTTGCGCCGCAGCACCCGGGCATTGATGTCGCGGATCACCGGGATGGTGCGCAACCTTTCGACGGGCAGCGTCCACACCAACACGCCACCGAACCAGCCGATCACCCCGAGGATCAGCAAGATGCCGAACACCAGCCAGAGCACCGAGTACGGCAGCGGCGCCACAACCCATTTCAGAAAGTCATTTGCCACGGCCGGCCTTCTTCAACATCAGGGTGACGGCGTTGAACAACTCACCACTACCGGAAACCCGTGCGCACGGGATCGCCGAGCTGTTGACGTACTGCTCGAATGCCGCCTCCCGCCGCGCCTCGGCCTGCCGGTACGCCGCCAGCACCCGGTGCCCCAGGATCTCTTCGCGCAGCAGAGTTCTGCCGCTGTCGACGTCGTAGCCCTCACCGCCGAATCCCGGCGCTCCGATCAACGGGGCGTCACGCACCGTCACCCAGTACACGTCGTGCCGCGCCGCCACCTTGCGGAACTGCTCATCCAGCCTCGCGCCGACATCGGGTTCGTCGGAGATCGCGAAAACGATGTGCCGGCGCCGGAAGTGGTGCTGCACGTAGTCCAGTTGCGCGCAGATGTCGCTGCGGCCGCTGTCCGCGACGTGATGCCGGTTGACGCGTTCCAGGATGTGTTCGAGGTGCGCCTCACCGCGCCGGTTCGGCATGTGTGCCGATCCGGTCGCATCCCCGTATACCAAACCCATCTCGTCGCCCTTGCTGATGGCGATGAGCCCAACCAGGCCAACGGCATTGAGCACCACACGCTGCTTGACCTCGCCACTTGCGGCGTAGGCCAACATGTTCCGGCCGAGGTCGACGACCATCAGGATCCGCTGTTGCCGGTACGAGACGAATCGCTTGACCAGTACCTCGGGCGAGCGCGCCGACGCCTTCCAGTCGATGTCGCGAACGTCGTCCCCCGGCACATAGGGCCGCAGATCGTCGAATTCCAGACTGCGTCCCTGGAACATCGAGCGGTGCTCGCCCTCCAGCAGCCCGCGGGACACCCCATTGGGACCCGAGAGTCGATTGCCGGCCAAGGTCTGCGCCTTGACCTCCTGCAGTAGTACGCCCATCGCGGCTAAGGAGTTCGGACTGCCTGAATGACGTTGTCTATCAACACTTCCGGAGTGACATTCTGGGCCACCGCCTCGAATCCGAGAATCAGCCGGTGCCGCAACACGCGGTGCGCCAGCGCTTTCACGTCATCGGGCAGCACGTGGTTGCGACCCGACAACAACGCCAACGCCCGCGCCGCCTTGCAGAAGGCGATGGTGGCGCGGGGACTGGCGCCGTACTCGATGAGCCGCGCCAGATTCGCCGGAAGGTACTGCTGCGGCGTCCGGGTCACCGCGACGATCTGGGTGATGTAGTTGACGATCGCCGGGTCGAGGTAGACGCGTCGCACCACGTCCCGGATGTAGAGGATGTCGTCGAGCGACGCCACCGGAGCGGTCCGGTGGTCGGCGTAGACACCGGCGTCGATCCGGAAGACCATTTCCGCCTCTTCCCGCGGATTCGGATAGGTCAGGATCTCCTTGAACATGAACCGGTCCATCTGCGCCTCGGGCAGCGGATAGGTGCCCTCCTGATCAACCGGGTTCTGCGTCGCGAGCACCAGGAACGGCTCGGGAATCTTGTAGACGTCGCCGGCGATGCTGGTCTGGCGTTCCTCCATCGCTTCCAGCATGGCGCTCTGGGTTTTCGCACTCGACCGGTTGATCTCGTCCAGCAGCACGATGTTGGCGTGCACGGGTCCCAGCTGGGTGTGGAAGACGCCCTTGGACGCGTCGAAGATCTGGGTCCCGATGATGTCGCTCGGCAACAGGTCGGGGGTGCACTGGATGCGCCGGAATTTGGCCTGCACCGCATCGGCCACCGCTCGGGCCGCCGTCGTCTTAGCAAGTCCCGGAACGCTTTCCAGCAACACGTGCCCGCCGGTGAACATACCGATCAACAGACTCTGCTGCAGTCCGGTCTGGCCCACCACCTTCGCCGCGAATGCTCCGGACACCGCATGTACCACCGCACGGGCGCGGTCGAGTTCATCCCGCGTCGGCTGCTGTTGCATCGTGTTCGTCGGGGCGCTCATCGGCCGAACCACTTCACTGTCAACGGTTCCTGTGTCATGTCGATCTGACCCATCAGCGGGACGAACTGCTTGCCCTGCACCGTCGCGCCGCTGGTACTCGTCGCGGTGATGGTCCACTGCGAGGTCCCCATGGTGCGCACCGACAGATCGAATGCCGTGAACGTGTAGTTGACCTGACTGAGGTCGGCCGGCGGTTCCCAGTGCACCGTGCCGTCGACCAGCGTCGGGTTCGGCATGGCGTTCGGGCAGCCCGGCGGTGCCAGTGACGTGGACTTGGCGCATTCGGCGACCGCGGTGGCCACGGCCTGCTTCGCCGCCGCCGAACCGGCCTCGCTGAGCTGCATCTGGGCACCGACAGTCAGGCCGACACCGGAGGCGACCAACCCGTCGAGCAGCACCGGCCGCGCCGTCGACACCGTCAGGTATTTGCTCGCCGAGCCCAGGTCGAGCCACCCCGGAAAGACGTACACCGGTGCATTGCTCGGCGCCGGCTTGCCGAACAGCGTGAGCGGCGCGGCCGGGAGCGGCTTGCCGGTGGCCGGGTTGTTGATCTGGATGCCGCCGTTCGCACCCAGATTCAGCTTGACGCTGGCAGTGGCGAGTTTCCAGCCGCTGTCGTCCTTTTTCACCAGCAACGTCTGATCGGCGGTCTGGTCGCCGAAGTTGACGGACACGTGCACCTGCGCCACGGGGCCGGTTTCGTTGGCGCTCAGAATCCGGATGTTGGTGATGGGCCACTTCGCCGTCTGCTGCTTGAGCACATCGTCGGTCAGGAAGTCTTTTGAGGCCGGCTGATCGGTGCCGAATGCCAACGCGGCGCCCGCATCTCCGTTCGACAGCGCTTCCAGGTAGCCCTTGACCGCGCCCTCTGCCGAACTGGCGCCACCACCACCGGGACCGCTCGATCCGCCGCCGGAGAATGACACGATCGCCACGACGATGGCCACCACCAGGAGCACCGCAAGCGTGGCTCCGCCCGTGATGAACAGCGCCTTCCTGTTCTTGGCCGGCTTCGGCGCCGGCGCATATCCGGGCTGCGGAAAGTGTTGGAACTGCTGCTGGGGCGCGGCCGGCCAAGCCCCGTGCGGCGGGGTCTGCGGCGGCGCTCCCATCGGCGCCGGCCCGCCCCATTGCGCCGGGGGCGGCGGTTGCCCGTAACCGGGATGCTGCGGCACCGGCCCGTCAACCGGATTGGGACCGCCGAAAGGCGACTGCGGCGGCTGCGTCACGAGGTGAATCCACCGTCAAGAACCGTCACCAATTGAACCTCCCCCTCATCCCCGTGCCGACTTACACCGGCGACCCGACGGTATCACTACTCCAGGTGGCCCTCCGTCGCCCATTACCAGCACCGACGCCGGCGCCTATCCTGACGGAATGAGCGCACACGTTGATCTCGATCAGCTGGCCGGCGCCGTGGACGACTTCGCCTTCGCCTATCTCGTGACGGTGACCGACGACCATCGCGCACACGTCGTCACCGTCCAGCCCACTCTTGCCGACGGGGTCTTCGACATCGCCGCCATCGGGACCCGCACCAGCGAAAATCTCAAGCATCACAGCGACGTCACCCTCATCTACCCGCCGCGCGAAGCCGACGGGTACACGCTGCTGATCGACGGTCGCGCCGATGTGAAAGACACACGGCTGCAGGTCTTTCCGAGCCGCGCGATCCTGCACCGGCAGGCCCGGCCGGACACCCCGGCGGCGGCGAGTGGCTGCCTGCACGATTGTGTGCCCATCGAGCAGTGACACGAAAAAGCCCCGACTCGCCGAGCGAGCCGGGGCTTTCCCGTAGTAGAGCTGGACTTAGAAGTCCATACCGCCCATGCCACCGGTCGGGTCGCCGGCGGGAGCCGCGGCCTTCTCCGGCTTGTCGGCGACGACGGCCTCGGTGGTGAGGAACAGCGCCGCGATGGACGCCGCGTTCTGCAGCGCCGAGCGGGTGACCTTGACTGGGTCGGCAACGCCGGCGGCCAGCAGGTCCTCGTACACGTTGGTCGCGGCGTTCAGGCCGTGACCGGCGGGCAGGTTCGACACCTTCTCGGCGACGACGCCCGGCTCCAGACCACCGTTGAAGGCGATCTGCTTCAGCGGAGCCGACAGCGCGACACGCACGATGTTGGCACCGGTGGCCTCGTCACCCTCGAGCTTGAGCTCGTCGAGCGCCGGAGCCGACTGCAGCAGAGCCACGCCACCACCGGCGACGATGCCCTCTTCGACGGCGGCCTTCGCGTTGCGGACGGCGTCCTCGATGCGGTGCTTGCGCTCCTTGAGCTCCACCTCGGTGGCAGCGCCGGCCTTGATCACCGCAACACCGCCGGCCAGCTTGGCCAGGCGCTCCTGCAGCTTCTCGCGGTCGTAGTCCGAGTCGCTGTTCTCGATCTCGGCGCGAATCTGGGCCACGCGGCCCTGGATCGCGTCGGCGTCGCCGGCACCCTCGACGATGGTGGTCTCGTCCTTGGTCACGACGATCTTGCGGGCGGTGCCCAGCAGGGAAACGTCAGCGGTGTCCAGGGACAGGCCGACCTCTTCGCTGATGACCTGGCCACCGGTGAGGATCGCCATGTCCTGCAGCATCGCCTTGCGGCGGTCACCGAAGCCCGGGGCCTTGACGGCGACGGACTTGAAGGTGCCACGGATCTTGTTGACCACCAGGGTCGACAGGGCCTCGCCCTCGACGTCCTCGGCGATGATCAGCAGCGGCTTGCCCGACTGGATGACCTTCTCCAGCAGCGGCAGCAGGTCCTTGACGGTCGAGATCTTCGAGCTGACCAGCAGGATGTAGGGATCCTCCAGGACGGCTTCCTGACGCTCGGCGTCGGTGACGAAGTAGCCCGAGATGTAGCCCTTGTCGAAGCGCATGCCCTCGGTGAGCTCCAGCTGCAGGCCGAAGGTGTTGCTCTCCTCGACGGTGATGACACCCTCGTTGCCGACCTTGTCCATGGCCTCGGCGATGAGGTCACCGATGGACTGGTCACCGGCCGAGATACCGGCGGTGGCAGCGATCTGTTCCTTGGTCTCGATCGCCTTGGCGGACTTGAGGAGACTGGCCGTGACTGCTTCCACGGCCTTCTCGATGCCGCGCTTCAGGCCGAGCGGGTTGGCGCCGGCAGCGACGTTGCGCAGGCCTTCGCGAACCAGGGCCTGAGCCAGAACGGTGGCGGTGGTGGTGCCGTCGCCGGCGACGTCGTCCGTCTTCTTGGCAACTTCCTTGACCAGCTCAGCGCCGATCTTCTCGTACGGGTCCTCCAGCTCGATCTCCTTGGCGATGGACACACCATCGTTGGTGATCGTGGGGGCGCCCCACTTCTTCTCCAGGACGACGTTGCGGCCCTTGGGGCCCAGCGTCACCTTTACCGCGTCAGCGAGGGCATTGAGACCCCGCTCGAGGCCGCGACGGGCCTCTTCGTCGTACGCAATTGTCTTGGCCATTGCGAAGTAATTCCTCCGGTTGGGAATTGCACGTCTTTGGTCAGGCGCAGCGCCCGCGACGGACGGCCTGGGCTGTGCTCGCAGATGCGGCCCCGGCCTCACTGTCCCGACCTAGCACTCACCTATCGAGAGTGCCAACGTCTTTTTAGCACTCAGGTAGGGCGAGTGCAAGGTTGTTCACCATCCGCGCAACCGAATCAGGACGCCGACCGGTACCGCGCCACCTGCGCGACGTATTCATCGAGCAGGCGCAGCGATTCATCCCTGCCCACCGAGGGCAGGAACAATCCGAGCTGCCCGTAACCGAGACCTTCGACGGCCTGCCAATATTCGGGTTTCACCGGTGCGCCGAACATCGCCAGGGGGACGTCGTGACCGGCGGCCTCACGCATCTGCCCAATACGTTTGGCCAGGACGTCGCGAGGCAGCGGGTTGGAGATCCAGCCGGCACCGTGCCGAACGACCCGTTTGACGGTCGCATCCGAATTTCCGCCGACATAGATCGGCGGGTGCGGCTTCTGCACCGGCTTGGGACGGCAGTACGACGGATCGAAGTTGACGAACTTCCCGTGATATTGGGCGGGTTCCTCGACCCACAGCTCCTTGATGGCCTCGATGCTCTCGTCCAGCCGGGCGCCCCGCGTCTTCGGATCGGTGCCGTGGTCGCGCATCTCCTCGATGTTCCAGCCGGCGCCGACGCCGAAGGTGAACCGACCGCCCGAGATGAGATCGATGCTCGCGGCTTCCTTGGCGGTATGGATCGGGTCGCGCTGGATCAGCAGGGCGACGCCGGTGAATAGTTCGATCGTGGAGGTCACCGCAGCGGCAGCGGCGAGGGTGACGAACGGGTCGAGGGTGTTGTAGTACCAGGGCGGCAGGTCGCCGCCGTTCGGGTACGCGGATTCCCGGCTCGCCGGGATGTGACTGTGCTCAGCGACGATGAGCGATGCGAAGCCCCGGTCCTCGATCGCCCGCGCCAATGTCACCGGGTCGATGGTGTCGTCGTCGACGAAGGTGGCGATTCCGAACTTCATGCGGCCGACGCTACTCCCGACGCGGCCGCAGACCATCCATCATCAGCTCGACCACCCGGTCGGCGGCGTCGGGGTTGTAGCGCTGCGCGGCCTGCGCCGCGACCAGCAGCGTCTTGACCTCGGGCACCGAGACGTCCGAGCGCACGGCGCCGGCGCGCTGGGCCGCCGTCAACAACTCGCCGAGCAGGGCCAGGAATTCGTCCTCGACGTCGGGCACCAAGGTGTTGACATCGATACCCAGGCCGGCGAGCGCGTCGACCAGACCCTGATCGGTCTCCCCCCACTGGACCAGCGACCGCAAGAAGTCGAACAGCGCGTCACCCGGGGCGTCCGACGCCAAACATGCCCGACCGGCATCGGTGACCGACTGCAACCGGTCCTCGATCACCGCGCGATAGAGATCGTCTTTGGTCGGGAAATGACGGTAGACGGTGCCGGCGCCGACGCCGGCCCGTCGGGCGATCTCGTCGATGGGCACCGAGAGCCCCTCGTCGGCGAACGTCTGATAGGCCACCTCCAGCACACGAGCCCGGTTCCGGGCCGCGTCGGCACGCAGCGGCCGCTTCGGTTTGCAGATCATCACGCTCCCGGGAACAAATTAAACGGGGCCACCGTTCCGGATATGTGAACATCCGGGGCGCTCGCCCCGGATGAGGCCAGGCTACCGAGGAACTGTCATGACCAAGTGGACAACCGCCAACATCCCCGACCAGACCGGGCGCACCGCCGTCATCACCGGCGCCAACACCGGACTCGGCTATGAGACCGCCGCGGCGCTCGCCGCGAAGAACGCACACGTCGTGCTCGCGGTCCGCAACCTCGACAAGGGTAAGGACGCCGTCGACCGGATCCGGCAGGCGACACCCGACGCCGACCTCGCACTTCAGGAACTCGACCTGACCTCACTGCAGTCGGTCCGGGAAGCCGCCGAACAGCTGAAGTCGGAATACCCGGCCATCGACCTGCTGATCAACAACGCCGGCGTCATGTGGACGCCGAAGCAGACCACCGCCGACGGCTTCGAGATGCAGTTCGGCACCAACCACCTTGGACACTTCGCGTTCACCGGCCTGCTGCTGGACCAGCTGCTGACGGTGCCCGGCTCCCGCGTCGTCACGGTCAGCAGCCTGGGCCACCGGATTCGCGCCGCCATCCACTTCGAAGATCTGCAATGGGAACGCCGCTACAACCGGGTCGCGGCCTACGGCCAGTCCAAGCTCGCCAACCTGCTCTTCACCTACGAACTGCAGCGCCGGCTGACCGGCGCGGAGACCGTCGCCCTCGCCGCGCACCCAGGCGGTTCGAGCACCGAATTGGCGCGGCACGTGGCGTTGCCGCCCGCCATCGTGACACCCATCGTCGAGCGGCTGTTCCAGAGTGCCGCCATGGGCGCCCTGCCCACCCTGCGCGCTGCGACCGACCCGGCCGCATACGGCGGCCAGTACTACGGGCCGGATGGACTGTTCCAGCAGACCGGCCACCCGAAGGTCGTGGGCTCGAGCGACCAGTCGCACGACACCGCGTTACAACAGCGACTTTGGGCGGTCTCCGAAGAACTGACCGGAGTGACGTTCCCGGTGTAACCGGGCCATGCCCTGTCGGTTGTGCGACAAGGGGCTTGCACAACCGACGGGGCCGCTACGAACGCGGTACATCGACCAGGGCTGGCAAACATTGCCACCATCGCAATCAGGCGAAAATGAACGTGTTCTAAATTCCGCACCACGTCACCCAGCCGACCCCCTCCATGCCAGGTCACAGACACGGCAGCCAACGTTCACTCCGTCACTCGCGATCCGCACCGATCGACTCCGATGCAGGTGACGGGCATGTCGAGGAGTTTTCCCTGATCCCGGCCAGTTACCGAGCCAGTGACCTCGCCACAAAGCAACTTCCCAGAAAAGTACTCAGCGCACGGCTAATGCTGTTAGTGTCCCCGACGTTTATTGACGGGGGTGTCTGGTTCCGGCGCCCCACGGGGCGAGGAGGATCGTGGCAAAGCACAGGGCAGTGGGCACCAACACCTGGTGGAGTGCGGCTGGGCCGCTCGCGGCGGCGGGATTGACGAGTGCGGCGTTCGCCAGTGCGGGCGTGATGCTGCTGTTGGGTCCGGACTCACCGACGATGCGGTCGGTGACCGCGGACATCAGGCTCGTCAACACCGAGAGCTCGAACAGCGACAGCGGCGCCAAATCCGGCAGCACCGGTGCGTCCAAGTCCACTGACGGCAAGGCCAAGTCCCAGGACACGACCAAGCCTCCGGCCAAGCCCAAGTCCGGCGAGCCGCAGAACTCCGGCACCGCGACCGACACCCCGCGAACCCCACGCCAACAGGCGCAGGACCGCATGCGCCAGTACGCGGACGACGCCAGGAAAGCCCTGAACGACATCGCTCGTGGTGGCAAGCCCAAGCACGCCGGCACCAACGCCGACGGCCCGGGTTCCGCCACCGGCGACACTGCCACCAGCACTGCGCCCACGCGCGGTTCGCGCGGCACCCGGCCAACGGCCGCCCAGAAGCCCGACGCAGCGGATAAGGCGAGTTCCACCGCGGCCGTCAGCCCCAAGAAGACTCCCACCGGCGCGGTCACCGGCGGCTCGACTGCCGGGCGCAACGCGACCCAACCGGGTACGGCTGCCGGCAACGAGGCCGCCGCAACCTCGACGGCGCCCAGCGTCCAATCGGCCCCGTCCGCGCCGTCAGCGCCAGTAGTCGTCCCCGTGCTGACCGCCCCGGCGAGCAAGCCGTTCAACCCGATCAGCGGCGTGCTGTCCGCGCTCGGTCTGGGCACCATGCTGGTCCCCGACGCACCGACCGCCCCCAACCAGATGCCCGACGTCTGGGCTGTGATGGCCTGGGTGCGGCGCAACACGGAGTACGGCGTAGCGGCCAAGCGAGTGCAACTGAACTCCGCCGCCCACCCGGCCTCGGTGGCCGCGGCCCCGCCGACCACAGCAGACCGGCTGCCCGCCGTCACGCCGGCGGCCGCGGTCAACCCGGTCACCCCACTGGCTGCGGTCAACCCGGTCACCCCACTGGCTGCGGTCAACCCACTGGCCGCCGTCGGTCCGCTGGCGCTACCCACGTTCGTCGACCCGACAGTGGTGGTCGCCAACTGGATCTATCAGAACGTGCACTTCGGCGTGCAGGCCTGGATCAACAGCCCCATCGGCTTTGTCGTCGACAGCGGGATCAACCTGCTCTCCGGCCAGTACCTGATCGGCAACGGCTCCAACGGCAACCTGATCAACCCCAACGGCGGCAACGGCGGCCTGTGGTGGGGTGACGGCGGTAAGGGTTACTCGAGCGGCCTTCCCGGAGTCGACGGCGGCACCGGCGGCAACGCCCGCGGTTTCGGCAACGGCGGCTCGGGTGGCGACGGCTACTCGGGCTTCGGCATCTTCACGCCGACGGCCGGCGGTACCGGTGGCAACGCCGGGGGAATCGGCCACGGCGGCGATGGCGGTAAGGGCGGCAGCGGTGCCAACGGCGCCGACGGTCTTGCCGCACTTGGCCAGAACGGCGCCAACGGCCAAAGCGGCGCCAACGGCGGCGCCGGCGGCAACGGGGGCTACGTCTTCGGCATCGGTGGACGCGGCGGCGTCGGCGGCGACGCCGGTAGCGGCGGCAACGGTGGCTCGGGCGTCCTCGGCGGCGGAGCCCTCGGCGGCGGTGGTAACGGCGGCAACGGTGGTGTCGGCGGCGTCGGCGGCAATGGCGGCAAGAAGGTCGGGTTCATCGGCAGTGTCGGCGCCGGCGGTCAGGGCGGCGCTGCCGGTGCCGGTGGCAATGGTGCCAACGGCTCCGACGGCAGTTCGTCACTGATCCCCGACGGCGGAACGGGCGGTAACGGCGGCAATGCCGGCACTGCGGGAGCTGGCGGCTTCGACGGCAGCGGGACGACGCAGGCCGCGACCGGCAATACGACCGCCGCCGGCGGCAACGGCGGCAAGGGTGGCAACGGCTTCGACACCATCACCGCAATCGGCATCGCAGGCAACGGCGGAGCCGGCGGCAACGGCGGTACCGGTGGCACCGACGGCAACGGCGGCAACGGCGGCGCCGGCGGCACCGGAGGCAACGGCGCCAATGGCCTTGCCGCACTTGGCCAGAACGGCCCCAACGGCGGCAACGGCGGCGCCGGCGGCATCGGTGGCGCCGGCGGCACCAACTCCGGCAACGGCGGTATCGGCGGCGCCGGCGGCAATGCCGGCAACGGCGGCAGCGGCGGGTCCGGTGTCCTCGGCGGCGGCGCCCTCGGCAACGGCGGCAACGGCGGCAACGGCGGTACCGGCGGCGGCGGCGGCAAGGGCGGCGCGGCCGCCCACGGCACCGTCGGGGCCGGCGGTCAGGGCGGCGCGGCCGGGTCCGGCGGCAATGGTGCCAACGGCTCCGACGGCAGTTCCTCACTGATCCCCGACGGCGGCAAGGGCGGTGACGGCGGCAATGCCGGCAGCGCCGGCGCCGGCGGCTTCGACGGCAACGGCGCCCACCAGGCCGCCACCGCCAACGTCAGCGCCCATGGCGGCAACGGCGGCAAGGGTGGCAACGGCTTCGACACCATCACCGCAATCGACATCGCAGGCAACGGCGGAGCCGGCGGCAACGGCGGCAACGGCGGCACCGACGGCAACGGCGGCAACGGCGGCGCCGGCGGCACCGGAGGCAACGGCGCCAATGGCCTTGCCGCACTTGGCCAGAACGGCCCCAACGGCGGCAACGGCGGCGCCGGCGGCATCGGTGGCGCCGGCGGCACCAACTCCGGCAACGGCGGTATCGGCGGCGCCGGCGGCAATGCCGGCAACGGCGGCAGCGGCGGGTCCGGTGTCCTCGGCGGCGGCGCCCTCGGCGGCGGCGGCAACGGCGGCAACGGCGGTACCGGTGGCGGCGGCGGCAAGGGCGGCGCGGCCGCCCACGGCACCGTCGGGGCCGGCGGTCAGGGCGGCGCGGCCGGGTCCGGCGGCAATGGTGCCAACGGCTCCGACGGCAGTTCCTCACTGATCCCCGACGGCGGCAAGGGCGGTGACGGCGGCAATGCCGGTACCGCGGGAGCTGGCGGCTTCGACGGCAACGGCGCCCACCAGGCCGCCACCGCCAACGTCAGCGCCCATGGCGGCAACGGCGGCAAGGGCGGCAACGGCTTCGACACCATCACCGCAATCGACATCGCAGGCAACGGCGGAGCCGGCGGCAACGGCGGCAACGGCGGCACCGACGGCAACGGCGGCAACGGCGGCGCCGGCGGCACCGGAGGCAACGGCGCCAATGGCCTTGCCGCACTTGGCCAGAACGGCCCCAACGGCGGCAACGGCGGCGCCGGCGGCATCGGTGGCGCCGGCGGCACCAACTCCGGCAACGGCGGTATCGGCGGCGCCGGCGGCAATGCCGGCAACGGCGGCAGCGGCGGGTCCGGTGTCCTCGGCGGCGGCGCCCTCGGCGGCGGCGGCAACGGCGGCAACGGCGGTACCGGTGGCGGCGGCGGCAAGGGCGGCGCGGCCGCCCACGGCACCGTCGGGGCCGGCGGTCAGGGCGGCGCGGCCGGGTCCGGCGGCAATGGTGCCAACGGCTCCGACGGCAGTTCCTCACTGATCCCCGACGGCGGCAAGGGCGGTGACGGCGGCAATGCCGGTACCGCGGGAGCTGGCGGCTTCAATGGCAGCGGAGTCAACCAGGCGGCCACCGGAACCGGCGGCAACGGCGGCAACGGCGGCAAGGGCGGCAACGGCTTCGACACCATCACCGCAATCGGCATCGCAGGCAACGGCGGAGCCGGCGGCAACGGCGGTACCGGTGGCACCGACGGCAACGGCGGCAACGGCGGCGCCGGCGGCACCGGAGGCAACGGCGCCAATGGCCTTGCCGCACTTGGCCAGAACGGCCCCAACGGCGGCAACGGCGGCGCCGGCGGCATCGGTGGCGCCGGCGGCACCAACTCCGGCAACGGCGGCACGGGCGGTATCGGAGGCTCCGGAGGCAACGGCGGCAGCGGCGGCTCGGGCGTGCTCGGTGGCAACACCGGCGGTTCCGGGGGTGCGGGCGGTACCGGTGGCGGCGGCGGCAAGGGCGGCGGCGCAGCGCACGGGACCGTCGGGGCCGGCGGCAAGGGTGGCGCAGCCGGCAACGGCGGCACCGGTGGTGCCGGTTCGGACGGTATTTCGTCGATCCAGAGCAATGGCGGCAAGGGCGGTACCGGCGGGACGGCAGGTAGTGCCGGCGCGGGCGGCTTCAACGGCAGCGGCGTCAGCCAGGCCCTCAGCGGCGTCGGCGGTGTCGGCGGCAACGGCGGCAAGGGCGGCAACGGTTTTGGCGCCATCACCATCCTTGACACCGCGGGCCGCGGCGGGGACGGTGGCGCCGGCGGCTCGGGCGGCGTGACCGGCAACGGTGGTGCCGGCGGTGCCGGCGGTACCGGTGGCAATGGCGCCGACGGAACCATCGGGCCCTTGCTGGGCGCTACGGGCTTGTCCGGTAGCAGCGCCGGGGCGGGCGGCAACGGCGGTATCGGCGGTGCCGGCGGAACCACGTCGGGTGACGGCGGCAAGGGCGGGGCCGGCGGCGCCGGCGGGACCGGTGGGTCCGGCGGCATCGGCGGGCTCCCGGCCTTCGGTTCCAACAATGCGGCCGGAATCAGCGGCGGTGGCGGCTTCGGGGGTACCGGCGGCGCAGGTGGTGCCGCCGGTAGCGGCGGAGCCGGCGGCACTGCAGCGCACGGCATCGACGGTGCCGGCGGGACGGGCGGCACCGGCGGGAACGGCGGCATCGGCGGAGCGGGCCAGACCGGCGCGCACGGCACTCCGTTCATCAACGGAAACGCCGGTGCCACCGGCGGTGTGGGTGGCCACGGTGGTCTCGCGGGTGCCGGCGGCAGCGGCGGAACGTCGGGCAACAACGTCGGTGGTGCCGGCGGTAACGGCGGCGTCGGCGGCGCGGGCGGTTCCGGCGGTGCCGGCGGCGACGGTTACAACGACAACGTGACCCAGTGGGGCAACGGCGGCAATGGTGGTGCCGGCGGCGTCGGCGGCACCAGCGGCAACGGCGGTGCGGGCGGAACCGGTTCGACGACCGGCGCCGGTGGCAACGGTCCGGCCGGCGGCGCCGGTGGTGCGGGCGGTACGGGCGGTGCCAATGGCGGTCACGGCACCCACGACGGTGCCGACGGCGCCCCTGGCGCTGCCGGCGGCAGCGGCACCGGAGGCTCCGGGAATCCTGCCGGCAGCAGCGGAATCCAGGTATAGCGATCACGGTGTGGCGCCGGCCATCGGCGCCACACCGTGATCACCTCCGCAGGTCCAGCAACTCTTCCTGGAACCCGCCGAACTGCCGACCCGGGGCGATCAGGTGCACTTCCAGAATCCAATGGCATTGCCGCCCTTGGGTATCCACCCGACGCATCGGCAGGTCCGAGCCTGGTGCCACATAGGAGTCGATCTCGTGGCCGCGGATTTTCTCATGCGGAAACTCGCCGACCAGATGTCCGGCGATGGCACCGCCGAATTCCCAACCGGCGGTTCGACTCAACCCGACGACGTGCTCGAACAGTTGCGCACCGGTGATGTCCAAAGTCGCCTCGAAGTGGGCTCGAGCCGCTTCCCACACTTTCGGTAAGTCGTTGCGCATGGCCAACTTTCGCGGGTCGTCACCGAGCACGAACGTACGGCCGAAATCTGCTTCCCACTCCTCGAAGAGGGGCCCAAGGTCAACGAACACGATGTCATCGTCGGCGATGACACGGTCTGGCGGATTGTCGCGGGCCGTCGCGAGGGTGTTCTCGCCGCCGCGCACGATCCGTTTATGCCAGTGCCGGGTGACGCCGAGGAGTTCGGCCGCCAGCTCTCGAATCTCGTCGGACACCTGACGCTCGCCGGCGCCGGGCCGGATCAGCCCCCGCTCTTCGATGGCGACGAACAATTCCGCCGCCTTGTCCTGGGCGCCCAGAAGCCGCGCGGCCCGCACGTCTTCGTCAAACTTCTCCACCGCACCGAGGCTAGGCGGGCCGCACGAACTCCCAACCGGCTGCCTTCATGTCGGTGATCGCCGCCGCATACCCGGCCGCGGTCCCCGACCCGGGGCGGTTCATATGGGAGATCACGACGGAACCGGGTTGCGCACCAACCACATTCGCGCGCACCCGCGCGGCGGGCAGCGTGGCGCCACTATCTCCGTTGACAGTGAAGCCGAGCGGCTGCAACCCGAGGTCATGCACGATCTGCACGGCCACGTCGTCGTAGTGGGCGGTGCCGGGACGGAACCAGGTGGGCGCCTTACCGGTCAATGTCGTGAGTTTGATCTGGTTACCCCACACCTCGTCGACGACCTCGGCGGCCGACCGCGTGCCGGCGATCCCGTAGGCAGCACGGCCGGTCACCGACAGCGGCACGTGGCGGGTGCCGTGGTTGCCGATCTCGAAGAGCGGGTTCGCCGCCAGTTGCGCCGCCCGGTCGGGGTGCTGGTCGATCCAGCGGGAGTTCAGGAACAACACGGCCGGCACGTTGTTGCGCTGCAGCGTGTCGAGCAGGGCCTCGTCGACACCGCCACGGCAGGCGTCGAACGTCAGGGCGATCTGGCGCCCCCTCACCGGGAAGGAGGTGACGATCCCGGGCAGCGCCATCCCCCACTGGGTCGGCACCCGGCGCGCATATTGACCGGCGACAGCGGCCGGATCCAGGGCGGCGGACGCCCGCGACGCCAACACCAGCGAACCGGCAGCTGCGGCACCAGCAGCCAGGAAAGCCCGTCTGGTTATCACAGGCCGGACGGTAGGCCCAGACTCTGAACAACGAGTGTCCAGAAGCTGTGAGTTTGCCGCGAGCGCCGGGCCGGGCGGCCGCCCTATCGTGAGAGGCGAAAAGCCGTGTCCCAAGCCCGTCGTCCACCAGGAGCCGACCGTGTCGTTGGTAGTTCCGCCGTATCCCCCGGCCCGCTACACCGCTGATCAACCGGAGGTCAGCGCCACACTACGGCGCGGAGACGAGCCGCCCGACTACGACTCGCACGGCTTGATCCAGTACCACTACCTCGCGAACCAAACGAAGACCGCCGGCGACTACGGCCTGTATCGCGTCGACATCGCGCCGCACGGCGGCGGACCGGGGCCGCATTTTCACCGCGCGATGTCCGAGGCGTTCTTCGTGCTCTCCGGCACCATGACGCTCTACGACGGCACCGACTGGGTGCGGGCCGGCGCCAACGACTTCCTGTACGTCCCGCCCGGCGGCATCCACGGATTCCGCAACGAGGCCGACGAGCCGGCGTCGATCCTGATGTTGTTCGCTCCGGGTGCTCCGCGCGAGGCGTATTTCGAGGGGTTCGGCCAGCTCGCCGACATGACCGATGACGAACGCCGCGAGTGGTTCATCAAGCACGACAACTTCTTCGTCGAGTAGGACGCGCCGACTCGTCCCAGGACACGCCGGGGAAAGTGCGCAGCCCGAACCCGTTGCCCTAAACTGCCCTTCGACCAAGGAGGAGTCTTCGGGTGCGGGCATACGCAGCGCCCAGCACCCAGGCTTTGCGGGGCTGGCAGCGTCGGGCTTTGGTGCGGTATCTGACCGCCAAGCCACGGGATTTTTTGGCTGTCGCGACGCCGGGCGCAGGCAAGACCACGTTCGCCCTGCGGATCGCCGGTGAGTTGCTGACGGAGCGCACCGTCGACCAGGTCGTGGTCGTCGTCCCGACCGAGCATCTCAAGACCCAGTGGGCAGAAGCCGCGGCACGCGTCGGCATGGCCCTGGACCCCAAGTTCAGCAACTCGACCGGGCAGACGTCGTCGGATTACCACGGCATCGTCGTCACCTACGCCCAGGTCGCCAGCCATCCGACCAGGCACCGCGTACGCACGGAGAACCACAAGACGCTGGTGATCTTCGACGAGGTCCACCACGGCGGCGACGCGAAGAGCTGGGGCGAGGCCATTCGCGAGGCCTACGACGACGCGACGCGCCGCCTGTGTCTGACAGGGACGCCGTTCCGGTCGGACGACAGCCCCATCCCGTTCGTCAACTACGAACCCGATGGCAGCGGTCACCAGCAGTCGGTCGCCGACCACACCTACGGCTACTCCGACGCGCTCGCCGACGGCGTCGTCCGTCCGGTGGTGTTCATGGCGTACTCGGGTGAAGCCCGCTGGCGCGACAGCGCCGGCGAGGAGCACGCGGCCCGACTGGGTGAACCGCTCACCGCCGAACAGACCGCCCGGGCCTGGCGCACCGCCCTGAACCCCGAGGGCGAATGGATGCCCGCGGTCATCGCAGCGGCCAACAAGCGCCTGGGCCAGCTCCGCCAGCACATCCCGGACGCCGGCGGCATGATCATCGCCACCGACCAGACCACGGCCCGCGCGTACGCCAAGCTGCTGCACACCATCACGGGTGAGGAAGCGACCGTCATCCTGTCGGATGACCCGACGGCCTCGGCGCGCATCTCACAGTTCTCCGACGGCAGCAGTCGCTGGCTGGTTGCGGTCCGCATGGTGTCCGAAGGCGTCGACGTGCCGCGGCTCGCGGTCGGCGTGTACGCCACCAGTGCGTCGACCCCGCTGTTCTTCGCGCAGGCCATCGGCCGGTTCGTGCGGCTGCGGCGCAAGGGCGAGACGGCCAGCATCTTCCTGCCGTCGGTGCCGAACCTGCTGGAGCTGGCCAGCGAGCTGGAGCGCGAACGCAACCACGTGCTGGGCAAGCCGCATCGCGTGTCCGACGGGCTCGACGACGAACTGCTCGAGCAGGCACAGAAGAAGGAAGACGAGAAGTCGGAGCTGGAGAACGGCTTCGAGATGCTCGGGTCGGACGCCGAGCTGGACCAGGTGATCTTCGACGGCTCGTCGTTCGGCACTGCGACCGAGGCCGGCAGTGACGAGGAGGCCGACTACCTCGGCATCCCGGGTCTGCTGGACCCCAACCAGATGCGTGATCTGCTGAGCAAGCGCCAGGACGAACAGCTGCAGAAGCGCAGCGCCAAGGCCGCGGCCACGGGTGCACCGCCGCCACCGATGACCACGCACGGTCAGTTGCGCGAGCTGCGCAAAGAACTGAACCTGCTGGTGGCCGCTTTCCACCACCGCACCGGACGGCCGCACGGCTGGATCCACAACGAGCTGCGACGCCGCCATCCCGGCCCGCCGGTGGCCGCCGCGACCCGCGAGCAGCTGCAGGACCGCATCTCCGCGATCCGCAACATGCAGCGTGAGCTGACGGCCTGACGGCTAGAGCCCGAGCAGCTCCGGCAGATCAGCCACCGAGTCCACCACGTAGTTCGGCTGCATCGCGAATTCGTCTGAGGCCCACCGGTCCAGCGTGTCCTGCCGGAACTTGCCGGTGCGCACCAGCACGCCGGCCATGCCGACGACCTGGGCCGCCAGCACGTCGTTGTTGAGGTCGTCGCCGACCATGTACATCTCTTCGGGCTCGACGCCGAGGCGGGCGGCCGCGGCCAGGAACCCGGCGGGCGCGGGCTTGCCGACGGCGGTGCCCTGATGCCCGGTGGTCTGTTCGAGGCCGGCCAGATAGAGCCCGGTGTCCACCCGCAACCCGTCGGCGGTGGTCCACGCGTTGCTGCGGTGCATGGCCACCACCGGGACACCGCGGGCCATCCAGTCGTAGACCCAGCTGAGGGTCAGATGTGTGTATTCGGGCCCGGCGCCACCGAGCAGCACCACGTCGGGTGTGTCGGGCTGCTGCGGGCCGGCGAAATCGGAGGCGTAAACCAGATCGACGCCGGGCATGTCCGCACCGATCTGGCCGCTGTTCACCAGAAAACACCGGGCGCCCGGGTAGCGGTCGCGCACATAGTCGGCGGTCAGCACAGCGGCCGTGACCACCTCGTCGGCGGCGACGTCGAGCCCTGCGGTACAAAGCAATTCGGCGATCTGCTGGCGGGTGCGGGTGGTGGTGTTGGTGAGGAAGGACCGGGCGATCTGACGCTCTTCGAGCGCCCGCAGAGTTTCGGCCGCACCATCGATCGGGCGCCACGAGGTCACCAGGACACCATCGATGTCGAAGAGAACCCCGCCGATTGCCATGGTGCCGACAGTAAACGCCCGCCGCTCCTGCGCAACTCAGGCGGTCTGCTCGGTAATGTCAACGCGCATGACGGCTAAGTGGACTGCGGGCGATGTGCCGGACCAGACGGGGCGGGTGGCGATCGTCACCGGCTCCAACACCGGGCTGGGCTACGAGACGGCGCGCGTGCTGGCGGGCAGGGGCGCGCGCGTGGTGATGGCCGTGCGCGACACCGCCAAGGGTGACGACGCGGCCGCCCGGCTCCGGGCGAGCACCCCCAACGCCGATGTCACCGTGCAGAAGCTGGACCTGGGGTCACTGACCTCGGTCCGCGCCGCCGCCGACGACCTGCGCGCGGCCTACCCGCGGATCGATCTGCTGATCAACAACGCCGGTGTCATGTACCCGCCGAAGCAGACCACCGCCGACGGCTTCGAATTGCAGTTCGGCACCAACCACCTGGGCGCCTTCGCGCTGACCGGCCTGCTGATCGAGAATCTGCTGCCCGTCGCGGGCTCGCGGGTGGTGACGCTCGGCAGCATCGCCCACCGCATCCTCGGGAAGATCGACTTCACCGACCTGCAGTGGGAGCGGCGCCGCTACAACCGCGTCGCCGCCTATGGCCAGTCGAAGCTCGCCAACCTCATGTTCGCCTACGAGCTGCAGCGCCGGCTCGTGGCCACCAACGCCGAAACCATCTCGGTCGCGGCCCATCCCGGCATCTCCAACACCGAATTGATGCGCCACATCCCCGGTTCGGGGCTCCCGGGCTTCCACCAGATCAGCGGACTGGTCGCCAACAGCCCCGAGGTCGGCGCCCTGGCCACCTTGCGGGCTGCCGTCGACCCCGACGCGCGCGGTGGCGAGTACTACGGCCCGTCGGGTTTCCGGCAACTGGTCGGCCACCCGGTGCTGGTCCAGTCGAGCGCCCAATCGCACGACGCCGGCATCCAGCGGCGGCTGTGGGCCGTCTCCGAAGAACTGACCGGCGTCACGTTCCCGATCTAGCGTCATGCGGACTGTCGAAGAACATCAGCGGGTCGTCGCCGGGTTGATCAGCGCCCGGCCTGCCGTCACCGTGCCGCTGGCCGACGCGCTGGGACTGGCCCTTGCCGACGATGTGGTGGCCCCGCTGTCGCTGCCCGGTTTCGACAACTCGGCCATGGACGGCTATGCCGTACTGGCTGCCGACGTTGCCGGCGCGTCAGCCGAGAACCCGGTGAAACTGCCTGTCGCCGAAGACATTCCGGCCGGCCGCACGGACCTGCTCACCTTGGCGCCCGGCACCGCGCACCGGATCATGACCGGCGCCATGCTGCCGGCCGGTGCCACAGCCGTGGTGCCCGTGGAATCAACCGATGCGGCGACGGACACTGTCTCGATCTTCGCCGCCGCTGTCGAGGGCCGCCACATCCGGCGTGCCGGCGAGGACGTGACCGCGGGGATGACGGTGCTGTCCGCCGGCGAGGTGCTGTCCCCTGCGGCACTGGGCCTGGCCGCCGCACTCGGCTTCGCCGAGCTGAAAGTGATTCCGCGGCAGCGGGTTCTGGTCCTGTCCACCGGAACGGAACTGGTCACACCGGGCACGCCGCTGCAGCCGGGCCAGATCTACGAGTCCAACGCCGTGATGCTGGCCGCGGCGCTGCGCGAGGCCGGAGCCGACGTCACCACCGCACCGGCGACGTCGGATGACGTCGCGTTGTTTCGGGAGACCTTGGCCGGTCACGCCACGGACGTCGACCTGATCGTCACCACCGGCGGCGTCAGTGCCGGTGCCTACGAGGTGGTGAAAGACGCTCTCGTCCATGACGTCGAGTTCGTGAAGGTCGCCATGCAGCCGGGTATGCCCCAGGGGGCCGGGACCGTCAACGGCACGCCCATCGTTACGTTGCCGGGCAACCCGGTCTCGGCGCTGGTGTCGTTCGAGGTGTTCATCCGGCCGCCGCTGCGGGCGGCGATGGGGCTGACGTCGCAGCGGCCGCGCCGCTCGGCGACCCTCACCGAACAGCTGACCTCCCCCGCCGGGAAACGTCAGTTCCGCCGCGGCGTGCTCGGCACCGATGAGCAGGTGAGCAGCTACGGCCCGCCGGCCTCGCACCATCTCCGGTGGCTGGCAACAGCAAACTGCCTGCTGGACATCGGCGAGGACGTGGTCGAATTGGCAGCCGGATCACCCGTGCCCGTCTGGGATCTCAGTTAGAGCCCCGCAAACCGTAGAATCGAGTCCCGATGGCCAGACCTGCGCGCCCCCCAGCTGACACTCCAGAGTCCGACCTTTCTCGATTGGTCGACCTGGTCCGTTCCACCGTCCCGCCGATCCACCCGGCCGGGCTGCCGTTCGTCGGCGGCGCCCTCGGCGTCGCCCTGATCGGCCGCCACAAGCGCTGGGTCCGGGCTGCCGGTCTGGCCGCGGCCGCCGCGTGTGCCGGGTTCTTCCGGCATCCGTCGCGGACGCCACCGAGCCGGCCCGGCGTCGTCGTCGCGCCGGCCGACGGGCAGGTGACGTTGATCGACGAGGCCGTGCCGCCCGCCGAACTGAACCTGTCGGACGAGCCGCTGCCGCGGATCAGCATCTTCCTGTCGCTGTTCGACGCGCACGTGCAGCGCGCGCCGGTGGCCGGTGAGGTGATCACGGTCAAGTACAAGCCGGGCCAGTTCCTGTCCGCCGACAAGGCCGAGGCCAGCGAGAACAACGAGCGCAACAGCATCTGGCTGCGCACCGCCGACGGCCACGATGTCGTCGCGGTGCAGCTGGCCGGGCTGCTGGCCCGCCGCATCGTGTGCAACACCCACCCGGGTGCGCACCTGGCACTGGGCGAGACCTACGGCCTGATCCGGTTCGGCTCGCGGCTGGACACCTACCTGCCCAAGGGCTCGGTGATCGGCGTCGAGATCGGGCAGCGTGCCATCGGCGGCGAGACCGTGCTGGCAGAGCTGCCCACGCCGACCACCGGGTCGCCGGAATGAAACCCCGGATCAAGACTCCGCAGGTGAGCCTGCGGAAGCTGGTCCCCAGTGCCCTGACCGTCGCCGCCATCTGCCTGGGCCTGACGGCGGTCAAGTTCGCTCTCGACCACCGCCCCACCGAGTCCATGGCGCTGCTGGCGGGTGCGGCGATCCTCGACGCGCTCGACGGCCGCACGGCCCGCATGCTGAACGCCACGTCCAAGATGGGCGCCGAGATCGACTCGCTGGCCGACGCGGTGAACTTCGGTGTGGCGCCGGCGTTCATCGTGTACGCCACCCTGCTGGAGCACAACACCTCGCCGCTGGCCTGGATCGTGGTGCTGCTGTACGCGGTGTGCATCGTGCTGCGGCTGGCGCGCTTCAACGCCATGCTCGACGTGGAGGGTCCCGCGTTCGAGAAGGAGTTCTTCACCGGCATGCCGGCCCCGGCCGGCGCGATCGGCGCCATCGGCCCGCTGGCGGCCAAGATGCAGTTTCCCGGCCCGTGGTGGGATTCGCATTCGGGTCAGGTGTTCATCTGCGTCTGGCTGATCGGCGTCTCACTGCTTGTGGTCAGCACCGTCCCGATGCGCAAGGTGCACACCTTCGCCATCCCGCCGAACATGGCGTTGCCGCTGCTGGCGCTGCTCGCGATCCTGGTGGCCGCCTCGGTGATGTACGGCTACATCGTGATCCTGGCGATCATCGTGGCGTACGTACTGCACATCCCGTTCGCCATCCGGACCAAGGCGTGGCTGCGTGAGCACCCTGAGGTGTGGGATGACAAGCCCAAGGAACAGCGGCAGGCGCGCCGGGCCATCCGCCGGGCCCAACCGCGGCGTACCGACCGCGGCCAGCGCCGCTCCACGGCCCGGCTCCGGTTGCGTAGGCCCGGACCGCGGCGATGACGCCTGCGGACGCGAGGAGCAGTCGGGCACCTGCGGACGCGAGGAGCGATCAGCCACCGGCTGTGCAGGCCGCATCCGATCCGTCCGGTGCGCAGCTTCAGCTCACCGCCCGCCTGAACACCTCGGCACTCGACGCCCGTCGCGGCGTGGTCATGCTGCACCCCGAAGCGATTGCCGCCCTGGGCATCCGCGAGTGGGACGCGGTGTCACTGACCGGTACCCGGACCACCTGTGCGGTGGTCGGCATCGCCGCCGCCGGGACTCCCCCGGGCACCGCTCTGCTCGACGACGTGACGCTGTCCAATGCCGGGGTCCGGGCCGACTCGCCAGTGCTGGTGTCACCTGCGACGGTGTACGGCGCCCGCTCGGTGACCGTCAGCGGCTCCCGGCTGGCCAGTGGCTCGATACCGCCCGCGACGCTGCGAATGGCATTGCTGGGCAAGGTGATGACGGTCGGCGACACCGTCTCGCTGCTGCCGCGCGACCTCGGCCCGGGTACCTCGACGTCGGCGGCCACCTCGGCGCTGGCCACCCAGGTCGGTATCACCTGGACTTCGGAACTGCTCACCGTGACGGCCGTGGATCCGGCCGGCCCGGTGAGTGTGCAGCCGAATTCGGTGGTCACGTGGGGCGACGCGAGCGTCGTCACCGCGGCCGCGCAGCCGGTGATCTCTCCACCGGAAACCGCTGCCGCCCAAGCTCTTTCGATCGACGATCTCAAGGGCGTGCACGCCCAGGCGACGCGACTGACCGAGTGGCTGAAGCTGGCTCTCGACCAACCCGAACTACTCGAAACCCTGGGCGCCACCGCCAATCTGGGTGTCCTGGTGTCGGGGCCCGCAGGCGTCGGCAAGGCCGCCATGGTGCGGGCGGTGTGCGCCTCCCGCCGTCTGGTCGAACTCGCCGGGCCGGAGGTCGGGGCACTGCGGGCCGAGGACCGGCTGGCCGCCGTCACGGATGCCGTCCGGTCTGTGCGCTCACCCGATCAAGGCGGCGGCGTGCTGCTCATCACCGACATCGACGCCCTGCTGCCCACGGTCGCCGAGCCGGTGGCCACGTTGATCCTGGCCGAGCTGCGCAAGGCCGTCGCCAGCCGGGGCGTGGCGTTCATCGCGACCTCCGCCGTGCCCGACGGCGTGGATGCCCGGTTGCGTGCGCCTGATCTCTGCGACCGCGAGTTGGGGCTGACCCTGCCGGATGCGGCGACCCGTAAGGCGCTGCTGGAAGTGCTGCTGAGGTCGGTTCCGGCGAAGGAGCTGAACCTCGACGAGATCGCCGAGCGCACACCGGGATTCGTGGTCGTCGACCTCTCCGCGCTGGTACGCGAGGCCGCGCTGCGGGCGGCGGCACGAGCCAGCGTCGACGGTGCCGAGCCGGCATTGAGGCAGGACGATCTAGCCGGCGCGCTGTCGGTGATCCGGCCGCTGTCCCGGTCGGCGACCGAGGAGGTCGCGGTCGGGTCGGTGACCCTCGACGACGTCGGCGACATGGTGGCCACCAAACAAGCGCTGACCGAAGCGGTGCTGTGGCCGCTGCAGCACCCGGACACCTTCGAGCGGCTCGGCGTGGAGCCGCCGCGCGGCGTGCTGTTGTACGGCCCGCCCGGCTGCGGCAAGACGTTCCTGGTGCGGGCCCTGGCCAGCTCCGGCCGGTTGTCGGTGCACGCCGTCAAGGGCGCGGAGCTGATGGACAAGTGGGTGGGTTCGTCGGAGCGTGCCGTGCGCGAATTGTTCCAGCGTGCACGCGATTCCGCGCCGTCGCTGATGTTCCTCGACGAGATGGACGCACTGGCGCCCCGGCGCGGCCAGAGCTTCGATTCCGGCGTCACCGACCGCGTGGTGGCCGCGCTGCTCACCGAGCTCGACGGCATCAATCCGTTGCGCGACGTCGTGGTGGTGGGCGCAACCAACCGGCCGGACCTCATCGACCCCGCGCTGCTGCGACCCGGCCGGCTCGAGAAGCTGGTATTCGTCGAGCCGCCTGACGCCGACGCGCGTCACGAAATCCTGCGTACCGCAGGCAAATCCATCCCACTGGCACCCGACGTCGACCTCGGCGAGTTGGCCGGTGAGCTCGACGGCTACAGCGCCGCCGATTGCGTCGCACTGCTGCGCGAGGCGGCATTGACCGCGATGCGCCGGTCCATCGACGCGGCTGACGTGATCGCGGCCGACATCGCCACGGCCCGGGAGGCGGTACGGCCGTCACTGGATCCCGCTCAGGTGCAGTCTCTTCGGGAGTTCACCGACGGGCGCTAGGCTCGGACCATGGCAACTGAGGGGCGGTACGCCAAGGGCGCGGCCAAGCGCGCGGAGATCCTCGCCGCCGGACTGGCCGTGCTCGAACGCGACGGCGAAGCCGGCACTTCGATGCGCGTGGTCGCCAAGGAAGCCGGCATCAGCCTGGCGGGGCTGATGCACTATTTCCCGACCCGCGATGCCCTCCTCACCGAAATCCAGCGCGACGGCGACGCCAAATTCGAAGAGTGGTACCGGAATTCGGATGTCGATGTCGACCCGGGCGAGCTGCTCGCACAGGCCATGGCGGCCAAGGTCGCCAAACCCGGGTTGGCGACCCTCTACCTTTCGCTGGTCGCGGCCGCGGCGCTCGACCCGTCGCACCCCGCCGCGGCGTATCTGACGGAGCGCTACGAGCACATGCGCGACCTCATCGCCGACTACGTGGCGCGGCGGCAGGCCGCGGGCGACATCCCGTCGCACGTCGATGCCAATTTCGCCGCATCGGCGCTGATTTCGGCGACCGACGGCATCCAGTTCCAGTGGATGTCCGACCCGTCCATTGACATGGCGGACCACGTCCGCGCCGTCTGGCAGAAATTGCTTGCGTAGCAGCGCTCAGCGCGGCGGATCGCCCCGCCACCGAAAGCTGTTGACGTACTTGCCCATATCCGCGGCGAGTTCCAGGCTGGCCCCGGTCGGCGGACCGGAGTGGGTGCCGAATTCGTGGAACGGCCCGGCCGCCGCGGCGATGAGGGCCAGATCGTCCTTCACGGCCACCATCACCAGAATGCGGGTCCGGGAGGCGACGACGTTCTGGCCGTCCGGCCAGTCGTCGGCCGCCACGCCGTAACCCGGGTGATAACCCACCAAGGTGTTGGGCACCTCATAGGCCACCCGCGAGTCGGGGTAGGCGTCCATGAGCAGCGTCATCGTGACGTCCTTGGCGTCGCGCCCCCGTGCCGGCTCACCCCACAGCCGCATGACGCCACCGCCGCCACCGGTGTATTGCGCTGTCACCCCGGTGTCATCGGTGGTCACCGAATAAGCCGTTCCTTCAGCAGGATACGAGACGGTGAACGCACCGTCGGCAGCGGTGAAGGTGGGATTGATCGCCACCGGCTTGCCCATCAGCGGGTGACCGCAATTGGGCGGGCACTCGTACCGGGCCACCGGCGTGGTCGTCGCGGCGGACAGGCCGACCAAGCCGAGGGCCAGCACGGTGACAACCGTGGTCCAGGTCGCCACCAGGCGCGGCACGGACAGCACGCGCACCGCCCGTGCGCCGTCGTCCCCGGAATCTTCGTGCCGCAACGTCAACTGCAGGACCAACCGCAGCAGCAGCACTGCCAGTACGGCGAACCCGAGGTGCCAGGTCACCTTCGCCCATTGCGAGATGCCCGCCGAGTCCTCGTCACCGAGCCACATGTGCGCCAGCATGGGAACGACGGCGATCAGCACCACACGCCACCAGACCCGGCGGCCACGAGGCCGGAACCACAGTGCGGCGCCGAGCATTCCGGCCGAGGCAGCCGCGGTGACGGGCATGGTGAGTCCGCGAATCCCGGCCTCGATCAGCAGATCGGCCAACGGCTGGTCACGGTCGACCAATCCGGATTCCAGCTGTGCGACCATCCGGACGGTGACCGTCGCGGCTGTCAGGCCGAGGGCGCCTGCGGCGCCGATCACATAGCCGTACAACGCCTTTCGATCACCCGGGCCGAACATTCGGACGAGCAGCGCAGGCGCTATCACCAACAGCGCCTCCACCGCCGAGAGGCCGGCCTCAACGGTCCGCAGATGCACTGCGGCGACGCCACTTTCAAGTGGGACCCCATAGGCGTGCGACACCGCCATGCCGGACCCCAAGGCGAACGCGACGCCGAATCCGGCACCCAGCGCCGCGCTGACGTACAACCGGATGAGCTCCGGCCGGCGGTAGCCCAGCTGCCGGACGTAGAGCGCGAACAGCAGCGGAAACCCCACGGCCACAGTCGAGATGAACAGACCTGGGAGCCGCAGCGCCGAAGCCCCGGTCAACCAGGCCACCAGCAGGGCGAAGCCGACCTGGAACGGCCGGCGGCCGCTCTCCGGAAGCCGCGGGAACAGCGCACTCACCAACCCGATGCCGCTCATCCGGTTGTCCCCTGGGCCACCAGCAGGCTGCGCGCCAGCTTGTCTACATCGGGTGTGCCCAGGCCGGTCACCGAGTCGAAGCCGGGGCCGGCCATCGCCACCGCGTTGCCGCCCACGGTGACATCGTGGAACGCCGGCAGCCGGCCGACCCGCTGCACCCGGTACAGCAGCGGATTCAGATCGCCGAGCAGTCGTCCGCCGTTGCCCAGCAGGTATTGGTCGATCACGGCGGCCATCCCCGCCCAGATCGGCGCGGACATCGAGGTGCCGCCGGCCAGAACCGTTTCGCCGTCGAAGACCATGCGTGCCCCGGTGAAGAAGTCCGCGACCGCGGAGACATCCGGGATGAGTCGCTTGTTGCGGCCGCGGTCCGACGGCACGCCCCGTTGCCATCCCGGACGGTCGAACAACGCGGACACTCCGCCGCCGCTGCCGTGGGTGAGGGGCACGTCGAACCAGGCCTGCTCACCGAGCCACTGGCCGCGTTCATCGGTGGACAGCGTGGTGCCTCCGACGGCCGTCATCTCCGGCACCGAAGCCACCGAATCCAGTCCGATGTCGTCGATGCTCGGCGGTGCCGACCAGTCCTGCCCGCCTTTGCATTCCAGGCCGGCCAGGTCACCGCTGGCGTCGA
Source organism: Mycolicibacterium sp. HS_4_1 (assembly GCF_054515875.1). Classification (NCBI taxonomy): domain Bacteria; kingdom Bacillati; phylum Actinomycetota; class Actinomycetes; order Mycobacteriales; family Mycobacteriaceae; genus Mycobacterium; species Mycolicibacterium sp. HS_4_1. The sequence goes on from NZ_CM137261.1 coordinate 5,098,853, forward strand.
AGGCGGTGGTGCCGCTGCGGTGTGCCCGGGCCAGCGCCGAACGCACCGGCGCCAGATCGGCAGCGGTCAGCATCTTGTCGCAGCCCCATCCGATCGACAGGCTCCATTCGGCGCCGGGGAACCGCCGGTCGACCGCTGCCATCATCTCGCCGATCTTGCGGTAGGCGCCGTCGCCCGACACGGTCGGCCGGGCGTTCACGTAGACGGTTCGGGCATCGGGCGCAATGGCGTGGGCCATCTCGAGATCCATCGTGGTTTCGCCCGTGCGCTCCGATGGCATGTCTCCCACCACGATGGGCGTGAAACGCGGCAACTGGTTCAGTTCGGCGAACTTGTCGAGATCAGATTGCTCGAAGCCGTCGAAGCCGAAGACGACGATGGTGCGTCCCTTGCCGGTGTAGCCCTGATCGGTCAGCGGAAACACGTTGTAGGACCGGCGTAGATCCTGGGCCGTCAATCCGCCGGCGGGGACGTCGCGCGGCATGATCCACGGACGCGACTCCCGGAACGGCGTATAGCCGAGGAGCCTGCCGAAACCACTCAACTCGGCCACCAGCGACGGCGGTAATTCGGGTTGGCTCGTTGCGGCATAGAAAGTCTGCCCTCGGCGCCCGCGGTAGTCACGGACGTCGAGGCGCAGCGCTGCCGCCATCGCACGGGCCGCGCCTTCGACGGTCGCCCAGTTCTCGCCGGGGCGCCACTGCACGGAAAGCCCTGCGGCCCTGGCCCATTGAATCAACCCATCGGGCCGGACGGCATGGGCCAGCGCCGCAGTCAGTTCGACGTGCGCTGCCGCCGACGGGCCCAGATCAACCGAAGCCGAGAGCAGATGCGCCAGTGGACCGGACACGGCCAGCTGGCCACCCCGCTCAGCAGCTGGGCCGGCGGACACCAGCGTTGTCAGCCCGACTGCTACCAGTACCGCGCCGATGCGCCGTACGGCGCATCGGCGACCTACTGGAATGGGGCTCCCGCTTCTAGTGCGGGGCGGTGATGACGTTGCCCGGCAACGCCGTCTGCGGACCCGGAGCCTTCACCGTCGGGGAGAACGAGTTGCCACCCTTGGTCGGGCCGCCCTTCTCGCTCGGGGTGACCGGCGACGACGAGGCGGGTGCCGACGTCGTGGTGGTGGTCGAGGTCGTGGTGGTCGGCTCTTCCTTCGCCTTCTCGCCACACGACGAGAGCAGGCCCATGGCGAGTCCGGCGGTCACGGCGAGGCCGGCCACCATCTTCTTGCGGGTCGAGTGCCGAACGGTCATACCGGTTCTCCTTAGTCCATTCCGTTCGCCCCGACAGCCGCAGCTACGAAGAAACGGGCATCGCGATCGTAATCCCGATTCGCTTCTCACAGCATACCGATCCAGATGGCTCAGCGTTGGGACATCTAGCCCAGATATAGGACATCGATGGTTGCTGGCAAACCGTTTGAGTCAGCTCTCGGCCAGTTCCGCGAGCCGCGCCAGTGATGCCTGCAGCCAGTCGGCGGAGGTCTGCCTGGCCCGGTTCAGCCGCTTCTCGTCGGTCAACGCCGTCCAGTCGTAGGTATGGGTGACGCGGGTGCGCTGGTCGTCGATGGGCTCGAGTTCCCAGCGCCACAGGTGCCCCGGCTGCGGCAGTCCTGGTTCGGACGGCTTCCATGCGATACGCCGGCCCTCGTCGAACTCGACGACGTGGTTCTCCCGTTGGGCACCCAGGGTCAGGCCCATGACGAACACGTCGCCCACCGCGCGCACGCGTTGCCCGGCAGCCGCCTCGGCCAGGTTGTTGTTGCCGTCCCAGCGCGGCTGCTGGGCGGGATCGGCGATGAGTTCGAAGATCCGCGCTGCTGGGGCGGCGATGTCACGGCTGGCACTGACGACTCGAATTTCGTTGTCCACGAGTCGTATTCAACCCTATGTCGGCAGTCGCCGGTTGATGAACAGCGCCGAGATCACCGCACAGGTCAGCGCGAACACACCCAGCCGCAGCCACGCGGTGCCACCGGGTCCGCGAATGATCTCGTAACCGATCTGCTGCTGGATGGCGTCGTAGCTCTTGTTCAGGTCCTCGATCTTCGCCGCCGTGTACATCTGCCCGCCGGACAGTTCGGCAACCCGCTTCATCGTGGTGTCGTTGACCGGAACGTTGACGCTCTGATCGTCGATCTTGATCTTGCCGCCCTTGGTCCCGAACGCGATCGTGGAGATCGGGGTGTCCGACTCCTTCGCGGTCCGCGCCGCGGTGTACGCGCCGTGCGGGCTGTCCGGGTTGCCCGGCCGGTTCTCCGCGCCGTCGGACAGCAACACGATGCGTTTCGGGGGCTTGTCGGTGTTACCACTGCCACCCAGCACGTCGGCCAGTGTCGAGATGGCCCGCAGGGCCGCGAAGATGCCGTCGCCGGTCGCGGTGCCGTCGTCGACGGTCAGGTGGTCCAGGGCGGTGATGGTCGCCTGGTGGTCGGGTGTCGGCGACACCAGGAGGTTGGTGTTACCGGAGAACGTGACCAGGCCCAGGTTCACGCCGGGGGTCAGCTTCTTCGAGAACTCCTTGGCCGCGTCCTTCGCCGCTGCCAGCCGGCTCGGCGAGACGTCGTCCGCCTGCATGGAACGGGAGACATCCATCACGAGCATGATCACCGCGCGGTTGCGCGGGGTCTTGATCTCGTGGGTGGGCGCGGCCAGCGCGACGGTCAGGGACAGCAGCGCGGCCACCGAGAACACCATGGGTATGTGCCGCCAGCGCGACGGCTGCAGCGGTACGACATCGGTCCGCGGTTGGTCGCCGGCATAGCTGCGCAGCCGGCTGGCGCGGTTGCGCTGCGCCGCCAGATACACCGCCACCAGGGCGATGGGCAGCAGCGCGGTCAACAACAACCAGGGGTGGGCGAAGCCCGACAACGACACCGATCCGATTCCCGGCAGGTTCATCGGCGTCCCGTCGCGTTCGTCACCATAAGTGGAAAGTGTAGGAGTCGGTGCGGTGGGCGCCCGGTAGCGGGCCTGTGGCCTGCGAGAACCGCCAGACCACGGCAGTCACAGCCGCCCCGTAAGCTGGCCGAACCCTCCCCCGTCGCTACGCTCGCCCCAACGGACCGTCCCCGACACCTGCCGGAGGCCCATGCTCACCGTTCTGTACGTGCACGCGATCGCCACCGTGCTCGCTCCGTTGTTGGTACGACACTGGGGACGGCGGGCGTTCTATCCGCTTGCGCTGGCACCCGCCGGCTCATTGATCTGGTTGGCCCTGAACTGGCCCGGCACGGGCGCGCAGACCCTGCACATCGACTGGGTGCCCCAACTGTCCATGGACATCACGCTGCGACTGGATTCCCTGGCGGCGATCATGTCGGTGCTGGTCCTGGGCGTCGGCACCCTGGTGCTGCTGTACTGCGCGAATTATTTCGACCACGCCGATGGCCACACCGAGAACCGGCTGCCCAGCTTCGCCGCCGAACTGGTCGCGTTCTCCGGCGCCATGTTCGGACTGGTCTGCAGTGACAACACGCTCCTGCTGTACCTGTTCTGGGAGCTGACGACCGTCCTGTCGTTCCTGCTGGTCGGCCACTACGCCGAGCGCGCCGCCAGCCGGCGCGCCGCGACCCAGGCGCTGCTGGTCACCACTTTCGGCGGGCTGGCCATGCTGACCGGCATCATCATGCTGGGCACGCTCGCCGGCACCTACCGGCTGTCCGACCTCGTCGCCGGCGCGCCGACCGGCACCACCTCATCGGTGGCGGTCGTACTGGTGCTGATCGGCGCACTGTCCAAATCGGCCATCGTGCCCATGCATTTCTGGTTGCCGGGCGCCATGGCGGCGCCGACACCGGTCAGCGCCTACCTCCACGCCGCGGCCATGGTGAAAGCCGGGGTGTATCTGATCGCCCGCATGACACCCGGCTTCGCCGATCACCAGCCGTGGCGGCCGACGGTCGTGGCGCTGGGGCTGGCGACGCTGGTGCTGGCCGGTTGGCGCGCCGTCCGCGAGTACGACCTCAAGCTGATCCTGGCCTTCGGCACGGTGAGCCAGCTCGGGCTGATCACCGTGCTGGTCGGCGCCGGCGGCGGCGACCTGATGTTGGCCGGCCTGGCCATGCTGTGCGCGCATGCCATGTTCAAGGCCGCGCTGTTCATGGTGGTCGGGATCATCGACCACGCGACCGGCACCCGCGACATCCGGAAACTGGCCTGGCTCGGCCGCCGCAGCCCCGTGCTGTTGGGCATCGCCGTCGCTGCTGCCGCCAGCATGGCCGGTCTGCCACCGTTCTTCGGCTTCGTCGCGAAGGAAGCGGACTTCGAAACCTTGTGGCACAGCCCGACGTTGGGCGCATCCGCCCCCTTTGTGCTGGCGACCGTGGCTTTCGGTTCGGTGTTCACGACGATCTACAGCCTGCGGTTCTTGCATGGGGCATTCGCGCGAAAGGGCAAGGAAGAGCCGACCGTTCGCGTCGCCGAGATGCACCGTCCCAGCCTCGGTTTCCTGCTCCCGCCGGGCGTCCTGGCCGCCGCGGGTCTCGGGTTCGGGCTGCTGCCGAACGCGCTGGACCATGCCATCGCGGACTACACCGCGACCATGCCGGGCAGCGCCGGCTACCACCTGGCCCTGTGGCACGGCGTCAACCTGCCGCTGGTGTTGTCGGCCGTGGTCCTCGCTTCCGGCGCGGCGGCATTCGGCTTGCGGCACCGGCTCGAACGCTTCCGGCTGCCCTATCTGCCGCTCGGCAACGCCGACCGAATGTACGACGCGGCGATCCGCGGCGCGGACCGGTTCGCCGTGCGGCTGACGGCATTCACCCAGCGCGGATCGATTCCGACGACGCAGTCCATGATCCTGTCCACCCTCGCCGTGCTGCCCATCGCGGTACTGCTGCTGGGCGAGCGCGACCAGCCCGAACTGCGGTGGTGGAACTCGCCGCTCCAGGTGGTCGTGGGCCTGATCGTGCTGGCGGCGGCCATCAGCGCGACGGTGATGCGCAACCGGCTGGCGGCGGTGCTGGTGGTCGGTGTCACCGGCTACGGCTGCGGCACGCTCTACGTCTTCTACGGAGCGCCGGACCTGGCCCTCACCCAATTCCTGGTCGAGACGCTGACTTTGGTGGTCTTCCTGCTGGTGTTGCGCACCCTGCCCGCCGAATCCGACGCGACCTACATGAAGCGGCACCGGCTCCCTCGCGCCCTGCTGGCCATCGCCGTCGGCTCGTCGGTCACCGCGCTGGCCGTCTATGCCATGGCCGCCCGGGGCACCCGGCCGCTGGCCGAACTGCTGCCCGACGCGGCCTACTACCGCGGGCACGGCGCCAACACCGTCAACGTGTTGCTGGTGGACATCCGGGCCTGGGACACCCTCGGCGAGATCTCGGTGCTGCTGGTCGCCGCGACCGGCGTAGCGTCAATGGTGTTCCGGCACAGGCGTTTCGGCTCGGCGCCCCGGGTACCGAAGGACCACCGGCCGACGCCCTACATCACCTGGCTACGGGGCAGCGACCTGCGCGATCCACGGCACCGCTCGCTGGTGCTCGAGGTCGCGACGCGCATGATCTTCCCGCTCATCATGGTGCTGTCGGTGTACTTCTTCTTCGCCGGGCACAACACTCCGGGCGGCGGTTTCGCCGGCGGCCTGACCGCCGGCCTGGCGTTGGTGCTGCGGTATCTGGCCGGCGGCCGCTACGAACTGGGCGAGACGCTGCCGCTGGACGCCGGGAAGATTCTGGGCGCCGGGCTCACCCTGTCCGCCGGGACGGCGACGGCCTCGCTGCTGCTGGGCGCTCCGGTGCTGTCCAGCGCAGTCGTGAAATTCACGCTGCCCCTGCTGGGTTCGGTGAAGGTGGTGACGACGCTGTTCTTCGATCTCGGCGTGTACCTCATCGTCGTGGGCCTGGTGCTGGACATCCTGCGCAGCCTGGGCGCCAAGGTCGACGAAGAGTTGTACGCACCCCGTGAGGCGGCCACCCGATGACGACCTATCTCGTACCCCTCGTTCTCATCGGCGGGCTCACGAGCACCGGCGTGTACCTGCTCCTCGAGCGCAACCTGACCCGGATGTTGCTGGGCCTGTTGCTGATCGGCAACGCGGTGAACCTGCTGATCCTGGTGATGGGCGGAGACTCCGGCAATCCGCCGGTACGCGGCCGCACCAGTCAGGGTCAGACCGGGACCGCCGATCCGCTGGCCCAGGGCATGGTCCTGACCTCCATCGTCATCACCATGGGCGTCGCCGCGTTCGTGCTGGCGCTGAACTATCGGGCCTACCGCCTGACCACGGTCGAAGAGGTGGGCGACGATCCCGAGGACAGCCGCGTGGTGCAGTTGTCGACCACCGACGCCCCCGCGGTCGAGGAGGACCGCGCCGCACCGTCCGTCGTCGCCGATGCCGACGCACCAGCCGAACTCGACGCGTTGCCAACCGAAACGGACCAGACGTGACGACCGGCGCGGTGCTGGCGCCGCTGCCCGTCCTCATCCCGATTCTCGGCGCCGCCGCGACGTTGTTGGCGGGGCGCCGGCCGCGGCTGCAGCAGCTCGTGGCACTCGTGGCGCTCGCCGCGACGACGGCGGTCTGCGCGGCCCTGGTCTACGTCGTCGACCACAGCGGCACCGTCGCGGTCCACGTCGGCGGCTGGGGCCAGACCGAACCCGGGATGGGGCCCCTCGGAATCGTCCTTGTCGTGGACCGGCTTTCGGCCCTCATGCTGGTGGTGTCCGCGATCGTGCTGCTGGCGGTGGTCTGGTACGCCGTCGGGCAGGGTATCCGCGACGGCGGTGACGAGCAGCCGGTGTCGATCTTCCTGCCGACCTACCTGGTCCTGTCGGCGGGCGTCTGCATCGCGTTCCTCGCCGGCGATCTGTTCAACCTGTTCGTCGGCTTCGAAGTGCTACTGGCCGCCAGCTTCGTGCTGCTGACAGTCGGCGCCAGCGAGGAAAGGGTGCGGGCCGGCATCGGCTACGTCATGGTCTCCATGGTGTCGTCGGTGATCTTCCTGATCGGCATCGCGCTGATCTACGCGGCCACCGGCACCCTGAACCTGGCCGAGCTGGCGAACCGGCTCGACGGCATCACGCCCGGCACGCGCGCGGCGCTGTTCGCGGTGCTGCTGGTGGCATTCGGCATCAAGGCGGCGGTGTTCCCGCTCTCGGCATGGCTGCCCGACTCCTACCCCACGGCCCCCGCACCGGTCACCGCGGTGTTCGCCGGCCTGCTCACCAAAGTCGGTGTGTACGCGATCATCCGGGCCCACACCCTGCTGTTCCCCGGTGGCTCACTGGACGGCGTACTCATGGTCGCGGCGTTGTTGACCATGTTGATCGGCATCTTCGGCGCCATGGCCCAGAGTGACATCAAGCGGCTGTTGTCCTTCACGCTGGTCAGCCATATCGGTTACCTGGTGTTCGGCATCGCGGTGTCCAACCGCATCGGCATGGCCGGCGCCATCTACTACGTCGCCCACCACATCGTCGTGCAGACCACGCTGTTCCTGGTGGTCGGGCTGATCGAGCGGCAGGCCGGCGCATCGACGCTGCAACGCCTCGGCGGGCTCGCCGGGGCCAGCCCGCTGCTGGCGTTCGTGTTCATCATCCCGGCACTGAATCTCGGTGGCATTCCGCCGTTCTCGGGGTTCATCGGCAAAGTGGCATTGCTGCAGGCGGGCGCGACGAGCGCATCGGTCCTGGCTTGGGCGCTAGTCGCCGGCTCGGTGATCACCAGCCTGCTGACGCTGTATGTGATGGCGCGGGTGTGGACGCTCGCGTTCTGGCGGGCCCGCGCCGACGCCCCCGAGGGCATGCTCTCCGCGGCGGCCCCGGCTGGCCTCTTGGAACCGGTCGCAGACGTGGCCGTCGACGACCGGCCGGACGTCGGCCGGATGCCCGTCAGCATGCTGGCCCCGACCGCGGTTCTCATCGGGGTGGGTCTCGCCCTCACGGTGTTCGCCGGGCCCATCTTCGGGTTCGCGGAGCGGGCCGCCGACCAGGTGACCGACCGCGGCCAGTACATCTCGGCGGTGTTGACGCCATGAGGCAGTGGTTACCGCGTATCGGCATCCTGGTCTGGCTGACGGCCGTGTGGGTCCTGTTGTGGGGCAACATCTCCGCCGCCAACATCGTCGGCGGTCTCGCCGTGGCTCTGCTGATCACTGTGCTGTTGCCGCTGCCGCAGGTGCCCGTCGCGGGCCGGCTCCACCCGCTCTCCCTCGCGCAATTGACACTCAAGGTCGCCTACTACCTGGTGCTGTCCTCGGTGCAGCTGGCCTGGCTGGCGATCAGACCCGGCCCCCCACCGCTGACCGCGGTGTTGCGGGCCCGGCTCGCCCTCAAGTCGGATCTGGTGCTGGCATTGGCGGTCAACGTCATCAACCTCATCCCCGGTTCGATCGTGCTCGAGATCGACCAGGCTCGCCGGATGATCTACGTCCACGTCCTCGATGTCGGATCCGAGCGGGCGGTGCAGCAGTTCCACCGCCAGATCGCCGAAGTGGAGCGCTTGATGATCGCCTCATTCGAACGTGAATCCCATTGGCAGCCTTTGGAAGCGGACCCCGCATGAACACCCTCTGGACCATTGCTGCGGTGATGCTCGTCGCGGCCGCGGCCATCACGATGTTCCGGCTGCTGGCCGGTCCCGGCACCCTGGACCGGCTGGTCGCACTGGACACCTTCGTCGCCGTCACCATGTGCGGCATCGGCACCTGGGCGGCCTACAGCCTCGACACCACGGCGACCTACAGCTTGACGGCGCTGGCGCTGATCACCTTCGTCGGCTCCGTCAGTGTCGCCCGGTTCCGCGTCCGCGACACCGATACCGAAACCGGAACAGAGCCGCCACGATGAACTTCTTCGACGCTGTCTCAGGCGCTTTGGTGCTCGGTGGTTCGGCGCTCGCACTGACCGCGGCCATCGGTGTGGTGCGTTTCCCCGACACGTTGTCGCGGTTGCAGGCCGCCAGCAAGCCGCAGGTGCTGGGGCTGCTGTTGGTGCTCACCGGCGCCGGGCTGCGGCTGCGCGGCCACGCCGACGTCGGCATGCTGATCCTGGCCGGAATGTTCACTCTGATCACGGCTCCGGTTGTGGCGAATCGGGTGGGCCAGCTGGCCTATCGTGAGCAGAGTTTCCGCGACGACCTGTTGATCCGCGACGAATTGGACGACCATGGCGCGAACTGACGACGACTCCTGGGACATCACAGAGAGTGTGGGCGCCACCGCCCTCGGCGTGGCCATGGCCCGGGCCGCCGAATCCGCTTCGGAGCACCCGCTATTCGACGACCCCTACGCGCAGTTGTTCATCGACGCCGCCACCGCGTCCGGCTGGTCATCACCGTTCTCCGGCGCTGATGCCGGTTCGGCGCAGGCCGAACGGATTCGCATGGTGTGGGCGTATGCCGCAGCCCGCACCAAGTGGTTCGACGAGTTCTTCGCATCGGCCGGCGCCGCGGGCATTCGTCAGGTGGTGATCCTGGCCGCGGGGCTGGATGCGCACGCCTGGCGCCTGGCCTGGCCGGACGGCACCGTGGTTTTCGAGATCGATCAGCCGAAGGTGTTGGCGTTCAAAGAGGAGACGCTGGCCGCCCACGGCGCCCAACCGGTCGCCCGGCAGGTCGCCGTCCCGATCGACCTCCGCCGGGACTGGCCGGAAGCCTTGCGACAGGCGGGCTTTGACGCCACCCGTCCGACCGCGTGGCTGGCCGAAGGTCTGCTGCCGTATCTACCGGCGGAAGCACAGGACCTCTTGTTCGAGCGACTGCACGAGCTCAGCACGCCGGGCAGTCGGGTCGCGGTGGAAGGTTTCGGCGCGGACTATTTCAGCGACGAGAACCAGCGGATCCGCAAAGCCCGGATGGATGCGATCCGCGAGGAAGCCGCCAAGGCCGGTCAGCCGATGACCGATGTGTCCGAGCTGTTCTACATAGAACCGCGAGAGGATGTCGCCGAGTGGCTGACCCGCCACGGTTGGCACGCCAGGGTCGAGACCTCCGCCGAGGTCACCGCCCGCTACAAGCCAGAGGTCACCAGCGACGTGCCGGACATCGGTAGCGAGTTCGTCGACGCCGAGCTCAGCTGAACTTGATCTTCACCTGTTGGCCGCTGACGTCGGCGGTGGTGCCGGTGACGTACGAGGTCAACGTACCCCGCTTGGTCCCACCGCTGCGCCCCTGTCCGCTCACGTCGTAGTGCACCTCGCCGGAAATGCGTACTTCCATGCGGTATTCGTCCAGATCGCCGATCTTGACGGCGCTCATGTCGGGCTGGCCCCACGTGACGGTGCCGTCGACCAGTTCTCCGTCGCTGATCTTCACCGGGCAGGGTGACGGCGGCACCAGAGAGCGCGACGCCGAGCAGCTGCCGTACGCCGCGCTGAGCAGCTTGGCGATGGTCTTGGTGCCGTCGTCGTTGAGCGCAAACTTCGGCTGCAGGTAGGAGCTGGCCGAATATCCTTCGATGGCGTCGAGCAGCAACGGCTTGCTGTTGGTGACCGACACGTACGGACTGGTGCTGCCGAGTTCCAGGAAGCCCGGGAAAACGTAGATCGCCGACTCCTCACTGATCTCCTTGCCGAACACCGTCATCGTCTTACGCGCGGCGTTGTCGGAGCTGCTGAGCGACGACAGATCGAGCTTGACGGCGGCGTGGGCCAGCTGCCACTTGTCGCCGTCCTTCTTCACATTGATCGTGGCGTCGGAGTTCTTGTCGCCGAACTTGGCCGCCACATGCACGTCGGCGCGCCCGATCGACGCCATGGTCTTGTCTTCGTTCAGGATGCGGATGTCGCTGATCGGCCATTCGGCGATCTGCTTCTTCAGCACGTCGCTGGAGAGGAATTCCTTCGAGGCGGGCTGGTCACCGCTGAACGACAGTGCCGTGTCGGCGTCACCATTCGACAGCGCTTCCAGGTAGCCCTTGACGACCTCGCTGGCCGAACTCGAGCGGCTGCTGCCGCCAGAGCCGAACGAGTCGTACACGTAGTAGATGCCGCCGCCCAGGACGACGAGCACCACCACGATGGCCGCGATGATCAGCGGCACCTTGCTCTTCTTCGGCGGGGTGACGAACGGCTGGGCGCCGTAGCCGCCCGGTGCCGCTGGCGCCCCCGGCCAGCCCATCGGGGGCGTGCCCGGAGCGCTCGGCGGCTGGCCCCAGCCCCCGGTCTGCGGCGCGGCCGGTTGGCCCCACGCCGGTGTCTGGGTCTGACCCGCCGGCGGCTGGCTCAAAGGCGGCGGCGTCTGCTGCGGCCAGCCCGGCGCGGCCGGAGGCCTGGTCTGGTGAATCGCCGTCTCTTCTTCGTCGGACGACCTACCGCTCCCCTGCCAACCCGTCATCAGCCCGCCCCCTTAACACAAGAAACTGTGTCCAGCATAAGCGGTGCCGCACTCCCCTCGCTGCGCGGAATGGCCGGACCCGCTAGTCCTCCGACAGCTGGAACTCCACCATGGCCGTGATGCTCTCGACCGCTTCGTCCAGCGCCTCCAGCCGGGCCGCGGCGTTCGGGGCGGCCAGCACCGAATACTTGTCGGCCTGGCCGATCGGCAGCAGTGAGGCCAGCGCGTACAGCCGTTGTCCCACAGCAGGTTTGACGGTCCTGGCCAGGATCGAGTCGCGATCACGCAGGCGCGCGCCCTGTGCCGACGCGATGCGCTGGAACAGCGCGATGATCCGGTCCTCGACCGCCACGATCGACGATTCAGGTACCACCGGCCCGGGCTCGTCGGGCCACGTCTCGATCTCGGCCCGCGGATACGGCTCATCGTTGTGCCACTGCACGATTCGGATGCGGTCCGTCACGCTGCAGTTCAGCATGTACTGCCCGGCCCCCTGTGGCTGGCACCGGTCGATGCGCGCCAGCGCCCCGACCGAGCACCGGGCCTCACCCCCGCCGACCTCGCGGCCGGCCGAGATCAGCACCACGCCGAACACCTGGTCCGCGGCGGCCATACAGTCCCGCACCAGTTCGCCGTACCGCGGCTCGAAGATGCGCAGCGGTAATTGGTCACCGGGCAGCAGCGTGGATTCCAGCGGGAACATCGGCGTGATGGTCACGGCTACAACTCCAGCTCCGCCACCAACGCATCGACGACTTCCAGCAGGTCTCCGTCGGTCTCCTCGGCAACCCGGCGCTGACGCTGATACGACCCGCCCAGCGTGTAGATGTCCTCGACGCGCGCCAGCTCGTCAGCGCAATTCAGCGATGCCGCAACGGGTTCCAACCGATTCAGCAGTTCTTCCAGATCATCGGTGACCAGTCGTTCGTTGCTGTCGGCATCCAGGATGATCTCGGCGTCCAGCCCGTAACGCGCTGCGCGCCACTTGTTTTCCTGCACATGCCAGGGCGGCATGGTCGGCAGCTGCTCGCCGGCGTCCAGCCTGCGGTCCAGATCGACGATCAGGCAGTGCGTCAGCGCGACCAGCGCACCGAGCTCTGCGATGTTGGACACGCCGTCGAAAATCCGGACCTCGATCGTGCCAAGATGCGGCGACGGCCGGATATCCCAACGGATTTCGTTCATGTGGTCGATGATGCCGGTCTTGCGCTGGTCGTAGACGAAGCGCTCGAAGTGCGACCACTTCTGGAAGTGGAACGGCAGGCCCGCCGTCGGCAGCTGCTGGAACATCATGGCCCGGTTGCTGGCGTAACCGGTGTCCTCGCCGTCCCAGTAGGGCGACGACGCCGACAGTGCCAGCAGATGCGGGTAGTGGTTGAGCAGCGACGTGATGATCGGCATCACCTTGTGCGCCGACGAGATCCCGACATGCACGTGCACGCCCCAGATCAGCATCTGCCGTCCCCACCACTGCGTGCGCTTGATCAGCTCGGCGTAGCGCTGGCCCTCGGTGAGCTGCTGACTCTCCCATTCCGCAAACGGGTGTGTCCCGGCGCAGAACAGTTCCATGCCGCGCTCCCGCACGATCCGGCGTACCGGACTGAGTGTGGACCGCAGGTCGTCCATGGCCTCACCGACGTTGTCGCACACGCCGCTGACCACCTCAACGGTGTTCCGCAGCAACTCCTTGTGTACGTGCGGTGTTTCGCCGATCTCGGCGATGACCGCGGCGGCCTCATTGCTGAGGTCGCGCGTGCGGGCATCGACGAGGGCGAATTCCCATTCGACGCCGAGGGTCGGTCGTGGCGACCCCGCGAAGTCGATCCGCGGTGGGGTGTGGCTGTCCGCCCTACCCGGCAGAGATGACACCGCAGGCCACGCGCTTACCGGAGTCACCGGTGTTCAACGAGGCCTCGTCCGCACCCGGGGCGGCGCCCTGGATCTGCTGGTACCGGTCGGCCGGGATGTTGCCGAAGTTGTCGGCCTTCTCGTGGATGATCAGCGCGGTCTTGTTGCCCGCGAGGAGCTGCTCGGCAGTGAAGGCGTCGGTGGTGGTCACCAGCTGCCCTTGGCCGTCGCCCCGTACCTGCAGCGAAGCCAGGTCGCCGCTCATCGGGTGCGCGGTGTGGCCGGGCACCTGGAGGTGGCCACCGGCGGACTGGAAGTCGCCCTCGCACTTGCCGGTCGAGTGGATGTGCAGGCCGTGGAAGCCGGGAGCCAGCACGCCGCCCTCGGTCGTCTTGACCGTCAGGGTGGCAAAGCCGCCGTTGAACAGGAACTCGGCGGTAGCGACCGTCGCGCCCTCGGGGGTCTTCAGCTCGGCGACCAGCTTCTCGCCGATCGGGGCGGCCTGCGGGGCGGCCTTTTCACCTTGCCCCTGCGGCGCGTGCTCGACACCGGTCCAGATGGCCGGCGTGGTGCCGGGCTGGGAGGTGGCAACCTGTCCGGGAGGAGCGCATGCGGCCACGACGGGGGCGATGACCGCAGCGGCGGCGAGGAAGCGAATCGGGGCTGAGATCGGCATGCCCGAGAGCCTAACCGGTCACCAGAACGATCACGCCCGGTCCCTTGTCATTCAGCGCGGGGATGCGCGGTTCGACCGGTGCATCGAGGACTTTGCCGACCGCCTCGGCGGCTTCCTTCTCCCCTGCCGCATCACCGAAATACACGGTCGTAGCCGGCGGCGGCGCGTCCACGGTGAGGTTGTCGGTCTCGGTCACGTTCCACTGCTGGTCGTGCAGCTTGTCAGCAACGGTCTTCGCCGCGCCGGCAACCTCGGAGATGTTGAAGACCTTGACGTCGGCCTTGGCGGGCGCCGGCGGCGTCGACGTCGTGCTGGCCGCGGCAGAGGTGGCGCTGGTGGAGCTGCTCGACGAGCTCGACTCGGAGCTGCTGTCCGAACTCAGCGACTGGAACGCCACGAGCAGGAACACAACACCGAGGAACAGCAGCACCATGACCATGGCGCGCAGGGGTAGTCCGGAAGACTCTCGCTGATTCATTGCTCCCCACCTTATCGAGGCGAACCCTCAGGGCAGAAAAGCTAGGTGATTTCGAAACCGAGACGACGCGCGGCCTTGGCCTTCTGCCGGCTGGCCCGCTGCCGGCGCAGCCGCTTGACCAGCATGGGGTCTGCCGCGAGCGCCTCAGGTCGGTCGACCAGCGCGTTGAGCACCTGGTAGTACCGGGTGGCCGACATCGAGAACAGTTCCTTGATGGCGTCCTCTTTGGAACCCGCGAACTTCCACCACTGACGTTCGAAACCAAGAATGTCGTGTTCGCGGCGGGTCAACCCGTCGGCGAGCTCAGAGTCGTCCCCGGATCGCTCAGTACGCGCAATAGCGCCGTCCATTTCGCCCCTGGACCCTTTCTCTGATCTCGGTACATGCCCGCTGTGTTTCGTGCGTCACAACAGATCTGGGACACACCATGTGATTCGGCAACATTCAACCACGGCGAACGGTATTGAGCCGTGATCGTTACCCGCGAGTCGGATCACTAAGATTGCTCGTCATGGCTGTACGTCCAATCTGCATCGTCGGTGACCCTGTTCTGCACACCGCGACCACTCCGGTGGCCGTCGGCACCGACGGATCCCTCCCTTCCGATCTCGCCGAGCTCATCGATGACATGTACGAGACGATGGACAAGGCCAACGGCGTGGGCCTGGCCGCCAACCAGATCGGCGTCGGGCTGCGGCTGTTCGTCTACGACTGCGCCGACGACCGCGGCCAGACCGCGCGCCGCCGCGGCGTCGTGATCAATCCGGTACTGGAGACCTCGGAAATCCCCGAGACCATGCCCGACCCCGACCACGACGACGAGGGCTGCCTGTCGGTCCCCGGCGAGTCGTTCCCGACGGGGCGCGCCACGTGGGCCAAGGTCACCGGCCTGGACGCCGACGGCAAACCCGTCGAGTTGGAGGGCACCGGCCTGTTCGCCCGCATGCTGCAGCACGAGACCGGACACCTCGACGGCTTCCTGTACCTCGACTGCCTGATCGGCCGCAATGCACGGGCCGCCAAGCGGATGGTCAAGTCGAACAAGTGGGGCGTGCCCGGGCTGAGCTGGATGCCGGGTGAGGTCGACGACCCGTTCGGGCACTGATGCCCGTCGGCGGGCGCGTCGGTCGCCGCGTCTCGCTCCGTTACCGGCTTGCGGACTCCGAAGCAGAGGCCTTCACCGACGTCGTCGGTCACATCGAGGCACTCACCCCACTCGTGGTGGTGCGCACCAAATCCGGTGAGCGCGTCGAGGTCAGGCCCGCCGACGTGATGTCGGTTCGCGAGCTGTCGCACGCCCCGGTGCGCAATTCGGAGATTCGCACGGTCGAGCACGCCGCCGCGCTGGCCTGGCCGGGCACCGAGCACCAATGGGTCGACGGCTGGCTGCTGCGCGCCGGAGGCTCGACCAAACGGACCAATTCGGCTGTGCCGCTGCTCTTTTCATCGGATCTGACCGCCCTTTCGGCGATCGCCGACTGGTATGGCACCCGCGGCCTGCAGCCGTGGGT
Source organism: Mycolicibacterium sp. HS_4_1 (assembly GCF_054515875.1). Classification (NCBI taxonomy): domain Bacteria; kingdom Bacillati; phylum Actinomycetota; class Actinomycetes; order Mycobacteriales; family Mycobacteriaceae; genus Mycobacterium; species Mycolicibacterium sp. HS_4_1. The sequence goes on from NZ_CM137261.1 coordinate 5,114,649, forward strand.
GGCGCTGCCGGAGCGGCTACTGCCCGTCCGGGCAGAAGGTGTCGAGCCGAACCGGATGCTGACCGTCGAATTGTCGGGTGGTTCGGATGTCGCGATGCCACCACACCCTGATGATCGGTGGCTGGCGATCTACGGACAGGACGCGCACGTCGGGGCGCTCAGCGCCGTCGTCGACGGAGAAGTGGCATTCGCCACAGTGGCCGATGCGGCCGTCGGGCGGGTCGCCGTGACCACGGCGCCCGACGGCAGGGTGTGGGCCGGGTTGTCGGACGTCGCAGTCCTCGAGGCGGAACGCCGACGCGGGCTGGGCCGGAAGGTGTGCGCGGAGATGCTGGCGTGGGCGTCGTCCCGCGGTGCGACGCACGCCTACGTTCGGGTGCCCGACGACAATGCGGCGGCCTTGGCACTGGCCGAGTCGATGGGGTTCCGGCTGCATCACCGCGCCAGGTACGTACTGCTGTAACGCCGAAACTACGGTCTCTCGCGCGACATCGTCGGCGCGCGGGAAACCGTAGTCTCGGCGAGCTGCTGGCTGACGCTAGTCAGCGCTGCCGTGGGCCGAACCACCTTGGCTTGCAGCGGATTTCGCCGGAGCAGCCGGCTTCACGGGCTTGGGCTTCTCCGACTTCTGCGTGCTCGGCTTCGTCGACTCGGACTTGGTCGTGTCAGTCTTGGCCTCGGACGTCTTCGTCTCCGACTTGGTAGTGCCAGATTTGGTCGTGTCCGGCTTCGTCGTCTCCGGCTTCGTCGTCTCCGGCTTCGTGGTGTCCGGCTTCTGGTTGTCGGCCTTCGTCGGGGTCGCCGGCGTGGCAGGCGTTGCGGGAGTAGCCGGGGTGGCCGGTGTCTCCGAGCTGGCCGGGGTCGCCGGGGTAGCCGGCGTGGCGGGCGTGGCGGGCGTCGCCGGGGTCGCGGCCGCCTCGGACTTGGCCGGAGCGGTCGGCTTCAGGGGTGTCTCCGCGGTCTCGGAAGTGGTCGCCTTCACCGGCGTCACCGCCAGTGCGGGCTGCGGGATCGAGGTGATCGAGTTGTCTGCGGCGGCTTTGGTCACCGACACCTGGGTAGCGGCAGCCGAAGTCGCAGCAGCCGGGTTCAGCGGATTCCCGGTGCCACTCCAGCCGATGGCCTTGGCCAGGATGCGGCCCAGCGACACCATGGCGCCGATGGGCCCGATGCCCAGACCGTCGATCTGCAGGTCCGTCCCGATGATGTCGGCGTAGACGGTCTGCCCGAGCGAGTTCAAGATCGATCCGCCAAGGCCCTTCTGGTCCCACCCGGTCGAACCGGCGGTGAGCAAGCCGCCGAACTGGATATTGAGCGACTTGATGACGGCATTGTCGTTGAGCGGGATCGTCTTGTTGATCAGCTGCCCCACCACGTCGAGGTTGAGATTGGCGCCATTGAGGAAGCCGTTGACCATGGCGGCCGGGATGTTGATGGCGGTCTGCAGAGCTTTCGCCGCGTCGCCTTGCGACAACGAAGCGCCGATGCTGGTGAGGCTGTTTGCCAGTGCCACCACCGGGCTGATCGCGGGTCCTGCCAGCCCGATCAGAACTCCACTGAGCGGCGAGGCCAGGAAGTTGAACACTTCCTGCACCACGCGGTTGGCAGTTGGGTCCGAGGCAGTCGGAAGCATCTTCGGAATCATCTGCAGGAGGATGAAGTGGAAACCGTCGTTCGAATCGACGGACTGTGAGTTGGTCCCAGGATCGGTGCCCAGCAACGTGGCAGCGGTGATCGCCGACTGGACGTTGTGCCCGATCTGGCCGAGCACCTCGCCGATGTTGCCTGGGTTCTGCAGGATGGCGCCAACGTGGCTGATCTGATTCGCCAGGAACTGCTGCAGCAGCACAGCCGGCGCCGCGGAGACGGCCGCACCGATTTGCTGCGCATTCTGCGACGCGGTGTTGAACGCGTCGAGCCAGGGCTGCAGCGGGTTGTACGCCGCAGTCAGCTGCACAGCGGCGCTGCTGACCGACGGCAACGCGGGAAGATGCGCGGCAACAGGCGCCGACTGCAGCAGCGGGGCGGCGACGACGGCCGCCGTGGCCGCTGCGCAGATACCCGCCTTGGTGTGGCGACGGACCGCAACATGCATGAAGTGACTCCCTTTCTGGGTGGACAAGGTCCTCGGTGATCAACGGCGCGTGTTGCCGCCGGAAGTCGGTGGGCCGCCCCGAGGAGGCGACCCACCGACGGCTGACTACTTGCTCGAACCACCCGAGGTGCTCGAGTCGGCACTATGGCCCGAACTACCCTGGCTTGCAGCGGATTTCGCCGGAGCAGACTGCTTCACAGGCTTGGGCTTCTCCGACTTCTGCTTGCTCGGCTTCGTCGACTCGGACTTGGTCTCGGACGTCTTCGTGTCCGACTTGGTGGCGTCCGACTTGGTCGTGTCGGACTTCGTCGTCTCCGACTTGGTGGTGTCCGGCTTTGTGGTGTCCGACTTGGTGGTGTCCGGCTTGGTGGCGTCCGGCTTGGTGGCGTCCGGCTTGGTGGTGTCCGGCTTGGTGGCGTCCGGCTTGGTGGCGTCCGATTTCTGGTTGTCGGCCTTCGTCGGGGTCGCCGGGGAGGCCGGCGCGGCAGGCGTCGCGGGAGTAGCCGGTGTCTCCGAGCTGGCAGGGGTCGCCGGAGTGGCCGGCGTCGCCGGGGTGGCCGGAGCAGTGGCCTTCACCGGCGTCACCGCCAATGCGGGCTGCGGGATCGAGGTGATCGAGTTGTCTGCGGCGGCTTTGGTCACCGACACCTGGGTAGCGGCAGCCGGAGTCGCCGCAGCCGGGTTCAGCGGATTCCCGGTGCCACTCCAGCCGATGGCCTTGGCCAGCAATTGACCGAGCGACATCAGCGCACCGATCGGCCCGACGCCTTGGCCGTCGATCGGCAGGTCGAGAGGGAAACCCATGACGCCGGTGGTGACGACCTGACCGAGCGAGTTGAGGATCGAACCGCCGATGTTATTGGCGGCACCGGTGACGGGGTCCACCCCGGTGACGCCGGCAGTCAGCAGCCCGCCGAACTGAATGCTCAGATCGTGCAGGGTCGTCTCGTGGGTCAGGAGTCCGGAGCCGTTGATCAGTGGCACCAGCGCGCCGAGGTTGAGGTTGGCGCCGTTGAGGAAACCGCCGACCACATTCGCCGGAATGTTGATCAGGTGCTGCAGTGCGGCCATTGCGTCACCCGTTGACAGCGCCGCGCCAGCTGCGGTGAGGGTATTGACAAGTGCCACAACCGGACTGATTGCCGGACCCGCCAACCCGATCAGGACACCACTGAGCGGCGAGGCAAGAACGTTGAGGACCTGGGTGATCACCTGCGTCGCACGCGGGTCGTTCTCCGTCGGGAGCAACTTCGGCATGATGTTGAGCGCCATGTAGTGCCAGCCATCGAGCGATCCGAAGGCCTGACCGGTGTTGTAGTCGGTGTTCAGCAGCGTGGCGGCTTGCACTACGGACTGCACGTTGTTCACCACCTGGCCGAGCACGGCCCCGATGCTTCCGGGATTCCGCAAGATCGCACCGAGATGGCTTACCTGGTTGGCCAGGATTTGTTGGAGCAGGACGGCCGGCGCCGCACCGAAGCTGCTGCCGATCTTCTGCACATTCGCCGAAGCCGTGTTGAACACGTCCAACCAGGGCTGCAGCGGGTTGTACGCCGCAGTCAACTGCACAGCGGCGCTGCTGACCGATGGCAACGCCGGAAGATGTGCGGCGGCGGGCACTGACGGCAACAGCGGGCTGGCCACAATGGCCGCCGCTGTCGCTGCACAGATACCCGCCTTGGTATGGCGACGAACCGCATCGTGCATGAACAGACTCCTCAATGTGTGTGCTTACTGGCCGGTAATTTACCGACGAGTAACTCAGTTAATCCAGAGCTTTTGACGAACTCGTAACGAATCGATAGCGACGGCACGAGCCCCACAGCCCACGCAAAGCCAGTTTGCGTATTAGCCGGTAAACCTACGTTCATAGGCCCGCTAACCTTCCGGGCAAATGGCCAGTCGGCAAACCCATTTAGTGCGGCCGGGCAACCGCTCAGCAAGCCCCCGGGGACGGGTGCCAGCCAACTTGACATATGACAATTAGTAATGCTCAGACGCGTTTTTTTGCCGTGACTCATCACACAATCCACAGGGATCGTGACCGACGTCTCACAAGCGTCGGCCGCGTTTGGTGAACTCAATCGGGACGCCCCAATTCCTCATCCGAGCAAATCAGCAATGGGCGCGATCGGGACCCGGGAGCGGTTGCTGCCCTCGCGCGTCACAGCGGGCGGTACGACCGCCAACCGGTGTCCACATACTGAGACGAAATCTGGGTCGGGACGTCCCCGGCAATAGCTGTGATCGCCATTCGGGTCTGCGCGGGGTACGACCGCCGACGCTGACCGACACTTCGCCAAGTATCTTGGACCGGCGGTGGAATGCACCGAAGAGTCAGGCTGGTCAGGGGTTGCGGGTGCAAGAGAATGCGGCGCTGTCGGCCGCCGAGTTGCTCGAACTCAACCGTGACGTTCAGGGCTCGCGCGCAGTCCGGCTGCTGGCCACCAACAACCTCGGGGTGTACGTCACCCTGATGGAGCGCCACCTCAGTGACGGCATGGTCGCCGAGACCGATCTGGTGGTTCGGCTGGAACGCGATCTGGCAGCCCTCGGCGAGGCCGACGACCAGCTCGGTCAGTCCGGCCTCGCGCTGATCAAGTCGTGGGCCAGCCAGGGCTGGGTGCATCGAGTAGCCGAGACGCGAGCCGGCGCCGAACGCAACGTCTGCTACCTGACACAGGACGCTCGACGCGCACTCGACTTCGTCCGCGGTATGCGCCGCGGCGACAGCATCGCCACCGGCGGCTCGATCGCCGGTATCGCATCCCGCATGCGCCAGATCGCCACCCGCGCCGGGAATGACCCCGACCGTATCCGCGCCGGCATCGAAGCCGAGATCGCCGCGCTGCACCGCGAGCTCGACGAGTTGGAAGCCGGACTGCGCCCCGAGCCCGACGTCACCGACATGTACGACGAGGCCCGCGCCATCGCGCTGCAGATGGAACGGTTGATCACCGACATCGGCCTTTACGGCACCATGATCGAGCAGGCCACGCAGGCGCTGGACGATCCGATCGACACCAACATCGAGTACCGCGACCGGCAGCGCCAGATGTACGCCGACTACCAGGCCGCGTGGGATTCGGCGGGCCGCGATTCACACCGGGCGTTCCTGCGGATGATCAACGACCCCGACCAGCGCGCGGAGTTCGAGACCGATATCGCCACCGTCGCGTCGGCGCTCCCCGAGCTGGACCCGGCGTTGCGCAAGGTGATGGCCGGGTTCTTCGAGTTGATCGGCCACCAGATCGACGAGGTCGAACGTATCCAGCAGCGGTGCGCGCAACGAGTGAAGCGGTTTACCGCGTTCGGCACCATGGAGTCCAGCCGTGGTGTGGCGCGCCAGCTCAACGAGGCCATCGGTGCGGCCCGCACGCTACTGAAGTCGTCCCTGACCGACTCCCGGCTGGACATCGAAGTCCCGTTGGCCCGGCACGCGATCAGTTCGATCGGTGCGCTGAGCTTCAAGATCGGCGACCTGTCGGCACCCAAGCCGGCCGAAGCGGCACAGGGCGACATCGACCTCTCCAGCTTCGCCGCGCTGACCACCCAGGTCGATGCACCGGCGATGTCCGAGATGCTCAACGCCGCGGTCACGCGCCGCCCGGTGTCCCTGGCCGAGGCCGTGGAGCTGCTCGATTCGGCGTACCTGGGTCACGTCATCGTGTTGTGGTCCTGGGCCCTCAAGCAACCCGCGACGCCCGGAGGCGACACGAGTGACAACACAATGTCGGTACGGTTCCGCTCGCTCGACGGTCGGGACCGCGAGATCGAGGTGCCGTATCTGATGTTCACCGAGCCTGTTGCTGTGGCAGGAGCCCTACATGACTAGCTTTGGCGGAGCCAAATATGAGCGATAGCCCTATCGATTTCGCCTCGCTCCCTGAGGTCGACGGCGCCAGCCGGGTGGCTGGACAGCGTCGTCCGCGGTTCGACGGCGACGTCAGCGCCATGCCGGACCGCGCCTGCTGGGCACTGCAGCACCTGCTGACCCGCCGCTATATCAGCAGCGAATCCGACCGCGATATCTACAGCTGGATCCTGGAGTACCGCAACGAATTGTCGGTGCGACTGTCCGAACTCGATCTGCAGCTGCGCATCTCCGAAAGCGTCGACATCGCCTTCATCGAGCAGGCCCGCTATGAGTCGGCCAAGGGCATCAAGCTGCTCCGCCGTGAACCGCTGGGCACCTACGACTCGATTCTGGCGCTGCACCTGGCGCAGATGATGCGCGCCGGCGGCGACCAGAGTTTCCTGATCACGCGCGACGAGATGCACGGCATGTTCACCGGCGTACTCAACGAAACCGACCGCGACGCGGTGACTTTCACCGCCCGCATCGACGCGGCCATCGCCCGCCTGACCGGTCTCGACATCCTGCGCCGCAGCCGCGACGACGAGGACAGCTACACCGTGAGCCCCGTCATCACCGCGGTGATGACGGCCTCAGTGATCACCGAGTTGCAGCAACAGTTCGAACAACTCACCAGCGGAGGGGCCGACACTGATGGCTGAACAGTTCCACCTGTCCCGCCTCCAGATCATCAACTGGGGTGTCTTCGACGGCTACCATTCCGTGCCGTTCAGCGCCGGTGGATCGTTGATCGCCGGCGCGTCCGGCAGTGGTAAATCGTCACTGCTGGATGCGATTTCGCTGGGCTTCCTGCCGTTCAACCGGCGCAACTTCAACGCCTCCGGCGACAACACCGCGGCGGGCTCGAGCGCCGGCCGCCGCACCGTCGACAAGTACGTCCGGGGCGCGTGGGGCCAGCGCAGCGACGCCGGTACCAGTCAGGTGATGTACCTGCGCGGCGACGGCACCACCTGGTCCGCCGTCGCCGTCACCTACACCAGCAACACCGGACGCACCATCACGGGACTGGTGCTCAAATGGCTGACCGGAGAATCACGTTCGGATTCGTCGAGCCGGTTCGTCATCGGCGACGGCGATCTGGACATCGAAGACGTCTGTAACCGGTGGGCCGCGGGCCGATTCGATACCGGAGTCTTCAAAGACAATGGCTGGCGGTTCACGACCAAGGTCGAGTCGCAGTACCTGGCGCAGCTGTATGCCTCGATCGGGATTCGCGCGTCGGACGCCGCGCAGCAGCTACTGGGCAAGGCCAAGTCGCTGAAAAGTGTTGGTGGACTGGAGCAGTTCGTTCGCGAGTTCATGCTCGACGAGCCGGACAGCCTGGCCCGGCTGCCCGAGGCGCTCAAGCAGATCGATCCTCTGGTCGAGGCCCGTGAACTGCTCGCGGTGGCCCAGCGCAAGCGCAAGATCCTCGGTGACATCGAGGCCATCCAGGTGCGGTACGCCTCCGAGTCGACCGACCTCGGGATCATCGATCTGGTCGACCTGCAGATGGTGCGGGCCTACACCGATCATGTCCGGCTACGGCACTGCCCCGCCGAGATCGAGACGCTCGATGCGACCATCGATCAGCTGGAGAACGAGAATGCCGACCTGACCCGGCAGCTGAATCTGGCCAAGGCCGAAGGTGATTCGCTCAACGCCCAGATCAGCGGCGCGTCGGCGAATGTCGGCCCGTTGCAGGCACAGGTCAACGCGGCTGAGGCGCAGGCCGACGAGGTGGCCCGCCGGCGCGCGGGATATGAGGAGATGGTGACGGCGCTGGGCGTGGAAGTGCCCGACACCGCCGACGAATTCTGGAACCTGCGGGAGGAGCTCACCCGGCAGGCCACCGAGATGCTGGGCAAGCTGGAGTGGGGTCGCGACGCCTCCACCGATGCGGAATACGCGCAGAAGTCGGCGCGGATCCTGCGTGACAACGCGGCCAAGGAGCTCAAGCGCGTCGAGCACGTCGGATCGGCACTGCCCGAATCCGCGGTGACGATGCGTGACCACATCTGCGCGGGCGTCGGTATCGATCCCGCCGAACTGCCCTATGTCGCGGAGCTTTTCGACCTGCAGCCCGAGCACACCCGGTGGCGCCTCGCGGTGGAGAAGGTGCTGCGCTCGGTGGGCCTGCGGTTGCTGGTGCCCGATCAGCACTACGCCAAGGTGCTCCGGTTCGTCAACGAGACCAACATGCGCGGCCGGCTGGCGCTGCACCACGTCCGGGCCGGCGCTTCCGGCCGCGAGGCCGAGCCGAACACGTTGGCGGGCAAGCTGTTCCTGGTCAAGCCCAAGCATCCCTGTGCTGCCGAGGCCGCCGACGTGATCGCCGCGGCCGGCGACCACATCTGTGTGGACACCCCCGATGTGTTCGTGCGGTTCCGCCGCGCCGTCACCGATACGGGTCTGTACAAGGACTCCGACCGGTTGGCCATCAAGGACGACAGGCGCCCGATCAAGCCGTCCGAGTACATCTATCAGGGCGACATCGGCGCCAAGCTGGAGGCGCTGCACGCCGAGCTCACCGAGGCTGAGGAGGCCTTCAACACAGCGCGGCGCGCCGCGGATGAGATTGCGGCGCAGCGGCAACGGTGGCGCGACCGGGCGGCAGCCTGCAGGGCCGTCTACGAGCAGTTCCCGCAGTGGAGCCAGATCGACACCGACACCGCCGAGGGCCACGCCGACCGGCTCCGCGAGCAGTACGAGCTGCTGCTGGCCGAACACCCCGACATCGAGGCGTTGTCGGCTCGCGCCGAGGAGTGCTGGGTCGACATCCAGACCCTCATGACGCGGCGCGGCGCCATCCAGACCCGGCGCGACGACCTGGACGCCCGTCGGACCAAGCTGATGGACCTGCAGGACCGGCTGTCGCCCGCCAACGTGTCGGAGCAGGCCACAGATCTGTTGCGCCGCTACGCCGCTGACGTTCCGGTACCGCTGGAGCTGCTCAACCCCGAGCCGCACCGCGAAGCGCTGTTCGCGGCCATCCGCCGCGAACGCGACCAGCTCACCGAGAGCCGGCGGCGCTCCTACGAGGAGTTGTCCCGCATCGTTGCGACGTTCGACACGTCGTTCCCGGACGCTATCCCGAACGACTCGGACGACTTCGATGAGCGAATCTACGACTATGTCGCGGTCTGCCGTCACATCGACGAGCGCGAGCTGCCCGACGCCTACGACCGCATGATGCGGCTCATCACCGAGCAGGCGCCCGACGCGATCCTGACCCTGCACCGCGTCGCCGAACAGGAGACCCGGCGGATCAGCGAGCAGATCGATCGGGTCAACACCGGCCTGGGCGCAGTGGAATTCAACCGCGGCACCCGCCTGACGCTGCGCGCGAACCCACGCAGCATGGTCGCCGTGTCCGAGCTGACCGACATCGTCAAGGCCATCTCGCGACGCATCGCCGAGGTGGGACTGGGCGACAAGAAGGCCATCCTGGATCAGTACGCCGACATCCTGCGGCTGCGAAACCGGTTGGCCGGCAACAGTCCCGAGGACCGGGCCTGGACCCGGGACGCACTCGACGTGCGCAACCGGTTCACGTTCGACTGCGCCGAATGGGACGTCGCGAACGACGAACTGATCCGCACGCACAGCAACGCGGGCGACAACTCCGGTGGCGAGCAGGAGAAGCTGATGGCCTTCTGCCTGGCCGGGGCGCTCAGCTTCAACCTGGCCAATCCCGAAAGCGGCGACAACAAGCCGGTTTTCGCGCAGCTGATGCTCGACGAGGCGTTCTCCAAGTCCGACCCGCAGTTCGCCTCGCAGGCACTGCAGGCGTTCCGCAAGTTCGGCTTCCAGCTGGTGATCGTCGCAACGGTGCAGAACGCCACCACCATTCAGCCGTATATCGACGGCGTGGTGATGGTGTCCAAGTCCGAGGCCACCGGCCGCAACGCCCGTCCGGTCGCCAATGTCGCCACCAAGACCATCACGGATTTCACCGCCCTGCGCCGGGAACTGAAAGTCCCCCAACCTGTCTGATCGGAGCGTCATGCGTATCGCCACCTGGAACGTCAACTCCATCCGCACCCGGGTCGACCGGGTCACGGACTGGCTGTCCCGCGCGGACGTCGACGTGCTCGCCATGCAGGAAACCAAGTGCAAGGACGACCAGTTCCCGACCATGCCGTTCGCGGCGCTGGGATACGACGTCGCGCACGTCGGGCACAGCCAATGGAATGGCGTGGCGATCGCGTCGCGTGTGGGGCTCGAGGACGTCCAGATCGGTTTCGACGGCCAACCGCAATGGCAGGACGCCGACGAGGCCCGCGCCATCGGAGCCACCTGCGGTGGGGTCCGGGTGTGGAGCCTGTACATCCCGAACGGCCGGACGCTGGCTGATCCGCACATGCCCTACAAGCTGAAATGGCTTGCCGCGTTGCGGGATACCGCCACCGGCTGGCTGGCCGACGACCCATCGCTGCCCCTGGCCCTGATGGGCGACTGGAACATCGCGCCGACCGACGAGGACGTGTGGGACATGGCGGTGTTCGAGAATTCGACGCACGTCTCCGAGCCGGAGCGCGCGGCGTTCCGCGCCATGAACGACGCCGGATTCGTCGACGTGGTGCGGCCGTTCACCCCGGGCCCGGGCGTCTACACCTACTGGGACTACACGCAGCTGCGGTTCCCCAAGAAGCAGGGCATGCGCATCGACTTCGTCCTGGGCTCACCGGAATTCGCGACCCGGGTCACCCACGGTGAGATCGTCCGCGAGGAGCGAAAAGGTAAGCAGCCCAGCGACCATGCGCCCGTGCTGGTGGAATTGGCGTAGTCGATGGCGGCCCTTCCGATCGTCTACGCCCCCGGCCCGGCGAGCCGGCGCGCCCGCGTCATCCACTTCTTTGCGAACCTCCTGTTGGCCCGCATCCTGATTCGCGCCCTGACGACGGCGGAGTTCGAAGCCACATCGCTACGCATCGAGCGGGTGGGACGCCGCGTCAACCGAATCGCCCGGCTGCAGCGCGTTCGGCCCTACCACAGATTCCGCCTGGTCGCGGACAATTGGAATGGCCTGCCGGTCGAGTCCGTCTCACTGCTGAACCTTCCCGCGTCGACAGCGAACGGCGTCATCCTCTACTTCCATGGCGGCGGTTTCGTCCTCGGCGATCTGAACACCCACATCCACGCTGTCGCCACCCTCGCGCGGACCACCAGACTGCCGGTGATGCATGTCGCGTATCGGCAGTACCCAGAGGTCGATCTGGCGACGACCATCGCGGACTGCCTCGGGGCGTACCGACAGCTGCTGAGCCAGGGCATCGATCCGGCCAAGGTCATCATCGCCGGAGACTCGGCCGGTGGCTTCCTGGCCTTCGCGACCGCGCAACGCGCGCCGAAGCACGGATTACCCACTCCCGCAGGAGTTGTCGGCATTTCGCCTTTGCTCGAATTGGACAACACGGCGCGACGTGCGCATCCGAACGCTCGTACCGATGTGTTCGGCATCTCCACGGTCCTGCCGGTGCTCAGCGACCGCATCTGCCCCGGCGCGGATCTGGCGCAGCTCGAACCCATGTCGGGGCCCATGGATGCCATGCCGCCGTCGCTCATCGTCGCGTCGGCGTCAGAGGCGCTCTTGAGCGACGCCATCCGGATGCAAGAGAGACTGAGCGAGGCGGGGCGCAAGTGCGAGGTCGCGGCCTGGCCTCGCCAGCTGCATGCCTTCCCGGCCATCTTCCCCGGGCTGCCGGAAAGCCGTCAGGCGTACGCGCGGATCGCGCGCTTCATCTCCGAATGCCTGGCCCGCTAGCCATTCAGAAGCTGTTCAACCGATTCGACGAGCGCTTCTTCGACTCTGCGTAGCGGCAATTCCGACTTGGTCGCCTGCGACATGACGATCGCGCCCTCGATCGCGGCGACGGTCAGGGTCGCCTGACGTTCGGCATCTTCTGTCGACAGCCCGGCGGTTTCGAGACCGGCCGCGATCCGCTGTTCCCAATCGAGAAAGACGTCACCGGCGGCATCGGCGGCCGCCGGCGCCTCGGTCCGGCCGAGCGCCGCGGCGAGAATCGGACATCCGACTTCGAAGTCGCTACTGGTCAGATTCGCGATCCACATGGCGACGAACGCTCGCAGCGTTCCGACCGGACCCTGTTCAGCGAACAGCAGGTCGATGCCGTCCGCCAGCGTCTTACCGGCCGTCACGGTCGCATCGGCCACGAGTTCAGCCTTGCCACCGGGGAAATTCAGGTAGAGCGACCGCCGCGCGGCGCCACTGCGTTCGAGCAGCTGGCTGAGCCCCGTTGCCGCGACGCCTTGGCGCCGAATCAGATCGATGGCTGTGACGACGAGCCGGTCGCGGGCACTCATGTGACGTAACTCCCTGTCCTTCGGCATTGTCGGTACACCAGTCGGTCTACTAGCGTCTGCCTCCAATAGTAGACCGAACGGTTTAGTTTTGGTCTGGAATCGAGGGGGTCCGGGTGGGACACAACAGCAGGTTTTTCGCCGCCACCAGCCGTTTCTGTGCCAAATGGGCATGGATCGTCATCGGCTTCTGGGTAGCGCTGGCCGGAATCCTGAACGTCGCCATCCCGCAGCTCGAGCAGACCGTCGCAGCGCGCTCTGCGCCGTTCATGCCGGCAAATATCAAGGCAGCCCAGACGTTGCGTGAGATGTCCGACGCGTTCGGCGTCCCCCGGTCGTCCGCGGTGGGCAGCGTGGTGCTGGTCGACGAGCGCGGCATCAACGCCGCCGACGAGGCCCTGTACCGGGATATCGTCACCACCCTGCAGCGGGACAAGACCAACGTCGCCTACGTGCTCGACACCTACGACAATCCACAGTTGCGCGATATCGCGCTCAGCCCTGATCACAAGGCGATCAACCTGGTGCTCGCCGGCACCGGTGATGTGGGGTCGACGAAGGCGCACAAGAACACCATCGAGATCCGCGATCATCTCCAGGCGCTGCCCAAACCGCCCGGGGTCGGGGTGTATCTCACCGGGCCGTCGCCCACGCTGGCGGATCTGTTCAGCGCCATGGACTTTTCGCTGCTGATCATCACCGTGGTATCCGTCCTGCTGATCACGCTGGTGCTGCTGATGGTCTATCGGTCGCTGGCCACTGCAATGGTCCCGTTGTTGACCATCGGCATCGCGCTTGGCGTGGCCCGCCCCATCGTGTCGTTGCTCGGCATGAGCGGGACCCTCACAGTCTCGAACTTCACCATCTCGCTGATGACCGCGATGCTGCTCGGCGCCGCCACCGACTACGCCATCTTCATCCTGGCCGGCTATCACGAAGCCCGGCGCAGCCAGGTGCCCGCCGCTGATGCGATAGCTCAAGCCGGACAGCGGGTTTCGGGCATCCTGATTGCGTCGATGTTGACCATCGCAGCGGCCGCCACCGCGATGGGGTTCACCGAGCTGGGCATGTTCAAGGCCGCCGGTCCACCGATCGCCATCGCGATCGTCGTCGGCCTGGCCGTCTCGATGTCACTGCCCTACGCCCTGCTGTCGATCCTGAGCGGGCGCGGACTGGCCGAACCGCGGCCCCTCAACGACCGCCGCTGGCGCCGGATCGGATCCATCATGATCCGCCGGTCCGGCGTGCTGGTGACCGCGTCGCTGGTGCTGTTGCTCGCTGCCGCATCGGTTCTGACCACCTTCCGGGTGAACTTCGACGAGAACTCCATGCAGCTCGACGACACCGAGAGCGCCATCGGCTACCAGAAGACCTATGCGCACTGGGGCGTCAACGAGGCGGCGCCGGAATACCTGATTGTCTCGGCCGACCACGATATGCGCAACACCGACGATCTGGCCGTGCTCGACCGGGTCGCGGGACGCCTCGCCGCGATGCCCGAGATCGCGTACGTCCGCTCGATGACGCGTCCGGCCGGAAAACAGTTGTCGCAGACCACCATCGGCTACCAGGCCGGGATCATCGCCGACCGCCTCGGTGACGCCAAGAACCAGGTCACCAAGGCTGTCCCCGACATGCACCGGCTGGACTCCGGCGCGGCCCAGCTGCGCGACGGTGCCGCCTCCGCGGTGACCCAGATTCCCCAATTGGTTTCGGGCATCAGGCAAGTGACGGGTCTGGCCCATCAGGTACTCGACGGGTATCAGGCCGCCGGCGCAGGGCTGTCGACTCTGACCGACGGCACCGTGGACGTCCAGTCGGCGCTGGCCGATCTGAGTTCCTCCACCGGATTGCTCGATGCGGCGTTGCAGGCCATCGACGGCAACGTTCAGGTCGCCGAAGCCGGCCGGCTGGTGAGTTCGGCACTCGGCTCGGCACTATCGCCGCAGCCCGGTCCGGACTGTCTGCTGAACCCGGTGTGCAGCCGAGCCCGCGCGGACATCGCGGACCTCGACTCGATCTCGGGCGGCGCGGTCAGCCGAGCACTGTTGCAGGCCCAGCACCTCACCGCGATCCCGCAAGTCACAGCCGACAAGGTTCGTGCCGCGGAGCCGGCGATTCGAGATGCGTTGGCCACGTTGCAAAAAATGGTCGCGAATCTGCCCGGCGGTTCGCCGGCGCAGGCCCGTACCCAGCTGACCGAGCTGGTGCGCGGCGCCGATCAACTGAGCGCCGGGATGACCCGCCTGGCCGTCGGGCTCGATCAGGTCAAGGGCGGCGTGGACCGGGTTGTCGACATGTCCGGCCGGCTCACCGACGGGCTCGGCCAGGCGACGGACTATCTGTCGACCTTGAGCACCCACACCGCCGACGGCCCGGCCTCCGGTTTCTACCTGCCGCCCCAAGGCTTTTCCGACCCGGCCTTCCGCGCCGCGCAGGATCTGCTGTTCTCGCCTGACGGCAAGACGGCACGAATGCTGATCGTCTGGAAGATCAACCCGTACAGCGCGCAGGCCCTGGACGCATCCCGCGCACTGGCGCCGGCCGCCGCCCAGGCGGCATCCGGAACCTCTTTGCAGTCAGCACGTTTCGCCAGTACCGGCCTCGCTTCGCTGTCAGCCGACATGCGCGATCAGGTGTGGCACGACTTCGCCGTCTACGGCATCGTCGCGATCCTCGGTGTACTCCTGGTGTTGATCGTGCTGTTGCGCAGCATCCTCGCGCCGGTGTTCATGGTTGCGGTGGTGACACTGTCGTTCGCCGCCGCCGCCGGAGTCAGTGTGCTGGTGTGGCAGCACCTCATCGGAGTCGACGTGGACTGGTCGGTGTTCCCGGTGTCCTTCATGGCGCTGATTGCCGTCGGCGCGGACTACAGCATGCTGTTCGCCGCACGCATCCGCGACGAGTCCGCCGACGGCATGATCCGCGGCATCCTGCGCAGCTTCGGCAGCACCGGAAGTGTCATCACCACCGCCGGAATCGTGTTCGCGCTCACCATGTTCGCGCTGATGAGCGGGCGAGTGGTCAACCTGCTGCAGATCGGTTTCACCATCGGCATCGGTCTGCTCATCGATGTCACCCTGGTACGCACAGTCCTGGTGCCGGCGGCCATGGCGATGATCGGCAACCGCATCTGGTGGCCGAGCAAGCCCACAGCGGCCGACGGGCACTCCGCAACGACAGACTTGGAGCACGGTCCCGTAACCGTCGACGCTTAGGTGACCTAGCCAGTGGAGCCCCGGGCCTGACATCTGTGTCAGGCCCGGGGAGCCTCGGCGGTTAGGTCGCCTAATTACTCATCCGCCGGTTTCGGCTAGTCGGGCTAAGCGTCGGCGATCCCCGCCCCCACGGTGCCACGTGGCGCCAATCCTGCTGCGGCACTGCTATTTAGGCACCCTAACCGTCGCCGGTGCCGGGCTCCTGTCGGCGGGGCTTTCTTGTCGGTGGGCGGGCGTAGGGTCGCAAGTATGTTCGAATCGAACGGTGATCCCCACGCTGCGGCCGCGGCGGTCGACGCGATCACCCTCGCCACTCGTGAGGAGAACGCTGCCGGGGCGCGCCGGCTGGCGGCGATCAGTGATTTGTGGGTGCTACGGGCTCCCGATGATGATGTGGAAAAGCGGTATTGGGCGATCGACGGGTATGCCGGACTGATCGTGGAAGTGGCCGCCGCGCTCGGGGTGTCCCGCAAACGCGCGCAGGCGCAGGTGGACCGCGCGGTGACGTTGCGTACCCGCCTGCCGAAGGTGGCAGCGGTCTATGCCAAAGGCCTGATCGATGCGGTGATGGTCGCGATGATCGTCTCGCGCACCGACCTGATCATCGACGACGACGTCGCCGAACAGGTCGACGCGGATCTGGCCGCGAGAATCGTGGCGTGGGGGCGGTTGTCGAAACCGAAGATGGAGCAACGTATCGATGCGATCATCGCTGCCTCCGATCAGGCCGGGGTCCATGCACCCCGGCCCCCGTCACAAGCCCGCTACCTCGATATTCGTGCTTGCGGCCCGGGGTGCGCCAGTGTCTGCGGAACAGTGGATGCGGCGACCGCCGCGGTGCTCGACGTGGTCCTGGACGACTTGGCACGCGGGGTATGCCGCAACGATGGGCGGTCCCATGATCAGCGGCGTGCTGCCGCCATCGACGCCCTCGCCCGCGGCGACCGGCTGCGGTGTGCGTGCGGGGAACCTCACTGCGCGGCAGCAGCCACTGCGGATCTGCCCGCTGCGACCGTGGGTACCCGCGCGGTGATCCACGTGATCGCCGGCGCCGACACCCTCGACGGCGGCGCGCCGGGATTGCTGCCCGGATATGGGCAGATCCCGGCCGAGCAGGTCGCTCGCCTCGCCGACGGCGCGACCATCCGCCAGGTGGGCGTTCCGCCGGATGCGGCCGAGCCGCGCTACCGGCCCTCGGCCAAGCTGGCCGAGTTCGTCCGCTGCCGCGACCTGACCTGCCGCTTCCCGGACTGTGACCGGCCCGCGCAAGCGTGCGACATCGACCACACCGTGCCCCACCCAGCAGGGCCGACCCATCCGTCCAATCTCAAAGCCCTGTGCCGGTTTCATCATTTGCTGAAAACCTTCCACCACTGGCGCGATCAACAATTCCCAGACGGGACAGTGGTGTGGACCGCCCCCACCGGGCACACGTACATCACCAAACCCGAAGGCGCGCACTGGTACCCACAACTGGCCACACCGAGTGGCACGCCCGAAGTCAACCAGGAGCCGGTGCGTACACCGGGCCGCGGGTACTGCATGCCCAAACGCAGACGCACCCGAGCCCAAGAACGCCAGGAACTCATCAATGAAGCCCGGATGATCAACGAAGAACGCATCGCGACAGAGGAGTGGCGCCGCCAGCGCGAACTCGAACAAGCCCTCGCCGCAGAAGAAGACTGGGACCAACCGGCACCGTTCTAGGCGCGGCAGGACGGACGCTCATATGGGAGTGGCCTGTGATGACCGACCGTGGCCGATCCTGTTGTGGCTAAACCAGTTCAGGAACCCTCAGGTGTGCGAAGGCCACGTCGACCCCGGATGATTCTGCCAGAACGGGAACTGATGGCTAGCTTCGTTTTCCGCCCGGAATCCGGTCGACGAACCACCCGAGCCGCGCGACCGTGCTGTCCAGCGGCTCCACGACTTCGGCCAGCCGCTGCAGGCTCGGCAACGTGGCGGCGATCGAATTGGCGCCGTGAGCGATCTTCTCGGCAGAGTGATCGATGCCGGCCGCGGCCTCGGTCAACGTGGTGATCTGGCTGGCGATCAGTTCCGCATGCCGATCGATGCCGGCAGCACTCACGCTCAGCTTGGCGATATTGTCGGCGATGAACTGAGCCGACTTCCGTAGCTCAGCTACGTCATCCATCAGCGCGAACACCGCCTGGACCAGCGTCTTCGGGCCGCGTCGCCGCCTGGCGACCGCGCCTTCGTGCTTGTGTGCCCGCGCCATGACTCACGCCTTCCGTTCGACAGGAGCCCCCGTGTCCTTGGCCTCCTGCTGGTACTGCCGCAGCTCGGCACGCACCGCCTCATCTAACGCGCGGTCAAGGCTAGCGTGGGCAGAACGGCGAGATACGCGGCGCATGGCATCGATGAGATCGGCGGCCCAGGCAAGTTCGACGTCGTTGCTGGGATACCAGCCGGTCCCGCGTTGCCTGACCACTTCGGTGTGTCCGGCCCGGGTCATCGCCCGGGCTGCTTCGTCGAGCTTCTTGTCGACCGCCGTGGTCGTTTTCAGGATCGCGGCCAACGGCATGCCGCGGGCGATGAGCTTGGCGAAATCGTCGATCACCCGGCGGTCGGGCACCAGGTAGGCATCCTTGTCGTCCGTCGGCTGGATGATCCCACCCGAGACCAGCCGGCGCAGGGTCGCGCCGTCCAGCCGGCCGAGCTGCATCTCCAGCTCCTGGCGCATCATGGTCTGCGCCTCGGGGTTCGACCACGGCGAGATCACCAGTTCTTCGAGCTCCGCCAGATCCAGCACCTCGACCAGCCCTTCACCGCGCTGCAGGCCGGTGATGAACTTCAGAATGTGCTTGACGGTGAAGCCCTCGCTGAGCAGCCGGACGATCGCCTGCAACTGGCTCAGGTGCCGGTCGGTGTAGATCGCGACCCTGCCCCGGCGCTGAGGCCGGGGCAGCAGGCCGCTCTCCTGGTAGACGCGGACGTTCCGGGTAGTCGTCCCCGCTTTACGCGCGAGGTCGTCGATCCGGTACTCAGCCACCAGCGGATTCTATGCGGTCAGGACTGACGCACCGCTGGGCTGTTCCGCAGTGATCTTGAAGTCGTGCAGATTGACAGTCTTCAGCTGGTTGACGTACTGGGTGGCGAACCCGGGGAACATCGTCGCGTTGAAACCGTCGTCGGTCAGGTACCAGCTCTGGCAGCCGGAGTTCCACGTCGTGGACTGCAGCCGCTGCTGAATGTCCTCGTTGTAGCGGGCCTGAACCTCGGGACGCACGTCGAGCGACTTCCAGCCGAACTGCAGCAGCTTGGAAATGGCCTCGACGATGTAGTCGATCTGCGCCTCCATGTACACCAGCGCCGAGCTGTGGCCGGGGCCCGAGTTGGGTCCGAAGGTGAAATACAGGTTGGGATAACCCGATACTGCGACGCTGCGGTAGGCGTATGCACCACGGCTCCATTCCGCGGCGAGTTCCCGGCCGTCGATGCCGATGACGGGGAACGGCGTGCCGGCCTTGGACACCTCGAAGCCGGTCGCGAACACGATGGCGTCGAACTGATGCTCGATGCCTTCGACCGTCCGAATTCCCTTGGGCGACAACCGGGCGATGGGCCAGGTGACCAGCTTGCAGTTATCGGCTTGCAGCGCCGGGTAGTAGTCGCTGGTCATCAGCAGCCGCTTGCAGCCAGCCGAGAAGTCCGGCGTCAGCTGCCGGCGCAGCCACGGATCCTTCACCTGCAGGCGAAGATTCGCCAGGCTCACCGCCTCCACGACGCGCGTGAACGGACTGTCCCATACCACGCCGAGCGCGACCGACTCGTGGCCCCAGAACCAGGCCGACCGCATCAGTTTCTCGGCCAGCGGCACGTCCTTGTAGAGCCGCTTCATCCACCCGCTGGTGGACCCGTTGACCCGCGGGATCACCCAGCCGGGCGTGCGCTGGAACACCTTGACCGACTTGGCGACCTTGACCAGTTCCGGGACGATCTGCACGCTACTGGCGCCGGTGCCGATGACCGCGACCTTCTTACCGGTGAAGTCGTAGTCGTGATCCCAACGCGCACTGTGGATCTTGTGACCCTCATACGTCTCGATGCCCTCGATCTTCGGGAAGCTCGCGTTCGCCAACGGCCCCGAGGCGACGATGACGGTGCGCGCCCGGACCGGCTGACGTCCCTCGAAGTTGACGGTCCACTCCCCCGCCACCTCGTCGTACTCCACGCCCGTCACGTTGTGACCGAACTGGATATGCGGCGCGATGCCCGCGGACTCGACCATGGTGTCGATGTACCCGAGGATCTCCTCGCTACCGGAGTAGGTGTGTGACCAGTCCGGGTTGGGCGCGAAGCTGTAGGAGTACAGGCGCGACGGAATGTCGCAGGCCGCACCGGGATACGTGTTGTCGCGCCAGGTACCGCCGACGCGCGTACCGCGTTCGAAGATCTCGAAATCGGTGATGCCTTGGTCTTTGAGCCTGATGGCTGCCCCGATACCGGCGAACCCGGCACCGATGATGGCGACGGACAACGGAGAAGAAGTCATGGTGTCCGTCCTCACGCGACCGGCTCGTAGGTCAATTCGTCCGACCACGTCGGCGTGTAGCGCACCAGCGGCATGGGGATCACGCCGGTGACCTTGACCAGCGAGTCGGCCAGCCAGTGGTACTTCGAGGTGCGGTCGATGACCTTCTTGCTGTGCCATGAGATGAACCGGTACATCGGCACCCGGTGCACGAATTCACTTCGCTCGCCGACACTCCGGAAGCGGCGCATCGCCTGGTACAGGCGCTCTTCGTTGACGCCCATGGCCACGATGTTGTCGCGCATCTTGTTGAGCAGGGGGAAGTAGCTCAACGTTCCGACGACCAGCGCCGGGTTCATCCAGCTGCCGACGAATTCGACAACGAGCTTGCGCATATCGGCGTGGCCCAGGATGTCCATGACCTCGAAGTCGACGGCGAGGTGCCGCGACTCGTCGGAGTTGATGCGCTTGAAAACCTCTTGCGCCACCGGGTCTTTGACCTCATCGGTGATGAATTTGATGAGTGCACCGTCGAGTGCCACTTCCAGCATGGGGATGACGGTGCCGAGGATCGACAGCGACATACCGTCGGCGAACTTGTCCAGCCAGGTGATCACCAACTGAACGTTGACGCTGGGCGGCGGGATTTCGTCGTTGTCGAGCATGCCCCAGCGCCGCATCAGTGCCAGTTCCGCGTTGGCGTGCTTCTGCTCTTCAGCGTGGAAGTGCTCGTAGATGCTCTTGAGCGTCGGGGTCGGAGCCTTCTTGGCCAGGGCGGCGAAGCCGCGGGCGCCGACGTTCTCGATCCACATCAGATCGGTCATGAACGGCTTGAGCTTGGCCCACAGTTCGGGCTCGATCAGCTCGGCTCCCGGTGCGTCCCAGTCGATGTCGACCAGGGCCCACTGCTTGTCCTTGATCTTCTGCAGCATCTCATCGAGATCCATTGCCATGATCCAGTCCTTTCAGTTCTCGGGGAGGATTCGGTTCAGCAGTCCGGCGCCATGGGTGTACAGCGCCGGGAAATGACGTTTGAGGTGCCAGATGACGTTCGCGTCGAACTGGGGCACCACGTACAGCCGACCGGCGTCGTGGGCGTCGAGGGTGCGTGCGGCAACGTTGTCGGGAGACAACCCGGTCCATCGCATGAGCTGTTCGGCGAGGTTCGACGATCCCGGAGTGATCCGCCCGTCTCGCGCGACATTCGTCTTCACGAAGGTGGGACACAGCACCGTGACCACGACGCCTGTGCCGTTCAATTCCGCCGACAGGGTTTCGGACAGCGACATCACGCCGGCCTTGGAGACGTTGTAGGCCGCCATCGACGGCGCTGCGGCGAACCCGGCCGCCGACGCCACATTGATGATGCCGCCCTTGCCGGCCTCGCGGAGCAGCGGAGTGAAAACCTCGCAGCCGTACACCACGCCCCACAAGTTGATGCCGAGCGCCCAGTCCCAGTCCTCGAAACCGATGTCGCCCACCGGTTTTCCACCGATGCCGACACCTGCGTTGTTGATCACCAGGGTCGGTGCGCCGCCGAAAATCTCCTGCGACTGCTTGGCCAGCAGTTCGATGGCGGTGCGGTCGGCGACGTCGCACTGCACGGCGTGGCCTTTGCCCGTCGGCAGCTGCTCGATGAGCGCGACCGTCTCTTTGGCCCGCTCCATGCTGATGTCCGCGCAGATGATCTCCCCACCGCGCCGAGCGAGTTCGAGTGCGAATGACCGCCCGATGCCGCTGCCGGCGCCGGTGATCACCGCCTTTGCTTTGTCCGAACGGCGTTGGCCACGAAAGACATTCAGGACGGAATCTATGCCGATCATCAGCACACCTCTTCGAGTTCGTTGGATCGCTTGTAGGCATCGGCGATGAAGGCCGCGGCACGGCGCAGGGCCGCAGCGGCTTCGGGTGCCAGATGCGGCAGCGCCTGGAATACGTGCACCATGCCGGGCCAGACCTCGAGCGTGCTGGTGCCGCCGGCCCGGCGCAGCTCGGCGTCGAGGTGGCGCGCGTCGGCACGCAGCATCTCGAAGCCACCCGCCTGAATCAGCATGGGCGGCAACAAATCGGCTTTCGCGAAGTCGAGTCGCAGCCGCGGATCTGCCACGTTCTGCCCCTGGGTGTACAGCGCGACCATTCGAGCGGCAGCGGTCGCCGACATCGCCGGATCGCGGTACGTCGCCTTCTCCTGCTCCAGCGCCAGACCGAGCGTCACGTCGATCAGCGGCGAGAACAGGACGACGCCCGCGGGGCGGAAGTCGGCGTCGCCCGCGTGCGCCAGCAGCATGTCGCAGGTGAGATGGCCACCCGCCGAGTCGGCGCCCATCACGATGTCCGAGGCCGCATAGCCTTCCGACAGCAGCCACCGGTAACCGGCTTCGACGTCTTCGGCCGCGGTCGGGAACCGGTGTTCGGGGGCCAGCCGGTAGTCCACGACGAACATCGGCAGGCCGGTGGCCTCCGACAAGCGCGCCACCAGCTTGCGGTGGGTACGTGCCGAGCAGATGACGTACGCACTGCCGTGCACGTAGTAGCCGGCCCGCTTGCCGAACTCGACACCCGGCCCCAGTACCCACTCACCACGCAGGTCAGGGGCGTGGACCGGGATGATCCTGGTGCCGCCCGGCATGGATCCGAAGGTCTCCATGATGGTGGCGATGAGCCCGCGGCCGAACCAGACACCGGGCTGGTTCATGGGGATCACGCTGGTCAGGTTGCCCAGGGTCCAGCGGGTCACGGTGGCCGAAAGGGCGGCGCGCAGTGAGGCGGCAGCGGGGATCGGCGGCAGGCCTACTTCGTCGGAGACTGTCACGATAAACAACTCACCATCCACTGCGCCATTTGTCAATGGCACAGTTGGCGATGGCGGCTGACAAGCCGGCGGGCAATGGGCGGAATCCCGAAAGTGTAGGGAAACACCGTATTCCAGTCAGTTCGTGTCAGAACTAGCGTCAGAGACCGACAGGTAGCGACACAGGGTGGAGCGAAAGCATGACAAAAACACTGTTCGGGGCCATCGCGATCGGAATGCTGGGACTCACCGTGAGCGACGTCGTACCCGCGGCAGCAGACCCACTGCCATACGGACCGGAAACCTGCATCAACGGCTACGTCTGGCGCGCCGCGCGTCCGGGTGATGCGGTGTGCGTTACTCCAGCGGTACGCGATGCGACAGCTCAGCAGAACGCCGTTGCGGCACAGAATGTTCAGCCCAACGACGGCAACATATGCAAATCCGGATTCGTCTGGCGCAACGCGTATCCCGGCGATGCGGCATGCGTCACCCCCGATGTTCGCGATCAGGCGGCAGCCGATAACGCAGCATCGCCCTCGCGCAAGGCCGCCGGCCAAGCCCAGCAGGGCCCGATTGCACCCGTTGGCGTAATGCTCTCCGTGACCGGAACCGGAACCGCGTCGACCATCGACACCTACGACCCGAAAGCGGAGCCGCGCTTACACGACGTGGCACTGCCCTTCAGCAGCACGGTTGCCGTGAGCCCGAAATCAGGCGATCTATTCGAACTCGTTGTAGTAGGCAAGGGCGATTCCCGGCCGGGCTGCACTATCTCCGTGAACGGCAACGTCGTTGCGCAGCAGCCGGTGGGCGGCTCGGGCCAGTGCACGTACAACGTGCCGTGACGTTCGGCCTTCTCGCCGTCAGCCTCACCACTACCATTCACGATCCCGCGGCCATACTTCAGCGGCACTGATCCGATCCGGCGGCGCTCCCGCATCAAGGCACAACTGCCGCACGGCATCTACCGATTCCGCTGCAAACACACAAAATGCGTAGTCGTCAGTGGGCAGCGACAGCGCGATCTCCAGATGGATGGGCGCACCCGACGCCGACACCGCCGCAGCACCTGACCGCAATCGACCCTCGGTTTCACTGATGGGCGCGGCGCCCGACTCGTGGCGATACCACTCCACGAGGAAGCGCCGCAGGTCCGGCCCTTCCACATCCATCGCCTAAACCTAGGCGGCTCCGTTCGCCCCCCGCATCAGGGATATTCCTACTGTTGTAGTGGATCGACCATCCGGCTCAGCTCGATCCGGGAGTGGATACCGAGCTTCCGATAAATCCGAGACAAGTTGACCTCCACGGTCTTCGGGCTGACGAAGAGCGTCGAGGCTATGCGCTTGTTGCTCATACCCGAGGCCGCCAGCACCGCTACCCGGTGCTCGGACGGCGTCAGCCCGTCGGCGCGCCGCTTACCGGAACCACCTCGCGCCAGTTCCTCACGAGTGCGATCGGCCCACACCACGCTGCCCACTCGTTCGAACGTGTGCAGCGCATCATCCAGAGCCGCGGCCGCCGCAAGACGTCGACGCTCGCGGCGGTGAACCTGGCCGCGTACCAACTGCGTTCGGGCTCTTTCGAAGGGCATCGGCAGTCGCTCGTGTTGCTCGATGGCGCTGTCAAGCTCGGCGGAAGCAGCAGTCAAGTCACCTCGAGCTGCCAGCACCATGGCTCGACACCGCATCCCTACCGCGAGCATCCAGGGTCGGTCCAACCGGACACCGTTAGACACGAGCGTTTCGCACATCGGTGCGGCTTCCTCCCAGCGACCCAGGCCCACCAGCGCTTCGACGGCATCCGGCACGAACACGGCGGAGACAATCTCAGTTGCCCTCGTGGTCCCGGCGAATGCGGACAACAGCGGCTGCAGGACATCGAGCGCCTTGCCGTAATTGCTCTGCGACACTTCCAGGAAGCCCAGCGCGGCGATGGACCACTGGGTCAGCCGGAAAGTTCCGCTGCGTTGATTGGCCGCCAACGCCGCGGCGACATGCTGCCGGCAGTCCGATTCCCGCCCTTCGTGGGCGGCCAACCAGGCATGAGCGGTCAGGGCCGCGATATGGGCCAGCTCGCTACCCAATTGCATGGCGAGTTCGGTGATTCCGTCGGCGACCGAGGCGGCTTCAGGTGCGTTGCCGAGCCAGTACTCGATCAGAAAATGGTGGAAGGACGGGAAAATCAGCTCACCCTCTTCACCGCTTGCCACTGCGTCTCGCGCGATCGACAACATCTCCTCGCGAGCGCCGGTGAGCTCTCCGGTGAATCCGAGCATCAGGGCATTCTGCATCCGAGGCCGTAGCGGCATCGGGGTATACGAGCGGTTGTCGCCCATGTCGAGCGCGGCAGCCATGGCTGTGGAGTCGAACCCGTCACCGGCCAGAAAATGCATCATCACCCGCATACTCAGCGCCCGGCCCAACTCGCTCGGCTCGCCTAGGCGTTCGGCACACACGACGGCTTCGTCGGCTGTGTTCACCGCGAACTCCAACCGTCCGGCGTTGTACTGCGCGTACGCCAATGTCACCAATATCGGCACCCTCAGTGGCAACCTGTCGTCTACCTCATCCAACGCACGCTGAAGCAATTCCATCGCTTCGATGAGGCCGTCGCCATAAAGTCGCACCACGGCCAACAGACTCAACGCCTCCGCGCGCAGGTCCCGCGAAGTCACTCGCCCAATCACCGATTCCAGCAGCACGCGGGCACGCTGAGAATCGCCGGCAAAGAAATAGAATTCCGCACAACGTATTTCGCGCTTCTCGCTGTCGGCGCCCAGGCTCATCGCCAGCTCCAACATCTCCGCCGCTGCCGCGGGTGCTCCTCTGCTGCAAGCGATCTCGGCTGCGCTGTCGAGCGCCACGATGGTTTCCGGCTTGCCGGAGGGATCAGAGAGCGCGAGATGACGGGCATGCAACTCCGGTTCAGTCACCAGTGCCGCCAGGCGGCGATGCATGCCGCGGCGGTGGCGCGCCGAAGCCGCTTGGTACACCCCGTGTGCCAGCAGCGGATGGGTGAATCGGACGCGGTTGCCGTCAATCACGATGACTCCCTGCGACTCCGCCTCGGCGAGCAGTTCAACGACATGATCCACGGCATTGTTTGTGGCGTCCGCGATCAGCGACAGTGTCGGATCTGCCAGGCTGGCCACAGCCAGTAATACATCTTCAGCGCCGGCTCCGACCCGCCCGACCCTCGTACGCACCAAATCGGCCAGGCTGCTGGGCAGTCCGACCAGTGCCTTGGATTCGTGCGCAGTAATCTCGCGTGCCAATTCCACTGCGAAGAAAGGGTTTCCACCAGAGACCTCATGAACGCGCAACACAGTCGGCCGGCTCACGGTAACGCCTAGGCGGGCACTGAGTAACTGGTGTAGTTCTCCGACCGTCAATGCCGGCAGCCGCAGCCGCCGCACCGCGTCAGGTCTGGGCAGTTGCAGGTTCATCGCCGCCGCATCGGTGCGTGTCGTACACAGCAGCGCCGCTCCTGGCGGAAGTCTCCTGGCGACGAAAGCCACGACATCGGCACTCGAGGTGTCCAACCACTGGCAGTCGTCGATGGCAAGCAGAATCGGACTTTTCGCGATAAGCCGACCGATGACCGCCGAAAACGCCGCGGCGACCGCACGTCTATCTGTGCCTGGCGCAAGCTGGCTGGGCCAGAACACTGCGTCCAGGCCCTGCCGTTGCGGTACCGGCAGATCGGCCCAGATCGTGTCGTCCACGTCGCTCAGGAGATCGGCCAGGGCGGTATAGGCCAGCACTGATTCGGCCATGGCCGCGCGCGCCATGAGCACCGTGAACCCTCGCCTACGCGCCTGGTCGACGCCATTCAGCCACAACGTCGTCTTCCCAATTCCCGGCTCGCCCTCGATCACCAGCGCGGACGGCTCGTTCACCGCAGTATCAAGGAATTCGGCAACCAGATGTTCTTCTGCCCGGCGACTGACGACGTGCGACTGACTCGTGAACCGATGCTTCACGAGTCAGCCCGCCGCTCTCGCACGGCGATTGGCCGGTGGCGGGCAGCGAGCCCAGCCCATCCGACAAGCCAGCATGACTGCAATATATTTGCTGTGAGCGCTACCGAATAGGCTTCGGCGACTGGGTAGTTGCTGTGAACGCGGCCGCAGCCCCTCAACGGGCCTGCGGCCGACCGATCTAAAACTACTTGGGCACTTGCGGCGCAATCTTTCTCGCAAGGACGAGAGCGGCCGAATTGGCCTCATTCGCGGATAGTTTCAAAACCGCGACCTGGACGGAATTAGTTCGGTCACCGGCGGCAAATTCCACGCCGCCGCCACCAAGGAACCGCATACCGTCGGGGCCGGGCGTTGTCGGATCCGGAAAGCCAGATTCCGGCGGGGGCAACGTGTTGTTGGGCGCCGTACCCGGATTACCGATTTCAACCGAAACCGATTCTTCAGTGACCGCGTTTTCCCAGATACAGCTCCCCATGTCACTGCTTCTACCGGTCGACTTGCCCTGCACTGTGGCACCCAGTAGACCAGCGACGTCCTGCGACGACACCATCGAACAAGCATCGATCCGGTTGACGGCAGGTGCTCCGGTCCGGGCCCCGGCAGGCGCATCCTCCCGAGAGTGACAACCGACCACGGCACAGCACAGCGCCACCACTGTGACCAGCCCCCGGATCGCAGGTACGTACGAATGCATCCTCGCCTCCTTCTCTGCGCCTGCCACATTGCGCCCGCCGCCGTCAGAAGGGCCGGACATCTCTGTCACCGACAGACATTCCCCGCCCGCTTCGGTCGTTGGTAAAAGTCGTCATATGTTCCGACGCGACGATCGTCCAGCCTTGAGCGCTATAGCTGCCCGGCCCGAGCTTGACGCGACCGGCCAGCGCACCGAGATCTGCGTGGAACCAATGGAATTGACCCTCATCAGTGATGCTGGCGACGGGTGAGTCCTGACCGTCGGCGCTCGCCGCCCAACTGCCGCTGAAGCGTTGACACGCCACCAGTCGGGTGGTGATCGAACATCCCGCCGCTCCCGACATCGCCTCCACTCGAACGTATCCCTCACGAGTCGGCGTCAGCGGGATAGCCGGCGTCGACGTCGAGATGACGTTGTAGTGCGGCTGAATTGGGCTCCCCGCCGGCCTTCCACCCGGCGCGACCAGAATCACCACCGCCGCACCACACGCCAGGAATCTGACTGGTTTCCAACGCAATTGGAGTTCACTTGACACAGACATCGACGTTGGGATTACAGGGCTTCGGTGGCGGGGCACCGGTCGTCGTGACCGATACGGTCGTCGTCGGCGTCACCACAGTTGTCGGCGTCACCGACACGGTCTTGGTCGGCGTCACCACAGTCGTTGTCGTCGCGGTCGGGCCAACCTGCGGCAACGGCAACGGCAATTGCGAAGGGACACCCGGCGGCGGGGGCGCTGGCGGGATCGGGGCGGCCACCGAAGTGCTCGGCAAGCAGTGTGGCATACAGCCACCGCCGGGAACGGGCTCTGGACTCGTCGCACTGACAACCGGATTTCTCGGCGCTGACGCACCTTCACCCTGTCCCGTGGGTCCGGTGCCGGCGGCGCGATTCTCATCCCAGCTTTGTTGCCGCCGTTCCGGTTTCACACACGCGGAATCGCCCACAAAGGCTTCCCGCCATACGTATCCCGCCTGACAGGACATCGGCCCGTACGCGCCGCCGTTGGGTTCGCGGTGAGCCGCCGGGTCATCGTCCTCCCTGGCCACGTCGATCGCTACCTGTTTTGTCACACAGACCTGATCGCCCGGGCGAGCATTCCGGGGGACGAGATCACCCGGACATCCGTTGTACGCCGACACCGATGACGCATTGGGGAGTGCTGCCAGCACGGCGATAGCGGTCGCGGACAGCACTAGCGCAGGCACCTGATTTCGGGTCACCGTCAGCACGCCCCTTCCCCGGTTGTCTCCGCAGTCCCGCTGAACCTGACGCTATTGGGTGCAGACATGACGGCGAAATACGGTATTTCCCTACTATTTCGGCCGGATCAGGCGGAGCAAGGCGCTCATTTTGTAGCAATATCCCTGATTCGACGCTCGTCCGTCATCGCTAACTTCAGAGTCGGAAATCGAGTGGCGATCAGGAGAACAAAATGTGGCATGAACAGACACCGCGGGTAGCGCTGGGCGTAGCACTGGCGGTCGCCGCAGCTTTCGGCGATATTGGTGGCCAACCGACTGCCGGCGCCGACCCAGCCAACACGTGCGTCCAGGGTTTCGTGTGGCGTGCAGCGCGTCCCGGCGACGCCGTCTGCGTCAGCCCCGGAGTCCGCGACACCACCGCCCTGGAAAATCAGCTTGCCGCACAGCGGGTCGATCCGCACGGTGGCCCGTACGGACCCGACACCTGCCTGCAAGGTTTCGTCTGGCGCGAGGCCTTTGCCGGAGACCATGTCTGTGTGCCGCCAGACAGTCGAACACAGGCCGCATCCGACAACGCAGCGGCGCCGTCACGCGTTGCCGTCAGCGCCACTGACTGCCTACCGAATCCCGCTCCCGGACTCATACCTTCGGGCACCGGAATGCTGTGCTGACGTAAAGCCCGAAAGTGCTTGGTGAGAAATACTCACGATTGCACTTACCTTGCGCACGTAAATGGCTGCGTCGCTTCCCACGCCGTTGTGGTGCCACTGTTGTTCGTGTCCGCACCGGTCGCCTTGCCGTTATCGAGCACGTTGCCGGTGAGGTGATTCGATATGTGTGGTGTGGTCATTGCCCAATTCACGTCCAGTGTGATGACGCTGCCGTGAATCCCGCCGGTGACCGAGCCGGTCTGATCGCTGTGGTAGTCCGCCGTGATCCTTGACGAACTGCCGTGCCCGACAGGTTTGCCATGCGCATCGATCTGGGCGGGGGTGCCGTCTGCCAGGTAAAGGGTCGCGGCGTCCTCACCGGCCGGCGGTGATGTTCCGTTCCAAGCCGGAATTCGTATCTCGACGCCGTCACTGTGGTGGAGCGTCAGCGGGCCGGAGTACGTCCAGTTCGCGCAGGCGCTGGCGTGTGCCGGCGCGGCGACCAGGAGCACGCCGGAAACGGCTGTCGCCGCCAGGATGCGCACCGGCGTCGGATAGCCGGCCTGCAATGTGCTTCGTTGCGGATTCATCATTTTCGTATCCGCTTGTTGCAAAGGGGCACATGAGCGTTCATGAATCCGACGTTATGGGTAGGCGGTGCGGCAATGCATCAGGAATTTCCCTACAGTTTCGTCGCGTATGACCAGCCGTGGTCAGTCCGAGCACGCCGAAATTGTAGGGATTCTCCTTATATCGCGTGTCATCCCGACTCCAATAGCCTTGCGTCACAGTGCCGGTAGGCGCAGGTGCGAAGGAGTTGAGCATGGCCAGAATGCGAGCGCCGATGACCGCTGCCGTGGCGATGTTCATCGCGCTGTGGTGGATAGCGGTCATACCCGCCTCGCACGGGGACACCCTCGACAACGGGCTCTCAATCTCGTGCACCCCCGACAGCAACGTGCACGCGACGTGCATCATCGGTGGCTGCGAACGGGTCAATGGTGACCACGTCATCGACGCTATCCACGTCGTGGGCCTCAACAGCGGGGATTTCCCGATATTCGATGGCGACGCGATGCAAACGGAACTGCCTTTCAAATGCATCAACCCGGGCACCACTGCCAGGTACGGCCTTGATACGGACTTCAAGAACGGACGGCGCAACCCCGACGGGTCGCTCTTCAACGTGAGAGTCCAAGGTTGCCGCAAGAACACCTTCGGATCGGATGACTGCGGCCCATGGAGCAACTATGCCTACAAGCCCCCGTCCACACCCGTGATGTCAAACCAGGGTGCACCTATCAAATGCACGGGCGCGCCGGCCACGCCTCAAGGTGAGGCCAATTGCCCGCAATCACCCGCGAGCCCACAATCACCGGCAAAGCAGACAGCTACGGTGGTCGGCGGTGGCGCAACCGTGTATTCCCTGGCTCACGACGAGGTACCCGATCCGGCTACCGGTGTGCACGGCGTGCAACTCGGCTGGTTGCTCCAGGGCGGCAAAGTGCAGCTGGTCCAGCCGTGTACGAATGGCTGGTGCATGATCCAGTGGAACTCGAACGTCGCGTTCGTCAAGCAGAATTCCCTGCAGTTCGGGTGAGTGAAGAGATCAGGCCTCGTTGTCGGCGCCGGGCTCCGTAGCGTACGTGCCGGGGTTGAACATCGACGCCACCGCGCCGAGCAGCATCATGACCGCCGCCGCGCCGAACACCACGACCAGGCCGGAGTGGAACGGTTCGGTGATGAGCTGCGGGAAGAAGCTCTGACCGGTCAGGGTGCCGGCATTTACGCCGGGCTGCTGCAGGGTGTGGAACGGGGCCAGCAACTCGGCTATCGGGTTGTAGCCGAGGAAGGCCGCGAAGAGGCTGCCCACCGGCGGCAGTTCGGCCACCTGCTGCGCGACGTCAGCCGAAACCCCTTGCTGCTGAAGGCCACTGGACAGAGCCGACGGCAACGTGTTGGCCAGGCCGACGATCATCAACGAGAAGAAGATGCCGATCGACAGCGAGTTGCCGGCGTTGAAGAACGTCGACCGGACGCCCGACGCTGCACCGCGCTGCGCGGCCGGCACGCTCGACATGATGGCCGCCGCGTTGGGTGCGGTGAAGATGCCGCCGCCGACGCCGTTGAGGAACACCAGCACGGCGAACTGCCAGTAGTCGAAGTTGACCGGGATGATCAGCAGCGCAACGAAAGTCACGGCCATCAGCAGCATGCCGCCGACCGCCAGCGGCCGCGCGCCCAACCGGTCGGAGAGGGTACCGGCGACGGGGGCCGCCACCAGGAAACCGACCGTGGCCGGCAGCAGGTAGATACCCGCCCACAGCGGGGTCGACTCGAAGTCGTAACCATGCAGCGGCAACCAGATGCCCTGCAGCCAGATGATCAGCATGAACTGCAGACCACCGCGACCCACCGACGACATCAGGCCGGCCAGGTTTCCCATACCGAACGTCGCCGATTTGAACAGCCGCATGTCGACCATCGGCGACTCGACCTTGAGCTCGACGACACAGAACGCGACCAACAGCAGCAGGCCGACGCCGATCGATCCCAATACCGCGGGGCTGGTCCAGCCCGTCGGCGAATTGCCGTACGGCTGAATGCCATAGGTGATGCCGAGCAGCAGCACCGTCAGACCCACACCGAACGTCACGGTGCCGGCCCAGTCCATCCGGCCGGGCGAGCGTGAACCCAATTCATGCAGCGAGCGGTAGCTCCAGATGGTGCCCACCACGCCGATCGGGACGCCGACCCAGAAGACGGCCTTCCATTCCCACTCGGACAGGAACCCACCGATCAGCAGACCGAGGAACGAACCCGCAACGGCGGCAACCATATTCACGCCGAGCGCCATGCCGCGCTGATTGGCCGGGAAGGCGTCGGTCAGGATCGCCGACGACGATGCCATCAGCATGGCGCCACCGACGCCCTGAATCACCCGCCAGGCGATCAGCCACACCGCGCCGCCACCGAGGTGGAACGGGTCGAACGACAGCGCGACCGCCGCCAGCGTGAAGACCACGAAACCGATGTTGTAGATCCGGACCCGGCCGTACATGTCCCCGAGCCGGCCGAACGGCACCACCAGTACGGCGGTCACCACCAGGTAGCCCATGAGCATCCACAGCAGGTAGCTGACGTTGCCCGGCGCCAGCGGGTTCAGCCCGATACCCCGGAAGATCGCCGGCAGAGAGATCAACACGATGGACGCGTTGATGGAAGCCAGCAGGATGCCCAGCGTCGTGTTGGACAGCACCACCCACTTGTAATGCGGGTGGTCGTGGTCCATCTGGACGCGGCGGCGTGCGGTTGCTGCGAGCGCGGTGTCGCGCTGCCCGGTGAGCTCGGTGTCAGTCGTCATCAGTCGGTCTTCGCTCCAATATCAGAAAAACATATGTTAGCTATACAAACGACCCGCTGACAATTCGATTCCCCGCGCGGGGCTCCCTCCCACCATTTCGCATCAGCACCTGTCAGCCGAGGCTGACATCGTCAGCACATGGTGACGGGTCTGGATCGCACACATTGCAGACAGTGGCGACACGCCCGACGTCGATCACATCCCACGCGACCGCGCATGTTTTACACATTCGACCGGCAGCCGCCACACCCTTGTCTTCCAGCTGTCATCCGTTACGGTGGAGACGTCCGCGCGGGAGCGCACACCTTGGTGCGCTGAGAGGACGGCTGTGTGGTGCCGTCGACCGTATGAACCTGACCGGGTAATGCCGGCGTAGGGAGTAAGCAGATGTCTGCAATTGGCGTATCGCCAGCTCATTTTCATGACCTTTCTTGCGGCCCCATCCAGGGCAGCACCAAGGTTTACCGGGAGCTTCCCGACGGTGGAAAGGTCCCGTTCCGGCGGGTCAACCTGACCACCGGCGACCACCTCGACCTGTACGACACCTCGGGTCCGTACACCGACGAGACCGCCACCATCGACCTCGAGAAGGGCCTGCCCGCCCGTCCCGGCGTCGTCAAGGACCGCGGCACGCAGCTCCAGCGTGCGCGCAACGGCGAAATCACCGCGGAGATGGCGTTCATCGCCGAGCGCGAGGGCGTGCCCGCTGAGCTGGTGCGCGACGAGGTCGCCATCGGCCGCGCGATCATCCCGGCCAACCACAACCACCCCGAGCTCGAGCCGATGATCATCGGCAAGGCCTTCGCGGTGAAGGTCAACGCCAACATCGGAAACAGCGCAGTAACCTCGTCCATCTCCGAAGAGGTCGACAAGATGGTGTGGGCCACCCGCTGGGGCGCCGACACGATCATGGATCTGTCCACCGGCAAGGACATCCACCAGACCCGCGAGTGGATCCTGCGCAACTCCCCCGTCCCGGTCGGCACCGTGCCGATCTACCAGGCGCTGGAGAAGGTCAACGGCGATCCCACGCTGCTGACCTGGGAGCTGTACCGCGACACCGTCATCGAACAGTGCGAGCAGGGCGTCGATTACATGACAGTCCACGCCGGCGTGCTGCTGCGCTACATCCCGCTGACCGTCAAGCGCGTCACCGGCATCGTGTCCCGCGGCGGCTCGATCATGGCGGCGTGGTGCCTGGCGCACCACCAGGAGTCGTTCCTCTACACGCACTTCGAAGAGCTCTGCGAGATCCTGCAGCGCTACGACGTCACCTTCTCCCTCGGTGACGGCCTGCGTCCCGGCTCGATCGCCGACGCCAACGACGAGGCCCAGTTCGCCGAGCTGACCACGCTGGGCGAGCTGACCAAGATCGCGAAATCCCATGGCGTGCAGGTGATGATCGAAGGCCCGGGCCACGTCCCGATGCACAAGATCGTGGAGAACGTGCGCCTGGAAGAAGAGCTCTGCGAAGAGGCGCCGTTCTACACCCTCGGCCCGCTGGCCACCGACATCGCTCCGGCGTATGACCACATCACCTCGGCCATCGGCGCGGCGATCATCGCCCAGGCCGGTACCGCGATGCTCTGCTACGTCACCCCGAAGGAGCACCTGGGCCTGCCCAACCGCAAGGACGTCAAGGACGGGGTGATCGCGTACAAGATCGCCGCGCACGCCGCGGACCTGGCCAAGGGCCACCCCGGCGCGCAGGACCGCGACAACGCGCTGTCGCAGGCCCGCTTCGAGTTCCGCTGGCACGATCAGTTCGCGCTGTCGCTCGACCCGGACACCGCCCGCGAGTACCACGACGAGACGCTGCCCGCCGAGCCCGCCAAAACGGCGCACTTCTGCTCGATGTGCGGGCCGAAGTTCTGCTCGATGCGCATCACGCAGGACATCCGCGACGCCTACCCGGACGGGGTCGCCCCCGATTACGCGGACGAGATCGCACAAGGCATGGCAGAGAAATCCCAGGAGTTCGCCGACCACGGCAACCGGGTGTATCTACCCTTGGCTCCGTGATGTCGAAGTGAACTTCCTGCCCTTGACCCCGCCGGGCCAGACGCCCCTGCGGGTGATGACCATTGCCGGCTCGGACTCCGGTGGTGGCGCCGGCATCCAGGCCGACCTCCGCACCTTCGCGATGCTCGGTATCCACGGGTGCGTCGCCGTTGCTGCGGTGACGGTGCAGAACTCGGTGGGGGTCAAGGGTTTTCACGAGCTGCCGCTCGACATCATCAGCGGGCAGATCACGGCGGTGGCCGACGACATCGGCATCCAGGCGGCCAAGACCGGCATGCTGGCCTCGGCCGAGATCATCGGCGCGGTCGTAGATAGTTGGCGCGACCTGGACGAACAGGTTCCGCTCGTCGTCGACCCTGTGTGCGCGTCCATGCACGGCGACCCACTGCTGCACCCGAGCGCGCTGAACTCGGTTCGCACCCAGCTGTTTCCGATCGCCACCCTGGTCACCCCGAACCTCGATGAGGTCCGGCTGATCACGGGGATCGACGTGGTGGACGCGTCGACGCAACGCGATGCCGCCAAAGCCCTGCACGACATGGGCCCGCAGTGGGCCCTGGTCAAGGGCGGACATCTGCGGTCCAGCGATCACAGCCCCGACCTGCTGTACAACGGCAGCGAGTTCTACGAATTCACCACCGAGCGCATCGACACCGGCCATGACCACGGTGCGGGTGACACCCTCGCCGCGTCCACGGCTTGCGCACTGGCGCACGGCTTTTCGGTGCCCGACGCGGTGGCGTTCGGCAAGAGCTGGGTGACCGAATGCCTGCGGGCGGCCTACCCCCTTGGCCACGGCCACGGTCCCGTCAACGCGCTATTCCGGTTGACCCATGAATCTTGAGGCCATCGCGGGCGTCGCACACGAACCCGACGGGACGCCGACGGGCGTCGTGCTACTCACCCACGGCGCGGGCAGTAACCGTGACGCCCCCCTGCTCGTCCGGATGTGCGACGAGTGGGCCCGGCACGGCTGGCTCGCCATCCGTTATGACCTGCCGTACCGGCGCCGCCGACCGAAGGGGCCGCCGTCCAATTCCGCGGCCTCGGATCAACAGGGCATCGTCGACGCCATTGCGCTGGCGCGCACCCTGACCGACGGTCCCGTGATCGCGGGCGGTCATTCCTACGGCGGCCGGATGACGTCCATGGTCGCGGCCGCAGGAGACAGCACGGTCGAGCTGGCTGCACTTACCTTGTCCTCCTACCCCCTGCACCCGCCCGGCAAGCCTGAGCGCGCGCGCACCGAGCACCTGCCCCAGATCACCGTCCCGACGGTCTTCACCCACGGCACCGCCGACCCGTTCGGCACCATCGCCGAGCTGACGGCCGCCGCGGCGCTGGTTCCCGCCCCCACCGAGATCGTCGAAATCACCGGTGCCCGCCACGACCTGGGATCCAAGACCCTGGACGTCCCGGCGCTGGCGGTCGCCGCCGGCATCAGACTCGCGCTTCAGCAGCGGTAACAGTTACTTGAGGTAGCGTATAAACATGACGACGCAGCAGTTCGACGCGGTCATCGTCGGCGCGGGATTCGCCGGTATCGGCGCAGCCATCCAGCTCAAACGCCTCGGGATCGAGAACTTCACCATCCTCGAGCGCGAGGACGATCTCGGCGGCACGTGGTACGTCAACCACTACCCTGGCCTCGCGGTCGACGTGCCCACCACCACCTACTCGTACTTCTTCGAGCCCAACCCGAACTGGTCCCGTCTTTTCACCCCGGGTCCGGAGATCAAGCGGTACGCCGACGACGTCGCGGCCAAGTACGACGTGCGCCGCCACATCCGGTTCAACGTCGTCGTCGACGGGGCCCGCTGGGACGAGGACGCCTCGCTCTGGCGCATCAGCATCGCCGACGGCGAAACCCTCAGCGCCCGCTACCTGATCACCGCCACCGGCTTCCTGTCCCAGCCGAACATCCCGGCGATTCCGGGCATCGAGACGTTCACCGGCCGCGTCATCCACACCACCGCCTGGGACGACGACTACGACCCGGCGGGCAAGCGCGTCGCGGTCATCGGCACCGGTGCCACCGCGGTGCAGCTGATCCCCGAGCTGGCCAAGACCGCCGCCGACCTGACGGTGTTCCAGCGCACGCCGATCTGGGTGGTACCGAAGATCGATCCGCGCTTCGGGGCTCGGGCCAAGCGGATGTTCGCCCGCTTCCCGTTGACGCAGCGCGTACTTCGCTGGCTCACCGACTCGATCTACGAAGTGATGGTGTCCGTCGGCGTCCGGCACTACGGGATGTTCCGGGGCCGCTTCAACATCTCGGCGTCCGACCTGTCGAAGATGCACCGCTTCTTCGTCATCCGTGACAAGGACCTGCGGCGCCGGCTGACCCCGGACTACGACTTCGGTTGCAAGCGGCCGACTTTCAGCAACGGCTACTACCAGGCCTTCAATCGGTCGAACGTGCACCTGCAGGATGTCGGCATCGACCACATCGTCGCCGACGGGATCATCGGCAACGACGGCGTCAAGGTCGAGATCGACACGCTGGTGCTGGCGACGGGCTTCGACCTCTGGGAGGCCAACTTCCCCGCCATCGAGGTGATCGGCCGCGAGGGCCGGGATCTCGGAAAGTGGTGGCGCGAGACGCGTTTCCAGGCCTACCAGGGTGTGTCGATGCCGTACTTCCCGAACTTCCTGAGCCTGGCCAGCCCGTACGCGTTCCTGGGGTTGAACTTCTTCAACACCATGGAGTACCAGATGCGCCTGATGGACCGGCTTTTCACCGAGGTGAAGAAGCGCGGCGCGACGACGTTCGAGGTCACCGAGGAAGCCAACACCGCCTTCCTCGACCGGATGACCGAACTGCTCGGCGATTCGATTTTCACCCTGGGCAATTGCGCCAGCGCGCACTCGTACTATTTCAATCCGGCGGGTGAGCCCACGCTGCTGCGCCCATCGTCGACCGAGACGGCAATCCGGGAAGCTTCCGAATTTCCGTTGAGCGACTACAAGATTTCGTGATCAGAGAGGACCACACGTGACCGACGCCGCTGGGAACACCGCTGGAAAGAAGGGCCTGCTGGTCGGGCTCGGCCTG
Source organism: Mycolicibacterium sp. HS_4_1 (assembly GCF_054515875.1). NCBI lineage: Bacteria > Bacillati > Actinomycetota > Actinomycetes > Mycobacteriales > Mycobacteriaceae > Mycobacterium > Mycolicibacterium sp. HS_4_1. Next base: position 5,152,406 of record NZ_CM137261.1, read on the forward strand.
GCTCTGACCGGGCTCGCGCACTTCGTCAAGCCAGACTTGTTCAAGGGCATCACCGCGACGGCGTTCCCGGAGGACATCGACAAGCACCTCAAGGTCAACGGATCGATCGAGACCGCGCTCGGCGTCGGCCTGATCGTGCCCCAGACGCGCAAGGTGGCGACAATCGGCGTGGTCGGCTACATCCTCTACCTGGCCGCCAACGTCGCCCGCAACCGCGCCTGACTAAACGCGGGCCGGCAGGTGCTTGGACCAGCCCGCCGCGCAGATCGCGGTGCACACCGCCGCCAGTACGCCCACCACGGTGAGCATCGCCGGGTAGCTGACGTAATGGGCCAACGCGGCCAGCACCGCCGGCAGCAAGAAGCCGGCGTACGCCAGCGAGTAGTACACGCCGGACACCCCGGCCAGCTCGTGGGGCTGAGCGATGCGCTGAATCTCCAGCAGCCCGGACACGATGGCGATGCCGTAGGCGCTGCCGAGCAGCATGGCCACCAGCACCGCGATGGCCGGTGATCGCGTGACCGCGGTGGCGACCGCGGCGAACACTCCCGCCGACATCAGCACCATGGACACCACCACGGCGCGGGCGCTGGAGTGGTCGTCCAACCGCCGGGCGATCGGCTGCACCAGCACACCGCAGGCCAGCGTCAGCACCGTCAGGCCTGCGGTGTAGAGCAGCGCCCAGGAGCCGAGGCTGTCGGCGACCAATGCCGGCACGATGGCGTACGCGATGGCGGCGGACCCGAACACCCACGGCGCCATCGGGGCCACCACGCGGACGAAACGGCGGTGCGTCGCGGCCGGAACGCGCAACTGCGACAACAGGTCTCCGCTGACCCGGGCACCCCGGGTCTCCACCGTCCGGGTCAGCGTCAGCCACAGCGCCGGAGCGCACAGCGCAGCCTGCACCAGGTACGTCAGGGTCAACGGCAGCGGCGCGAACTGCGCCAGCAGGCCCGAGCACAACGGCCCGATCGCCAGCCCGAGCGACAGCCAGATCGAGGCCCGGCGCGCGCCGGCTCCGGCTGCGGCCGCCGTGTCGTACGGCGGCACGGACAGTTCGGCGATCCAGGTGGACCCGACGGCCATCGCGATGCCCACGCTCAGTCCGCACAGCAACCGGCCCACGAAAAGTGCTGAGAATCCACCGAGTTCGCCGGTCGCCAAGATCATGCTGCCCACCGCCGAACTGATCAGACCGGCAATCATCAACGGCCGGCGCCCGTAGCGGTTCGACATCGCTGCGGCCACCAGCAGCCCGGGGATCAGGCCCAGCACATAGGCGCCCAGCAGGACGTCGACGTCCACCCGGGAGTAGCCGGCGCGGTGCACATATTCGATCAGCATCGGGGTGAATTGGTTTCCGCCCCAACCGATACAGAAGACACCGGCGGCGACGGCGAGCCACGGTTTCACGCGTGCGCGGCTCATCGCAGCACCACCTCGTACGTCGACTCGAGGTGCGCGAGCAGGCGGGCGTCGAACGACGCCGCGTCGCGGGCGTCGATGGCCTGGGCCAGTTCCGCATGTTCGGTGATGAGCCGGTCGACGAGGGTCCGGTCGGCCGTCACGGCGTCGGCCATCATCCGGCGCTGCCGGTCTCCCAGTGAGCCGTAGAACCGCGCAGCGATGCAGTTCCCCGCGGCATCGACGATGTGCCGATGGAAGGCGTCGTCGAGCTCAGCGAAGCGCGCCAGGTCCGCGGCGGCGCCGCGCTGCTGTTCGATCAGACGGGCAAGTTCGGCGGATGCCGCCTGCGCGGTGGCCTGCGAACGGCAGAGCCGGCGCACGGCGCTGCCCTCCAGCGCCAGGCGCATCTCGAGCAGGTCGGTGGCTTCCCGCGGCGGGATGGGCACCACGACCGCGCCCCGGCGGGGCAGCAGATCGAGCAGATCCTCGGCAGCCAGCCGCAGGAAGGCCTCGTGCACGGGCGTGCGACTCACCCCGAGCTCTGCCGCCACCTCGACCTCGCTCAGCAGCTGGCCACCTTTGACCGCGCCTACCAGGATCTTGGTCTTGGTATCCCGGTACGCGCGCTCGCTGGCAGGAGTCTGTTCGATGGCCACGCATCAACCCTAGCAACTTGCATGCAAGCTTGCATACAAGCAGTGACAGAGCTAACGCTCCGGCCGATCAGTGCTGCTGTTGCTGCTGGGGCGCATTGAAGCCCCAGCGCGGCTGCGTCTGATAGACGGTCGACGTCTGCACCGAGGTCGACGTCTCGGTCGAGGTCTGCACCGACGTCGAGGTCGACGTCTCGGTTTGCGTCTGCGTCTCGGTCTGGGTTGCGGTCTCGGTGTTGGTCACCGTGTCCGGCGCGGGTGCGGGTGCCTGCTGCTGACCGCCGCCGCCGCCACCGCCGCCACTGTGGTGCTGCTTGGCCGCCGTCGTGGTGGTCGTGGTGGTCGTGCTCGACGGGGTGACCGTCACCGTGGTCGGAGCGTTGCTCTGCGAACCGCAGGCGACGGTCAGCCCGCCCATGGCCAGGACGGTCAAAGTGCCCGCAGCAGCCGACCACACGCGATAGGTGCTTTTCATGGGCACCATTACTAACCCGGCAACCTGGCAACCGGACTCGCAGAAAAGGCATTTCCGCTTATGAGGTTGCTATGAACCTTCGCTACTTGCCTGCTTGCCGGTGCCGCTGATCATGCACGGGCACGCCATTGGGTCCGGTCAGCGACTGCGCGTACGTGCCGACCGCAAAGGCGACGGCGGGGCCGGTCACGGCCAGCGCGTCCCGGTTCAGCTGCTCGACGGTGTCGCCCGCCGCCGCATACCCGGGATCGAAGGCGACGCCCACCCGGCCGCCCCACAATCTGGCCTGGATCGCGGACTTACGTTGCGATGTCCCGGTCGAGATACCGCCGACCGGCACCCCGGCGGTGAGGAACGGGCCGTAGCCACTCCCCAGATCCATCGTCATGTCCGCGGGCCGTTTACCGGCGAGATACAGGTATCCGGCCAGCGTGCGCTCGATTCCGGCCGAACCGGCCGGCACCGCGTCGACTGGGATCTCGGGGTTCGCCTGGCCGGATTGGTCACCGTCGAACGTGAAGAACCCGGCGTTGGGTGAGCCGAGGATGTCGAAATCCAGATACAGCGCAATGTCATTCAGCGGTTCGGCGGCCAACCCGCGCACGTACTTGGTGGCACCTTCCTGGCCCACAGCCCCCGAACCCCAGAAGGTGAACCGCACCGCGTTCGCGATTTTCGGTGAACCACCGAGTGCGGCCGCCGTCTCGAGCAACGCAGACACCCCCGTGGCGGCATCGTTGATGCCCGCGCCCGCCGGCGCGCTGTCCAGATGCGCACCTGCCAACACGACGCTGTGCTGATCACCGGTCTTGGTCTGGGCCAGGACGTTTCGCGATTTCACCCCGGAGTTCTTGGCATCGAGGGTGAGCTTCACCGGCGCGTTGGTCTTCAGCAGGACGGCATCGGCGTCCTTGCCGATGATGCCCACCGGCGTATTGAGGTGCTCGTAGTAGCCGGGACTGAACAACCCGCGCGGCGCTCCGTTCGGGTTGGGCGGGCTGACCACCAGAACCGCGACCGCGCCACGGGCCACCGCCGCGTTCTGCTTGTCGACGACCGAGCAGCCCAGGTCATCGACCACCGCGATGGCGCCGCGCAGGTTGAGCGTGCCGTAGTCGTCCGCCGCGCAGCCGGCCGGCTTCACCGGGTGCAGGGTCGGCGCGCTCAAGCCGCCCGGCGCCGTCGACGTCAGCAGTGATGCTTGTACGACGGACCAGCGGAGGCCGCCGACGTCCAGCGCCGGATTGCCGGGCGCACCGCGCACCACCCGCACATACTCAGGGGTCTGAACGTCGAACCCTTTGTCCCGCAGCAGGTTCGCCACATAGTCGAGACTGGCCTGGTAGCCGGGCGTGCCGTCGGCGCGGGTGCCCTTGTTCTCCGCGGCGATGGCGGCGAACTTCTTCAGGTGCGTGTAGATGCCGTCGACACCCACCTTGGCGGCCAAGTCGCGAGCGAGGTCGGGGGCGGGCGGGGGCGGCGGCGCGGGCGGTGCCTGTGGCGGCGGCGCGCACGCCGCCAGGACCGCGGTGAGCAGGCCGGCGGCCAATCCCCGCCTCATGATGCCGAGACCACGTGCCGGGTCCGGTCATCGCGGACCGGAACGCCGCCCCGGCCACCCAAATCCTGGGCGTACCGGCCGACGCCGAAAGCCACTCCGCGGCCCATGATGTCCATTGCCGTGCGGTTGATGTGCGCCAAAGTGTCCGTCTTCTTGTGGTAGTTGGGATCGAAGGGCTTTCCGGCGATACCGCCCCAGAGGCGGGCCTGCTCGTCGTTCATGTTCTCCTCATCACCGGCGACCAGTCCGCCTGCGGGAATGCCCGCCCTGGTGAAGGCGTCGTAGTCCGACCGTGCGTTGAAGGGATAGTCCTGAGGCGGCTTCCCGGCACCGGCCAGATACGCCGTGAAGGTGCGATCGATACCTGCCGAGCCCTCCGGGATGCGTGGCACGAGATCGTCGGCCACCGGCGGGCCGGACAGGTTGCCGTCGTAGCTGAAGTAACCGGCGTTCTCCGAGCCGAGCATGTCGAAATTCAGATACAGCGCAATGTCTTTGAGCGCCTCGACATCGAGCGATTGGATGTAGCGGTCAGAGCCGATGGTGCCCTCTTCTTCGGCTGCCCAGAACGCGAACCGCACGGCGTTCGCGATTTTCGGTGCGCTGCCCAACTGCCGTGCCGTTTCCAGAACTGCGGCCACCCCGGACCCGTTGTCGTTGATCCCGGGACCATCCTTGACGCTGTCCAGATGTGCGCCGACCACGACGACGTCATGCCCGGACCCGGTCTTGGTCTGGGCAATCACGTTGCGGGTGTGCTCAATCCGCACTCCGGCAGCCAGCTTGAGAGTGACGGCCCCGGGATTGGCCCGCAGCCGCGCCCCGTCCGCCTTCGGAATGAGGACCACCGGAATCTTCACCGTCGCCTTGGCCCCGAGGGTGCCGCCGCGTGCCGGGACCCCCGCGTCGTCGACGTCGTCTTTGTTGTCTGCCACCACCAGCGCCACCGCGCCGTGGAGCGCCGCGGCGGCTTCCTTCGTCGCGAAGGGACACGTGCCGCGGTCCACCAGGGCAACGGCACCCTTGATGGGCAGACCGTCGTAATCGGCACTGTTGCAGCCTGATCCGGGCCCACCACGAACAGGCACCAGCGGTGCGGTGAGACCGGGGGTGCCGGCCGAGTATTCCAGTGCCCGCGCCGGTACCCGCCTGCCGGCGACGCTCAGTTCCGGAGTGTCGTTATAGGAAACCTTGACTTCCAGCTCCGGGGTGGCGACATCGAAACCCTTGGCGCGCAGCGCATTCGCCACGTAGTCCACGCTCGCGTCGTAGCCCGGTGTACCGAAGGCCCGGTTCCCGCCATTGGCGTCGGCGATGGCTTGCAGTTTGGCCAGATGTCCCGTCATCGCCTCGACGGACACGCTCTTGGCGAGATCCCCGGCGAACTCCTCCGCAGAGGGCGACGATGGCCCACACCCCGAGACTCCGAGGGCCAGCACGAGCGCGAGCGCGAGCGGGGTGCGGACCATGGGCACCACCGTAGCGTGAACGCGGCCGCGCGAGGGCGCGTCAGCGCTATCGTCACGGATCTCGCCGGACCAGTGTCCCCACGGCGACCGTGAACACCGTTGCCACCACCGCGGCGAAGTACAGCGCGGCGCCGACTGGCCCCCACCACATCGTGAACGTCTGGAACAGGGGAGTTTTGGTGAACGTGTAAGCGTTGGAGAAGGGCAGCAACGGCCCGATGCGGCCACCGATCTGCGGAACTGTGCCGAGCAACGGCTCCACGACGAACGGCATCAGCACGAGCACCGCGACCACGCCCGCGGTGTGGCGCAGCAAGGCCCCCAACGCCACCGCCAGCACCGCCCCCAGCACCGCGTACAGGCTGGTGGCGCCGACTGCCCGCCAGACCTCCGCCCCCGACAGCTCGAGATCTCCAGCGCGCTCGCTGGACAACAGCGACCGCGCCAACCCGATGGCCCCCACCATCATGACCGCCGTGACGACTCCGGAAAACAGGCCGGCGACGGCAGCTTTGGCGGCCAGCACGACACCACGATGTGGCGTAGCCAGGAACGTCGCGCGAATCATCCCGGTACCGAACTCATTCGTCACCGACAACGCGGACAAGATCATCAGCACGGGAACGCCGAACACGCTCACCCCGAGGGCCGCGCGCTCCGGTGGCAGATAGCTGTACGGCATTCCACCGGCCTGGAGGGCTGCGAACCCGAGGCCCAACACTGCGACCGACAGCGTCGTCCACACCGGCGCGCGGGTGGACTGCAATTTGATGCGTTCGGCGTTCAGCGTCGCGAGCATCAGGAAACCGACCGATAATCGACAGCGCCGTCGGTCAGCCGCAGATAGGCATCCTCCAGTGACACCTGCCGGGAGCTGAGCTCGTGCAGCGTGATGCCGTGGGCCGCGGCCACGTCCCCGACACGTTCTGACGGACAGTCGGTCACCGTCAGTACCTCACCCTCGCTCTGCACCGAAACTCCCTGTGCGGTCAACACTTCCCGCAGCCGCTCGAGTTGTGGGCTCCGCGCTCGGACCACCCCTTGACCCGCTCGGGCCACGAACTCGGCCATGGTGGTCGCGGCGATCAGCCGACCGCGACCGATGACCACCAATCGATCTGCGGTGTTGGCCATCTCGGCCAGCAGGTGACTCGACACCAGCACCGTCCGGCCCTCGGCGGCCAGGCCGCGCATCAGGGTGCGCACCCACCGGATACCTTCGGGGTCGAGGCCGTTGACCGGTTCGTCGAACAGCAGGACCTCAGGATCGCCGAGCAGGGCGGCCGCGATGCCGAGTCGCTGCGCCATGCCTAGTGAGAACGACCCCGCCCGTTTGTTCGCCACCTCGCCCAGACCCACGAGTCCGAGCACCTCGTCGACCCTGGTCGCCGGCAAGCGATTGGCGGCGGCCAGCCACCGCAGATGAGCCCGGGCCGTCCGATTGGGATGCACCTGGCGCGCGTCGAGCAGGGCACCGACACTGCGCAACGGCGACGTGAGATCTCGGTACCGCTTACCCAGCACGGTGGCGGTTCCGGCGGTCGGCCGGTCCAGCCCGACGATCATCCGCATCGTGGTGGACTTGCCGGCGCCGTTGGGTCCGAGAAATCCGGTGACGACGCCCGGCTCGACGGTGCACGTCAAGTCATCGACAGCTCGTGTTCGGCCGAAATCCTTTGTCAGGCCGTTCAGTTGGATCATCTCGTCAGGGCCTTCACGACCAGCCCGGCGACGGCTCGCATACCTGCGGCATTGGGATGTAGCGGCGCCACCCGGCCGGGCAGCGGTACGTGAAACGCTGTGGTCCAGGGATCGGCCGACCACGCGTGATGATCACGACTGCCGTCCGCCGCCCGCACCAATTCACAACCGGTCTCGGCGGCGGCCGCGGCCGTCAGCTCGGCCAGGCGGGCGGCGACGTGCCGGCCCAGATCGGCTTCCGCGGCACCGATCGGCGGCGCGGGCACACCGGCCGGCGGCAGGAGTGTGAGATAGTCGACGAACAGCACCCGCGCCTGCGGCGCACGCCGGTGCACTTCTCGCCCAACGGTTTTCAGTGACTCACCCACGGCGTCGAGGGCCTGGTCCCGCACCGTCTCATCAAGCAGTCCGCGTAGCAATCCGCCGGCGAAGGGCACCGACCGCAAGAAGCGGGGCAGGCACGCGGCACCGAGCATCGGCACGTATCCGGCGTCGTTGCCACCGATGGTGATGGTGACCAATGACTCCGACCCGTCCAGGGCATGGACCTGCGGCGGCTCACCGAACTGCCGCTGCGAGAGTACGTGCGCGGTGGTGGCACCCGAAAACGTCACGTCGACAAGGTCGTAACCGAGTCGCGCGGCGACGAGATGCGGATAGTTGACCGCCGACCTGCCGGACCGCCTCGGCGCGCCCGAGGCTGCCGGTTTGATGCCGGGTCCCGCCGCCATCGAACTACCGAGGGCGACGTAGCGCTCCGTCATAGCGCCGGGCTGGATGCCTGCGCCCAGAACCGCTTGGGCACGCGGCCGGCCCGGCTGGCCAACCGGCCGGCGGTGACCGCGGCGGCCATGGCGGCCGCCATCATCGGCGGATCCGAGGCCCGGGTCACCGCGGTCGCGAGAAGCACGGCGTCGCAACCCAGTTCCATCGCCAGGGCCGCATCGCTGGCCGTACCGATACCGGCGTCGAGCACCACCGGCACCCCGGCGGCCGCGACGATCATCTCGATGTTGTGCGGGTTGGAGATACCCAGCCCGGTGCCGATGGGTGCACCCAACGGCATGACCGCCGCACAACCGGTGTCCTCGAGTCGCCTGGCCAGCACCGGGTCGTCGTTGGTGTAGGGCAGGACGACGAAGCCGTCGTCCACCAATTGTTCTGCAGCACGCACCAATTCGATCGCGTCCGGCAGCAGCGTGCGCTCGTCGGCGATCACTTCGAGTTTCACCCAGTTGGTCTGCAACGCTTCGCGCGCCAACTGCGCCGTCAGCACCGCTTCGGCCGCGCCGCGACAGCCGGCGGTGTTGGGGAGCGCCGCGATGCCGAGCTTGCGCAGCAAATCCAGTACGCCGGTACCGGTTTCGGCATCGATCCGGCGCATCGCGACGGTGGTCAGCTCGGTGCCCGAGGCGACGAGCGCCTCCTCCAGGATCGACAGGTTGGCCGCGCCGCCGGTGCCCATGATGAGCCGGGAGCCGAATTCCCGATCGGCGATGCGCAAGACATCGGCAGACATACAGACCTCAGCCACCCTGCACCGCCGTCACGACCTCGATCTTGACGCCCTCGGTCAGGACGTCGTCCCACTCCGATCGCGGCAGCACCGCCCAATCCACAGCGACGGCGATGCCCTTGTCCGGAAAGCCCAGTGTGTCGATCAATTCCGCTACCGTGGTGCCTTCGCGAATCTCCACGCTCTCATCGTTGACTGTGATCAGCACAGAGCCACCTTCTCTTTCACCTCACCCGCAAGCAGTTCCGAAATCCGTTGTGCGGTCCACGCGGCCAGCAGAAAGCCGTTCCGCCCGTGACCGGTCGCCGACAAGGTGCGGTCGTCCAGCCAGCCCACGATCGGCAGGCCGTCCGGAGTCATCGGCCGCAGTCCCGCCGCGCATTCGGCCAGTTCGTATTCACCGAGTGCCGGCATCACCGCACAGGCATCATCGAGAAGGTCGCGTACCCCGGTGACCGTAGGCGCGATGTCCCGGCCGTGCTCGTACTGGGTCGCGCCGACCACCACACCGTCCGCACGGGGCACCAGGTAGACCTGCCGGCCATGAACCCGGGCCCGAACCACCCGCTGCGGCAACGGCATACACCCCTTGCGCCACCGCAGCCGCAGAATCTCGCCCTTCACCGGGCGAATCGGCAGACCGGGCCACAGGGCCGGCGCGTCGATCCCATTGGCCAGCACCGTGATACCCGCGTCGCGCGTCTGCTCGAGCGAGTCGACCGGGCCCGCCCACTGCACACCCAGCCGGTCACAATGCGCGATGAGGCCCTCGACCACCAGCCGGTTGTCCACGGCGAGTTCGGTTTCCGCGCGGAAGCCATGGCGAATCCCCTGCGCCAGCAACGGTTCGACATCGCGGGCGGCGGTGGTCACGGTCACGGGATGGCCCTGCGCCGCGAGCCACTCGGCGACGGTGCGGATGTCCGCCGCATCGGCCCGGTCGACCGCGACCACGAGCGAGTCGCGCGCGGTGACCACGTCGTCGGGCAGCCCATCAAGGAACCCGCCGTGCCAGAGTGCCAGGGAGTCCAGGCCCAGCCGCAACTGGTCCTGCTCGCCCGGCCAGCCCTCGGAGTGCGGTGCGAGCATGCCGCCGGCGACCCACGAGGCGCCGCTCTCCTCGGCCCGGTGCACTCGCACCGACCACCCGTCCAGCGCCGCGCGGCGCGCCACCGCGAGACCGATGACGCCGCCACCAACGACAGCAAGGTCCAACGGCACGATCCCTCTTCTCCCTTCGCCGGCATGATCCGGATCAGGTGTGACGGTAAGGGTAGGACGACCCCACTCTCAGTCCCCGGTCCCGGGACTCCCGTGTTGCGGCGTCCACGGTAGTCGCTACCGTCGCGCTGTGCCTAAACCCACCCAGCGTCTGCAGTCCGCATCCCTCTACCTGTGCACCGACGCGCGCCGGGAGCGCGGTGACCTGGCCGAGTTCGCCGACGCTGCGCTGGCCGGGGGCGTGGACATCATCCAGCTGCGCGACAAGGGCTCGGCCGGTGAGGCACAGTTCGGTCCACTGGAGGCCAAGCAGGAGCTGGCGGCGCTGGAGGTGCTGGCCGACGCGGCGCGGCGGCACGGTGCGCTGTTCGCCGTGAACGACCGGGCCGACATCGCCCGCGGGGCGCACGCCGACGTGCTGCACCTGGGCCAGGACGATCTGCCCCTGTCCCTGGCCCGCGAGATCGTCGGGCCCGATCCGCTGTTCGGCCGCTCCACCCACGACGAGCAGCAGCTGGCCGTCTCCGTGACCGAAGACGTCGACTACTTCTGCGTCGGCCCGTGCTGGCCGACGCCCACCAAGCCGGGCCGCACCGCACCCGGGCTGGACCTGGTCCGCGCCGCCGCCGCATCCGGAACCGACAAACCCTGGTTCGCCATCGGTGGCATCGACCTGGCCCGCGTCCCCGAGGTGGTGACCGCCGGCGCGCGCCGCATCGTGGTGGTGCGGGCCATCACTGCTGCAGAGGATCCGGCTGCGGCAGCCCGGGCACTCAAAGCGGCCTTGCCGCAGGCGTCTACGAACTGAGCGGGATATCCGCCGTCACGCTGCGCAGGCGCTCCCAACTCGCGGCGAACCCGGGATGCAGCGGCAGTGAGGTGACATCGTCCTCGGAGACCCAGCGCAGTTCGACGCTCTCGCGGTTGGGCACGGTCTCGAGTTGTTCGGGCGCGTCCGCGATCACCGTCGTGTACGTCCAGACCTCGCCGATCGCCGTCGCGGTGACGACCGTGGTCCGAACCGTCAATTGATGCGCCTCCAACCCTGCTTCTTCATAGGCCTCGCGGACGGCGGCTTCCTCGACGGTTTCGTGACTGTCCCGCGCCCCACCCGGCAGCGCCCAGGTGCCCCCTTGATGACTCCACGGCGCGCGGTACTGCAAGAGCACCGCCGCTCCGCCACCCGGCTGCGGCGCCCGCAGCAGAAGCCCGGCCGCGCCATGGCGGCCCCAGAAGTGGGAGCCGTCAGCCGCAAGCACCCATCCGTCACCGTCGCCCTGCACGAAACCCACAATAGGACCCTGCTATTGATGCCAAGTTTCGATGTTGGCAGAGTCGGCGCGTAGGGCGTGGAATCTGACAAACATTTGGGACCCGGCCGACGGGGAATCCACCCCCCGCGCGCCGCAAGCTCTTAGACTTCTATTAAACGAGTTCGGCAGGGTCAAGGGGTCCGGAAAGTTGAGGTCGGCGCACACGTGACGGTGGAGTTGGCGCACCCTTCAACCGAGCCCGTGGCTTCTCGGTCACCCGGAACTCCCGCACACACCCGTTGGTGGTTCATGTGGACCACACCCGGCCGCATCCTGCTCATCGGATTGACGCTGGCCGGCCTGGTCATCGCGTGCGCGTTCGCCACGTCCACGACCATCCACGCCCGCCAGCAGGCCCTGACCACCGTGCTCGATCACACGGAGCCGCTGGCGTTCGCGGCCGGTCAGCTCTACACCACGCTGTCCGTCGCCGACGCCGCCGCAGGCACCGCCTTCATCGCCGGCTCCGAACCGCAGGACGTTCGGCAACGCTACGAGCAGGCGATCACCGACGCCGCGGTCGCGGTCACCGCGGCCTCGAGCGGGCTGACCGATGAACGCATGGTGCAGGTGCTCGGGCACATCAACGCAGAGCTGGCGGTTTACACCGGGCTCGTGGAAACCGCCCGGACCAACAATCGCGCGGGTAACCCGGTCGGTTCGTCCTACCTGTCCGAGGCGTCATGGCTGATGCAGACGCAGATCCTGCCCGACGCGCAACGGCTCTACGACAGCACCTCGGCGCGCGTGAATTCGGAGACCAGCGGCTCGTCGCAGGTTCCCGCACCGGTGATCCTGGTAGTCGCGGCCACGCTGATGTTCGGCTTCTTCTCGAACCGCTGGCTGGCGAGGCACACCCGCCGCCGCGTCAACATCGGTTTCGTGGCCGGGGGCATGGCAGTCCTGATCATGATCGTCTGGATCGGGGCCACTCTCGTCATCTCGACCACGGACACCCGGCACGCCCGCAACGCCGCGGCCTCGCTGCAAACCGTGACCAGCATGGCCATCACGGCACAGCAAGCCCGTGCCGACGAGACACTGTCGCTGATCCGGCGCGGCGACGAGAGCGTCCGCAAGCAGTCGTACTACCACCGCATCGACGCCCTCCAACAACAGCTGGCGGACTACATGCGGCGCCCCGACGCGATCGGCAAGAAGGACCTGGAGGGGGCCGATCAGCTGGTACGCCGCTGGCGCGCCGCCGACGACCGGATCAACGCCTACATCTCGACCGGCAACTACCAATCCGCGACGCAGGTGGCCCTGGGCACGAGCGAAGACGACTCGACGCCTGCCTTCGACAAGCTCGATGAGGCCCTCGCCAAGGGCATCGCCGAAAGCCGTAAACAGCTCCGCAGCGACATCCTCAACGGGCGTCAGGCGCTGTCGGGAGCGACGGTGGGCGCGGCGGCACTGAGCCTCGCCGCGGCGGTGGCAGTGGCGCTCGGGCTGTGGCCGAGGTTGAGTGAATACCGATGAGTCTTGCAATGCGTTCTCGATTGGTCCCGGCGATGGTGGCGGTACTGGTGGCCGCCGGCTGCGGCGAGGCCCCACCCGCGGCAGGACCGCCGAGCATCACCATCGCGCCGCCCACACCCGCCGGCATGCAGGTGCAGACCGCGGTGCCGGACCTGGGCCCCGAGGACAAGTCCGACTGCACCGCGAGCCTGCGGCCGTTCCCGACGCCCGAGGCCGCGGCGGCGGCCGTCACCAACATCAAGGACAGGGGCCGGCTGATCGTCGGGCTCGACATCGGCAGCAACCTCTTCGCCTTCCGCGACCCGATCACGGGCCAGATCACCGGCTTCGACGTCGACATCGCCGGTGAGGTGGCACGCGACATCTTCGGCACCCCGTCACAGGTCGAGTACCGGATCTTGTCGGACAACGACCGGATCTCGGCACTGCAACACAACACCGTCGACATCGTGGTGAAGACCATGAGCATCACCTGCGAACGCCGCAAGCTGGTGAACTTCTCGGCCGAGTACTTCTCCGCCAAACAGCGCATCCTCGCCGCCCGCGACTCCGACATCCGCAAGCCCGCGGACCTCTCCGGCAAGCGGGTGTGCGTCGTCACGGCCACCACCTCGAAGGCGCGGCTGCAGCGCATCACCCCGCCGCCGATCCTCGTCGAAGCGGTCACCTGGGCGGACTGCCTGGTGGCGCTACAACAGCGACAGGCCGACGCCGTGTCCACAGATGACGCCATCCTGGCCGGCCTCGTGGCGCAGGACCCGTACCTGCACATCGTCGGGCCCAACATGGCCGAGGAGCCGTACGGCATCGGCATCAACCTGAACAACACCGGGCTGGTCCGGTTCGTCAACGGAACGCTGGAGCGGATTCGCCGCGACGGAACGTGGAACACGTTGTACCGCAAGTGGTTGACCGTGCTGGGCTCGACGCCGAACCCACCCGTACCGAGGTACAGCGACTGATGCCCGACAGCGAAGCGACGACCGGCCCGGTGGACGCGGGTCCCGACACCGACCCCGGAACCCAGGCCGTCGAGGTGACGTGGGACTCGTTGGCCACGATGCGGCCGATGGGCACGCAAGCGGTGTTCCGGCCGCAGTTCGACGACTCGGCCAGCATCCCGGTGCCCGTTCCGCCTGAACGCGATTCCGCCCCCACCAGTCTCGTCACCGCGACCACCCGGGTCTCCCCCATCCGTCGCCTGGGCGGTGGCCTGGTCGAGGTGCCTCGAATGGTGGACCAGGATCCCCTCTCGGCGCTGATGACCAATCCCGTGGTGGCCGAAGCCAAGCGCTTCTGCTGGTCCTGCGGCAAGCCGGTCGGTCGGTCCGAGAACGGTGAACCCGGCCAGTCCGAAGGCTCGTGCCCGCACTGCGGGGCCGCGTATTCGTTTCTGCCGCAACTGAGCCCGGGCACCATGGTGGCCGACCAGTACGAGGTCAAGGGCTGCATCGCCCACGGTGGGCTGGGTTGGATCTACCTGGCGCTGGACACCAACGTCAACAACCGGCCGGTCGTGCTCAAAGGCCTGGTGCACTCCGGCGACGCCGAGGCGCAGGCGATCGCCATGGCCGAGCGGCAGTTCCTCGCCGAGGTCACCCATCCCGCGATCGTGAAGATCTTCAACTTCGTCGAACACGCCGACAAACACGGCGACCCGGTCGGCTACATCGTGATGGAGTATGTCGGCGGCATCTCGCTGAAGCAGGTGAAGGGCGCCAAACTGCCGGTGGCCCAGGCGATCGCCTACATGCTGGAGATCCTGCCCGCGCTCGGCTACCTGCACTCCGTCGGCCTGGTCTACAACGACCTCAAGCCCGAGAACCTCATGCTCACCGAGGAACAGCTCAAGCTCATCGACCTCGGCGCGGTGTCACGGATCAACTCGTTCGGATTCCTGTACGGCACACCGGGTTACCAGGCGCCGGAGATCGTCCGGACCGGCCCGACCGTCGTCACCGACATCTACACCGTCGGCCGCACCCTCGCGGCGCTGACGCTGAACCTGAAGACGGACAAGGGCCGCTACGTCGATGGGCTGCCCGAGGACGATCCGATTCTGGCCCAATACGATTCGTTCGGCCGGCTGCTGCGGCGCGCGATCGATCCCGACCCGCGCCGGCGGTTCGGCAGCGCCGAAGAGATGTCCGGGCAGCTGCTCGGCGTACTGCGTGAGGTGGTCGCCCAGGACACGGGCACACCGCGGCCCGGTCTATCGTCGGTGTTCAGCCCGTCGCGCTCGACGTTCGGCGTCAACATGCTGGTGGCCCACACCGACGTGTACATCGACGGGCAGGTGCACACCGAGAAGATCACCGCACCTGAGATTGTCCGGGCCCTGCAGGTGCCGCTGGTCGACCCGGCCGACGTCGGCGCGACGGTGTTGTCGGCCACCGTGCTGAGCCAGCCGGTGCAGACCCTGGATTCGTTGCGCGCGGCCCGGGAAGGCTCGCTCGACTCCGAAGGGGTGGATCTGTCACAGTCGGTCGAGCTGCCGCTGATGGAAGTGCGCGCGCTACTCGACCTGGGCGATGTCGCCAAGGCCAACCGGAAGCTGGAGAACCTGGCCGACCGGATCGGTTGGCACTGGCGGCTCGTGTGGTTCCGCGCGGTCGGCGCACTGCTGTCCGGTGACTATGCCGCGGCGACAACGGATTTCACCGAGGTTCTCAACACCCTGCCGGGCGAACTGGCGCCCAAGGTGGCCTTGGCGGCCACCGCCGAACTGTCCGGGTCGGAGGCTGAGCGGGCCTTCTATCAGACGGTGTGGAACACCGACAACGGCATCATCTCAGCCGGTTTCGGGCGGGCCCGGGTGCAGGCTATGGCCGGCGACCGCGAAGCCGCGGTTCACACCCTCGACGAAGTTCCGGCCACCTCGAGACATTTCACCACGGCGCGACTGACCAGCGCCGTCACACTGTTGTCGGCGGCCACCACCGCTGAGATCACCGAACGCCAAATCCGCGATGCCGCACGCCGAGTGGAGGCGTTGCCGGAAACCGAACCGCGTGTGCTGCAGATCCGGACGCTGGTGCTCGGCACGGCCCTGGACTGGCTGGCCGACCACACCGCCAGCACCAACCACATCCTGGGCTTCCCGTTCACCGAACACGGTCTACGCCTCGGAGTCGAGGCCTCCTTGCGCGCGCTGGCCCGGGTGGCGCCAACGAAGGCGCACCGTTACGCGCTGGTGGACCTGGCCAACAACGTGCGGCCGATCAGTACGTTCTAGCGGTGGCGCCGAAGCCCCGTCGGTGTGTCGGTCCTGGCGTGTCGCCTCACTTCTGACCACTTGCGATACGGACCTGTCAACACCGGGCGACATCGTCAACTCATGATGACACTGTCAGCTCGTGATGACAGGTCTCGCTCCGGCATGTCCGGGAGGGACCGCCGGAGACCGCGATTCACCGATATCGGTCCCGCAGCTGCGGGTCGTTCTGCCACCACAGTCCGGACGCCGGGGCCTCGGCTTCGGAAGCGGACTGGGTGGCAGAATCGGCCTGCATCGCCGGCCCTGCCGGTTCGGCGGGCGCCGCCAACTCGGCCGCGTCCAGCTCGGCATCGACCTCCGCCGCCTTGCGTCGTTCGTCAGAACCCAGCGCCCGCATCAGGAGCAAGATGAACGGCACACCCAGGACGTCACCCAGAATCCACAAGATCCCGGCGCCGAACGTCTGGTCCTGGCGGATGCTCGGGCCGAAGTCGCGGTGCAGTCCGGCGTAATAGTCGTAGGCGATCACCGGGCCGAGCCACAACACCAGACCGAGGATGCCGTCGCCGAGACCCTCGGCCACGCTGATCCCGATAGACAGCAGCGGCGGGTAACGCCGCGGCACCGGGTCGACCTGCAAGCGGGCATAGAAGTAGGCGAAGCCGATGCCCAGCAGCACAAGCCGGGTCACGGCGGCCAGTGGCCCGGTCATCGACGCGAGGTACCACGGCGTCAGGTACAGCAGCCACGGCGTCGCCAGCATCAGCACCGAGGTCACCGGAGGCGACAGGAGCAGTCGCGCCGGGGCGGAATTCAGCACCGCGTCGACGCGCTCCTGCACCGATGGACTGAGCACGGCCCGCATCGTCGCGACCGGGCGGCTCAGCGCGAAGAAGAAGGGCACGACGTAGAGCAACAGCAGGACTTGGAGGGCGCGTACCCAAAACAGCGCCGGCGCGTAGACCGCGAGGGCGCTGAGCGTCGATACCGCCCACACCACGGCTGCGACGCCGAAACACCACAGCTGGTTCCGGGTCACCGGGGTGCGCCGACAGGTCCAAACCAGGGCGCCGATGCCGAGCAGCATCAACACCACAGCCACAGGGTCAAATGTCCCGGTCAAAGGGTGCACGAGGCGCAAGCTACGCCCCTACCCTGGGAGGTTCCTTCAGGAAACCTTGCAGACCTCGACGCAGGCCCGCGCGATGGCCAGCTCTTCATCGGTGGGGATCACCAGCACGCTCACCGGCGAGGTATCCGTGGAGATCCGCCGGGCCCCGCGCACCGTGGACCGGTTGCGCTCCTCGTCGACCTCGATCCCGAGAGCCAACAGCCCGGCGAGCGCATCCCGGCGGACCGAGGCGTCGTTCTCGCCCACCCCGGCGGTGAAGGTGACGACGTCGGCTCCGCCCAACAACGCCAGGTAGCCGCCGATGTACTTGCGCAGCCGGTGGATGTAGACGTCGTAGGCCAGCTGGGCCGCTTCGTCACCGTCATCGATGCGCTTGTGCAGCTCGCGGAAATCGGTGGCACCGCCCAGTCCCGATACGCCCGAGTGGCGGTTCAGCAGAACGTCGATCTCCTCGATCGACATTCCGGCGGCGCGCGACAGGTACATGATGATGCCGGGGTCAACGTCACCGGAGCGGGTGCCCATCACCAAGCCCTCCATGGGTGTCAGGCCCATCGAGGTGTCGATGGGCCGGCCGCCAGCGATGGCCGACGCCGACGCACCATTACCCAGATGCAGGACAATCTGATTCACCGATTCGAGGGGCAGGCCCAGGAACTGTGCGGCCTGCTCGCTGACGTACTGGTGCGACGTGCCGTGGAAGCCGTACCGGCGAATGTGCCACTTGTCGGCCACATCCCGGTCGATCGCGTACTCGGCGGCGGCCGCGGGCAGGTTGTGGAAGAAGGCCGTGTCGAACACCGCGACATGCGGTACGTCCGGCAGCAGCTTGCGGGCCGCGTTGATGCCCATCAGCCCCGGCGGATTGTGCAGCGGCGCCAGCGGGGCGAGCTTTTCGAGTTCGGCGATCAGCTCGTCACCGATCAGCGTCGGCCGGTAGAACCGCCGGCCACCATGCACGACGCGGTGACCGACGCACGCGATCTCGCCGGCCGACACTCCGGCGGCCTTGACCGCATCGAACACCTGCTGCAACGCCTTCGGGTAATCCTCGACCCGCTCGATCACGCCGTCAGCCAGTGACTCGCCCGAAGCCGGTTGCACCAGTCGGTATTTCACCGACGACGAGCCGCAGTTGAGAACCAGTACGGGCCCGCTCATTTCGCTCCTTGAGCCTGAATCGCCGTGATGGCAACGGTATTGACGATGTCCTCGACAAGGGCGCCGCGGGACAAGTCGTTCACGGGTTTGTTCAGGCCCTGCAGCACCGGGCCGATCGCGATGGCGCCCGCGCTGCGCTGCACCGCCTTGTACGTGTTGTTGCCGGTGTTGAGATCCGGGAAGATCAGCACCGTCGCCCGGCCGGCCACCGGCGAATCCGGCATCTTGGTCGCGGCCACCGAAGGCTCCACCGCGGCGTCGTACTGGATGGGCCCTTCGACCAACAGCTCCGGCGCCCGCTTGCGCACCAATTCCGTTGCTGCCCTGACCTTGTCGACGTCCGCGCCCGTCCCCGAATCGCCTGTCGAGTAGGACAGCATGGCCACGCGCGGCTCGATCCCGAACTGCGCGGCGGTCTGCGCCGAGCTGATCGCGATGTCGGCGAGTTGCTCGGATGTGGGGTCCGGCACGATCGCGCAGTCACCGTAGGCCAGCACCCGATCTGCCAGACACATCAGGAAGATGCTCGACACCGTCGAGATGTCCGGCGCGGTGCGGATGATCTCGAACGCCGGCCGCACGGTGTGCGCGGTGGTGTGAACGGCACCGGACACCATGCCGTCGACCATGTTGTTGTGCACAAGCATGGTGCCGAAATACGAGACGTCGTGGATGATTTCGCGGGCCTGCTCGAGCGTCACGCCCTTCTTCTTGCGCAGTTCGGCGTACTGCACCGCGAACTGGTCGCACAACTCGCTGGTCCGTGGATTCAGCACCACGGCGGCCGACAGATCCACACCCAGCTCGGCGGCCCGCGCCCGCACCGTCGGCTCGTCACCGAGAATGGTGAGGTCGGCAACGGAACGGGCGAGCAGCCGGCCCGCGGCGCGCAGAATCCGGTCATCGTCACCTTCGGGCAAGACGATGCGCTTCCGGTCGGCCCGGGCCCGGTCCTGGAGCTGATGGGTGAACATCTGCGGCGTGGTGACGGTAGGAATCGGAACCGCAAGCTGGGCAAGCAGATCCGTCACATCGACATGCTTGTCCATCAAGGTCAGCGCCGTGTCGATCTTACGAAGCGACGTGGCCGTCACCCGACCCTTGGCCAGCGACGCGGCGCGCGCGGTGTCATAGGTACCCAAGTCGGTGGCCACGATCGGTAACCGCAGCCCAAGGCCCGCGACCAGCTTCGCGATCGACGGATGCAGCGGCAGGCCACCGTTGAGAACCAGGCACGAGATCGACGGAAAGTTTTCTGCCGCATGGGCGCTGGCGATCGCCAGCACCACGTCCGACCGGTCGCCCGGGGTGATGACGGCCATGGCGTCGGTGAGACGCTCGAGGCAGTGCTCGGCCGTCATACCCGCGACCATCACACCCATCACTTCACGGCTCAGCAGCTCGGCGTCACCGCTGAGCACCGTGCCGTGCACCGCGTCACGCAGCTCGGCCACCGACGGCGCGGAGAGCAACGGTTCCTCGGGCAGGACATAGCTTTTCGGCGCGAACCGCGCCAAAGCAGCAGCGACCGCAGCCAATTCGTCAGGCGCGCACCGGTTGGCCACCACCGCGGCGGTGTGCGCGTGCTGCACCGCCAGCTCGGCCAGACACAACTCCACGACGTGGGCGACCTCGTCAGGAGTGCGCTCCGCGCCCCGCACCGAAAGCAGCACCGGCGCGCCCAGATTGACCGCGATGCGCGCGTTCACCGACAGTTCGGTCGGCGACGCGACGTCGGAGTAGTCACTGCCCACGATCACCACGGCATCGCACTTGTCGGCGACGCGGTGGTACCGGTCGACGATGTCGGCGATCGCCGCATCCGTGTCTTCGTGCAGCTGCTGGTAGGTGACACCCACGCAGTCGTCGTACTCCAGACCCGCGGTGGTGTGGGTCAACAGCAGCTCGAGGATGTAGTCGGGGCCGTCGCCGGCGCGCGTTATCGGCCGGAACACCCCGACCCTGGCGACCGTGGCCGCCAGCCGGTGCAACAGCCCTAGCGCGATGGTCGACTTGCCGGTGTCGCCTTCAGGTGAGGCGATGTAGATCGCGGTTGCTTCGGGCACGGCGACAGCCTATCGAGCCACGTCGTCCGTCAGGCCAGCTTGCGCAGCCGAGGCTCAAGATCGGTCTTGAACAGCTCCAGAAAACGACGCTGGTCCTGCCGGGGGTCATGGAACACCAGGTGGTTCAGGCCCCAGTCGACATACTGCTTGACCTTCTCGACGGCTTCGTCCGGGTCCGACGCCACGATCCAGCGCTTGGCGACCTGCTCGATAGGCAGCGCGTCGGCGGCCGCTTCCATCTCGATCGGGTCGTCGATGGAGTGCTTCTGCTCGGCCGTCAGCGACAGCGGCGCCCAGAACCGGGTGTTCTCCAACGCCAGAGCGGGGTCCGGATCGTAGGAGATCTTGATCTCGATCATCCGGTCGATATCGTCGGGGTTCTTGCCCGCCGCCTCGGCACCCTCGCGCATAGCGGGGATCAGCTTGTCCTTGTACAACTCCTCGCCCTTGCCCGAGGTGCAGATGAAACCGTCGCCCGCACGGCCGGCGTACTTGGCCACCTGCGGCCCGCCCGCGGCGATGTAGATCGGGATGCCACCCTCGGGCACGTCGTAGATCGAGGCGCCCTTGGTCTTGTAGTACTCGCCTTCGAAGTCGACGCGGTCGCCGAGCCACAGCTCACGCATCAGCCGCACGGACTCGCGCAGCCGCGCATACCTTTCTTTGAACTCCGGCCATTCGCCTTCATAACCGGTGGCGATCTCGTTGAGCGCCTCCCCGGTGCCGATGCCCAGGAAGATCCGGTCCGGGTACAGACAGCCCATGGTCGCGAACGCCTGCGCGATGACGGCCGGGTTGTAGCGGAACGTCGGGGTCAGCACCGAGGTGCCCAGGATCAGCCGCTCGGTGCGCTCGCCCACGGCGGTCATCCAGGCCAGGGAGAACGGGGCGTGGCCGCCGGTGTGGCGCCATGGCTGGAAGTGATCACTGACGGTGGCGCTGTCCATGCCCGCCGCTTCGGCGGCCACCGCCAGCTCGACAAGTTCACGCGGGGCGAACTGCTCCGCCGACGCCTTGTATCCCAGCCTGAGTTCAGCCATGAGTTCCGTTCCTGTTCGCTTGCTGCCGCGACATTGCTCCTCGCGTGCGCATACGCCCAATTGCTCCTCGCGTCCGCATGCACCTACTTTTCTACTCTGCCTACACTCGCCTCATGGCGGCAGCCCTGAGCGCGATCTCCGAGAATGTTGACTTCAACGTTCACTTCGCCCAGACCGATCTGGTGAACTGGACCCTGGTCAGCGACGGCAGCGGGGTGATCCTGATCGACGCCGGCTACCCGGGCCAGCGCGACGACGTCCTCCGTTCCCTGCGCGACCTGGGCTTCGAGGCCGGCGACGTGCGGGCGATTCTGCTCACGCACGCTCACGTCGACCACCTCGGCGCGGCGATCTGGTTCGCCAAAACCCATGGCACGCCAGTGTTCTGTCACGGCGCCGAAGTCGGCCACGCCAAACGCGAGTATCTAGAACAGGTTTCACCGACCGATCTACTGACGCGGGCCTGGAACCCGCGGTACCTGGCCTGGTCACTGACCATCGTCGGCAAGGGCGCGCTGGTGCGCGAGGGCATCCCCGGCGCGCAGGCGCTCACCGCGGACGTCGCGACCACACTGCCGGGCAGCCCGCAGCTGATCCCGAGCCCGGGGCACACCGGCGGGCACTGCTCATACGTGTTCGGCGACGTGCTGGTGGCCGGCGACGCCATCATCACCGGACACCCGGTGCTCACCAAGGGCGGCCCGCAACTGCTGCCGCAGATGTTCAACCACGACCAGGCCGCATGCGAACGGAGCCTGTCCGCGCTCGGCCTGCTGGACACCCAGGTGCTGCTGCCGGGCCACGGCCCCGCGTGGCGTGGCCCGGTCCGTGAAGCTGCCGAGCTGGCCCTTCGGCGGAGCTGAACTCAGACGCTGCGCTTGACGAGTTCCAGGAACAGCACGAACAGCCCGGCCAGCAGCAGGCCGCCCGCCACGACGACGGCCGGCAGGAAGAACATGTGGTCGAGCTCTTCGTCGTCAAAGATGTTGTTGCCCTGCGCATCACGGTTGATCGGGCCATAGAACACCCGACCGAAGGCGGACCAGCGCACTGCGCGCGCCCGGCGCCGGTGCGGGTTGTCCTCGGCCATCCGGACGAAGCGGGTCCGCGCGACCATACCGGTCGCCAGCACGACCAGCGCGGCGACCAGCAGCAGACACCCGACGGTCCAACCGGAAAGCACCAATCAAGCGTATCCACCGGACCGTCGGATCGACCCCAATTCTGGAGCCTCCAGCTGGGGATCCGGCGCATGATGATGCTGGTCATTGCCGGAGAGCAACATCAACTATACTCAATTGCGAATTCCATCAATTCGTCAATCAGGAGGTGCCGCAGTGGTCGACAACGTGCTCAATGGCCCCGAACGGCCGCTGTATGAGATCAAGGCGAACCTCTTCAAAGCCTTGGCGCACCCGGCCCGCATCAGGGTGCTGGAGATCGTGTCGACCTCCGACGGCCCGACCGCGGTGAGCGACATCCTCGCGGCCAGCGATATCGAGCCGACGCTGCTCTCGCAGCATCTGGCCGTACTCAAACGCCACCACGTGGTCACCGCGAATCGGACGGGCAACGCGGTGCACTACACGCTGGCCCATCCGAAGATTGCTGAGCTGTTGGTCATCGCACGGACCTTTCTTGCCGATACCCTTGCGGCTCAACGTGATCAGCTCGATGTTGTCGGCTCGCTACCGCCGATCGGCACGGGTCGATGATCAGCGCCGCCGGTGACCGCATCGCCCGGTTGTTGCCGTCACGTATGGACTATGCCGGCCTGAGCCGCTCGTGGCGTCGTGATGTCCTGGCCGGGGTGACGGTCGGAGTGGTGGCGTTGCCGTTGGCGCTGGCGTTCGGCATCAGTTCGGGCGTCGGCGCGGCAGCTGGTCTGGTCACCGCGGTCGTGGCCGGGCTGGTGGCCGCGATATTCGGCGGCTCGCACGTCCAGGTATCCGGGCCGACCGGGGCGATGACGGTGGTACTGGCGCCGATCGTGGCTCAGTACGGGTTGGGCAGTGTCGCCCTGGTCACCATCTTGGCCGGGGTCATCGTCGTGGCCGCAGGCATCACCGGTGTGGGGCGCGCCGTGACCTTCATCCCGTGGCCCGTGATCGAAGGATTCACCCTCGGTATCGCCATCATCATTTTCCTGCAGCAAATCCCCGCCGCACTCGGGCAGCCGGCACCTGCTGGACGATCCCCCCTGATGGCAGCGGCCGACGTCGTCTCGCACATCGACATGGGTGCGGCGCGGCCCGCACTGTTCGTCACCGCGCTGGTGGCGGTGCTGATGGTCGTCCTGCCGCGGTTGCATCGTGCGGTGCCGGCGTCGTTGGTCGCGGTGGTCGCGGCGACCGCACTGGTGGTGGCTACCAAGTTGCCGGCGTCGGTCATCGGGGACCTGCCGTCGCGGCTACCGACACCGGTATGGCCACACGCCGATCTGACGGCGCTGCACTCTCTGTTCGGTGCGGCGCTGGCGATCGCCGCGCTGGCCGCGATCGAATCACTGCTGTCGGCACGAGTGGCAGCGACGATGTCCCCGACCGGGCCCTACGACCCGAACCGGGAACTGCTGGGGCAAGGACTGGCATCGGTGGCCTCGGGAGTGTTCGGCGGCATGCCGGCAACCGGAGCGATCGCCCGCACCGCGGTCAATGTGCGTTCCGGTGCGCGCACCCGGGTCGCGGCGATCGTGCACTCGATGATGCTGCTCGCCGTGGTGTATCTGGTCAGCGGCCCCGTCGGTGCGATCCCGCTCGCAGCACTGTCGGCGGTACTGATGGTCACGGCGTGCCGGATGATCGCACCCCACACGGTCACCCGGATTCTGCGATCCACCCGCTCGGGCGCGGTGACCTTCCTGCTCACCGCGACCGTCACCGTCTGTTTCGATCTGATCCAGGCCGTCGAGATCGGTATCGCCGCCACAGCGCTGTTCGCGCTGCGCACGCTGGCCCGGCGGAGCAGCGTCACCCGCGAGGACCTGCCCGGCCCGTATGTGCCCGGCGACGAGCACATCGCGTTGCTCCGGCTCGACGGCGCCATGTTCTTCGGTGCGGCCGAACGGATCTCAACCGCCATCACCGATGGCAACCATCCCGACACGTCGGTCGTGATCATCCGGCTGTCCCAACTCGGCATGCTCGACGCCACCGGCGCGCACACCCTGACCCACATCGCCGAAGACCTCGAGGCACGGGGCATCACCGTGATCATCAAAGGCGTCCGACCCGAACACCGAGACCTGCTCGCAGGTGTCGGCATCATCGACTCGCTGCGCCATGAGAACCATCTCATCGACACCCTGGACGACGCCATCGCCCACGCCCGCAGCCACACCACCCGGTAGCGCCCCAACCCGGCACGGCCGCATTCCGTCGAACCCCGTCTAAGCGAGGAACCAGATATGAGCCTGACCAGCCATGCTCCCACCACCGATGGCACCGCCATCGACGCCACCGCACTGCACCGCGCCGTCGGTGAACCCGCCAAAGGCCACGCCCTGCACCCGGCGGTATCCGGGGTACGTCCAGGCTCGGGCGTCCTCGTGATCACCCGCGGCCCCGGTACCGCCGGGCGGTTCCTGCTCACCGATGCCGTCGTCGCCACCGGCCGGCACCCCGACAGCACGGTGTTTCTCGATGACATCACCGTCAGCCGTCACCATGCGCAAATCCGTTGGCTCGACGGCGAATACTGGATCTTCGACGCCGGTAGCCTCAACGGCACCTACGTCAACGGCACCCAAATCCAATCCCTCCCGCTCACCAGCGGCGACGAAATCGAGATCGGCAAATTCCGTCTCACCTTCACCTGCCAACCGCACGGCCCGCGACGCTCCTGAGCGCCATGTGCCACGCCCCCGTCAGGTCAGGTGTTTTCGGTGGTGGGCATGGCGATCAGAGGTCGTTGCCGGCGTAGGACAGGTTGAAGCTCTTGTTGGTCAGCGGAAAGTCAGGAACGATGGTGTCGGCCATCGCTACCGGCAGGGCGGGCCAGTTAAACCACGAGGGGTCAACGATTTTCGAGCGGGTGATGTGTCCGGCGTCGAGTTCGACGCGGTGCACGATGGTGCCTCGCCAGCCTTCGACGATGCCGACTCCGCTGCGGCGGCCGCTGCCCGGCTCGACAGCGGTGGTGTATGTGGTCGGACCGGGGCACGTTTCGAGCAGGTGGCAAGCCAGCTCGATGGAGGCGGCAACATCGTCCCTGCGCACGGTGTAGCGGGCCAGCACGTCGCCGGCATCGGATCGGGTCTCGGTGACCGGCAGGGCGACGACGGGGTGGTCGAGGCGGGCGTCGGTGCGGATGCCGCTGGCGCGTGCCACATATCCGAGGCATCCGATGGCCTGCGCATCGTCGAGCGGCAGCACCGAGGTGCCGGTGAAGCGTTCGGCCACAATGGTATTGGCTAGGGTGAGCGCGGCAACCTCGGCGAGGTCGGCGCCGATCGAGCGTAGCTCGCCCGGCGTGGGCAGAGTTAGCAGCCGCACCGATCCGGGGCTGATCGCGCCGCGCAGGAGGCGATGACCGGTCACGGTGGCGTTGAGCCGCAGTAACCGTTCTCGGATGCGCAAGCAGTGGCTGTTGGCCAGGGAGAACCCGACGTCATTGGCCAGGGCGCCGAGGTCGGCGGCCAAGTTGTAGAGCCGTTCGAGTTCGATCAGCAGGGCCCGAAGGCGTTGGGCTGGTGGCGGAATCTCGATGCCGAGGCAGTTTTCGACGGCCAGGCTGTGCGCGAGGGCGTGGGCGGCGGAGGTGTCGCCGCTGACGCGTTCAGCCAGTGCGGTGGCGTCGGTGGCCGGCGTGCCCTCGAAGAGCTTTTCCAGTCCGCGGTGGACGAACCACAGCCGGGCCTTGACGCGCAGCACCGTTTCCCCGACCACCGAGAACCGGAAGTGTCCAGGCTCGATGAGACCGGCATGGACCGGGCCCACCGGGATCTCGTAGACCCCGGTTCCCTCGACGGTGACGAACGGAAACCGCGCGCCCTGGGCGAACTCGGGTGCGGGCCCGGCGCCCGCGCGCATCGGATACCAGTCGGCGGGCCAGTGTGCGTGACGGACCAGTCGCCGCGGCCGGGGATGGCCCACCGGGGTGATGCCGTACAGGTCGGCCATTTCGCGTTCGAAACGGCTGGCCGGGAACGACAGGTATCCCAGCGACGGCATCGCCTGGTCATCGGCGGGCAGTAGGCATTCCAGTTCGACGCGCCGGTCGGGGCGCCCGGCCAGAAACAGGTAGACGATCCGCAGCCGACCGTCGTCGTCGTGGGCCGCCACCAACGCCAGCCGGAAACCGTCGGTGAGCAACTGCTCGGCCATATCGGCGACCTCAGTGCGCTCGATACGGTACTGGTGACGCTGTGGGTTCATCGCAGCGCGCCGAGTTGGGTTGCGGCGCTGTGCAGCAGCGCGGTCAACGGGCCGGCGGTGATACCGAGAGCGATGGACAACCCCACCCCGGCGATCAAGGAGCCAGCGACGGTGCTCGGTAGGGTCAGCGGCGGCGCATCTGCCGGTGACGGACCGAGCAGCAGCCGGCCGCCGTTGCGCACCAACGCGGTGAACGCGACCGCGACCAGCAGCATCGCCGCGGCCAGCACCCACACGAGGCGGGCATCAGCCAGGGAACGAGCAATGCCGAGCTCGCTGGCGAACAGGGCGAACGGCGGCAGACCGGCCAGTGCGATAAGACCGGCGGCGAAGCATCCGCCGACCAGCGGGCCGCGGCGCAGCACACCGGTGATATCGCCGATCGCGGTCGAACCGTGGCTGACCTGGAGCTGGCCGCCGGCCACGAACAGCACGGTTTTGCCGATGCCGTGGGCCATGACGTGCAGGAGCAGGGCGGTGATGGCTAGCGGGGTGCCCGCCGCCGCCGCCAGCGCGATCAGGCCCATGTTCTCCATCGACGAATATGCCAGGAGCCGTTTGAGGTCACCGGTGACGGTCAACATCGCCGCTGCTACCAGCAAAGTGGCCAGGCCGATGGTGATCAGTCCGGCGCGCAGGAATCCTGGTCCGGTCGCGGCGTCGATCACTGGTTTGATGCGCAGCAGCACCGAGAACGCCACGGCGAGCAGTACCCCGCTCATCAGCGCCGATACCGGGGCCGGTGCCTGGCTGTGTGCGTCAGCGAGCCAGGTGTGAAACGGGACGAGCCCCGTTTTGGCGCCGTATCCGATCAGCAGCAGCCCTCCGGCCAGGCGGGTGACGGCGGGATCGAGGGTGTGTGCGTAGGCGGCGAGCACGTCGAGATCGAGCGCGTGGGCGCTCGGCGCGAGTGTGTGCTGGGCGGCGAAGTACAGCAGGACGGTGCCCAGGAACGCGACCGCGATGCCGACCGAGCAGATCACCACGTATTTCCAGGTGGCTTCCAGCGCGTGGCGGGTGCGGCGGTGCCCGACCAGGAACGCGGTGATGACGGTGGTGGCTTCGATGGCGACCCAGATGATGCCGATGTTGTTGGCGCACACCGCGATCACCATGGCGGCGATGAAAGCCGGGGTGAGCGCGCCGTACAGACGGGCTGCCTGGGGGTCGGTGTGGCCGGCGGCCAGTTCGGTGCCGATATAGCCGATGCTGGCCGCGGCGGCGAGTGCGGCGACGACGCCGATGACGACGAGCAAGGTGACCGACAGGGCGTCAGCCCGCAGCAGCCCACCCAGCGCGATATGCGGCGCCGCACCCAGCTGTGCACCCAGTGCCACGCCGCACGTCAGCACGACCAGCGCCGCGAGCAGGGTGAGCGCTGCGGTGGCGCGGCGCCAGCCGGCTACGAGGTTGACCAGCGCGGCGCCGGCGGGGGCACCGATCGCGGTGAGGAGCAGTGGGGTCATCAGTCGTGCAGCTCCTGCAGCTGATCGAGGTCGGCGCCGCCGAAAGCCCGGCGCAGTCGGCCGGTGAGCACGCCGATCACGATCAGCGCGAACAACACGTCCAGCGAGGCGCCCAGTTCGACAACCAACGGGACGCCCGCGGTAAGCAGGAACGCTGCAGCGGCAAGTCCATTGTCTACCAACAAGAATCCCGCGGCCTGCGATACGGCGTGGCGGCGAGTGACCATGACGAACAGGCCGATGAGGATTACCGCGATCGCCGCCGGCGCCGCCGCGACCGTAGGCCCGCGGTCCAGCGCGATGACGGGTTGAGTGACCGCGAACGCCGTCACTGTCAGTACCGCGGTGATCAACAGCGAAGTCGCGGTGTTCACCACCGGTGTGGCCTCGCGCCCGGTTTCGGGTTCGCCGGCCACCGCCCGTGCCAGCAGCCACGGCAATGCCAGTGCCCGCAGCATCAGCACGGCGATCCCGACTCCGGTGAGCAGCGCGTCGTTGCTGACGATGCCGCTTGCCAAGGGGATGGTTGCCAGCGCGACGCCCTGCCAGGCCAGGAGCCCGACGATGGCACGCAGTTGGCGGCGCCACACGACGAGCACCGCGGCCAGGATCAGCCCGCCCGCAGCGAAGTCGATGACCACGGCGAAGACGCTGGCGGTCATGTCCGAACTCCTCTCATCTA
This sequence comes from Mycolicibacterium sp. HS_4_1, assembly GCF_054515875.1. Lineage (NCBI taxonomy): Bacteria > Bacillati > Actinomycetota > Actinomycetes > Mycobacteriales > Mycobacteriaceae > Mycobacterium > Mycolicibacterium sp. HS_4_1. The sequence goes on from NZ_CM137261.1 coordinate 5,181,346, forward strand.
GTGGAACAGATTGGCCGACGTCACCGCCAGCAGGGCCAGCACGAACGATCCCGCCAGCAACTCCGGCACCCGAAACAACCGCAGTTTGGCGAGGAACACCTCGGCGCTGGCCAATACCGCCGCTGCCGCGCCGACTTTGATGGCGATCGCCCCAACACCGAGCACGATGGTCGCTGCGGTCGGTCGCCCGGCCGAGATGCCCCACGGCAAGAACAGGTTCGCCAACAGCGCCAGCAGAACCGTGAGGCGCATCGCGGCTGCCCACTCCACCACCGCCAGGCGCGGACCGGCGTACTCGAGCACCATCGCCTCGTGCACCATCGTCAGCTCCAGGTGGGTGGCCGGGTTGTCCACGGGCAGGCGCCCGGTCTCGGCGATGATCACCACCACCAGCGCCACGAACGCCAGCACACCGGCCACCGAGGCCACCTGCCCGGGATGGGCCAGCGTGTGGGCTACCAGGGCACCAAGATTGGCCGAGCCGGCCGGGATCGACAGCGCGAAGACCGCCAACAGGATCGTGGGTTCCACCAGCGCGGCGATGGTGATCTCGCGGCTGGCGCCCATCCCGCCGAAGGAGGTGCCGGTGTCGATCCCGGCCAGCGTCAGGGCGACGGTGCCGAGGAACAGCAAACCGACCACCGCGAACAGGTCAGCCGCGGAGTCCAGCGGCGACCCGGTCGCCACCAACGGGGCGATCGCGGCGATGAGCAGTGTGGTGGCGGCCAACACCACCGGCGCCGCGGCGAACACCACCGTGGTGCCGCGCGGGGTGATCTGCTGTTTGCCCATCTGCTTGACGATGTCGCGCCAGGGCTGCAGCACCCCGGCGCCGGCGCGGCCCTCCCAGCGTGCCCGGACTTGCCGCATCAGCCCGATCACCACCGGAGCGCCCACCATCACCGTGAGCAGCTGAGCCGCTCCGGCAACGATCGCCATCGGGTTCATCGGGCGATCACCAGCACGACCAGCACGCCCAGGGCACCGTAGAGCAGGTACAGGTGCACACTGCCGGTGTGGGCGCGGCGCACCAGGGCGGCCGCGGCGGCCACTCCGGCGAGCACCGGCCGATACCACCGCTCTTCGATCGCATCCCCGATGCGGCTGCGATAGGTGACCTGCTCGGCCATGTACCGCGATTCGGCGAGGTGGGTGACCTCGATATCGGTGTCGGGACGCAGCACATCATCGAACACCCGCTGCAACGGCTGGGCGAACGAGGTCGCGGTGTACTCCATGCGGGAAGTCAGCTCATCGCCACCACAGGCCCACAGCGGCAATACGGCCGGCGGAGGGCGCCGACGCGATCGCCACCGCGCCAGCATCATCACGACGATCACTGCCGCCGCCAACCCCGCAGCGATCCATGCGGGGGAAATCGACGCCGGCAGGCCGGGCAGTGCCACCACGGCACCGAAACCGGTGAACGCCGCAGCCCGGGCCGTGGGCAGCACACCCAACACCGTGCTCAGAACCTGGGCCAGGACGGCGGGCACCAGGGCCACGACGAAGCACGCCGCGGCAGCCAGTGTCATCCCGGCGAGCATGCTGGCGGGTGCTTCCCGCGCCCGGGCCGCCGGTTCGGAGCGGGGCCGGGCCAAAAAACCGATCCCGAAGGCCTTCACCATGGCCGCCACGCCCAGCCCGGTGGTCAGCGCCACGGCCCCGACCGCCAGGGGCGCCGTCAAGGCCAGGGTGATGTCCGCGCCCCGCGCGGCGTGCACCAACGACTGCACGAGCAGCCATTCGCTGACAAACCCGGCACCCAGGGGCAGGCCCGCCGCACCGAGAGCGGCCACCCCGAACAGTGCGGTGGTGGCCGGCATCGGCCGTGCCAGCCCGCCGAGGCGGTCCAGGTCCCGCAGCCCGGTGCCGGCCAGTACCGATCCGGCCGCCAGAAAGCCCAGACATTTGAACGCGGCGTGCCCGATAAGATGCACCAGTGCAGCCGCCGCCGCGATCATGGCCGGCGTATGGGCCCCGGACTGCGCGCACAGCATGCTCGCGCCCAGCGCCAGGACGATCAGGCCCATGTTCTCGGTCGTCGAATAGGCCAGCAGCCGTTTGAGATCGGTCGCGACCGAGGCCTGCAGCACCCCGTACAGCGCGGAGGCGGCACCAACGACCAACAGCACCAGACCCCACCAGCGCGGCCCCGGGCCCAGCACCAGCAGGTCCACGCGGATGATGCCGTAGACCCCGAGGTTGACCATCGCCGCGCTCATCAGCGCCGACACGGGGCTGGGTGCCTCCGGATGTGCCCGCGGCAGCCAGGCGTGCAGTGGCACCAGCCCCGCCTTGGACCCAAACCCCACCAGCGTCAACACAAACACTGCGGCCCGTGCGCCCGAAGGAACCTGCCGCATGTCAACGAACGTGGTGGCTCCGCCGGCCGTCGCGAGCACCAACAGACCGAGCAGGATGGCCACAAAACCGAGCTGCGTCATCACCGCGTACCACAGCGCGGCCGACCTTACCTCGGCGCGGCGGTGCTCGGCGGCCACGAGCACCACTGACGTGAGCGCCATCAGTTCCCACGCCAACAGGAACGTGCTCACCGATCCCGCGGCCGCGACAACCAGCATGGCCGCGACAAAGAGCGGCAGCACCGCCAGGGCGGTCGCGGGCAAATGCTCGCGCCGCGCGTACCCGGCCGTGTAGACGCCGACCGGGATCGCAACCGCCCCGGTCAGCGCCAGGAAAAAGCCGCCCAGCGGGTCGATGGCCAGCTGAACCCCCCAGAGCGGAACCAGCCAGTCGATATTCAATGTTTGCGCGGACGTGAACAGGCCGACCAACCCGACCCCGATACCCAGCGCCCCGACACCCACGGTCGCCAGGCTGGCAGCGATCACGAAACCGTTGCGGCTCAAGGCCGCCCGCTCAACCACCCCGGCGCGGTGCGCGGTGACGGTCACGTACCCGTCACCGACCGCAGCGCGGCGATGATCTGATCAGGGGTGGGCGGGCAGCCCGCGATCTCGACATCGACATCGACGACGTCATGAACTGCGCCGAGGACACCATAGGCGTCGGCGAACACGCCCCGGTTCAACGCGCAATCACCACACGCGATCACCACCCGGGGCAGCGGCGTGGCTGCGACGGTGTGCCGCAACGGATCAGCCATATTGTGGGTCACCACGCCGGTCACCAGCAGGGCATCAGCATGCCGGGGTGAGGCCACCAGCCGAGCCCCGAACCGCTCTGCGTCATATACCGGCCCGAACGCCCCGGAAATCTCCACTTCACACCCGTTACACGAGCCCGCATCCACATGCCGGATTTGTAATGAACCCCGCACTCCGGCAACCAAATTGGCGACCTGTCCTGTTGCCGGTGCGGCGGGTTCGGCGATCCGGCCGATGCGCACGATCTTGGACAGCCAACCCCGGACGGCGCCCGTCACTGGCCGGCCTTTAGTTCCTCAAGCACCGCAACCCGGTCACTGAGCACCGCGGCCAGCACCGCACGGGCCACCCGCAGCAGCTCGGCCACTTGCGGTGAGCTGATCGAATAGGTGACCGTGTTGCCCTCGCGGCGTGCCACCACCACACCCGCGCGGCGCAACACCGCCAACTGTTGCGACAAATTCGATGTCTCTATACCGACCTCGGGCACCATTTCGGCCACCGCCCGGTCCCGCTCACTGAGCAGCTCGAGCACCCGGATTCGCGCCGGATGGCCGAGTGTCTTGAAGAACTCGGCTTTCAACTTGTACCACGGCTCAGAATCCACACGCGCCCCTGAACGAAGCAGCACCTCAACAAATGATCGATTGAAGAAATTATCAGATCATCATGCCGAAGGTCGCCGGCTTGAGCGAACCGGTGGCCACGGTCGTCGAAACGGGCAATTGGGCTCGGATCGGCCGCCGGCGGGGGGACCACCCCAGGTACAGTGACCTACACCACAATCGCCGGAGAGAGGCCGACCCGTGTCCACGACCACGACCGAACTCCATGACCTCATCAACGGCCTCCGGCGGTGCACGAGTGCGCTGACCACCAAATACGGTGATGACGCGGCAACACGACGGATCATCAACGACACCGACAGCCTGCTCAACGACGTCGAGCGTCTCGACATCGACACCGACGAACTCGAATCAGGGCAGAAGCAACCAGGCCCCGCGCCGGAGAAGATCGCCATCACCGACGCCCCCGTCGAACCCACCCTCTGGCGCGGGATCGACGACGAGGGGCTCGGCGGCAGCCACTAGCACCGGTAACCGGTAACGCCTCGACGCCACCTTGCACTGACCGGTCCGCTCGCAGTCCCGGTCCAGGCCACGCAACGCGGGCGGGCTCCTGCCCGCTGGTGCCGGGTTGGGGCTCCCAGGGACTGTCCGAACAACGGTGGATCTGATCTTGGTCTGACACGCCGAGCGTGAGCTTGGCGGGAAGGACTGACGATGTCAGAAACACTCGAATCTATGGCGATTGACCTGGATCAACGGCAGCTAGCGGAGCAGCTGCTCGCACAAGCGAAGGAACAAGGCGTCGAGCTGGTCGGCCCGAATGGGCTGCTGAACCAGTTGACCAAGAACGTGCTGGAAACGGCACTGGATGCCGAGATGGCCGAGCACCTGGGCTATGACAAGCATGACCCGGCTGGCCGCGGCAGCGGTAATTCCCGCAACGGCACCCGGACCAAAACGGTGTTCACCGAGATCGGCCCGGTCGAGATCGACGTGCCGCGGGACACCAACAGCTCGTTCGAGCCGCAGATCGTGAAGAAACGTCAACGGCGCCTGACGGGGATCGATGAAATCGTATTGTCGCTGACGGCAAAGGGATTGACCACTGGGGAGATTGCCGCCCACTTCGCCGACGTCTACGGAGCCACGGTATCCAAGGACACCATCTCGCGGATCACCGACAAGGTGGTCGGCGAGATGACCGAGTGGTGCAACCGGCCGCTGGAGTCGGTGTATCCGGTGGTGTTCATCGATGCGATCTTCGTCAAGGTCCGCGATGGTCAGGTCACCAACCGGCCCATCTACGTCGCGATCGGGGTCACCTGCACCGGTGAGCGCGACATCCTGGGCCTGTGGGCCGGCGATGGCGGTGAGGGTGCAAAATTCTGGTTGGCGGTACTCACAGAGATCAAGAACCGCGGCACCGCCGATGTGTGCATGGTGGTCTGTGACGGCCTCAAAGGGCTGCCGGAGGCGATCAACACGGTGTGGTCCCGCGCGGTGGTGCAGACGTGCGTGATTCATCTGCTGCGCAACACCTTTCGTTACGCGTCGCGTAAGTACTGGGATCAGATCGCCAAGGACATCCGGCCGGTCTACACCGCGGCAACCGAGGCTGCGGCCAAGGAACGGTTCGTCGAGTTCACCGCCAAGTGGGGTGCGCAGTATCCGGCAATCACGGCGCTGTGGGAGAACGCCTGGAGTGAGTTTGTGCCGTTCCTGGACTACGACGTCGAGATTCGTCGCGTCATCTGCTCGACGAATGCGGTCGAATCCCTCAATGCCCGCTACCGGCGGGCGATTCGGGCCCGCGGGCACTTCCCGACCGAACAGGCCGCGCTCAAGTGCCTCTACCTGGTGACCCGATCCCTAGACCCCACCGGCCGCGGTAAGGCACGATGGGCGATGAGGTGGAAGCCCGCACTGAACGCGTTCGCGATCACCTTTAACGGCCGGATCACTCCGACTGGCAACTAACCAAATGCCAGGATCAGATCCACCGTTTATCTGACAGTCCCGGCTCCCACCGGGGTAGGACGTTTCATCCCCTGGGACGAGCCCGGTGGGAGCCGACGATAACGATAGACCGGGGCGTTGTCCTGCAGTGTTGCGGGGTTGCTAATGTTTGCATGTTGTTGATCTGGGTGAGGTGGGTTGTGTGGTGGATGCGCGTCAGCCGCTGTACCGGATGAAAGCGGAGTTTTTCAAGACACTCGGGCATCCGGCGCGAATCCGGGTGCTCGAGCTGCTCGGTGAGCGGGATCGGTCGGTGGCCGAGATGCTGCCGGAGGTCGGTATCGAGCAGGCGAACTTATCTCAGCAGCTGGCGGTGCTACGCCGCGCGGGATTGGTCACCTCCCGCAGGGAAGGCCTGTCGGTGCTGTACACGCTGTCGTCACCGGAAGTGGCCGAATTGCTGGCCACGGCCCGGCGGATTCTGACCGGGGTCGTTGCCGATCAGGCCGGCTGGCTCGACACCGCCGACGCGGCTCCGGTGCAGACGGCTACCGGCCGACGGCGGTAACGCGAGGCCAGTTAGGGCGCCGCTCGCGACGTGACCGGTACTTGCATTTTTTCTTATGTTGTTATTTTCGTTGATCTTTATGTTGCGGCCCTGACGGAGGAGCTAAGGCGATGAATTCGGTGGATACGCACGATCAACAACAGCCGGCGCCCGGATGGGTGCCGACCACACATCCGGGCGTGTTGGGCTGGGTCGCGGACATGGCGGACCTGTTGGGGCCGGACAACGTGGTGTGGTGCGACGGGTCGCGCGCCGAACGGGACCGGCTGACGTCGGTGCTCGTCGAGCGCGGCACGTTCGTGCCGCTGACCGGCAAACCGAATTCGTTCTGGTGCACCTCCGATCCGGCGGCGTTGACCCGAATCACCGATAATTTTGCCGGCCACACCACAGGAGGCTGACCATGACCGATAACGAGCAGGCACCCGCGGCACAGGACGCCACCGCCGGTACCACCGCGGTCTTTCGCTCTCAACCCGGTTCCCCGGAACCGTCGGAACAGTCCGGTCCTGCCCAACAGCAGGAGTCCACTGTTGGCGTGGTGGTGTTTGGCTCGGGCACGCTGCTGACCACTCGCGGACCGGGCAATCTCACCCGCTATCTGCTGAACCGCACGACTATCACCGCAGGCCGCAACCCCGATAGTGACATCTTCCTCGACGACGTCACCGTCAGCCGCGCGCACGCCGAAATCCGTTGGCTGGACAACGAATATCGAATCAGCGACGTCGGCAGCCTCAACGGCACCTACGTCAACGGCGTCCAAGCCGAATCACAACCTCTGAGCGACGGTGACGAGATCAGGATCGGTGTGTTCCGACTATCCTTCGCCTGTCGCCGAACCCCCTGACCGCCGTAGGTGATGGTCCTCACCGGACGATATGGATTGCGGCCCAGCCTGATTCAGCCCGCAGGCGCCGTCGCAACAACTATGCGAACGGGACTGTCAGATAGACGTCCTGACCGGCTCCGACAGGTTCAGCCGTCGGTCACGACGAGTGGATATCGGGCGTCCGCACATGCTCGGGACGGAAACCGCGGCCGACGAGCAGCGGCGGGATGTATTGCAGCGGGCCCTTTCCCACGAATGACGGCACCGCGATCGGGGACAGGTCGCCGGCCAGGTTGGGTTCGATCACCCGGTCCTGGGCCAGCACCTGGCCGGCCTGGATGATGCGCGTCGGCAACTCCCGGCGGCGCTGCACCTTGGCCAGGTCGGCGTCGGCCAGCAGGCCGTTGCGCAGCGGGCCGCACAGGATGTTGGCGGCGGCGACCGCGTCTGCCACGGCCAGGTTGATGCCGACGCCGCCCGCCGGCGACATCGCGTGAGCGGCGTCGCCGATGCACAGCAGCCCGGGCCGCCACCAGGTCTTGAGCCGGTCCACGCGCACATCGAGGTGACTCGTGTCATCCCACGACTTCAAGTCCTCGACATGGTCGCGCAGCTGCGGCCGCACCGACGCGAGCCGGGCCTTGAAGTCCTCGAGCGACCCGCCCTGCGGATTGGCGCCCTTTGGCATGAGATATGCGACCTGCCAGTAGTCACCGCGGTAGATCATCGCCATCAACAGGCCCTTGCGGACGATCCCGAACAGTTCCCGCGGGTCACCGGGGCGCCAGCCGAGCCGGAACCAGAGCACGTCCATGGGGCTATGCGCTGCCGCGACCTCGAGGCCGGCCGCCTCACGGACCGCGGACTTGCGGCCGTCGGCGGCCACCACCAGGTCCGCGCGTACCTCCAACTCGGGTGTGCGCACTCCGACCACCCGGCCACCCTCGGTGATCAGGTCGGTCACCTCGGCATTGCGGATCAAGGTGAATTCCGGGTAGGCGGAGGCCTTTTCGGCGAGAAAGTCCAGGAAGTCCCACTGCGGCATGAGCGCGATGTACGGTTCGGGGAAACGCAGCAGCCGCAGGGCGCCGAAGCTTCCGAAGGTCCGGATGGTCCCGTCCGCGTCCATGCACACGCGGTTGATCTTCGTGTGCGGCAGCTTCAGGAACTCATCGATGAATCCCAACTCGTGCATGATGCGCAACGTGGTGGGGTGCACGGTGTCGCCGCGAAAGTCCCGCAGAAAGTCGTTGTGCTTCTCCAGCACGACGACGTTGATCCCGGCCCGGGCCAGCAGCAGGGCGTGTACCAGACCCGCGGGTCCACCACCGGCTACACAAACTTGAGTCCGCAGCGCGCGCGTCATGCCCCGACAGTAGTCCGTCAGGGCGGCCGAATCGGGGCTTCAAATCAAAACTTGACACGTGTAAAGTTTGCCGCCATGGACAACATCCGCGGCAAGACAATCGCAATCACCGGGGCCGCCCGGGGCATCGGCTACGCCACCGCCAAGGCCCTTCTCGCCCGCGGCGCGCGGGTCGTCATTGGCGACCGCGACGTCGCCGTGCTCGAATCCGCCGTCTCTGACCTGGTCAAACTCGGCCCGGCCACCGGTTACCCGCTGGACGTCACCGATCGGGAATCCTTCGAGGTATTCCTGGACAAAGCGCGCAGTGACGGTGCCGGCCACCTCGACGTGCTGATCAACAATGCCGGCGTCATGCCGGTGGGCCCGTTCCTGAAGGAGACGGAGCAGTCGATCCGGTCCTCCCTCGAGGTCAACGTGTACGGCGTGCTGACCGGCTGCCAGCTCGCGCTGCCCGAGATGGTCAGCCGCCGCAGCGGTCACATCATCAACATCGCCTCCCTGTCCGGCCTCATCCCGCTGCCGGGCCAGGTGGTTTACGTGGGCGCGAAGTACGCCGTCGTCGGACTGTCCACCGCGCTGGCCGACGAGATGGCTCCGCACGGCGTCAACGTCTCGGTGATCATGCCGCCGTTCACCAACACCGAACTGATCTCCGGCACCAAGTCCGGCGGAGCCATCAAGCCCGTCGAGCCCGAGGACATCGCCGCGGCCATCGTCAAAACCCTCGACAAACCGAAGACGCACGTGTCGGTGCCGCCGCCGCTGCGCTTCACCGCACAACTCGCCCAGTTGCTGCCACCGAAGGGCCGCCGCGGCATGAACAAGCTGCTGGGACTGGACAAGGTCTTCCTGGAGTTCGACGCCGCCAAGCGGAAGAGCTACGAGGACCGGGCCCGGGCGGCTCAGGGCGTCATCGAGAAGGACTGAGCGCCCCGCGCTGTGAGGTAATTCCTTTCAGCTGCAAGGAGATGGGTCGTGGCCCGCAACGGCCACGCCACGCACCATGAGGCATGCCCAACTCCGCCTGGCTCTCGATTGCCCGCGCCGCGGCAGCCCTGGCCGCGGCGATGGGCATCGGCCGGTTCGCGTACACGCCGATCCTCCCGCTGATGACGGCCCACGCAGGCCTCGCCGCGCAAGCGGCGGGGCAACTGGCGACCGCCAACTACGTCGGCTATCTCATCGGTGCGGTCGGGGCCGCCGCTTCGCCCCGGCTCGCCCGGTCCGTGACCGCCTGCCGGGTGTCGCTGGCGACTCTGGTCGCGACGCTCGCGGCAATGACGCTCTGTACCAACGTCATCGAATGGGGCTTCCTGCGCCTGGTTGCCGGCATCGCGAGCGCGCTGGTCTTCGTGATCGCCGTCAATACGCTCATCGATCACGGCCATCCGGCCCACCACGCCGGCTGGGCCTTCAGCGGCGTCGGGATCGGCATCGCCCTGTCCGCGGCCCTGCCGACCACCGGGAACTGGCAGGGCGCGTGGTGGGCTGCCACGGTATTGGCCGCGGTGCTCAGCGCCGTCGCCTGGTTCATGCGCCCTGGAGTCGCCGACGAGACGTCGAAAGCACCTGCCGGACAGGCCAATGCGCGCGGACCACTGATCACGTTGATGACCAGCTACACCCTCGAAGGCGTCGGTTACATCATCGCGGGCACATTCCTGGTGGCCGCCGTCGCACAGCAATCACCGGGCGCACTCGGCAGCGGCGTGTGGCTGTTGGTCGGCCTGGCCGCGGCGCCATCTGCGGCATTGTGGGCGCGGTTCACCGGCCGCTTCTCCTATCCGGCGCTGCTCGTCGCCGCATTACTACTGCAGGCCGCCGGAATTGCCGGGGCGGGAACCGGGAACAGCGTCGCGGCACTCGCCGGGGCGGTGCTGTTCGGCGGTACCTTCATCGGCATCAGCACCCTGGCCCTGGCCGCCGGGCGGGCGTTGCAGTTCCCGGGTGCCGTCGCGCTGCTGACAACGGGCTATTCGGTGGGCCAGATCGTCGGACCGGTCGCAGTGGCACCCTTGCTGCACAACGGTTTTCAGCAGGCCCTGCTCGCCGGTGCGGCCGTCGTGCTACTCGCCGCCCTGGCCGCGCTGGTGATGTGGATCAGTGGGCGGCAGCCACGCATCGTCAGCACCGACCGGGGCGACGTCACGGGTGAGTGCGTCGACGACGGCATGAACGGCCGGGTTGTCTTCTCCCCGTCGCCACACCAGTGACCACGTCCACAGCGGCACCGGCTGAATCACCGAACGGCGCAACAGGTCTCGCGGTAGGACGTCCGACTGCCCGCGGGGATTGTTGAGCACCGGCCGCCCCAGCTGCCGGACGTGCTCGAAGAACGTCGGCCCCGTGACACCACCGTCGTCGGTCCGCATCACCCGGGCGCCGGTGTCCGCGGCGAACTGCTCACCGTAGCGGTTCCACGACTCCCAACTCGCCGTATCCGAATCCACGAGCACCAGAGTGTCTTTGGCCGGCACCGGCGAGTCGTCAGGACCGACGCACAAGGCGAACAGCCGGTCCACCCCCATGAGCCGTGACTCCAGCGACAACGCCTCCAGATCGGCGGTCTGCACCCAGCAGATGGCCAGATCGAGGATGCCCTCGGCCACCCGCGCAGCCTGCGCGTGCGACGGCATCACCCAGGTGTCGACGCGCAACTGCGCGACGCCGGCCGCCCGTTCCGCGAGATCGGTCGGGCACCAGTTGACATAGCCGATGCGAATGGGCTCCGAGTTCGACAAACCGATTGCCCGCCTGCGCAATTCGTCAGCCTGGGCCACCAGGGCCCGCGCGTGGGGCAGCAGCGACGCGCCCGCCGCGGTGAGGCGCACCGACCGGCGGTCACGGTCGAACAAATCCACCTTGAGATCGCGCTCAAGCGCCTTGATCTGCTGAGACAGGGACGGCCCGGCGATGCGCAGACGTTCGGCGGCGCGGCCGAAATTCAGCTCATCGGCAACGGCGACGAAGTACCGCAGCTGCCGTAGTTCCATGGCAGCAGCGTAGTAGGCAGAGCCTCTCAGCAAGAAGCCAATAAGTCGCGTGGCAGGGGCATGGTCGCGGTCCGGCCGAGGTTGTGGAGTGCATCGACCTGAACCGAGTCGACCTCAACCGAAAGGAACACTCCGATGAGCACCACACCTCGCGTCGCGATCGTCACCGGCGCCTCCCAGGGCATCGGCGAAGCCCTGGTCGCCGGCTACCGCAAGCTGGGCTACGCCGTCGTCGCCAACTCCCGCACCATCTCTGCGAGCAATGACCCGATGGTCCTCCCCGTCGCAGGCGACATCGCCGAGCCGGGGGTGGGCCAGCGCTTGGTCGACGCCGCGGTCGAGCGCTTCGGGCGCGTCGACGCCGTGGTCAACAACGCCGGCATCTTCATCGCCAAGCCGTTCACCGACTACACCGACGCGGACTACGACGCCGTCACCGGGGTGAATTCCCGCGGGTTCTTCGAGCTGACCCGGGCCGGCATCAGGACCATGGCGGCGCAGGGCGATGGCGGCCACGTCGTCACCATCTCCACCAGCCTGGTGGACCATGCCAACTCACAGGTGCCGTCGGCCCTGGCGTCGCTGACCAAGGGCGGCCTCAACGCGGCAACCAAGGCCCTCGCCGTCGAGTACGCCTCCCGCGGAATCCGCGCCAACGCAGTCGCTCTTGGCATTATCCGCACCCCCATGCATGCGCCGGAGACGCACGAATTCCTGTCGGCGCTGCACCCGGTCGGCCACATGGGCGACATCTCCGACGTCGTCGACGCGGTGCTGTACCTGGAGAACGCCACGTTCGTCACCGGTGAGATCCTGCATGTGGACGGTGGTCAGAGTGCAGGGCACTGAAGCGGCCGACGCGGTCCGCACGGTTCTGGATCGGTGGCAGGCCGGCATCGCCGCCCACCGGCCGGACCAGGTGGCCGCGGTGTTCACAGAAGACGTGATATTCCAAGGCCTTCGGCCCTACAGCGTCGGACGGCAAGGGGTGTTCGACTACTACGACGCCCAGCCCGTCGGCCTGACGGTCGACTACCGCATCGACGAGATCCGCGAACCCGCCGCGGGCGTGGTGCTGGCCTACACCCGGGCCGACTTCACCCGTCCCGACGGATCGGTGCTCAGCCTGAACCTGAGCGTCCTTGTCACACAAGGCAACGACGGCTGGCAGATCGCGCACTACCAGGTGTCGCCGACCTGACACGTCATCGCCAACACCCGGCGGACGGCGAACACGCATACTTCCCCGAAGCACTACGTCGAACGTGCAGCTTCTGGACCGGAATCTGCGGCTCGGGCGACGAAAGCTGCACGCTCGGCATAGGACCGCTCACGGCAGTTGTCGGCAGCACGGCCCAACGCCGGAAAGCACGCACGGGGAATCAGAACTGCGGCGTGGGATCCCCGACGCGGTATGCCTCGATCACATCCAGATTCGTCATCAACTGCTCGAGGGTGAAGCTGTAGATCGCGCCGTCCTCTTCGGTGCCGACGAGGATCAGTTGCGGCTGGTCCGGATCAGCGACCCAGATCCTGGTGACCAGTTCCCGCGGGTCGTCCTCTGTGGACTCGAAACCCGACGGCGGGTAGTACCAGATCAGATACTCGTCGTTGGAGTAGTCCGAATCGAATACCCAACCGCGCGGCAGGATTTCGCCCGCGATCCGCCCGACGGCCTCGACTTCGGCATGCACCTCGTCGGGCAGCCAGTTGGCATCGCGCGTCGCCTGCCGCTTCTTGCGCCGGGCCTTCTTGGCAGCGGTCTGCTTGGACATCCCAGCTCCCTAGCTCAGCGCCTGGTCGAGATCAGCCACGAGATCTTGAGTGCCCTCGAGCCCGACGGAAATCCGCACCACACCGTCGCCCAGGCCGATCGCGGCGCGACCCTCCGGCCCCATCGCGCGGTGCGTGGTGGTGGCCGGGTGGGTGATCAGTGTCTTGGAATCACCCAGGTTGTTGGAGATGTCGATGATCTGCAGCTTGTCGAGCACCTCGAACGCCCGGTCCTTGCCGCCATCGAGCTCGAAGGTGACGACGGTGCCGCCGCCACGCATCTGCCGCTTGGCCAGGTCATGCTGCGGATGTGACTGCAGGAACGGGTATTTCACCCAGTTCACCCCGCGTACGCCTTCCAGGAACTCGGCCACCCGCTGCGCGGAGCGGTTCGAGTAGTCAACCCGAATAGCCAGCGTCTCAAGCCCTTTCAACATCGTCCAGGCGTTGAACGCGCTCATCGCCGGACCCGTGTGCCGCATCAATTGCTGCACCGGCCCGGAGATGTACTCCTTGTCGCCGAGGATCGCACCGCCGAGCACCCGGCCCTGGCCGTCGATGTGCTTGGTGCCCGAGTACACGACGACGTCGGCACCCAGCTGCAGGCCCTGCTGCAACAGTGGGGTCGCGAAGACGTTGTCCAGCACCACCTTTGCCCCGGCGGCATGGGCCAGCTCGGCTACCGCGGCGATGTCCACCAGCGACTGCATCGGGTTGGACGGCGTCTCGAAGAACACCGCGGTGGTCGGCACCGACAGCGCCTCCTCCCACTGGGATAGATCGTCGCCGTCGACGAAGACGGTCTCGATACCCCAGCGCGGGAGAATCTCGTTGCAGACCACGAAGCACGACCCGAACAGGCTGCGCGCCGCGACCAGCCGGTCACCGGCGCCGAGCAGCGCGCCCAGCGCGGTGAACACCGCGGCCATGCCGGTCGCCGTCGCGAAACAGGCGGGCGCCCCTTCGATGAGCCGCAGCCGTTCCTCGAACATCTGGATGGTCGGGTTGCCGTAGCGCGAGTACACGTACCGGTCGATCTCGCCGGTGAACGCCTGCTCCGCGGCAGCTGCCGACTCGTAGACGTAGCCCGAGGTCAGGAACATCGCCTCGGAGGTTTCCTCGAACTCGGACCGCAGCAGGCCGCCACGCACGCCGATGGTCGCCTGGCTGACGCCGTCGGGCAGCGGTGCCGGGACCCGGACCGACGGCACCCCGTCGGCGTTCAGGCCCCTCATGACTGCACCCACGGCAATCCGATGGCGCGCCAACCGCTGCCGCCGCGATGGCCCTGCTCGTCGAGGTTCCCCTCGAAGCCGTCGAGCATGTTGTACGACGGCCCGATGCCCGCCGCCGTCGCCGCCTCGGCGGCGCCGATGGACCGGTTGCCCGAGCGGCACAGGAACACCACCGGCCGGTCGCCCGGCGTCACGCCGGCCGCCATCAGGTCGTCGACGAATCCGGTGTTGCGCTTACCGTCGCCCGACACCCATTCGATGTACACAACGTCACGTCCGAGGCTGGAGATGTCGGGCACTCCCACCCAGCGCCATTCGGCGTCGGTCCGGCAGTCGACGAGCACCGCCTCGGGGTTCTCGCTGAGCAGGTTCCAGGCCTGCTGCGGCGTGATATCTCCCGCGTAGCTCACGGGTGCGAGTCTGTCACAAACTAGCTCGGGACCGGCGAGCACACCTTCCATGCGCCGTCCTCGTTCACCAGCACCACCGGCGCCGTGGGCTTCTGGTCCGGCGTCTTGTCGAAGTGATACACCAGCACGGCGGTGGCCTTCTGGCCGTCGAACTTGATGTCCCGTACCTCGTCGACGTAGCGCTGCCCGTTCTTGGCCGCCGAAGCTTCTTGTTTGGCAAGCACATCCGCTTGGGTACCGGCCTGCGCCTTGCAGGTGTACGTCGAAAAGCGCGCGTAGTCCTTGCGCTGCAGTCCGTCGTTCTGGCCGACGACAGCGGTGCGCACCAGCTGCTCCGGCGTCGGATCAGTGCGGCCGAACACCCCGATCGCATTCAGCACTGCGACGATCACCACAAGGACCACGATGACCCCAAGCGCGGCCAGGAACGGGCCCAGCGTCTGGCGGGGGTGCGATTCCGATTCGGTCATGGTCACTTCCCTGTGTGGTTGGTCGCCGCTGTTGGGTTAAGTGCAGCGGCCACCTGATGCGCGCGGTCACGGGCCCGCACCACATCCGGCGCCGTCGCCAAAGCCACGCACACCTCGCCGGAGAGTCGGACGTCGCTCTCGGCGACGGCCAGCGCGTCGGGCAGTGCGCGCGCGACCGCGGCCTTGTCCGACGACGGGCGACTGACCTCGCCGGCCGCCGGTGAAATCATGATGGTGTCGACCGGCAGGCCGAGGATCGCGCGGGTATGCAGATCGAACTGCGACAGGCGCTGCGACCGTGTCGTCACGAAGCCGGCGCCGGTCAGCACCGGGTGGACCGTCGCGAAGTACACCTCTTCGGCAGCGCCCGCGGCCGGATCCGCATCGGTGCCCAGCAGCAGGTCGACCGTGAACAGACCCGTGCCACCGAGCTTGTTGACGATACGAGCGGCGATAGAGCGGGCCGCGTCCAGCGCCGAGTCCGACAGCTGATGCGGCTGCCACATCTCCAGCGGGCCGCCGTTCTCGCGGCGGTGACCGATCGGTTCGCAGAACTGCACCACCGGACCCGCCGGGCCCTGAGTCCGCACGGTCAGCATGGTGAACTCGGCGGCCACGTCGACAGCTGTCTCTGCCATCACCCGCTCTCCGCCCGCGGCCACCGCACGGTGCCAGGCGACGTCGACGTCCTCGAGACGGGACAGCACCGAGCGGCCGGCACCGTCGGTGTTCGCGGCCGGCGTCACCGTGAGCGGCAGCCCGGCGTGCTCGGCGACGGCGGTGAGTTCGTCAACCGATCCGGCGAACCAGAACGGCGCGGTCGGCAGCCCCAGCTCGTGGGCCGCCAAGGTGCGCAGCGCCTCGCGGTCGGACGCCAGGCGCAGGGCACCCGGCGTCGGGAACACGGCGACTTCGTCGAGCGCGGCCAACCCCTCCACGACGTCGGCGCCGAGATCCGCGGCCGGGCACTGGACCACCACCAGCTGTGGCATGTGCCGGTCGATCAAGTCCCGCAGCGCCGCCGCCGCGGTGGGCACGGCCACCGCGGTTGCCCGCGCCCCCAGCCGCTGGAAGGACTGCACCAGTTCACTGCTCAACTCACCGGTGCCGAGGACGAGAACGGTCATGCGGTCCACCAACTCATCTGCCTTCCCGTCGCTTCGCTCGCCCCATCAACGTCCCCCGTCGCTCCGCTCGCCCCGTCAACCCAATCTGATGTCGACGTAGCACCATCGCCAGCTCTCCCCCGGCTCGACCGACCGCATCACCGGATGCCCGGTGCGGCGGTAATGCTCATTCGCGTGTTGATGCGGACTGGAATCACAACAACCGACCTGTCCGCAGGTCAGGCACATCCGAAGGTGCGCCCACGTATCCTCCCCAAGTGCCGCGCAGTCACCACAGCGCCCGGGCGTCTGCGGCTCCGGTTCAGCTTGTCCGACCGCGTCGGCGAGGTGCGTGCAGGTGGTCGGGGAATTTTCTTCACGCGGACGCGTTGCCCGTGACTGCATCCATTTCCCCAGCATGTTGAACAAGGATAGGGCCGGCTGACCGAGGAGGTTTGAGGACGTGGGTGCCCCACTGCTGGCAGTGCTGGTGGCCTCGGTGTTGTTGGCCGCGCTGGCCCGTCGATTCGACGTCTCCGCGCCGCTGGGACTCGTCGTCGCGGGACTCGCCGTCGGGCTGATTCCGGGTGTGCCCGCCATCGAGATGCAGCCGCAGTTGGTCATGTTCGTGGTGCTGCCGCCGTTGCTGTGGTCGGCCGGGCTGGAGAGCAGCTATCTGGCGTTGCGCAAGAACGTCCGCCCCATCGGGATGCTCGCGGTCGGGCTGCCGTTGGCCACCACGCTGGTCGTCGGGTTCGTCGCCTTCCACACCGTCCCGGAGCTCACGGTGGCCGCAGCCCTCACTCTGGGCGCGATCGTGGCGCCGCCCGACGCGGTGTCCGCCGCGGCCATCGGCCGCCGGCTGGGACTGCCCCGCCAGATCATGACTTTGCTCGGCGGCGAGAGCCTGCTGAACGACGCTACGGCGCTCACCGCATACAAGGTCGCCCTGGCCGCGGCCGTCGGCGCGGCGGCGACGTGGCGGGGCGCGCTGGGCACCTTCGCGCTCGCCGCGGCGGGCGGGGTCGTGATCGGCGGACTGATCGGCTGGTTTATCGAGTTCATCCGGACCTGGCTGGACGATCCGCTGGTGGAGAGCGCCATCGGGCTCGTCGCACCGTATTTCATCTACTGGCTGGCCGAAGAGGTGCACGGCTCCGGGGTGATCGCGGTGGTGGTCGCCGCACTGCTGCTCGGCCAGCGCGCAACCCGTGCGTCCTACGCCACCCGCCTGCAGGACGACGCGGTGTGGAAGTCGATCCAGCTGGTGCTGGAGTCCTTCGCCTTCCTGATGATCGGCCTGCAGCTGCCGACGGTCGTCGATGAGCTGACCGGCATCCGCGCGGTCACCTTGGCCGTGGCGTCAGCCGCGGTGCTGGCCTCGGTGATCGGCGTCCGCATCGTCTGGGTGTACGTCATGGCCTACACCCCGCGGGTCCTGTTCCGCGGCATCCGGGAACGCGAACCCCGACCGACGCCGTCGCAGGTGTTCATCGTGGCCTGGGCGGGCATGCGCGGCGTCGTGTCGCTGGCCGCCGCGTTCGGTGTGCCCATGACGACACTGAGCGACACTCCGTTCCCGGGGCGGCCGCAGCTGGTGTTCCTGACGTTCGTCGTCGTCATCGGGACGCTGCTGCTGCACGGCCTGACGCTGCCGTGGCTGATCCGCATGCTGGACGTCCGCAGCGAAGCCGAGGCGCATCAGGATGCGCTGGAGCAGGCTGCGGCATCGAGCCGCGCGGCCGCAGCCGCCGCCGACCGACTCGACGAATTACTGGCCCGCAGTAGCAATTCCAGTGCCCAGCAGCACGTCGGAGAGATCCTGCAGAACTGGAACGACCGTCGCCGCAATGCCGTGTGGGAACGCCTGGGCCGCAGTGACGACGACATCGGCGAAAGCCCGGCGTCGGCCATGCGGCGGCTGCGGCTGGAAATGCTGGCGGCCGAGCGCGCGACGTTCATCGCCGAACGCGACGCCGGAAACATCGATGACGAGGTGCTGCGGTCGGTGTTGCACGGGCTGGATCTGGAAGAAGCGGCGCTCAACCGCGAATAGGGCGGCTTGGCTTGGGGCTGGACCGCCGGTGCCGGTGGACCTGAACGCAATCGCGGCGGCGATCACCGATGGTTGTCGCACTCAGGGACCTCTGGCGGCCTGAAAAAGTACCTGGCTTCCATCACGATGGCCGCCAGCGCGGCGTGGTTGAAGCTACGTTCACTGCGCGAACCTGACTGCACGGCGATTTTTCTGCCACCGAGTCAGGCTCGACGCGGACCGGACGCCGATCCGCGTTGAGCCTGTAACGCGGGCGGAACCTACTCGCAAAAGTGCGCCACAGATTCAGGATCAACGCCTTTGCGGCCTCCACGCGGGCGATCCAACCGTGGGCTCTTGACGCCACAATCGCGCCGGCCTAATCTACAACCAAATGGTTGTATATATCTTCCCCGAGGCGTTCACCGATGCGGAGATCGACCGAATCTTCCACGCATTGGCGGACGCCACGCGCCGCGACATCGTGGCCCGCACGATGCGCAGCGACCAGTCGGTGAGCGCACTCGCCCGCGGTTACGACATGAGCTTCGCCGCGGTGCAGAAACACGTCGCGGTTCTTGCCGGAGCCGCATTGGTGCATAAAGAGCGCCGCGGCCGGGAACAACTCGTCCGTGCGGTGCCCGAGACGCTGCACCGGGCGGGCGTGCTCCTGGAGCGTTACGCGGCGCTCTGGCACGACCGTGCCGCGACCATCGAGGCGATCCTCGCCGAAGACGGCTATCCCCCACACGAAACCCCAAGCGCCACAAAACGAAAGGACCACCGATGACGGTGATCAGCAGCGCCGCCGACCCGCAGGCTCTCACCATGACGTTCGTGGCGGAGTTCGCCGCTCCGCCCGCGCGGGTCTGGCAGGTGTGGGAAGACCCGCGGCAGCTGGAACGCTGGTGGGGTCCGCCGACCTGGCCGGCCACCTTCACTCGGCACGAGCTCGCGCCGAGTGGTCAGTCGCGGTACCACATGACGGGCCCCGCGGGCGAGATCGCACCGGGCTGGTGGACCACGCTCGAAGTCGACGCACCATCGCGGCTTCTCATCGAAGACGGCTTCTCGAAGCCCGACGGCGAGCCCGACCCCGCGATGCCCACCATGCGCCTCGAGGTGTCCTTCGACGCCATCGACCGCGGCACCCGCATGACGATCGTCGCCCGGTTCACCGATCTGGAACAGCTCGAGAAGGTGACCGCGATGGGCATGGTCGAGGGCATGACCGGCGCCCTCGGACAGATCGACGCACTCCTGTCCTGACCACACGAAAACCACTGAGAGACAAGGAGACGACATGCCGAAAGCCATCCAGCCCTGCCTCTGGTTCAACGACCAGGCGCGTGAAGCCATGGAGTATTACGTCGAGGTGTTTCCGGATTCGCGGATCATCTCGATCGAGGAGTACCCCGACGCAGCCCTCGACGAACATTTCGCGGGCATGTCGGGCAAGGTACTGAACGGCCGGTTCAACCTGAACGGTGTCGATTTCGTCTGCCTCGACGGCGGACCGATGTTCACCTTCAACGAATCCATCTCGTTCGTGATCCAGTGCGCCGACCAGGACGAGATCGACCGGTACTGGTCCAAGCTCTCGCACGTGCCCGAATCCGAGCAATGCGGTTGGTGCAAGGATCGATTCGGGATCAGCTGGCAGATCATCCCGGCCAACATGGACCAACTGCTGGGCCGGCCCGAACAGGTCCAGACGATGATGCGGCAGAAGAAGATCGTGATCGCCGAGTTGGAGAACGCCTGAACAAACCCGGCCACGCAGAGCGCGCTATCGTGGAAAGTGTCCTTCGACAACGAGAGTCAACACGAATCGGACAAGCGAGAATCGAAGCGGGACAAGGCCTCCACGACAGAAGGCGAGGATTTGCCATGAACACCGCAGGCAGACCCGAAGCCCTGGGCGAGATGTATGAACAAGCCGGCGCCATCGCCACGGCAACTCACGACGCCGCCGGCCAGTTGCAATGGACAGTGCAGTCGAGTGACGGATTCAACACCGACACAAAGGCATTGGCGAGTACGACGAGCTGGACGCCGGCGCCCAAGGGGGCGGCGCCATGACCCTGTACGGACCGGATACGTCGAACAACAATTTTCACTCGGCCAGCGATGCCATTGCGTTCGTCTCGCAGCTACCCGGCCAGGGTTTCTCCTGGATCGAGCAGAAGGTATCCGAAGGCAGCTATTACCGGGACCCGTATTGGCCCGTGATCGCACAGTGGTGCCAGGACAACCACTTTCCGCATATCGGCTATCACTACGTCACCACCGACAGCCCGGCGGCGCAGGCCCAAACGTGGCTCAGCAACAACGGTGGCAAATTTGCGATGCTGGACTTCGAGGCGAATTCCGGTGACATCCAGAACTTCTGGGCCGTGGTCCATGCGTTCAACGCCGCCGGGGTGACCATCTCGCTGTCTTACATCCCGCACTGGTACTGGCAGCAGATCGGCTCACCGGACCTCTCTCAGGTGCCAGCGCTGATCGCGTCGAACTACGCCAGCGGCACCGGATACGCGTCAAATCTCTATCCCGGCAACGACAATCAGCGGTACTGGTTCCCCTACGGCGGCGCCACGCCGCAGATCCTGCAATTCACCGATGCCGCGGTGATCGGGAATTCATCGGTGGACTGCAACGCATTCCAGGGCACCCTGGATCAACTCATCTCACTGTTAAACGGAGGAACCGTGGCTACACCCGATCCAACGCCCGACCCGACCACCGCGACCCTCAACCAGATCCTGGCCATCGTGCAGGACATCCAGACCCAGTTGCGCGGGCCGAACCTGAACGGTTGGCCTCAGCTCGGCCAGAATGCGACCGGCCAGAACCTGACGATGGTGGACGCGGTCGCCGCACTCAGAGCGGACGTATCCGCCCTCAAGGCCACATCGTCGGCGTGATCACCGCTCGCCGGGAAGGGGTTCCGCATGGAACGCCCGCATCGCACCGGTGAGGGCCACGAACACCCGGTGCGCCGCCTTGAGGTCTGCATCGGGCAGCTCTGCAAGCGCCTCTGTATTGAGCTGAGCCAACGGGCTGAAGAACTCCCGGCCCACGGCCAGCCCTTTGTCGTCGTATCGCAGGATGACCTTGCGCCGGTCGGCGGGGTCGGTGTCGCGGCGCAGATGTCCTGAGCTGATCATCCGCTCCACGAGGTAGGTGATGGCCGCGCCCGAGGTGCCCATGAGCTTGCGCAGCTCGCCCGCGGTCAACGGTGCCCCCGCCGATTCAGCGACCATGATGTGCAGCAGTGCCCGAAAATCATTGGCGCCCAGATCGTTCTGCATCGCGAAGGTGCGGCCGATCTGCTCGGATTCGGCTGTCAGCGCCCGCACGTCGGCAGAGATCTGCGCCTCCAGAACAGCGCGGTCGGGCGGCGTCGGCACGCGGCGAGCATACCGTTCACAAAGTTCATTTGATTAATAGTTAAGTACCTGAAATATTTTCTGGGTGTCCACACGAGTCGCCTGGGCATCGGCCCTGATCGTCCTGCTCCTCTCCGGTGCAGCCATGGCGCTGCTCGGTGCCGGAGACTCCGCATCGCAGTCGCCGGTGGCCGTGCCTGCCGGCGCCGAATCCGCCCGCGCCGACGCGCTGCGCGCGCAGTTCCCCGGCGGCGATACCGCGCCGGCGATCATCGTGGTGACCCGCACCGACGATGCCCCGTTGACGCCGGCCGACATCGCTGCCGCAGGCCCCGGCGCCCAGGTCTCCGCCGACGGCAAAGCCGCGCTGCGGATCGCACCACTGGCGGCGGACCTGTCCGGCTTCCACCTCCGCGACGCGGTGCACGATCTGCGCGCGCAGGTCTCGGCAGCGCTCCCCGACGGATTACGCGCACAGGTCACCGGTGGACCCGCATTCGGCGCCGACATCGCGAATTCCTTTGCCGGAGCCAACTTCACACTGCTCGCGGTGACCGCAACGGTCGTGGCGCTGCTGCTGATCGTCACCTACCGCTCCCCCGTCCTCTGGCTGATCCCGCTACTGGTGATCGGGTTCGCCGATCAGGTAGGCGCAGTCGTCGGCACCGCGGTGGCCGCGGCGACGGGGCTGAACCCCGACGGTTCCACGGCGGGCATCACCAGCGTGCTGGTCTTCGGTGCCGGCACCAACTACGCGCTGCTACTCATCTCCCGCTATCGGGAGGAACTGTCCCGGCGCAGTGACCATCGGGACGCCCTGCGGGTGGCGTGGCGCGCCGCCGCCCCGGCGATCGTCGCCAGCAACGCCACCGTGGTGCTGGCTCTGCTGACCCTGTTGCTCGCCTCCGCCCCCAGCAACCGCAGTCTGGGCGTGCAGGCCGCGGCCGGCCTCGTCGTCGCCGCTGTGTTCGTGTTGCTGGTGCTGCCCCCGCTGCTGGGATTGTTCGGCCGCCGCCTGTTCTGGCCCTTCATCCCCGAAACCGGCTCGCACGCCAAGTCGCTCACCGAAAGCGGCGTCTGGCACCGGGTCGCCGCCGGCGTGGCGCGCAGGCCGGGCCGCGTCGCCACAGTGGCATTGGCCGGCTTGGCCGCGCTGTGCGTCGGCCTGGTCAATCTGCCCATCGGGCTGTCGCAGACCCAGCAGTTCCGGGTGCAGGCCGAGTCCGTCGCCGGCTACGACACCCTCGCCGCGCACTTCCCCAGCGGACTGACCAACCCCACCACCGTCATCGCCTCCGCCCCAGACCTGGGTCCGGCCATCGCCCGCACGCCCGGAGTCGTGTCGGCGACGCCGGCAGGGCGATCGGCGTCGGGCCTGACCCAGTGGTCGGTGGTACTGGCTGCCGCACCCGCTTCCCCAGACGCGTTCAAAACCATTGATAATCTTCGTGATTCGGTGCACCAACTCGACGCCGGCGCGGTCGTCGGTGGCCCCGACGCCCAGGCCCGCGACGCCGCAGCAGCGGCGCAGCACGACCGGAAGATCGTCATCCCCGCGATCCTGCTGGTAGTACTGGTCGTGCTGTACGTCCTGCTGCGTTCGGCGCTGGCACCGGTGATCCTGGTGGCGGTGACCGTGCTCAGCGCCCTGGCCGCGCTGGGAGTGGGCGGCTGGGCCAGCGTGCACCTGTTCGGATTTCCCGCGCTGGACAACGGGACTCCGCTGTTCGCGTTCCTATTCCTCGTCGCGCTCGGCGTCGACCACACCATCTTCCTGGTGACCCGCGCCCGCGAAGAAACCCCCGAATTCGGTAACCGGCAGGGCATCGTGCGCGCGGTCTCCGCGACGGGCGCGGTGATCACCAGCGCCGGCATCGTCCTGGCCGCGGTGTTCTGCGTGCTCGGTGTGCTGCCGCTGATCGTGCTGACGCAGCTGGGCATCATCGTCGGCCTCGGCATCCTGCTGGACACCTTCGTGGTGCGCACCGTCATCATCCCGGCGCTGTTCACCCTGATCGGCCCCCACATCTGGTGGCCGGCGCTACGTGCCGAACGCTAGGGCTGGCCGGGCAGCAGACTGACCATCAGGCCGTTGGCCTCGGCCAGCAGATTGCCCTCGGGGTCGAACAGTTCGGCCGCGACGAACGTCTTGCGGCCCTCGACATCGGTGACGTGTGCCTTGGCCGTCAGCGGCGTGTCGATCGGGGTGACCTTGCGGTAGTCGACGTGCAGATACGCGGTGCGACTCATCGGCCGATTGACCGCGTGGATCAGCACGCCGAAGGCCTGATCGAACAGCAGCGGCAGCACCCCGCCGTGCACGGCGTAGTTGCCGCCCACGTGGTACCGGCTGAACTCGACCCGCATCTCGACGCCCTCGGGCGAGAACTTCGTGACCGTCCACGGCGGCATCAACAGACTGCCGACACCGGGCAGCGACGGCATCCGGTTGGCGGGGCCGACGCCTTCCGCGGCCTGGAACGGCCCCAACAGCTTGACCAGTTCTTCGACGCGGTCGGCGGCCTCGTCCCAGGTGTCACTGTCCGGGTTGGCCGACACCGCCAGGTCCTGCAGCCGCCGCATCCCCTCGATGAAGCGGCCGAACCCCGGGCCCGGGTCGGCCGGCTCAAATCTCGGGAAGCCGCCGTGCTGGTCGATGAAACCCCCGGGTTTCCCCGTCGCTTCGCTCGCCCCTTGGGATTGCCCCGTCGCTTCGCTCGCCCCTTCCGTCACCCGAGGATGTCCCGGCGCACGATCGTCTGATCCCGGCCGGGACCGACGCCGATGCATGACATGGGGGCTCCGGCGAGCTCCTCCAGCCGCAACACGTAGTCCTGTGCCTTGGCGGGCAGATCGGAGAACTCGCGCGCGGTGGAGATGTCCTCCCACCAGCCCGGCAGTTCCTCGTAGATCGGCTCGGCGCGGGCGATGTCGGCCTGCGTCATCGGCATCTCGTCGGTGCGCTTGCCGTCGACGGTGTAGCCGACGCAGATCGGCACCGTCTCCAGGCTGGACAGCACGTCGAGCTTGGTCAGGAAGTAGTCGGTGATGCCGTTGACGCGGGTCGCGTACCGGGCGATGACGGCGTCGAACCAGCCGCAGCGCCGGGCCCGGCCGGTGGTCACGCCGACCTCGCCGCCCGTCTTGGACAGGTAGGCGCCGTGCTCGTCGAACAGCTCCGTCGGGAACGGGCCCGAGCCCACCCGGGTCGTGTAGGCCTTGAGGATGCCCAGCACCGTGGTGATCCGGGTCGGGCCGATGCCGGAGCCGACCGCCGCGCCGCCCGCAGTCGGGTTGGACGACGTCACGAACGGGTAGGTGCCGTGGTCGACGTCCAGCAGGGTGCCCTGGGAGCCCTCCAGCAGGACCGTCTCGCCGCGCTCCAGCGCCTGGTTGAGCAGCAGCCGGGCGTCGGCGATGCGGTGCTTGAAGCCCTCGGCCTGCTGCAGCAGGCTTTCGACGACCTCAGCCGGCTCGAGCGCCTTGCGGTTGTAGATCTTGACCAGCACCTGGTTCTTGAACTCCAGTGCGGCCTCGACCTTGGCGGCCAGCTGCTCTTCGTCGAGCACGTCAGCCACCCGGATGCCGATGCGCGCGATCTTGTCCTGGTAGCAGGGCCCGATGCCGCGGCCGGTGGTGCCGATCTTCTTGCTGCCCGCGTATCGCTCGGTGACCTTGTCGATGGCCACGTGATACGGCATCAGCAGGTGCGCGTCAGCCGAGATCATGAGCTTGCTGGTGTCCACACCGCGGTCCTCGAGGCCCGACAGCTCGCTGAGCAGCACTCCCGGATCGACCACGACACCGTTGCCGATGACGTTGGTGACCCCGGGTGTCAGGATGCCCGATGGGATGAGGTGGAGCGCGAAGTTCTCCCCCGTGGGCAGTACCACCGTGTGCCCGGCGTTGTTGCCGCCCTGGTAGCGAACCACCCATTGCACACGTCCACCGAGTAGATCAGTGGCCTTACCTTTGCCCTCGTCACCCCATTGGGCCCCGATGAGCACGATTGCCGGCATCGTTTTGCCTCCCGCATTACCTGCCTGAATACAGTGGCAGCCGGTGAGCAACCTTATCCCAGCACGACGAGAGGAGAGGCCTTGACCGCCAGACAAGTCTCCGGCAACGTTCCCGGGGCCGTCGTGGTGCTGGTCTTCGGCGACCGCCGGATCCCCCGCGCGCTGACGGATCTGACGGCCGTCACGGTGCCCTCGGCCAGTGCTCCGACGATCCCCGACGACGCCGTCCGGGTCATCGTCGTCGGCCGCCACGCCGACCTGTCCGCCACCCTGGCCCGGCTGCTGCGCGACGACCGGCTCGACGTCGAGGTCGGCTTCGTCCCGCCCCTGTCCCGCGGCGGGCCGGGTGCCGCACGCCGCGCCAGAGACGGTGTTGCCCAACGGGTTCCGCTGATCCGCGACGAGACCGGAGCGGTGATCGTCCGGTCCGCGCGCTGGCTGCCGTCGGCCGGCGACGCCATCACCGGAGAGGCCGTCGTCGACGACACGGTGCTGTTCGACGGCGAGTCCACAGGCGTCGTCATCGAACCGCTGCCCGGCATGCCGGGGCTGCGCGCGCGAGCTCTCGGGGCCGCGCCAGGGCTGGGCCGGGGCTGGGTCACGGGCCGCGCCGCGCAACTCGGCAGCACCGGAGTTTTGGTGGAGCGCGACGGCGTGGCGGCTGCGCGTCCGGCGCGACGGTCGGCGTTCTACCGTCACATCCAGGGTTGGCTGCGGGTCGGCTAGTTTCTTGGCATGAGCTTGCCCCTGCGGCGCGGAGTCCGTCCCAGTCCCATCTTCTGGGCGATCGTGGCCCTGACCGCCGCCGGTGGCGCGGTCGCCTGGTTCTGCGGCGCCGAGGTCCGGCCCCTGGCCTACGCCGGCGTCTTCGTGTTCGCCATCGCGGGGTGGACGGTGTCGCTGTGCCTGCACGAGTTCGGCCACGCCTACACCGCCTGGCGCTTCGGGGACCGCGACGTCGAGCTGCGCGGCTACCTCACGCTGAACCCCGCGAAGTACGCCAGCCCGCTGCTGTCGCTGGGCCTGCCGGCGCTGTTCATCGCCCTCGGCGGCATCGGCCTGCCCGGCGGTGCCGTGTACGTGCGCACCGAATACATGACGCCGCGGCAGCGCACTGTGGTCAGCCTGGCCGGCCCGTTCGCAAACCTGGTGTTGGCCATCGTCCTGCTGCTCGCCACCGCGATGCTGTTCGACGCCGACCATCCGGTGTTCTGGGCAGGCCTGGCCTTCCTGGGATTCCTACAGGTCACCGCACTGTTCCTGAACCTGCTGCCCATCCCGGGCCTCGACGGCTACGGCGCGCTCGAACCGCACCTGAGCCCCGACACGCAGCGCGCACTGCTGCCCGCCCGGCAATGGGGCTTCCTGGTGCTGATGCTGCTGCTGATCGTCCCCGAGCTGAACCGGCTGTTCTTCAACGTCGTCTATTCGGCCGTCAGTCTGGCCGGCGTGCCGCCGCGCCTGGCGATGATCGGCAGCGCACTGACCCGGTTCTGGTCCGCCTGGTAGCACGCCGCAAGGCGTAGGCCTTGCGACATATGCGTAGTTCTGCATATATTTCTGGCATGGGTGCCGGACACGACCACAACCATGGCTCGAACGCGCGCGCCAGCCGCATGATCATGGCCGCAGCCGTACTCAGCGTCTTCTTCGTCATAGAGCTGACCACCGCGCTGCTGATCAACTCGATCGCGCTGCTGGCCGACGCGGGCCACATGCTGACCGACCTGGTCGCGATGTTCATGGGCCTGGGCGCCGTCCTGCTCGCCCGCCGCGGCTCGTCGTCTGCGGCCCGCACCTACGGCTGGCACCGCGCCGAAGTCTTCACCGCGGTGGCCAATGCCGTGCTGCTGATGGGCGTCGCGGTGTTCATCCTCTACGAGGCCTATGAACGACTTGGTGCGGCGCCTTCAATACCCGGTGTGCCGATGATCGTCGTCGCCCTCGCGGGCCTGCTGGCCAACCTGGTCGTCGTGCTGCTGCTGCGCTCCGACGCCGGCAGCAGCCTCGCGGTCAAAGGCGCCTACATGGAGGTCATCGCCGACACCGTCGGCAGCGTCGGCGTCCTGATCGCGGGCATCGTGAACGTCACCACCGGCTGGCCGTACGCCGACGTCGTCGTCGCCGTCCTGGTCGCGCTGTGGGTGCTGCCGCGCGCCGTAGCGCTGGCCCGCGCCGCCCTGCGCATCCTGTCGGAGTCCTCCCCCAGCCATATCGACGTCGAGGAACTGCGCACGGCACTGGCCGCCGTCGACGGCGTGACCGACGTGCACGACCTGCACGTGTGGACGCTGGTGCCCGGCAAGGACATGGCCACCGCGCACCTGACGTCCGCCGCGGATTCGGCGCGCGTCCTCGAGTCGGCCCGCGCCGTGCTGGCCGCCCGCGGGCTAGACCACGCCACCGTGCAGGTGGAACCGCCCGCTGACGGCGCCTGCCACTGCGAGATGGACTAGCTACAGACCCAGCTCGCCGCGCGCCGCCGGATCGCAGTCCTCCAGCAGGTCCAGGCAGCGCAGGTACTCGTCCTGCTCGCCGATCGCACCAGCGGCCTTGGCCAGCACAGCCACACACCGCAGGAAACCCTGGTTCGGTTCGTGCGCGAACGGCACCGGGCCGAAACCCTTCCAACCGTTGCGGCGGAGCTGGTCCAGGCCGCGGTGGTAGCCCGTACGGGCGTAGGCGTACGCGGTGATGGTCTGGCCGTCGGCCAGCGCGGCCTCCGCCAGGGCGGCCCAGGCCACCGAGGCCGTCGGGTGCGCCGCAGCAACGTCGGTCGCGGACGTGCCCGC
Source organism: Mycolicibacterium sp. HS_4_1 (assembly GCF_054515875.1). Lineage (NCBI taxonomy): Bacteria > Bacillati > Actinomycetota > Actinomycetes > Mycobacteriales > Mycobacteriaceae > Mycobacterium > Mycolicibacterium sp. HS_4_1. The sequence continues at coordinate 5,209,996 of NZ_CM137261.1, forward strand.
GGCCAGAGCGTCCTCAGCCTCGAAGTTGGCAGGCAGCAGCACCGGCTCCGGACCCAGCAGATCACCCATTCGCGTCATGGCCGCCATTGTGCCGTGCGGGCGCTCGCAGGAATACCGCAGGCGGGCGATTAAGCTCCAGGCAGGACGTCGCGGCCGGCAACGGACGCACCGGCCCCAGTGCGCGACTTTGATCGGGAGGACAGACACCCCCATGTCGAACCCAGCCGCCATGTCGAATCCGACGGGCCCGGACGACCGTCGCGACGCGAATCAGCGCGCTGCCACGACAGGCGACGACGCCGCAGCGGCAACCGAAATCTTCGAGCCGGCGGATCCGGCGACCGACCCGACCATCCCGGTGCGGCGCTTCACGGCGCCGTCGAGCTTCGACGGCAAGACCCAGATCATCGCGCCGCTGCCGGACCCGGAAACCGAGCTGATGCCGCCGGCCGCACCGCAGCAGATTCCCGGCACCGTCAAATCCCCGAAAGACCGGCGCAGCTGGGGGTGGGTCATCGCACTGGTGCTGGTGATCGCCGCCATCGCCGCTCTGGCGGTCCTGGGCACGGTGCTCCTGACCCGCGGCCATTCGGCCATGAACGCCGAATGGCCTGGGGGCACCTCCCACTTGTGGGGGACTACGACACAGGATTTCGCAACTCCTGCGCCGTGACCGGCCACTCGGCGGTGCTGTCTAGCTGGACATACCGGCGGAAACGCTGCGGCCCGTGCTGTGCAGGTCGTTGCACGCTTCGATGACGCGCTGGGTCATCGAAGCCTCGGCCTTCTTCAGGTAGCTGCGCGGGTCGTAGACCTTCTTGTTGCCGACCTCGCCGTCGATCTTCAAGACGCCGTCGTAGTTGGTGAACATGTGCGCCGCCACCGGGCGGGTGAACGCATACTGGGTGTCGGTGTCGACGTTCATCTTCACGACGCCATAGCGCAGTGAGTCCTCGATCTCGGACTTCAGCGAGCCCGAACCACCGTGGAAGACGAAGTCGAACGGCTTGGACCCGGCCGGCAGACCCAGCTTGGCGGCGCCGACCTTCTGGCCTTCGGCGAGCACCTCGGGCTTGAGCTTGACGTTGCCCGGCTTGTACACGCCGTGCACGTTGCCGAAGGTCGCGGCCAGCAGGTACTTGCCGTGCTCGCCGGCGCCGAGCGCGTCGATGGTCTTCTCGAAGTCCTCCGAGCTGGTGTACAGCTTCTCGTTAATCTCGGCCTCGACACCGTCCTCTTCACCGCCGACGACGCCGATCTCGACCTCGAGGATGATGTTCGCGGCCGACGTCAGCTTCAGCAACTCTTGCGCGATCTGCAGGTTCTCGTCGATGGGCACCGCGGAGCCGTCCCACATGTGCGACTGGAACAGCGGGTTCTCGCCGCGGGCGACGCGCTCGGCCGAGATGGCCAGCAGCGGGCGGACGAAGCCGTCGAGCTTGTCCTTGGGGCAGTGGTCGGTGTGCAGCGCGACGGTGATGTCGTACTTGGCGGCGACGACGTGGGCGAACTCGGCCAGTGCGACCGACCCGGTGACCATGTCCTTGACGCCGAGGCCCGAAGCGAATTCGGCACCGCCGGTGGAGAATTGGATGATGCCGTCGCTACCCGCGTCGGCGAATCCCTTGATCGCCGCGTTGACGGTTTCCGACGACGTGCAGTTGATGGCCGGGAACGCGAAAGAGTGTTCCTTGGCGCGGGCCAGCATCTCCGCGTAGACCTCGGGCGTGGCGATGGGCATGTTTTTCCTCTCGGCGAACCTGCAGTCTGGGCCAGTATGTCAGTCATGTGAAGCGCAAGTGCGGCACCGGGGGACACCCGGTCAGACGGTCAAGACCACCCGGTAGTGCGCGTGGCCGCTGTTCATCCGTTCGAAGGCCTCCGCGGCCTGCGCGAGAGGTCGTTCCTCGATGACGGCCCGCACGCCTGTCAGAGCGGCGAAATGCAACGTCTCCTCGATGTCGCGCGAGGTGCCCGACGGATGCCCGGTGACCGAGAAGCCGCCGTTGATGAGGTCGAGCGGGCTGATCGGCAATGGCTCGGGGGTCACGCCAACCGTCACGAGCTGGCCCTCCGGCCCCAGCCCGCCGATCGTGGCGGCCATCGCCGTCGAGCTCGCGGCGGTCGCGAGCACGACGGCCGCCCCGCCGAGGCGCTGCAGTTCGGCGGCGACATCCGATGCGTTCGAATCGATGTAGTGATGCGCGCCGAGTTCCTTGGCCGCGGCTTCGCGCTCCGGGCCCCGGGCGATCGCGACGGTTTCGAAGCCCATTGCCCTGGAGAACTGCACCCCGAGATGGCCCAGGCCGCCGATGCCGATCACCGCGACCAGATCACCGGCCTTGGCCCGCGTCTTACGCAACCCGTTGAACGTCGTCACCCCCGCACACCCCATCGGCGCAGCCTCGGCGAACGAGAATTCCTCCGGTATCCGGGCCAGCGCAGTCGCGGGCACGTTGACCGATTCGGCGTATCCACCGGGATAGTGCCAACTCGGTACTTCCATGCGTACGCACTGCATGAAGTGGCCCCGCCGGCAGGGCTCACAGCGGTTGCAGTTGCCGCCGAACCAGCCGACCGCGACGCGATCGCCGACGGCGAAGCCCTCGACGCCGTCGCCCAGTTCCGCGACCGTGCCCGCGATCTCGTGGCCGAGGGTGATCGGCCACGACAGTCCGGGGAAGTGCCCCGCGTAGAACTCACGGTCGGTGCCGCACACGCCGCATGCGGCGACGGCGATGCGGACGTGGTCACGCGGCGGCGAAACGGTGTCGACATCCGCAAGTTGGAGCGGAGCGTTGGCTTGTGCGACGTGAACTGCCCTGTGAGTAGCCATGGTCCGACCCTATGAGCGATGTGCAGTTAAGGGAACAGCCAACTGACACCGGTATGTTGACCCCATGATCAGCACCCTGTCGCTCATGCCGGACTTCATGGATCCGGTGAAGCTCATCGGATACTTCGGTACCTGGGCCCTGGTCGGATTGCTGGTCGTCATCTTCGTCGAGTCGGGCGTCCTGTTCCCGATCCTGCCCGGCGACACCCTGCTGTTTGTCGCGGGCATGCTGGCGGCCGGCACCGCGGCCCAGGCCGAGGTCGCCGCGCAGGCCAACTTCAACATCTGGCTGCTGCTGCTGACCATCCCGGTCGCGGCCATCCTCGGTGGGCAGGCCGGCTACTTCATCGGACGGTTCATCGGTGTCGAGATGTTCAAGCCCGACGCCCGCGTCTTGAAGCAGAAGTACCTGGACGAAGCACACGCGTTCTTCGAGGAACGCGGGCCGTTCGCGATCCTGCTGGCCCGCTTCGTGCCGATCGTGCGCACCCTGGCGCCGATCACGGCCGGCGCGGCCCGAATGGGCTACGCCGCTTTCACGTTGTACAACGTGATCGGTGCGATCGTGTGGGGCTGCGGCATCACTCTGCTGGGCTATTGGCTGGGGCAGTTCCCCATCGTCCAGAAGCTGCTCGAGCCGATCTTCGTCCTGATCCTGGTCGCGTCCATCACGCCGATGCTCTGGGAGTGGTACAAGCGGCGTAAGGCTGCTTCCGAGAGCTAGGAGGCCCGCCCGGCAGCTGCGTCTATAGCCCCAGGACTGCGGCCAACTCTCGCAGGGCCGGCCGCGGGTCGGCAGTCGGAGGTTCTGCGAGCACCTGCACGACCACGTGGTCGGCACCGGCATCCAGGTGCGCCCGCACGGCGGCTGCCGCATCGTCGACGTTGCCCATCCCGACAAGTGCACGCGCCAGCCGCTCCGAGCCGCCGTGCACCAGGTCACTCTCGTCGAAGCCCTGGCGTAGCCACGAATTCCGGTAGTTGGGCAGGCCGCTGTAGACGTTGAGGTGGTCGTGCGCACGGCGCAGTTGATCGGCGTCATCGCCACCGATCGCCACCGCCTGCTCGGAGACGATCCACTTGTCCGGCCCGAGAATTTCGCGCGTTGTGGCGGTAGCGGACGGCAGCACCAGGTACGGGTGTGCGCCGTCGGCGTGGCTGCCGGACAGCTCGATCATCTTGGGCCCCAAGGCCGCGAGCAGCCGGGCCGGGCGGCCGATGCCGGGTTCGATGGCGTCCGGCACCGCGGCCATCCGCTCCAGATAGCCGCGCATGGTGGCGAGCGGCTTCTGATACGTGCCGCCCATGCCGCGCTCCACCAGCGGGCCGTGGCTGACACCGAGACCCAGGACGAACCGTCCCGGGTAGAGCGCCGTCAGCGTGCGAGCACCGGCCTCGGCAGCCGATGGAATCCGCACATGAATGTTGGCGATCCCGGTGCCGACCACCAGACGCTCGGTCGCCGCCAGGAACGCTGCCGACTCCGTCAGGCACTCCTTGCCGACGGTCTCGGGCAGGAACAGCGACCCATAGCCCATGGCTTCGATGTCGCGGGCGACCGCCTGAGCATCAGGCATGGCCCAGCTGTCGCTGGCCCACCACACGCCGATGCGGGACGGAAAGTCGATACGAGCGCGCTGACTGGTCATCCGCCCACAATCGCCTACCGCCACCCCCGCCGCGACGCGGGGTCAGCCCTGCAGCCGACCCGACAACTCATGCGCATGTTCCAGCAGCAGCCGCCCGAGTTCCCGGCGACGGCCGGCGCGGAACCGGGTCTCGACGCCCGTCAGGCTCAACGCCCAGCCCGGCAGGCCGCGCCGGTCGAAAACCGCTGCCGCCATGCCCCAGCTGCCCTCGACCAGCAGCGCGGGATTGGTCGCGTAACCGGCACGCCGGGTCTGCTCGATGCGCTTGCGGATGGCCGCCTCGGAATGCGTCGGCCCCCAGGTAGTTTCGGGCTGTTCCCGAAAGAAGTAGTCGTCCACATCGGCGGCCGGCAGATGGCTCAGGATCGCCAACCCGGCACTGGCCACGCCGAGCGGAAACCGGATGCCGACGTGCAAGACGTGTGACCGCAACGGGAAGCTGCCTTCCTCGCTGAGCACGCACACCGTCTGATCGCCGCGCCGGGCGGAGAAGAACGCACTCTCGCCGGTCTCGCGGGCCAGTCGGGTCACCACGGCCCGCGCCTGGTCGGTCACGTCGTGGTGCTGTGCCGCGCCGACACCCAATAGGTACAGCTCGGGCCCGAGTGACCAGCGCCCGGTTTTCTGGTCCCGGCTGACGAGATGTTCGTCGGCCAGCGCCGTCAGCAGCCGGTGCGCGGTGGGACGGGCCAGCCCCGCCAACTTGCCGAGCTCGGTGGTGGAGGCGCCGGCGGGTTCGGTTGTCGCAACGGCCCGCAGCATCGCCCCGACTCGGGCGACGACATTCGGACCGGTCATCGGCTCATATTAGACGTTCATTCAATGAACGCTGCTCCCGCCAATGCTCATTCTGCGAACACTTTTCACCCGCTTTGAGCAGAGACTTGCCATGTCAGCGGCCTGCCGTGAAGAGTGGGTCCCGCGTTTACTGGATGAACGGAGTGTCATGACCTCGAAGGTGTATGCCTCGGCCGCCGAAGCGGTCGCCGATGTCGGTGACGGCGCCACGTTGGCCGTCGGTGGATTCGGTTTGTGCGGCATCCCCGACCAACTCATCGCTGCCATCGCGGCATCGAGTGCCACCGACCTCGAGGTGTTCTCGAACAACTGCGGTGTCGACGGTGTCGGCCTCGGCGTTCTGCTCGGCCTCGGCAAGGTCCGTCGGGTCACCGCGTCGTACGTCGGGGAGAACAAGGAGTTCGCCCGCCAGTACCTGTCCGGCGAGCTCGAAGTGGAGCTCACCCCGCAGGGCACCCTGGCCGAGCGCATGCGCGCCGGTGGCGCCGGCATCCCGGCGTTCTACACGCCGGCGGGTGTCGGCACGCCCGTCTCCGACGGCGGTCTGCCGTGGCGGTACGCGGCCGACGGCTCGATCGCGGTTGCCTCGCCGCCCAAGGAGATTCGTGAGTTCGACGGCAAGCGCTATGTGCTGGAGGAGTCGATCAACGCTGACTTCGCACTGGTGCACGCGCTGCGCGCCGACACCGCGGGCAACCTGGTCTTCAACAAGACCGCACGCAACTTCAACCCACTGGCCGCGATGGCGGGGCGGATCACCATCGTCCAGGTCGAGGAGCTGGTGCAGCCGGGCGAGATCGACCCCGACGACGTCCACCTCGCCGGCGTGTTCGTACAGCGCATCGTGCACACCGGACCGCAGGACAAGCAGATCGAGAAGCGCACTGTCAGCGAGGAGCGCAGCGGATCGCGCATGAGCACGAGCGAAGGAGCCCGCTAGATGACCGGTTGGAACCGTGACCAGATGGCCGCCCGTGCTGCCGCCGACATGATCGACGGCGAGTACGTCAACCTCGGCATCGGCCTGCCGACCCTGATCCCCGGCTTCCTGACGGGCGACGTGCACGTCACGCTGCACTCGGAGAACGGCATCCTGGGCACGGGTCCCTACCCGACCGAAGATGCCGTCGACCCCGACCTCATCAATGCCGGCAAGGAGACCGTGACGGTCAATCCCGGTGCGGCGTACTTTGATTCGTCGCTGTCGTTCGGCATGATCCGGGGCGGCCACATCGACACCGCGGTGCTCGGCGGCATGGAGGTGTCCCGCACCGGCGACCTGGCCAACTGGATGGTGCCCGGCAAGATGGTCAAGGGCATGGGCGGCGCCATGGATCTGGTGCATGGCGCATCGCGGGTCATCGTGCTGATGGAGCACACCGACAAGGCCGGCAATCCGAAGATCGTGCCGGTCTGCACACTGCCGCTGACCGGTCAGGGTGTCGTCGACCGGATCATCACCAACCTCGCCGTCATCGACGTGCCCGGCGACGGCACGCTGATCCTGCGTGAAACCGCCCCCGGGGTGAGCGTCGACGACGTCATCGCGGCCACCGGCGCCGAGCTGACGGTCCAGCTGAACTAAGCACCTCGCGAGCCTGACTTGACGGTGCTTTTCGGGCCGGATTTCCGCCGTCAGGTCAGGTTGGCGGCTGGTTCCGCTCGGAACGTCCGTCTGCCTGCCCCTTGATCCCGGCGGGGAGCCCGCTCACCCCGCGTGAACGCTCGGACCAGCACGCCGCGCACCAACGGCACCGGTGACCACCAGAACCACCGGCCGAGCAGGCCGGCGATGCCCGGCACCACGAACGTCCGCACGATCAGGGTGTCGATCAGCAGTCCGACGCCGATGGTGGTGCCGACCTGTTCGATGCTCAGTACGTCGCTGGGCAGCATCGCGAACATGGTGATGCCGAAGACGATTCCGGCAGTCGTCACCACCCCGCCAGTGCCGCCGAACGTCCGGATCATGCCGGTCTTCAAACCCGCATCCGGTCGCGTCACCTCCTCGCGCAGCCGCATGGTCAGCAGCAGGTTGTAGTCCGCGCCGACGGCCACCAGGGCGATCAACGCGATCGATGGCACCGCCCAGTGCAGGTCCCTGCCCAACAGGTCCTGCCAGATGAAGGAGGTGACGCCGAGCGCCGACGCATACGACACCACGACGGTGCCGATCACCACCGCGGCCGCCACCGGACTGCGCAGCATGATGAGGATGATCAGGAAAACCAGCGCGAGCGCGACGGCGGCCAGCAGCAGGAAGTCGTCAGAGACATAGCCGCGAAGTTCTGCGGTGCCGGTGCCAAAGCCGGTGACGTACACGGTGTTCCGGACCAGCGTGCCCTCTTTCGTCGATTCGCGCACGGCGGCAAGGATTTCGGGCGAGCGCAGCGCACCGTCGGTGCCGAACACCTTGCCGTCGCCGTAGACGAGCAGCCGCGTCGACCGGCCGTCGGGCGCGAAGTACAACCCGGCCGCACGCTGGAAGCGCGGGTCCTGCCACGCGCGCTGGGGCAGATAGAAGCCACCGGCACTGCTGTCCTGGAAATCCGCCCGGACCCCGCGTAGGTAGTCCGTCAGTCCGGAGAACATGCCCCGGGTCTCACCGACGGTCTTGGTCAACTGTGTTGTCACCGAGCCGAGTTGGTCGACGGCAGCCCGCATCGAACGCACCGACGCCTGCGCACCGGTGAGCGACCGGGCCATGTCCGTGGTGCCGGCACCGAACTGCCGGGTGCTGTCGGTCAAAGTGCCGGTGGCCGCCACCACCGAATCCATGGGCTCGACGACCTTGAGCACCAGCGAGCAGATGGCGTCGTTCGCGCAATTCGGGTTGGCGCCCGTGAAGCCGCGCAACGGGTCCAGGTACTGCGATACCTGAGTGACGTTGTCGCGCAACTGCTGCATGCCGCCGTGCATGGCATCGATTCCGGATCCGAGCTGCCCGAGTCCCCGGACGCTGCCACCGAGGCCGTTCTGCAATTGCGTTATCGCCGAGGAGAACTGGTCCAACGTCGCGGACAGCTGGTTGACCGTGCCCAGCCGCTTGCTCAGCTGCGCCACCCCGTCATCGAGCTGGTCGGCGATGGTGCCGGCCTGATCGGTCAGCGCCGCCTGCTCGGGCAGCGAACCAGCCGGCCGCGACGCCGACTGCACCATGCGGACGCCCGGAATCTCCATGATCTTGCGCGTCACCCGTTCGACCGCGATGACGCCTGCCGGGTTGCGCAGGTCGTGATCCGTCTCGATGGAGACGATCTCGGGCAGCAGCCGGTTGGGCGGGAAATGCCGGTCCATGGCCTGATATCCGCGGTTGGCGTGCGTGGTATCCGGTTGCGCAGCAAGCTCGTCGAAGCCCAACCGAACCCCGACGACCGGGAGGGCGCAGATCACCAGAACCAGCGCCGAGGCCACCAGCACCGGCCCCGGCCACCGGGCGACGACGGTGCCCACCCGGCGCCAGCTCCGGCCGGGCACCGTGGCGGCAACCCGACGGCGTGGTTGCGCCAGCCCATGCCGGCCGGCCAGTCCGATGAACGCCGGCAGCAGCGTGAGTGAGGCGAACATCCCGGTGAGAATGCCGATGGCGCAGGGTAGTCCGGCACTGCGGAGCATCCCGACCTGAGCGAACAGCAGACACGACAGCGCCGCCGCGATGGTGAGGCCCGACGCGGCGATCACCGGCGCGACGCTGCGGTTCGCGATCGCCAGCGCGCCTTCGTGCTCGACACCGGCGCGCCGCTGTTCGTGATAGCGGCCCAGCAGGAAGATGCCGTAATCCGTTGCCGCGCCGAGCACCATCGCGGCCAGCAGGGACACCGAGAAGATCGACACCTCGATCAGGTCCCGCTCCCCCAGGAACGCTACGATTCCCCGCGCCACCCCGAGCCCCAGGCCGACGGTCAGCAGCGGGATGGCCGCCGTGATCACCGACCGGTACACGACGAAGAGCAACACCGCGATCAGGACCACGGTGACGCCGGTGATCATCAGCATCTGTTTGTCGATGGCGCTCAGCTCGTCGGCGATGGTGGCGCCGGGCCCGGTCACGTAGGCGTGCAGACCCGCTGGTGCCGGCGCGGCGGCGACGATCCGCCGGACCGCATCCAGGGCGGCGTTCGCCTTGGCCGCGCCGAGCTCGCCGCGAATCCGCAGCATCGTGTAGACGGCCTTGCCGTCGGTGCTCTGCGCGCCGGCTGCCGTGACCGGGTCGGACCACAGGTCCATCACCGAATCCACGTCCTCGGTGTCCGCGCGCAATGTGCTCAGCAGGCGGTCGTAGTAGGCCCGCTCGGGCGCGCCGAGCGGACGATCGCCCTCCAGCACCAGGTAGTTGAGGTTGCCACCCGCTCCGTCGTGGAACTGCTGGTCCATCTGTACGCCGGCCAGGTTCACCGGGGCGTCCGCGGGCAGGAAACCCCGCGCGTGGTTGTGGGCGGTGCTTTCCACCTGCGGCACAAGGAGATTGCCCGCCGCCGCAGCCAGCACCCACAGTCCGATGATCAGGACCGCGAAGCGGCTGCAGAATCTGGCGATGACGTCCCACATGAATCCGAAACTACGAGCGACCGGGGTCCGGAAGCGTCGTGCTGCGGACGAGACCGGGCCTCCTACCGTGGTAGGAGGCCCGAGCCGTCCCGCGAATGATGTGTAAATCCCGGCACCGGCTCTACGCTGGCGGTATGGCCTGGATCCGCGACTTCGCGCTGCGACGACGCGCTCTGGTGCCCTATGACTACCCCTTCACGGTGCCGGTGGTGATGTACAGCGGGACGCTGATGGCTCTCGGCGCCGCCGCGGTGCAGCGCGACTTCACCCGTCCTTGGCTGCTCGTCGTCGCCGGCCTGTTGGCGTTGGCCCCGATCGTGGTGTTCATCGTCATCGGCGTGAAACCGCCCCCACTGGCCGCCGCGGCCTTCGGATTGGCCGCCGTGGCGGTGCTCATGTCGTGGCCACCAGTCAGCAACGACACCGCACCGTGCCTGCTGTTGTTCGTGCTCGGGGAGATCTTCGCCCTCAGCTCATGGCGCGACGGTCTCATCATTGCCGCCGCGTCAGCGGCACTACTACTCGTCGCGTCCCGCACCGGCCACCTCGTCACACCGCTGCTTTATGTCGCGTTCCTGCCGCTGGCCGCGATGATCGGCCGCATCCTGCAGTTGCAGCAGCGCCTCGTCATCGAGGAACGCGCGCGGCAGGCCGCCCGCGCCGAGCAGGCCGCGTCCGACGAACGACGCCGGATCGCCCGCGAGGTCCACGACGTCATCGCCCACTCGCTGTCGGTGACCATGCTGCACCTGACCGGTGCCCGGCGGGCGCTGCAGGAGGACTGCGACGTGGACGAAGCGGTCGACGGCCTCCTCGACGCCGAACGCCTGGGCCGCCAGGCCATGTCGGACATCCGGCACACCGTCGGCCTGCTCGGCGCGCAGGAAGCCCAGCCGCCCCGGCTGACTCCCGAACCCGGGTTGTCCGACATCCCTGATCTGGTGACGAGTTTCGCCTCGGCCGGGCTGCAGGTGGACTCCCGCATCGAGGCGGACCCCGCGGACCTCAGCGCGGGAATCGGGCTGGCACTGTTCCGGGTGATGCAGGAATCGTTGGCCAACATCGCCAAACACGCCCCGACGTCGCTCGTGCAGCTGCGACTCCGTCACGACAACGGCATCGCCACCCTCTCGGTCTGTAACGAGCTGTCCACCCCGGTGTCCGAGTTCAAGCCGGGCGCCGGGCTGCCCGGGATGCGCCAACGCATCGAAACCCTCGGCGGCGAGTTCCAGGCCGGCCCCGGACCGGACGGGTGGATGGTCCAGGCTCGCGTGCCGGTGACCCCGACGGCAACCGCGCATTGTGCGATGCACCGAATCCGGCAGTCACTCAATGGAACCCACAATGACTGACGGCCCCGTTCCGAAAGACGGCTCAACCGTCGACGTCCTGCTGGTTGACGATCAGGAACTCGTCCGCTCGGGCCTGCGCCGGATCCTGCGGCGCAAGGACGGCTTCAGCATCGTCGGCGAATGCGCCGACGGCGACGAAGTACCGCGCGAAGTGCTCCGGTGCCGCCCGGACGTCGTGGTGATGGACCTGCGGATGAAGCGCGTCAGTGGCGTCGACGCGATCCGCGCCCTGCGCAGCGGCGGCGGTCCACCGGCCTTGGCGCTCACCACTTTCGACGACGACGATCTGTTGTCCGCCGCCCTGCGCGCCGGAGCGTCGGGCTTCGTCCTCAAGGATTCACCGGCCGAGGAACTGATCCGGGCCGTGCACGCCGTCGCGCGCGGTGAGGCGTATCTGGACCCGGCCGTCACCGCCCGTGTGCTGAGCGGCTACCGGCGCGCGCCCGGCGCCCCGTCCGACGACGTCGCCGACCGGCTGACCGCCCGCGAACTCGACGTGCTGCAGCTGATCGGATCGGGCGCGACCAACGCCGAGATCGCCGGCCGGCTGGTCATCTCGGAGGTCACGGTGAAGAGCCACATCGGGCGCATCTTCACCAAGCTCGACCTACGGGACCGCGCGGCCGCGATCGTCTACGCCTACGACCATGGGGTGGTCGCGCCGAAATAGCCTCAGTCGGCGAACACCCCGCGCATGGCGTCGGCGCCGAACATCGGCTCCATCATGGCCGAGAAGTCCGGGCCGCGGCGCAGTTTCTGACCGCCGTCGACGTTGATCAGCTGGCCGGTGATCCATTGCGACGCGTCACTGAGCAGGAACAGCGCCAGGTTGGCGACGTCCTCGACCTCGCCGGCCCGGGGCAGCGGGGTGCACTTCCGGTAATCCTCACGCAGCGGCTCGAATTCGAAGATGCTGGCCGCCACCAGGTCGGTGCGGATCAGGCCGGGGCGGATGCTGTTCGCACGCACCCAGGAGGCCCCGAGTTCGTCGGCCGCCAGCTGCACCAGGTGATCCAGCGCGGACTTGGTGACGCCGTACGGCCCGAACCAGCGGTGGGTGTTGCTCGCGGCGATCGACGAGATGCCGACGAACGATCCGCCGCCGCCACGGACCATTTCCCGCCCGGTGTGCTTGACGACGTACATGCTGCCGTTGACGTTCAGATCGACGGTCTGCCGCCACATCTCGGAATCGATGTGGGTCACGGGCCCGACGGTCAGCGAGCCACCGGCACAGTGCACGGCGCCGGAGAGCTTCCCGTTCCATGCGGCGGCGGTCGCGACGGCGCGGGCGACGTCGTCCTCGTCGGTGACGTCGGCGATCTGGAAGCGGATGACGCCCGGTCCCCCGGCGGCTGAAATCTCGTCGACAGCGGACTGCAGCGTGGCTTCGGTGCGGCCGACGATGAGCGCGTTGCCGCCGGCCGCCACAACTCCCTGCGCGATGGCCTTTCCGATGCCGCTGCCACCGCCGGTGATCAACACGGTTCGATCCGTCAGCCAACCCTGAACTGAAAACTGCACCGACGTACTCCTTTGGACAGATCGACGGGAACACGTCTTGTATACACTTTTCGAAAGTTGTAAACAATGCTGGTCGGACCCCCGAATACGGTCGGATTCGCCGTTCGCCGCACAGCACCTGGGCGTACGCTGAAACTTTCCTTGACGAAAGCGTGACGCCATGACGATCCACCCGATCTGCCGACGGCTCCTCGTCGCCGGCGGCTTCACCATCACGACGCTCGCCGCACCCGCCCTACTCGCCCTCGGCAGCCCCGCGTCCACCGCACTACTCGGAGACACCAGCTGCCCTCCCGGAATGACGGAAAACCCCGTCAGCGGTTCATGTTTCGGGAGCAGTGGCGACCAGGGCCCCGCACCGGTTGACGCCGCACCGAACCAGCTCGGCCAAATCGACGGCATTCCCTGCACCGGCCGCAATACCGGCGAATGCATCGGCCTCTCGGAGGAGCAGGTACCCGGAATGCACCCGCACTCATCACTGAATTCCAGCCCGTAACAACAGTCGCCTAAGGTTGTGTAATGCCTGCAAAAACTGATGCCGCCGATATCGGCGACGTGGAGCCCCTGGCCGACAGCACCGCCCGTCAGGCCCGCCGGGTAGTCGCTGCGTACGCAAACGATGCCGACGAATGTCGCATGTTCCTGTCCATGCTGGGTATCGGGCCCACGAAGCTCGACGCGTGACGGCCCGCGGAGGCAACGACGCTTCTGCGGCGTCCACCGCGAGCCCCAAGACCGCCACGGGCGGCACGTCCGCCACGAACCCCGTCGGTAACTCCGACTTCGTCGTGGTCGCCAACCGGCTGCCCGTCGACATGGAGCGCCTTCCCGACGGTTCCATCACCTGGAAACGCAGCCCAGGCGGCCTTGTCACCGCACTGGAACCGCTGCTGCGTAAGCAGCGCGGCGCGTGGATCGGCTGGGCCGGCGTCGCCGACAGCGACGAAGAGCCAGTCGCCCAGGACGACCTGACGCTGTGCCCGGTCAAGATGTCGGCCGACGAGATCGCCGACTACTACGAGGGCTTCTCCAACGCAACCCTCTGGCCGCTGTACCACGACGTCATCGTCAAACCCACCTACCACCGCCACTGGTGGGACAGCTACGTCGCGGTGAATCAGCGCTTCGCCGAGGCCACGGCCCGTACCGCGGCCAAGGGCGCGACCGTCTGGGTGCAGGACTACCAGCTGCAGCTGGTGCCGAAAATGCTCCGTGAGCTGCGTCCCGATCTCACCATCGGATTCTTCCTGCACATCCCGTTCCCGCCCGTCGAGCTGTTCATGCAGATGCCGTGGCGCACCGAGATCATCGAGGGGCTGCTGGGCGCCGACCTGGTCGGCTTCCACCTGCCCGGCGGCGCACAGAACTTCCTGGTGCTCGCCCGCCGGCTGCTCAACGCCAACACGTCCCGGCACACCATCGGCGTGCGGTCCCGCCTCGGCGAGGTGACGTACGGCAACCGCACCGTCAAGGTCGGCGCCTTCCCCATCTCGATCGACTCAGCCGCATTGGACGCCCAGGCCCGCAGTCGCACCATCCGGCAGCGGGCCCGCCAGATCCGCGATGAGCTGGGCAACCCGCGCAAGATCATGCTGGGCGTGGACCGGCTGGACTACACCAAGGGCATCGACGTGCGGCTGCGCGCGTTCTCCGAGCTGCTCGCCGAGGGCCGCGCGAACCGGCACGACACCGTGCTGATTCAGCTCGCCACACCGAGCCGTGAGCGGGTGAACAGCTACAAGGTCATGCGCGAGGACATCGAGCGCCAGGTCGGGCACATCAACGGCGAGTACAGCGAAGTCGGCCACGCGGTGGTGCACTACATGCACCGGGCGATCGGCCGGGAAGAGCTCATCGCCTTCTTCGTCGCCGCCGACGTCATGTTGGTGACGCCGTTACGCGACGGCATGAACCTGGTCGCCAAGGAGTACGTAGCCTGCCGCAGCGACCTCGGCGGCGCACTCGTGCTCAGCGAATTCACCGGCGCCGCAGAGGAATTGCGGCAGGCGTACCTCACCAACCCGCACCATCTGGACGGGGTCAAGGATGCGATCGCCGACGCCCTGACCCAGTCCCCCGAAGAGGGGCGACGCCGCATGCGCGCGCTGCGCCGCCAGGTGCTGGCTCACGACGTCGACCGCTGGGCCCGGGCGTTCCTCGACGCCCTGGCGCACACCCGCCACTGACGCCACAACCGGACGAACGATTCAGGCCCCGGAGCTTCCGCTCTGGGGCCTGAATCATGTTGGGGTGCCTGAAGATCGGCGCGTCAGAAGATCGGCGTCATCTCGTCGATCAACCACTTGCCATCGATCTTGCGGTAGTCGACCTTCAGCCGACTGCCCTCATAGTTGGGTTGCTTGCGCTCATCGGTGATGACCCGGTTGACGAACGCCAGCACCGAGCCGGAGTCACGGTGCGACGAGATCATCCCCGCGCCAACCACATTCACCTGGCTGATCAGCTTGCGCTTCACGGCGTCGTTGAAGATGTTGTTCTTCGCCGTCAGTTCCTCATAACGCTTGCGGAACGCGGGCGTCATCAACGTCAGCGCCTGCGTGGTGCTGCGCTGCACGCTGCTGTACTCGTAGCCGAGAATCTGTGGGATCTGGGACTTGGCCAGGTCCGGCAGTTCCTCCGCCGTCGCCTGCTCGCCCGCGAGCTGCACGTGCTTCCAGTACTCCGAGCCACCGAGCGCGCCGAGCGCCACCACGGCGACCGCCAACAGTGCGCCGAGCGCTGCCAGCAATCGGTTCATCAGTTGCCCCCGTCCGGGTACTTGATGTCGTACGCGCTCATGTGACCGCTGTCGTCCTCCCGGATGAACACCCGCTGCCGGTACGGCGTCGACGGCTGGTTCACCCCGTTCATGTCGGCCAGGGTCACACGGACCGTCACCAGCACCTTCGCGATGTTCGAGGTGTTGTCGACGCTCTCCAGCGCCGCCGCGGTGATGACCGCTTCCGAGTTGGCCTGCGTCTGCTTGAACAGGTACTTCAGGTTCTCGGCGTTGTTGCTCTGGTTCATCATGTCGCGCAGCGGGCCAGGGCCGATGCCGCCCAGGAAGCGGTTCACGCTCTCGTCGACCGTGTTCTGCGTGTAACTGAACATGTTGACCACGGTCTGTTTGGCGGTGTCCACGAACCGCTGATCGCGGTCCTGCGTCGCCTCGATCTGCCCATTGCCGTGCCAGAGGAACCACGTACCGCCGGCCAGCGCCGCCACCAGCACGGCGACGACCGCCAGGCCGATGGCCGCGACCAGGGACCGGTGCGGCTGCCGCCGCGGGGCCTGGATCGCCGGCCGTACCGACTTGGCGGTTCCCGACGGTGGTGCCGTTTTGCTCGCGGTCGACGGAATCGCCACGTCGAGCAGCGTTGAAGCCTCTGCGGAACCGGCGCTGCCGGCGGGCCGTGAAGCCCGCCGACGCACGCGGCTCACCGGCGGCTCCGACGTTTCGTCCGTCGCAGCCGGTTGGTCACTCATCAAACCTGCCTTGGATCCTTCATGAGGTCGACCCAGGACTCGCCTGAGTCACCATTGTTCGAGCCGGCGTTGAACACTCCTGTACCACCGGCAGGGTCGGCGAAGACCCCGCTGTTCGCATCGTACGTCGTGCTCTGCGGTCCCTTGGGTCCGCTCGCCTGCGGCTGCCCGTCGGGGCCCGGCGCCGGCGGGTTGTTGATCGCGTACGGCGGAGTCACCTGATCCGGCGGCGCGAAGAACGGCCAGGGCAGCGGCTGCGGACCCCGGTCGCTCGGCGGGTACGGCAGCGGGAACGGCGCGTTGGGTGCGGGTCCCGGCCCGGCGGGCACCCCCGGCGGCAACTGCACCGACGGCGGGCCCGGGTCGTAGTCGGCACCGGGCGGAATCATGGGGAACATGTTCGGCGGGGTGATGTTCCGCGGGTCGTTGACCGGGGTGTCGTACGGCACTGGCGGACCGCGCCACGGGTTGCTGCCGATCGGCACGTAACCGCGGGGGTCACGGCACAGCTGAACCGTGGGGGCGCGCTTGCCCGGGTACTCCATGCAGGGGTAGTTGCGGGCACCGCGGACGGTGCTCGGGTCGCTCTGCGCGGTCTTGCAGTACAGGTCCGTCGGCAGATCGCGCACGGTGGTGTCAGCAGGGGTGCGGATCTCCGGAGCCGGGATGAAGCCCGTCACGCATGGCGGCTGGCCGAGGCTGATCTTGAAGTCCAGCTTCGCGCCTTCGTCGATGGGCAACCCACCGGCGTCGGTCAGCAGTGCCGCGATCAGCGCCGGGAAGATCACCAGCGCCTGCTCGATCGACTTGTGGTAGATGACGCCGATCCGGCCGAAGCTGGCCAGGTTGGCTGCCAGCATCGGGAACGTCGGGCGGATGCCGTCGAAGGTCTCGTTGACGGTCTGGACAGCGCCCGGGACGGTCTTGAGCACCGAACGGATCTGCGGGTCGGCATGGGCGGCCTCACCGGTCAGCGTCGCGAGACTGCTCGCCATGGTCTTGATGTCGGCACCGGCACGAATCTGTGCCCTCAACAGCGGGCCGGCCTGGTCGATCAGCTTGTCGATCTCGTTGGTGTTGGCGTTGGCCTCGTCCACCAGCAGCCGCGACGACTGGATCATGCGCGCCAGTTCCGGGCCGGATCCGTTGAACGCCTTGAAGGACTCGCGGAGCAGGTCCTGCAAGCGTGTGTTGCTGATGCTGCTGACCAGGGACTGGGCCTGGTTGAGCAGGTCCACGATGTCCTGGCCGACCGCAGTCCGGTCGACACCGATGGTGGCGCCGTTCTTCAGCACGTTCTTCGAGGGGCTGGCCGGCGGCACCAGGTCGATGTACTGCTCACCGATCGCGGACACGCTCTTGACCGTGGCCGTGACGTTGTCCGGCACCGGGGTATCGGAGTTCAGCCGCATCTGGGCCGTCACGCCATTGTCGTTCAGACCGACGTTCATCACCCGACCGATCGTCACGCCGCGGTAGGTGACGTTGGCGTTCTGGTAGATACCGCCGCCGACGACGAACTTGGCGTCCACCTTGTAGACCCCCAGGCCGACCGCCGCCGGCAGGTGCAGGTAGGACGTCGTGATCAGGGCAAGGCAGATGATGGTGACGACACCGAAGATCGCCAGCTGGAACCGCGCAAGACGGGTCAACAACATTACGGCTTCACCCCTCCATGTTGCGTCGCTGTGCCTGCTGGAATCTTGAACGGATCGGCAGCCTGTCCGGACAGGTTCGCCAGCGCGCCCAACAGGAAGTCCGGCGGGTTGACCACTTCGTCCAGGTGCCTCATGTTCGGGTCGAAAGCGCCAGAGGTGGGGAAGACGGTCTCACCCAGGCGGCGCAGCGTCAGATCGAACGTCACATACACGTTCAGGTAGTCACCGCGCACCGCGTTCTTGAAGTACTTGTTGGAGAACGGGAACGTCGCCATCAGATCCTGGTCGTGGATGAAGTCGTCGGCGTTGTCGTTGAGCGCTTTGATCACCGGGAAAAGGTCCTTGAAGTCGGCCGCGAAGTCATCCTTGGTTGCGGCCATGACCTTGGCACCGACGACCGCGAGCTTCCGCAGCGCGGTGAACGCATCCACGATGTTCTTGCGGTTGTCATTGAGGACCTTGATCGCCCCCGGCAGGGTGTCGAGCGTGCGACCCAGGCCGTCCTTGCTCTTGGCCAGGATCGAGGAGAAGCGGTTCAGTCCGTCCATGGCCCCGATGATGTCGGTGGTCTGCTTGTCCAGGGACTGGGTGAGCTCGGCCAGTCGCGGGATGAAGTCGACGAACTGCCCGGCCCGGCCCGCGACGGCGGCATAGGCCTCATCGGTGATGTCCTGCAGCGCACCGAGATTGCCCTTGTTCACGACCAGGCCCAGCGACGACAGCACCTCTTCGGTGGTCGGGTACCGGCCGGTGTGCGCCAGTGGAATCTCCGAGCCCTGCTTGAGCCGGCCCTGCGGAGCCTCCCCGACCGGTTCCGACAGCTGCACGTGCTGCGAACCCAGCAGCGACGTCTGGGCGACCTTCGCCCTGGCGTTGGCCGGCAGCTTCACATCGCCGTTGATCGACAGCTTCACCGCGGCATAGAACGTGCCGTCGGGGCGCTGGACCGCGTCCAGGCCCGAAACGCTGCCGACGGTGACGTCGTTGACCATCACCGGTGAGTTCTGCGGCAACGTCGCGACGTCGGGCAGCTGCACCGTGACCGTGTAGGAACCGGCGCCGTGGCCCTGGGTACCGGGCATGTCCAGCGAGTTCAGGCCACCGAACTGACAACCGGCGAGCACCGCGGCACTCGATCCGAGGGCCAGGGCCTTCACAACCGCCTTCATCAGTTGCCACCTCCAGCTTCGGCGGGCAGCGGTGCACCCACGGGCGCGGCGGGCGCCGGGGCAGGTCCAGGCAGCGGGCCCGAACCGTTCAGTGGCGTCGGGCCGGGTCCCACCGGCGGCGTGGCCGGCGAAATCTGGCCCGGGATGGCGGGCGGCGGCAGGATCAGGTCGCTGAGCGATCCGTCCGGCTGGACCTTCGGCGGGATGACGCCAGGTGCGGCATTCCACTGCAAGTACGGCACCGGAGTCTGAGCCTTGGCCTCGGTCTGCGGGGTGTCGTAGATGATCTGGCCCTTGTATGCCGTGATGCTGTTGATCGGGTGGAACAGCACCGGCGGGTAGTTCATGGCGATACGGCGCAGCACCGGGCCCATGCGCTGACGGCAGATTTCCGCGCGCTTGTAGTTGTCCGGGGTGGCGCCGACGTCGAAGTTACCGCCGCACAGGAACTGCACCGGGTTGGAGAAGTTCGGCAGCGACAACAGACCGTCCAGCGAGCCCTGCGCCGGGTTGTAGATGTTGTAGAAGTTCGCCAGACCGTTCGGCGTCACGTGCAGGACCTGCTCGATGTTGTCGCTGTTGTCCGCCAGCACCTTGGTGAATTCGGCCAGCTTGCCGACCTGATCGATCAGGGCCGTGTTGTTGTCTTTCAGCAGGCCCTTGACGTCGACCAGGGCCTGGTTCAGGGCGCCGAGGGTCTGGTCCAATCCTGCCGAACTCTCGGCCAGCACCTGCGACACAGAAGCCACGTGGTCGGTGAACTGCACGATCTGCTCGTTGCTGTTCGACAGCGCGTTGACCAGGATTTGCAGGTTCTTGATGGTGCCGAACAGGTCGCCACGCGAATCACCAAGGCGCCCAGCGGTTTGCGACAGTTCACGCAAGGCACTACGGAACGAGTCGCCCTTACCGTCCAAGGTGTCGGCGGCTTGGTTGATGAACGCACCGAGCGGGCCCTGCGGCGCGCCGTCCTGCGGACCGAGCTGCGCGCTGAGCTGGGTCAGCTGCTTCTTCACGTCGTCCCACTCGACCGGGACGCCGGTCCGGCTCAGCGGCACCTCCGCGCCGCCCGCCAGCGCGGCGCCACCGCTGTAGGCCGGGGTGAACTGCACGAACCGGGCTGCCACCAGGTTCGGCGAGATGATGATCGCCCGCGCATCGGCCGGGATCTTCACGCCATCCTTCACGGTCATGGAGACCTTGACCGAATTGGGCTGCGGCTCAACCGCATCGATGGTGCCGACCGGCACACCGAGCACCCGCACATCGTCGCCGGCGTACAGGCCGACAGCGTTGGTGAAGTAGGCGACCACCTTGTGGCCACCACGCGACGGCCACAGCAGGTAGGCGCCGCCGGCGACGAGCGCCACCAGCGCAACCACGAGCGCGACGATCACGCCGCGCGACTTCAGGTTCTTCATCATGGCGACTTCGGCCTCACGACGATCCGTTCAGAGATGTAGCCCTTCAGCATGTCGCCGAGGCTGGCCGGCAGCTTGCCCGGCTGGAAGTACGTGTCGAGCAGGACTTCCGACATCGTGGCCGGCGGCAGGCCGTACAGGTTGATGTTGAAGCCCGGGCCGTTACCGACCACCTCACCGAGCGCGGTGGCGTAACCCGGCAGCCGCTTGAGCGCCTCGCTGATGTGCTCCTTGCGCTTCAGCAATTCGTCCAGCACCAGGTTCAGCTGTTTGAGGGCCGGACCGAACTCCCGCTTGTTGTCCGCCACAAACCCTGAAAGCTGTTGCGAGACACCGCGAATACCGGAAATCAGCGTACCCAGCGACTGACGCCGCTCGTCCAGCGCGGCGAACAGCTGATTGCCGTCGATGACCAACTTGTTCACCTGGTCGGCGCGCTGCGCCAGGGTGTCGGACACCTTCTTCGCGTGCCCGAGTAGCTGTTCGAGCGCCTGGTCGCGCTTGTTCAGGCTGCGAGACAGGGCCGCCACACCGTCGAGCGCGCCACGCAGCTGCGGCGTCGCATCGTGCAGCGTGTCGGTCAGCACCTTGAGGGCCTGCTCCATCTGCGGCTTGTCCAGCTCACTGGTGTTCTGGCCCAAATCCTGCAGCGCGGTGTTGATGGTGTACGGAGTCGTGGTGCGGCCCAACGGGATAACCGTGGCTTCCTTCGTGCCCTTCGGGGTGACCCAGAGAGACTTCTGCCCCAGCACCGTGTCGGTCTTGATCGATGCCAGCGACTGGTCGCCCACCACGATCTGACGGTCGACGGTGAAGTTCACCTTCGCCGAGGTCCCGGCGAGCTCCACGTCCCCGACCTTGCCGACCTTGATGCCCGCGACGCGGACGTCACTGCCCGGGGTGATGCCACCGGCGTCGCCGAAGTACGCGGAGTAGTTCTTGCCCTGCGGCCAGAACGGCAGGCCGGCGTACCCGAACGAGATCAGCACCAGGCACACCACGATGAACACACCGAGAATGCCGGTGCGGAGTGGATCTTTTTCCGGCTTAGCCACTTTCGGAGCACCTGCCCTTCGACGGATCCGCGGGACCACCGAACGGCACGATCAGATCGCTACCCGCGGGGCCACTCATCTTGATCTTCACCGAGCAGTAGTAGATGTTGAAGAACGCGCCGTAGGCACCGAGGGCGTTGAGTCGCAGGTAGTCCTCCGCGAGGTTCTCGATGACCGGGTTGACGTCAGCCCGGCGCTCGTACATGCGCTGCGCGAACGGGCGGGCGTTCTCGATGACGCCCTGCACCGGGCGCCGCGACTTCTGCAGCATGTCGGTCAGGTCGTTCTCGGCCGAAGCCAGCGGGCCGATGGCACCGGCGATCGGGTCACGCCCCTCGGCCAGGCCGGTGATGAGCTGCTGCAGCTGGTCGATGCTGGTGTTGAACTGGGCGCCCTTGGAGTCGACCGTGCCGAGCACCGTGTTGAGGTTGGTGATCGTGTCGCCGATCAGCTGGTCGCGGTCGGCCAGCGTCTGGCTGAACGAACCGGTGTTGGACAGCAGGTCGTTCAACGCGCCGCCCTGCCCCTGCAGGGCCTCGATCATGGCGGCGGTGATCTCGTTGACCTTCTTGCCGTCCAGGCCCTTCACGACCGGGCGCAGACCGCCGAGCAGCGCGTCGAGGTCGAGCGCGGGCTGGGTGTTGGCGAGGGCAACGGTGCCGCCGGCGGGCAGCTTGCGCAGCTCGCCGGGACCGGAGGTGATCTCCATGTACCGGTCGCCGACCAGGTTCTGGTAGCGGATGACGGCGCGGCTCGAGGTGTACAGCTGGTAGCGCTCGTTCAGCGTGAACTTGACGTCGACGGTGTTGTCGCTCTTGAGCTTCACGCTCTTCACCGAACCGACCTGGACACCGGCAATGCGGACATCCTCGCCGGCCTTGAGCCGGGACGCGTCGGTGAAGTTGGCGTGATAGGTGTTCGACGAGGCGAATCGGAACTGGCCGAACACCACGACCAGGCCGGCGGCGACCAGCAACATCACGACGGTGAACACCGTGACGTTTATCATTTCGCGCCTGTGTCTCATGGGCGACCCCACTCACTCGCGGACATCAGTAGCGGTCCCTCTCTGCGTAGGCACCGGAGAACAGGAACTGCAGCGTCGAGGGCGCGTCGAACTGCAACTCGGTGTTCGGCTGGAACGGGATGTAGGCGTTGTCGGTCACCAGGAATGGCGTGTGGTACCAGGAACCACCGAACTGCTTGGACGGGACGTCCGGAAGGCCACGGCAGTTCGGGCCACCCGAGGCGTTCACCATCGGGAGGCTCTCGGGGTAGGTGTAGTTGGGCGCACCCGGGAAGAAGTTCGAGGAGACGAACAAGCCCGGCTTGACGCCACCGAACACCGGGCCGAAGCGGTCCACGGCCTTCGACAAGCCCTGGATGAGGCATGGGAATTCCGGTGAGTAGTCACCCAGGACCTTCAGCGGGGCCCGCAGCCGCTGGATGGCGGCGATGTAGTCGTCGGCGGCCGGGGAGATGGTCGCGTAGGCGTTGTTGGCGAACCCGGTGGACGCGAGCAGCGCGGCGTTCAGGTCGTCCTTCTCGTCGATCAGCGTCTTGCTGACAGTCGGCGCGTTGTCCAAGACCTTCGCCAGGTCGGGCCCGGCGTCGCCGTAAATGCCGGCGACCGTCGAGGTGTCCTTGAGGTCCTGCTGCAGCGTCGGCAGCTTGGGGTTGAAGTACTCCAGGTACTTGCTCAGCCCGGCCACCGCGGCACCGGCGTCGTCGCCGTGGCCCCGTAGGCCCTCACCGAGCGCGGTCACCGTGGCGTTCAGGCTGACCGGATCGATCTTGTCGAGCAGGTCGGTCAGCGTCTGGAAGACGGTGTTCATCTCCAGCTGGACGTCCTTGGCCTGCACCTGGGCCCCGGGACGCAGTGATTCCTTCGACGGGTGCTCCGGCGGCAGGAATTCGACCGACTTGGCGCCGAACACCGTCGTGCTGCCGAGCCGGACCCGGGCGTTGGACGGGATGTAGCGCATCTGGTCGCTCAGGACCGCCAGCTTCAGCTTCGCCTGGTCACCGGCGTAGTCGATCTGCTCGACCTTGCCGACCTGGATGCCGCGATACTTGACCTTGGCATCAGGATCCATGACCAGACCGGCGCGGGGCGCCAGGACCGAGACGGTGTCGGTGGGCGTGAACGCCGCGGTGTACGACAAATAGGTGAACACCACCGCGGCCAGAATGACGCTGATCAGCACCGCTGCCGCGATTCTCACGTGGCTGCGTTTAGGACCACCGGAAGACATCGTCGCGCACCCCCTTATCCGGAGAGGTTGAAGTTGCCGGACGCGCCGTACACGGCCAGGGAGATGAGCAGGACGATGGTGACGACCACGATCAGCGAGGTCCGCACGGCCTGACCGACGGCGATACCCACGCCGACGGGTCCGCCACTGGCGTTGTAGCCGTAATAGGTGTGCACCAGCATGACCGCGACGGACATGACGATGGCCTGCAGGAATGACCACAAGAGGTCAGTGGGCACCATGAAAGTGCTGAAGTAGTGGTCGTACAGACCGGCCGACTGGCCGTTGATGTAGACGGTGGTGGCCCGCGCCGCGAAGAACGATGCCAGGACGGCCAGGGCGTACAGCGGGATGACGGCGATCAGGCCCGCGATGATGCGGGTGGATACCAGATACGACACCGAGTGCACCGCCATCGATTCGACGGCGTCGATCTCCTCGGCCACGCGCATGGCACCCAACTGGGCGGTACAACCGGCGCCGATGGTGGCGGCCAGTGCGATACCCGCGATGATCGGCGCGACGATGCGCACGTTGAGGAAGGCCGACAGGAAGCCCGTCAGCGCCTCGATACCGATGTTGCCCAGCGAGGAGTAGCCCTGCACGGCGATGACGCCGCCGGAGGCCAGCGTCATGAACGCCGCGACACCGACGGTGCCGCCGATCATCACCAGCGCGCCGGTACCCATGGTCATCTCGGCGATGAGCCGGATGGTCTCGCGGCGGTAGCGGGTCAGCGCGTTGGGGATGTACCGGAAGGACTCCCCGTAGAACAGCGCCTGCTCACCGATGCCGTCGAAGACGGCTGGCACTGCCCTGAACATTCGTTTGAAGCGGAGCGTTGCGTCGTAACTCATGGCCGAATCACCTCACCAGTACTCGGACGCCGATGGCGGTCATGATCACGTTGATGACGAACAAGCAGATGAAGGCGTAGACCACGGTCTCGTTCACCGCGATGCCGACGCCCTTGGGGCCGCCCTTGACGGTGAGTCCGCGGTAGCAGCCCACCATGCCGGCGAGCAGACCGAACAGCACGGCCTTGATCTCGGCGAGCATCAGCTCACCGAGGCCGGTCAGCACCGTCAGGCCGTTGATGAACGAACCCGGGTTGACGCCCTGCAGGAAGACCGAGAAGACGTAGCCGCCCGAGATGCCGATGGCACACACCAGGTTGTTCAGCAGCACCGCGACGAAGGTCGACGCGAGGACGCGGGGCACCACCAGCCGCTGGATCGGATCGATGCCGAGCACGCGCATGGCGTCGATCTCTTCGCGGATGGTGCGGGCGCCGAGGTCAGCGCAGATTGCGGTGGCACCGGCGCCGGCGACCACCAGCACGGTGACGACGGGGCCCAGCTGGGTGACCGTGCCGAACGCGGTGCCTGCGCCGGAGAGGTCGGCGGCACCGATCTCACGCAGCAGGATGTTCAGCGTGAAGGCCACCAAGACGGTGAACGGAATGGCGACGAGCAGGGTCGGCACGAGCGATACGCGGGCGATCATCCAGGTCTGTTCGAAGAACTCCCGGAACTGAAAAGGCCGACGCCACATCTTTGTGAAGGTGTCGAGGGCCATCTCGAAGAACCCGCCGACGGCCCGGGCCGGAGCCGCAAGCTGTTCGATCAACCTTCGACTCCATTCTCGGTCCGGGTCGAGCAGTCACGGCGAAGAGTGGGGTTTCCCTCTTCCGCAGCGGCCTGCTCACCACGTAGTAACGCATGGCTCTTGTGAGCCGGCTCATAGTAGCTAGAACATGTTCGCAGTGGCAAAAGAACAGCAAAATCACTGGAAAACGACATATAATCGCAGCTCAGAGTAAATTTTGACGTTACCGTCATTGCAACAGGTTCTAGTTCCGACGCGGCGCTTTCTGCGCCGCGTCGGCACGAGATCCGGGACGTTCAGTCCCTCGACTCCATCAAGGCAGTCGCAGAGAAATTCCGCTCCGGATCGCGGTCAGCAAAATATCCGCGCAGCGTGGAACTCAGTTGGGTCATGTCCCACTCAGCGGACGGCGCTGTGAAGTGACTCTCCACGGTGGGCGCTGCTACCAGGGTCACAGTCGGACCATAAACGATGAAAAGCTGCCCATTGACGTTTTCCGACGCCGGCGCGGAAAGGAAGCGCACCAATTTCACCACGTGTTCGGGCGACAGCGGGTCGACCTCACCCTCACCAGGAGCCGCACCGAACACATCGGCCGTCATCGCGGTGCGGGCCCGCGGGGCGATGGCGTTCGCGCGCACGCCGTAGCGCTCCAGACCGCGGGCCGCGGTCAGGGTCAGTGCGGTGATACCGGCCTTGGCGGCACCATAGTTCGCCTGTCCCACCGGACCGGCCAGTCCGGCCTCGGAGGAGGTGTTGACGATCCGGCCGTACACCGTGCCGTCGGCCGACTCCTTCGCTTTGGCGCGCCAGTAGGTCGCGGCGTTGCGGGTCAGCAGGAAGTGGCCGCGCAGGTGCACCGCGATGACCGCGTCCCAGTCCTCGTCGGTCATGTTGAACAGCATCTTGTCGCGAGTGATACCCGCGTTGTTGACCACGATGCTCAGCCCACCGAGCTTGTCGGCGGTCTCGACGAGTTCGTCGGCGGTGCTGCGGGCACTGATATCCCCCGCCACCGCGATGCCCTTCGAGCCGGCGGCCTCGATCTCGGCGAGTACGTCCGACTTGTCGAGCGCGCCGGCCATGTCGTTGACCACGACGATGGCGCCGGCCTGCGCCAGGCCGATGGCCTCGGCACGGCCGAGGCCCGCGGCGGCGCCGGTGACCACGGCCACCTTGCCGGAAAGATCAGTCGAGTCGATCGCTTCTGTCATCTTGCTCCTCGCGTGCGCGACATCAATTTATGAATACCTCTAGTCTTTCCGGATGAGGGCGGCACGGGGGCATTCGGCGATGGCCTGCTCAGCGAGCGCTTCCTGGTCAGCGGGCACCGGATCGGCCTTGACTACCGCATAGTCGTTGTCGTCCAGATCGAAAAGGTCCGGCGCAATTCCCACGCAAACCGCGTTTCCTTCACAGCGGTCGTGATCGACTTCAACCCGCATGACACCCTCCTGACAGCCCGGATTTCGACAGTGAGGCCAACATAACGACCCCGCCATGGCGATGCCAGTGTGGCACGCTCTGGACCCCAAGACTAGAACGTGTTACAAGTTTGAGTAGGCATGGGTCGCTGAAGGCGGCCCGAGCACATGACCGAAATATCCCAATCGCCACTGGTAAGGATGACTTCGATGCGGATCGGCTACACCCCCGAGCAGGAGGAGTTGCGGCGCGAACTGCGCTCGTACTTCACCAAACTCATGACCCCCGAGCGCGCGGAGGCATTGGCGTCCAACGACGGCGAGATGGGTCGCGGCAATGTCTACCGCGAGACCGTCGAACAGATGGGCAAGGACGGCTGGCTGACGCTGAGCTGGCCGAAGGAGTACGGCGGCCAGGCCCGGCCCCCGATGGATGGCCTGATCTTCAACGACGAAGCCGCCATCGCCAACGTCCCCGTGCCGTTCCTGACCATCAACTCGGTGGCGCCGACCATCATGCACTTCGGCACCGAGGAGCAGAAGAAGTTCTTCCTGCCCAAGATCGCCGCGGGCCAGCTGCACTTCTCCATCGGCTACTCCGAGCCCGGCGCCGGCACCGACCTGGCCTCGCTGCGCACCACCGCGGTCCGCGACGGCGACGACTACGTCATCAACGGCCAGAAGATGTGGACGTCGCTGATCGCCTACGCCGACTACGTCTGGCTGGCGGCCCGCACCAACCCCGAGGCCAAGAAGCACCGCGGCATCTCGATGCTGATCGTGCCCACCACCGCGGAGGGCTTCTCCTGGACCCCGGTGCACACCATGTCCGGCGTCGACACCAGCGCCACCTACTACCAGGACGTCCGCGTCCCGACCTCCAGCCTGGTCGGCGAGGAGCACGGCGGCTGGAAGCTGGTCACCAACCAGCTCAACCACGAGCGCGTCGCACTGGTCTCGGCGCAGCCGATCTACGTTGCGCTGGACGGGGTCCGGGAATGGGCCCAGAACACCAAGGACCACCACGGCAAGCGGCTGATCGACTCCGAGTGGGTGCAGCTGAACCTGGCCCGGGTGCATGCGAAGGCCGAAGTGCTGAAGCTGATCAACTGGGAGCTGGCCTCGGCCACCGATTCCGCCCCCTCCCCCGCCGACGCGTCGGCGGCCAAGGTGTACGGCACCGAACTGGCCACCGAGGCCTACCGGCTGCTCATGGAGGTGCTCGGCACCTCGGCCACCCTGCGCCGGGACACCCCGGGTGCTCTGCTGCGCGGCCGCATCGAACGCTGGCACCGGTCGTGCCTGATCCTGACCTTCGGCGGCGGCACCAACGAGATTCAGCGCGACATCATCGGCATGGTCGCGCTCGGCCTGCCCCGAGTGAATCGCTAAGAGAGAGCGGCGAGAAATGGACTTCAAGACAACCGAAGCATCTGACGACCTCGGCAGCCTGGTCCGGTCCATCACCGAATCGGTGGTGACCCCGGAGCGCCAGAAGGAGCTGGACAAGCTCGATGAGCGGTTCGACCGTGAGCTGTGGGCCAAGCTGATCGACTCCGACATCCTGTCCACCACCGCACCCGAGTCGGTGGGCGGCGGCGGTTTCGGCGCGCTGGAGCAGTCGGCCGTGCTGGTCGCCCTGGGCCGTCAGCTCTCGGCCGTGCCGTACCTCGAGTCGACCATCCTGGGCGCCGGCGCCATCGCCGAATTCGGTTCCGCTGAACTGCAATCCGAGTGGGCCGCCCCGGCGGTGGCCGGCAGCAAGATCGTCGTGCCCGCGCTGGACGGCGAGATGGGCCAGGGTCCCGTGCAGGCCACCGGCTCTGATGAATCGGGGTACACGCTGACCGGCACCCGCACCCAGGTCGCCTACGGTCCTGTCGCCGACGCCTTCCTGGTCCCGGCCGAAACCGATTCCGGTGTCAAGGTTTTCCTGGTCACTGCGGCCGATCCCGGCGTCACCGTCACGTCACTGGACACCACCGGCCACGGCAGCGTCGCGCACCTGGACCTGCAGGGCGCGGCCATTCCCGGTTCTCGTGTCGTGGGTGACGCGACGGTGCTCGAGTGGCTGCAGCTGCACAACATCTTGGGCCGCAGCGCATTCCAGCTCGGCGTGGTGGAACGCGCGCTGGAGCTCACCGCGCTGTACGCCCGCGAGCGCGAGCAGTTCGACCGCCCGATCGGCAGCTTCCAGGCCGTGTCGTCCCGCTTGGCCGATGGCTACATCGACGTCAAGGCGCTGCGCCTGACGCTGACCCAGGCCTCCTGGCGGGTGTCCGAGGGGTTGCCCGCCGAGGTGGACGTCAACACCGCGGCGTTCTGGGCCGCCGAGGCCGGACACCGGGTGGCGCACACCGCGGTGCACGTGCACGGTGGTGTCGGCATCGACATGGATCACCCGGTGCACCGGTACTTCCTGGCGGCCAAGCAGACCGAGTTCGCGATCGGCAGTGCCACCGGGCAGCTGCTGCGCATCGGGCGCGAGTTGGCCGAAACACCTGTCTGATTCATGTCTGCGACAGGGGAAGTTTAATCCGATCGATGTCCGCTCGCCCGACCGTCAGCGACCTGCTGCGCCCGCTCGTCGACGTCACCGACCGCGGGTTGTACGACTGCGCTACGGCGCCAGACGGTGCCTCGCAAGACGATGATGGCGGCCCGGCTGATCTGATCAGCTGGGCCGACCACATCGCCGCCGGGGCCCAGCTGGCCGCGGCGTTGAAGGCTCGACTGGATCCGGCCAAACCGCCGCATATCGGTGTGCTGCTGAGCAATACGACGTTCTTCTCGTCGCTGCTGGTGGCCGCCGCGTTGGCGGGCCTGGTACCCGTAGGCCTGAACCCCACGCGCCGCGGTGCCGCGCTGGTCGGCGATGCCGAGCGGTCCGACTGCCAGTTGGTACTGGCCGACAACCCAGAGCTGGTCCCGGCGGGTCTCGACGCCGCGGGTATCGATGTCATCGATGTCGAATCTGCTTCATGGGCAACCGAACTCGCAGGATTCGCCGGCGCGCCGGTGCAGTTCGCCGACGTCGGCCCCGACGACCTGTTCATGCTGATCTTCACCTCGGGCACCAGCGGTGACCCGAAGGCCGTCCGGGTCACCCATGACAAGGTGGCGTTCCCGGGCCGGATGCTGGCCGACCGGTTCGGCCTCGGCCGCGACGACACGTTCTATCTGTCCATGCCGCTGTTCCACTCCAATGCGGTGATGGCCGGCTGGGCGGTGGCGCTGGCGGCCCAGGGGTCGGTCGCGTTGCGCCGCAAGTTCTCCGCGTCCGGGTTCCTCCGGGACGTACGCCGCTACGGCGCCACCTATGCCAACTACGTCGGCAAGCCGCTGTCGTACATCCTGGCCACTCCGGCGCAACCGGACGACACCGACAATCCGCTGAAATTCATGTACGGCAACGAGGGTGCCCCGCGTGACCTGGACCGGTTCGCACAGCGTTTCGGCGTCATCGTCGTCGACGGCTTCGGTTCCACCGAAGGCGGCGTCGCGGTCGCCCGCACCCCGGACACCCCGCCCGGCGCACTGGGCCCGCTGACCGACGAGGTGGCCATCGTCGATGTGGAGACGGGACTGCCGTGCCCGCCCGGTGTTGTCGGCGAACTGGTGAACCCCACCGGCCGCGGCTGGTTCCGCGGCTACTACAACAACGAGGCCGCCGAGGCCGAGCGCATGGCCGGCGGCATTTATCACACCGGCGACCTGGCCTACCGGGACGACGCAGGGTTCATCTATTTCGCTGGGCGCCTTGGTGATTGGATGCGGGTCGACGGCGAGAACCTCGGCACCGCGCCCATCGAGCAGGTGCTGCTGCGGCACCCCGACGTGGTCGAGGCGGCCGTGTACGCGATTCCCGATCCCGCCGTCGGCGATCAGGTGATGTCGGCGCTCGTCCTGCTCGACCACGCGGAATTCTCCGCGGACGACTTCAGCGCCTTCCTGGCCGCCCAGGAGGATCTGGGCCCCAAGCAGTGGCCCCGCTTCGTCCGCGTCGCCACGACCCTGCCGCGCACCGAGACCTTCAAGGTCATCAAACGACAGCTGTCGGCCGAGGGTACCGACTGCGCCGACCCGGTTTTCGCGATCGCCCGCTAGTCGTGGACCGGGATGGCCTCGACGAGCGACATCGGCCCGGCCGTCGAGACCACCCGGGTCTGCCGAAAACCGGCGCGCGTCAACAGGTCCGCGTATTCCGAACCGGTACGTTCCTGGCCGCCGGCAGCCACCAGCATCTCCAGGTCGAGGAGCATGCCGGGGTGGTGCGGCGTGCCTTCCGGCAGCACCATCTCGATGAGGGCCACGGTCCCGGCCGGGTCGATCGCTTTGCGGATGTTCCGCAGGATCACCAGCGCGCTGTCCTCATCCCAGTCGTGGATGATCGTCTTGAGCAGGTAGGCATCCCCACCCTCGGGCACCGCGTCGAAGAACGAGCCACCGGTAACCGTGATCCGGTCGGCCACCCCGGCCGCGTCCAGCAGCGGACCGGCTCCGGCGACGACGGACGGCAGGTCGAACAGCACGCCACGGGCTTCAGTGGCCTGCTGCAGCACCGCGGCCAGCAGCGCCCCGTGACCGCCACCGACGTCGACGATCGTGCGGAAACGACCGAAATCGTAGGCGGGTACCAGGGTTTCGATCGCCATGGCGGATACCGCAGTCATGGCGTTGTTGAACACCTCCGCCAGGTCACGATCGGTCTCCAGGTATTCGAAGATGGGCATGCCGCGGAGCATCTCCGCGGAGGTCCTGCCGGTCTGCACCGAGTAGAGCAGCCGGCCCCAGTGCTCCCAGTGCTTCGGGTCGCCGACGAACTGCAGCATGGGCGCCATGGAACCCGGCGCATCGGACCGCAACGCCTCCCCGAGCCGGGTCAGCGCGAACCGGCCGTCGCGCTCCTGCTTGAGCAGCGAGTTACTGGCCAACGCCCGCATCAACCGGAAAGTGGCGCCAGGATCGGAGTCCACGCGGCGCGCGACGTCGTCGGCCGTTGTCGGACCACCGGCGAGGGCATCGAAGATGCCGAGTTTGGACGCCGCGTACATGGCCTGGGTGAGCCAGCTGCCCTGCACCATCTCGAACACGGTCAGGTTGGCCGGCGCCACGGCTTGGCGCAGCTGACTCAAGCCGCCGCGAACCCGGCCGATGCCGTCGAGAAGCCAGCCGGGCGGTGGTTTTTGCGCAATTGCCACGGAGCACACAGTAACGCCACAGCTAATCCCCGCGCCAGACCTGATCGGCGCCGCCCGGGTCCGGCTCACAGGAACACCGCGAGCTCCGTCGATTAGTCTCGGCCGTATGAGAACGTCCGCGATCACCGGCCTCGTCGCGGCAGCGACCGCACTGTCTGTGGTGCTGGCCGCGTGCGACTCCGGCAAAGACGCGAGCGCGTCGATCGACAACGCGACCAGCGCCGCGGCGACTGCGGCGGCCACCGGTCCGGATGCGGCCAGCGACAAGGCAACTGACGGCCCCAACCCGACGATCGCCAGCTACATCAAGGACCACAAGATCACCGAGCTGCAGGTGCACCGCACCGACACCGGCGAACCGAAGGTCGAGCTGCCGAAGCCGGACGGCTGGAAGTCCACCGGTGACGACAATCCGCCGTGGGCGTACGACTCGATCATCTACAACGGCACCGTCGATCCGAAGGACTACGCACCCAGCGTGGTCGCGCTGCTGTCGAAGCTGACCGGTGACGTCGACGCCAAGGCGCTGATGGCCACCGCACCCGGAGAGATTCAGAACCTTCCGGGCTTCACGCCGTCGGGTCCCGGTACGGAAACCACGGTGCGCAACTATCCCGCCTACCGGATCGCCGGCACCTGGGTGTCCGACGGCAAGGCCAAGTTCGTCGCCCAGCAGACGGTGATCTTCCCGTCGAACGGTGCCACCTATGTGCTGCAACTGAATTCGGATGGCTCGGTGGACCAGACGCCGATCATCCAGGCGGCCACCGATACGGTGGCCAAGCAGGTCACTATCACCCCGTAAACGAATGATCCCGTGTCCCCTGCCTTTTCGGGCACCGGGAACACGGGATCATCGACAGGACGTCAGTTGTCGCGAATGGCGTCCAGACGTTTGGTGGCGGCCTCGAACTCGGCGACCAGCTCGGCGATGATCACCTCGACCGGGCGGATCTCGTTCATCCGGCCGACGATCTGACCGACCGGCATGGCGACCGCGGTCGGATCACCGGACTCGTTCATTCGCTGATGCGCCTCGCTGACCAGGATGTTCTGCAATGGCATCGGCAGCGGATCGGGCGCACCCTCGGCGTCCCAGGCGTCGGTCCAGCGGCTCTTGAGCAGCCGGGCCGGCTTGCCGGTATAAATCTTGCGGCGGACGGTGTCGGCCGAGGTCGCGTTCAGCATCGCCTGCTGCACAACGGAAACGCCCGACTCCAAGCGCACACCCAGGTCGTATTCGGCCGAGGTCAGGAACGCCGAACCCATCCAGACGCCCTGCGCGCCCAGCGCCAGCGCGGCGGCCAGCTGCCGTCCGGTGCCGATACCCCCGGCCGCCAGTACCGGCGCCGAACCGCCAAGCGCGTCAACGATTTCCGGCCACAAAACGATGGAACCGATCTCCCCGGTGTGGCCTCCGGCCTCGTGGCCCTGGGCGACGACGATGTCGACGCCGTTCTCCACGTGCCGTGCCGCGTGCTTGGCCGAGCCGGCCAGGGCCGCGACCGGGACACCGGCGGCGTGCGCCTGATCGATGACGTCCTTCGGCGGTGAACCGAGCGCGTTGGCGATCAGCTTGATCGGGTGCTTGAGTGCCACCTCGACGTGGCTGCGGGCCACCGAGTGCAGCCAGCCCAGCACGCCCTCGTTCTTCTCTTCGTCCGCCGGCAACGGCGCCACCCCGAGATCGGCGAGGGTCTTCTCGACGAAGTCCTTGTGCCCCTGCGGGATCAGCTTGTTGATGTCCACGCTGGTGCCCTCGGTGGGGACCTTGGCCGGCATCACGATGTCGACGCCATAGGGCTTGCCATCGGTGTTGGCGTCCATCCACTGCAGGACGTTCTCGAGGTCGTCGGCGTCGTTGAACCGGACGCAACCCAGCACCCCCATGCCCCCGGCGCGGGTCACCGCCGCAGCCACCTTCTCGGACGGCGTGAAGACGAAGATCGGGTATTCGATCCCGAAGCGTTCGCAGAGTTCGGTTTTCATTCTCTCGTCCCTAACTAGGCTTGTGCGCCTGCGTGTTTCGCGTGCACCTCATCGGCAGGACGCGCCTCGGTCTGC
This sequence comes from Mycolicibacterium sp. HS_4_1, assembly GCF_054515875.1. NCBI lineage: Bacteria > Bacillati > Actinomycetota > Actinomycetes > Mycobacteriales > Mycobacteriaceae > Mycobacterium > Mycolicibacterium sp. HS_4_1. The sequence continues at coordinate 5,244,047 of NZ_CM137261.1, forward strand.
TCCTTGGCCCAGCGGTAGTCGGGCTTGCCGGCCGGGGACCGCTTGACCTCGTCGACCAGCCATAGGCTGCGCGGCACCTTGTAGCCGGCGATCTCGCTGCGCACGAACGCATCCAGGTCGGCCAGTGACGGTTTGCTGCCCTCACGCGGGTGCACGACGGCCGCGACATGCTGACCGAAGCGCGGGTCCGGGACACCGACGACCAACGCGTCGAACACGTCCGGATGTCCCTTGAGCGCGGCCTCGACCTCTTCGGGGTAGATCTTCTCGCCACCGGAGTTGATCGACACCGAGCCGCGGCCCAGCATGGTCACGCTGCCGTCGGCCTCGACCTCGGCGTAGTCGCCCGGGATCGCGTACCGAACCCCGTTGTAGGTGCGGAAGGTCTCGGCGGTCTTCTTCTCGTCCTTGAAGTAACCCACCGGGATGTGGCCGCACTTGGCGATGATGCCGCGCACGCCCGAACCGGGAACCACCTCGTTGCCGTCCTCGTCGAGGACCTTGGTGTTCTTGTCGATGGACACGCGCGGGCCACCGGTGTGCGACTGGCCCTTCGCCACGATGCTGGTGCCACCGAAACCGGTTTCGGACGAGCCGATCGAGTCGGTGATGATCCGGTTGGGCAGCAGCTCGAGGAATTTCTCCTTGAGGCTGGTCGAGAACAGTGCAGCGGTGCTGGCGAGCAGGAACAGCGACGACAAGTCGTACTCGTTGCCGGCTTCCTGGTGCGCCAGCAGAGCGTCCAGCAACGGCCGGGCCATCGCGTCACCGGTGAAGAACAGCAGATTCACCTTGTGCTCGTGGATCATTCGCCACGCCGCGTCGGCGTCGAACTCCGGCATCAGCACGACGGTGTGGCCGGTGAACAGGGCCATCCAGGTGGCCGACTGCGTCGCGCCGTGGATCATCGGCGGGATGGGGAGCCGGATCATCGGCGGGTTGGCGGCGGCCTGCTTGGACAGGTCGTACTCATCGGCGACCGGCTCGCCGGTGGCGAAGTCGGTGCCGCCGAACAGGACTCGGTAGATGTCCTCGTGCCGCCACATGACGCCCTTGGGGAATCCGGTGGTGCCGCCGGTGTACAGCAGGTAGATGTCGTCTTCACTACGCGGACCGAAGTCGCGCTCGGGCGAGCTGTCGGCGATGGCGGAGTAGAACTCGACGCCGCCGTATCGCTGGAAGTCGTTGTCCGACCCGTCCTCCACGACCAGGATGGTCTTCAGCAGCGGCAGCTCCGGCAGCACGTTGGCGACGCGGTCCGAGTACTGGCGCTCATGGATCAGGGCGACCATGTCCGAGTTCTCGAACAGGTACTTCAGCTCACCCTCGACGTACCTGAAGTTGACGTTGACCAGGATGGCGCCGGCTTTGATGATGCCGAGCATGCCGATCACGATCTCGATGCGGTTGCGGCAGTACAGCCCAACCTTGTCGTCCTTCTTGACGCCCTGGGACTGGAGGTAATGGGCCAGGCGGTTGGCCTTCTCCTCCAACTCGGCGTAGGTCAGCTTTTCGTCGCCACAGATGAGTGCGACACGGTCCGGCACAGCATCGATGGCGTGCTCGGCAAGATCTGCGATGTTCAGAGCCACGTTACATAAACTAGAACGTGTTACATTTTGTGACAAGTCTAACGATCTCGAGACCGGAAGTTGGTACCCGTGAGCGAACCCGAAAAAGGCCCCGACGCCCTCATTGAGCAGCGCGGACACACGCTGATCGTCACTTTGAACCGGCCCGAGGCCCGCAACGCCCTTTCGGGCGAGATGCTCTCGATAATGGTCGAAGCGTGGGACCGCGTCGACAACGATCCCGAGATTCGCACCTGCATCCTCACCGGCGCCGGCGGCTACTTCTGCGCCGGTATGGACCTCAAGGGCGCCACCAAGAAGCCGCCGGGCGACTCGTTCAAGGACGGCAGCTACGACCCGTCGCGCATCGACGGCCTGCTCAAGGGCCGCCGCCTGACCAAGCCGCTGATCGCGGCGGTCGAGGGCCCGGCCATCGCCGGCGGCACCGAGATCCTTCAGGGCACCGACATCCGCATCGCCGGGGAGAGCGCCAAGTTCGGCATCTCCGAGGCCAAGTGGAGCCTCTACCCGATGGGCGGCTCGGCGGTGCGCCTGGTGCGCCAGATTCCTTACACCATCGCGTGCGACATGCTGCTGACCGGGCGGCACATCACCGCCCAGCAGGCGCTGGACTACGGGCTGATCGGCTATGTGGTTCCCGACGGCACGGCGCTGGACAAGGCCCTGGAGATCGCCGAGGTGATCAACAACAACGGCCCGCTGGCGGTGCAGGCCATCCTGAAGACCATCCGCGAGACCGAAGGCATGCACGAGCTCGACGCCTTCAAGCCCGACACGGCCAACGGCATCCCGGTGTTCCTGTCCGAGGACGCCAAGGAGGGCCCGCTGGCGTTCAAGGAGAAGCGCGCGCCGCAGTTCAAGATGCGCTGATGCACATCGCAGTGACGGGTGGCACCGGCTACCTCGGTGCCCACACCGTCCGCGCCTTGCTGGCGGCCGGGCACACCGTCCGGCTACTGGTGGTCCCCGGTGGCAGCGACGACGCCGCGCTCGAGGCGCTGGGCCGGCTGGGGCCGCTCGAGGTCCTGACCGGCGACATTCGTGACGCCGCAACGGTTTCCGAACTGCTGGCCGACTGTGACGCCGCGCTGCACGCGGCCGGCGTCGTCGGCACCGACAGCCGCCGGACCCAGCTGATGTGGGACATCAACGCGTATGCCACCGAGGCCCTGCTGACCCAGGCCGCCGAATTGGGCCTCGACCCGATCGTGTCGGTGTCGTCCTACAGTTCTCTGTTCCCACCGACCGACGGTGTCATCGGACCCGACACTCCGCCGGCGCCCGGCCGCAGCGACTACGCCCGCACCAAGGCCTACGCCGACCACGCGGCGCGGCGGCTGCAGTCCCGGGGCGCGCCCGTCGTCGTCACGTATCCGTCATCGGTGGTCGGGCCGGCCTTCCACACGGCAGTCGGTGTGACGCAACGGGGTTGGGACCCCATCGTGCGGTACCGCGTCGCCCCGCGCCTGCGTGGCGGCATGCAGATGGTCGATGTCGGCGATGTGGCCCGGGTGCACACGGCACTCATGCAGCCCGGTCGCGGACCGAAGCGCTATGTCTGTGGGGGTGTGATGCTGACGTTCGACCAGATGGTCGACGCACTACAGTCCGCACTGGGACGGCCGATCCGCCGGATTCCACTGTCGCCCGGCCTGTTTCGCGGTGTCGGCCGAGTTTCGGATTTCGCCGGACGCTGGCTGCCGCTGGCAGAGGGCCTGAGCTATGAAGCGGCCCTGCTCCTGACAGCCGCGGTACCCACCGATGACAGCACGACCTTGTCCGACCTGAACCTGAGCTGGCGCGACCCCAGAGAGTCGATCGTCGAATCTTTTGCGTGATTTGTGCACGATTTTCCGCGGCCATCGCGGAAAATCGTGCACAAATCACAAAGGAGCCGGGCATGCACGAAGACACCTCGCTGTTGCGGGGCCTGCTGCTGCAGTTCGCGCTCCGCACCCTCCTGGCGGTATTCATCGGGTCGGGCCTGCTGCTACAACCACCGAACGCCAACCGCTGGCTGCACTGGGGCATCTTGGCGGGCTACGCCGCGGCGGTCACGCTATGGGGGTGGTGGGCGCAGCGCTCCGCCGATCACCCGGACCAGCGCGCACACCGCGCGGTTTCCCTGCTCATGCTGTGCGCGGATCTGACGGTGGTGGCCGTCATCTCGGTGGATACCGGGCTGAGCTCGCCGGAGACCTGGACATCCGATGTGTTGCAGCACGGCCTGTTCCTGATCCCGTTGATCGCAGCAGCCCAGCTCGATCCCGTTGTCAGTGCCATGATCGCGATCCCGACCGTCGGCACGTTCTTCGTCGTCAACTGGATCGACCGCGAGGCCAACGGCCAGGAGCCCTGGGGCTCCATTCTGTTGCGGACTGCGATCGTGTTCGGCCTGGCGGCCGGGTCGGTCGCGCTGTCGTGGATCCAGCAATCGAAGACCAGAACCATCACCGGCCTGGCCCTGGAGCGCACCCGCCTGCTCGAAGAAGTCATCAGCCTGGAGAAGCGGGAGCGTCAGTCGCTCTCCGAACGCCTGCACGACGGTGCGCTGCAATACGTCCTGGTGGCCCGCCACGACATGGAGGACGTCCGCGACGGGTCGGTCGAGGGTATGGACCGCGTCGACTTCGCCCTGGCCGAGTCCTCCCGGCTGCTGCGCGACGTGGTGCGTGAACTACACCCCGAGGTGCTGGCCCGCGCCGGCCTCAAGGCCGCGATCACCTCACTGGCCGACAGCATCGCCGCCCGCACCGGCATCGCGGTCCATCTGGATGCCGACGGCTGGCCCGACAACCTGCGCACCGATGCCGATTATCTGCTCTACAGCGCGGCCCGGGAGTTCTCGACCAACGCGATCAAACACGCACAAGCCGACAATCTCCGATTCACTTTGGCGCACAACGGAAGCCGGGCCGAACTGCGCATCGCCGACGACGGCGTCGGCATCCCCGCGGACCGACTCGCGCAGAGCGTCGAGGACGGTCACATCGGGTTCGCGTCGATCTGCACCAAGGTGCTCGCCACCGGCGGCGAATTCGCGGTCACGGGTTCAGCCGGGACCGTCATCTCGATCGCGGTGCCGACCAGGACCGCTGGCCGGCAATCGGTTGCCTGATCACGAGAGGACCACGTAGATGCAGCCCAATTCACTCGATCCGATAGCCAGCGAGCGGCTGTCCCATGCCGACAAACTGTTCACCTCCGACCTGTCGATCAATGAATTCGCGCTGCTGCACGGCGCGGGATTCGCGCCGATGGAACTCGTGATGGGCGCATCGGTGTACCACGTCGGCTATCAGTTCACGGGCCTGCGTCAACAGTCGGAGCTGCCGGTGCTGACCGAGGCCACCTACCGCGCGCGGTGGAATGCCATGGCGCGCATGCAGGCTGAGGCCGACGCAATCGGTGCCGACGGAGTGGTCGGTGTCCGCCTCGACTGGCGGCACGTCGGCGAAGCCGACCATCTCGAGTTCATCGCGGTGGGCACGGCGGTGCGCTACACCGCGAAACCAGGTGCCTACCGCCGCCCCAACGGACAGGCGTTCAGCAGCCACCTGTCCGGCCAGGACCTGACGACGTTGTTACGGTCCGGATTCATGCCCGTCGCGTTCGTCATGGGGAACTGCGTGTATCACGTTGCTGTACAAGGGTTCATGCAGAACATGAAGCAGATGGGTCGCAACGCCGAAATGCCGCAGTGGACCCAGGGCAATTACGAAGCCCGGGAGTTAGCCATGTCCCGCATGCAGGCAGAGGCTGAACGTGACGCCGCAAACGGCGTTGTCGGCGTGCAGTTCGCCATCTCCAACTATGCGTGGGGCCACCACACGGTGGAGTTCTACGTCGCGGGCACCGCAGTCCGGCGCATCGGCGAGCCCGAAACCATCGCTCCGGCATTCGTCCTGCCGATGAGCGGGTGATGGCCGAGTTCGACCCCACCCGGGTGAGCGACACCGTGGCCGCGGCACTGGCCGGGCCGGCCGGAATCGCGGCCGTCGTCAACGTTTTCCGCGCGGTGCCCGGCGTCGTACATACGCCGGGCCGGCGTGGGTTGTTCCGCTCCGCGCCCGAGTGGGTCCAGATCGGCGACTGGCGTTACGAGATCGCAGCGGACGGGCGCCTGAAGGCGGCCCACGTTGTGAGCGACATCGTCATCGCCGAAGAGATGCTCGACGCGAGCGCCGTGGGACCGCATCTCGCGCGCGCCCTGACGCAGTTGGTCGCACGTCATGGCACCACGATCTGTCCGCACATCGACGCCGCTGTCGAAGTGCTCGCGATGAACCTCGGCTAGAGCACGCGGGCGGTCGGGGTGAACACCACCGGCATGGCCTCAGGGCCGCTGACGAAGTTGGCGGCACGCAGTGGCACATCCGCTCCCTCGGCCAAGCGTAGGTCGGGCAGACGCTGCAACAGCCGCTCGGTCATCAGGCGCAGCTCGAGCCGGGCCAGCTGGTTGCCCATACAGAAGTGGGTGCCGAAGCCGAAAGCCAAGTGGCTGTTGGGAGTTCGGTCGATGTGGAACTCGTTCGGGTTCTCGAACTGTTCGCCGTCGAAGTTCGCCGACTCGAACATCAGCATGACCTTCTCGTCCTTCTTCAGCTCGGTGCCGTAGAAGACGGTGTCCGCAGTCAGGGTGCGGCACATGTTCTTCACCGGGGAGGTCCAGCGCAGCATCTCCTCGATCGCGCCGGAGAGGAGACGGGACTCCCCACTCTGGTCTTCGCGCGAGCGCTCATCCACCACGAGGCGGTCCCACTGATCGCGGTGCCGCAACAGCTGTTCGACGCCGCCGGACAGCGTGTGCCGGGTGGTCTCGTCACCGCCGATCAAGATGAGCAGGGTCTCCATGACGATCTCGTTGTCGTCCATCCGCTGGCCTTCGACCTCGGAGTTGACCAGCACGGAGAACAGATCGTCGGTGGGGTTGGCGCGCCGGTCCGCGATCACGTCCATGGTGAAAGCGGTATATGCCGCAAAGGTTTCCATCAGCATCTGGATCGACGACTCATCCAGGTGCGACGACAGCCCGCACACCAGGTCGTCGGACCACTTGAGCAGCATCTCGCGCTCGGTGGGCAGCACCCCGAGCATGTCGCCGATGACTGCCATCGGCAGCGGAGCGGCGATATCCCGGACGAAGTCGGCCTCGCCTTTCTCACAGACGTTGTCGATCAGGGCGTCGCACAGCCGCCCGATGGAGGGCACCTTGTCCATGACGCGCTTGCGGGTGAAGCCGGCGTTGACCAGCTTGCGCCGCACCAGGTGCGCCGGATCGTCCATGTCGATCATGTACGGCATGCCCGGCTGGTCGGGGCGGATGCCGCCGGCGCTGGAGAACAGCTCGGCGTTGCGCTCGGCGTCGAGCAGGGACTGGTAGGTCGTCACCGCGGCCTGTCCGGTGCGGTCCCGGAACACCGGCTCGTTGGCCCGCATCCAGCGATAGGCCTCATGCGCGGCCTCGCGGTCGGCGTAGAACCGGCCGTCGGCCAGGTCGACGTCGGGGCGGGTGATAACACTTGTCACTTGATCTCCTGAGCGTCGGCGAAGGTCATGTCTACGTTGTCAGCGGAGCCCGAGAGCATGGCACGTTTCGGCAAGCCGAGGGCGGCCAGTTCCCGGGCGTACGCGTGGTCGCCCAGTCGCACCGTCACGCCCCCGGGCCGGTAGCGCACGCCCGACGGCCTCATCACGCCGACGGTCTCGCGGGTGACGCCGTCGAGGTGCGAATAGGTCGGGGGCGCCTGCGGTTTGGACGGCGCGGGCACCGGGAAGCCCGGCCGGAAGTCCATCCCGACGGCGAACTGGCCGTCGATGGTGACGTCGAAGGAGAATGAGCGGCCATCACGAGCCCCGGCCTGATCGTCCGCTCCGCGGACCCCGGCCTGATCGTCCGCTCCGCGGACCCCGGCCTGATCGTCCGCTCCGCGGACGGTGAAGTCCGCCATGACCTTCGGGTAGCCCCAGATGTTGCGGCCGGCCTCCAGTGTGAAGGCCTGGTCGACGGGCAGGTGATGAATGAAGGCGCCTGCCGACTGCAGCGCGCGCAAGCCCGAGGCGGTCGAGCCGGGCGGGTTCACCATGATGTTGGTGCCGTACTCGTGGTACTCGCCCAGGTCGCTGTCGACGTAGTGCATCAGCATCAGGACGGCGACCGCGCGCCGCGGGCGGTACCGGCAGACCTGCAGGCCGCTGTAGTCGATCATGTGTTGTGCGGCGTCTGCGTCGACCGAGAACATGGCCATGTGCTGCGTGGCCCTGCGGACGCGGACCGGCATGGTGAGCACGGTGCCCGCGATGGTGTGCTGCGAGGGTGCGGACTCGGTGGCGTCTGTCACAGCACAAATCTAGAACACGTTGTAGACACTCCGCAATAAGTGTCTACTGCCGCATTTGCGAACAGGCGTAAAACTGCACGTTGAAGCGCCAAACCGACAGCCTTACGCCCGTTCGCCCGGGAAACTAGACCAATTCAGCCAACTGCTTGATCTGCTCGACCGACTTGGCTCCGACGACCATCATGGTGACGCCAGAGGCCTCCCAGGCCTTAATCTGCTCCTTGACGTAGTCGAGGTTCCCGACGATCGCCGAGTCGTCGACCAACTCGTCCGGAATGACCTTGGCCGCCTCGTCCTTGCGGTCGCTGCGGAACAGCTTGGTGACGTCGTCGACGACCTCCGCATAGCCCATCCTGCGGTAGACGTCGGCATGGAAGTTGGTGTCCTCGGCACCCATCCCGCCCATGTAGAGCGCCAGGTACGGCTTCATCATCTCCATGACGGCGGGCCGGTCGTCGGTGACCACCACCTGAGCCGTCGCGCAGATCTCGAAGTCCTCCCGGGTGCGCCGCGCCCCCGGCCGGGCGAAGCCCTCGTCGAGCCACTCGTTGTACATGCCCGCGATGCGCGGCGAGTAGAAGATCGGCAGCCAGCCGTCGGCGATCTCGGCGGCCAGCGCCACGTTCTTGGGACCTTCGGCACCGAGCATGATCGGGATGTCCGCGCGCAGCGGGTGGGTAATGGGCTTGAGCGGCTTGCCCAGACCCGTCGTGCCCTCACCGGACAGCGGCAACGGATAGTGCGGACCATCGCTGGTGACCGGGGCTTCGCGGGCCCAGACCTTGCGTAGGATGTCGATGTACTCGCGGGTGCGGGCCAGCGGCTTGGGGAATTTCTGCCCGTACCAGCCCTCGACGACCTGCGGCCCCGAAACGCCCAGGCCCAGGATGTGGCGCCCGCCGGACAGGTGATCGAGGGTCAGCGCCGCCATGGCACACGCCGTGGGTGTGCGGGCCGACATCTGGATCACCGAGGTGCCCAGGCGCATCCGGGTGGTTTCCCGGCCCCACCAGGCCAGCGGTGTGTACGCGTCCGAGCCCCAGGCTTCGGCGGTGAAGACGGTGTCGAACGCCGCTTCCTCCGCCGCGGCGACGAGAGTCGCGTGATCGGTGGGCGGCTTGGCGCCCCAGTATCCGAGCTGCAAACCGAGTTTCATGAGGTCGCCTTTCCGAACGTGCTTGCCACGATTGTTAGAACCTGTTCTACTCGATGCTGTGAGCGCTAGCCAAAGCAGCCCAGCCCAGATGGCAGGCCATGAGCCGCCTCTTTCGGCCCCGCTGAAACTGTCATTCGACTACACCCGTTCAGTAGGTCCGGTGCTGAGTCAGTTCTTCACCGCGCTGCGCGGACGACGCGTCGTCGGCACCCGCGGGTCGGACGGCCGGGTACACGTACCTCCCGCCGAGTATGACCCTGTCACGTATGAGGCCCTGACCGAGGTGGTTCCGGTCGCCAGTGTCGGCACCGTGGTGTCGTGGACCTGGCAGCCCCAGCCCCTCGAAGGGCAGCCGCTGCAGCGCCCGTTCGCCTGGGCGCTGATCAAGCTCGACGGCGCCGACACCCCGCTGCTGCACGCCGTTGATGTCCCGGAGGGTTCACTGAAGGCCGGCGACCGGGTCCGTGCGCACTGGGTCGACGAGCCGGTCGGCGCCATCACCGATATCGCGTACTTCGTGCCTGGCGAGGATGCGGTAGCGCCGCTGCCGGCCGACGATCGTGACCCGGTGACCATGCTGGTGGTGCCGACGTCCATCGAAATCGAGCACACCGCTTCGCATCCCGAAACCGTGTTCCTGCGCGGCCTGCAAGAGGGCAAGCTGCTCGGCGCCCGCACGAAGGTCGGCCGCGACGGCAAGCCCGGCCCGGTGTTGTTCCCGCCGAAGGAAGCCGATGCCGCCACGGGCCTGGAGCTCGACGAGTTCGTCGAGCTGGTCGACCGCGGCACTGTGACGACGTTCGCGATCATCAACATCCCGTTCGCCGGACAGCGCATCAAGCCGCCGTACGTGGCCGCTTACGTGCTGCTCGACGGCGCCGACATCCCGTTCCTGCACCTGGTCACCGAGATCGACGCGGCCGACGTCCGGATGGGCATGCGGGTGGAGGCGGTGTGGAAGCCTCGCGAGGAGTGGGGCCTGGGCATCGACAACATCTCGCACTTCAAGCCATCCGGCGAACCCGACGCCGACTACGACTCATACAAGCACCACCTGTAAAGGCCGATGAGCGCTTGCGCGAAGAGAAGAGAACAGAGCAATGACTTCATCTGAAATAGCGGTCGTCGGGTTCGCGCATGCCCCGCATGTGCGCCGCACCGACGGCACCACCAACGGCGTCGAGATGCTGATGCCGTGTTTCGCAAAGCTGTACGCCGAGTTGGGCCTGAAGCAGACCGATATCGGCTTCTGGTGCTCCGGTTCGTCGGATTACCTTGCGGGCCGGGCATTTTCGTTCATCTCGGCCATCGACTCGATCGGCGCCATCCCGCCGATCAACGAATCGCACGTCGAGATGGACGCGGCCTGGGCGCTGTACGAGGCCTACATCAAGATCCTGACCGGCGAGGTCGACACCGCCCTGGTCTACGGCTTCGGCAAGGGCAGCGCCGGCACTCTGCGCCGGGTGCTGGCCCTGCAGACAGACCCCTACACCGTCGCACCGCTGTGGCCGGACGCCGTGTCGATGGCGGGCCTGCAGGCCCGCTTCGGCCTGGATGCCGGCAAATGGACCGCAGAGCAGATGGCTCAGGTGGCGCTGGACTCGTTCGCCGCCGGCGGCCGCACCGACCGCGAAGAGGTCACCGGCAGCATCGACGACCTGTTGTCTCGGCCGTTCTTCGCCGACCCGCTACGTCGCCACGACATCGCCCCGATCACCGACGGCGCCTCCGCGATCGTGCTGGCCTCGGCCGACAAGGCCCGGGAACTGCGCGAAAACCCGGCGTGGATAACCGGTTTCGAGCACCGCATCGAGACCCCGATCCTTGGCGCGCGCGACCTGACGACCTCGTCCTCGACCGCCGCATCGGCGCAGGCCGCCACCGGCGGGGACGCCGGCTCGATCGAGATCGCCGAGCTGCACGCGCCGTTCAGCCACCAGCAGTTGATCCTCGCCGAGGCGATCGGTCTCGGGGCGTCGACCAAGATCAACCCGTCGGGTGGCGCATTGGCCGCCAACCCGATGTTCTCGGCCGGCCTGGAGCGCATCGGCTTCGCCGCCGAGCACATCTTCAACGGGTCGGCGAACCGCGTGCTGGCCCACGCCACCAGCGGACCCGCGCTGCAACAGAATCTGATATGCGTCCTGGCGGGCTCGTGATGAGCGCTTGCGCGAAGAACAAAGGAACTTGCTAATGGCCAAGAATCTCGCCGCCGTCCTGGGCACCGGACAGACCAAGTACGTCGCCAAGCGTCTGGACGTCTCGATGAACGGCCTTGTGCGTGAAGCGATCGACCGTGCGCTGGCCGATGCCGGGTGCACCATGGCCGACATCGACGCCGTCGTGGTCGGTAAGGCACCGGACTTCTTCGAGGGCGTCATGATGCCCGAGCTGTTCATGGCCGACGCCACCGGCGCCACCAACAAGCCGCTGATCCGCGTGCACACCGCTGGTTCGGTGGGTGGCTCAACCGCGATCGTCGCCGCCAGCCTGGTCAAGTCCGGTAAGTACCGCCGGGTGCTGACCATGGCCTGGGAGAAGCAGTCGGAGTCGAACGCCATGTGGGCGCTCTCGATTCCGGTGCCGTTCACCAAGCCCGTAGGCGCGGGCGCCGGTGGCTACTTCGCTCCGCACGTGCGGGCCTACATCCGCCGCTCGGGTGCGCCGGAGAACATCGGTGCCATCGTGGCGGTCAAGGACCGGCTCAACGGCGCCAAGAACCCGCTCGCCCACCTGCACCAGCCCGACATCACCGTCGAGAAGGTGATGGCCTCCCAGATGCTTTGGGACCCAATTCGTTTCGATGAGACCTGCCCGTCATCCGATGGCGCGGCCGCCATGGTGATCGGCAATGAGGAAATCTCCGATGCCCGCGTCGCCGAGGGACATCCGGTGGCCTGGATTCACGCCACGGCACTGCGCACCGAACCGCTGGCCTACTCGGGCCGCGACCAGGTGAACCCGCAGGCCGGCCGCGACGCCGCCGCCGCCCTGTGGCGGGATGCCGGCATCACCAGCCCGATCGACGAGATCGACTGCGCCGAGGTCTACGTGCCGTTCTCGTGGTTCGAGCCGATGTGGTTGGAGAACTTGGGGTTTGCCGCCGAAGGCGAAGGCTGGAAGCTGACCGAGGCCGGCGAGACGGCCATCGGCGGCAAGATTCCGTTCAACGCCTCCGGCGGTGTGCTGAGCTCCAATCCCATTGGCGCGTCCGGCATGATCCGGTTCGCCGAATCGGCCATCCAGGTCATGGGCAAGGCCGGCGACCACCAGGTCGAGGGCGCCCGTAAGGCGCTGGGACACGCCTATGGCGGTGGCGCGCAGTACTACTCGATGTGGGTCGTCTCCAGCGACAAGCCGGCCAAGTAGCTGCCTGGGCTTCCTCCGTGAGCGTCGCGCCGGGCCCGATCGACGAAGTCGGGTTCGGCGCGACCTTTGACGCACCGATCGAAAAGAACAAGGATTCTCTGAAGCGGTACGCCGATATCCACATCCACTCCGGCTGGCAGGACTGACATGACAGTTTCCGACCCGAATCACCCCGCGCACCTGGCCGGCAAGCGCTCGCGCGATGCGGTGGCCGCCCGAGACAAGGAAGCCTGGCTGGCGAACTTCGCCGACGACGCCATCGTGCAGGACCCGATCGGACCGTCGTTCCTCGATCCCGAGGGCCAGGGGCACCGTGGCAAGGCAGCCATCTCGGCCTTCTGGGACAAGGCGATCGCGCCCACCGACAAGCTCGTGTTCAACTTCCTGACCACGTACCAGTGCGGTGACGAGGAAGCCAACGTCGGCAGCATCGTGACCACCATCGCCGGGCACGACTTCACCACCGAAGGCGTCTTCACCTACCGGGTGAACGAGGCCGGCCAGATGTCGGCGCTACGTGCATTCTGGGAAGCGCCGCGTTCGTCGTAATTTTCTAGAACGTCCAGGAGCCGGTGGGCTGCAGGACGAAGCCGTGGCCGCCGTCGGTGGTATCGATGCAGGCGGTGACGCCACCCGGCGCGACCCCGCACGTCATCGTCGTGAGCGTCACCTTCTCGCCTGGCGCCAATAACGCGGCCCCGGCGAGATCGGTCGGGTGGTCGCCGCGGTAATTGCTGATCGTGCCCTCGTTGGCCGCATGCACCTGTGCGATCCCGAATTCCCGGGGCGCCTTGGCATTGGGATCGGCGGTGACGGCCAGACCTGCCGTTCCCGGCACTGACCCGTAGCACCGCACCATCGGCGCCACCCCGCCCAGCGCGCTCATGAGACACGCCAGTCCGTCGGACGTGGAGAACTTCACCACCTGCTGATCTGTGCGCTGATAGGTCGCCAGATGGGTGGCGGTGACGACGTCGAAGCCCGCGAAATCCGGAAAATTGGGTGGCGGCGCGGCATGCGCGAGCGGGGCCGTGAGCATCACCGAAATACCAGCCAGGACGAAGAACGGCAGCTTCATGCGCCCAGTCTTGGCCGAACGCCGGCGCCGATGTCAGATTTCCGCGAAATCCGGCCCGATAGCCCTAAACCTCGTCCAGCCTCGCCAGGTAGCGCTCGGCCAACTCGCGGTAGGCCTGCGGGTTTGTGTTGATCCACGTCTCGGCGCCGGTCCCGGCGATCGGGCCGCGAATCTTGGCCGGCGAGCCCACGACCAGTACCTCGTCGGGGATCTTGGTGCCGGCGACCACCAGCGAGTGGGCTGCGACCAGGCTCCGCCGACCGATCACCACGCCGTCGAGGATGGTGCTGTTGTTGGCGATCAGCGCTTCGGCACCGACGTGTGCACCGTGCACGACGCACAGGTGGGCGATGGTCGCGCCGGGCCCGATATCGACCGGGATGCCGGGAGGGGCGTGCAGCACAGACCCGTCCTGCACGTTTGCGCCGTTGCGGATGACCACAGGCGCGTAATCCGCACGCAGAACCGCGTTGAACCACACCGACGCACCGGCCTCGACGCGGACATCGCCGATCAGGACGGCGGTGGGTGCGATGAAGGCCGTGGGGTCGACGGCCGGGCTTCGGCCCTCGAAGGAGTAAAGCGGCATGGTCAAAACCTACCCCGCCGCTTCCCTCGGCCTCGCGATACACCGCAGGTGGGGACGCTTGCATTGCGCTACACCGAGGAAAAACTGTAACGTGTTCTAGTTACTAGGCACAGATTGGGAGGCCAAGGTGAGCACCGAAACCGCGGGGGTTCGCGAGATCGATACCGGCGCGCTGCCGGACCGCTTTGCCCGTGGGTGGCACTGCGTGGGTCCTGTGAAGAACTTCCTGGACGGCAAGCCGCACTCGTTCGAGGCATTCGGCACCAAGTTGGTGGTGTTCGCGGACTCGAAGGGCGACCTGAAAATCCTGGATGGCTACTGCCGCCACATGGGTGGTGACCTGTCCCAGGGCACCATCAAGGGTGACGCCGTCGCGTGCCCGTTCCACGACTGGCGCTGGGGCGGCGACGGCAAGTGCCAGCTGGTGCCCTACGCCAAGCGCACTCCGCGGCTGGCGCGCACCCGTGCCTGGCAGACCGACGTCCGCGGCGGCTTGCTCTTCGTGTGGCACGACCACGAGGGCAACGCGCCGACCGAAGAGGTGCGGATCCCCGAGATCCCCGAATTCCACAGTGACAACTGGACGGACTGGCAGTGGAACTCGCTGCTGATCGAGGGCAGCAACTGCCGCGAGATCATCGACAACGTCACTGACATGGCGCACTTCTTCTACATCCACTACGGCCTGCCGACGTATTTCAAGAACGTCTTCGAGGGCCACATCGCCAGCCAGTACCTGCACAACGTGGGCCGGCCGGACATCGGTGGCATGGGCACCCAGTACGGCGAGGCGCACCTCGACTCGGAGGCCTCGTACTTCGGGCCGTCGTTCATGATCAACTGGCTGCACAACAACTACGCCGGCTACAAGGCCGAGTCGATCCTGATCAACTGCCACTACCCGGTCAGCCAGGACGCGTTCGTGCTGCAGTGGGGCGTCATCGTAGAAAAGCCCAAGGGCATGGACGAGAAGACCACCCAGAAGCTGGCCGACGCGATGACCGACGGTGTCAGCAAGGGCTTCCTGCAGGACGTCGAGATCTGGAAGCACAAGACCCGCATCGACAACCCGCTGCTGGTCGAGGAAGACGGCGCCGTCTACCAGATGCGTCGTTGGTACCAGCAGTTCTACGTCGACGTCGCCGACATCACGCCGGACATGACGGACCGCTTCGAGCTGGAGATCGACACCACGGTTGCCAACGAGAAGTGGCAGGGCGAGGTCGCCGAGAATCTGCGTCAGCAGGCCGAGGCCAAGGAATCCGCGGAGCAGTCCAGCTGATGCCCCAGCACGACGAACGGACCCAGGCGCCCGACGCAGAGCGCCTGGCCCGTTCGATGCTGCAGCTGATGGGTCACGGTGAAGAACACGATGACCACGCGCGTCCACCGTCTGGCGCGCCGGCGAGCGGATCTTGGTCCAAGGCACCGGATTTCGCCGGCGATCCGGCGCGGCTGGCCGCGGTTCGCGAGGCCACCGCGGCTGATCGTGAGCGGTACCTGACCTCCGGACTGGTTTCGGTGGACTGCCGGTTCTGTCACTCGACGGTGTCGGTCAAGAAGCTCGGCCCGGAACACACTGCGGTGCAGTGGAATTCGGCGGCGACGGAGCGGTGCGCCTACTTCAGCGAGATTCGCGCCGGAGGCGGCGACCCCAGCCGCAGCCGCTCGTGCCCGAAGATGTCCGACAGCATCAAGCATGCGGTCGCCGAGGGGTGCCTGGAGGAGTTCTCCACCGCCCCCTCCCCCGGTGACGGCTGAGCATTTCTTCTCGTCCCTTTTCACCGAAACGGCATTCCAGCAGGCCGCTACTCACGTTTTCACTGCTGGAACGCCGTTTCGGCGGTTACAGGTTGGCGAAGCGCTCCTTGACCTGCTCCTCCGTCAGCCCATAGTCGGACAGCGAGTAGGTGTGCTTCGGCGCCCGCGGGCCCTGCTGGGTCTTGGCGTGGCTGTCGGTCATCGCCTGCCGCGCGGCATCGGTGAACTCGATGTCGAAGGTGCGGTAGACGCCCTCGACGGCACCGACCGGGTCCTTGATGAACTCGAAGTAGTCGACGTCGCAGAACTGCTTCGGATCATGCTTGGCCCGTTCGGCATTGAACAGCTCGAGGCCGCGTGACCACGTCTCCATCGAGTCGTCGCCGATCACCTTGCCGGTGAACGTGTTCGACCAGCCCGCCGTGGTGTGCTGCGCAAGTGAGCACATCGACGCCATGATGGTCTCGGCCGGCCGGTGACACTGGACGACGAGCGCGTCCGGATAGACCTTGAGCAGCGCCTCCAGCGCGAACAAGTGACTGGGATTCTTGAGCACCCAGCGCTTTTCGGGCTCGTTCAAGCCGATCAACTGCAGGTTCTTGCGGTGCCGCTGATACGACTTGGTCCAGTCCTGCCGGGCCAGCCAGTGCGCGTAGGTCGGCACATGCGCCAGCGTCTCGTAGGAGACCGAATGCAGGGACTGGCGCAGCAACTGCCAGCACTCCTCGACCTCGTCGGCCGTCATGAAGTGCAGGCCCGTGTATTCGGGGTTCTCCTCGTGCGCCTGCTTGAACCGCGCATCGAGCGCACTGAAAACCGGGTTTTCCGACCAGGTTTCGCGCGGCGGCCGCGGCTGCGGGAATTCCGCCAGCCACATCTCGAGGCCCTGGTGGGCCGGGTCGGCGGTAAGCAACCGGTGGATCACCGTGGTGCCGGTGCGGGGCAGACCCGTGACGAAGATGGGCCGCTCGATCGGCACGTCGGCGTGCTGCGGGTACTGCTTGAACGCGGCGTTGGACACCAGCCGGGCCACCAGCGCGTTGCGGGTGAAGAACCGCTGCATCTTGCTGCCCAGCTCGGTCAGGTCGGCCTCGCGCTGAAACGAATCCAGCAGCACGCCAAGGGCTTCCAGGTAGTTGTCGTCGTCGCCGCCGAAGTCGTCCAGGCCACAGGCCTTGACGGCCGAGGCGTGCAAATCCTCGACGGTACCCACGTTGGTGCGCGCCGTGCTCATGCCTTGTACTCCCCGCAGTTGACGTCGAGCGACTGGCCGGTGATGCCGCTGGACAAATCGCTGGCCAGGAACAGGATGGCCGAGGCCACCTCGTCCTCGGTCGGCAGCCGCTTGAGATCGGAGCCGGCGGCCGATGCCGCGTAGATCTGCTCGACGGTGGTGCCGTACTTCTGCGCCTGGTGGCTGAAGTAGCCCTCCAGGGTTTCACCCCAGATGTAGCCGGGCATCACGGAGTTCACCCGAATGCCCTTCTCGCCCAGCTCGGTCGAGAGGGTCTGGGACATGGCCAGCAGGGCCGACTTCGCCATCTTGTAGGCGCCGTACTTGGCCTGCGAGTGCCGCACGACCATCGAGTTCACGTTCACCACAGCACCTTTGGCGGCTTCCAGCGCCGGGGTGAAGCCCTGCGTCATGCGCAGCGCGCCGAACACCGTCAGCTCGATCGCGTCGCGCATGTGCTCAAAAGTGGTGTTGGCGAACGGCTTCATGGACGGAACCCGAAACGCGTTGTTGATCAGCACGTCAGCCTTGCCGAACTCCTCCAAGGTGCGAGCCACCACATTGGCGACCTGCTGCTCGTCGGTAATGTCGGTGCCCACCGCCAGTGCGCGGCGGCCCAGCACCGTCACCTCTTTGGCGACATCCTCGAGGCGCTCCACCGTGCGGGCGGCCAGCACCAGGTCGGCACCGTTCTCAGCACATCGACGGGCCAGCGTCGTCCCGAGCCCTGGCCCGACCCCGCTGATCACCACTACCTTCCCATCGAGCAGTCCGCTCACGTTCAGCCCACCATCCTCTCGCCAATCAGCTTTTGCCGCAGCGCAATCCGCGCGCGCCAGTCCTCGTCCGAAATCTTGTTGCTCTCGTAGAACGGCAGCTTCGACGCCACCTCATCGAGGTCGACGACCTCGCACGTCGGGCCATCCTCGGCCGTCAGCTCGCGGGACACCCGCTGCCAGCGGAACTGCAGGTAGCCCTTGGCGTGGCCCAACGTCTCGCACCAGTTGGTCACGCCAGGGTTGTTCTCGGACACCACGATCCGGATCTTGCCGTCCGGATCCGCCTGCGCCTGAGTGCCGTTCAGCGACGTCTGGTGGTTGATGTAGTCCAGCGAGATGTACCAGAGGCTGCCCAGCTGGAAACCCAGGTACGGCGCGTCGGACACCGGCAGGGTGATGACCATGGCCTGGTCCGGCGTCATCTCGTAGTGCCCGACGGAGGAGTACTGCGTGGCCAGCCCACCCGGGGTCAGGCGCGGCGCGGTCAGGGTGTTGACCGGCAGGTTGTCGTAGAACCACTTCGGGAACTGCAGCCAGGTCTTGACGCGCTGCACCAGCTGCTTCCCGGCGACGGCGTACCGCTTTTCGATGAGCTCACGGGTCAGCGGCTCCGGCGCGGTGCCCGCGGTGTCGGTGCGGGAGATGGCGAAGCAACCACGCTGCGCCGACCAGTCGTTGTAGACCTCGCGGATCACCAGCTGTGCCGGCGTGGCCGGTGTGAACCGCCACTCGAATGTGCCGTCCTCGGCGATGTCGAGCTTGCGGTCGTCGAACGCGGTCTCGCTGTCCGGCACGTTGGCGTCGGTGTACTCGCCACCGAGCAGCTGGAAGCTGACGTCGGTGGTGGTGCCGCGCCGCCCGGTGACGACGTATTCATGGCCGGCCTGCACGCGGGTGCCGAAGTACATGGTGTCGGGATTGTCCAGGCCCATCTTCTCGAACGGGCCGGTGCCACTGTGCAGGAACGGGTGGTCCTTGTCGAAATCGAACGCGACGTGCGTGCACGAGGCGATACAGCCGGCGAGGTACTGCAGGCCTTCGAGCAGGTCGGCCTCGGTTTCGATGAACGGCGCCGCGGCGACGAGGCGCTCGGCCTCGGCGACGGCATCGACGAACGACTGTGAGAACATACGGCACACCCTTCCGTTCCAATATTGGAACGCATCGGTAGATATTCCGACTGAAGAGTAGAACGTGTTGCAGTCGCCGTCAATGCCGCAGGGCGCCCCCTGCAGGCCGTCACCGACCGGCCGCGCGCTCCTCAACCGCCGCAGTCAGCACGGCGATGTGCCGACGCTGGACCTGCCACTTCACCACCGACCACACCGCGAGCGCGGCCAGTACAGCGGCGATCACCAGATGCGCCGTCGTCGGCACCCGCAACGCCGGCACCACAGCGAAGACCACCAGCGGCGCCACGGCACCTATGCGCTGAAGGTTCAGCGTGCGACTGCGTGCCAGCCACCCGCGCCATGCCGCGGGTTCGATGCGCACCGGCAGCCGGCCGGACTTCAGCGCAGCCGCGAACTCGCCGTACTGCGCGGCCGAGCCGTAATCCCTGCGCAGCAGGTGTTCACCCCAGAACGCCGCGAACACCATCGCCACAGACACGACGGCGGCCGCCGCCAGCACGACATGCGACGACGGCCCGGCCGGGTAGTAGATCGCCGCCACCAGCGCGGCCACGGCCAGACCGATGGCGGCGTTCGCGCCGATGCGCACAGCGGCAGGCAGCTGGTACCAATTGGTCGAAGTGGTCATTGTTGCTCCTCTCGAAGCGGGCCGATCTGAACCCGCACAGGTAAGAGGGCGCTCGGCGGGGATAGGGACACTTTTTCGCGCGACGGTTTGGAAGACGCGCCTGCCGGCGGAGAGCAGGCCCGCCGTCACGGTCCATATTTGGACCGATGTCGTACATTCCTTGCCATGACTGACACCGGTCGCGCGTCGCCGCCCACCGCCCGCGTCGTGGCGGTGCTGGACTTCCTGGCCAGTCACCCCCAGGAACAGTTCGGGCTGTCCGAGCTGGCGCGTCGGCTCGACCTCAGCAAGCCCACCTGCCTGGGCATCGTCACCACACTCGCCGAAGCCGGCTATCTGGTGCGCGATGCGGCCGAGAAGACCTACCGGCTGGGGCCGCGGCTGATCACTCTTGGCCACACCGCGCAGGAGTCCATGCGGATCAGTCCGGCCGCGCGGGCAGAGCTGCGCCGGCTCTCCGAGGCGTTCAATGCCACAGCGGCACTGTCGGCGGTGGTCGACGATCGCATCACGCTGCTGGAACTCGTTGCACCGCAAGGCAGTCCGGAGCCGGTGCAGGTCGGGCAGAGCTATCCGTTCGCCCCGCCGGTCGGCCTCATGTTCGTGCTGTGGGACGAACGCGCGGTGCGTGACTGGCTGGCCAAGGAGCCGACGATTCCGCTGCGCACCGACAGCGCCCGGCTGGAGCGGGTGATCGCCGAGTGCCGCGAATCAGGCTATCTCGTGGAACGACTGACACCGGGTGGGCGGCGGCTGTACGCCATGATGGCCGGCATGTCGAGCAACCTGCCCGACGAACTACGGGTCCTGCTGGGCGAACTCGTCTCTGACATCGGCGAACGGGTGTACCTGCCGAGCGAGGCCAGTGGGCGGACCAAGCACGACATCAGCGTCATCGCCGCGCCGGTGTTCGACCATCACCAACGGCAGGTGATGGTGCTGTCACTCCAGATCGGTCGGGCCCTGACCGACGCGGAGATCGGTAAACGGGCTCGTGGGCTGGTAGCCGCAGCTGCGGCGCTGACGGCGCAGCTCGGTGGCTCCCAGCCCGACCGAACGTGAGCTTGTGTCCGAAATCCGTTGCCGGATTGGCACATAAGCTCACATTCGGCGGGTGAGGACTAGACGCCGCCCAGGACAGCGAGCGCGTCGGTCGGTGCCACCTGCAGGCCGCAGCGGTCCTTGAACGCGGCCAGCGGAGCCTGGATGCCGCGCAGCGCGTCGGCCTGGTCCGGGTGCTCCTTGAAGTAACCGTCGAACTGGTTCATGGCGGTGAACGCCGGCTGGCGGGTGGCATCCAGCAGTGAGCTGTCGGCATCCGGGTGCGCGGCGAAGTAGTCCGACAGCTGCAATGTGACCGAGCTGATGGTCTTGGCCAGCGTCGCGGTGCTGCAGTCGGCGACGGTGGCGGCCGGGGCCACAGTGGTCGACGCAGGGGTGGTCGACGCAGGAGTGGTCGACGCAGGGGTAGTCGACGCGGTCGGCGACGTCGGGCTCGCAGGATCAGCGTGCACCTGGGGGGTGGCCAGCGCGGCGCAGGCGGCTCCCAGGGCAATGAAGCCGAGAGTGGAACGGCCGAAAGTAACGGCACGAGTCATGGAGTCCTCCTTGGTTCCGGCCGCATCGATCTACCCCGGCCTCTGGAGGTACTTCGCTCACTACGGCGCTGGTGTTACGCAAGTGGACAAAACTGCAGTTCAGAACGACTCGCCGAGGGCAATCGCAGCCGTGTCGTCTTAGCTCCACGCGGCCCGCAGGAACAGCCACCACGGCCGCCACATCCCCAGCCCATCCGCCAGGCCTTGCGAGTCGAGTTTGCTGATAGTTAATACAGCCGTCATGAAAATCGCCGTCGACGTTCTATGCTGATGGCTCGTGCGGACAGCTTTCCACGAGCAACTCGACGCTCTCAACGACCGTATCGCCGGATTGTGCGAACTTGCTGCGACAACGATGCAGCTGGCTGCCGGCGCATTGCTGCACGCTGACGTAGAAGCCGCCGAACAGGTTCTCGACCGCCAGCACGAAATCGATCACGGTTCCGCTGCCCTGGAAGCGGAGGCCTTCACGATCCTGGCCCGCCAAGCTCCGGTGGCCCGTGATCTGCGTGCCGTCGTGAGCACGCTGCGAACCGTGGCCGATCTCCAGCGCATGGGGGCCCTGGCAGCGCACATCGCCCAGATCGGGCGCCGTCACTACCCTGAGGCAGCCGTACCCGCCGAAGTGCGCGGCCACTTCACCGAGATGGGCCGCATCGCCGCGGAATTGGCTTTTGAGGCGAAACATATTGTGCTCGAAGAAGATTCGGAAAGAGCGGCACAGCTCGGCACCGAGGACGAAGCGATGGACGACATTCACAAGCGCCTGTTCGCCATTGTGATGCACCCGGATTGGCGGCACGGCACGGCCGCAGCGGTGGAGGTCACGCTGCTCAGCCGCTACTTCGAACGCTTTGCCGACCACGTGGTCGAGATCGCGGACCGCATCATCTACCAGACCACCGGCACCCGGCCGAATTGACGCCAACCGCACCGGCGAAGCCCGTCAAAGCCACTGGTCAGGGCACTTGATGCCGGAGGATATTCCGTTTCCCGGATTGACGCGGGTGTGTTGGTATTGGGCGTGCAGCATTCGCGGTGGCCGCTGGCCGAACTGGAGGTGATCACTCCGGCCCTGCAGCTGTGCCACGCGACCGACAACCACGCCGACCGGTTGGCCCAGCTGGCGGCCGAGGGCATCCACGACCCGGCCACCATGCCGTTCGCGGTCCCGTGGACCGACGCGGTCTCCCCCGAGCTGGAGCGCAACACCGTCAAGTACTTCCGGCAGACCCGCGCCGAGGTGTCGACGGAGCATTGGGACATACCGATGGCCGTGATGGTCGACGGCGATCCCGTCGGCGTGTGCGCAGTGACCGCCGACGGCTTTCCGGCCCGACGGATCGTGTCCACCGGCTCCTGGCTGGGGCGTCGCTATCAGGGACAGGGCCTCGGCAGGGAGATGCGCGCGGCCGCGCTGCACCTGATCTTCACCGGATTCGACGCCGACCTTGCGCGCACCGCCGCGTGGCACGACAACGCGGCGTCGCTCGGGGTCACGCGGTCGCTGCCCTATACGCACGCCGGATCGTCGCGGCAGTCGCGGCGCGGTGTCCTCGACACCATGCTCGAGTTCACGATGACCCGCGACCAGTGGGACACAGTGCGCCGCGACGATATCCAACTACGGGGTGTCGACGGGGTGGTCGACCAACTGGCACTCGGTCGGCACCAGCCCGGGCGGCTCAGCTGACCGATGCGATCGCGAACGGCAGCACCGCGGGTGCCCCGGCGCCGCGCAGCGCCTGGGTCGCCATCGTCATGGTCCAGCCGGTGTCCACCAGATCGTCCACCAGCAGCACCGGTCCGGTGACGTCCAACGCGGGCGCCTCCCACGAATCCACCAGCGCCGCAACTCGATACGCGGAGTTGGCGGCCGTCACCCGCCGTCGCTGCGGCCGATAGTGCAGCGTGCCCAGGTTCTGCAGCCGACCCAGATCCGCCAGCCGGTTGACCAACGAGCCGATGAGCTGCGGGTGCCCCTCGGAATCCAGGCCGATCACCGCCACGGGACGCGTATCCCAGTCCCAGGCTTTCAGGACCGCGACGGCGGCCTGCACCACAGCGTCGGGCACCTCGCCGTCAGGGCTGTCGAGCAGTTGACGCAGGCGCGCACCCCAGCCGAGGTCGGTCAGCCGCCCGATGACGCGGCCTGGCTCGGCCCCGCCGGAAATCCGACCCGAGAGCCCAATCCCCAAGGAACCCAAACCCGTTGGCCATTGCTTGCGCGCGGTGATCTCCACGCCGGGTCGCATCAGCTGGTCTCGCACCGCCGATGCCGCCCCCGCGTCGACATCGGCGGTGTAGCGCGCACCGGCACAGTTGTCACACCGGCCGCAGCCACTGCCGTCGAGTTCCGGGTCATCGAGTTGGCTGCGCAGGAACACCATTCGGCACTCGGTCGTCCACTGGTAGTCCAACATCGCCTGTTGCTCGCGTTGCCGCGCGGCGTCCAGGTTCCGGTAGCGCTCCTCGTCGTACGACCACGGTTCGCCGGTACTGGTCCACCCGCCCTTGACCCGGCGTACCGCGCCGTCGACGTCGAGCACCTTGAGCACCATCTCCAACCGGGAGCGGTTCAGGTCGACCAGCGGCTCCAGCGCCGCGGTCGACAGCGCCCGGTCCGGTTCGAGTTCGCCGATCACCTTGCGCACCAGGGCTTCCGACGGGAAGGCCACGGACGCGAAGTACCGCCAGATGTCGGCGTCCTCCTTGCCTGGCAGCAGGATCACCTCGGCGCTGGACGTGGCGCGACCGGCGCGGCCGACCTGCTGGTAGTACGCGATGGGCGATGAGGGCGCACCCAGGTGCACGACGAAGCCCAGGTCCGGTTTGTCGAACCCCATGCCCAGGGCCGAGGTCGCGATGAGCGCCTTGACCCGGTTGTTCAGCAGGTCGGCTTCCAGCTGTTCGCGTTCGGCGGCCTCGGTGGAGCCGGTGTACGACGCGACGGTGTGCCCTTGCTCGCGCAGCAGCGCGGCGATGTCGTGGGCCTGCGACACCGTCAAGGTGTAGACGATGCCGGAGCCGGGCAGCGAATCCAGATGCGCCGCAAGCCATGCCGCACGTTGCGCGGGCCCCCCGGCGTGCACCACCGACAGACGCAGCGACTCCCGGTCCAGTCCGCCGCGGAGCACCAGAGTGTCCCCACCGCCACCCGGCCCATTGTCGGCACCGCCGACGCCCAATTGCGCGGCGACGTCCTGCACCACGCGGTCGTTGGCGGTCGCGGTGGTCGCGAGCACCGGTATGCCCGAACCCAACTCGCCGATCAACGTGCGGATGCGGCGGTAGTCCGGACGGAAGTCGTGGCCCCAGTCGGAGACGCAGTGCGCCTCGTCGACCACGACCAGCCCGGCGTCGGCGGCCAGTGCCGGCAATACGGCATCGCGAAAGTCGGGATTGTTCAATCGTTCCGGACTGACCAGCAGCACATCGAGGTCGCCGGCGGCGACACGCTGGTGCACGTCGTCCCATTCGGTGACGTTGCTCGAGTTGATCGTGGCAGCCCGGACGCCCGCACGTTCGGCAGCAGCCACCTGGTTGCGCATCAACGCCAGTAGCGGCGAGACGATGACCGTCGGACCACGCCCGGCAGCCCGCAGCAGCTTGGCAGCGATGAAGTACACCGCGGACTTGCCCCACCCGGTGCGCTGCACCACCAGCGCCCGCCGGCCCTGCACCACGAGCGCCTCGATGGCCACCCACTGGTCGTCGCGCAGGACGGCCTCGGGGCCGGCGAGCTGTTCGAGCAGGGCCTGCGCGTCAGTACGCGTAGGTGTTGCGGGGCTTGGGAATCGGGTCGGCACTTGTCACTTCCATGGTCGGGACGAAATTCGTGGACGGGCTGGACGAGCCGGGTATCACCTTGCCCCGCACCTTCAGCCAGGTGTCATTCGGGTGCGGACCGACCGCGCCGGTGAGGTGCATGCGAGCCAGCTGCGCGTCGGCGGCGCAACACACGATGACGACTCTGGCCAGATCGTCACCCATGGTGAATCCGGTGACAGTGATGGTCCGTCCCTCAAGGCTTTTCGTGGAATCCGCGGCCGCCCGCAACACCACCTCCGGCAACGACACGGCGCCGTCGGCCGGCAGCGGAGGGAAAGCCCGTTTCGGCGGCGCGACCGCCGCGGTGACCGTCTCGGCGCCGACGGCGCTCATCGGCGGCACGGTGACGAACGCGGTCAGCGCCACCGGGATGAGCAGCAGCCACGCCAGCGACCCCCGGTGGTGGTGGCCACCCGGTGGTCCGCGGCGCAGGTCGCGCAGCAGGCACACCGCGGCCAGCACCACCAGCAGGACGGCCGCCACGAGCAGCCATGGGAGCAGCGCCGGTTTCACGAAGTTCAGGTAGGTGCCCTTCACCGCGATCAGCCCCGTGCTCAGCCCGATCAGCAGCACCAGGATGTTCTGCGTTTCCCGACTCATTGCGCGCCCCCGAGCAGCAGCAGTCCGATGGCCGTCGCGCACGCAGTCGCCACCACCAGGGTCACCGGCGCGAAACGCACCGCGAACGGCCGGCCGAACACCCCGGCCTGCATCGCGAACAATTTGACGTCCACTGCCGGACCTACCACCAGGAACACCAGTCGCGGCACCAGCGGGACCATGGTCAGGCTGGCCGCGACGAACGCGTCGGCCTCCGAGCACAGCGCCAGCACCACGGCCAGCAACGCCATGGTGACGACGCCCACCACCAGGTTGCCGGCGACGTGCTCGAACACCCACGGCGGGACGGCGGCGCGCAGTACGGCCGCGGCGCCGGCGCCGATCACCAGATAGGCCGCGGACTGCAGGAAGTCATGCCGGGCCGCCTCGGTGAACACCGTGAACCGGGACGCATCCTCGTCGTGATGAGCGGGCAGCGTCCGCGTCACCCATTCCGTGCGGCCCCAGCGCTGCCACAGCAGGCCCATCACCACCGCGGTGAGCAGCGAGGCCGCGCAGCGTGCCACCACCATCTGCGGTTGCCCGGGGAACGCGACCGCCGTCGCCACCAGCACCACGGGGTTGATCGCGGGCGCCGACAGCATGAAGGTCAGGGCGGCCCCGGCCGTCGCTCGGCTGAACAGCCGGCGCGCCACCGGCACCGACCCGCACTCACACCCGGGCAGCGCGGCGCCGCCGATGCCCGCCACCGCCACTGCGAGCGCCGGGCGGCGCGGCAACCAGCGGGCGAGCCGTTCCGGAGTGAGATACGCAGCCACCAGGCCGCTGACGATGACGCCCAGGACCAGGAAGGGCAAGGCCTGCACGAACACCCCACAGAACACCGTGGCCGCCGTGGCCAGGCGCGCGTGGTCGGTCAGCAGGCCGCTGACCCACGAGCCGGACAGCGCCAGGCCGATGAGGCCGACGAGCAGCAGCTCCATCGACCCGGCCCGGCGTCGCCGATCCGGCGCCAGTGTGGATTCGTCCCCGACCATGTGCCCATCTTGCCGGGGCAGTCTGACAATCCGGTGTCGATGCGAAGGGCGCCGCGCCGCAGGCGGCCGACTGCCGGCTAGTTCAGCGAATCCACCGCGGCCACGATGTCGGCCACCTCGGTGCGCGTGGTGTAGTTGGGATGCACGTCGATCCAGCGGATCGTGGACGCGCCGTCGACAATCACGACTGTCGGCATGGGTACTCCGAAGCCCCCATCGGCATTGACGGCGGTCAGATCCAGACCCAGTGCGCGCTGCGCGGTCCGGGAGCCCTCCGTGGGTGCGGTGAGCACCCCGAGCGCGGTGGCCAGCTGATTCGCTGGATCGGACAACACCGTGAAGGTCAGCTCGTTCTTTTCCTGCGCCGACAGCGAACCATCAGGCTTCTGCGGGCTCAGCGCCAGCAGCGGGATACCCCGCTGCTGCAGCTGTGGGACCAGGGTCTCCTGGTATGCCCGCAAGGCGAGGTTGCAATACGGGCACCATGCTCCTCGATAGAGCACGATGACCGCCGGGCGACCGTCGAGCGCGGCCGCGAGAGTGGTTGGTACGCCGTGCACGTCGAGCAACTGCACGTCGGGCACCGTGTCTCCGGGAGCAGCGATGTTCGCGGGGATTCCGCGGGCGTCCAGGACAGCCTGCTCGGCAGCGAAGACTGCCGACACCTCCTCGGGGAGATGACCCGCCATGTCGCGACGCATCTGATCGACGCGGTCGGCGATGGTGGCGGGCTGAGCATCAGCGGTGGTCATACGAGATCCTTTCAAGGCGTGCCAGCTTGTCGCGCAAGGACATTGGCAGCAGTTCGAGTTGAGACTTCTCGAGCCTGATCCCGCAAAAATGGAGTGTCAACTCCAAAACCAGAAGTCGCCGACCGCGACCTCGCGCCACAACCCGGTACCGCCCACCCGCGAGCACGCACCCCCACAGGTTTTGGAGTTGACACTCCATTTCTTGGACGGTGCAATGACCTCACGAGCGTGGACCTCACGAGCGTGCCGGTGCTACACGTAGGAAGGTCACCCGGATGCCGCCGACTTCAGTCGAGAAGCTGACCGCCAAAGGCCGCGCGACCCGCGAGCGCATCGTGGCCGCCGCTGCCGACCTGATGTTTCAGCGCGGCGTAGTCCGCACGACCATCGAGGACATCCAGGAAGCCGCTGCGGTCAGCACCTCACAGCTGTATCACTATTTCGCCGACAAGGGCGAACTGGTCGCGGCCGTCATCGACTTCCAGACCGACCAGGTGCTCGCCGTCCAGCGTCTCGGGCTGGACCGGCTCGAAAGCCTGCGTGATCTGTACCGGTGGCGCGACATCCTGGTCGAAACAGTGCGCCGGGCGGGCGGCGTCGGCGGCTGCCCGATCGGCACACTGGCCAACGAACTCGCCGAAATCGACCCGCTCGCCCGGGCTCACCTGGCGCGTTCATTCAATCAGTGGGAGCACCTGATTCGCGACGGGCTGGCTGTCATCGCGGCCCGAGGCGAACTACCCGCCGGCACGGACACAGACCAGCTCGCGATGGCCATGCTGGCCGCAATTCAGGGTGGACTCCTGCTGAGTCAGATCCGCCGCGACGCCACGCCGTTCGAAGCGGCAATTGACACCATGATCGAGTACCTCGCCCGCTTAGGGGTGAAGTAACCCGCCTGCCAATTTTGCCGGGGCAATCCGATCCCTCGCTAGTCCGTCGGGACAACCGGAATCCGGCCCGCGCTCGCGCCGCCGTCGACCGCGAGATCCGCGCCCGTCATGTACGACGACGCGTCCGACGCCAGGAAGGCCGCCACCTCGGCGACTTCGTCGGGCAACCCGACGCGCGTCAGCGGTGCGCCGGGGTGACCGCCGAGGCCACGTTCGATCGGCAGGTGCGCCACCATCGGGGTGTCGATCATGCCGGGGTAGACGGTGTTGACCCGAATACCCATGGGGCCCAGCTCGATTGCGGCCACCTTCGAGAAGCCTCGCAGGCCCCACTTGGAGGCGCCGTACGCGCTGTACCCGGCCAGCCCCTGCAGGCCGGCCTGCGACGAGATGTTGATGATCGAGCCACCGCCGTTCGCGCGCATCGGTTCGACGACAGCCTGAGTACCGAGGAACGGTCCGATCAGGTTGACCCGCAACTGCCGTTCCCACGACTCGGCGGTGTGGTCCATCAGAGGTTCGACGGTGCAGATCGCCGCGTTGTTGACCAGCGCGTCGATCCGGCCGAACTCGCTCAACGCCAGTTCGATCGTTGTCCGCCAATCACTTTCGTTACCGACGTCGTGGCGCTGGAAGCGGGCGGCGGCGCCGATGGACGCGGCGACCGCCTCCCCTTCTTCGACCAGGACGTCGGTGAGCACGACCTTCGCGCCGCGGGCGGCAAACAGCCGCGCCTCGGCCTCACCCTGACCGCGAGCCGCGCCCGTGATGATCGCGACCTTGCCCGTCAGATCCACTGTGCCTCCCGTCCGCCACCCATGACTAGTCGCCGTCCTGGTCGATGCCCGTGAGCATGAGCTCCGAGACCCGGCGGGGAGTCTCGGTGAGGTAGGCCATCGCCGCGATGCGCTTGGGCAGGATGACGTGTTTCTTCTCGTGCTCGACCGCATCCGCGATGGCCTCGGCGACCATGTCGGCGTCCAGCGGCTGCTGCGGGATCATCCGGAACTTGAGCGACCGCTCGATGGTGCGGCGGGCCGGCCCGAACGACCGGATGTGGTCGATCATGTCGGTCTTGACCTCACCGATCTGCACCAGCGTGGTGTTGACCGGCTTCTGGCGCAGCTCGGAGCGGATGCCGGCGGTGAAGTGACTGAGCCCGGCCTTGGAGGCGCCGTACAGGGTGACGCCCGGCCCGGTGGAGATGGCGCCCATCGAGGAGACGTTGACGATGTGGCCTCGACCGCGCTTCATCATCAGCGGCATCACCTGGCGGCACAACTCCATGGGGGCAATCAGGTTGACCTGCAACAGGTCTCGCACGTCCTGGGACGACGCCTGGTAGAAGCGGCCGACGCAGTCCACACCGGCGTTGTTGACGATGACGTCGATGGGGCCGTCGGCCTCCACCCGGCCGATCAGCGCTTCGACCGCCGCCGGATCCATCAGGTCGGTGGGATATGCCTTGCCGCCCAGTTCTTTTGCCAGCGCTGCGAGCTGCTCGGCGTTACGGGCGACGAGCGCGACCTCAGCACCGCGCCGGGCCATCGCCTGCGCGATGTTCCTGCCCAGACCGCGGCTGGCGCCGGTGACCAGGACCCGGCTGTTCCTCAGGTGCATATCCCTACTCCATTCCCCATCGTGCTGACCCGGACCCGGCGGAGGCCCCTCGAGCTCCGCGTCGCGACGCCGACTCAGCGCATGGTGAGCACGCTAAACGGGGTACCACCCGAAATTCAGAGGTAGTTCCCGATCAACGAGACAACATGCCCGCCGGCTCGCATTTTCGGCTTCATAGTGATGTATGCGACGTTTATCGGGCGAGGACAACAGCTTCCTGGCATGGGAGAGCGCCGTCCAACCGCAGCACACCATCAAGGCCGTCGTGCTCGATCCGGCCCAGGGCCACGAACCCATCACCTTCAACGCCGTGCGGGCCGCGCTGCCCGGCCTGGTCGGTCGCGTCGAGCCCCTGCAGTGGCAGTTGTTGTCCCCGCGCTTCGGCGCCGGCCGGCCATGGTGGATCACCCGCGCCCGGGGCGATCTGAACTACCACATGAAGCGCGCGACGGCCGCCGCTCCCGGCACCGACCGCGAGCTGGGCGCGGAGATCGCCAAACTCTTCGAAGAGCCACTCGATCGGGACCGCCCGGCCTGGCAGATGTGGTACATCGACGGCCTCGCCGACGGCCGCGTCGCACTGGTGCTCAAGATCCACCACGCGGTGGCCGACGGCATGGCGTCGCTGAACCTGCTGGAGCAGTTCTACAGCCAGGACCCCGCCGACCGGCTGCTCGAACCCTCGGCCCACCCGCCGCCCGACGAGCACCGCCCGCCGGCCGCGCGGTGGTTCCCGATGGTGGCGCGTCAGCAGGTCAGGTCGCTCATCAAGTTCCCGAAAGTCCTGGCCCGCACGGCCAAGGTGACCCGTACCATCCAGCACCGGCAGAAGGCGGGCAAGCCCGGCTATGCCGAGGCCTTCATCGCGCCGGCCCTGCCGTTCAACGAGCCATTGACCGCGGGCCGCGGCTTCGCTTTCGTCGACGTCGAGATGGACCAGATCAAGCGGGTGTCGAAGGCGTTCGGGGTGAGCGTCAACGACGTCTTCCTGTCGCTGTGCAGCACCGCCCTTCGCGAATACCAGGCCTCGCGCGGGCCCGTCGGCGACGACACCATGACCGCCGTGGTGCCGGTGTCGATGCGCCCGCAGGACGGCGACCGCTGGGGCAACAAGGTGGCCCGCTGGAACGTCGAACTCGCCACCAACATCGCCGATGCGGTGGAGCGGCTCAAGGCCATCTCGGCGAACACTGCCACCGCGCGCGAGGTGCAGAGCGAGCGCGACGCCTGGCTGCAGCACGACTGGATGGAGTACTGGCCGCTGTTCAAGGTCTACTCGCGCGTGCTGCCGACCATCGGGGCGAAGGTCAAGAAGCGTCCGATGTTCAGCATGATCGCGTCGAACATGCGCGGCCCGCAGCACCCGCTGTACTTCGGCGGCGCCCCGGTCGAGAAGCTGATCTCGAGCGGCCCGTTGGTCTTCCCGATGGGCATGAACGTCACCGGGTGGAGCTACAAGGGCGGCATGCAGATCTGCGTACTCACCTGCACCGACCAGGTCAGCGATCCACAGGCCATCGCCGACCGGCTGCCGGTGGCGCTGGCCGAGTTGGTGGCGCGTTGTGCGACCGCGGCGGACTCCGTCACCAGCTGACCCGACAGTTCCGTCGATATGGGGCGTCGTCGGGTATTGGCCGTTGACCACCTATCGCGAGGCTGCCCACACGGCGATCTCGCGGGGACATTTGCGCCATGCAGTCAGGTTCGCGGGGCAATGACGTTGGCCGGCCTCAGGCAAACAACCCACAAACGACTCTGGGCTGCGATATCACCGGTGATACCGCAGCCCAGAAGCTTCGGAAGGGTCAGGACTTGCCCTCGGCCCGCTCCCGCTGGATCTCCAGCGCGATGTCGATCAGCTGGTCCTCCTGGCCACCGATCAGCTTGCGCTGGCCGACGCGGAGCAACAGCTCGTGGGCCGGCACGCCATAGCGTTCGCCCTGGCGCACCGCGTGCTTGAGGAAGCTGGAGTACACACCGGCGTAGCCCATCACCAGCGCGTTGCGGTCCAGCAGGCACTCGGCCGGCATCGCCGGTGCGACAACCTCTTCCGCGGCATCAGCGATGTCGAAGAAGTCGATGCCGGTCTTGACGCCGATCTTGTCGAACACGCCGACCAGCGCCTCGACCGGTGCGTTACCCGCACCGGCGCCGAACCGGCGGCAGGAGCCGTCGATCTGCTTGGCACCCGCGCGCACGGCCTCGACCGAATTGGCAACGCCGAGACCGAGATTCTCGTGTCCGTGAAATCCAACTTGAGCATCCGATCCCAATTCGGCGACCAGCGCCGAGACCCGGTCGGCGACGCCCTCGAGCACCAGCGCACCCGCGGAGTCCACGACGTAGACGCACTGGCAGCCGGCGTCGGCCATGATGCGGGCCTGCGCGGCCAGCTTCTCCGGGGAGATGGTGTGGCTCATCATCAGGAAGCCGACGGTCTCCAGGCCCAGTTCGCGGGCCAGGCCGAAATGCTGGATCGAGACGTCGGCCTCGGTGCAGTGGGTGGCGATGCGGCAGATCGATCCACCGTTGCCCTGCGCTTCCTTGATGTCTTCCTTGGTCCCCACTCCGGGGAGCATCAGGAACGCGATCTTGGCATTCTTCGCGGTCTGCGCCGCGATCTTGATCAGTTCCTGCTCCGGGGTCTTGGAGAACCCGTAGTTGAAGCTCGAGCCACCGAGGCCGTCGCCGTGCGTGACCTCGATGACCGGGACGCCGGCGTTGTCGAGCGCACCGACGATCGCGCGTACCTCGTCGCCGGTGAACTGGTGGCGCTTGTGGTGCGAGCCGTCACGCAGCGAGGTGTCCGTCAGCCGGACGTCCCAGGCGGCGTCGAAAAAGATGTCTCCGGGTTGCAGTGCGGTACTCATGCTTTCGCTCCCACGATTTCCTTGGCGATCTCCTCGCCCACCTTGGTGGCCGCGGCGGTCATGATGTCCAGATTTCCAGCGTAGGGCGGCAGGTAGTCGCCCGCACCCTCCACCTCGACGAAGATGCTGACGACGTGCTGGCCGCCGTTGACCATCGACGGCTCGTCGAACTGAGGCTCGTTGAGCAGCCGGTAACCGGGCACGTAGGTCTGCACCTCGGCGGCCACGTCCTTGATGGATTGAACGACGGCAGCTCGATCCGTATCGGGGGGAATGGCGCAGAAGATGGTGTCGCGCATGATCATCGGCGGATCGGCCGGGTTCAGGATGATGATGGCCTTGCCATCCTTGGCGCCACCGATGTCACGCACGCCGGCGCTGGTGGTCTTGGTGAACTCATCGATGTTGGCCCGGGTGCCGGGGCCGGCCGAAGCGGACGACACCGACGCCACGATCTCGGCGTAGGGCACGTCGACGACGCGGGACACCGCGTACACCATGGGAATGGTGGCCTGGCCACCGCAGGTGACCATATTGACGTTCGGGGCGTCCAGGTGCGCCCGCAGGTTGGCCGGCGGAATCACGCCGGGGCCGACGGCGGCCGGGGTCAGATCGATGGCCCGGATGCCGGCTTCCGCGTACCGCGGCGCGTACGCCTTGTGCACGTAGGCGCTGGTGGCCTCGAAGACGAAGTCCGGCTTCTCGCTCTGGGCCAGCAGCCAGTCCGCGCCTTCGTGGCTGGTCTCCAGCCCGAGCTTGCGGGCGCGGGCCAGGCCCTCGCTCTCCGGGTCGATACCGATCATCCAGCGGGGCTCGAGCCAGTCCGACCGCAGCAGCTTGTACAGCAGGTCAGTACTGATATTTCCCGAGCCGACGATCGCGACGCTCGCTTTGGACGGCATGCTCACTCCTATTGACGAATATCTGTAGAAACTTCGGCCACTACGCGAAAGACAGGTGGACGGAACCCAGTCCGGCGAACTCTGCGACGAAGTCGTCACCCGGCGTGGCATCGAACGCCCGCATGCAGGCACCGGGCAGCACCACGTCGCCCGCCTTGAGCCGCACGCCGAACTGGTCGACCTTGCGGGCCAGCCACGCCACTGCGGTCACTGGATTGCCGAGCACGGCGTCGCTGCGGCCCTTACCGAGCACCTCGCCGTTGCGCTTGAGCACGGCATCGATGCCGCGGATGTCGATGTCTTTCGGCGAAACACGCTCCTTGCCCAGCACCCAGCCGGCCGAGGACGCGTTGTCGGCGATGGTGTCGCACAACTTGATCTGCCAGTTGGCGATGCGGCTGTCGATCAGCTCGATGGCCGGCGCGAACGCCGCGGTGGCGGCCAGCACGTCGTCCTCGGTGCAGCCGGCGCCGGGGAGATCGTCGGCCAGCACGAACCCGACCTCGACCTCGACCCGCGGCAACAGGTAATTCGAGGTCAGCACGGGCTTGTCCTCGAATACCTCCATGTCGTCGAGGAGATGCCCGTAGTCGGGTTCGTCCACATCCATCATTTTCTGCATGGCCTCGCTGGACAAACCAACCTTGTGTCCCACCACGCGGGCACCTTCTGCGACACGCTGACGAATGTTGAGCAGCTGGATCTCGTACGCGTCAACGACGTCGATATCGGCGTAGGTGTCGGTCATCGGCGACATCGCGACCCGGCTGTGCTCGGCTTGGGCCAGCGCGGCAGCGAGCTCGGCACGCACGTTGTCGGACAGCATTCGTGAATTCCCCTAACTTCATGGACCGGCGCAGTTGTCCACAGGCCGGGCAATTCTATAACGTGTTCTACATGACTGGACAGGAGTACGACGTTGTCGTCGTCGGCAGCGGCGCAGCCGGCATGGTCGCCGCCCTCACCGCAGCCCATCAGGGCCTTTCGACAGTAGTCGTTGAAAAGGCCCCACACTATGGAGGTTCCACTGCGCGGTCAGGTGGCGGCGTCTGGATCCCGAACAACGAGATTCTGCAGCGTGCGGGGGTCAAGGACACCCCGGAAGCAGCCCGGACCTACCTGCACAAGATCATCGGCGACGTGGTCCCCGCAGAGAAGATCGACACCTATCTGCAGCGCGGCCCCGAGATGCTGTCGTTCGTGCTGAAGAACTCTCCACTGAAGCTGTGCTGGGTCCCGAACTACTCCGACTACTACCCGGAGACCGAGGGCGGCCGCGCCGGCGGACGGTCCGTCGAGCCCAAGCCGTTCAACGCCAAGAAGCTCGGCGCCGACGAGGCCGGCCTGGAGCCGGCGTACGGCAAGGTGCCGCTGAACATGGTTGTGATGCAACAGGATTACGTCCGGCTCAACCAGCTCAAGCGCCATCCGCGCGGCGTCCTGCGCAGCCTCAAGGTCGGCATCCGCGCCACCTGGGCCGGCGCCACCGGCAAGAACCTGGTCGGCATGGGGCGCGCCCTCATCGCACCGCTGCGCATCGGCCTGCAGAAGGCCGGCGTGCCGGTGCAGCTGAACACCGCGCTGACCGACCTCTACTACGAGGACGGCGCCGTCCGCGGCATCTATGTGGTTGATGCCCGTGACTCGAACAATGCGGAGCCGCAACTGATCCGGGCCCGCCGCGCAGTGATCCTCGGTAGCGGCGGCTTCGAGCACAACCAGGAGATGCGCACCAAGTACCAGCGCCAGCCGATCACCACCGACTGGACCGTGGGAGCCAAGGCCAACACCGGCGACGGCATCTTGGCCGCCGAAAAGCTGGGCGCCGCAATGGAGATCATGGAAGACGCGTGGTGGGGCCCGACGGTGCCGCTGCCCGACAGCCCGTGGTTCGCGCTGTCCGAGCGCAACTCCCCCGGCTCGATCATCGTCAACATGAACGGCAAGCGGTTCATGAACGAATCCATGCCGTACGTCGAGGCCTGCCACCACATGTACGGCGGCAAGTACGGCCAGGGCGACGGACCGGGCGAGAACGTGCCGGCCTGGCTACTGTTCGACCAGCAGTACCGCAACCGCTACATCTTCGCGGGTCTGCAACCGGGACAACGCATTCCGAAGAAGTGGACCGAGGCCGGCGTCGTAGTCAAGGCCGACACCCTGGAAGAACTGGCGGAATTGACCAATCTGCCGGCTGACGCATTGACCCAGACCATCGAGCGCTTCAACGGCTTCGCCCGCAGTGGCGTCGACGAGGACTTCGGCCGCGGCAACAGCGCCTACGACCGCTACTACGGCGACCCGACCAACAAGCCGAACCCCAACCTGGGCGAGATCAAGCACGGCCCGTTCTACGCGGCCAAGATGGTGCCCGGTGACCTGGGCACCAAGGGCGGCATCGTCACCGACATCCACGGCCGCGCACTGCGCGAGGACGGTTCGGTGATCGCGGGCCTGTACGCGTCGGGCAACGCCAGCGGACCGGTGATGGGCCACACCTACCCCGGCCCCGGCGGGACCATCGGCCCCGCCATGACGTTCGGATACCTGGCGGCACTCCACGTGGCAGGAAAGGGCTGACATGCCGATCAATCTCGACGAGGCCTTG
The DNA here is from genome assembly GCF_054515875.1 of Mycolicibacterium sp. HS_4_1. Taxonomy (NCBI): domain Bacteria; kingdom Bacillati; phylum Actinomycetota; class Actinomycetes; order Mycobacteriales; family Mycobacteriaceae; genus Mycobacterium; species Mycolicibacterium sp. HS_4_1. The sequence continues at coordinate 5,280,382 of NZ_CM137261.1, forward strand.
GGGGCGGAGCTGCCGCCAATCGATTTTTCTTGGACCAGCAGCGACGTGCAGCTGTACCACCTGGGACTGGGTGCCGGCGCGGACCCGATGAGCGAGCGCGAGCTGCGCTATCTGATCGACGACAAGCCACAGGTCCTGCCGACGTTCGGCAATGTGGCGCAGAGCTTCCACGAGACCAAGGCGCCAACGGTCAAGTTCCCCGGCATCGACATCGAGCTGAGCCGCGTGCTGCACGCCAGCGAAGCCATCTACACTGACGCGCCGATCCCGCCGTCGGGCACCGGCCGGGCCGTCACCAAGTTCACGGAAATCTGGGACAAGGGCAAGGCCGCGGTCATCTGGTCGGAGACCACGGTGACCACCACGGACGGCGCGCCCCTGTGGAAGCAGAAGCGGTCCATCTTCGCCCGCGGCGAGGGGGGCTTCGGCGGCGACCGGGGCCCGTCGGCCTCGGCAGCCGAGCCCGACCGGGCACCGGACCTGCAGATCGCGCTGCCCACCCTGCCACAGCAGGCACTGCTGTACCGGCTGTGTGGTGATCGCAACCCGCTGCACTCGGACCCGGCGTTCGCCAAGGCCGCGGGCTTCGACCGCCCGATCCTGCACGGGCTGTGCACCTATGGCATCGGTTGCAAGGCCATCGTCGACAACGTGCTCGACGGCGACGCCGGACGGGTCCGGTCGTACGGCGCACGCTTCGCGGGCACCGTGATTCCGGGTGAAACCTTGCAGGCCAACCTTTGGCGTGACGGTGAACGAATCACCGGCGTGCTGACGGCACCAAGCCGGGACAACGTCGTCGTGCTTGCCGGAATCGAGCTCACCGCGTCCTGAACAGGACGTATCCGGAATCGGCCGCTTTCTCAGCGGCCGATTCCGGCAAACCAGGGCCAGCGGTCGGGTCGCCGCTGCGGCGTCCACCTCTATCCACAGCGGACGCTTAACCTGCTAGCTTTCGTAGTAGTCAGTAATTTATCCAATTACTCGTGACTCAGCTTCCGTGGGGGAAGCCGCCCGTCGGACGACTTGAAGACAAAGGAGCCACATCGCCATGAGTACCCGCAAGATCACCATCGCCATCGGCGCAACCGCCGCGTTCGGCCTGATCGCCACACCGTTCGCGCTGGCCGACTCGACCCAGCCCGCGGGTGTCGCGCCCGCTCCCACCACCGTGGCCTTCGGCAAGGACGGCAAGCTCGTCAACGGGAACACCGTCGCGGAATGGGAAATCAGCAACCTCAAGCCCAGCACCGACGTGCTGCCTCAGCGCGTCAACGGCACGCTCTGGGAAGCGACGGCCGAATACTCGGCTGAGCGCGGTAGCTCGCAGCCGTTCGTGCCGAACCTGAATGCCCGTGCGGCCGACGGAGAGAACTACCGCGTGCTGTGGGGCGCCGCCACCCCGCAGGGCATCAACCCTGCCGGCCTCGCCGAAGGACAAGAGTCCAAGGGCAAGATCTACTTCGATGTGACGGGTGCCGTTCCAACCAGCGTCGTGTACGCCGACGGTGACCTCGACCTGATCAAGTGGCAGGGCACTGAAGCCACCACCGGTGCCGCTCCCGCCGCTGCTCCGGCCCGCGGTGCTGCCCCGGCCGCAACCCCGTCCGCGGCGCCAGCTGCTGCGCCCGCCGCCGCTCCTGGCGCCGCCCCGGCAGCCGCTCCGGCCGGTCTCGGCAGCGCCGTGCCGGGCGCCACCCCGGCGGGCACTGTTCCGGCCGCGACGGGTGCGCAGCCTCCGGCCGGTACCCCGGTCCCGGCGGGCACTCCGGCCCCGGCCGGCACCCCGGCCGCTGATGCTCCGGCCCCGGCCGGCACCCAGGTTCCGGCCGGCACCCAGGTTCCGGCGGGTACCCCGGCGGTTGCCCCGGCCCCGGCCGGCACCCCGGCCGCTGATGCTCCGGCCCCGGCCGGCACCCAGGTTCCGGCGGGCACCCCGGCCACAGCTCCGGTTGCCGGCCAGGCTCCGGAAGCTGCTCCGGTTCCCACCGCCGCCGAAAGCGGCCCGGGCACCGCTGCCACCGCCGGTGGCGCCGTCTCGCAGGCTCCGCTGACCCCGGCTCCAGCTCCCAGCCAGGCCATCGCCGGCCAGCCGGCGTCCAGCGCGGGTCAGGGCACCGCCGCCCCGGCCGGAAACCAGCAGGCTGCTCCGGCCGCCCCGGTTACCCCGACCCCGGCGCCGGCCTCTTAGGAAACAACGAATTGGGGCCAGTCGCGATCATCGCGACTGGCCCCAATTTCTTTGTCTGGCTTGTTCTTTCGTAACTACATCTGACGGCCGACGTCCCCGCCACGCTGCGGCGGCGGGGATACCGGAGCGACGGGCGCCGGACCGGCATTGTGCGAGCCGGCACTGGGTCCGGCCGCCGGAGGTGCCGCCTGCGCCGGAGCGGACGGGTGCCGGCGGGAGTCACGGGCATCCTGCTGGGACTGCCGCTGATCCTGCTGGGACTGCCGGTTGTCCTGCTGCTGCTGACGCGCGTCCTGCTGGGACTGCCGGTCGTTCTGCTGGTTCTCCCGGACATCCTGCTGCGCCTGGCGCTGCTCCGGCGACATGGGCGCACCGCCGCCGCCGGCCGGCCCACCGGGCTGGCCCGCCGCGGGTTCGCCGCCCGGCATGCCGCCTTCCTTGCCACCGCCCTTGCCCATGGCCTGCTGGATCATCTGGCCGAACTGGCCCGCCTGCTGACCCATCTGCCCCAGACCGCCGCCCTGGCCGGCCATCTGACCGGCTTGCTGGCCCATCTGACCGAGCTGGCCGAGCATCTGGCCCATCTGGCCGACGCCCTCCCCGCCCTTGCTGTCGGCGTTGTCGTACGCCGACTGGGCCATGCCGACCTTGCCCGAGAACATGCCCTCCTTGGCCTGCAACGAGGCCACGTTGGCGGTCATATCGGCGGCCATGGCCGGCAGTACCGCGGCGATGGTCGCGCTCATGGCGTCCTCGCCGGGCTGGATCATCGGCATCTCGGGCAGCTCGACCGAGGCTGCATTCCAGCTGATGTTGTCCGGCGTCTGCAACGGTGAACCCATCAGTTACCCCCTACTCAACTCACCAGTCGTCGTCGACGTCTTCGTCATATGAACCGTGGTCCAGCGCTTCGGGCACGGCCAGCTGGGTGATGCGGCCCCCGCCGCCACCTTCGCGGTGCCCCATGCCGCCCATGGCACCCATCGCGCCACCCGCGCCGGCAGCGGCGGCGACCGGAGCCAAACCGCCTGCTCCCATGCCACCCGCGGCGCTCGCCGGCATCACCCCGGGTCCAGCCGGACCGGGGCCGACCATCTTGGCCAGTAACGGCGTCTGCACGGAAGCCGCGCCCACGCCGCCACCGCCGCCGGGCATGCCGCCCTTCATCAACCCCGCGCCGTGGGCGGCCCCGGATCCGCCGGCCAGCGGATGGTTCGAGAACGCGCCGAACGGTGAGGCACCGAGGCCGGCCTTGCCCTGGCCGCCGCCGGAAAACAGCGAGGTCAACTGCTGCAGCGGCTGCGAAAGTTGTTGCAGCGGTTGCATTGCCTGCTGCGGCAACTGCCCGAGCATCTGCGGGAGCTGGCCGGCCATCTGCATCATCTGGCCCATCATCTGGCCCATCTGATCGCCGCCCTTGCCCGCCGACTCCGCTGTCTTCTGCGCGGTCTGGGCCACCTGCGGCGGCACGCCGGCAGTCGGGATGCTCGGAGGCGCGCCGACGAAGTTGGCCACCTCGGTGGCGCTGGCCGTCACCGCGGCGATGTTCTGGGACAGGCCCATCTTGATCCGGCTCTGAATCAGCTCCTGCACGTTCGGAAACGGCGCCGCCGACAGGGCCATGCACTCCTGCTGCACTTCCTCGGCGGTGGCATTGACCAGGTTCTTGGTCTTGATCACCGCGGCCACCATGGACTGCAGCTTGGCGGCGATCGCCGCTGCCTGCGCGCCGTTGGCCTCATGGCCGCCGATGATGGTGGTCGCCTCGCCGGCGGCGGCAACCGAACCAGCACCGGTCCACTGACCGGTCAAGTTCATCAACTGGCTGGTCTGCTGTGGCACCACGTGACCGGTGATCTTCGTGGCCAGCTTCGTATAGTGCGCGGCCGCTTCCTCGAGCTGTTCCTCATTGACGTTGGGCCACCCCGGCCCCGTCACCGTCTGCGAACCGAACGGACTGCTGTCCGGCTGAATCCCCATAGACACGGCCCCCTTCCCCAGACATACCGCGTCGCTTCGAGCCTACCGCCCCGAGGGGTAGGCACCCGACGCAAAACTGACGGACGGTCATCGGCACGGCCCGCTACGGATTCGGCTGATCCTGCCGGGCCAGCAGCCGGGCATACCCAGTTCCCATGGCCAGCAGCACCAGGCCGACGACGATGAACACCGCCACGCGGAACATGCCGTTCAGCGTCCCGAGATCGAACAGGAACAGCTTGGCCATCGCGGCGGCCACCAGCACCAAGCCACCGCCGATGGGCAACGACCGCCGGGCCTTCGGCCGGCGCGCCGCGTACCCGAACAGCGCGGCCGCCACGGCAATCCAGCCGATCGTCGCAACCATGTGGCCGGCGAAGAATCCTCCTTTGACGCCACCGATCAGCACACCTGCCGTGACGGTCAGCATCGTGGACGCATAGGCGGCGACGACGACCGTGCCTGCCCACATCAGCCGAACTTCCTCATCGTTGCGTCGTTCGGTCCATGCCCGCACAACGGCCACCACGCTCGCCACCGCAAAGATGCTGGACACGATGGTCGAGACGGCGCTGCGGGTACTGAGTTCCACAGCACGGAACAGCAGATCCGGCGGCGAGTAGCTGAGATAGACGGCACCGCCGACGGCCCCGAATCCGACGCCCACCCACCGGGCGATCGGGTCGTGGCGGCCGGCCACGGCCACCACGACGGACATGGCGAGCAGCACCGCGCCACCGATCCTGCCGTCGAAGGCCACCAGCACCGCGAACAGCGCGCACACCGCGGAGACGGCCGACCAGATCCGTTGCACCGCACCGACCACCCCCGGCAGCCGATCGCCGAGCAGCACGATCGCGAGGAACAGCGCCGCCACAGCGGCAATGATCGCCCCAGCGACCGCCGACCGGACCACCGCCGAGACGAACAACACCGGCAGCGCACCGCCCGCGGTCGCCAAGGCGAGCAGCGATCGGTTGGTCGTCTTGGACAACAACATCAGCGCGCCGGCGACGGCCAGGACGGCGGCCGCCGCACAGGCGCCCGCGAGCGCCGGATTCCCGTTGGTGCCGAAGGACGCCGCGGCCAGCGCCACCAGCAACGGAAATGTGCAGACCACCGTCCGGGCCACGAACATCGCGACCCAGTCCTTACCGAGCTGCACCGGCAGCGACGCCGCGGACAGGGCCAGCATGAACCCGATGAGCAACAGCGAGAAGCCGTCGGCCACCACCGGGGCCAGCACGGCCAACGGCACCAGCGCCAAGAGCGCGAGTTGTTGGGAATCCCAGCGCCGGGCCAGCGTCAGACCGCCGCCGCCGATCACCGCGGCCAGCACCAAACCGACTGGCGCAGAGAGCCATTCATAGATTGTGGTGGCCGCGACGACGTCGATGTACGCCGCCGCGATGCCGGTGGCCGCCAGGGCAACCGCTCCGACCGTCCCGCCGGGACGCGTCTTGAGGCGGGTCGCCCCGGCCACCAGGCCCGCCGCCAGGACCACCCCCGCGCCGACGCGGAACTCCGGGCGCAACAGGCCGGCCTGCGCGGCCAGCACCAACAGCAGGACGACGCCGATGAGCGTCACCGCGACACCGGCCGCGGCCAGCGCCTTGCCGATCCAGCCGTCCGAGCGCTCGGGCTGCGGTTGCGGTGCCTGTTGCGGTTGCGGGTACGGCGCCGCCGTTGGCGGAGCCTGCGGCGCCGCGGTCGGGGCAGGCTGAGGCTGCTGCCAATATTGCTGCGGCGCGACGTAGGCGGCCGCCTGCGGCGTCGGCTGTGGTGGAGCCAACGACCGATCGAGTTCGGTCAGGCAGGCCGACACCCAGGCCAAGTGGTGGGATATCGCCGCGACATCCTGCGAGAGCCGGGCCACCATCGCCCGCTGCGGTTCGGTCATGCCGTCATCATCGCGCCGAACGACCCGCATCCGGATGAGTAGGACTACCCGACTACGTCACGACGAGAGTCAGCCCAGAATCAGGCCCGATGTCGGGACGCCGGTGCCGGCGGTGACCAGCACGTGCTCGACATCGGGCACCTGGTTGACGGACGTCCCGCGAAGCTGGCGCACTCCCTCGGCGATGCCGTTCATGCCGTGGATGTACGCCTCACCGAGCTGGCCGCCGTGGGTATTGATCGGCAGCTTGCCGCCCAGCTCGATCGCACCGTTCGCGATGAAGTCCTTCGCCTCGCCCTTGCCGCAGAAGCCGAGCTCTTCGAGCTGCAGCAGCGTGTACGGGGTGAAGTGGTCGTACAGGATCGCGGTCTGGATGTCGTCCGGCGTCAGTCCACTCTGGCTCCACAGCTGCCGGCCGACCAGACCCATCTCGGGCAGACCGAGTTCGTCGCGGTAGTACGAGTACATCGTGAACTGGTCAACACCTGCGCCCTGCGCGGCCGCCTCCACGATCACCGGACGCTGCTTGAGGTCCTTGGCCCGCTCCGGGGTGGTGACGACGATCGCGACGCCACCGTCGGTCTCCTGGCAGCAGTCCAGCAGCCGCAATGGATCGGCGATGAAGCGCGAATTCTGGTGATCCTCGATGGTGATCGGCTTGCCGTAGAAATGCGCCTTCGGGTTGGTGGCGGCGTGCTTGCGATCAGCCACCGACACCACACCGAAATCGGCACTGGTGGCGCCGTATTCGTGCATGTAGCGCTGCGCGACCATGGCCACCGAGGCCGCCGGAGTGCTCAGCCCGTGCGGGTACGACCAGCTGTACTCGACGCCACGCGAGTCTGCGTTGACCGTCAGGCCGGTCATCACCTGGCCAAACCGGTGCTCCGAGCGCTCATTGAATGCTCGGTATGCCACAACACATTCCGCGATGCCGGTCGCCACCGCCAGCACGGCCTGCTGGACTGTCGCCGCCGCGGCACCGCCGCCGTAGCCGATCTGGCTGAAGAATTTCAGCTCACCGATGCCGGTGGAACGGGCCACCGCGGTCTCCAGGTTGGAGTCCATGGTGAAGGTCACCAGACCGTCGACGTCCGTGGGCGAGAGGCCCGCGTCGTTCAGCGCATCGGTGACGGCCTCGGCCGCCAGCCGGATTTCGCTGCGGCCGGAGTTCTTGGAGAAGTCGGTGGCGCCGATACCGGCGATGGCCGCCTTACCGGAGATGCTCACAGGGCTCCTCCCATCGTGAGAGTCGAGGTGGCGATGACGTGGTCGCCAAGGCTGTTGCTGCCCACCACTTTCAACGTCACCAGGTCGCCTTCGACCGCGGTGACTTCACCGCGGAAGGTGATGGTGTCGTAGGCGTACCACGGCACACCGAGACGCAGCTTGATCGACTTGACGATGGCGTTGGGGCCCGCCCAGTCGGTGACATAACGCCCCACCAGGCCGGTGTCGGTCAGGATGTTGACGAAAATGTCCTTGGAGCCCTTGGCCTGCGCCTTGTCCCGGTCGTGGTGCACATCCTGGTAGTCCCGGGTGGCGATGGCCGTCGAGACGATGAACGTCGGGTCACCGTAGATCGACAGCTCGGGCAGTTTGGTTCCCACGGCCGGAGCCGCTCCGGCGGCGACATCGGGCAGGGTGTTCACTCCGTCGTTCCTTCCCATGCGTACAGGCTCCAGGCCGGACTGACGTCGCTGTCCGGGAAGTCGATGAACGTTGCGCTGACCGGCATTCCGATCTTCACGTCGTCGTGCTCGACGCCGCGAAGCTCACCGAGCATGCGCACGCCCTCTTCCAGTTCGACGAGCGCGATGACGAACGGCAGGCTGCGGCCCGGCACCTTCGGCGCGTGGTGCACGACGTAGCTGAACACCGTGCCCCTGCCCGACGAGACGACGTAGTCGATCGGAGAATCTTTGTCCTGCCAGATCGCCGGCACCGGCGGGTGCTGCAGCGAACCGTCGGGCCGCTTCTGGATCCGCAGCTCGTGGGCGTTGACGCCGTCCCAGAAGAACTGGGTGTCGCGCGACGACGACGGGCGCATCAGCTTGTCCGGGTCGAGATCAGCTGGGATGGCACCCGTTTCGGCCGCCTCCTTGCCCTGCTTGCCCGCGGGCAGGAACTTCATGATCCGCCAGTCCATGTCGGCGACTTCCTCGTCACCGACATGCCAACGGATCTTCTGGTTGACGAAGTAACCCTCGCCCAGCGCGGTCTGCTTGGGGCCGACCACGTCGGTCACCTCTGCGCTGATGCTGACCCGCTCCCCCGGCTGCAGATAGCGGTGGTAGTTCTGGTCGCAGTTGGTGGCGACGACGCCGACGTACCCGGCGTCATCGAACAGCTTCATGATCCGGGCCAGTGGATCGTCGTCGGACCGCGTGCGGCCCAGGCCCATCATGGTCCACACCTGGATCATGGCCGGCGGCGCCACGATGCCGGGGTGCCCGGCAGCCTTGGCGGCCTCCTCGTCGACGTAGATCGGGTTCTTGTCGCCGATCGCGTCGGTCCAGTGGTGAATCATGGGCTGGTTCACCGGATCCCGGCTCAGTGTCGGCTTGCTGCGCCCAGCGGCGACGATCGCGTCGATGCCGGCCTGAAGATCAGACATTGCGGCCTCCCTTGCCCAAGTCGTTGCGATTCGCGCACGCGCTCATCGGGAAACCCGCGGCACCTTGAGGCCGGACGCGGCGATCATCTCGCGCATGACCTCGTTGACCCCGCCACCGAAGGTGATGACCAAGTTGCGCTTGGCAATGGTGTCCAGCCACTGCAGCACCTTGGCGGTATGCGCGTCGGCCGGGTTACCGAACCGTCCGACCACTTCTTCGGCCAGCCGGTTGACTTCCTGAATGCGCTCGGTGGAAAAGACTTTCGTCGCCGCCGCGTCGGCGACGGCGATGTTCTCGCCCGACGAGGCGACCTGCCAGTTGAGCAGCTCGTTGAGCCGCCAGATCGACTTGATCTGCCCCAGCAGCCGCTTGGCCTCCGGGTTGTCCAGCGGGACAACACCATCGGAGCCCGCCTCGGACGCCCACGCGTGCACCTGCTCGTAGATGCCGGCCACTCGGCCCGCCGGCCCCAAGCCGACACGCTCGTGGTTGAGCTGCGTGGTGATCAGCTTCCAGCCGCCATTCTCCTCACCGACCAGCATGTCGGCGGGCACGCGCACGTCGTTGTAGTACGTCGTATTGGTGTGGTGGGCACCGTCGGACAGGATGATCGGGGTCCAGGAGTAGCCCGGGTCCTTGGTGTCGACGATCAGGATCGAGATGCCCTTGTGCTTCGCGGCGGTCGGATCGGTGCGGCAGGCCAGCCACACGTAGTCGGCGTCATGCGCACCGGTGGTCCACATCTTCTGACCGTTGACGATGTACTCGTCGCCGTGCCGCACCGCGGTGGTCCGCAGTGACGCCAGGTCGGTGCCGGCCTCGGGCTCGGAGTAGCCGATGGCGAAATGCACTTCACCGGCGAGGATTCCGGGCAGGAACTTCTTCTTCTGTTCCTCGGTACCCAGCAGCTGAAGGGTGGGTCCCACGGTCTGCAGGGTCACCATCGGCAGCGGGATGTCGGCGCGGTTGGCCTCGTTGATGAAGATCTGCTGCTCGATCGGACCGAAGCCCAGACCGCCGTACTCCTTGGGCCAGCCCACACCGAGCTTGCCGTCCCTACCCATGCGCTTGATGACGGCGCGGTAGGCCTCGTTGTGCCGGTCGGTCTCCATCGCCGCCGCCTCTTCGGGCGTGATCAGCGTCGAAAAGTACTCCCGCAGTTCGGATTGCAGCGCCCGCTGTTCCGGGGTCAGTTCGATGTACATCTCAGGCTCCCACCAGATCGAGACGATGCGACGGACCGCCGAGCAACCGAGTCAGGTCCTTGATCGAGGAGTAGTAGCGGTCCATCGGGTAGGTGATGTCCATGCCCATACCGCCGTGCAGGTGATGGCACAGCCGCATGGCCGGCGGCGCCTGCGACGTCAGCCAGTAGCCCAGGATCGCCAGGTCCTCGGACGCGTCGAGCCCTTCGGCGAGCCGCCACACCACGGAGGTGGACACCAGACCGATTGTCCGCGAGGCGATGTAGACCTCGGACAGCTGCGCTGCCACGGTCTGGAAGGTGGACAGCGGACGGTTGAACTGCTCGCGGGTCGCGGTGTAGTCGGCGGTCAGTCGCAGCGCGCCGGCCACCAGACCGGCACCGAAGGCACCGATCATGGCCAGCGCCAACTCGTTCACGCGAGCCACGGTGGCACCGGCCAGCACGTCGTCATCGGCCACCGCGACGTCGGCGAAGGTGACGACGTATTCGTCCGACCCGTTGGCGGTCGGGGTCTTCTCGACCGTCACACCGGCAGCCTTGGGCGATACGACGACCACACCGCTGTCGGTCGTGACCAGCAGCCACTGCGCCGCCTCGGCATACGGCACACCGATTTTGGTGCCGTTGAGCTTGCCGCCGGCGTAGCTGGTCGACGGCTTCTCGGGCAGCTGGTTGCCGGTCTCGTTGAGAGCGGCGGAGAGCACCGCGCCCGCCGCGACACCCGCCAGGTACCGGTCCTGCTGCGCGTCGGTGGCCAGGTCGACCAGCGGAACCAGAGCGAGCCCGATGGTGGCCAGCGCCGGTCCGGTGGTGCCGCGCCGGCCGATCTCGGTCAGCGCGGTGGCCGCTTCCAGCAGTCCCAGCCCGTCACCGCCCAGCCGGTCCGGTACCGCAAGCGCCACGACGCCACCGGAAACCAGTGCGTCCCAAGTATTTTCCCGCTCCAGCACGGACGTCACCACATCGGCGACAGCCTGCTGCTCTGGGCTCGGTGTGAAGTCCACCCGAATCCTCCTTGATTCGTGTTACCGGGGTACTCGCTCAGTTGCCGTCAGTGCTGAACGGGGCACTTGCCCGTGTAGTCGACCTGCCAGTGCTTGATGCCGTTGAGCCAGCCCGACATCAGCCGCTCGGGCTCGCCGATCGAGGTCAGGTCCGGCATGTGATCGGCGATCGCGTTGAACATCAGGTTGATGGTCATGCGCGCCAGGTTGGCGCCGATGCAGTAGTGCGCACCGGTGCCACCGAAACCGACATGCTGGTTGGGCGTCCGCATGATGTTGAAGGTGTGCGGGTCCTCGAACACCTCGTCGTCGAAGTTGGCCGAGCGGTAGGACATGACGACCCGCTCACCCTTCTTGATCTGCACGCCGCCGAGTTCCACGTCCTCGAGCGCTGTGCGCTGGAACGCGGAAACCGGTGTGGCCCAACGGACGATCTCGTCCGCGGCGCTCTCCGGACGTTCCTTCTTGTACAGCTCCCACTGTTCGGGGTTCTGCGAGAAGGCGATCATGCCGTGGGTGATCGAATTACGGGTGGTCTCGTTACCGGCCACCGCGAGCATGACCACGAAGAAGCCGAACTCGTCATCGGACAGCTTCTCGCCGTCGATGTCGGCCTGCACCAGCTGGGTGACGATGTCTTCGGTCGGGTTCTTGGAGCGCTCGGCGGCCATGCCCATCGCGTAGGCGATCAGCTCGAACGACGATGCGGCCGGGTCGATGTGCGCGTACTCCGGGTCTTCACCTGCCGTCATCTCGTTGGACCAGTTGAACAGCTTGTCGCGGTCTTCCTGGGGCACCCCGAGCAGCCCGGCGATGGCCTGCAGCGGCAGCTCACACGAGACCTGCTCGACGAAGTCGCCGGTGCCGGAAGCGGCCGCGGTCTCGGCGATCTTCTGGGCGCGCTCGCTCAGCTCGGCCTGCAGCCGGCCGATGGCACGCGGGGTGAAGCCGCGCGAGATGATCTTGCGCAGCCGGGTGTGCTGCGGGGCGTCCATGTTGAGCAGCACCGCGCGCTGCACGTCGACGGCGTCGCGGGTCATGGCCTGCGGCCACACCGGAATGGCGCCGTCGGGTGCGCTGCCGAAGATGTCGTTGCGCTTCGAGACCTCTTTGACGTCCTCGTGGCGGGTGACGATCCAGTACCCCTTGTCCCCGAAGCCACCGGTGCCACCGGGTACGTCCACCCAGTGCACCGGCTCGGACTTACGCAGTGCGGCGAGCTCCTCGACGGGCAGGCCTTGGAGGTTCAGGTTCGCGTCCAGCAAATCGAAGTCGGACGGGATCGGGCAGGGCATGGTGTCTCCTCGGGGAATCCAACGCCTCAGAACCAGGTTCCGAGACAAATCCTTCTAGTTCAGCGTTGCGACCATTGAAACACGCCTTCACCGCAGATAAAAGGCATGTCCCGATCGTTGCTTGTCAGAGTAATGAAACGTGTTCTAGCCTGAGCCCATGGGTAATCCTGTCATCGTTGAAGCCACTCGCAGCCCCATCGGCAAGCGAGGTGGCTGGCTGTCCGGCCTGCACGCGACCGAACTTCTGGGCGCCACGCAGAAAGCTCTCGTCGAGAAGGCCGGCCTGGACGCCGGCGAGATCGAGCAGCTCATCGGGGGCTGCGTGACGCAGTACGGCGAGCAGGGCAACAACGTCACCCGGCAGTCGTGGTTGGTCGCCGGATTGCCCGAGCATGTCGGCGCCACCACCGTCGACTGCCAGTGCGGCAGCGCCCAGCAGGCCAACCACCTGATCGCCGGCCTGATCGCCACGGGCGCCATCGACATCGGCATCGCCTGCGGCGTCGAGGCCATGAGCCGGGTGCCCCTGGGCGCCAACGGCGGTGGTGCCCGCGCCGCGTCGTGGAACATCGACCTGCCCAACCAGTTCGAGGCCGCCGAGCGCATTGCGGGCCGCCGGGGTATCACCCGCGCCGACATCGATGCGCTGGGCTTCGCCTCGCAGGCCAAGGCCAAGCAGGCCTGGGCCGAGGGGCGCTTCGACCGTGAAATCTCGCCCATCGAGGCGCCGGTCATCGACGAGAACAAGCAGCCGACCGCTGAGCTGAACCTGGTCAGCCGTGACCAGGGCCTGCGCGACACCACCCTGGAAGGCCTGGCCGCGCTGAAGCCGGTGATCGAGGGCGGCATCCACACCGCCGGCACTTCGTCGCAGATTTCCGACGGTGCCGCCGCGGTGCTGTGGATGGACGAAGACAAGGCCAAGGCTCTCGGCTTCAAACCGCGTGCGCGGATCATCGCGCAGGCCAACGTCGGCGCCGAGACCCACTACCACCTGGACGGCCCCGTGCAGTCCACCGCCAAGGTGCTCGAGAAGGCGCGGATGTCGATGGCCGACATCGACCTGGTCGAGATCAACGAGGCGTTCGCGTCGGTTGTGCTCTCCTGGGCGCAGGTGCACAAGGCCGACATGGATAAGGTCAACGTCAACGGCGGCGCCATCGCGCTGGGCCACCCGGTCGGTTCCACCGGCTCGCGGCTCATCACGACCGCGCTGCACGAGCTGGAACGGACCGGCAAGTCGACCGCGCTGATCACGATGTGCGCCGGCGGCGCGTTGTCCACCGGCACCATCATCGAGCGGATCTAGGAGCGGGGTCGCAAATATGGCCGAAGGGCAGCTGAACGCCAAGCAGATCAAGGCACTCAACTCGAAGGCGATGCTCGTCGGCTTCAAGTGGATGTCACGGATCAACACCTGGGCGTTCCGCGCCACCGACGGCCGGATCGGCGCCAAGTGGCGGCTCGGCTCCAAGCCGGTCGCCACCCCGCCTCCGGTCGGCATCCTGACGACCATCGGACGCAAGTCGGGCGAGCCCCGCGACAGCCCACTGCTGTACCTGCGCGAAGACGACCGCATCGTCGTCGTCGCCTCGCAGGGCGGCCGCAGCACCCACCCGATGTGGTACCTCAACCTGGTCGCCAACCCGCAGGTGAAGTTCCAGGTTCGCGGCGAGACGCTGCAGTTGACCGCGCGTGAAGCCACCGACGCCGAACGCGACGAGTACTGGCCGAAGCTGGACGCCATGTATCCCGACTTCGTCGACTACCGCTCGTACACCGACCGGAAGATTCCGATCATTTTCCTCGATCCGGCCTGATCACAGCCCGAAAAGCTCCCCTGGAACGCGTGCCAGGGGAGCTTTTTTGTGCCCGACGAGGCAGATTCATGGGTGTGTACGACATTTGTGCTGGGGGAGCTGAACGGAATCAGCGGCCGCACCCGGGTCGTTGTCGTTGGTATGCCAACCGGAGTCGTGCTTGACCCCGACCGTAGTTCCGCCAACCACGTCGCTGCCGCGATCGACCAGGCCCGCCGCGCCTACAACGCCGGCGTGCGCCAGCTGTGGATAGCCCAACAATTCGACCACGACGCCATCTCACTGGCCGGGTACATCGGTGCCGCAGTGCCAGGCCTTGCCGTCGGCACCTTCGTCGTACCCATCAACCCACGGCACCCGCTGACTCTCGCCTCCCAAGCGCTGACCACTCAAGCCGCCACCGGCGGGAACTTCAGCCTCGGCCTGGGCTTGGGGGCGCACGCTCCCGAGCAGGTGGCTTTCGGGACCGCGTGGCCGAACACCATCGGCCGGCTCCGCGAACACCTGCAGGTGCTCCGGTCGATCTTGGACACCGGCACCGTCGACTTCCACGGCGAAGAATTCACCGCCGCGCCGCAATTTCCGGTGACGGTCGCCGGCGGCACTCCCCTGCCGGTCTACGTCGCGGCCATGGGGCCCAAGGCATTACGCGTGACGGGGGAATTGGCAGACGGCACGCTGCCCTATCTCGCCGGGCCGCGCACCATCGAGGAATTCATCGTGCCGACCATCACCGCAGCCGCCACCACGGCCGGCAGGCGTGCACCTAAAGTGATTGCCGCGGTACCCGTACTGGTGACCGACGACGTCGACGAGGGCCGGACCCGCGCCACCGAAGCCCTCGGGTTCTACGCCACCATCCCGTCGTACGCGCGGGTGATCGAACGCGAAGGCGTGGACTCCGTCATCGACCTCGCGGCGGTCGGCACCACGGCGCAGCTGACCGCACAACTGCGCCGCTACCTCGCGGCAGGTGCGACGGACATTGTGCTCAGCCCTCTCGTACGCACGGGCATCGCAGCGCTGGAACCGATCTGGGAGGTTGCCGCGGCGTTGTAGGCGCGGCAAAGAAGCGCCCCCGCAACGTCATTCGTTGCGGGGGCGCTTTTACGATCCTGCTGTTACGAACCGTAGACCGGAACTGCGGGCCGTGCCTTGGCAAGCAGATCGGCAACGACGGGGCCCAGCTCGGCCGGATCCCACTTGGCGCCCTTGTCGATCTCGGGGCCGTGTGCCCAGCCCTCGGCGATGCGGATCTTGCCGCCCTCGAGCTCGAAGACCTTGCCGGTGACATCGCGCGACTCGACGCTGCCCAGCCACACCACCAGCGGCGAGATGTTCTCCGCGGCCATGACATCGAAGGCCTGGTCCTGCGTTGCCATCATGTCCGCGAAGACGGTTTCGGTCATGCGGGTACGCGCCGACGGCGCAATGGCATTGGCCGTGACGCCGTAGCGGCCCATCTCGGCCGCGGCGACCAGGGTCAGCGCGGCGATGCCGGCCTTGGAAGCGCTGTAGGTGGCCTGGCCGACGCTGCCCTGCAGGCCGGCGCCGGAGCTCGTGTTGATGATGCGCCCATCCACGGTTTCGCCAGCCTTGGACTTGGCCCGCCAGTACGCGGCCGCGTGCTTCATGGTGGCGAAGTGGCCCTTGAGGTGGACCGCGGTGACAGCGTCGAATTCCTCTTCGGTGGCGTTGGCGAACATGCGGTCGCGCACGATGCCGGCATTGTTGACCAGCACGTCGAGCGTCCCGTAAGTGTCGACGGCCTGCTGGATCAAGGCCGCGGCCTGTTCCCAGTCGGCGACGTTCGAGCCGTTGGCCACGGCCTCGCCACCGGCCGCGACGATCTCGTCGACCACGTTCTGCGCGGCGCTACCGCCGCCGGCGGGCGAACCGTCCAGACCGACGCCGATGTCGTTGACCACGACGCGGGCACCTTCGGCGGCGAACGCGAGCGCGTGCTCGCGCCCGATTCCGCCACCGGCACCCGTCACGATGACCACGCGGCCGTCGAGCAATCCCATTTGCTATCTCCCTTTACTTGTTGGCGCTTGACGCTTCGAGATACTGCGGCGGCTCGCCGCCACCATGCACTTCGAGGGACGCACCGCTGACGTACGACGCGGCCTCGGAGGCCAAGAATGCTGCGGCCCAACCGATGTCGGCCGGCTTGGCCAACCGCTTGAGCGGCACCGTCGCGGCGACCGCGGCGACCGACTCGGCGTCACCGTAGAACAGTTCGGACTGCTCGGTCTCGACCATGCCGACGACGATCGAGTTGACCCGGACCTTGGGCGACCATTCGACCGCGAGCGTCGTGGTCAGGCTGTCGACGCCGGCCTTGGCGGCGCCGTAGGCGCCGGTGCCCGGGGTCGGGCGGTGCGCGCTGACGCTGGAGATGTTGACGATCACCCCGCCGGAGTCCTGCTGCTGCATCACGGCGTTGGCGTGGGTCGAAACCAGCAGCGGCGCAATGAGGTTCAGTTCGATGATCTTGGTGCTGAACTTGGCCGATGCATCGGCGGCCAGCGCGAACGGCGAGCCACCGGCGTTGTTGACCACGACGTCCAGCCGGCCGTGCTTGGCGACGATGGCGTCGATCATGGTCTTGACCGCGGCGTCGTCACGGACGTCGCAGGCGTGGAACTCGTAGGGCAGCCCCTCGACCTCGCGCCGTGCGCAGGTGATGACGGTGGCGCCCTGCTCGGCGAACACCGCACTGATGCCGGCGCCGACGCCGCGCACACCGCCGGTGACCAGCACCACGCGACCGGTCAGTTGCAGATTGATTCCAGCAGTCACTGTGCTAGCGTACCAAGCAAGTGCTTGCTTAGGTACCCGTCCCCCAGGAAGTGACTGATGACCATCACCACCAAGACAGTCGAACCGGGCATCGTCTCGGTCACCGTGAACTACCCGCCGGTCAATGCCATCCCGTCGGCAGGTTGGTTCGAGTTGGCCGACCAGATCACCGCCGCCGGGCGCGACAAGAGCACCCACGTGGTGATCCTTCGTGCCGAGGGACGTGGCTTCAACGCCGGGGTCGACATCAAGGAAATGCAGAACACCGAGGGCTTCGGCGCGCTGATCGACGCCAACCGCGGCTGCTACGAGGCGTTCCGCGCGGTGTACGAATGCCAGGTCCCCGTCATCGCGGCGGTCAACGGCTTCTGCGTCGGTGGCGGCATCGGCCTGGTCGGCAATGCCGACGTCATCGTCGCCTCTGACGACGCGAAGTTCGGCCTGCCCGAGGTCGAGCGCGGCGCCCTGGGCGCGGCCACCCACCTGTCCCGCCTGGTCCCGCAGCACATGATGCGCCGGATGTTCTTCACCGCCGCCACCGTGCCCGCCTCGACATTGCAGCACTTCGGTTCGGTGCACGAGGTCGTCCCGCGCGAAGAGCTCGACGAGGCCGCGCTGCGTGTCGCCCGCGACATCGCCAGCAAGGACACCCGCGTCATCCGCGCCGCCAAGGAGGCGCTGAACTTCATCGACGTGCAGCCCGTCAACGCGCGCTATCGCATGGAGCAGGGCTTCACCTTCGAACTGAACCTGTCCGGCGTGTCCGACGAGCACCGCGACGAGTTCGCGGGTACCCAGAAGGGAGCTGCGAAATAATGGCAGACAAGACAACAACTCTCGAAGCCGCCGTCGCTGAGATCGAAAGCGGCATGACCATCGGCATCGGCGGCTGGGGCTCCCGGCGCAAGCCGATGGCATTCATCCGTGCGCTCCTTCGCACTGATGTCACCGACCTGACCGTCGTCACCTACGGCGGTCCGGACCTCGGATTGCTCTGTGCCGCAGGCAAGGTCAAGCGCGCCTACTACGGCTTCGTGTCACTGGACTCGCCGCCGTTCTACGACCCGTGGTTCGCCAAGGCCCGTACCTCCGGTGCCATCGAGGCGCGCGAGATGGACGAGGGCATGCTGCGCTGCGGCCTGCAGGCTGCCGCGGGGCGGCTTCCGTTCCTGCCCATCCGCGCCGGCCTCGGCAGCGACGTCCGCACCTTCTGGGGCGACGAGCTCAAGACCGTCACGTCGCCGTACCCGACCGGCGACGGCTACGAGGAGCTCATCGCCATGCCGGCGCTGAACCTCGACGCCGCATTCGTGCACATGAACCTGGGTGACGTGTTGGGCAATGCCGCCTACACCGGCATCGACCCGTACTTCGACGACCTGTTCCTGATGTCGGCCAAGCGCCGGCACCTGTCGGTCGAGAAGATCGTCTCCACCGAAGAACTGGTGAAGTCGGTTGTGCCGCAGCAGCAGATCATCAACCGAATGATGGTCGACACCGTGGTCGAGGCTCCGAACGGCGCCCACTTCACCACCAACGAGCCGGACTACCGGCGCGACGAGAAGTTCCAGCGCCACTACGCCGAAGCCGCCGGCTCGGAGGAGACGTGGGCCGAGTTCGTCAAGACCTACCTGTCCGGAACCGAGGCCGACTACCAGGCCGCGGTCCGTAAGTTTGCCGAGGAGGCAGCCAAGTGAGTGACGCAACCCGCGCCGAGATTTGTGCCGTCGCCTGTGCCGAATTGTTCCGTGACGCAGGCGAAATCATGGCCAGCCCCATGACGACCGTCGTGCAGATCGGTGCCCGCCTGGCCCGGCTCACCTTCTCTCCCGACATCGTGATCACCGACGGTGAGGCCCGCATGCTGGCCGATACCCCGGCGATCGGCGCTCCGTTCGCCGTCGAGGGCTGGATGCCGTTCAACCGCGTCTTCGAGACCCTGGCCTGGGGCCGTCGCCATGTGGTCATGGGCGCCAACCAGATCGACCGCTACGGCAACCAGAACCTGTCGGCCTTCGGCCCGATCCAGCACCCGACGCGCCAGATGTTCGGTGTCCGCGGCGCGCCCGGCAACAGCATCAACCACGCCACCAGCTACTTCGTGGGCAACCACACCAAGCGGGTGTTCGCCGAGTCTGTCGACATCGTCTCCGGAATCGGCTGGGACAAGGTTGATCCGGCCAACCCGGCATACCGTTTCCTGAACGTCTACCAGGTCGTCTCCAACCTGGGTGTGTTCGACTTCAACGGCCCCGAGCACCAGATGCGCGCGGTGTCGCTGCACCCGGGTGTGACGGCCGAAGAGGTCGCCGACAACACCTCGTTCGAGCTGCACGGCCTGGACGCCGCCGGTGAGACCCGCCTGCCGACCGCCGACGAACTCCAGCTGCTGCGCGAGGTCATCGACCCGAAGTCACTGCGGGACAAAGAGGTTAAGGCCTAGGCATGTCCAAGCTCAAGACGCCGCTGACCGAGCTGGTCGGCATCGAATACCCGGTCGTGCAGACCGGTATGGGCTGGGTGGCCGGCGCACGACTGGTCGCGGCCACCTCCAACGCCGGCGGGCTCGGCATCCTGGCGTCGGCGACGATGACGCTGGAAGAGCTGCAGACCGCCGTCACCAAGGTCAAGGCGACCACCGACAAGCCGTTCGGCATCAACATGCGTGCCGACGCCGGCGATGCGGACGCCCGCTGCGACCTCCTGATCCGCGAAGGAGTCAAAGTCGCCTCCTTCGCCCTGGCTCCCAAGCCCGAGCTGATCGCCAAGCTGAAAGATGCCGGGGTCGTGGTGATCCCGTCGGTCGGCCTGGCTAAGCACGCCAAGAAGGTGGCGAGCTGGGGCGCCGACGCGGTGATCGTGCAGGGCGGCGAGGGCGGTGGCCACACCGGCCCGATCGCCACCACGCTGCTGCTGCCGTCGGTGCTCGACGCGGTCGCCGGCACCGGCATGCCGGTGATCGCCGCGGGTGGTTTCTTCGACGGCCGTGGCCTGGCCGCCGCGCTGTCCTACGGCGCTGCCGGCGTCGCGATGGGCACACGGTTTCTGCTGACCTCGGACTCGACGGTGCCCGATGCCGTCAAGCAGCGCTACCTGGGAGCCACGTTGGACGGCACCGTGGTGTCGACCCGCGTCGACGGCATGCCGCACCGGGTGCTGCGCACCGGGCTGGTGGAGAAGCTCGAAAGCGGTTCCCCGGTGCGCGGTTTCGTCGCCGCTGTCGGAAATGCCCAGAAGTTCAAGAAGATGTCGGGCATGACGTGGCGGTCCATGGTCAAGGACGGCCTGGCCATGCGCCACGGCAAGGACCTGACCTGGTCGCAGGTCGTCATGGCGGCCAACACCCCGATGCTGCTGAAAGCCGGTCTGGTGGAAGGCAACACCGAAGCGGGTGTGCTGGCGTCAGGCCAGGTGGCCGGCATCATCGACAGTCTGCCGTCGTGCGCCGAGTTGGTGCCACGGATCGCCGACGAGGCCATCGCGCACCTGCAGGCAGCCACCAGCTACATCGTCTAGCTCCTGCTAGCTGCTGCGCGAGTAGTGGCGGAACCCCCTAGATCCCCAGGGTCTAGGGGGTTTTCACATTCCCCGCAGGCCGGAGGCGAGCCGAGCGCGGCGGCGCCTGATAGGCGCTGCCGATCACCTGCTCGGAATTTCCACTTTGACGGCGGAGCCCAGCGAGCACGTGCTGGCACTCTGCGTGATAGCACTGCTGTTTCCCACCGAGCTCTTCATGACGCACCACCAAACCGCTTGTGCTCCTGACCGATCGCGGTGTCGACACCATCATCGGCGTCACCGCCGCCATCGCGGTGTCGATGCTGTCGTCGGGCAGCCGCGAGTAGAGACCGGGACACCAGTTCTGTTGGCGCCCGCCTAGTTGGTCGACGGTGTGGGTGGTGGTTGGAAGGGTTGGTACCACCACCATTGGGCGCGTTCCCCGGTTGGCCCGGGGCACGGCGGCACATCAGGTCGCGCTGTGGTGGGTGGTCGCGCGAGTGATCCACCGCTGAGCTGTCGACCCGCGGCGTCGGTGACGACCAGTCGGTCGGCGGGTCCGGTGATGGTGATGCCGCCCCTGTGATGCAGGCGGTGGTGATACGGGCACACCAACACCAGATTGTGCAGCTCGGTGACCCCGCCGTCCTCCCAGTGGATGACGTGATGCGCGTGCAATCCTCGGGTGGCCCCGCACCCCGGTACGCGGCAGCAGCGATCGCGGTGCTCCAACGCCCGGCGCAACCGGCGGCTGATGGTGCGGGTCGTCCGCCCGGCGCCGACCGGCTGACCGTGCCGCTCCAGCCACACCTCACAGGTCGCATCACACAGCAGCAGTTGTCGTTCCTCATCGGTGAGCACCGAACCCAAATGCAACGCGGCACTGTCATGGTCGAGATCCACATGCACTACGACGGTGGTGTGCTGACCATGCGGACGGCGCGCCACATCGCTGTCCCAACCAGCCTCGACCAGGCTCATGAACGCGTCCACACCGTTCGGGAACGGCGGCACCTGCTCGCTGGGCTCGACGCCTTCGTGGTCGCGCTTCCAGTCCGCCACCAACGCATCCTGATACGAGGCCAGCGCCGCGTCGACCTTCGCGGCCTCCAGCTTCGGCAAGCGAATCTTGTAGGTCGTGGACCCGTCATCGTGCGTGGTCTTGCTGATCGACCGCGGCGGCTCGGGCCGCGGCCCAGGCTCGGGGTCCGGCCGCGGCTCCAGACTCACCGCTTTACGCAGCTGGGTAACCGTGGCGCTTTCCGCGAACTGCGCATAGTGCTCATCAGAACCCTCGGCGGCGCGTTCGGCCACGACACCGACCTGGTCCAGCGACAACCGACCCTCACACATCGCCTCGGCGCAGCGCGGGAACTCCTCGATCCGGTGCGCCACCGCCACCATGACCTCCGCATGACGCGGCGACACACCGGTTTTCCACGCCACCAGCGACGTGATCGAGCGCGCCCCGGTGGCACCCCACAACCCGTCCCGGTCGATCTCGGCCACGATTTCCACCAGTCGGCCATCGATCGCGTTGCGCTGACCGGTCAACTCCCCGATCTCGGCGAAGAACACCTCGAGACGCTCACACGGCGACACCGGAGCATCCAAAGATGTTGCAGCGGTGGACATAACACCATCAAAACAGAAGGGTCCGACAATTTTTCGACGCTGAGGATGCGGCCGGCGCGAGACCGGGACGATATCGACGTTTGGCCCTCGATGCCGGCTCGCTGCTCCGCGCTCCGGTCGGTCATGGGACGGTCTACTCGGCGAACGACGCCTGAGTCCAAGGGCAATTTCCGTGCGCCTGATAAGCAATGCCTATCAACCGTGGTCGAATAGTCCATGCTGTTTCGTCAGCTCGAATACTTCGTGGCGCTCGCCCGCGAGAAGCACTTCGCGCGCGCGGCTGCGGCCTGTTACGTCTCGCAGCCGGCGCTGTCCGAGGCGATCCGCAAGCTCGAGAACGAGCTCAAGGTTCCGCTGGTGCGGAGGGGACAGAACTATGAGGGTCTGACGCCCGAAGGTGAACGGTTGGTGTTGTGGGCTCGCCGGATTCTGGCCGATCATGACGCGCTCATCCACGAGGTCGCCGCACTGCAGACGGGCCTCACCGGCGAGCTGCGGCTCGGCGTCATCCCAGCCGCGTCCGGCACCGTGGCGCTGCTGACCGATCCGTTCTGCCTCGAACATCCTTTGGTACGAGTGCAATTGGAGAGCAGCCTGCGTTCGGCGGGCATCGTCGAGCGGATCCGCCGGTTCGAACTCGACGCGGGAATCATCTACCCCG
Source organism: Mycolicibacterium sp. HS_4_1 (assembly GCF_054515875.1). Lineage (NCBI taxonomy): Bacteria > Bacillati > Actinomycetota > Actinomycetes > Mycobacteriales > Mycobacteriaceae > Mycobacterium > Mycolicibacterium sp. HS_4_1. The sequence continues at coordinate 5,302,996 of NZ_CM137261.1, forward strand.
ACGGCGTCGATACCACGGGCTTGACGGTCACGCCGCTGTACGAGGAGCGGCAGGTCCTCATCGTCGGCACCGAATTGCTTGCCAGCCAGGCGAATCCGATCACCTGGGACGACGCGCTGGAACTTCCGTTGTGCCTGTTGAACACGGGGATGCGCGGGCGGCAGCTGCTCGACGACGCGCTGGCCGCGCACGGTCTGACCGCGACACCGCGGCTCGAAGCCGACTCGGTGGTGTCCCTGCTGGCCCACGTCAGCGGTGGCCGCTGGGCGAGCATCATCCCGCAGACCTGGCTGAACTCGTTGCGCCCGCCGGACGGGGTGCGGGTGGCGCCGCTGGAAGACCCTCAGGTGACGGCGACGGTCGCGCTGGTCACCGGCGCTGCCGAACCAGGCTCGGTGCTGGCGCGCGCGTTGGTTGCGACCGCGCACCGCACGCCGATCAGCCCCGACTAGCGATACCAGTCGGGCAGTTCGACGGGACGCAGATCGGTGGCGTCACCCGGCCGGGTCAGGGTCAGCACAGCCCGCACGATCTCGGGGCGCGCCGCCAATTCGTCGGCGATGGTGTTGAGCCGCGCGGCGACGTTCGATTCGGCCGCGTCGCCGACGAGGTCGACGGCCGCGACGAGATAGATCCGGTTCGCGCCAACCCATTCCATGTGCAGATAGCTGACCCGTTCGATGTCCTCGTGGTCGAGCAGCGCCAGCAGCACATTGTTGCGTGCGAGCGGGGTGACGCTCTCCCCCGTCAGGAAATCCATGTTGCGCCCGATGAGGAACAGCGCGACGGCACCGAGCAGGAGGCCGACCAGGATCGAGCCGATGGCGTCCCAGACCGCGTTCCCAGTGAGTTCGTGCGCCAGGATGCCGCATGTGGCGATCACGATGCCGATGAGGGCCGAGAGGTCCTCGGCGAAGACCGCGCGGAGCATGGGGTTCGAAGTGACGCGGATATAGCGCAGCGGATGGATCCGCCGCTCCAGCGCGCCAGACTTGGTCTGCGACAACGCCTGCAGAAACGACGACCCTTCCAGGACGAAGGAAACTGCGAGCACCGCGTAGGCCCAGCCATAGGACGTGGCTTCGGCATCACTGTTCAGCGATTGGATGCCGTGCCAGATCGACACCACGGCACCGACGGTGAACAACCCGAAGGCCGCAAACATCGACCAGATGTAGCCGGCCCTGCCGTAGCCCAGTCGATGTTGGGCATCTGCGGGCTTGTCCGATTGGCGGGTACCGATCAGCAGAAACACCTCGTTGCCGGCGTCCGCCCAGGAATGCGCGGACTCGGCGAGCATCGAGGCGCTGCCGGTGACCACAGCGGCCAGAGTCTTGGCCACCGCGATGAGGGCGTTGGCACTGAGCGCGACGACGACTGTCAGGAAGCTCTCGTCGCCCGAACCACTCATCCCGCCAACACTAGGGCCCGCCAGTACCTGTCGCCGGGCTGCGCCATGCGGTCCGGTCCCGGTGCCGCGGGCTGCGGCTCCCGGGTCACCGACCTGGGTAGTTCCGCTACCGACCAGGCCCCATGTCGCCCCCACCAGGAGGGGCGGGGACGACCGGCACCGGATTGGGGATCGTCACGGAGGACGGCGGCACCGTAACCGTGACGGTGCTGGTGCTGGCCCGCGTCGAAGGCGTCGTCGGCGGTGTCGACGGACCTACCGGAACGCCCGGGATGATCTCCGTCGAGGTCACCGTCGTCGAGGTGGAGCTGACGGTGGACGTCGGCGGTGGCGGCGATTCGCTCGAACAGGCACTGGCACCGAGGGCAGCTGCGGCCACGGCCAAGACGACGATGGACTTCGACATGATTGCCGAATGCCCGGTGGTTCGAACCAGTAAACCCGGCAAGCCAAAAACCGCCCCTCTCCCAGCGGGAAAGGGGCAGTTTCTTGTCTGCGTGATGTCAGAGGCGCTCGATGATGGTGACGTTGGCGGTGCCGCCGCCCTCACACATTGTCTGCAGGCCGTAGCGACCGCCCGTACGCTCCAACTCGTTGAGCATGGTGGCGAACAGCTTGGCGCCGGTGGCACCGAGCGGGTGGCCCAGCGCGATGCCGCCACCGTTCGGGTTCACCTTCGACAGGTCGGCCTTCAGGTCCTTGGCCCAGGCCAGGACAACCGGCGCGAACGCTTCGTTGATCTCGATGACGTCGATGTCGTCGATGCTCAGCCCGGTCTTCTCGAGCGCGTACTTGGTCGCCGGGATGGGGCCGGTCAGCATCTTCACCGGGTCGTCGCCGCGGCAGCTGATGTGGTGGATGCGGGCGCGTGGCTTGAGGCCATGCGTCTTGACCGCGGCCTCCGAGGCGAGCAGCGTCGCTGACGCAGCATCCGAGATCTGGCTCGCCAGGGCAGCGGTCAGCCGGCCACCCTCGACCAGCGGCTTCAGCGAGGCCAGCTTCTCCATGGTGCTCTCGCGCGGACCCTCGTCGACCTTGAAGTCACCCACGGGGATGATCTCGTTGTCGAAGCGGCCCTCACGGATCGCGGTGAAGGCGCGCTGGTGGCTATTGAAAGCGAACTCTTCCATCTCCTCGCGGGAGATGTCCCACTGTTCGGCGATCATCTCGGCGCCGCGGAACTGCGAAATCTCCTGGTCGCCATAGCGTTCCACCCAGCGCTTCGACTCGTTGGTCGGCGAGGTGAAGCCGAACTGCTCGCCGACGATCATGGCCGAGCTGATCGGAATCTGGCTCATGTTCTGGATACCGGCAGCCAGGATCAGGTCCGCGGTGCCGGACATGATCGCCTGCGCACCAAAGGAAATGGCCTGCTGTGAGGAACCACACTGCCGGTCGACGGTGGTGCCGGGGACGGCCTCGTCGTATCCGGCGGCCAGCCAGGTCAGACGGCCGATGTTGCCGGCCTGCCCACCGATGGCGTCGACGCAACCGACGATGACATCGTCGAACGCGGCGGGGTCGATGTCGTTGCGGGCGAAGATTCCGCGGTACGCCTCCACACCGAGGTCGATCGGGTGGTAGCCGGCGAGGGCGCCACCCTTCTTGCCGGCGGCGGTGCGCACGGCATCGATGACGTACGCCTCAGATGCGGCCATTTCTCATCTCCTTTTTCTCAGAAATCTATTTGTTCGCAATGCTTTTGGCGGGATCGGCGATGCCCCCGAGCACAATGGCCAGGTACTGCTCACCGACCTCGCGCGCAGTCAACGGCCCGCCCGGCTGATACCAACGAACAGATACCCAGGTGGTGTCGCGGATGAATCGGTAGACCAGATCGAAGTCCAGGTCGGGGCGGAAGGCTCCTTGCGCCACACCCTCGTTGAGGATGTCGACCCACATCTTGCGCTGCTCGCGATTGCGCTCATCGACGAAATCGAACTGCGGCAGCGAACCCAGCCGTTTCGCCTCGTCCTGGTAGATGACAACCTGGGCATGCCGGTGCTCGATGGCGTCGAAGGAGGCCATGAACAGACCCTTGAGCCGTTCCATCGGATCGGACTCGGTGTCGATGATCTGCCGGTACTTTTCGAACAGCCAGTCGAGGAAATCACGCATGATCTCCTCCACCATTTGTTCCTTCGATTTGAAGTGGTGGTAGAGACTTCCGGAGAGGATTCCCGCGGAGTCTGCGATGTCGCGGACTGTGGTTGCCTTCAGCCCGCGCTCAGCGAACATCGCCGCGGCGAGCTCCAGAAGCTCGTCGCGCCTGCTCGCGGGTTGGCCGGGCGATTCGGGCGCCATCGTCACAGCATAGCAACCAAGCGCTTGTTAGGTCGACGGTGGAGTGGTGACTGTCACCACTGGCTCTTTCTCGTCGAACGTGAGCTTGTGTGCGAAGAATTGCAGATTTTTCGCACACAAGCTCACGTTCGGCTGGGTAACAGTGGCCACTTAGGCTGGTGAGGTGGGGCGGGCGGCCGCCTCATCGCCAAACCGGAGGGGTACGGCGGGCGTTCCCGCAGCCCGACGTGAGCTGCCGTTCCTCCGCCCCGTTGACTGTGCGTTTCCGCAGACCACCACTCGAAAGAAATCAGCCACAGCGCACAGTCAATCCAGGGCCACCATTGACTGAATCGCCCCGAGTTTGATGCACACCTTCTTTCGAGGGAAGGTTGTCCGCATCATGCCGAAGAAGTACGACGAGGAGTTCAAGGCCCGGGCGGTGCGGCTGGTCACTGACCATGCCGAGGAGTACGAAACCCGCACGGCCTGCATCACCGCGGTCGCCAAGCGGTTGGGGGTGTCCTACGAATCGCTGCGCCGGTGGGTCAACCAGGCCGAGGTCGATACCGGGGTCCGCGATGGTGTCCCGTCCGATACCGCACGGGAGTTGCGGGAACTCAAACGTAAGAACCGTGAGCTTGAGGAAACCATCGAAATCCTCAAGGCGGCAACAAGTTTCTTCGCGCGGGAGAGCGACCCGCGACACCGCTGATTTGCGGGTTCATCGCCGAGCATCGCGCTCGGTTCGGGGTCGCTCCGATCTGCCGCGTGCTGTCCGAGCATGGCTGCCAGATCGCCCCGAGAACCTTCTACGCCTGGCTGGCCCGACCGCCGTCGGCGCGGGCCTTGTGGGACACCGTCATCACCGAGGTGTTGGCCGGCTACTACGAACCTGACGAGGCGGGCCGACGCAAGCCCGAGTCGTTGTATGGCGCGGTGAAGATGTGGGCGCACCTACAGCGCCAGGGCATCCCGGTGGCCCGCTGCACCGTCGAGCGCCTGATGAAGGCCAACGGCTGGCAGGGTGTGCGCCGGCGCAAGAAGGTCCGCACCACCATCGCCGATCCGGCGGCCGACCGCGCTCCGGATCTGGTGGACCGCCAATTCCGGGTGCCGGCCCCTAACATGCTGCTGGTGGCCGACTTCACTTATGTCCGGCTGGCCGGCGGGGTGTTCGTCTACACCGCGTTCGCCATCGACGCCTACGCCGGACGGATCGTTGGCTGGACCTGCTCAGCGAGCAAGGAAGACCGGTTCGTACGCCGGGCGATCCAGCACGCCGCCGAGCTACGGCGCCGTGAGGGTAACCCATTGACGGGCAATACAATTCACCATTCAGATGCGGGGTCGCAGTACACCTCGGTGCGGTTCGGGGAGACCTTGTCGCTATCGGGATTGGTGCCGTCGATCGGAACGGTCGGGGACGCCTTCGACAACGCCCTGGCCGAGACCACCATCGGCTTGTACAAGACCGAGGCCGTCCGCGACGACTCACCGCTGCGGCGTGGCCCCCTGCACCGCCTGACCGACGTCGAACTGCTCACCGCCGACTGGGTGCACTGGTACAACACCCATCGGCTCATGCACCGACTGGGCCGCATCCCACCGATCGAGTACGAGCAGATCTACTACGCTACGAAGACAGCCCAATCCGAGGCTGCACACCCATAACCAGGTGTGCACCAAACTCGGGGCGATTCAGACTGTGCGTCTTCGCAGACCGCCACTCGCAAGAAATCAGCCACAGCGCACAGTCAATCCACGGTCAGGACTGTGCGCCCACCCATCACCTTCGACTGCCCACTAGTCGCGGTAGGTCCAGTACTGATCGCAGTAATCGGGCAGTTCGGTTCCCACCGGCCTGTCGGCGTGCGATCGGGACAGGTTGAACTCGTACCACGGGTCGTCATGCGAGTGGTCGGATCGCACGCAGGCGCGGACGCGCTCGGGCAACCGGTGCAGCGCCGGATCGATGTCCGACGACAGCCGGGACAGGTACTCGGCATCGAGTTGGCCGGTCCGCTCGAAGCGGTCAATGCTGCGATCGGCGACGAGGCGCTCGGGATTGAGTGCCGCCAGCCCCAGCAGCGCCACGACCCCGGCCGTCAGCACCGCATGCGGCAACCAGCGCCCCGACATTCGCACCCCAGCCACCGCGACCAGGAGAAATACCGCACCCAACCAGAGTTCGATGGTGATAACCATCAACCGGTCGGTGCTGAATCCGTAGGCCTCCTGGTACAGCCACATCCGATGGATCGCCGAAATAACCACGACAACCGAAGTGGCACAGAGGATTCCGGCCAGTATCCGCAGCGCGCGACGGTCGCCGGCAGTGACACGACCCGCCACCCGGATCACCCCGCTCAGCACCAACAGCGTCAGCGCCGAGACCCACAACAACTGCCAGAAACCCTGCCGGGCGTACTCGGCGTAGGTCAGCCCCTCGGTTTCCAGGACACGGGTGTGACCGCCGAACAACACCGCGGCCTGCACCGCGACGAACGCGATGAACAGTGCGTCGAGCACGCCGAGCGGCACGGCCCACTCCCAGCGCGGCACGGGCTTCATCGGCTTGGGCGCGAGGACATCCAGCCGCGGCGCGAACCGGGTCAGGTAGGCACCGCCGAGGACGAACGCTGCCACCATGCCGAAGACCACGATGCGGGCGACGACATCGACACCGTCGAAGCGCGGCATCAGCTTCCCCACCAGATGCGCGAAGGCCGCGTCCGCGGAGGCGAACAACGCGCCGAACACCAGCGTCAGCGCCACGGTGAGACCAACGACGGCGGCAACGCGAACCGGGTTGGCGATACCTACCCGACCCGACAATCCGCGCCGCGTCCAACCGAGCACGCGGGCCGGCAGCGCCCACGCCAGAAACGGCCCGGTCACGACCGTGGTCCAGGTGCGCCCGCCGAACAGCGTGCACCACCCGACGATCCAGGCCGCCATGATGCACAGCACGCCCAGCCAGTCGGCCGCCAGCAGCGCGGGCACCGCGAGTAGTGCCAATGTCAGTGAGATACCGGCCCATTCGATGCGCGTCGGTCGACGCTCGGCGGTGCCGAACACGACGGCGAAGACCATTGCCCCAACGACCACGTAGCCGATGCTCAGCGACGACGGCCGCCACAGCGCGGTACCGAGCAGACCGGCCAGCACCGCGAGCACTACGACCCAATACGGCGCTGCCGCCAGCGGGCTGACGGGCCACACCCGCCGCGGCAACATCGTCCAACCGGGCTCACCGCGCCTGGGGAGTGCCGGCCCGATCAGCGGCGGGACCATCGGCGGCCCGGGATATCCCATCAGCATCGTCATGTGGACCACTTCTCTGATTCCGGGATGCTCACTCTGAAGCGGCACCCCACCTTCGTCTCCACCACGTCGATGGCACCGCCGTGCAACTCGACTGCCCAGCGGGCGATCGCCAGGCCCAGACCGGTGCCGCCGTCCGAGGTCGCGCCGCGGGTGAAACGCTCGAAGACCCGCTCGCGCTCGGCCGGTGCGATGCCCGGACCTTGGTCGGCCACCTCGAGCCACAGGCCCGTGGCATCGCGCGTCGCCCGCACCGCCACGCTGCCGCCGGCCGGGCTGTGCCGAATCGCGTTGTCCACCAGGTTGACCACAACCTGCCGCAACCGTGCCGGGTCAGCCAGAGCCGTCAGCCCGGGCGGTGATACCTCAACCACCACTGCCACGTCATCCGCGGACACCGAGAGGTGCTCAACGGCGGCCTGCAGAAACGCGTCAACGTCGAACCGGTTGATCTGCAACGGGATTACCCCACCTTCAAGGCGGGACAGGTCCAGCAGATCCGTTACCAGCTCACCGAGGCGCTCGGTCTGCGACAGCGCCAACCGCATCGTCGGCGCGTCGGGCTCGACCACACCGTCCACCACGTTCTCCAGGACCGCCTGCAATGCGGTGATGGGCGTGCGCAGTTCGTGGGACACGTTGCCGATCAGCCCACGCCGGTACTCGTCGGCGGCACCGAGATCAGCTGCCATATGATTGAATGCCGTTGCCAGCTGGCCGATTTCATCGCGCGACGTGGCACGGACCCGAATGCTGTAGTCACCCTTGGCCATAGCGCGGGCCGCAGCCGTCATCTGCCGCAGCGGGGAAGTCATGCCGTGCGCCATGAACTGGGTGAACAGCAGCGAAGTCAGCAGTGCGGACATCAACGCGTACCGGAACTGCCAACTCGCGCCGATCCAGAAGGTGAAGGAAGCCAACAGGATTGCTCCGCCTACCAGGAGCCCCATCTTCACCTTGAAAGACGCGAACGGGTCCAGCGGCCGGGGCAGTCGGTCCCACAGTTCCCCGAGGGTGCTCATCGCGGCACCTCGAGCGCATAGCCAACCCCGTGCACTGTCCGGATCAGCTCCGCACCGAGCTTGCGGCGCAACGCCTTCACGTGGCTGTCGACCGTGCGCGTCTCGGCTCCCGGCCCCCAGCCCCAGACGTGCTCCAGCAGTGTCTCTCGGGCCACCGCGGCGCGGGGCCGTCCGGCAAGGAAGGCCAGCAGGTCGAATTCGATTCGGGTGAGGTGGATTTCGACGTCGCCCTGGTGCACGCGACGTTCGGCGAGATCGACGCGGTACTCGCCCACCGACAGCGGCTGATCTGAGGCCGCCCGCTCCACGCGACGCAACAACACCCGCACCCGCGCCACCAACTCGCGCATGCTGAACGGTTTGGTCAGGTAGTCGTCGGCGCCGATCCCCAGGCCGATCAGCATGTCGGTCTCGTCGGTGCGCGCGGTCAACATGAGCACCGGCACCGGACGCTCCGCCTGGATGCGGCGGCACACCTCCAGCCCGTCGAAGCCCGGCAGCATGACGTCCAGCACCACCACGTCGGGCTGCGTCGCAGCCGCTGCCGCCACTGCCGAAGGCCCGTCGACAGCCGTCTCCACTTGGAACGATTCGGCTCGCAGCCGCGTCGCCACCGAGGACAGGATGGTCGGCTCGTCGTCGACCACCAAGATTCGCTTCACATTTTCGACTGTAAGCGCGGGTTGTGGGGCTTACCGGCAGTGATTGTGAAGAAACTGTGGACACTCACGGAGACCGCCGCCAATTAGGATTGTGGCCGTGAAGGAAAGTCGCGTACCGCGTTCCGCTGCCAGATTGTCGCTGGCTGTGCTGGGTTTGGCCGTCGCCACAGGTCTTGCGGGCTGCGGGCAGACGGGCGGGAAGGCGGTTCCGGCAGCATCAACTTCAGCCTCATCCACGTCGGTGTCGTCGACATCAACCACATCGTCAGCCGCCCCGTCATCGCCGGTCGCGTCGGCGTCATCACCGCTCGAATCCGAGAAGGCATTCGTGTTTATCACTGCTGCATGCGGGGGTCCGGCGGTGATCAACCTGCACCAAACCAGCGAGATGCTCAGTCGTGCCAAGGAGTGGGCTATGTGTATGGGGCAGCCCGGATCACCATCTACATACGTCGCCGTCTACGCCACGCCGACTGATCTGGCCGTCGACACACCGCATCTCAAGGGTAAGTATCGATATGCGACCCACACCGATGAGACTGGAATGGCATGGTTGTTTCTCGTGGAAGGCACGGACGCGTCACCCTTGCGCCCGCTCGAACGACACGGCTTCACGCTGCAATGACCGCGTCAAACTTCCGCATATAACCCCACGAGGAGGCAGTAACCTGTCTATAGACAGGTCAGGGGGCTATAGACAGGTCAGGGGGACCGATGTACGTTGATTCCGATCTGCTGCGGATGGGCGCAGCCTTCGCCCAGAGCGCCGGCGCTATCGCGCATGAAGGGGCGAGCCGTTTTGCTGATGCCTCGATATCAGCGGGCATCTTCGGGGATTTCGATGACGCCCACGACTTCCACCGATCACTCGTCGACTGCCACGAAACCCATACGACCACGCTGAGTGGTTTCCGTTCAGTTCTGGATTCGCTGGCGGAACGCACCAACTCAGCCGCAACGATTTTTGAGGTTCAGGATGCAGCGGGGGCAAGCTCGATCAATACGGCAGCCGATTCGATCTAGCCCGCATGTCGATTGAGCTAAAACACCTCAGCATCCAAGAATTGGTCAGTGCCGCCGGCGGTGACCCATGGCAAATGGACAGTGCCATCCAAAGCGGCGCGCCCGGTGAAATTGACGAGTTGGCAACCGCATTCAGAAATGCGAGTGGATGTCTTACCGAGACCGAACATGATTTCACTATCGCCAAACAGCGCTTCGGATCAGCGTGGGACCGCCAGGACGGTGGCGGTCACCCGATCAACGACGCCGCCGAAGTAGTTCGCGTTACGGATAGTCTCCACCTCAGCAAATTGCAGATCTCTAAGCTCGCGGTCAGCCTTGAGAGCATTGCTGCCGCACTAGCGCAGTCCCAGCGCAGCTCCGCCACCTCGATATCTCTCTTGGAAGGCGCACTGAAGTCCTACGACCTTCAGATCGATGCGCGGATCGAGGAAGCGTCCAGGGCAGGCAAGAACGCGGAGTGGGAGGATCTCAAGCGTGCCGCGGAAAGTCGCACTCGGACCGCAGTCGACGAAGCCAAGGCAATCCGTACGGCCTACACAGACGAACTCAGCAAGGCCCGGACCGCGATGGTCGCCGAAGGCTACGCAGCCGACCCCACTACGGGAGCCGATGGCATCGGCACTGCGCCCGTGCAGTCAGCGCCCGACAAGTACGGCGCCAGCCAACGTGCTGCCGACGAAGCTCTCGTAAATGCGCCCGGAGCGTGGACGCCTGAAAAGCAGGCCGCGTCTAACCGACTGCGCGACTTTGCAACCGCCACCAATCCAAATGCCACGCCGGAAGCGAAGCGCTACGCGAGCGAACGACTCGATGATTTCACGACGGCCCAAACCGCGGGTCCATTGCCGACCGATCCGGTACTGGGCGGCGACGCTCGCACGCGCGCTCGCGCTCGTTTGGAATTGCAGTCGAAACTGGAGCACGGTGTGCTCGACAAGCCTGGTCTGACACCAGATCAAGCGACTGCAGCCATGGACCAATCCGAGGCACAGGCCCGCACGATGGTCATCGCCCGAGTGCAGGAGCAACTTCAGCAGGCAGGCATGTCACCACAAGGGGCAGCCCAAGCTGCTGCGGGCATGTCGCACGGCCAGATTCCAAAGGAGCTGGTCGAGGGAGCGTCACTCGCCGGGAAACCAATCTCGGGCGCGAAGGAAGCATTCGATCGGACCGCCGACTCCTTGCCAACTGGTAGCCATTGGAACGAGTCAGTTAAAACCTATTCATCTAGCGATGTCGAAGCCCTGAAGAAAATCGGAGGCAAGCTCGGCGTCGTCGGCAACTTGGTGGACGTCGGAGTGGGGCTATATGAGTGGCAACACGGGATGCCAGCTGGGCAAGTTGTCGCCAAGACCGCCGGCGGCATGGGTGCTGCATATGCCGGTGGCCAGTTAGGGGCCTGGCTCGGTGCGCCTGCCGGCCCAGTAGGAGCTTTTGCCGGCGCATTTGTTTTCGGCACGATAGGTGCCTACTACGGCGAGCAGTGGACGAGTGATGTGTACAAATCAATAGCCGGATCCCCATGAGCGACCTGGTCCTGGTCCCAGCATTCGTCGGGCTTGCCATGATGTTGCTCGCCGTCTTCCGCTCCTCCGAATCGAGCCCCCGCATCTTCTGGATTGGCGCCGCTGTCACAACGATCTCGGCCTTTTTCATCGGTTTACCGCGCGGCTGGAGATCAGGGCTCGGCGGCGGCGCGTGTGTCGTCGCCGCCGTAGTCATTACCGCATATCTCTACACTCCGTTCCTGAACATCCGCGGAAAGATCCGTACCTTCTACAGCGATCGCACTCAACCCTACGGTGCTGGCGTAACCACCCCAAAGGCGTGGTGGCAATTGCTGCTCGCAGTCGCGGTTTTCATGTACCCAGTGCTCGCGTTCATGACCGGAAGAGGCGGACCGGGCCAAACGACAGTGTCCCTGGGCGTGGCGATTGCTGCCGGAATCAGCTTCGGCTACCGAGACCGGTTCTTGCACAACCCAATTGCAGCAGGTCAACGCATCCAGTTCGCGCTCGTCTCCCTGATGACGCTCGGCGTGTTCCCGATCTGCTACCTAGGGGCGTATTACGGCAGCCGGCGAATCATCGCGAAAAACGAAGCGTACGGACGACACTCGCATCGAACGTGAGCTCTTGTGTGCGACAAATCGCTAGTTTCTCGCACACAAGCTCACCTTCGGCGGGAATACCTAAGCCCGCTGGCTCGACACCGAAATGATCTCACCGGTCAGGTAACTGGAGTAGTCACTGGCCAAATACGCGATGGTGGTGGCGATTTCCCACGGCTCGGCGGCACGGCCGAATGCCTCGTCGGAGGACAGCCGGTCCAGCAGCGCGGCATCGGCCGACTTCTCCAGGAACTTGTGCCGCGCGATGCTCGGGGACACCGCGTTGATCCGCACCCCGTACTCGACGGCTTCGATTGCGCTGCAACGGGTCAGGGCCATCACCCCGGCCTTGGCGGCGGCGTAGTGCGACTGCGAGTGCTGGGCGCGCCAGCCCAGGACACTGGCGTTGTTGACGATCACACCACCGTGCTCGACGCCGCGGAAGTACCGCAGCGCCGCCCGGGTCGCGCGCATCACCGAGTTCAGGGTGACGTTCAGGACGCGGTCCCACTCGTCGTCGGTCATGTCGACCAGCGGTGTCTCGCCACCGAGGCCGGCGTTGTTGACCAGGACGTCCAGGCGGCCCATCTTTTCGACGGCCGCGGTGATCAGCGCGTCGACGGCTTCGGTCGACGTCACGTCGCAGACGACGGCCTCGACCTTGCCCAGGCCGAGTGCGGCCAGCTGATCGCGGGTCTCGCTCAGACGACGCTCGTGGTAGTCCGACACCACAACATCGGCACCTTCGAGAAGCGCACGACGCGCGGTCGACGAGCCGATGCCGGTGCCGGCGGCGGCCGTCACGAGGACGACCTTGCCCTTGAGCAGGCCGTGACCCTCAACCTCGGTGGGAGCTACAGACAGATCCATCAGCCCTTGGCCTCTCGGGGTAGGCCGAGCACGCGCTCGGCGATGATGTTGCGCTGAATTTCGTTCGACCCGCCGTAGATGGTGTCCGAACGCGAGAACAAGAAAAGCCGCTGCCACTCGTCGAACTCGCCACCCGGCAGCGTCAAACCGGCCATGCCCTGAACCTCCATGGCGATCTCACCGAGCGCACAGCGTCGATGACGTACGCCTCAGATGCAGCCATTCTCAACTCCTCTTTCTGGGAAATTTGTTAGGTACCAACGTTTTTGGTCGGATCGGTAATTTCCCCGAGCACAATCGCCAAGTACTGTTCGCCCACCTGATCAGCGGTCAGTGGGCCACCGGGCTGATGCCACCGCACCGATACCCAGGTGGTGTCACGGATGAACCGGTAGACCAGGTCGACATCGAGGTAGGGACGGAAAACCCGTGTGCCATGCCCTCAGTGAGAATGTCGACCCACATCTTGCGCTGTTGTCGATTGCGCTCGTCGACGAAGTCGAATTGCGGCGCGGAACCGAGTCGCTTCGCCTCGTCCTGGTAGATCACGACCTGCGCGTGCCGGTGCTCGATCGCATCGAACGACGCCATGAACAAGCCCTTGAGCCGTTCCATCGGGTCGGACTCGGTGTCGATGATCTGCTGGTACTTGGCGAACAGCCAGTCGAGGAAATCAAGCATGATCTCCTCGACCATCTGTTCCTTCGACTTGAAGTGGTGGTAGAGGCTTCCGGACAGGATTCCCGCGGAGTCGGCGATGTCGCGAACGGTGGTCGCCTTCAGGCCACGCTCAGCGAACATCGCCGCGGCGAGCTCAAGGAGCTCGTCGCGCCTGCTCGCGGGTTGGCCGGGCGATTCGGACGGCAGGGCCGCAGCATAGCAACCAAGCGCTTGTTAGGGCGGGTCGGGCCGGTGTTGACTTGGCCACTACGTACACAAAGATCGAGTGCTCACCTGGGTCGCTCACGTTGAGGCGATCGCCGCCCTGAGGGCTGGCGAGGTCACGCGCGCGGTTCTCGACCGCGACCGATAGATGGGGGTGCGCAAAGCGTCTGGCACTTCGATTCGAGCCCTATGATTGCGCGCAGCACGATTTGAAATGGATGCGACGATCTTGTCGCAATTAGGCGGGCATTTTCATGTGTGGCTGGATCGCGATCTCGCGAGCCTGACCTGGTGGCGGACCCTCTCGATCAGATGATCGCCTGCTCCTGCAAGCTCGCGATCCGCGCCGCGTCATAGCCCAGTTCGCCCAGTATCTCTGCGTTGTGCTCGCCGATCAGCGGCGGCGGGCGGCGGATCGTCGCAGGCGTCGCGCCCATGCCCGCCAGCGGGCTGCCGATCAGGTCGACCGATCCGGCGGCGGCCCACATGTGCGGAGTCGTGGCGCGCAGGCCCCGGTGCTGCACCTGCGGATCATCCCAGACCTCCGCTAGATCGTTATAGCGCGCGGCCGGGATGCCCACGCTGTCGAACTTCGCCTGAAGCTCCTCCGTCGTGAACTGCCGGCTCCACACGTTGATGATGTCGATCAACTCCGCGCGATTGATCTTGGCCCGCTTGGCGTTGGTGTCGAAGCGCGGGTCGTCGTAGAGCTCGGGCTGGCCCATCAACTCCGACATACGCCGCCAGTGGGCGTCGCTGCCGGCCGTTATGTACGTCATGCCGTCGCTCGCATGGATGAGGTCAGCGGGGCCGCCGCCGTTGCCGCCATTGCCCAGCCGCTCCGCCTGGACGCCGTTGATGAGATAGTCCTGCATGATGTGGCAGATCATCGCCACGGAACTGTCAAGCAGCGCCATGTCGATGTGCTGGCCCTCGCCCGTGCTGTTGCGATGGTTCAGCGCGGCGAGGATCGCGATGGCGCTGTTGTGGCCGGTCACGAAATCGACCAGGCTCGGACCGGCCTTCACCGGACCCGCGCCGGGCTGGCCTTCGGGGATTCCGGTCACGGCCATCATGCCGCCGCTCGCCTGGAACAACCCGTCGTAGCCCGCGCGCGCCGCCATCGGCCCGGTCTGACCAAAGCCGGTGATCGAGCAATAGATGAGGCGAGGATTGATCGCCTTCAGGCTCTCGTAGTCCAGCCCGAACCGCTTGAGGTCGCCGACCTTGTAATTCTCGATCAGGATGTCCGCGGTCTTGACCAGGGCACGCAGGATGTCCTGCCCCTCCGGCTTGGAGTGGTTGACCGTGATCGACCGCTTGTTGCGGTTCGACGCGGTGAAGAAGCCGGACTGGCGAAGGTCCTTGCCATCCTTGCCCTCGACCGAGGCAAGACCGTAACCGCGCCCTTCGTCACCGCTGCCCGGTCGCTCCACCTTGATGACGTCAGCGCCGAGGTCGCCCAGTATCTGCGCGCTGATCGGGCCGGCGAAGACGCGGGTCATGTCGATGACCCGGATACCCTCCAGGGCAAGCTGTGTCGTGCTCATGATCTCCTGCTACTCCAATTAGGCGGGCAAGGGCATATATCCGAACCTCGCGGCCGGATGAAAACTACGCCCGCTGGCTCGACACCGAAATGATCTCACCGGTCAGGTAACTGGAGTAGTCACTGGCCAAATACGCGATGGTGGTGGCGATTTCCCACGGCTCGGCGGCACGGCCGAATGCCTCGTCGGAGGACAGCCGGTCCAGCAGCGCGGCATCGGCCGACTTCTCCAGGAACTTGTGCCGCGCGATGCTCGGGGACACCGCGTTGATCCGCACCCCGTACTCGACGGCTTCGATTGCGCTGCAACGGGTCAGGGCCATCACCCCGGCCTTGGCGGCGGCGTAGTGCGACTGCGAGTGTTGCGCACGCCAGCCGAGGACACTGGCGTTGTTGACGATCACGCCGCCGTGCTCGACGCCACGGAAGTACCGCAGCGCCGCGCGGGTCGCGCGCATGACCGAGTTGAGGGTGACGTTGAGGACGCGGTCCCACTCGTCGTCAGTCATGTCAACCAGAGGGGTCTCCCCGCCCAGACCGGCGTTGTTGACCAGCACGTCCAGCCGGCCCATCTTCTCGACGGCCGCGGTGATCATGTCGTCGACAGCCTCGGTGGAGGTCACGTCGCAGACGACGGCCTCGACCTTGCCCAGGCCGAGTGCGGCCAGCTGGTCGCGGGTCTCGTTCAGACGACGCTCGTGGTAGTCCGACACCACAACATCGGCACCTTCGAGAAGCGCACGACGCGCGGTCGACGAGCCGATGCCGGTGCCGGCGGCGGCCGTGACCAGGACGACCTTGCCCTTCAGCAGGCCGTGACCCTCAACCTCGGTGGGAGCTACAGACAGATCCATCAGCCCTTGGCCTCTCGGGGTAGGCCGAGCACGCGCTCGGCGATGATGTTGCGCTGAATTTCGTTCGACCCGCCGTAGATGGTGTCCGAACGCGAGAACAAGAAAAGCCGCTGCCACTCGTCGAACTCGCCACCCGGCAGCGTCAAACCGGCCATGCCCTGAACCTCCATGGCGATCTCGCCGAGTTCACGATGCCAGTTGGCCCACAACAGCTTTGACACGTTGTCCTGGCCGGGCTGCTCGACGTCCATGGTCGCCATCGCATAGGACCGCATGGCCCGCAGGCCGGTCCACGACTCCGTCAGCTTGTGGCGGATCAGCGGATCATCGATGGCGCCGGTGGTCTTGGCCACGCCGATCAGGCCCTCGAGCTCGCGCTTGTAGCGGATCTGCTGCCCCAGCGTGGAAACCCCGCGCTCGAAGGTCAGGGTCGCCATCGCCACGCCCCAGCCCTGTCCGGGCTCGCCGACGACGAGCGACGCCTCGGTCCGGGCGTCGTCGAAGAACACCTCGTTGAACTCGGAGTCGCCGGTCAGCTGGACGATCGGGCGGATCTCGACGCCCGGTTGGTCCAGCGGCACCAACAGATAGGAGAGGCCGTGGTGACGCTTGGAGCCCTTTTCGGTGCGGGCCACCACGAAGCACCACTGCGCCCAGTGCGCCAGCGAGGTCCAAACTTTCTGACCGTTGATCAACCACTCGTCGCCGACGAGCTCAGCCGACGTCGACACGTTGGCAAGGTCGCTACCGGCACCGGGCTCGGAGTAACCCTGGGCCCACAGCTCGGTGACATTGAGAATGTTCGGCAGGAAGCGCTTCTTCTGTTCTTCGGTGCCGTACGCGATGAGCGTCGGCCCGAGCAGTTCCTCACCGAGGTGGTTGACCTTGTCCGGGGCGTCCGCCTTGGCGTACTCCTCATAGAAGGCGACGCGGTGCGCGACCGACAGGCCGCGGCCACCATGCTCCTCCGGCCAGCCCAGGCAGGTCAGCCCCGCCGCGGCCAGATGCTGGTTCCATGCGCGTCGTTCTTCGTATGCCTCGTGCTCACGACCGGGGCCACCAAGGCCTTTGAGAGCTGCGAATTCACCGACGAGGTTGTCGGCAAGCCATTGCCGGACCTCGGCCCGGAACGTCTGGACCTCTATCACCCTTGTAGGCTAACCTACCAAGCACTTGCTTTGTTAGAGGGAGTTCCGATGAGTGGATCCGACGGCACCCAGCAGCCCGGTCCGCATACCTACACCAAAGAACATCTGGCGAACTTCAAGACCCCGCGATCGGTGGCGTTCCTGGACGCCCTGCCGCGCAACCCTGGAGGAAAAGTGGTCAAGCCTTCGCTTCGAGAGATGAGATGAGTCGATAGATGGACCTGACATTCGACGACGAGACAGAAGAATTCCGGGCCGAGGTCCGCGACTTCTTGGCGTCCAACAAGGACAAGTTCCCCACCAAGTCGTACGACACCCTCGAGGGCTTCGAGCAGCACCGGGTCTGGGACAAGGTACTTTTCGACGCCGGCCTGTCGGTCATCGCGTGGCCCAAGGAGTACGGCGGCCGCGACGCCACCATGCTGCAGTGGGTGGTGTACGAGGAGGAGTACTTCAAAGCCGGTGCCCCCGGCCGGGCCTCCGCCAACGGCACCGCGATGCTGGCGCCGACCCTGTTCGCGCACGGCACCAAGGAGCAACTGCAGCGCGTGCTGCCGAAAATGGCCTCCGGCGAAGAGATCTGGGCCCAGGCCTGGTCCGAGCCCGAGTCCGGCAGCGACCTGGCTTCCCTGCGCTCGACCGCGACCAAGGTCGACGGCGGCTGGAAGCTCAACGGCCAGAAGATCTGGAGCTCGCGCGCCCCGTTCGGCGAGCGCGGCTTCGGTCTGTTCCGCTCCGACCCGCAAGCCCAGCGGCACAAGGGTCTCACCTACTTCATGTTCGACCTGACGGCGCCGGGCATCACGGTCCGCCCCATCGCCCAACTGGGCGGTGAAACCGGCTTCGGTGAAATCTTCCTCGACGACGTGTTCGTCCCCGACGAGGACGTCATCGGTCAGGTGCATGGCGGCTGGACCGCCGCCATGAGCACCTCGAGCAACGAGCGCGGCATGTCCCTGCGCAGCCCGGCCCGCTTCGTCGCCCCGGCCGAACGCCTTGTCGCGCAATGGAAGGTCGACCAGAACCCGGCCTACGCCGAGCGCGTCGCCGACGCCTGGATCAAGGCCCAGGCCTACCGCCTGCACACCTTCGGCACCGTCACCCGGCTCGCCAATGGTGGCGAACTGGGCGCCGAGTCCTCGGTGACCAAGGTGTTCTGGTCCGACCTGGACGTCGCCCTGCACCAGACCGCACTGGACCTGCGCGGCGCCGACGCCGAGCTGTACGACCACTGGACCGAAGGATTGCTGTTCGCCCTGGGCGGCCCGATCTACGCCGGTACCAACGAAATTCAGCGCAACATCATCGCCGAGCGCCTGCTGGGCCTGCCCCGCAAATAAGAGGGATTGTTCACGTGTTCTTTGAATTGGACGAGTCGCAGCGCGATTTCGCTGCGAGCATCGACGCCGCGCTGGGCGCGGCAGACGTGCCCGCCGCTGTTCGGGCGTGGGGCGGGGTCGAGAAGGCGGCCGACGCCGCTCCCGGCCGGAAGATCTGGTCAACCCTGGCTGAGCTGGGCGTCACCGCGCTGAACGTGCCGGAAGAGTTCGACGGCATCGGCGCACACCCGGTGGATCTGGTTGTCGCCCTTGAGCGTCTGGGCTACTGGGCCGTGCCGGGTCCGGTCACCGAATCGATCGCGGTGGCTCCTGTGCTGCTGGCATCAGAAGCCGGAGCTAAGCGGTCCGCAGAATTGGCTTCCGGTGAGCTCATCGCCACCGTCGCCCTGCCGCCGCTGGCCCCGCGGGCCGTCGACGCCGACACCGCCGGTCTGATCCTGCTGGCCGGTGAAGGTCAGGTGCAGGACGCCACTATCGGCGCTCAGCACCAGTCCGTCGACCCGGCCCGTCATCTGTTCGACGTCACCGCCACCGGCGAGGCTCAACCAGCCGACACCGCAAAGGCTTTCGAGTTCGGCGCGCTGGCCACCGCGGCGCAGCTGGTCGGCGCCGGCCAGGCGATGCTCGACATGGCTGTCGCGTATGCCAAGCAGCGCACCCAGTTCGGCACCGTGATCGGCTCCTACCAGGCCATCAAGCACAAGCTGGCCGACGTGCACATCGCCGTCGAGCTGGCCCGCCCGCTGGTCTACGGCGCCGCCCTGGCCCTTGCCGACGGTTCGCCGACGCTGGCCCGCGACGTCAGCGCCGCCAAGGTGGCCGCGGGCGAGGCCGCGCTGTTGGCGGCCCGCTCGTCGCTGCAGACCCACGGCGCCATCGGTTTCACCCAGGAACACGACCTGTCCCTGTTGCTGCTGCGCACACAGGCGCTGCGCTCGGCGTGGGGCGACTCGGCGTGGCACCGTACCCGCGTTCTGGAAGGACTGTGACTGTGAGCGAAGAACGGGAGATGCTGCGCGCCACCGTCGCAGCGCTGGTCGAGAAGCATGCGGGCCCTGAGGCCGTGCGGGCCGCCATCGAGTCCGAGAAGGGCTACGACGAGAAGCTCTGGCAGATGCTGTGCGAGCAGGTCGGCGCCGCGGCGCTGGTCGTGCCCGAAGAACTCGGCGGCGCCGGTGGCGAATTGGGCGACGCCGCAGTCGTTCTCGAAGAGCTGGCCAAGGGTCTGGTCCCGACGCCGCTGCTCGGCACCACACTGGCCGAACTGGCCCTGCTCGCCGTCGGCGAGGAAGAGGCACTGGAAGGCCTGGCCGAGGGAACCTCCATCGGCACCGTCGTTTTCGACGCCGGCTACGTCATCAACGGCGACGTCGCCGACGTGGTCATCGCGGTGCAGGACGGCCAGCTGAGCCGCTGGACCGACAACACCGTGACCCCGGCCTCCGCCATGGACCCGACCCGTCGGCTCGCCGCGGTCAGCCCGGGCAGCGCCACCGCTCTCGGCACCGACCCCGGCTTGGCCGACACCGCGGCCATCCTGATGGCGGTCGAGCAGGTGGCCGCCGCGAGCCGCTGCCTGGACCTGACCGTCGCCTACTCCAAGGACCGCGTGCAGTTCGGCCGGCCGATCGGCAGCTTCCAGGCCCTCAAGCACCGGATGTCGGACCTGTACGTCAAGGTGTCGGCCGCCCGCTCGATCGTCGACGACGCCATCGCCGACCCGACTCCCACGAATGCGTCGCTGGCCCGGTACATGGCCACCGAGGCGTTCAATGCCGTTGCCGGCGAAGCGATCCAGATGCACGGCGGCATCGCCATCACCTGGGAGAGCGACATCCAGTTCTACTTCAAGCGGGCGCACGGCAGTGCGCAGCTGCTCGGGTCGTCGCGGGAGCACCTGCGTCGCCTCGAAGCCGAAGTGCTGGGCTGACTTCTACCTCGTCTAACGTCACAGCATGACCAATCCGGTAGCGCTGCGCGCGGGAATCCCACCGTTCTATGTGATGGACGTGTGGCTGGCCGCGGCCGAGCGCCAGCGCAGCCACGGCGACCTGGTGAACCTGTCGGCGGGACAACCCGCCGCACAGGCACCGGCGCCCATCCGCGCGGCGGCCGCCGAGGCGCTGGCGGGCGACAATCTCGGATACACCGTCGCGCTCGGCATCCCTGAGCTGCGTGAGGCCATCGCCAAGTCGTACCTCGACCGGTACGGCGTCGAGGTCGAGCCGGACGCGGTCGTCATCACCACCGGATCCACCGGCGGCTTCCTGCTGGCATTCCTGTCGTGCTTCGACATCGGCGACCGCGTCGCCGTCGCCAGCCCGGGCTATCCCTGTTACCGGAACATTCTGTCGGCCTTGGGCTGCGAGGTCGTCGAGGTGCCGTGCGGACCCGAAACCCGCTTCCACCCAACCATTTCCATGTTGGAACAACTGGACCCGCCGGTGAAGGGCTTGATCATCGCCAGCCCGAACAACCCGACCGGCACCGTGCTGCCGGCCGAGGAGCTGGCCGCCATCGCCACCTGGTGCGACGACAACTCCGTGCAGCTGATCAGCGACGAGCTCTACCACGGCCTCGTCTACGACGAGGCGCCCGCGACCAGCTGCGCCTGGGAGACCTCGCGCAACGCCATTGTGGTGAACAGCTTTTCGAAGTACTTCGCCATGACCGGATGGCGGCTGGGCTGGCTGCTGGTGCCCGAGCCGCTGCGCCGGGCCATCGATTGCCTGACCGGCAACTTCTCCATCTGCCCACCGACGCTGCCGCAGTACGCGGCCGTCGCGGCGTTCACGCCTGAGGCCATCGCCGAAGCCGATTCACTTGTGCATCACTATGCGGAGAACCGGTCGCTGCTGCTCACCGGACTGGCCGAGGTGGGGCTCGACAAACTCGCACCCGCCGATGGTGCGTTCTACGTGTACGCCGACATCTCGAAGTACTCGACGGACTCGCTCACGTTCTGCGAGGAGCTCCTGGCCGACACCGGTCTGGCGATCGCCCCCGGCGTGGATTTCGACACCCAGCACGGCGGATCGTTCGTGCGGTTGTCGTTCGCCGGGCCGAAGTCCGACATCGAAGAAGCGCTGCGCCGGCTGGGCCCCTGGCTCGCCGCCTACCGGCAGGGGTAGCTGTCGCGTTTGCCACACAAACGGCAACATCAAGGAGCAGGCCGGTACCATCGGTCCGCAATGTCCCAGGAAACCGACAACCCCGAACCGGAAGTTACCGACGACTTACCGGTGAATCGCGAGGGCCTCGAACGACACGGCATCAAGGTGTCCACGCCCATCGGTGAGATCGCCATCGCGATCTCGACGCCGCGCGGGGGTTTGGCGATCCCGAAGCGATTCGACCCGCTCGGCCTGGCCAACCGCGCCCTCGGCGTCGCCAAGTTCGGTTTCAAGCTGGCCGCCTGGGGTGGCGAGCAGATTGCGATCGCCACCAAGACCACCGTCGAAGCCATCGAGATGGCCCCCGAGCGCACGCCCGCTCCGGCACCGCAGAAACAGCAGAAACAGCCCGCCGCGCAGTCCCTGCACGGCAAGCTCGGCGGATTGCTCGACCGCGCCCTCGACCAGAGCACCGCCGATGGCCGCACCGAGCTCTACCACCGGCTGCTCGATCAGCTGGTCGCCGACGAGGCCCGCATCATCGGTGCGCTGTCCGACAACGAGTCGTCACCGCTGGTGAACATCTACCCGCGGAACCGCAGCGTCGCGACCCTGGAGAACGCGTGCCTCATCGGCCGCACCGCCAACGTCGCGCTGCCGCAGATGGTGCCGCAGTACGTCAGCCACCTGCTGGCCCTCGGGTTGGTCGAGACCGTCCCCGAAGACCCGGACCTGAAGGCCGACTACGAGATCCTCAGCGCCGAGTCGATGGTGTTGAAGGCCATCAAGGACGCATCACGGGGCCCCTTTCCGGCACGCGTCGAGAAGCTTGCGCTGCAGCTCTCGGAACTGGGCCGCGGGCTGTGGGAAGCGGCGATGCAGGACGAGTCCTGACTCACCCGACCAGGGCGCGCTCACTGTCCGCGCGATCCACGTCGGCCAGGTCGATCCCCTTGGTCTCGTGCGCGAACGCCAACGCCACCAGCGTCACCACGCAGGCCCCGGCCAGATAGATCGCGATCGGCACCGACGAGTGGTAGTCCTTCAGCAACCGCACCGCGATGATCGGCGCGAGTGATCCGGCGAAGATCGCCGTCACCTGATAGCCAAGGGACACACCGGAATAGCGCATGCGGGTCGGGAACATCTCCGACATCAGAGCGGGTTGCGGCGCGTACATGAACGCGTGCGCCACCAGGCCGGCGGTGATTGCGCTCATGATGACGAAGTAGTGCTTGCTGTCCATCATCGGGAACGCCACGAAGCCCCAGACGGCGGTGAGCAGCGTCCCGATCAGGTAGACGGGCCGGCGGCCGATGCGGTCAGAAAGCTTGCCCACCAACGGTATTACCACCAGGTGCACGGCGTGGGCCACCAGCAGATACCACAGGATCAGCGAAGTGCTCACGCCCGCATGCACTTTCAGGTAAGTGATCGAGAACGTCACCACCAGGTAGTACATGATGTTCTCGGCGAACCGCAGCCCCATGGCGGTCAGCACCTTGCCCGGGTAGTACCGGAGCACCTGGATGACGCTCAGCGACGATGCCTTCATCTGTTCCGCTTCCTGTTGCGCGGCAACGAAAATGGGGGCATCAGTGACCTTGGCCCGGATGTAGTAACCGACCAGAACCACCACCGCCGACAGCCAGAACGCCACCCGCCAGCCCCAGGACAGGAACGCCGACTCGGGCAACGTCCCGGTCAACGTGAGGAGCACGACGGTGGCCAGGATGTTGCCCACCGGCACCCCGGCCTGCGGCCAGCTGGACCAGAATCCGCGGCTCGGCGCGGGACTGTGCTCGGCGACCAGGAGCACGGCGCCGCCCCATTCGCCGCCGACCGCGAAGCCCTGGATGAACCGCAGCACCACCAGCAGGGCCGGAGCCCAGTAGCCGATCTGGCCATAAGTGGGCAGGCAGCCCATCAGGAAGGTGGATGCGCCGACCAGCAGCAGCGAGAACTGCAGCAGCGTCTTGCGGCCGAACTTGTCGCCGAAGTGGCCGAACACCACACCACCGAGCGGGCGTGCCACGAAGCCCACCGCGTAGGTGACGAAGGCCGCGAAGATGGCGTCGAGGTCACTGCCGCTCTGCCCGAAGAACACCTTGCTGAACACGATCGTGGCAGCGGTGCCGTACAGGAAGAACTCGTACCACTCCACGACGGTGCCGGCCATGGAAGCCAGGACGACCCGACGCAATCCGGACCGGATCGGCGCACTCATGGCGCGACTATAGCCAGGTGTCCTCGGTCGCCGTGGTCAGGAACGCTTCCAAATCATCGCGCCAGTGCGCCGGGGTGTTCTTGTCCGGCTCGATCCCGGTGTACTCGCCGCGGTAGAACAAGAGCGGACGCGGCTTCATGGCCTGAGGTTCGGACATCGACTGCACCGCACCGAACACCACGAAATGGTCGCCGCCGTCGTGCACCGAGTGCACCGTGCAGTCGATGTGCGCAAGCGTGCCGTCGAGCACCGGCGAACCCAATTCCGAAGGGCGCCAATCGATACCGGCGAACTTGTCCTCGGCTTTCGAGCCGAACTGCGCCGAGACGTGCTGCTGGTTCTCGTGCAGCATGTTGACGCAGAACTTGCCGCTGGCCTCGATGGCCTTCCAGGCCCGCGAGTGTTTCGTCGGGCAGAACAGGACCAGCGGCGGGTCCAGCGACAGCGCGGCGAACGACTGGCAGGCGAAACCTACCGGCACACCGTCATTCACGGTGGTGATGACGGTGATGCCGGTACAGAACTGACCGAGCACATTGCGGAATGTGCGCGGGTCGATCTGCGGTGTCTGGGTCATGCCGCGCGCGCCTACTTGAACCCGACGCTGAAATCGTGGCCCCAGAGACTGATGCCGACGCTCTCGCGGGCGATCCAGTTCTCGTCCTCGACTTCCAGTCCCTCGCAACCGAATTCCATGTCGAAGCCACCCGGCGTCTTCATGTAGAAGGACAGCATCTTGTCGTTGATGTGCCGGCCGAGGGTGGCCGACATCTTGACCTTCTTACGGTTGGCGCGGTCCAGGCAGAGGCCGACGTCGTCGGAGTTCTCCACCTCGACCATGAGGTGCACGATGCCCGTCGGGTTGGGCATCGGCATGAACGCCAGCGCGTGGTGCCGCGGGTTGCAGCCGTAGAAGCGCAGCCACACCGGATCGCCATCGGCCGGACGGCCCGCGATCTGCGGAGGCAGCCGCATCGAGTCACGCAGCCGGAAGCCCAGGACGTCCTGGTAGAACGCCTGCGCCGCGGCATCGTCGTCACAGGTCAGGACGACGTGACCGAGACCCTGCTCAGCGGTGACGAACTTGTGGCCGTAAGGGCTGACGAAGCGACGACCCAGGTACTGGATGCCGTAGAACACCTCGAGCGTGTTGCCGGCCGGATCCTGGAAGCTGATCATGCCCTCGACCTTGCGGTCGAGCAGCTCGTCCTTGGTGCCTTCGGTGAACGCGACACCGTGGGCGGTCAGGCTTTCCTTCACCTGCTCGAGGGCAGGCGCATCGGCGACCTCCCAGCCCGGGGCCAGCAGCCGGTCCTTCTCACCCGGCACGATCACCAGGCGAGCCGCGACGTCGTCCATCCGCAGGTAGAGCGCGTCAGGGTTGGTGCCTTCGCCTTCCATCATGCCGAGCACCTTGAGCCCGAACTCGCGCCAGGCCGCCACATCGGTGGCCTCGATGCGCATGTAGCCGAGGGCCTTGATCGACGCTTCTGTTGTCACAGTCATTGCTCGATAGTTCCTAGACCATGGTGTCTGCGGGCGGCAGACCGAATTCGTTGTTGCCGAAGATCAGGTAGGCGCGCTCGGGCTCGTTGGCAGCGTGCACGCGACCGGCGTGGGCGTCACGCCAGAAGCGCTGCAGCGGAGTGCCGTTGGCCAGGGCGGTGGCGCCGGCGGCCTCGAAGAGCCGGTCGACCGACGCGATGGCGCGACCGGTGGCGCGCACCTGGTCACGACGGGCGCGGGCCCGCAGCTCGAACGGGATCTCCTTGCCTGCGACCAGCAGTGCGTACTCGTCTCCGACATTGCCGATCAGCTGACGCCAGGCGGCGTCGATGTCGCTGGCAGCCTCGGCGATGCGGACCTTGGCGAACGGGTCGTCCTTGGACTTCTCACCGGCGAACGCGGCACGGACCCGCTTGCCCTGGTGCTCGACGTGCGCCTCGTAGGCGCCGTACGCCATACCGACGATCGGTGCCGAGATGGTGGTGGGGTGCACGGTGCCCCACGGCATCTTGTAGACCGGGGCGGTGTTGGTGAGGTAGCCGCCGGCGGTGCCGTCGTTCATCGACTTGTAGGACAGGAAGCGGTGCCGCGGCACGAACACGTCCTTGACCACGATGGTGTTGCTGCCGGTGCCACGCAGGCCGACCACGTTCCACACATCGTCGATGGTGTATTCGGTGCGCGGGATCAGGAAGCTGCCGAAGTCGACCGGGCGACCGTCCTTGATCACGGGGCCACCGAGGAACGCCCAGGTGGCGTGCTCCGAGCCGGAGGACCAGTTCCACGCGCCGTTGACGATGTAGCCGTCGCCGGTCTCCGTCACGACGCCCGCGCCCATCGGAGCGTAGGACGACGAGATGCGAACGCTGGCGTCGTCGCCCCAGACGTCTTCCTGTGCCCGCTGATCGAACAGGGCCAGGTGCCAGTTGTGGACGCCGATGATCGAAGCGACCCAACCGGTGGAGCCGCAGGCGCTGGCGATGCGGCGGACCGCCTCGTAGAACTGCGTGGGGTCAGCCTCCAGACCGTCCCACTGGGCGGGCTGCAGCAGCTTGAAGAAGCCGATCTCGTTCAGACTGTCGATAGACTCCTGCGGCACCTGGCGCAGGTCCTCGGTTAACTGTGCGCGTTCACGCAGCGCCGGCAACAGGTCGTCAATACCGGCCAGCACGGTCTGCACGTCGCGTTGTTCAATGGACGTCACGGGTTGCCTCCAGAGAGTGGTCGTCTAGACAGAAGATTAGAACACGTTACGATTTGTGTCGAGCACGGTAGTCCTGCAGCAGGTAGACCCACAAAAGTGGCCATCTATAACCTGTTCTAGTTACCGACCACTGGCCGGATTGAAAGAAGGGTGATGGGTGTGGACGAGCCGCTGGGCAGCCACGTGCTGGAACTTGTGGTGGCCGACGTCGTCACCGAGACCGCGGACGCGCGCGTGTTGGTGTTCGCGGCGCCGAACGGCGCCGGCGACCCTGTGATCCCGCCCGACCGGCTGAAGTACTCCCCCGGTCAGTTCCTGACGCTGCGTGTCCCGAGTACCCGCACCGGGTCGGTCGCCCGTTGTTACTCGCTGTGCAGCTCGCCGTATGCCGACGAGGCACTGACCGTCGCGGTCAAGCGCACCGCGGACGGCTACGCGTCCAACTGGCTGTGCGACAACGCGCACGTGGGTATGCGGATCCACGTGCTGGCACCGTCCGGCAACTTCGTGCCCAAGAACCTGGACACCGACTTCCTACTGCTCGCCGGCGGTAGCGGCATCACCCCGATGCTGTCGATCCTCAAGTCCGCCCTGTCCGAGGGCACCGGCAAGGTGACGCTGTTCTACGCCAACCGCGACGAGAAGTCGGTGATCTTCAGCAAGGCGCTGCGCGAGCTGACCTCGCTGCACCCCGAGCGGCTGTCCGTCGTGCACTGGCTGGAGTCGGTGCAGGGCCTGCCCAACCCGAGCATCCTGGCCACCCAGCTGGCGCCATACGCCGAGCGCGAGACCTTCATCTGCGGCCCGGGGCCGTTCATGGCCGCCGCCGAAGAGGCGCTGCTCAAATCCGGCGCCGCCAGGGAGAACGTCCACCTCGAGGTGTTCCAGTCACTGGACTCCGACCCGTTCGCGGCTGTCGTACTGGCCGAAGATGACAGCGATGAGGGCCCGGCCACCGCGATCGTCACGCTCGACGGTGAGACGCACGAGCTGCGGTGGCCGCGCAATGCCGTGCTGCTCGACGTGCTGCTCGACAAGGGACTGGACGCACCGTTCTCCTGCCGCGAGGGACACTGCGGAGCCTGTGCGGTCCTGATGAAGAAGGGCGACGTCGACATGGCGATCAACGACGTGTTGGAGCCGTCCGACCTCGAGGAGGGCCTCATCCTGGGTTGCCAAGCGGTGCCGAAGACGGATTCCGTCGAAGTCACCTACGACGAGTAGCGAACGGATTAGTTTCTTGACTGTGAACCGGCTTACTGCAGCAAGTGCGGCCGCTGTGCTGACCGCGACCGCCCTCATGTCCCCCGTGACGGCTGCTGCCGCGGTCAATTCGGCCGACGCTTTCGTGCCTGTCGACGACGGCACCAAGATTCAGATCCACGTGACTGCGAACTGTGCGGGCACCACCTGCACGTTCAACACCGCCTCCAACCTGGTGGTCGGCGGCGACCCGGTGCCGCTGCCGCCCGGCACCTGGGCGCGCGAGAACATCACGCTGCGCAGCTCCAATCGCGATGTGTACCAAGATGTCTCGTACAGCGCACCGACGGGTGCGCCACCCGTCAACCGCGGCTCGTGGAACGGGCCGGTCAACTCGCGGCAGCTCAAGTCGCAGAACAGCGCGCTGGTGTCGGTCACCTTCAACGGCGGCGGCTCGTTCGAAGAGTTCCTGGTCGACGGCACCTCGCAGACGCTCGACGTGCGGACCGGCCGACCGAATACCGAAGCCAATTTCATTGCGTGCGCGGATATTCAGGTCACCTACCCCGGCGTGAACCTCACGACGCCGACGGCCTGCGCAACGACTCACTACTGATCCTGCTGCCGAACGTGAAGGACATCGCGAACTTTCGCGATTTCTTGGCCGTCACGTTCAGTTTCGACGATCTGCCGCGTCCAGCAGATCCCCCAGGCGCTGCAACGCGTCGACGAATTCGTTCATGCCGTCCGCGCCGATGGCTTGATCGACGTACCCATTGACGGTCGCCAGCGCGGCATCGAGGCGTCGGAGCGCGTCGGTCCCGAATTCGGTCGGCCATAACTCCCAGGCGCGACCGTCGCTCTCGCTCGTCCTGCGCTCGACGAACCCGGCCTTCTCGAGGCGCCCGACCATCGCCGTGACCGCGGACTCGCGCTGGCCGAGCTGCGCCGCGATGAGCGACTGACGGCATCCGGCATTACTCACGATCAGTGTCAGCGCCGCGGCCTGTGCCGTCGAAATGCCTGCCGCTTCGAGGAACAACCGGTCGGCGGTGGTGCGCAGCCGCTGCGCCACCGTCTGCAGATGGAAATACGCGCGCCGGCGGCCCGCCGGCGACCTGTTCTTCGAAACCACTCTTGCATTATTACTTCACTAGTGAAGTAATTGGGATATGACACGAGTGATCGACGCGTGGGCCCAGCAGCCGAACGAGTTGTTCATGCGCCAGCCATGGCTGCGGCCGCTGCTGCGCTGGACCCGCCAAGACGACCTGCCTGCGCTACCCATCGACGTCACGCTGAAGGCGATGGATGACGCGGGTGTCGAGAAGTCGCTGTTGTGCGCGTGGGTCGGCCCCTATGGCGCACTGATCGACAACGACGAGACGGCGGCGCACGTCCGGGCACACCCGGACCGGTTCGCCGGCGTCGCCTCCGTGGATCTGAATCGACCGGTCGAGGCCGTTCGCGAATTACGCCGTGCGGTCACCGATCTGGGCATGGTGGCGCTGCGCGTCGTCCCATGGCTGTGGAACCTGCCGCCGAATGACCGGCGCTACTACCCATTGCTCCAGACCTGCGCCGAACTGGGTATCCCGTTCTGCACACAGATCGGGCACACCGGTCCACTGTGTCCTTCCGAGCCTGGCCGGCCGATCCCCTACCTCGAGACGGTGCTTCTCGAATTCCCCGAACTGGTGGTCATCGGTGGCCATGTCGGCGCACCGTGGATGGACGAAGTCCTGTTCCTGGCCAAGAAGTTTCCGAACTTCTACCTCGACACCTCGGCTTACGCCGTGCATCGGCTACCCCCGGCGCTGGTGGACTATCTACGCGGATCCGGCCGCACCCGAGTGCTTTTCGGGACCAACTGGCCGATGCTGTCCGCGCAGCGCTGCCTGGAACGGCTGGACGAGCTCGGCCTCGACGATGAGGCCCGCGACCTCTATCTCGGCAGCAACGCGGCCCGGGTTTTCGGGGTGTGACGCGCAGGTTCAGCTCTGCGCGACCGCGAGTTCTCGCCGCTCGGTTTCGGCGGCGGCCTGCCGTCCCCAGCGCCCGGCCAGCATCGCGCACGTGATCAGCTGAATCTGATGGAAGATCATCAGCGGCAACACGATCAGACCCACGGGGTGACCGGCGAACAGCACGGTCGCCATGGGCAATCCGGTCGCGAGGCTCTTCTTCGATCCGCAGAAGATGATCACGATGCGGTCGGCACGGTCGAACTTCAACAGCCGTGCCACCCCTGCCGTGGTGCCGAGCACCACCGCCAGCAGCACCACGCTGACGGCGATCACCGCGAGCACGTCGGTGACCTTCATTCCCGTCCAGATGTGTTCGGCCATACCGGCGCTGAACGCCGCATACACGACGAGGTAGACCGAGCCGCGGTCGACGACTTTGGTGAGCGTGGTGTGGGACAACACGCGGTGCAGCTTGGACCGCAGCAGCTGACCGGCGACGAACGGCAGCAGCAGTTGCACCACGATCTCCAGGATCGAGTTCGCCGAAACCGTGGCGGCGCCGGTGGTCTGCATCAACAACGTCACCAACAGCGGGGTGAGGAAGATGCCCAACAGGTTCGACGCCGACGCGCTCACGACGGCCGCCGCGACGTTGCCCCGAGCGATCGAGGTGAACGCGATGGACGACTGCACCGTCGACGGCAGCAGGCACAGATACAGCATTCCGGTGTAGAGATCGTCGGTCAGGACCGACGGCACCAGCATCTTCATCGCCAGTCCGAGCAGCGGGAACAGCACGAACGTCGCGGCCAGCACCGTGGTGTGCAGCCGCCAGTGCTTGAGCCCTTCGAGCGCCTCGCGCGGCTCCAGCCGGGTGCCGTACAGCAGGAACAACACGGCGATCGCAACCTTGGTCGCGGTCTCGACGGCCGCGCCGGCGTCGCCGCGGGCCGGAAGCAGCACACCGACGGACATCGCGGCGAACAGCCCGAGGAGGAAGCCGTCGATACGGAGCTTGGCGAGCAGATTCACCGGACAAACGTACTGCTACCGCAACTCATTTCTCCAGCCGATAGATTCGATATCTATAAACGGATATCGTGATTAAATGCTGGATCCCGAGTTGCTGCGCACCTTCCTTGCGGTCGAGCGGGCCGGCGGATTCACCGCGGCTGGGCGGCTCCTGGGGCTCCGCCAGTCAACGGTGAGCGGCCACATCGCCCGTCTGGAACAGGCCGTGGGCCGCGAGTTGTTTCGGCGCGATACCCGCAATCTGGCCCTCACCGCCGACGGCGCGGCAATGGTCGGCTTCGCGCACGACATCCTGGACGCACAAGCCAAGGCCGACCGGTACTTCTCCGAATCACAACCCACGGGCCTGATCCGCCTCGGCGCCTCCGACGATCTGGTGGGCCGGATGCTCTCCGACGTGCTGGTCGAGTTCCGGCAGTCCTATCCCGGCGTCGACCTGGAACTGGTGGTGGGCCTGAGCGAGAACCTCAAGAACCGAATGGCCGCAGGCGAATTGGACCTCATGGTCGCCAAACGGCTGCCCGGCGAACAACACGGCGAACTGTTGTGGCGAGACCGCCTCGTCTGGGCCGGCCGACCGGGCCTGACCGACGTCACCGACCCGGTACCGATCGTGACCTATCCACCGCCGAGCCTGACCCGGCACATCGCCCTACGCGAACTGGAACGCGAGCGCCGCAGCTGGCGCATCGCGTGCGTCAGCGATAGCTTGCTCGGCCTACAGGCCGCGGCGCTTGCCGGACTCGGCATCATCGCGCATTCCGAATCCGTTCTGCCGCAAGGTCTGCAGCCGATCAATGACGCCAGGCTACCGAACCTGGGGCACCTGGAATTCGTCCTGCTACGCCGACGCACCACACCCTCCGAAGCCGAGGTCGCGCTGCACGACGCCATCGTCGCCGGCGCACACCGCATGCGGCGGTGACGGAGCAGGGGCCGCTAGCGCGGCAGGCCCAGCAGGCGCTCACCGGCCACGGTGAGCAGAATCTGTTCGGTGCCACCGGCGATCGACAGGCAGCGGGTGTTGAGGAAGTACCGGACGTCCGGCGAATCCTCGATACCCGAACCGTCGTGCGCATCCATGATCGTCTCGGCCAGCGCCTGGCGGTAGCGCACGCCGATGAGCTTGCGCACGCTCGACGGAGCGCCCGGATCGTGGCCGCCGACGGCCATCTGCGCCGTCAACTGGTCCAGCAGCGAACCGACTTGGGCTGCAACGATCAGTGCGCCAAGGCGTTCCGCGTCGGCGGCGTCCAGCTCACGGTCGCCGAGCACCTCCAGCAGGTGCTCCATGCCTTTGTCCAGGGCGCCACCGGCAGCCATGGCGACGCGCTCATTGGCCAGCGTGGTGCGGGCCAACGCCCAGCCGCCGTCAACAGGGCCGATCACACAGTCGTCCGGCACGAACAGGTCGTCCAGGAACACCTCGTTGAACAGCGCCTCGCCGGTGATCTCACGCAGCGGACGGATGTCGATGCCGGGCGAACTCATGTCGACGACGAAGTAGGTGATGCCCTTGTGCTTCGGCGCGTCAGGGTTGGTGCGCGCCAGGCAGATTCCCCAGTTGGCCCGGTGTGCGTTGGAGGTCCACACCTTCTGGCCGGTCAGCTTCCAGCCGCCGTCAACTTTGATGGCCTTGGTCCGCAGGGCCGCGAGGTCAGAGCCGGCACCCGGTTCACTGAACAGCTGGCACCAGTACACGTCGCCGGTCAGCGTGCCGGGGATGAAGCGGTCGATCTGCTCGGGCGTGCCGTGGCCGAGAATGGTCGGCGCGGCCCACCAACCGATCGAAATGTCCGGGCGCACAACGCTTGCCGCGCTCAGTTCGTCGTCGATCACCAATTGCTCACCGGGCGACGCGGCGCGACCGTACGGCGCGGGCCAGTGCGGCGCCATCAATCCGGCTTCGGCCAGCGCCGCTTGGTGCTTCTCGACGGGCAGCGCGGCGATCTGGGCGACCACGGCGGCGATCTCGGGACGGATCGTCTCCGCCTCACCGGTATCGACGTGCAGCTGACGGCGCAGGCCCGAGCGGGTCAGCGCGGCGACGCGGCGCAACCAGCTGCCGTGTCCACCGAGGATCTGGGCGGTGGCATACGCGCGGCGCAGGTACAGGTGAGCGTCGTGCTCCCAGGTGAAGCCGATACCACCGAGCACCTGAATGCAGTCGCGCCCATTGCGTTTCGCGGCGTCGATGGCAGCCGCGGCAGCCACGGCGGCGGCGATGGACAGCTGCGTCGCATCCCCGTCCACTGCGGCCTCGGCGGCGTCACTCGCCGCGACGGCAACCTGCTGCGACCGCAGCAGCATCTCTGCACACATGTGCTTGACGGCCTGGAAGCTGCCGATCGGCTTGCCGAACTGCTCACGCACCTTGGCGTAGTCGGCGGCTGTTTGCAGCTGCCAGCGGGCCAGACCCGCAGCCTCGGCGGCCAGCACGGTCACGGCCAGGTCGGCCACCGGAGCATCGACGACGGTCGCCGCGGCACCATTGAGCTCGACGCGGGCCAGGGGGCGGGAGAAGTCGGTGGCCTCGAGCGGCGTGGCGGTGACGCCGGGCGCAGTGGCGTCGACCAGCAGCCAGACATCATGTCTTCCCGTCGCTCCGCTCGCCCCGTTGTCTGCCGGCAGGATCAGCAGGCCGTCGGGCAGGGCGCCCAGCACGAACTTGGCGGTACCGGTGGCGGACTGGCCGTCGAAGACGATGTCGGAGTTCAGCGCCAAGCCGGCGGTGCGCTCACCGGAGATCAGCGCCTCGAGCAGCGCGGCGTCGGTGATCACCAGAGTTGCCAGGGCGGTCGTGGCCACCGGGCCGGGAACGAGCGCGGCGGCGGCCTCGTCGACCATCACGCACAAATCGGCAATGGATCCGCCGGCGCCGCCGAGGTCCTCGGAGACCGCGACGCCGAAGGTCCCTAGTTCGACCAGACCGTCGTAGGGGCCCCGCCAAGAATCAGCGGAACCCCCCGCTCCGGCTTCCAAAGCCCGGACCGCGGCGATGGAACCCGACGCGACAGCCCAGCTACGGACCATTTCGCGGACCTCGGCCCGCTCGGAGTCGATAGTTGTGGAAGTGATGGACACCGTGCGCTCCTAGCGTTTGGGCGAGAAGAACACGCTTCTCACTAGAACGTGTTCTAATGGTGACAGCAATCAGACGTCAAGTCGATCGCCATTTGAGCAGGACACTCGGGTGTCCCGGGGCGCCTGGAGGTGGGAAATTACCGATCACTTTGCGTATCGTTTTCACCCACTGCGCTACCCGAAGGAGTTGATGGCCGCATGGCCCGCGAGACAACCCTGCCAGCAACACCCGACTCCGTTTCCACCGTTCGCCCGCGGGAGGTGACAAACATGGCCGTACTCACCGAATCTGAGCTCGGTTCCGAAGCTCAGCGCGAGCGCCGCAAACGCATCCTCGATGCCACCCTGGCAATCGCCTCCAAGGGGGGTTACGAGGCAGTTCAGATGCGTGCGGTGGCCGAACGCGCCGACGTCGCCGTGGGCACGCTGTACCGCTACTTCCCATCCAAGGTGCACCTGCTGGTGTCCGCGCTGGGTCGTGAGTTCGAGCGCATCGATGCCAAGACCGACCGCGCCTCGCTCACCGGCGGCACCCCGTATCAGCGACTCAGCGTGATGGTCAGCAAGCTGAACCGGTCCATGCAGCGCAATCCGCTGCTGACCGAGGCCATGACGCGCGCTTTCGTGTTCGCCGACGCCTCCGCGGCCGGTGAGGTTGATCACGTCGGAAAGCTCATGGACTCGATGTTCGCCCGCGCCATGAGCGACGGCGAGCCCACCGAGGACCAGTACCACATCGCCCGCGTCATCTCCGATGTGTGGCTGTCGAACCTGCTCGCCTGGCTGACCAGGCGCGCGTCGGCCACCGACGTGAGCAAGCGGCTCGATCTGGCGGTCCGACTGCTGATCGGCGACGGGGAGCACCCTAAAATCTGACCGGTGCTCCCGGCTGATCTGATCGCGGCGCTCGACAAAGTCGCCGCCACGCCCCGCCTGCTCGTCACCTCCGATTTCGACGGCACCTTGGCGCCGATCGTCAACAACCCTGCCGACGCGCGAGCCTTGCCCGCCGGGTCTGCCGCGGTGCTGAATCTGGCGGCGCTCCCTGACACGTTCGTCGCGCTGGTGTCCGGCCGCGCGCTGCAGGTCCTACGCGAACTTTCCGGCATGCCGGCATCGGTGCAACTGGTGGGCAGTCATGGCGCCGAGTTCGACGACGGATTCACGCAAGCGGTCGACGGCGTTCTGCTGGCCCGCATCGTCGATTCGCTCACCGAGATCGCAAGTCGATACCCGGGCGTGAAAGTCGAGACAAAGCCGGCCAGCGTCGCCCTTCACATCCGGAACGCCTCAGCCGACGACGGCGAGGCCGCTCTGGCGGCCGCACGCACGGCCGGGACGGCGTGGCCCGCCGAAACCACCGAGGGCAAGGCGGTACTGGAGTTCGCGGTGATCACCACCAGTAAAGGCTCGGCCATCGACCTACTGCGCGAGCGCGACGGCGTGAGCGCGGTGGTGTACCTGGGCGACGACGTCACCGACGAGAAGGCCTTCGCCCGGCTGCGCGACGGCGACGTCGGCGTGAAGGTCGGCCCGGGACCGACGGCCGCGCAGTACCGCATCGACTCCCCCGAGGACGTCGCGGAGGCGTTGGCGTATCTCGCGGCACGCCGCGCCGGCTAGGCAGGCGGCCCCGAGGTGC
This sequence comes from Mycolicibacterium sp. HS_4_1, assembly GCF_054515875.1. Taxonomy (NCBI): domain Bacteria; kingdom Bacillati; phylum Actinomycetota; class Actinomycetes; order Mycobacteriales; family Mycobacteriaceae; genus Mycobacterium; species Mycolicibacterium sp. HS_4_1. The sequence goes on from NZ_CM137261.1 coordinate 5,338,461, forward strand.
GGCCGCGGACCAGTTCGGTGTCGAGCACCTCGATGACCGGGATGCCGGACCGCGGCGGATTGTTCAGCAGGTATCCGGCCCGCCGGCCCTTCTCCAGGCTCGGCTGGGCCACGGTGGTCAGCCCGCGGGCGAGTGCTTCGGGGACGCCGTCGAATCCGGTGACGGTCATCTGACCCGGCACGTAGATGCCGCGCGACCGCAGATGGTCCATCGCCGACAAAGCCAAGACGTCAGCGGTGCACATCAGCGCCGTGATGCGCGGATTGGCTTGCAGCGCAACGGCAGCCGCGGCCCCGCCGGAACTCGGCAGGTGCTCGAACGTCTCGACCACCGTGAGGGCATCGGGATTCAGGCCGGCGGCGGCCATCGCGTCACGCACCCCGATAATGCGTTCGCACTGCACGTGAAAATGCCGCGAGGTGAGCCGCTCGGGATCCGCGATGGCCGACTGCGCGTCGCCGTGGGGCCAGTCCCGGCCGAGCCGCATGGTCAGCACGCCGATCTCCCGATGCCCAAGGCCGACAACATATTCCGCGATGCCGCGCATGGCCGCCCGGTCGTCGATGCAGACCCGGGATGCCCCTTGCAGGTCCTTCGGCTGGTCGACGACGACGATCGGCACGCCACGCTGCTGCACCACCGGTAGGTATGGATCGTCGTCAGATGCGGCGTAGACCGCGAACCCGTCGACCCCGGCGGACAGCACCGCCGCGGCGCCGTCTTCGACCGACCGGTTCGGCCCGGCCGCCACCAGCAGCAGGCCCTGCCCGGCCTCCTCACATGACTCGGCAAGTCCGGCAACGAAATCCAGCGCCGCCGGGTCGCGGAACGAGTAGTTGAGCGACTCGGTGATGATGAGCCCGAAGGCGCCGGCCTTGCGGGTGCGCAGAGAGCGCGCCACCGGGTCGGGACCGGGATAACCCATCTCCCTGGCGGCAGCCAGTACCCGCTCACGGAGCTCTGGGGAGAGCTGGTCCGGCCGGTTGTAGGCATTGGAAATCGTGGTGCGCGAGACCTTCAGCTCGGCAGCCAGTGAGGCCAGCGTGGCCCGACGCCTCGGGTTGGGACTCCTCGGCATGTTGGTGACGCTAGCGCATCCGATTCGCGCCGCGAGCCAACGGTGCACTAGATTTATTGCAAACGGTTTTCATTAACACTAATCCGCAGGAGCACACATGACCCGGACCCGGCTCATCGCACTGTCCGCCCTCACCGCGCTGGCCTCCGTAACCGGGCTGGCCGCCTGCGGTTCACAAGGCGACTCCGGGCACGCCACCGGCTCTTCAAAGGTGGTCACCACCACCAACGTCTGGGGCAGCGTGGCCACGGCGGTGGCCGGCGGGCACGCCGAGGTCAAGGCCATTCTCACCAGCGACGTCAACGACCCGCACTCCTACGAGGCGACCCCCGCCGACGCCGCGGCCATCGCCGACGCCGCCCTGGTCGTCATCAACGGCGGCGGCTACGACCACTGGGCCGACGACGTCCTGAAGAACCACAAGAACGTCACCACCGTGGACGCCTACTCGCTGCTGCCGCACAGTGCGCCCGGTGAGGCCAACGAGCACGTCTTCTACAACATGGCCGTGGCCAAGGCCGTCGCCGCCAAGATCGCCGACGACCTGGCCGGCTCCGATCCCGCGCACGCCGACGCCTACCGGGCCAATGCCGCGGAATTCGGCAAGCAGACCGACGCCATCGCCGCGACCGAACGCGCCATCGGGCAGAAGCACCCCGGCGCCGCGGTGGTCTCCACCGAACCCGTCGCGCACTACCTGCTGTCCACCGCGGGCGTCGTCGACAGCACCCCGCACGGCTTCGCCACCGCCGCCGAAGAAGGCCACGACCCCGCCCCGGCAGACGTCGCCGCGGTGCTGGACCTCATCAACGGCCACAAGGTCGACGCGCTGGTGGTGAACAAGCAGACCGAGACGGCCGTGACCAAGCAACTGCAGGACGCCGCCCGGAAAGCCGCGCTGCCCATCGTCGAGGTCACCGAGACGCTGCCGGCCGGACAGGACTTCCTGACCTGGCAGCGCCAGACCGCCGAGGCACTGGCACACCAGTTGGACACCGCACCCGTAGCGGCCCGATAAGCCGGGATAATTTGTAGCCGTGCCTTCCGATCCCACGCCCACCACGGCGGTCGCCGAGCTGACCGGTGCGCGATTGTCATTCGGCGACCGCGTGCTGTGGGACCGGTTGGATCTGACGGTGCGCCGCGGCGAGTTCATCGCGGTGCTCGGCCCGAACGGCACCGGCAAGACGTCACTGCTCAAGGTCCTGCTGCGCCAACAACCGTTGACCGCGGGCCGGATGACCACCACCGGCGCCATCGGCTATGTACCGCAACACCGCTCGCTGGACACCGGCCTGACGCTGCGCGGCCGTGATCTGGTCGGCCTCGGCTGCGACGGACACCGCTGGGGTTTCGCCGGACCGCGGAAGCGGGCACAGCGCCGCGCCGTGGTGACCCGGGCCCTGAGCCAGGTCGACGGAGCCCGGTTGGCCGACGTCCCCGTGTCGGTGATGTCGGGCGGCGAACTGCAACGGGTCCGGATCGCGCAGGCCCTGGCCTCCGACCCCGCCCTGCTGCTGTGCGACGAACCGCTGCTCAACCTCGACCCGGCCAACGCGAAACTCGTGTCGAGCCTGATCGACCAGCGCCGCAAGGACGCCGGCACCGCCGTCCTGTTCGTCACCCACGAGGTCAATCCCGTGCTGCCCTACGTGGACCGGGTGCTGTACCTGGTGGACGGGCGCTTCCGGATCGGCACCGTCGACGAGGTCATGACGTCCGAGACGCTGTCCGCGTTGTACCGCGCCGACATCCAGGTCGCCCGGATCGGCGGCCAGTACGTCGTGGTCGGCCAGGACGGCGCATGCGTGGACAACTCCGAGCACGCGAGCGGCCATTTCCATGAGTGAGTTCTTCAACCCCACGCTCACCGCGGACCTGCTCAGCCGCGACTTCGTCCAGCAGGCCGTGCTGGCGGCAGCGCTGCTGGCACTGCTCGGCGGACTGATCGGGCCGTTCATCGTGATGCGCCAGATGTCGTTCGCGGTGCACGGGTCCAGCGAGCTCTCGCTGACCGGCGCCGCCTTCGCGCTGCTGACCGGGCTCAACGTCGGCCTCGGCGCCCTGGTCGGGAGTGCCCTGGCGGCAATAGTCTTCGGCATTCTCGGGCAGCGGTCGCGGGAACGTGACTCGGCCATCGGCGTGGTGCTGGCCTTCGGGCTGGGCCTGGCGGTGCTGTTCATCCACCTGTATCCGGGCCGCACCGGCACCAGTTTCGCGTTGCTCACCGGGCAGATCGTCGGCGTCGGATACTCGGGCCTGACGCTGCTTGCGGTGGTGACCGTGCTGGTGGTCGCGGTCCTCGCGGCCTGCTACCGCCCACTGCTGTTCGCCACCGCCGACCCGGAAGTGGCTGCGGCCCGCGGGGTGCCGGTGCGTGCGCTGGGCATCGTGTTCGCCGCACTGGTCGGTGTCGCGGCCGCGCAGGGCGTGCAGATCGTCGGGGCGCTGCTGGTGATGTCGCTGTTGATCACGCCCGCCGCTGCGGCGGGCCGGGTTTTCAGCTCCCCCGTCACCACCATGGTGGCGTCGGTGGTCTTCGCCGAGATCGCCGCGGTCGGCGGCATCGTGCTGTCGCTGGCACCGGGGGTGCCGGTGTCGGTGTTCGTGACGTCGATCTCGTTCGGCATCTACCTGCTGTGCTGGGGCGCCGGGAAGCTCAGTCGCCGGTAGCGGGATCAACCACCCGTCGCTCCGCTCGCCCCACCGGGCGTCCGGGCTCGTTGCTCCACTGCGACCACGAACCGGGGAACAGCGCCACGTCGCGACCGGAGGCCGCCAGCGCGGCCACCGCCACCGCCGCGGTGACACCCGAGCCGCAATAGACGCCGACGATGTCCGAGCTGTCGGCACCATCGGTGCGCAGCGTGCCGTCGGCCGCCAGCACGCTCGGCAGATTCACCGCGCCGGGGATGTGCCCGGCCACCGGATCCATCGGTTCGACGTCGCCGCGGAACCGCTCCGGTGCGCGGACGTCGCCCAGCCGCGGGCCCAGCGCGGCGGCCTCGTCGGCGGTCAGGGTCGGCATGGCGCCCGCGTAGAGGTCCTCATGGGTCACCGTGACGTCGCCCGGCTCGGGTTCGACGTCGCCGCGGTCCAGCGGCCCACCCGAGGTGGTCCACGCCGCCAGGCCGCCGTCCAGGATGCGCACGCTCTCGATACCCGCGGCCCGTAACACCCACCAGGCCCGGGACGAGCCCGCCCGGTTCCAGTCGTCGTAGATGACCGTCGGCACGCCGTCTCTCATCCCCCAGCTGCGCGCCGCCTCCTGCAGCGCCGACCCCGATGGCAGCGGATGCCGGCCCCGCCCCATCACGGTGTGATCCGACAGGTCGTCGTCCAGCGAGACGTACACCGCGTCGGGAATGTGCCCGGCCCGGTAGTCGTCGCGGCCGTCGGGCTTGGCCAGCTGCCAGCGCACATCGAGCAGCGTCACGTCGCCGGCGGCGATCAGCTGGGCGAGACCGAAGGCGGTGATCAGAATGTCGTCACGAGTGGACATGGCGGCAAGCCTAGGCTGGCAGGCATGTCTGCTGTGGAGCGAAGCGACGGGAATGCTCCCACGGTGGATCTCAATGCCGATCTCGGGGAGAGCTTCGGAATATGGCAGCTGGGTGACGACGACGCGATGCTCGATCTGGTCACCAGTGCCAACGTTGCCTGCGGCTTCCACGCCGGAGATCCCGCCGGGCTGCTGCGGGTGTGCCACGCGGCCGCCGAGCGCGGAGTGCGGATCGGCGCGCAGGTCGGCTACAGCGACCTGGCGGGCTTCGGCCGCCGCTACATCGACGTCGCCCCCGAGGACCTCACCGCCGACGTGATCTACCAGATCGGCGCACTACAGGCCCTTGCACAGGTCGCCGGGTCGGCCGTCAGCTACGTCAAACCCCATGGCGCCCTGTACAACACGATCGCCACCGACCACGTCCAGGCGCGGGCCGTGGCCGCCGCAGTGCACGCCGTCGACCCGGCACTACCGGTGCTGGGGCTGGCGGGTTCGGCATTCTTCACCGCCGCCGAGGAGCTCGGACTGCACACTGTGCCCGAGGCTTTCGCCGACCGCTCGTACCGCCCCGACGGCCAGCTGGTACCGCGCACGCAGCGCAATGCGGTGCTGCACAACGTTTCGACCATCGCCGATCGGGTGGCCTCCATGGTGACCGCCGGCCGCGTCGGCGCCGTCGACGGCTCGACCATCAAGGTCACCGTCAAATCGATCTGCGTACATGGTGATTCGCCTGGCGCCATCGACATCGCCCGCGCAGTCCGCGAACGCCTGACCGCTGAGAACGTACAGATCGAGGCCTTCTGCTGATGCGACTGAAACCAGGCCGGCCCGACCTCGCCTCATATGCGCACCATTTCGACCAGCCGGCGGCAACCGCTGACTCGCCGCTGACGGTCACCTGGGCCGGCGTCACCACCATGCTGGTCGCCGCGACCGATCCTGCCGGTTCGTCGTCAGCCCTATTGACCGACGGCTTCTTCTCCCGGCCGAGCCTGCTGTCGGTCGGACTGGGCCGGTTGAGCCCCGCACTACCACGTATTGATGGCTGCCTGCACCGGCTCGGCATCGACCGACTGGACGCGGTGCTGCCGGTGCACACCCATTTCGACCACGCCATGGACTCCGCGGCGGTCGCCGCGCGTACCGGGGCGAAACTCGTGGGTGGCACGTCGGCCGCCTACATCGGCCGCGGCGGCGGCCTCACCGACTCGCAGTTGACGGTTGCCGTCCCCGGTGAGTCGATGACGTTGGGCGCCTTCGACGTAACCCTGTTCACCGGCCACCACTGCCCGCCGGACCGATTCCCCGGAACCATCACCGCGCCGGTGGTGCCGCCGGTGCGAGCATCGGCGTACAAGTGCGGAGAGGCCTGGTCGACGCTGATCGTGCACCGCGTCAGTGGCCGCAGCCTGCTCGCCGTCGGCAGCGCCGGGTTCGTGCCCGGCGCCCTGGCCGGGCAGCGGGCCGACGTGGTGTACCTCGGGATCGGGCAGCTCGGGCTGCAGCCCGAGAAGTACCTCGTCGACTATTGGAAGGAGACGGTCCGCATGGTGAATGCGCGGCGCGTCATCTTGACCCACTGGGACGACTTCTTCCGGCCGCTGCATGAACCGCTGCGCGCGCTGCCCTACGTCGGCGACGACCTGGATGTCTCGATGCGGATACTGGGCCGACTTGCCGCCGAAGATGGCGTGCCGCTGCACCTTCCGACGCTCTGGCAACGCGCCGACCCCTGGCTGTGAACACCGCACTGCACGAGATCGGCAGACTGCTGCCGGTCGTCGGATTCCTGGCCGCGGTCCTGGTGCTCGCCAAACTGTGCGACGACGAGGGGCTTTTCCACGCCGCCGGCATCTACATGGCCCGGCACAGTTGGGGCGCAGGACAAGCTGAACATGCCAGGGCCCGACGGCTACTGACCACCGTGTTCCTCATCGCAGCCGGGACCACCGCGGTCCTGAGCCTCGACGCGACCGTCGTACTGCTGACGCCCGTCGTCCTGTCGACCGCACGCACGCTGGGGGTACCGGCGCGACCACACGGCTACGCCGCCGCCCACCTGGCCAACACCGCGTCGCTGCTGCTGCCGGTGTCGAATCTGACCAATCTGCTGGCCTTTTCGACGGCGGGCCTGAGTTTCACCAGGTTCACCGCGGCGATGACGCTGCCCTGGCTCTTGGCCGTCGCGGCCGAATATGTGCTGCTGCGCCTGCTCTTCCGGCGAGAACTGCGCATCGGCGCCGCGGACCGGGCGGCCCCTCCCCCACCGGAGGTGCCCTACTTCGTGCTGACCGTGCTGATCCTGACGCTCATCGGCTTCGGTGCGACATCGCTGCTCGGATTCGCTCCGGCGTGGGCGGCCTTCGCCGGTGCCGCCGTGCTGGCGGTGCGGGCGGTCGTGCGCGGCCGCGAGACCGTCATGGGCATCGTGCGGGCGGCCAACGTACCGTTCCTCCTCGCCGTCCTGGCGCTGGGCGTACTGGTGAGCGCGGTACTGGACCTCGGCCTGGGCCGCGCGGTGTCGCAGCTGTTGCCGCACGGCACCACACTGCCCGCTCTGCTCGGCATCGCTGCCGTCGCGGCGGTGCTGTCGAATGTGATCAACAACCTGCCCGCGGTGCTGGTGCTGCTGCCGCTCGTCGCGGCCGGCGGCCCGGTCGCGGTGCTGGCGGTACTCATCGGGGTGAACATCGGCCCCAATCTGACCTATCCGGGTTCGCTGTCGAACCTGTTGTGGCGCAAGGTGGTCCGCGAGCAGGTGCCCGCACCGGCGCGAGAGTTCACCGCCGCCGGTCTGGCCACGGTGCCTGTCACCCTGGTTCTGGCCGTGACCGGACTATGGTGGGGCTGTTCGCTGCTGGGGCTGCGATGAGCACCCTGAGGAAGGAACGGCGGCGCTGAATCAGCGCGGTTACCTGGGCGCGAACAACAATCGGACAGCGCACGTCGATTCGTGTTCCGGCGGTGTTGCCGCAAGCCGATCGGCCACATCGTCGGCAAGATGGACTGTCGTGGACGTGAGCCGTAGAACGCTGATCGTGGGAGGCACGTCGGCTCTCGTCGGCGCGGGTGTCGGAGCCGCCGCCGGCGGGTACGTCACGACCAAGCGCACCGGTCCGACGCTCTGGCAGCGCCCTGACCGCAACGGCGCACCATCGGTCACCGGATTGCACACCCAGTTCGGCGCCGACGCGTCCAGCGAGGTCGTGGTGTCCTGGCACACCGCAGTCGCAGTCAACAACCCTCGCGTCATGGTGGGCACTCCCGACGCCGGGGTCGGCAACGCCGTCGCAGCCGAGACCGTCACCTACCGGGATGCCACGTCCCGCAGCGAGATTCGTGTCCACCACGCACGGTTGACCGGACTCGCACCCGATACCGACTACGTCTACGCCGCCGTACACGACGGCGCCGGTCCAGAGCTGGGTTCAGTGCGTACCGCGCCGCGGGGCCGGGCACCTATCCGTTTCACCAGCTTCGGCGATCAGTCGACCCCCATGCTGGACGCCAAGGTGGCGGCATCCTTCGGCAGCGACCACGTCGGGTCCCCGGCCGCCGGTGACATCACGACCGCAGTGGAGCGGTTGGCCCCGCTGTTTCACCTGGTCAACGGCGACCTCTGCTACGCCAACCTCGCTCATGACCGGGTCCGCACCTGGTCGGAGTGGTTCGAGAACAACAGCCGCTCCGCGCGGCATCGACCGTGGATGCCGGCGCCGGGAAATCACGAGAACGAGCTGGGCAACGGCCCGATCGGCTACGGCGCCTACCAGGCCTACTTCGGGCTGCCGGATTCCGGTTCCGATCCCGAACTCCGCGGCCTGTGGTACGCCTTCACCGCCGGCTCGGTCCGCGTGGTCATCCTCGCCAACGACGACGTCTGCTACCAGGACGGCGGCAACTCATACGTGCGCGGCTATTCGGGTGGAGCCCAAAAGCGTTGGCTCGAACAAGAACTCGAACAAACCCGCAGAGACAAGGGCATCGACTGGGTGGTGGTGTGCATGCACCAGACGGCGGTTTCTACGGGCAACAAGACCAACGGCGCCGACCTGGGCATCCGGGAGAACTGGCTGCCCCTGTTCGACCGGTTCAACGTCGACCTCGTGGTCTGCGGGCACGAGCACCACTACGAACGTAGCCATGCGATTCACGGCACCTTGCCGACCGACACCTTGACACCGAAACCAGTTGAGGCACAACCCGATTTGATCGATACCAGCAAAGGCACGGTGCATCTGGTCATCGGCGGGGGCGGCACGTCGATTCCGTCGAACGCGATGCTGTTCCCCGAGCCGCGCTGCCGGGTGCTCATGTCCGCGGGAGAAGTGAATCCCAGTACCGGAAGGAAGACGCCGAACTACATCGAGGAAGCGGCACCCTGGTCCGTCTTCCGCGATCGGGACAACCCCTGCGGCTTCGTGGCTTTCGATGTCGACCCGGGCCAGCCTGGCGGCAACACGTCAATGGACGCCACGTATTACGCGGTGACTGGTCCGTTCGGCGAGGTGACAGCGGTCGACAAGTTCAGACTGACGCGGCCCCGCACCGACCGCTAATCCCTTCGCTGCCGGGCGATCTCGGCCAGCACCACACCGGCGGCCACCGACGCATTGAGCGACTCGGTAGGGCCCGCCATCGGGATGGAGACAATGTGGTCGCAGTTCTCCCGCACCAGGCGCGAGAGTCCCTTGCCCTCCGAACCCACCACGACAACCATCGGTCCAGACGCGTCCAGCTCGTCCAGGGTGGTGTCGCCGCCGGCGTCCAGCCCGACGATCGTCAGGCCCGCATCGGCCCAATCCTTCAGCGTCCGATTGAGATTCGTCGCCCGCGATACCGGCAGTCGGGCTGCCGCACCGGCACTGGTGCGCCAGGCCACCGCGCTGACCGAGGCCGAACGCCGCTGCGGGATCACCACGCCGTGCCCGCCGAACGCCGCCACCGAACGCACGATGGCGCCGAGGTTGCGCGGGTCCGAGATGTTGTCGAGCGCGACAAGCAGGGCCGGTGTGGAGTCGGCGGTGGCGGACTTCAGCAGATCGTCCGGGTACATGTACTGGTAGGGCGGCACCTGCAGTGCGATGCCCTGATGCATGCCATTGCTGGTGATGCGGTCCAGGTCGTGGCGCTGCACCTCCATGATCGCGATGCCGGCATCGGCGGCGCGCGTCACCGATTCGGTCAGCCGCTCATCGGCTTCCGTACCCAGCACCACGTAGAGCGCGGTGGCGGGCACGCCGGCCCGCAGGCATTCGACGACAGGGTTGCGGCCGACCACGACCTCGACGTCGTCCGTCTTCTTGTGCCGTCCCTGGTTCGATCGGGCAGCCTTCTGCGCAACTTTGTACGCCTTGTGGTTCGGGCGCTGTTCGGCACGCGGAGTCGCGCCCTTACCTTCGAGGCCGCGCCGACGCTGCCCGCCGGAGCCGACGGTCGGGCCCTTCTTGGTGCCCTCTTTACGAATAGCGCCGCGGCGCTGGGAGTTTCCAGCCATATGAATCAGGCCCCATCAGTCAGGGCCCACTGCGGGCCGTCAGCGGTATCGGTGACCTCGATGCCGGCCAGTTTCAGCTGGTCCCGGATCGCGTCGGCGGCGGCCCAGTCGCGGTTCTCGCGGGCCTCGGTGCGGCTCTTGAGCGCCCAATGCACCAGCGCATCAACGGCATTCAGGGCTGCCGACGTCTCGTCGCGAGTTTCCCAGCGCTCGTCGAGCGGATCGCAGCCCAGGATGCCCATCATGGCCCGAATCGACGTCGCCGCAGCCATCGCGCCGGCGTGGTCGCCGGCGTCCAGCGCCCGGTTGCCGTCGGCCCGGGTGGCGTGCACCTCGGCCAGTGCCGCGGGTACCGCCAGGTCGTCATCCAGTGCGGCCGCGAACTTCTCGGTCCAGGTGCCGACCTCGACGGCACCCACGCGGGTGCGGACCCGGTGCAGGAATTCCTCGATGCCGGTATAGGCCTTGGCCGCGTCCTGCAGCGAGTTCTCGGAGAACTCCAGCATGGACCGGTAGTGCGCGCTGCCCAGGTAGTAGCGCAGCTCGGCAGCCCGAACCCGTTGCAGCACAGCCGGAATTGCCAGCACATTGCCCAGCGACTTGCTCATCTTCTCGCCACCCATGGTGACCCAGCCGTTGTGCAGCCAGAAGCGCGCGAACTCGTCACCGCACGCGTTGGCCTGCGCCGTCTCGTTCTCGTGGTGCGGGAAGATCAGGTCCATACCGCCGGCGTGGATGTCGAATTCGGCGCCCAGGTACTCCTGGCACATGGCCACGCACTCCGTGTGCCAGCCCGGGCGCCCCCGGCCCCACGGCGTCGGCCACGACGGCTCACCGGGCTTGGCGCCCTTCCACAGGGTGAAGTCCCGCGGATCGCGCTTGCCGGTCGCCACACCCTCACCCTGGTGCACGTCGTCGATGCGGTGGCCCGAGAGCTTGCCGTAGTCGGGCTGGCTCAGCACGTCGAAGTAGACGTCACCGCCGGCATCCGGACCGGCCCAGTAGGCGTGTCCCCGAGCAATCAGCTTCTCGATGACCTCGACCATCTGGGTGATGTGTCCGGTCGCCCGCGGCTCGGCCGACGGCGGTAGCACGCCCAGCGCGTCGTATGCGGCGGTGAAGGCGCGTTCAAAGGTGGCGGCCCACTCCCACCAAGGCCGGCCGGCTTCGGCGGCCTTGCCCAGAATCTTGTCGTCGATATCGGTGACGTTCCGGATGAACGCGACGTCGTAGCCCTTGGCCGTCAGCCACCGCCGCAGCACGTCGAACGCGACGCCGCTGCGCACATGGCCGATGTGGGGCAGGCCCTGCACTGTTGCGCCGCACAGGTAGATGGATGCGTGCCCGGGCCGCACCGGGGTGAAGTCCCGCACGGCACCGGTCATGGTGTCGTAGAGCTGCAGGCCCTCAAGACGGTGTTCGGTCACGACGGGCCAGCTTACCGGCCTAATCGAGCGAGACCACCAGCGCCGTCGCAATCGCGGCCAGACCCTCGCCCCGTCCGGTGAGCCCTAGGCCGTCCGTGGTGGTCGCCGAAACGGAGACAGGAGCGTCCAGAAGCGCCGACAGCACGCGCTGGGCCTCTTCCCTGCGGGGAGCGATTTTCGGGCGATTGCCGATCACTTGGACCGCCGCATTGCCCACCCGGAAACCGGCAGCGGCAAGCAGCGTGGAGACATGTTTGAGCATGTCGGTGCCCGTCACGCCGCGCCATTCAGGACGATCGGTCCCGAAGACGCTGCCCAGGTCACCGAGGCCGGCCGCACTCAGCAGGGCATCACAGAGTGCGTGCGCGGCCACGTCGCCGTCGGAATGCCCGGCACAGCCGTCAGCGTCCTCGAACGACAAGCACAGCAGCCAACACGGCCGCCCTGCCTCGATGGGATGTACATCGGTACCGAGACCGATACGGAAGTTCACTGCTCCGTCGGGGATGGCGCTCAGGACGCCGCGGCGAGAACCTCGTCCAGGATGGTGGAGGCCTTCGCGTCATCGGTGTTCTCGGCCAGGGCCAGTTCACCGACGAGGATCTGACGAGCCTTGGCCAGCATGCGCTTCTCGCCGGCGGACAGGCCACGCTCCTGGTCGCGACGCCACAGGTCGCGAACAACCTCGGCGACCTTGTTCACGTCACCGGAGGCCAGCTTCTCCAGGTTCGCCTTGTAACGACGAGACCAGTTGGTCGGCTCCTCGGTGTGCGGGGCGCGCAGCACCTGGAAGACCTTGTCGAGGCCTTCCTGACCAACCACGTCGCGAACACCGACGTATTCAGCGTTTTCTGCGGGTACTCGAACGGTCAGATCGCCCTGCGCAACCTTGAGGACGAGATATTCTTTCTGCTCGCCTTTAATGGTCCGGGTTTCAATCGCCTCGATCAATGCTGCACCGTGGTGTGGGTAAACGACGGTGTCTCCGACCTTGAAAATCATCAGATTCGAGCCCCTTTCACATAGCAATGTTAGCACGGGCGTCAGACACCCGCGGATCAACAATGCAGGTCAGGGGCCATGCAGATGCACGAAAGGGGTTGACAGCGCAGCGTTTACGTGCAGTGGCGAGGGCCACAATACGGCCGAATTGCGCCCGATTCACGTCCCATTCACCGGTCGTTCCCAGCCGGAAATACGCTCGAACCAGGCCGATAGCAGGCCTCCGCTACCGCCGTCCATCGCCACCTACTACTCTGCATAGTCGAACGCCGGACCAGTCCGGGGAGCACAGCAGGACAGAGCTGTAGACATATCCGAGGCCGTCACGCGCATCGCCGCTGGCGCCCAAGCAGGAGGCTTGAGTGAACCGCATGAAATCGCGCACTTCTGCCGTCACGCTGGCCGCCTTCGGGCTGGCCACCGCGGTGACGCTCACCGGCTGCAGCAGCGGCCAGGTCTCACAGAGCGCGAACCAGCTGCCTGCGGTCAACGGCACCGCCACCACCATCGGCAACGACAAGGCCGGCGTGGACCTGCGCAACGTGTACCTGCGCGCACCCCAGACCCGCGACTTCGTCAAGCCCGGCACCATGGTCGAGCTGCTGTTCGTCGCGACCAACAAGTCGCTCGAGAACCCCGACAAGCTCGTCGGCATCAGCTCTGACGCCGGTGAGGTGATGATCAACGGCGGCACCACGGTGCCCGCGGGCGGTGTGCTGCTGGTCGGCACCCCGGACGGCCAGAAGCAGACCCTGCCGCGGTCCGAGGACGCCACGACCTCCATCGCGATGGTGGCGCTGACCAAGCCCATCAGCAACGGCCTGAACTACAACTTCACGTTCAAGTTCCAGAATGCCGGCGAGAAGACCATCGCCGTCCCGATCTCCGCCGGCGACGCCCCGCGTCGCGAGGCCGGTGACGCTGCGGCGGCACCTGCCGCCGGCGAGGGACATCACTGAGCCGCTCCGCTGCGCCTGCCAGATTCTGAGTTCCTAACGGATGTCAAGCGATGTGTTGGCTCGTAGGGTGATTGGTGGCGGGCCTGGATGTTGGAGCGCTTGGCGACTCCTGTGACTCCTGGCCCGCCCCTTGGTTGCGGCGGTCGCGCATACGTTGGTGCCGGATGTTGTCTCGGCGGCGCGGCTCAATCTGGTAGCGCTCTTTAACGAGCACGCGGCCCTGAGCTTCGGTGATCGGGGTGCCGTCGATATCGCGCAGGGCGTAGGGCTGGCCGGTGCGCATGCACGTGGTGATCCTGGTGACCAGCAGGGTGGCCAGGTGGCAGATCGCGGAGTCGTGGTGGCGGTCGCCGGCCATCAGTCGCTGGTATTTCGCCGCGATTTGCGGGTCGATCTTGCGGGCTTGATCGGCTGCGGTGCAGAGCATTTCGCGCAGCAGCGGGTCGCCGGCCTTGGTGATCGAGGATTCGACCTTGCTCACCCCGGACTGGCTGACCTTGGGGACCAGTCCGGTATAGGCGCGGACCGCCGCCAGTGAGGTGAATCGGTGCGGATCACCGATCCGCCCAGCGATCACGGCGCTGATGACCGGTCCGACGCCGGGAGCAGAGGCAACGATGCCATCGGGGTCGGCCTCGGCGTAAAGGTTCGCGACTCGTTCGTCGATCTGCTTGATTTGCCGAGTTAAAAACAGCGCCTGTTCGGCTTCATGTGCGATGTCTTCGGACAATTCCGCGAAGTTCATCCCGTCCGAACCCCACAGCACGAGGGTTTCCTTGGCCGCGGCGATAAGGCCGGCGGCGTGGTCGCTGCGTCACGCGCCACGGGACCGGGCGATCAAGAACCTGCTCAGACGTCCGCGACCCAGCCGGAGCACCGCATGCGGATCGGCGTAACGGGCCAGGAACTCCAACGCCGCGATGCCGTAATTCGAACCGAGCACCGCATACCAATCCGGCCCGAGGAGCTCGACGAGTGCATCGAGTCGGGCGTAGACGGCGACTCGGCGTTTGACCATGGTGGAGCGCTGTTTGACCAAGCGCCGCAACGGGTCTGCTGGTCCCTGGCCGGAATACTCACGCAGGCCTTCGGGATGTAAAAGTGGCAGCCGGGCCAGCAACTCGGAGTCGATCCGATCGTTCTTGGTGTGCTTGGAGTAGTACTTGCGCAGATCCGCTGATTGGGTGGTGGGAACCATCACCACTCGGGCCCCGCGGCGGCGGAACCACTCCGCCACCACGATCCACGCGTTGCGGGTCGGCTCAACCACGACCGTCAGATCACCCGGATCAGCGAGGTTCAGGTCATCCCACAACCGTTCCAGCTCCGCCGGTCGGGTTGAGAACTTGCGGCCACGCCACACCGTGATTCCGTCGCGGGCCAGCGTCCCTTGGTGCGCCGCCCGCACTGCCACGTCGATACCCAACGTCAATGCCATCGTCGTTTTGCTCCTGTCAGCCCGATCCTGTCTTCCCAGGTGACTGACCATCGCGGCCACGGCCCAGACATTCTCTAAGCAGGAGTCCCACCCTCAGGCTGGCTCCAAGTTCCCGAACAAGGACACCGCTCGACCAGGCACCGAGCCCGCGGGCGGCCACTCAGACGTCAGGGATCACCGGGTGTCCCGGTCGGTGCCTCGACCTGCCCACGGACTCACTCAAAGGCTAAATGTCGGTGCCGACGACTAAGTTCGCGGCATGGCCAGAACCGGTTCGAAAGTACGTTCGCAGTTTCGGTGCTCGGAATGCCAGCACACAACGGCTAAATGGGTGGGCCGCTGCCCCGACTGCGGCACCTGGGGCACGGTCACCGAAGTCGCGGTTCTGAACTCGCTGACGCCCGCAACACACCGGGCCGTCGCACCCGCCTCCCCTGCCGTGCCGATCAGCTCGATCGATCCGGGCACCACCAGGCACTTCCACACCGGGATCAGCGAATTGGACCGCGTGCTGGGCGGCGGCGTCGTGCCGGGGTCGGTGACGCTGCTGGCCGGCGATCCCGGCGTCGGCAAGTCGACGCTGCTACTCGAGGTCGCACACCGCTGGGCCATGTCCGGCCGCCGGGCGCTCTATCTGTCCGGCGAGGAATCGGCCGGACAGATCCGGCTGCGGGCCGAACGCACCGGCTGCACGCACGACGACGTCTACCTGGCTGCCGAGTCAGACCTGCAGACCGCGCTCGGCCACATCGAGGCGGTCCAGCCCACGTTGGTCGTGGTGGATTCGGTGCAGACCATGTCCACCGCCGAGGCCGAGGGCGTCACCGGCGGCGTGACGCAGGTCCGCGCCGTCACCACCGCGCTCACCATGGCCGCCAAAACCACGGGCATCGCCATGGTCCTCGTCGGCCACGTCACCAAGGACGGCGCCATCGCCGGGCCGCGCTCGCTGGAGCACCTGGTCGACGTGGTGCTGCACTTCGAAGGTGACCGCGCTTCGGCGCTGCGCATGGTCCGCGGCGTCAAGAACCGCTTCGGCGCGGCCGACGAGGTCGGCTGTTTCATGTTGCACGACAACGGAATCGAATGCGTCGCCGACCCGTCGGGACTCTTCCTCGACCAGCGGCCGGCCCCGGTGTCCGGCACCGCGGTGACGGTCAGCCTGGACGGCAAGCGGCCACTGATCGGCGAGGTGCAAGCCCTGATCGGCTCGCCCTCGGCCGGATCACCGCGCCGCGCGGTCAGCGGCATCGACTCGGCCCGTGCCGCCATGATCACCGCGGTGCTGGAGAAGCGGGCACGGCTGCCGGTCGGCAGCAACGACATCTACCTGTCCACGGTGGGTGGCATGCGGTTGACCGATCCCTCATCGGATCTGGCGGTCGCATTGGCCATCGCGTCGGCGTACACCGATCTGCCGCTGCCGGCCACCGCGATCGCGATCGGCGAGGTGGGCCTGGCCGGCGATCTGCGCCGGGTCACCGGTATGGACCGCCGGCTTGCCGAGGCCGCCCGACTCGGCTTCACGACAGCGGTGGTGCCCACCGGAATCGAGTCGCCGCCGCGAGGTCTTCGGGTACTCCCGGCGGACAACATCACCGCGGCGTTGCGGGTGTTGCGCAAGATCACAGAGAATGTGGACCGGACCGGGTAGAGCCCGGCCGGAAAACCACCGAGGAGTACACCGATGTCGGTGAAAGCAGCGAACCGCGCCGGGCGGGGCAACGTCGTGCACCTGGCCCGACCGACATTGCGCGAGACGTTGGGCAAGCTGGCGCCCGGCACCCCCCTGCGGGACGGGCTGGAGCGCATCCTGCGCGGCCGTACCGGTGGGCTGATCGTGCTGGGCTACGACGACAGTGTCGAGTCCATCTGTGACGGCGGCTTCCCGCTGGACGTCCGCTTCGCGCCGACCCGGCTGCGGGAGCTGTCGAAGATGGACGGCGCCGTGGTGCTCTCGAGCGATCTCACCCGAATCCTGCGGGCCAACGTCCAGCTGGTGCCCGATCCCTCCATCCCCACCGATGAATCCGGTACCCGGCACCGGTCCGCCGAGCGCGCGGCCATCCAGACCGGTTTCCCGGTGGTGTCGGTCAGCCATTCGATGAGCATCGTGACGGTGTACGTGGCCGGTGAGCGGCACGTCGTCCCGGAATCGGCCACCATCCTGTCCCGCGCCAACCAGACCATCGCCACGCTGGAGCGGTACAAGTTCCGCCTCGACGAGGTCAGCAAGCAGCTGTCGATGGCCGAGATCGAGGACTTCGTGACGCTGCGGGACGTCATGACCGTCGTGCAGCGCATGGAGATGGTCCGCCGGATCAGCCTCGAGATCGACGCCGACGTCGTCGAGCTCGGTACCGACGGGCGTCAGCTCAAGCTGCAGCTCGACGAACTCGTCGGCGACAACGATGCCGCTCGCGAACTGATCGTCCGTGACTACCACGCCAACCCCGACCCGCCGACCGCCGACCAGGTGACCGCCACGCTCGAGGAGCTCGACGCACTGAGCGACAATGAACTGCTCGACTTCACTACGCTCGCAAGGGTTTTCGGCTATCCGTCGACTGCCGAGGCGCAGGATTCGGCGATGAGTTCACGGGGCTACCGGGCCATGGCCGGCATCCCTCGCCTGCAGTTCGCGCATGTCGATCTGTTGGTGCGCTCGTTCGGATCGTTGCAGGGCCTGCTGGCCGCCAGCTCCGACGACCTGCAGTCGGTGGAAGGTATCGGGTCCATGTGGGCCCGCCACATCCGCGAGGGTTTGTCGTTGCTCGCCGAGTCGACTATCGCCGACCGCTTGGCCTGAGCTCAGTTGGCGGGGCCGGGCAGCGTCGGCTCGCCGGGCGCAGGGGCAGCCGGAGCGGGAGCAGGAGCCGGCGCCGGGGCTTCGCCGGCCGGCGGCTCACCCGGCCCGGGCTGTTGCGCTTCCGACAGGACGAAGGGCACCGGAGCCGACCGCAGGTTGCCGAGCTGGACGACCAGGTTGTACGTGCCCGGGCCGATCGCCTGGCGCGGCAGCGGGCAGTTGGGCGCCGAGCTCATGCCGGTCCACGTCACCTCGGTGGTCACCTGCTCGCCCGGTTTGAAGGCACGGACGAGGGTCTCGTTCGACGGCGCGCAGTCCAGGTTGGACCACAGCCGGTTGTTGTCCAGCGAGTAGACGTAGGCGGCCAGCACCGCGGCACCGACATCCCGCTTGCACTCGACCATACCGATATTGGTGACGACCATGGTGAACTTCGGCTGGTCGCCGATCACGTACGTGGGCTGGTTGGTGATGCCCTTGGCCGCGAGCGTGCTGTCCGGGCAGTCGTCACCGGCCTTGAGCACGGGCGGCGGGGTGACCGCCGTAGTCGGGGTGGGTGTCGGGGCCGGGGGCGCGTTCCCGGGCGGCGGCACGATCGGACTCTTGACCCCGGGCGTCTCACCCGGCAGCGGGGTCGCGGACGTCGATGGCTTCGCGGAGGGCTGAGACTGTTTGGAATCGCCCGTGCTGTTGCTGAAGACGACGACCCCGATGATCACGACCAGGAGCAGGACGACCGCGCCGACACCGATGGCCAGCATCCGCCGTCGCCAATAGATCTGGGATGGCAGCGGGCCATGTGGCTCTAGATCCGGCACATTGTCACGGTAAGGGCACGAAACGTGGTGCGCCCTGACCCGGTGCGGCGTGTCGTCTGTGAACTGGGCCTCTCGCTGTTCGCCACGTCGGCGGGCCGACTACTCGCCGATGTCGCCGATGTGGTCGCGCTTGGTCACGCGGCCCTCGGCCAGATGATAGGTGGCGCCCACGATTGCGACCTTGCCCGACGCCAGGCGTTCGGCGATGATGTTGGACCGCTCGCTCAGCAGGCGCACCGTCTCATTGACGTGCTTGGCCTCGAGCTCGTCAACCTCGGTGAGTCCCTCTCGGCGGCCGACCAGGATCGACGGCGTGACGCGCTCGACGATGTCCCGCACAAATCCGCCCGGCACCGAGCCGTCGTCCAATGCGGTGATGGTGGCCTGCACCGCACCACAGCTGTCGTGGCCCAGCACGACGATCAGCGGCACCTCGAGGATCGCCACGGCGTACTCGATGGACCCGATCACCGAGGAATCGAGGACGTGGCCGGCGGTACGCACCACGAACATGTCGCCGAGCCCTTGATCGAAGATGATCTCGGCGGCGACGCGGCTGTCGGCGCAACCGAAGAGCACGGCCGTCGGCTTCTGCCCGCCGGCCAGTTCGGTCCGGCGCTCGATGCTCTGGCTGGGGTGCAGCGACTCGCCGGCAACGAAGCGCTCGTTACCCTCTCTGAGTGCTTTCCAGGCGCTTATCGGGTTCGAGTTGGGCATGTCGCCCATTGTGCCCTGCTCGCATAGTGGATGCGCAATGAGTTCAGGGCGAATTCTCATACCCGCCGACGAGCTCCTGGATTGGTATCGCACGGCGCAGCGCGACCTGCCGTGGCGCGCCCCGGATGTGACCGCATGGCAAATCCTGGTCAGCGAGTTCATGTTGCAGCAGACCCCGGTTTCGCGGGTCGAACCGATCTGGCGGGAGTGGATCGCCCGCTGGCCCACCCCGTCCGCGACCGCCGCGGCCGGCGCCGCGGACGTGCTGCGCGCCTGGGGCAAATTGGGCTATCCGCGCCGCGCCAAGCGATTACACGAATGCGCCGAAGTCATCGCCACCCAGCACGACGACGAAGTGCCCCGGGACGTCGAGACCCTGCTGACACTGCCGGGCATCGGTGCGTACACCGCACGGGCCGTCGCATGTTTCGCCTACCAGCAGGACGTTCCGGTGGTCGATACCAACGTGCGCCGGGTGGTCGCGCGCACGGTGCGTGGCGTGGCCGACACCCCGGCGCGCACCCGCGACCTGGACGACGTCGCCGCACTGCTGCCGAAAGATGGCACCGCACATGTGTTTTCGGCGGCACTGATGGAACTCGGCGCGATCGTCTGCACTGCCCGCGCACCGAAATGCGGCATATGCCCGCTGACCACGTGCGCCTGGCGGAGCGCCGGGCATCCCGAGATCGCCACACCAACGCGTCCGGTGCAGAAATACGCCGGCACCGACCGCCAGGTGCGGGGCCGGCTGCTGGATGTGTTGCGCGGCAGCGCGACCCCGGTGACCCGTGCCCAGTTGGACGTGGCGTGGCTCACCGACACCGCACAGCGTGACCGGGCTTTGGACTCACTGCTGGTCGACGGCCTGGTCGAGCAGACCGCCGATGACCGGTACGCGCTGGCCGGCGAGGGTGAGCGCGCGAACTGACCGCCGGGCGAGGCCGGGCTCCGTTTACGTGAGAACGGCATGGAAACAGGCCCGTTCCCATGAGAACGGCATGAGTCGCTACCACATGCCGAAATCCTCGGATAGAACTGAAGCATGACCGCATACCGAATTTCAGGTGAACAGAAAGCAAACAACCGTCGTCGCGGCCTCGTCATCGCCGGAGCCGCAGCAGCCGGGTTTGCCGCACTGACCATCGCTCCGGCCACGGCATCCGCGCTGCCGACCGGTGGCGGCTCAGCCGTCGACACCATCCACGAGCTGCAGTCCCGCGGCTATCACGTCCAGGTCAACACCAGCACCTCCGGGCCACTGTCCGCGTGCTCGGTGACCGACGTGCACGGGTTGTCCGGCAGCAACTTCGACGGCAGGGGCCAGCGGATCGACTCCGGCCAGTTCGACACCGTGTACGTCAACGTGCAGTGCCGCCCCCAGGGTTAGCCACCCTGTGGTGATGCCAGCCCGAGCGGGCAGGAGAACCGCCGTCGGTAATCCGACGGATTGACGCCGACAACGCGCCGGAAATGGTGCCGCAGCAGGGTCGCGGTACCGAATCCGGCCTTGTCGGCCACCCGGTCAACGTCGAGGTCCGTCTCCTCCAGCAACCGGCGGGCGTAGAGCACACGCTGGTCGGTGACCCACTGCATCGGGGTCCGTCCGGTCTCCTCGACAAAACGCCGCGCGAAGGTCCGGCCCGACATGCTGGCGCGCTTGGCCAGGCTGTCCACCGTGTGCGGCTGGCGCAGGTTGGTGATAATCCAATCCAGATGGGGCGCAAAGCCTTCCGAGCACCGCACCGGGATCGGCTGCTCGATGAACTGGCGCTGACCGCCGTCGCGCTGCGGCGGCACCACCATGCGACGGGCGATCTTGTTGGTGATCTCGCTGCCCAATTCGCGCCGCACCAAATGCAGGCAGGCGTCGATGCCCGCGGCGGTGCCCGCACTGGTGATCAGATTTCCATCGTCGACGAAGAGCACGTCGCGATCGACGCGAGCGGTGGGAAACCTGCGGGCCAGCTTGTCCGCATGCATCCAGTGCGTGGTGCACGCGCGACCGTCGAGCAGACCCGCGGCGCCGGCGACGAAGACTCCCGAGCAGATGGTCAGGATCATCGAGCCGGAGTCCGCGGCATCGCGAATGGCATCGAGCGCCGCCTGCGGATAGTCGGGACCCGCCACCGCCGGTATGGCCACCAGGTCGACCCCCAGGAGCTGGTCGATTCCGTGGTCGGGGATCAGTGACGCACCGACCGCAGTCCGTACGGGCCGTCCGGCCTCCGGTCCACACACCTTGAAGTCGAAGTTCGGCACGCCATCGGCCGATCGGTCGATACCGAACACCTCGCACACCACGCCGAACTCGAACGGCGCCACCCCGTCCATCACCAGGACCG
The DNA here is from genome assembly GCF_054515875.1 of Mycolicibacterium sp. HS_4_1. NCBI lineage: Bacteria > Bacillati > Actinomycetota > Actinomycetes > Mycobacteriales > Mycobacteriaceae > Mycobacterium > Mycolicibacterium sp. HS_4_1. The sequence continues at coordinate 5,360,059 of NZ_CM137261.1, forward strand.
AGACACTCTTGATCATGGCAGCATCTTATCGATTACCGTCCGAACTGCCACTGTTTATTCGGTTGCCGCCGATCTGACAATTATCGCTATGAACACCGCCCTGACCTTGATCGCGATGGTCGCGATCATGGTCGCCCCATTCGCACTCGGCGCCGCACTGAGCGCCATCACCCGAAATCCCGGTGCGCGTAATGGTTTCGGCAATTTCGACTGGACCGACGTCGGCGACAGCCGGGACCTGGCCCGCGCCGAGCATGACCTCGCCGCGGTGCGCTCCCGATTCGAATAGTCAAACGGACGCGAGAAAATCCTCGACCGCGCGGCGGTAGATGTCGGGAGCGTCGTCGTGCACGAGGTGGCCGGCTCCAGGCACTTCCAAATACGTTGTCTGATAGCCGATCTCGGCCATCTTGCGCATCTGCCCCGGTGGCGCGACCGAGTTGCCGGCTTCGACGAGAAGCGTCGGCACCCGCACCGCGGCCCACTGCTGCCAGTAGTCGCGAGTGCCCCATTCGGCGGCGATCGCCACCCAGCGACTGGCCTCGCCATGCAGTCGCCAGCCGGCCTCCGTCCGGTCGAACGCTTCCAGAAAATAGCGGCCGGCTATCGGGCCGAACATGTCGAGAACCTGCTGTTCCGAATCAAACTCGACCGGCAGGGCATGCGCCCATGGTTCCCAGGCACCGATGGTGAAGCCGACGAAATCCGCAGCCATGTCCTCGACCACCAAAGCGGTGACCAGTTCCGGATGGGCCGCGGCCAGACACCAGCTGTGCAACCCGCCCATCGAGTGCCCGATCATCCGCGCCGGGCGCCCCAGCGAGCCGACCGCGTCGGCCAGGTCGGCGACGAACCGTTCGGTGCTGGTCGGCTCCGCATCGTGGACGCCGCGGCCACGATGCCAGGGCGCGTCGTAGGTGTAGACCTCGCCCAGATCGGTCAGCCACGGCAACTGCCGGTCCCACGTCATCCCGCGGCCCATCAGCCCGTGCACCAGCACAATCGGCTCGCCGGTGCCGCCGCGGGCGGTGAGCAGGTCCGTCGTCATAGACCTATATTGCCTGCGCGGGCGGGCCCTCCCGCACTGCGCCCGTTGCACGCCTCCGGCGCAGCTGGGCAGCGCGGTAACCTGAACCACATGTCTGTGGTGAAGATCAACGCGATCGAAGTTCCGCCCAACGCCGGCCCGGAATTGGAGAAGCGGTTCGCGAACCGCGCCCACGCTGTGGACGGGCAGCCCGGCTTCCTCGGGTTCCAGCTGCTGCGCCCGGTCAAGGGCGAGAACCGCTACTTCGTGGTGACGCAGTGGGAGTCCGACGAGGCGTTCCAGGCCTGGGCCACCGGCCCGGCCGTCGAGGCGCACGCCGGGCAGCGGGCCAACCCCGTCGCCACCGGCGCATCCCTGCTCGAATTCGAGGTTGTGTTGGACGTTGCTGGTTCGGGCCAGCAGGCATAAGACCCGTACTGCGCTGGCCACGGCCGGCGCAGTCATCGTCGTCTTGGGTGGCTGCAGCACGCCTGCCGCCGCCCCGCCGCCATCGAGCGCTGCCTACGGCGCGCTGATCGACATGAGCACCCCGCAGGGCATGCGGTCCCGGCAGACGATGGACATGCTCAACTCCGACTGGTCCATCGAGCCGGCCGGGGTGAAGACCCTTGCCGCGCCCGATCAGGTGGACGACATCACCTACCGGATGAAGTGGATCTGGTGGGACCGGCCGTTCAAGCTCACCGGCATCGACATCGGCGCCGGGCAGTCGACCTTGCACGTCACCAACTCCTATGGCGTGAACCAGGACATCCAGCTGCACGTCGACGGCAAGGGCACCGTCGACCGCATGGAGGTCTCGCTGCGTCCGCCGCCGGTCAAGTCATGGGCCGACGTCGATGCGCAGATCGCCAAATCCGGAGCCCACTACTCGTATCAGGTGGCCAAGGTCGTCGACGGCAAGTGCGTCAAGGTCGCCGGCACCAACGTCGACGAACCGATGCCTCTGGCGTCGATCATGAAAATCTATGTGCTGCTTGCGGTTGCGCGAGCAGTGTCAGCCGGCACCCTCAGTTGGGACGACAAGGTAACTGTCACCGCAGAGGGCAAGAAGCTCGGTTCGGCCGGCATGGACAACCTGACGCCGGGCACGCAGGTGACGGTCCGCGAGGCCGCGCAACAGATGATCTCGGTCAGCGACAACATGGCCACCGACATGCTGATAAACAAAGTGGGGCCGGCCGCGGTCGATCAGGCTCTGGTCATCGCCGGGCACCACGATCCGGCGAGCCTGACGCCCTACCCGACCATGCACGAACTGTTCTCCATCGGCTGGGGCAAGCCAGATGTCCGCGACGAGTGGAAGAACGGCACCAAGGCCCAGCGCACCGCACTGCTGCAGCAGGTGAGTTCACGCCCCTACGAGCCGGATCCGTACCGGACGCGCACGCCGGCATCCAGCATCGGGGCGGAGTGGTACGGCAGCGCCGCAGACATCTGCCGCGAGCACGTCGCGGTGCAGGCTGCCGCTGTCGGGCCCGCAGCACCGGTACGCGACATCATGTCGAAGGTCGCCGGCATCGACCTGGACCGCACCAAGTGGCCGTACCTCGGGTCCAAAGGCGGCAATCTGCCCGGTGACCTTGGATTCAGCTGGTACGCCGTCGACCACACGGGCCAGCCGTGGGTGGTGAACTTTCAGCTGACCTGGCCGACGTTCAAGGGGCAAACTGCGGCGCAGTGGCTGCTGAGCATCATCAAGCAGGCGTTCGACCTGATTCCGGTGCGGTGAGCACACAGTCGCCGCAGCACGCCGCCCGGTCGTCCGCCAACTTGTAGATCAGGCAGCAGCTGTTACGCCGGAAAGCCGGCCCCGACCGCAGTGCGCCGCCGTCGACCCTGGGGTCTGCGAGCACCGCGTCGGCCGCGTGTCGAGCCATCTCGGCCAAGTCCGGCCGGACCCGGCCAACCTGCTGGGCTGCGCTGTTGGCCGCTGATCCCACGTTGCCCCACAGCACTTTCGGGCTGACGCCGAATGGTCCGAACGCCTCGGTGATGGCGTCGACGGCGGGCGGCCCCGGGTTATCCGCTGCCGTCACCGCCAGCGGGTACGGCCCGCCCAGTTCGTCCTGCCAGGCCAGGTCGGCCAGCGACCACGAAACCGGCTCACCGAGAGCGGCAGCGCCGATCATCGGCGCGATCAACCGCGCCACCAGCCCGAGGTGCGCGACCGACGCGGCGACACGAGTCTCCGGTTCCCCGTTGCCCATCAGTGCATGACGCACCTTCTGCACGCGAGCGGCGAGCGCGTCCGGATGGTCGGCCAGCTCTGACATCGGCCGCCACGGCTCTACCGGCGAATCCTGCTGCCGCACAAAGGCAAAGAAGGGGCCGAAGGCGGCCAGGTGGTCATTCACCGCCGGGTTGTCGAACCAGCCGGCGGGCAGCTTCGGCGACAGCGGCCCGACGCACCGCGGCGGTTTCCGGAGACATCGGCTGATCGACGATGCGGTCGATACCGAAACCGCCCGCGGCGAGCGCGTAGGTCATGTCGTTCAGCAAGACCAGCAGATCCATCGGCCGCCACGACGCGTCGATGATGCCGCTGCGCTGGGCTTCGGCGATCCGGTCGAGCTTGGACTGGAAGATGCGGCGCAGCACGTGGTCACCGAACATCCCGTCGGCGGCCTCCAGCTCGATCCAGCGCTGCAAACGAGCCCCGACCGGATCGGCCACCATGTAGTCGAAGAGCGCCACGGCGTACGCCGGGACGTCGTCGGGTTTGAAGATCGCGTCGTACGGAGCGTCCTGAATCCACTGCTCGACCACCGCCTCGAACAGGTTCTGCTTGCTCTGGAAGTAGCTGTACAGCCGTTCCTTGCTGGCGTTGGCTTCGGCGGCAATGCGATTCAGCCGGGCACCGGCAAATCCGAGGGCGGAGAATTCCGCCTTGGCGGCCGCCATGATGCGCTCACGTGTTGCATGCCCGGCCGCCCTCATAGCGCCTAACAGGGTAACAGCCAGCTACCTCACTGGTCGCGTTCGAGAAGAAAGTAGAACAGCTTGTCGTCGGTGCGCTGCCGCTTGCCGTTCATGATGCCCATCAGGGTGTTGTTGTCGACCCGCTTGAAATGGTCGAACACCGGCTGCCCGTCGTAGACCATGGTGCCGGTCACCTCGCCACGAAACTCGATGTCCCACAACGACGCGCCCCCACGGCTCAGTTCGCGGTTCGAAAACAGTTGCCCCGCTTCGTCATAGCAGACGATGGGCTCGACCTCGTTCACCGAGTCGAAGAACTTGCCGTACCACCGCGCGGCCTGGAGTTGGCCATTCATCTTGTGCCCGGTGTCGAACTCATCGCCTTTCCAGTGCCCCACGATCTCTGCCGATCTGACGGTGTCCAGCGAGGCCCAGATTTCGTCCAGCTCGGCCGGATCGACATGGGCCTGGCCCCGCAGTTCAGTGAAACGAGCACGGGCGGTATCGACGTCCACAACGACCTCCCAAGTCAGTTGGTTCGGAAACTGACTGTAGTTCCGAACCAACCGGTTCGGCAAGTGTCTGATACTACGGCTACGTCAATAAAGTAGTCCGGACCGACCCGCGACGGGCTAGCTCGGACCGAGCGGGCGATACGGCAGATCGGTGCTGGTATGCCGGTCGACTACCACCGGACGGCCGAGGTACGGGAACGCGCGCTGCGGGCATGCGGACCGATCACAAATCTTGCAGCCCGCACCGATCGGCACCGCGGCCTCCGGGTCAGCCAGGTCGATCCCGGCCGAATAGATCAGCTTGTCGGCGTGCGCAAGGTCGCAACCCAGACCGATCGCGAACTGTTTCCGCGGCCCCCGGAACCGGCTCGGGGCCGACGTCGCCGTGCGCGCGATCCAGAAGTACGACCGTCCGTCAGGCATCTGCGCCACCTGGGTGATGAACTCCCCTGGGCGTGCGAAGGCCTGATGCACCACCCAAAGCGGACAGTTGCCACCCACGCGTGAGAAGTGAAAGGCCGTGGCGGACTGACGTTTCGAGATGTTGCCGGCACTATCGGTGCGCACGAAGATGAACGGCACACCCCGGGCATCGGGGCGCTGCAGCGTCGACAGTCGATGACACACGGTCTCGAATCCCACCCCGAAGCGGCGGGCCAACTGGTCGATGTCGTAGCGCAGCTCTTCGGCCGCCGCCAAGAACGGCCGATACGGCATCAGCAGCGCGCCGGCGAAGTAGTTCGCCAACCCGATCTGCGCGACTTCCCTTGCCTCCGAGCTCAGTTGGTCGTCAGCGGCCACCAGTGCTGCGATGAGGTCGGCATACATCAGCAGCCCCACCTGGGTGGCCAGCTGAAACGCCCGCTGCCCCGGGTGGAGCCAGCGGGCCAGGTAGAGCACGCCGATGTCCTGCCGGTAGGACCGTTTCGTGTTGGAGCCCAACACGTCTCCGTCGTCGATCACTACGGTGATGCCGAGCTCCGCGGCCAACAGGTCGGCGAGTTGCTGATCCAGACCGCCGATGCGCAAACCGAACCGCTCGAACAACGACTCGGCCGCGACGTCCAGTTCGCCGACGTGATTCTTCCGGTCGTAGAAGAAGTCACGCACCTCTTCGAACGGCATCGGCTGCGGTAACGGCGCGTTCACTGTGGCCCGGGTGTGCATGGCGTCGAGTTCGGTTGTGGCGTCGAACAATCGGCGATTCATACTGACCAGCATCTGACCCACGGCCGGCATCCTGGCCACCAGTTCCTCGATCTGACCGGCGGTAGCCGAGGTGTCAGCCAGGATCTCGCGCAGGTCGGACACCAGCCGGGCATCCGAATCGGGTGCGAAGTAGTTGGTCGGCAGGTCGAACCGCTCGGCCAACGTCAGTAGCACCGGCACCGTCACGGGCCGCTGGTCATTTTCCAGCTGGTTGACGTAGCTGGTCGACAGATCCAGCGCGCGCGCCAACGCGACCTGAGTCAGGCCCTGTTCTTCACGCAGCCGTCGCAGACGGGCGCCCACGAATGTCTTTGCCACCGCCGCGAGCCTAGCCGCAGCTCCTTACACAAAGTTCGCAAACTGGGGCCGCCAAGGACACAAAATTATGCATTTACCGTGGCTTTCGGAGCCTCGGCCCGCTGCGTAGCGTGCGAAACATGCAGACACACGAGGTACGCACCCGACGCAGCGCTGAGGAGTTCCCCCGCTCGGAACACCTGGCCTGGAAGATCGCCGAGATCGCCGCCGACCCGGTCGAGGTCACTCCCGAGGTCGAAGCGATGGTCATCAACCGCATCATCGACAATGCCGCCGTCTCGGCCGCATCGGTCATCCGGCGCCCCGTCACCGTCGCGCGTACCCAGGCCCAGGCGCACCGCACCCAGCGCGGCGCCACCGTGTTCGGCATCGACGGCACCTACTCCCCCGAGTGGGCCGCCTGGGCCAACGGGGTTGCCGTGCGGGAACTCGACTTCCACGACACCTTCCTGGCCGCCGAGTACTCGCACCCGGGTGACAACATCCCGGCCCTGGTCGCGGTGGCCCAGCAGCTCGACGTCCGCGGCAGTGACCTGATCCGCGGCATCGCCACCGCATACGAGGTGCAGGTCGACCTGGTCAAGGGAATCTGCCTGCACGAGCACAAGATCGATCACGTCGCCCACCTCGGGCCCGCGGTGGCCGCCGGCATCGGCACCATGCTGCGGCTGGCTCCGGAGACCATCTACGACGCGATCGGCCAGGCGCTGCACCTGACCACCGCAACGCGGCAGTCCCGCAAGGGCCTGATCTCCAGCTGGAAGGCCTACGCCCCGGCGCTGGCCGGCAAGGTCGCAATCGAGGCCGCCGACCGCGCCATGCGCGGCGAGGGCTCGCCGGCCCCCATCTGGGAGGGCGAAGACGGCGTGATCGCGTGGCTGCTGTCCGGTCCCGAGCACACCTACCAGGTACCGCTGCCGGGCCCCGGCGAGGCCAAGCGCGCCATCCTCGACACCTACACCAAGGAACACAGCGCCGAGTACCAGAGCCAGGCCCCGATCGACTTGGCTCGCCGCATGCGCGAGCGCATCGGCGATCTCGACCAGATCGCCACCGTCGTGCTGCACACCAGCCATCACACCCACGTGGTGATCGGCACCGGCAGCAATGACCCGCAGAAGTTCGACCCGGATGCCTCGCGCGAGACGCTGGACCACTCCGTCATGTACATCTTCGCGGTCGCGCTGCAGGACGGCGAGTGGCACCACGAGCGGTCGTACGCCCCCGAGCGCGCCCACCGCCCGGACACCATCGAGCTGTGGCAGAAGATCTCCACCGTCGAGGATCCGGAGTGGACCCGGCGCTACCACTCGAATGATCCGGCGGAGAAGGCATTTGGCGCCAAAGCCGTGGTAACGCTCAAGAGCGGCGAGGTCATCGTCGACGAGCTGGCCGTCGCCGATGCGCACCCGCTGGGAGCGCGCCCGTTCGAACGTGAGCAGTACCGAAACAAGTTCACCGTGCTCGCCGACGGCGTCATCGCCCCCGCTGAGCAGGGGCGGTTCCTGGCCGTTGTCGACGACCTCGGGAGGCTCAAGCCAGGCAATCTCGGTGCTCTGAACCTGCGCGTCGATCAGGTGGTGCTGGACAAGGCGCCGACGATTCCAAGTGGGATCTTCCGGTGAGGGGCCTCTTCGGCTCCACGGTCTCGGCCATGGATAAGCGAACAGCCCTGCGCTCGGGCCTGAATTCCGGACGCCTGCAACGCTATCCGGGTGCCTTCTCGCCACTGGTGGCAAAGCTGGTGTCCGAGATCGGATTCGAGGGGGTCTACGTCTCGGGCGCGGTGTTGTCAGCCGATCTGGGCCTGCCCGACATCGGGCTGACCACCCTGAGCGAGGTGGCCGGCCGCAGCGCCCAGATCGCCGCGGCCACCGACCTGCCCACGTTGGTCGACGCCGACACCGGTTTCGGCGAGCCGATGAGTGCCGCCCGCACCATCACGATCCTGGAGGATGCCGGGCTGACCGGCTGCCACCTCGAGGACCAGGTGAATCCCAAGCGGTGCGGCCACCTGGACGGCAAGGCCGTGGTGCCCGCCGTCGAGATGATCAAGCGGCTGCGTGCGGCGGTTGCCGCCCGTCGGGACCCGAACTTCGTCATCTGCGCCCGGACCGACGCGGCAGGGATCGAAGGTATCGACGCGGCGATCGACCGGGCGAAGGCCTACGCCGATGCCGGCGCCGACCTGATCTTCACCGAGGCGCTGTCCACCCCAAGTGAATTCGAGCGCTTCCGGGCAGCGGTCCATGCCCCATTGCTGGCCAACATGACCGAGTTCGGCAAGTCCGAACTGGTCACGGCCCAGCAGTTGTCCGACATCGGATACAACATGGTGATCTACCCGGTCACCACGTTGCGCCTGGCGATGTACGCGGTCGAGGTCGGCTTGCGCGAAATCCACTCTGCCGGAACGCAAGCCGGTCTGCTGAACCAGATGCAGCATCGCAGCCGGCTCTACGAGCTGCTGCGCTATGCCGAATACAACGAATTCGATTCAGACATCTTCAACTTCACCCTCCAGGACGTGAAAGCATGACCACCACCGCACCTGAGGCGCCGCGCATCTACAAAGGCCTGGCCGGCGTCGTCGTCGACACCACCGCCATCTCCAAGGTCGTGCCCGAGACCAACAGCCTGACCTACCGGGGATATCCGGTGCAGGACCTGGCGGCCCGCTGCGCGTTCGAGCAGGTTGCCTACCTGCTCTGGCACGGCGAGCTGCCGACCGACCAGGAGCTGGCGATGTTCTGCCAGCGCGAGCGGGCATCCCGCCGGGTCGACCGGTCAATGTACTCGCTGCTGGCCAAGCTGCCCGAGAGCTGCCATCCGATGGATGTGGTGCGCACCGCGATCAGCTATCTGGGTGCCGAGGACCCCGAAGAGGACGTCAGCACCCCTACGGCCAACTACGCCAAGTCACTTCGGATGTTTGCGGTCCTGCCGACCATCGTCGCGGCTGACATCCGACGTCGGCAGGGGTTGGCGCCCATCGCACCCCACAGCCACCTCGGCTACACGGAGAACTTCCTGAACATGTGCTTCGGCGAGGTGCCGGAACCGGCGATCGTCGAGGCGTTCAGCCAGTCGATGGTGCTGTACGCCGAACACAGCTTCAACGCGTCGACCTTCGCCGCCCGGGTGGTGACCTCGACCCAGTCGGACATCTACAGCGCCGTCACCGCTGCCATCGGGGCCCTCAAGGGCTGCCTGCACGGCGGCGCGAACGAAGCTGTCATGCACGACATGCTGGAGATCGGTTCCGCCGAAAATGCCGCGAAGTGGTTGCACGGCAAGCTGTCCCGCAAAGACAAAGTCATGGGCTTCGGGCACCGGGTCTACAAGAACGGCGACTCGCGAGTGCCGACCATGAAAGCCGCCCTCGAGCGGGTGGTGCAAGCGCGCGGAGGCCAGCAGTGGCTGGACATCTACAACGTGCTGGAGCGGGACATGCTCGCCGCCACCGGGATCAAGCCGAACCTCGACCTTCCGACGGGTCCGGCCTACTACCTGATGGGCTTCGACATCCCCGTCTTCACACCGCTTTTCGTGATGTCCCGGATCACCGGATGGACCGCACACATCATGGAGCAGGCGGCGTCGAACGCGCTGATCCGTCCCCTGAGCGAATACTCGGGCCAACCGCAGCGTTCCATTGCCTGAGCACGCAATCCGCAAAGTCCTCGTCGCCAACCGCGGTGAAATCGCGATCCGGGCCTTCCGGGCGGCCTACGAAATGGGCATCGCGACAGTGGCGGTGTACTCCTACGAGGACCGGAACTCTCCGCACCGCTTGAAGGCCGACGAGTCCTACCAAATCGGCGAGCCAGGCCACCCGGTACGGGCCTACCTCACGGTGCCCGAAATCATCCGGGTGGCTCAGCTCTCCGGTGCCGACGCCGTCTACCCCGGGTACGGATTCCTCTCAGAGAAACCGGAATTGGCATCGGCTTGCGCCGCCGCGGGCATCACCTTCGTGGGTCCCAGCGCCGACGTGCTGGAGCTGACCGGCAACAAGGCCAGCGCCATCGCGGCGGCCCGGGCCGCCGGCCTGCCGGTGCCCACCTCGTCCAAACCATCGGCCTCGGTCGATGAACTGCTCACTGCCGCAGCCGATATGGAGTTTCCGCTGTACGTCAAGGCGGTCTCCGGTGGCGGTGGCCGCGGCATGCGACGAGTGGCCGAGCCAGCCCATCTTGCCGAGGCCATCGAAGCGGCGTCACGAGAAGCGGAGTATGCGTTCGGCGACCCGATGGTCTATCTCGAACAGGCAGTCCTCAATCCTCGCCACATCGAAGTCCAGATTCTGGCCGACGGCACCGGCGCGGTGATCCATCTCTTCGAGCGGGACTGCAGTGTGCAGCGTCGGCACCAGAAGGTCATCGAGCTGGCACCGGCCCCCAACCTCAGTGACGAGTTACGGGCCCGCATCTGTTCTGATGCAGTGGAATTCGCCCGCCAGATCCGGTACTTCTGCGCCGGTACCATCGAATTCCTGCTCGACGAGCGCGCCCACCACGTGTTCATCGAATGCAATCCGCGGATTCAGGTAGAGCACACGGTGACCGAGGAGATCACCGACGTGGACCTGGTTGCTTCCCAGTTGCGGATCGCGGCCGGCCAGTCACTGTCGGACCTCGGGTTAAGCCAGGACAGCGTCCGGATCCGTGGCGCCGCCCTGCAATGCCGAATCACCACCGAGGACCCCGCCAATGGTTTCCGGCCGGACACCGGCCGGATCACCGCCTACCGCAGTCCCGGCGGCGCCGGAGTCCGATTGGACGGCGGGACCAACGTCGGTGCCGAGATCAGTGCGCATTTCGACTCCATGCTGGTCAAACTCACCTGCCGGGGCCACGACTTTGCCACCGCGGTCAGGCGAGCCCAACGCGCCCTCGCCGAGTTCCGCATCCGCGGGGTCTCGACGAACATCCCTTTCCTGCAAGCGGTTCTGGACGATCCGGACTTCACCGCGGGCAAGGTGTCGACGTCATTCATCGACGAGCGGCCGCAGCTGCTGACGGCACACATCCCAGAGGATCGCGGCACCCGCATCCTCAACTACCTCGCCGACGTCACGGTCAACAAGCCGCATGGCGTGCGTCAGTCCGCGGTGTATCCGCGGGACAAGCTGCCGGAGATCGACCTGTACGCCCCGGCACCGGCGGGCAGCAAGCAGCTGCTGACCGAGCTCGGGCCGGAGCGCTTTGCGGCCTCGTTGCTGGAATCCCCGCGACTGTGGGTCACCGACACCACATTCCGCGATGCCCACCAGTCGCTGCTGGCCACCCGGGTGCGCACGTCGGGCTTGGTCAAGGTGGCCCCCTATGTGGCCCGCATGATGCCCGAGCTGCTATCGGTCGAATGCTGGGGCGGCGCGACTTATGATGTGGCGCTTCGGTTCTTGAAGGAAGACCCGTGGGAACGCCTCGCCGCACTGCGGCAAGCGATGCCCAACATCTGCATGCAGATGCTGCTGCGCGGACGCAACACCGTGGGCTACACACCTTATCCGGTGTCGGTCACCTCCGCGTTCGTGCAGGAAGCCACGGCGACCGGCGTCGACATCTTCCGGATCTTCGACGCACTGAACAACGTAGACTCTATGCGCCCGGCTATCGATGCCGTACGCGAAACTGGTTCTGCGGTAGCCGAAGTGGCAATGTCGTACACCGGCGATCTATCCAACCCGGGCGAGACGCTGTACACACTGGATTACTGGCTCAAGCTGGCCGAGCAGATCGTCGACGCCGGTGCGAACGTGCTGGCGATCAAGGACATGGCCGGTCTGCTGCGGCCGCCGGCAGCGGCAACCCTGGTGTCGGCGTTGCGTTCCCGCTTCGAACTTCCGGTGCACGTCCACACCCACGACACCCCGGGTGGCCAGCTGGCGACTTACCTTGCCGCCTGGCAGGCAGGCGCCTCGGCCGTCGACGGTGCCGCGGCTCCCCTGGCCGGTACCACCAGCCAGCCCGCGCTGTCGTCCATCGTTGCGGCAGCGGCGAACACCGTGCACGACACCGGGCTATCGCTGACCAATGTCTGTGAACTGGAACCGTATTGGGAAGCGCTGCGCCGGGTGTTCGCACCGTTCGAGGCCGGCCTACCGGCGCCGACGGGCCGCGTGTACACGCACGAGATCCCGGGTGGGCAGCTCAGCAACCTCCGCACGCAGGCTGTCGCGCTCGGGCTGGGCGCCCGGTTCGAGGACATCGAGAACGCTTATGCCGGAGCGGATCACGTCCTGGGCCGGCTCGTGAAGGTGACCCCGTCGAGCAAGGTGGTCGGTGACCTGGCGCTGGCGCTGGTCGGCGCCGGGATCACCGCCGAGGAGTTCGCGGCCGATCCGGACCGCTACGACATCCCGGACTCGGTGATCGGCTTTTTCCGCGGCGAGCTCGGCGGCCCGGCCGGTGGCTGGCCGGAGCCGTTGCGCACCAAGGCGCTTGAAGGGCGGGCCCAGACAGGATCGGCAGCCCAACTCACCGTCGATGACTACGCTCAGCTGGCCGAGCCTGGCCCCACGCGCCGAGCGGCACTCAATCGGTTGCTGTTTCCCGGGCCAACTCGCGAATTCCTCTCGCACCGAGCACAATTCGGCGACACATCCCGACTGAGCGCCAACCAGTTCTTCTACGGATTACGCCACGGAGAAGAGCACCGGGTCAAATTGGAGAAGGGCGTCGAGCTGCTCATCGGACTAGAGGCCATCTCCGAACCCGACGATCGCGGCATGCGCACAGTGCTCTGCCTGTTGAACGGTCAGCTACGCCCGATCGTGGTGCGGGACCGTTCGATCGACGGTGCCATCCCTGCCGCGGAAAAGGCCGACCGCGACAATCCCCATCACATTGCCGCGCCATTCGCCGGCGTCGTAACCATCGGGGTGGCCGCGGGCGAGCAGGTCAGCGCCGGCCAGACTGTCGCCACCATCGAGGCGATGAAGATGGAGGCCGCCATCACCGCGCCGAACGCCGGCACCGTCAAGCGGATCGCAGTCGCCCCCATCGCAAGCGTCGAAGGCAATGACCTCTTGGTCGTCCTCAGTTGATACCGCCCGAAACGGCATTCCGGCAGGGTCGCTCTCGAACTTCTGCTGCCGGAATGCCGTTTCGGCGTTTCCTAGCTGCGGACCGCGATCGCAGCGGCAACCATATTGCGCAGCGACTCGGTCACCTCGTCGGTCTTGCGAGTCTTGAGCCCGCAGTCAGGATTCACCCAGAGCCGTTCTGCCGGAACGGCATCCAGCGCATGCCGCAATGAGGTCACCATCTCGTCGGCGGTCGGAACACGTGGCGAGTGGATGTCGTACACACCCGGACCAACGCTGTTCGCGAACCCGATCCCGTTGAGGTCGTCGAGCACCTCCATGTGCGAACGCGCCGCTTCGATGGACGTGACGTCGGCATCGAGGTCGGCGATGGCACCGATGACCTCACCAAACTCCGAGTAGCACAGGTGGGTATGGATCTGGGTGGCATCACTGACTCCCGAGGTGGAGACACGAAACGCATCCACCGCCCACTTGAGGTAGGCCGCCTTGTCGGCGTTCCGCAGCGGCAGCAGCTCACGCAATGCCGGCTCGTCGACCTGGATGATCGCGATACCCGCGGACTGCAGATCGACCGTCTCGTCGCGGATGGCCAGTGCCACCTGATTGGCGGAGTCGGCCAACGGCTGATCATCACGGACGAACGACCAGGCCAGGATGGTCACCGGACCGGTGAGCATGCCCTTGACGGGCTTGTCGGTCAGCGTCTGTGCATACGTCGCCCAGTCCACCGTCATCGGCTGTCTGCGGGTGACGTCACCGAACAGAACCGGCGGGCGCACGCAGCGGCTGCCATATGACTGCACCCAGCCGTTCTTGGTGGCGAAGAAGCCGTCCAGCTGCTCGGCGAAGTACTGCACCATGTCGTTGCGCTCGGATTCGCCGTGCACCAGCACGTCCAGGCCCAGGTCCTCCTGCAACCGGATGACGGATTCGACCTCGGCCTTCATCCGGTTGGTGTATTCGGTCTCGTCGATCTCGCCAGCCACCAGCGCGGCTCGCGCCTTGCGAATCTCGACGGTCTGCGGGAACGAGCCGATGGTGGTGGTCGGCAACGGCGGCAGATCGATCCGCGCATCCTGCGCCTTGCGCCGCTCGGCGGCGGGGCCGCGGCCGACACCGTCGGCCAGCACCGCATCCAGCCGGGTCCGGACCTCGTCGTTGTGCAGACGGGAGTCCCGCGCCCGCGATGCGACTGCCCGGTTGGACGCCTCCAGCTCAGCGGCGACCGAGTCCCGGCCCGAGCGCAGCGCCGCCGCCAGCGTCGCGACCTCTTCGACCTTCTCCGCGCCGAACGCCAGCCAGCTGCGGAGCGCATCGTCCAGTTCTGTCTCTGGCTCGAGCGAGTACGGCACGTGCAGCGTCGAGCACGACGTCGAAACCGCGACCGCCGCAGCACTTCCGACCAACCCATCCAGCCGGGCGAGGGCCGCATGCAGGTCGGTGCGCCAGATGTTGCGACCATCGACAACGCCGGCCACCAGCAGCTTGCCCGCCAGGCCCGATATCGGCTGGTCACCACCGGCGACGAAATCGACTGCGACACCCTCGACATTGGTACGGGCCAGCGCCGGCAGCGCGTCGCCCAGCTCACCGAAGTACGTCGCCACCAGGATCGCCGGGCGCTTGACTGCGCCCGCGAGCGCGGTATAGACCTGCTCAGCGAGTTCGGCGCCGTTGTCGAGGATGTCGGTGACCAGCACCGGTTCGTCGATCTGGACCCACTCGGCGCCCGCATCGGCGAGCCGGCCCAGCAGTTCCGTGTACAGCGGCAGCAGCTCACCAAGGCGCCCGATGGGTGCCGCGGCACCGTCGACAGCCTTGCTCAGAGCCAGGAACGTGATTGGTCCGATGATCACCGGTCGAGCCGAAACGCCCTGCACCTGAGCCTCTTTGAGTTCGGAAAGCACCTTCGCCGGATTCAGCGCGAACGTGGTGTCCGGGCCGATCTCCGGGACGATGTAGTGGTAGTTGGTGTCGAACCACTTGGTCATCTCGAGCGGTGCGATGTCCGCCGTCCCGCGGGCCGCGGCGAAGTAGCGGTCGAGGTCGTCGGCCACGCCGCCCACCCGGCTCGGCAGGGCACCGAGCAGCACCGCGGTGTCGAGTACCTGGTCATAGTTGGAAAACGTATTGACCGGAACGGAATCCAGACCGGCGGCCGACAACGCGGCGAGAGTGTCTCTACGGATGCCCGCGGCAATCGCTTCGAGAGCGGCCCGGTCGATCCGGCCTGCCCAGTAGCGTTCGACGGCCCGTTTGAGCTCGCGGTTCGGACCGATACGAGGGGCGCCCAGGATGGTGGCGGTGAATGGTGTTGACAACTTCAGGGTCCTTCACATGCGACGGAAGTGCGCACAGCCCGAGGACATCCATCGAGGACAGCCGAAACCGCCCTCGGCGATCAGCCCATTCCACGAGGCGATGCACCGCCGGACGCGGCGCATCCGGCACAGCTGGCAGGTCTTCGGACTCGCAGGCGCGCACCCTGAGGAGCACCTAGTGGCCGTCGCTTCCCAATCCGTGGATCAGTGCGGATGACGGCGGTCGTTCCTGCATACCGCTGCGGGACAGTCCCGGATTCTCACCGGGTTCCCTCTCATGGCGGATCACCCACCACTCGATGCCGCAGACGCCGAGGCGCCGTTGGCAAACCAGCTGCGCTGTGCAGATTACCCTGTCTGCCCCGGACCACCCGGCGCACCCGGTCCGCCCCCGTAGCCCAGCTGCTGCGCCGTGTAGCGAGCCGCGTCGGTGACCGGAACCGCTTGCACCGCAGTGCCATACGCGCAGATCTCGGTCCACACATCGCCGATCTCGGTGGTGTCGAACCGCATCGCGACGATGGCGTTGCCGCCGCGCGCCTGACATTCCTGGATGAGCCGGCCCATGGCCTCGTTGCGGCTCTCGGCCAGGTTCTTGGTCATGCCCTGCAACTCCCCGCCGAACATCGCCTTGAAGCCGGCGCCCATCTGCGCGAAGGCGTTCCGAGAGCGCACAGTCAGGCCGAACACCTCACCACAGACGCGCTGAATCTCCCACCCGGGCAGGTCATTCGTCGTGACAACCAGCATGCTGCAACCTTTCGCTGTCGGTACGGGTCGAACTGTAGTGCGCAACGACCGCGATCGTCAGACGGCGGCTGCCGCGTCAGTCGCCCGCACCGTCTTCCTGGTGCCTCCGAGGTAACGCTCGACGAGTCCACCGAACACCAGCCCGATGGCCGCCCAGATCAACGCCTGGTCGATCAGCGAGTACCACCGGAACTTCCACAGCAGGTCGGCGTCGAAGCCCGGATAGATGAGCTGGCCGGCGGCGTAAACCTGGCCGTCGACCGTCACCGGAGTAGGGAACGTGTTGGTGATCGGCTGCGGCGTCTCGGTTGCGGCACGCGCGAAGCCGAACTCGCCGGCGTGCTCGACGTTGGCCGGCAGGTCACCCAGCGACGGCAGCGCCGCCAACAGCCCGCCGTACACCACGAAGAACCCGACCATCGCGATCGCGACCGCACGCGCCCATCCGACCTTGCCGGAGAGCTTGCGCGCCGTGAACACCGCGAGCCCCAGCAGGGTCAACGATCCCCACACCATGCCCAGGTACAGAAAGCCGCGGGCCTCCATGGTGAACTCGTGGCCGATGGCCGGCGGGTTCGCCGGATACTTCACGAACGGCAACAGGTACACGCCCAGGAAGCCACATCCGGCAACGGTCCAGCCCAGCACCTTCGGCCGGACACCGAACCGGCCATGCAGCACCAGATAGGCGACGGCCACCAGGGCGCCCATCGCGACCGAGAACGCGATGATTCCGGTGGCCGCGCCGACGCCGGACTGAATGGCTCGGCTGAACAGCTCTGGCCCGTCCGGCTCGACGGGATGTCCCATGGCCGTGTGGACGGTCGACAGCACATTCATGCGGCCGGACTCGTAGTCGATGGCCTTGTCGATGGTGGGCTCAGCAAAAATCCAGGCAAACAGGAACCCCAAGATGCCGGCGATCAGGCCGGCGAGGGCTCCGCGCCCGATGACGCGGATTTCCACAAAGAGTCCCGTGGATCAGTGGCAGGGGAAGCCGAGGAAGTGCCGCGAGTCGTGCACCCACTCGTGAACCACGACGGTCTTGCCGAACATCGACATCATGCCCTCGTCGATGCCGACGAGGTAGTACGCCAGCATCGCCAGGAAAATGGTCACACCGAGAAGCACTGCCACCCGAGTGGCCGAGAGCGCCTTGGTCGATACACCCGGCTTGGAAACCGCGATACTCGTCATGGTCAAACCTCCTACGGGGTCACGCGCCCCAACTTGTTCGGTTCTGCACGACGGCGAAAGATCTGACTCGCCGCGGAGGGCTCACAGTGGCGCAACCGTGCCGGATTCTCACCGGCTTCCATGCGCCGTCGTACGCACAGGAATCTACACTGCGGCGGTTCCACGTGGAACCGGTAATACAATCCGGCGATTTCCGACGTAACACGAAGTTCGCCGAGTCGTGGGCCTGACGTCCTCGCTTGTTTTCAGGTGGGCGTCAACATACGTTGATGACAGTGCCGGTCTCATGGAAATCAGTCGATGACACTCCGTTGAACGGCGACACGCTGGCCCAGCTCGACCGCTGGTGGCGTGCCGCGAATTACCTGTCGGTGGGCCAGATATATCTGCTCGACAATCCCCTGCTGCGCAGTCCGCTGAGCCGCGAGGACGTCAAGCCGCGACTGCTCGGGCACTGGGGCACCACCCCCGGATTGAACTTCATCTACGCCCACCTCAACCGCGTCATCAAGGCGCGGGCCCAGTCGACGATCTACCTCACCGGACCCGGCCACGGCGGTCCGGGGCTGGTCGCGAACGCCTACTTGGATGGCACCTACAGCGAGATCTACCCCGACATCAGTACCGACGCAGAGGGACTGCGACGGCTGTTCCGGCAGTTCTCGTTTCCCGGCGGTATCCCGTCACACGTCGCGCCGGAAACCCCCGGCTCGATCCACGAGGGTGGGGAGCTGGGGTACGTGCTCTCGCACGCGTACGGCGCGGCCTTCGACAATCCCGACCTGCTGGTGACCGCCGTGATCGGCGACGGCGAGGCGGAAACCGGCGCATTGGCCACCGGCTGGCACTCGAACAAGTTCCTGAATCCGGCCAAAGATGGTGTGGTGCTTCCTATCCTGCACTTGAACGGCTACAAGATCGCCAATCCGACCGTGCTCGCACGCATCCCAGAAGATGAGCTGCGGGCACTGATGATCGGCTACGGCCACACGCCGTACTTCTTCGAAGTGGCCGACGGCGACACCGATCACGAGGACGCACACCGGCGGTTCGCCACCCTGCTCGATGAGGTGATGGACGAGATCGCCCGCATCAAAACCGTTGCGTTGGAAGAATATCCCGATCAGATGCAACGGCCCGCCTGGCCGATGATCGTGTTCCGCACCCCCAAGGGATGGACCGGACCGGCGCACATCGACGGCAAGAAGACCACCGGATCATGGCGCGCGCATCAGGTTCCGCTGGCCAATGCCCGCGATACGCCCGAACATCTGCAGGTGCTCGCTGACTGGCTGGCGTCCTACCGGGCCGAAGATCTGTTCGACAACGACGGCAGGCTGCTCCCCTCGATCGCCGAACTGGCGCCCGAGGGCCGCCTCCGGATGAGCGACAACCCGCATGCCAACGGTGGACTGCTGCTGAAGGATTTGCGACTGCCCGACTTTCGCGATTTCGCCGTCGACGTGCCGACACCGTGCGGCAGCGTCTCCGAAGCTCCGCGGGTGCTGGGCCAATGGCTGACCGCGGTGATCCGGCAAAACCCTGACAACTTCCGCATCTTCGGTCCGGACGAGACCGCGTCGAATCGGCTGCAAGCGGTGTTCGAGGTGACCGACAAACAGTGGAACGCCGAGTTCATCGCGCCCGAGGTGGACGAACACCTGGCGCGCGCCGGCCGGGTGATGGAGATGCTCTCCGAACACCAGTGCCAGGGCTGGCTCGAAGGCTATCTGCTGACGGGCCGGCACGGTCTGTTCAACTGCTACGAGGCGTTCATCCACATCATCGACTCGATGTTCAACCAGCACGCCAAGTGGCTCAAGGTCACCAATCACATCGCCTGGCGCCGTCCCATCGCGAGCCTCAATTACCTACTGTCCAGCCATGTCTGGCGTCAAGACCACAACGGGTTCTCACATCAGGACCCGGGGTTCATCGACCACGTGGTGAACAAGAGCGCCGACGTCGTGCGGGTCTACCTGCCGCCGGACGCCAACACCCTGTTGTCGGTGTATGACCACTGCCTGCGGTCTCGCCAGTACGTCAACGTCGTGGTCTCGGGCAAGCAGCCGGCACCCAATTTCCTCACCATGGATCAGGCGATTGCGCACTGCACTCGCGGTGTGGGCATCTGGGAATGGGCAGGAAATGAGGTGCTCGGTTCCGATCCCGACGTGGTGATCGCAGCTGCCGGCGATGTGCCGACTCTCGAGGCGTTGGCGGCGGTGGACCTCTTGCGTACTCACCTGCCAGACCTCAAGGTCAGGTTCGTCAACGTCGTCGACCTCATGCGGCTGCAGGACGATTCCGAGCACCCACACGGACTGTCCCACCGCGATTTCGACACCATCTTCACCGCCGACAAGCCGATAATCTTCGCCTACCACGGCTACCCCTGGCTGATTCACCGGCTGACCTACCGTCGGACCGGCCACGAGAACCTGCACGTCCGCGGTTACAAGGAAGAGGGCACCACGACGACGCCGTTCGACATGGTGATGCTCAACGACCTGGACCGCTACCACCTGGTTATCGACGTCATCGATCGGGTGCCCGAGCTCGGGTCGACGTGCGCGACGCTACGACAGCAGATGGTCGACGCCCGGCTGGCGGCACGCCAGTACACCCGCGAGCACGGTGAGGATGTGCCCGCCGTACGTGACTGGGTCTGGCCGGCAGCACGCCGCTCCGTCGACACGGCAGCCGTCGATGCCGCAGCGGCAACGGGCGGGGACAACGAATAAAGCAGAAGGGCCTTCCCGACAAGCGGGAAGGCCCTTCTGTTGCGCTACCGGCTATTCGGAAACAGTCGCCGCGGCCTCGGCCAGGTCGGCCGATTCCTTACGCCGACCGACGAACGTGAACTTCGCGTCCTCGGTGTTGTTGCTCTCGCCGTCCCAGTTCTCGACGTCGACGGTGACCAGCTGACCGGGGCCGACCTCCTCGAAGAGAATCTTCTCGGAGAGCTGGTCCTCGATCTCGCGCTGGATGGTCCGACGCAGCGGACGGGCGCCGAGCACCGGATCGAAGCCGCGCTTGGCCAGCAGTGCCTTGGCCTTCGGCGTCAGTTCCATCTCCATGTCCTTGGCCTTGAGCTGCTTGCCGACCCGGCCGATCATCAGCTCGACCATCTGAACTATCTCTTCCTGCGTCAGCTGGTGGAACACGATGATGTCGTCGATACGGTTCAGGAACTCCGGGCGGAAGTGCTTCTTCAGCTCGTCGTGCACCTTGAGCTTCATCCGCTCGTAGTTGTTCTCGCCGCCACCCGAGGTGAAGCCGAGGCCAACTGCCTTGCTGATGTCGCTCGTACCGAGGTTCGAGGTGAAGATCAGCACGGTGTTCTTGAAGTCGACGGTGCGACCCTGACCGTCGGTCAGGCGGCCGTCTTCGAGGACCTGCAGGAGGCTGTTGTAGATCTCCTGGTGGGCCTTCTCGATCTCGTCGAACAGCACCACGCTGAACGGCTTGCGGCGCACCTTCTCGGTGAGCTGGCCGCCCTCTTCGTAGCCGACGTAGCCTGGAGGGGCACCGAACAGCCGCGACGCGGTGAAGCGGTCGTGGAACTCGCCCATGTCGATCTGGATGAGCGCATCGTCGTCGCCGAACAGGAACTCGGCCAGCGCCTTCGACAGCTCGGTCTTACCGACACCGGACGGGCCGGCGAAGATGAACGAGCCCGACGGACGCTTCGGGTCCTTCAGGCCGGCGCGGGTACGCCGGATGGCCTTCGAGACCGCCTTGACGGCGTCAACCTGGCCGATGATCCGCTTGTGCAGCTCGTCTTCCATGCGCAGCAGGCGCGTGGTCTCGGCCTCGGTCAGCTTGAAGACCGGGATGCCGGTCCAGTTGCCCAGAACCTCGGCGATCTGCTCGTCGTCGACCTCGGCGACCACGTCGAGGTCACCCGAACGCCACTGCTTCTCCCGCTCGGCGCGCTGGGCGACCAGCGTCTTCTCCGAGTCGCGCAGCCGGGCTGCCTTCTCGAAGTCCTGCGCGTCGATGGCCGATTCCTTCTCCCGGCGGGCATCGGCGATCTTCTCGTCGAACTCGCGCAGGTCTGGCGGAGCGGTCATCCGGCGGATGCGCATGCGGGCACCGGCCTCGTCGATCAGGTCGATGGCCTTGTCCGGCAGGAACCGGTCGTTGATGTAGCGGTCGGCCAGCGTCGCGGCAGCCACCAGCGCACCGTCGGTGATGGACACGCGGTGGTGTGCCTCGTAGCGGTCGCGCAGACCCTTGAGGATCTCGATGGTGTGCTCGACGGTCGGCTCGCCCACCTGAACCGGCTGGAACCGGCGCTCCAGGGCGGCGTCCTTCTCGATGTACTTGCGGTACTCGTCGAGGGTGGTCGCACCGATGGTCTGCAGCTCGCCACGGGCCAGCTTCGGCTTCAGGATGCTCGCCGCGTCGATGGCACCCTCGGCGGCACCCGCACCGACGAGCGTGTGCAGCTCGTCGATGAACAGGATGATGTCGCCGCGGGTGTTGATCTCCTTGAGCACCTTCTTCAGGCGCTCTTCGAAGTCACCGCGGTAGCGGCTGCCGGCGACCAGCGAGCCGAGGTCCAGCGTGTAGAGCTGCTTGTCTTTGAGGGTCTCGGGGACCTCGCCGTGCACGATGGCCTGAGCCAGGCCCTCGACGACGGCGGTCTTACCGACACCGGGCTCACCGATCAGCACCGGGTTGTTCTTGGTGCGGCGGCTCAGCACCTGCATGACCCGCTCGATTTCCTTCTCGCGGCCGATGACCGGGTCGAGCTTGCCCTCGGCGGCGGCGGCGGTCAGGTTGCGACCGAACTGGTCGAGCACGAGCGACGTCGACGGGTTGCCCGTCTCGCCACCGCGCCCACCGGTACCGGCTTCGGCGGTCTCCTTGCCCTGGTAGCCCGACAGCAGCTGGATGACCTGCTGACGCACGCGGGTCAGCTCAGCACCCAGCTTCACGAGCACCTGCGCCGCGACGCCCTCACCCTCACGGATGAGGCCGAGCAGGATGTGCTCGGTGCCGATGTAGTTGTGGCCGAGCTGCAGCGCCTCGCGCAGCGACAGCTCGAGCACCTTCTTGGCGCGCGGGGTGAACGGGATGTGGCCCGACGGCGCCTGCTGCCCCTGGCCGATGATCTCTTCGACCTGGCTCCGCACGCCTTCGAGCGAGATCCCCAGTGATTCCAGCGACTTGGCGGCTACGCCCTCGCCCTCATGGATGAGGCCAAGCAGGATGTGCTCGGTGCCGATGTAGTTGTGGTTGAGCATCCGGGCTTCTTCTTGAGCCAGGACGACGACCCGACGGGCCCGGTCGGTGAATCTCTCAAACATCGGTGTTACCTGCTCTCCCTCGTAGCCGCAGCTCCTGCCACGCCACTTCGCGTGTCGCGACGCTGTGCGCCTACCGTCCACTCTAATGGGCGGCGACCCTGCGTGCCCTGCGGTATCCCCTACGCGCAAGGCCGATCAGCGCTGTGAAAAAGCCAACGCGCAGCGGTTATGAATCGTTTCCCGGATCGGCTCGCCGACGCTACGCCGAAAGCGAACAGAAAACCGGGGGCAACACTGAATTACGTTGCCCGCAGACTCAGGTCGCGGCGTGGAACGCGTCGATGATCTCCGCCGGAATGCGACCCCGGCTGGAGACATTGTGGCCGTTACGGCGCGCCCATTCCCGGATGGCAGCGCTCTGCTCACGGTCGATCGAAGCGCGGCCACGCCCGGAGGTACCGGCGCTGGCGCGGCCGCGACGGCGACCACCGACACGACGGCCGGCCTCGACCCATTTCTTCAAATCATTCCGGAGCTTCGTGGCGTTCTTGGTGGTGAGGTCGATCTCGTAGTTCACCCCGTCGAGTGCAAATTCGACCGTCTCATCCGCCGCACCTTCGCCGTCGAAATCGTCGACGAGCGTGACAGTCACTTTCTTTGCCATCGGCCCACACTAACCCTTCTGCCTCGATAAAAACACAGAATCGATTCTGCCAGAACAATGCTGGCATAGGACCGGAATTCCTTCAACAAGTCTCAGGGTTAGCTCAGTGTTCAGTCGGCCTGGCGGCGAACAATCGGGAACAAAACCGTGTCTCTAATCGTCAACCCCGTCAACGCCATCAGCAACCGGTCGAGTCCCATTCCTGTTCCGGTGGTCGGCGGCATCGCATACTCCAATGCGATAAGGAAATCCTCATCAAGTCGCATTGCCTCGTCGTCACCGGCAGCGGCGGCACGAGCCTGGGCCTCGAAACGCTCGCGCTGAATGACCGGATCGATCAACTCCGAATATCCCGTGGCCAGCTCGAACTTCCGGACATACAGATCCCATTTTTCTGTAACGCCCGGAATAGTGCGGTGGGCCCGAGTCAACGGCGTGGTCTCCACCGGGAAATCCCGCACGAACGTCGGCGCCCAAAGACGATCACCGACGGTGTGCTCCCACAGTTCCTCGATCAATTTCCCATGGCCGTATCCGCGGTCCCGCGGAATCTCGGCACCCAGTCGTTCGGCGACCTTCCACAGGTACTCGGCAGAGGTGTCTGGAGTGATCTCCTCGCCCAGGGCTTCGGACAACGACGGATACATTTCGATGGTCGCCCATTCACCATCGAGGTCATAGGTGGAGCCGTCCGGCAGGGGCACCATTCGAGTCCCAATGGCCTCGTCTGCGACCTCCTGAATAAGCTCACGCGTCACAATCGCGGAATCGTCATATGTGCCGTAGGCCTGATATGTCTCCAACATCGCGAATTCCGGTGAATGCGTGGAATCGGCGCCCTCGTTGCGAAAGTTCCGATTGAGCTCGAAAACCTTCTCGAAACCACCGACCAGGCAGCGCTTCAGGAACAACTCCGGTGCGATGCGGAGGTACAGATCCGCATCGAGCGCGTTCGAGTGCGTGATGAATGGGCGCGCCGCGGCGCCACCGGGCAGCGTCTGCAGCATCGGAGTCTCGACTTCCAGAAAGCCGCGGCGCTCGAGTGCCGAACGCAATGCCCGCACGACCGCAATACGCTGCCGGGCGACATTGCGGGCTTCCGGGCGCACGATCAGGTCGACGTAACGCTGCCGGACCCGGGTCTCTTCATTCAATTCCTTGTGCGCGACAGGAAGCGGCCGCAGAGCCTTCGACACTATTTGCCAGTTCTGGGCAAGCACAGACAATTCGCCGCGCCGGGAACTGATGACCTCGCCCTCGACGAACACGATGTCGCCCAGGTCCACGTCGGACTTCCAGGCGTCCAGCGACTCCTGGCCCACCTTGTCCAGGCTCAGCATGGCCTGCAGCTGGGTGCCGTCGCCCTCCTGGAGCGTCGCGAAGCACAGCTTGCCCGAGTTCCGGGCGAACACGACGCGGCCGGCGACGCCGACGATGTCGCCGGTGGCGGTGTCCGCGGCGAGCTCCGGATAGGCCGCCCTCAGCTCAGCGAGGGTGTGAGTGCGTGGCACCTCGACCGGATACGGGTCGCGCCCCTCGGCCAGCAGCCGCTCACGCTTGGCCTGGCGGATGCGGAACTGCTCGGGAATGTCGGGGCTGTCGGCTTCGCTCACGAAATGCCAGCTTAAATGAAGGCCATGGCCACCAGTTTGGAGCAG
This sequence comes from Mycolicibacterium sp. HS_4_1, assembly GCF_054515875.1. Taxonomy (NCBI): domain Bacteria; kingdom Bacillati; phylum Actinomycetota; class Actinomycetes; order Mycobacteriales; family Mycobacteriaceae; genus Mycobacterium; species Mycolicibacterium sp. HS_4_1. The sequence continues at coordinate 5,384,973 of NZ_CM137261.1, forward strand.
TCCACCGTCGATGCGCTGGACCACGAGCCGATCGACTGGAAATACAAGGGCCTGCCGTCCTCCTGGTGGGGCCAGACCCCTGCCCAGGTGTGCCGTCGGCGCCCCAGCCTGTTCGACGACGGCGCCGTGTCGCCGGTGTGCACGCTGCGCACCCAGCCACTGGTGCACAACATGGTCACCATGGCGCGCTGGTGCCGGCGGCGGGGCGTGCAGCTCGCGCCACACGGCAAGACCCATATGTCTCCGCAGCTGCTGGCCCGTCAGCTCGGCGCCGGCGCGGTGGCCGTCACCGCCGCCACCATCAGCCAGGTCCGGGTGTTCCGGGCCTTCGGGGTCCGCCGGATCATCCTGGCCAACCAACTTGTCGACGTCACCGGGCTGCGCTGGCTGGCCGCCGAGCTGGACGCCAATCCCGATTTCGAGCTGACGTGCTGGGTGGACTCGGTCCGCGGGGTGCAGCTGATGACGTCCGCGCTGACAGGCCGGCGCCGCCAGGTGGACGTGTGCGTCGAAGTCGGCCAGCCGGGTGGCCGCACGGGCTGCCGAGACGCCGAGACCGTGGACGCGGTGGCGCGCGCGGTGGTGAACTCGGACCGGCTGCGACTGGTCGGCGTCGCCGGATACGAGGCGGCCACCGGCCATGAGGTCAGCGACGCCGCGGTGGCTGCCGTCTCCGGGTACCTGCACACCGTGCGCGAAGCAGCGATTCGGCTGCATCCGCTGTTCGAGACCGACGAGATTCTGGTGACCGCCGGCGGCAGCACCTACTTCGACCTGGTCGCCGATATCTTGACCGGCTGGCCCGACGGCATGTCGGTGCACACCGTGGTGCGCAGCGGCTGCTACCTGACGCACGACGACGGCCTCTACGCCCGGACGTCGCCGCTGGGCCGCACCTCCGATGTTGACTCCGGTGGCCACTTCGTCCCCGCGCTGAGTGTGTGGGCACAGGTGCTCTCACGGCCCGAACCCGACCTCGCCATCGTGGGGATGGGCCGCCGGGACGTGTCGTTCGACCAGGACCTGCCCATGCCGTACGGGCGGCCCGACAGCCGCGTCGAGAAACTCAACGACCAGCACGCCTATCTGCGGCTGGCGCCGGCCGACCAGAGTCTGGGCGTCGGCGACTGGCTCGAGTTCGGGATCTCGCACCCCTGCACGGTGTTCGACAAGTGGCAGCTGATCCCGGTGCTCGACGCCGGCCACCGGGTGGTGGAACTGGTCCGCACCTTCTTCTAGGCGCGCGTCTAGGAGCGGCGGGGGTTGCGCTGGTTGCGCTCGAAGACCATGCGCAGGCCGTCGAGGGTGAGGTGCTTGTCGTAGTGCTGCACGGTCCGCAGGTCGGGCAGCACCAGTTGAGCGGTGTGCCCGGTGGCGACCACGGTCACGTTGTGGCCGTCGGAACCGCGCAAGTCCTCGAGGTCTTCACGCACCCGGTTCACCAGGCCGTCCACCAGGGCGGCGAAGCCGAACACCGCACCGGCCTGCATGCACTCGACGGTGTTCTTGCCGATCACCGACCGGGGCCGGGTCAGCTCGACCCGGCGCAGCGCCGCAGAACGGGCCGCGGCGGCATCCGAGGACACCTGGACGCCCGGCGCGATGGCGCCGCCGAGAAACTCACCCTTGGCCGAGACGACGTCGACGCAGATCGAGGATCCGAAGTCGACGACGATGGCCGCCGTGCCGTACTTGTGGTATGCCGCAAGGCAATTGACGATCCGGTCGGCCCCGACCTCTTTGGGGTTGTCGACCAGCAGCGGGATGCCGGTGCGCACACCCGGCTCGATCAGGACGTGCGGCACCTTCGGCCAGTACTGGTCCAGCATCACCCGGATTTCGTGCAGCACCGATGGCACTGTCGACAAACCGGTTGCGCCGAGCAGGTTTTCGGCATCGTCACCGATCAGGCCGTCGATGGTCAGCGCGAGCTCGTCGGCCGTCACTTCCGACTCGGTGCGAATCCGCCAGTTCTGCACCACTTTTGCGTGATCTCCAGAGCCCGAGATCAACCCGACGATGGTGTGGGTGTTGCGGACATCGATTGCCAGCAGCACCGGCGTTACCGCGGCGAGAGCAGGCCGTCGACACCGTCCGGGACGTGCGCGGCGTCGTGCGAGAAGTCGATCTGCTGGTTCTGCGCGTCGACGAAGATCACATTCGGCTGGTACGTGCGGGCCTCGGCATCGTCCATGGTGGCGTAGGCGATCAGGATCACCAGGTCACCCGGGTGGATGAGATGCGCTGCGGCACCGTTGATCCCGATGATGCCGGTCCCGCGCTCACCGGTGATGGCGTAGGTGACCAGCCGGTTGCCGTTGTCGATGTCGACGATGGTGACCTGCTCACCCTCGAGGATGTCGGCGGCATCCATCAGATCGGCGTCGATGGTCACCGAGCCGACGTAGTGCAGGTCCGCCTGCGTCACCGTGGCGCGGTGAATCTTGGACTTCAACATGGTGCGAAACATCAATTCCTCCAAGGTAATTCGTGGCTTCCGTCCTGGTCGGCGGCAGACCCCACGTTGGGGTGACCGTCGATCCCTGCGGATGCGCCGATATCGATGGCGATGTTGTCCAACAATCTGGTCTTGCCGAGCCGGCCGACCACCAGCATGCGGGCCGGCCCCGTTGCCGGTGCCGGACCCAGCCAGGGGTCCCGGACCTCCAGATAGTCGACGTCGATGGCGGGAACCTCGTCGAGGACCGCCCGGGCCGCATCGAGTGCGGCGGCCGCGCCATGCGGCGCGGAGTACTTGCCGGCGAGCAGGGCCGCGGACAGCGCCCCGGCCTGCTCCCGCTGTTCAGGGTCCAGGTAGCGGTTGCGCGACGACATGGCCAGACCGTCGTTCTCACGCACGATCGGTACCGCCTGGACGCGCACGTCGAGATTGAGGTCGTCGACCATCTGACGCACGAGAACCAGCTGCTGATAGTCCTTTTCGCCGAAGAACGCGCGATCGGGGCGCACGATGTTCAGCAGCTTGAGCACCACCGTCAGCATGCCGGCGAAATGCGTCGGGCGGGAGCCGCCCTCCAGCTCGGCGCCCAGCGGGCCCGGCATGACCGTGGTGCGCTGACCGCCCGGGTACATGTCAGCCGCGCTGGGCGCGAAGACGATGTCGACGTCCTCACCCCGCAGCAGCTCGATGTCGGCGTCCAGAGTGCGCGGGTAGGCGTTCAGGTCCTCGCCCGCACCGAACTGTAGGGGGTTGACGAAGATCGACACCACCACGACAGCGCCGGGCACCTTCTTGGCGGACCGCACCAGCTCCAGGTGGCCGTCGTGCAGCGCACCCATGGTCGGTACGAGCATCACTCGCCGTCCGGAGGAGCGCAGCACCCGCGACACGTCCGACACGTCGGTCGGACGGGTGTAGAGGTTCAGCTCGCCCGCGGTGAACTTCGGCGGCCTACGATCGGTCACTGCGCTCTCCCAGAGTCGTTCAATACAGCGAAAACCTCATCGGGCGCGTGGGCCCGTTGCGCGGTACGCCGCGACATGGCCCGATATGCCTGCGCCAGTTCAAGATTCGTCTCTTCGAGGGCACCCAGATGCGCGGCGACGGCGGCGCCGTCACCGCGAGCCACCGGGCCCGTCAGCGCGCTCTGTCCACGCTGCAGCGCGTTCTCCAGGGAGGCCCGGGCCAGCGGCGCGAGAATGCGTTCGGCGATGCCGGCCGGGTCGCCCGTGACCAGCTCCTGGCCGAGCAGTTCCTGACCGGCCAGCGCACCGCGCAGGGCTTCGACGGCGTCGAGGACGACGGTGATGACGTGATTGCCGGCGTGTGCCAAGGCCGCGTGATAGAGCGTGCGGGCGTCTTCGCGAACCCGGAACGGTTCGCCGCCGATCTCGAGAACAAGCGACTGCGCGATGGCGTAGCCGATGTCGTCGGCCGCGGTGATGCCGAAACAGCATTCGGAGAGACGGCTCACATCTTCGTCCGCACCCGTAAACGTCATGGCCGGGTGGATGGCCAGCGGGATACAGCCCTGCTCGGTCAGCGGCGCCAGCACCGCGATGCCGTTGGCGCCCGAGGTGTGTACGACGATGGTGCCGGGACGGACGGAGCCGGTGGCCGCCAGGCCGGCGACGACCGACGTCAGCTCCGCGTCCGGAACGGCCAGCAACAGGAGTTCGGCCTTGGCGGCGACATCGTGGGCGGGCAGCACCTCAGTGTCGGGCAGCCGCCGCTGCGCACGGCCGCGGGACGCATGGGAGATCGCGCTACAGGCGACGACGACGTGGTCGGCGCGCTCCAGCGCAACACCCAGCGCACTGCCGACCCGCCCCGCGGAAATGATTCCGACAGTGAGCCGGGCCGGACGCAGTCCGTCGAGCTGCTTCATTGCAGCGACCTCACAATTGGTGGTTACTCCTCGTTCCGGTCCTGCCTGGCAGGTACCGGACGGTCACCGCAGAGCGTAGCTCAGTCCTCGCGGCGACGTCGACGGCCGCCGCCGCTGGGGTTGGCCTGCAGACGCGCCAGCAATTCGGCCGCCGGCTGCCCGCCAACGTGCTGACCTGCGGGTTCATCCTCGGGCTCGGCACGGCGCCGACGGCCGGATGTGACAGGAGTCTCTGCCGCGGGCGGTTCCATGCCCGGTTCCGTGGGAGCGCCGTGGCGGCCCCGGCGCGGCGGTTCGGGGGCCGGCTCGGGCGCCGGCGGGACGACCGGCAGGGTCATGGTCGGCTCGGGGCCGCGGTCCCCGGCCGGCGGGGCCGGCGGGGCCGGCGGCTGCACCGGCTCCGGCGCCGCGGCTGCTGCCCAGTTGCTGCCCGGCTGACCGGCCGGGATCCACTGGCCCTCGGCCGGGGACGGCTGCCAGTCCGACGGCGCCGGCTGCGGGGGGAAACGGTGCGCGCCGCCGAATGGCGGCTGCGGCGGCGGGGGCGGCGGTGCCCACGGGTCCGGCGGCACATGCGGCTCGGCCGCCACATCGATGATGGGGCTCTCTTCGGTGTTCGGCTCCGACATCAGATCCGGCCGATCTTCGGCGTCGATCCGGCTGGCGACCACCCGTCCGACAGGCACGGCCTGCCCGCTGCGGTCGGTCTCGAGCGCCGGACGGTGCGCCAGGTCAGTGTCGAAGTAGAACTCGAGGTTGGCACGCAGCGCGGCCAACTCGGCGCGCAGCGCCGCGACCTCGTCGGCCGACTGGGCGCGCAGCTCGGAGGCCAGCTCACGGCGCAGGTGCGATTCCAGCGATAGTTCGTATTCGCGACGCGCCGAGATCTCACGGTCCAGCTGCAGGTCGTAGACGAGCTTGAGGTCGCGGGCGCGGGCCTGGTCCAGATCAGCCTGGCGCCGGTATACGAACGACGCGAACGCCGCCGCCACCGCGGCCCACAAGGCAATGACCACAGCCAGTTTCAGCAACTCGACCTGATCGGTGAACACGAGTGCGGAGCTCGCGACGATGGCCAGCACCAACAATGCGGTCAGCAGCAACCAACCCGGCCTGCGGTTTGCACGCCTGCCGCGCGCCGCCCGGGTCGGATCGATCATGCGCTGACTGTACCGTTTTGCGTTCCCATCGCAGGTCGCCCGTAGCGGCGATTCCCCACATCCCCGCCGGATCGTTACTTATTCGGTTGCGCTGTCAGACTTCTCCGGCGGCTCGAGCGGGGCGCGGCAGCAATGCTGCAACCACACGCCCGCCACCAGGAGTGCCAGCGCACTGACGGCCGCGACCGTGGCGCCCGGGAAGTCGGCGGCGGCCACCCGCAACACACCCCGTCGTGGGATCACGTAGCCGAGCACGCCGAGCCACCAGCCGAGGGCCAGTGCACCGACCCAGGCCGACGCCTTGGCCACCACCACCGACCGGGCAACCGCCAGCGGGTGGATCCGGCCGGCCCCCACCCCGACGGCGCCATCCCTGATCTTGGCCCGCAGGTAGAAGGCCCACCCCGCTTCGGCGGCGGCAAAAGCCAACAGCGACAACCCCGTCCACACCGTGATCGGCGGAAACCAGCGGTACACCAGGATCACCAGCAGGTACGCGGCGATCGTCGCCAGTGCCGTGCCGATGGCCAGATCGCGTTTGCGGGTCGGTCCCATCAGGGCACCAGCACCAGGTCGGTGCGGCGCACTCCATCGCGTTCCCCGGCATCGAGCGCGGCCAGCAGATGGGCGACCGGCACAGGTCGCCCGTCCACGGTCAGCACCGCGTCGGGATCGGTGGCCAGCCACGGCACCAGCACGAAGGCGCGTTGATGCGCCAGTGGGTGCGGCAGCGTCAACGCCGGATCGGCGGAGCGCACTTCGACATCGCCGTCGTGACAGCTGACGATGTCGACGTCGAGAGTGCGTGGACCCCAACGCCGTTCGCGGACCCGGTCCGCGGCGCTCTCGAACTCGTGCGCCCGGCGCAACCAGCCCGGGCCGTCGAGTCCGGGGGCGTCGGCCAGCAGCACGGCGTTCAGGAACGCCCCCTGCTCGACGCCGCCCCAGGCATCGGTCTCGTAGACCGGCGAGATCGCCCGCACGGCATCACCCAATCCGGAGACCACCGACTGCAGTTGGGCGAGCCGGTCGCCCAGGTTGGAGCCGATGGAGAGGACCACGGTCGTCACCCTCTGCCGCCCCGCCTGGACCTGCGCGCCACGACCGCAACGTCGTTGAACGTCAACGGGATCGGGGCACTGGGCTTGTGCAGCACCACCTCGACGGCGTGGACACGCTGGTCGTTCATCACCGAATCGGCGATCTCGGCGGACACCGTCTCGATCAGATTCCGCGGCGGCCCGGCGATGATGTCCGCGGCCTGCTGGGCCAGCGCACCGTAGTCGAGGGTGTCCGACAACTCGTCGCTCAACGCGGCGGCGGCCAGGTCGATCCACACGGTGATGTCGACGACGAAGTCCTGCCCGTCGCGACGCTCATGGTCGAAGACGCCGTGGTGCCCGCGAACGGTCAAGCCCCGCAATTCGATTCGATCAGCCACGCACGCCCTCCCAGGCCGAGACCACCTTCACCGCATCCACCGACGCCTGCACATCATGCACCCGGACCCCCCACACGCCATGTTGCGCGGCCAGCGCCGAGATGACCGCGGTCGCCGTCTCCCGGCCGTCGGGCTCACGCGGTGTGCCGTCGGCACCCGCGAGCAGGGTGCCGAGGAATCGCTTGCGCGACGCCCCGACCAGCACCGGAATCCCGGTGGCTACCAGCTCCGGCAGCGCCCGCAGCAGCGCCCAGTTGTGCCCCGCCGACTTGGCGAAGCCCAGACCCGGGTCGATGATCACGTTGCCCGGCTCCACCCCCGCTGCGACGGCGTCGTCGACCGCGGCGAGCAGTTCGGCCCGCACGTCGGCCACCACATCGGAGTACTCCGGAATCCGGTGCGGCTGGTCGGCGTCGACCTCCCGCCAGTGCATCAGCACCCACGGCACCTGCGCGTCGGCCAGCAGCGGGGCCATGTTCGGGTCGGCCCGCCCGCCGGACACGTCGTTGACGAGGTGGACGCCGCATGCCAGGGCGGCCTCGGCCACGTCGGCGTGCATGGTGTCGACGCTGACCGTGATGCCATGCGCGACAAGCTCTTTGATCACCGGCAGCACGCGGCCGCGCTCGACCTCGGGATCCAGCCGAGCCGCGCCGGGCCGGGTGGACTCGCCGCCGACGTCGATGATCTGCGCCCCCTGGGCCGCCAGCGTCAGACCGTGCGCGATGGCGCGATCGTGGTCGAGGAAGCGTCCGCCGTCGGAGAACGAGTCGGCCGTCACGTTGACGACGCCCATGACCTGCGTACTGAGCGAACTCACTTCCGCAGGATCAGATCCAGCGCCTCGGCCCGCGACGACGCGGAGGTCTTGAACTGGCCGCGCACCGCCGACGTGGTGGTCACCGCGCCGGGCTTGCGGACCCCGCGCATCGCCATGCACAGGTGCTCGGCTTCGATCACCACGATGGCGCCCTGTGGGTTCAGCTTGCGCATCAGGGCGTCGGCGATCTGGCCGGTCAGCCGCTCCTGCACCTGCGGCCGCTTGGCGTACAGATCGACCAGCCGCGCGATCTTGGACAGGCCGGTCACCCGGCCGTCCTCACCCGGGATGTACCCGACGTGTGCGACACCGTGGAACGACACCAGATGGTGCTCGCAGGTCGAGTACATCGGGATGTCCTTGACCAGCACCAGTTCTTCGTGGCCCTCGTCAAAGGTGGTGTCGAGGACGGCGTCGGGGTCGGTGTACAGGCCGCCGAAGATCTCCTCGAAGGCGCGCGCGACGCGGCCGGGCGTGTCCCGCAAGCCGTCACGGTCCGGGTCCTCGCCCACTGCCAGCAGCAGCTCACGCACCGCGGCCTCGGCTCGATCGTGATCGAACTTCGGGACGGTGAGCGTGGCCGAATGGATCTGCGACCGCGTCATCTATGCGCCTACTCGTCGTTGGGTGTGGCCGGCGGCGGTGCCGGTTGCTGCGGATACGGCTGATAGCCAGGCGGCGGACCGGGCTGACCCCAGCCCGGCTGCGGGTACCACTGGCCCTGCTGTGCATGGTGGTGGCCGTGCTGAGGCGGCCCCTGCGGCGGCCAGCCCGGGGCCTGCCAGCCCGCGGGTGCACCGTAGTTCGGCTGGGTCTGGCCATGCTGCGGTTGACCGTTCGGCGCAGCGTGCGCGCCGTTGGTGCCGTTCACGCCCGCGGCAGCCTGACTGGCCGCGGCGATCGCCGCCTTGAAAGCCGGCTCCTCGACCGGCGGCGGCCACGGCTCGCCGCGCTCGATGGCCAGCTCGCCGGGCGTCTTGATGGGTGGTTTCTCCGACGGAATCCGGCCGCCGAAGTCGTCGAACAAGGTCAGCCGGGGGCGCTTCTCGACGTCGACCAGGATGCGCTCCAGGTCGGGACGGTGCAGCGTCTCCTTCTCGAGCAGCTCGCCGGCGAGGGTGTCGAGCACATCGCGGTAATGGGTGAGCACATCCCAGGCCTCGGTGTGTGCGGCCTCGATGAGCTTGCGCACCTCGTCATCGATGAGCTGTGCGACCTCATGGCTGTAGTCGGCCTGCGTGCCCATGGTCCGGCCCAGGAACGGGTCACCGTGTTCGGTGCCGTAGCGGACCGCGCCCAGCTTGGCGCTCATACCGAACTCCGTCACCATGGCGCGGGCGATCTTGGTGGCGTTCTCGATGTCGGACACCGCGCCGGTGGTGGGCTCGCGGAAGATCAGTTCCTCGGCGGCGCGGCCGCCGATGGCCATCACCAGACGCGCGATCAGCTCGGAGCGGGTCTGCATGCCCTTGTCGTCCTCGGGGACCGCGACGGCGTGCCCGCCGGTGCGGCCGCGGGCCAGGATGGTCACCTTGTAGACCGGGTCCAGGTGCGGCATGGCCCAGCCGGCCAGGGTGTGCCCGGCCTCGTGGTAGGCGGTGATCTTCTTTTCCAGCTCGCTGATGATGCGGCCCTTGCGACGCGGGCCGCCGACGACGCGGTCGACGGCCTCTTCCAGCGCCGGTCCGGTGATCACCGTGGCGTTCTCGCGCGCGGTCAGCAGCGCGGCCTCGTTGATGACATTGGCCAGGTCGGCGCCGGACATGCCGACGGTGCGCTTGGCCAGGCCGTCCAGGTCTGCGTCGGGCGCGATGGGCTTGCCGGCGGAGTGGACCCGCAGCACGGCCTTGCGGCCGGCCAGGTCGGGCGCCGAGACCGGGATCTGACGGTCGAAACGGCCCGGGCGCAGCAGGGCCGGGTCCAGGATGTCGGGCCGGTTGGTGGCGGCGATGAGGATGACGCCCTGGCGGTCGCCGAAGCCGTCCATCTCGACCAGCAGCTGGTTCAGCGTCTGCTCGCGCTCGTCGTGACCGCCGCCCAGGCCGGCGCCGCGCTGGCGACCGACGGCGTCGATCTCGTCGACGAAGATGATGCAGGGGCTGTTCTGCTTGGCCTGCTCGAACAGGTCGCGCACGCGCGAGGCACCGACACCGACGAACATCTCGACGAAGTCCGAACCGGAGATGGTGAAGAACGGCACCCCGGCCTCGCCCGCGACGGCACGCGCCAGCAGCGTCTTACCGGTACCGGGCGGGCCGTAGAGCAGCACGCCCTTGGGGATTTTGGCGCCGAGAGCCTGATAGCGGCTGGGATTCTGCAGGAAGTCCTTGATCTCGTAGAGCTCTTCGACGGCCTCGTCCACGCCGGCGACGTCCGCGAACGTCGTCTTCGGCATGTCCTTGCCGAGCAGCTTCGCCTTCGACTTGCCGAAGCCGAAGCCCATGCGGCCGCCGCCCTGCATCCGGGAGAACATGAAGAACAGGCCGACGAGCAGCAGCAGCGGCAGCAGGTAGATCAGCAGCGAGCTGAGGATACTGCCCTGGTTGACGACCGTCTTGGTCTTCACGTTCTTGCCGTTGAGCGCGTCGAACAGCGGCACCGCGTAGCCCGTCGGGAACGACGTGATGATCTTGTTGCTGTTGTCGGTGTCCGGGCCGACGCTCTTCAGGTCCAGCCGGACCTGCTGCTCCCGGTCGTCGATCTGGGCGCCGGTGACGTTCCCGGCGTTGATCTGGGCGACCGCGACAGACGTGTCGACCTGGTGATAACCACGGGTGTCATCACTGAAATAGAAGAAAGACCAACCCAGCAGCAACACGACCGCGACGACGGTCAGGGTGCGGATGACGTTTTTTCGTTTCATCGACATATTTCGGCCGGCGAATACTCGTCGGCCAGGTCCTTCCGATACACAGATGCGGGATAGTTCACAGGTTACCGCTATGCAAACGATCGGCAGTTCCCGGCAGTGGTACCTCTTTCCGGCCGCACGGCCGCTGTGCTTTTGTGAGACGGTGATCACGTCCACCAAACGGTTAGTCGAGACGGGCGGCGTGCAGCTGCAGGTCACCGAAGCCGGGGACCGCGGGGCCCCCATCGTTGTCCTGGTGCACGGCTTCCCGGAACTGGCGTACTCGTGGCGGCACCAGATTCCGGCACTGGCCGCAGCCGGCTACCACGTGCTGGCCCCCGACCAACGGGGCTACGCCGGCTCGTCGCGCCCGCCGGCGATCGAGGACTACGACATCGTCCATCTCACGGGAGATCTAGTTGGACTGCTCGACTCGGAAGTTGGCGGAGGCGCCGAGCGCGCGGTGTTCGTCGGGCACGACTGGGGCTCGCCGGTGGTGTGCAACTTCGCGTTGCTGCACCCCGACCGGGTGCGGGCGGTGGCCACACTGAGTGTGCCGCCGGTGCCGCGGGCATCCGCACCGCCGACCGAGATCTGGCGCCGCCGGGTCGGTGACAACTACTTCTACATGCTGTATTTCCAGGAGCCCGGGGTGGCCGACGCGGCCCTGGGACGCGATCCCCGGAGCACGATGCGCCGCATGATCGCGGAGGAAGGCTTCGCCGCACCACCGGACTCACTCGTCGGCGCCCCGCTGCCGCCGTTGCCGGACTGGCTCACCGAAGACGAATTCGAGTCATACGTAGCGGCTTTCACGGAAAGCGGTTTCACCGGTCCGCTGAACTGGTACCGCAACTTCGACCGGAACTGGGAGCTGACGGCGACCACGCCCGCCCCGACCATCACGGTGCCGACCCTGTTCCTGGCCGGCAGCGCCGACCCGGTGCTGAGATTCACCCCGCGCGACCGGGTCCGCGACGTCGTGACCGGCGACTACCGGGAGGTCATGATCCCCGGTGCCGGGCACTGGCTGCAGCAGGAGCGGCCCGACGAGGTCAACGCCACCCTCATCGACTTCATCGAAGGACTGAAATGACGTTTCGCCCACTGGATTTCGGGGCTTTCATCACGCCGTTCCACCCTGTCGGCCAATCCCCCACCACTGCACTGGAATACGACCTGGAACGCACCGTGCGCCTGGACCAGCTGGGCTACGACGAGGTCTGGTTCGGCGAACACCATTCCGGCGGTTACGAATTGATCGCCTGTCCCGAGGTGTTCATCGCAACCGCGGCGGAGCGCACGAAGAACATCCGATTCGGCACCGGCGTGGTGTCGCTGCCGTATCACCATCCACTGATGGTCGCCGACCGTTGGGTGCTGCTCGACCACCTGACCCGCGGCCGGGTCATGTTCGGCACGGGCCCCGGCGCGTTGCCGTCGGACGCCTACATGATGGGCATCGACCCGGTGCACCAGCGGCCGATGATGCAGCAGTCCCTCGAGGCCATCCTGGCCCTGTTCCGGGCCGGTCCCGACGAACGGATCTCCCGGGAGACCGACTGGTTTACCCTGCGCGACGCCGCCCTGCACATCCGGCCGTACACCTGGCCCTATCCCGAAATATCCACGGCGGCAATGGTTTCCCCGTCCGGACCCCGGCTGGCCGGGCAGTTGGGCACGTCGCTGCTGTCGCTGTCGATGTCGGTACCTGGCGGCTACGCCGCCCTCGAGACCACCTGGGACATCGTGTGCGACCAGGCCGCAAAGGCCGGGCGTCCCGAACCGGACCGGCGGAGCTGGCGGGTCCTCGGCGTCGTCCACCTGGCCGACACCCGCGAGCAGGCCATCGAGGACTGCACGTACGGTCTGGAGGACTTCTCGAACTACTTCGGCGCGGCCGGCTTCGTCCCGCTGGGCAGCCAGACCGGCCCGGCGCCGACGTCGCGGCAGTTCGTCGAAGACTATGCGGCCAAGGGCAATTGCTGCATCGGCACGCCCGCCGACGCCATCGGCTACATCCAGGACATGCTGGACCGGTCGGGCGGCTTCGGCACGTTCCTGATGCTCGGCCACGACTGGGCGCCCCCCGCGGCCACGATGCACTCGTACGAGTTGTTCGCCCGCGAGGTGATCCCGCACTTCAAGGGCCACCTCACCGCGCCGCACGCCTCGCACGAATGGGCCAAGGGCATGCGCGACCAGTTGTTCGGCCGGGTCGGCGAGGCCGTCGTCAACGCGATCGCCGAGCACACCAACGAGTCCTGATCGATCGGTACGGTGGACGTCATGCCATCTGCGACCCGACGCACCGCCGCCCTGACCCTCGCCGGACTCGCGATCGCCGGAGCCGTCGGCGTCGCCGGCTGCGGTTCCGACTCCGATTCGACTGCCAAACCGGAAAGCCGCCAAGTCACCGTTGTCGGCACCGGCAAGGTCCAGGGCACGCCGGACACGCTGAACGTCACCGCGTCCATCGAAGCCACCGCGCCGGACGTCACCGCCGCGATGAACCAGACCAGCAGCCGTCAGCAAGCGGTGCTCGACGCGCTGTCCGGGGCCGGCATCGACAAGAAGGACATCGCCACCAAGCAGGTCGAGCTGCAGCCCGACTACCGCGACTCCGTCATCACCGGCTACCGGGCCAGCAACACCATCGACATCAAGGTCCGCAAGCTCGACACCGCATCGCAGGTGCTGGCGAAGATCGTCGAGGCCGGTGGCAATTCCACCCGGATCAGCAATGTCGCCTACTCCATCGACGACGACTCGCAGCTGGTCAAGGATGCCCGTACCCGCGCATTCAACGACGCGAAGGACCGCGCCCAGCAGTACGCCCAGTTGTCCGGCCTGAATCTGGGCAAGGTGGTCTCGATCTCCGAAGCGACCGGCGGCACCACTCCGACACCCATGCCCGCCCCGAGGATGGCCATGGCCGAAGCCGTGCCGCTGTCCCCCGGCCAGCAGACCGTCAACTTCTCGGTGACGGTGATCTGGGACCTGGGCTAACCGGCCGGAGAAATCGCGGAGATTTCCACGGGAATCCCGTTCAGCACCGCGGTGCCGGACAACCGGTCCAGGTGGGTGCCGTCGTTGAGCTGGTTGACGTTGACGCCCGGGTGGCTGCTCGCGAGCTGCTGACCGGTGCCGCCACGGTTGTGGCCCCAGCCGTGCGGCAGCGACACCACGCCGCGCCGCATCACGTCGGTCACCTCGATCGGGGCCAGCAGTTCACCGCCGGGACCCTTGATGATGGCGACGTCGGTGAGGCCCAGATCGGCGGCATCGTCGGGGTGAATCTGCAAGGTGCACCGGTTGGTTCCGCCGGACAGCGCGGGCAGGTTGTGCATCCAGCTGTTGTTCGAGCGCAGGTGACGGCGGCCGATGAGCAGGAAGCCCCCGGCCGAGCGGCCCAGCGCCTCGCGTAGCCGCGCCACGTCGGCGACGATCGGCTCCGGCGCGAGTTCGATTCGCCCGCTTGGGGTTCGGAGTACTTCGGGAATCCGCGGCCGCATCGCCCCCAGGTCGATGCCGTGCGGATTGGCCTTGAGCTTCTCGAGCGTCAGCCCGTCGGGCTTGGTGCCGAACGCATCGCCATAGGGCCCGAGCCGCAGCATCATGTCCAGCCGGCGCTCATAACCGGGGCCCGCGGGGAGCATGCCGGTCAGTTCGTCGACGTCGCGCCCGGCGACCGGCGAATCGGGATCTTGCGTCTCCTTGGCCAGCGTCGTGGCGATCACCTGTGCGTCGACGAGGGCCGGATCAGCTTGCGCCCCAATGCCGTACAACACCAATGCGACACGAGACAGAATCTCGGCCTCGTCGGGCCGGCCCGCGAGCGGCAGCACCGGCGGCGAGTAGCGAGCGTTGTTGCGCACCGCGAGATTGTTCAGAAGGACGTCGAAGTGCGGGCTCTGCGATGGCGGGGGCGGCGGCAGGATGACGTCGGCGTGCCGCGTGGTCTCGTTGAGATACGGGTCGACGGACAGCATGAATTCCACTCTGTCCAAAGCCTTGTCGAGCCGGTCGCCGTCCGGCGCGGACAGCACCGGGTTGCCGGCGATGGTGATCATCGCCTTGATCTGGCCGTCGCCCGCGGTGTCGATCTCCTCGGCCAGCGCGGCGGCCGGCAACTCGGACATCACTTCGGGGTAGCCCGAGACCCGGCTGGCCCACCGCCCGGTTCGGAACCCGCGGCCGGGCTTTGCCGGCCGCGGCGCCGGCACGGCTGCACCGAGCGGGAACATCACGCCGCCGGGCCGGTCGAGGTTGCCGGTGAGGACGTTGATCACGTCGACCAGCCAGCTGCCGATGGTGCCGAATTCGACTGTGGAGGTACCGATCCGGCCGTACACGGCCGCCGTGGGTGCCGCTGCCAGCTCACGGGCCAGCTGGCGAATCTCGGCGGCGTCGATCCCGCAGGCCTGCTCGACCGCTTCCGGCGCGAAGTCGTCGGCCAGGGCCCGAACCTGCTCGACACCCATGACGTGCTCGGCGTTCGCGCCGAGGTCGACCAGGCCCTCGTCGAACAGCACGTGCACGACGGCGAGCAGCAGCGCCGCGTCGGTCCCCGGGCGCGGGGCCAGGTGCCGGTCGGCGAGCTTGGCGGTCTGCGTACGGGCCGGGTCGATGACCACGAGCTTGCCGCCGCGCTTCTTCAGGGCCCGCAGCTTGCCGGGGAAGTCGGCAGCGGTCGTCACGCTGCCGTTGGACACCAGCGGATTCGCGCCGATGATCACCAGGTAGTCCGTGCGATCGAGGTCGGGCACCGTGAACGCGCCCGGACTGCCGAACATCAGGCCCAACGCGACATGTTTGGGCATCTGGTCGAGGGTGCTGGCGCTGAACACCTGGCGGGTGCCCAGACCTTTGACGATCAGCGGGGCATAAAGCGCCCCCGCGATGGTGTGCGCGTTCGGGTTACCCAGGTAGACCCCCACCGACGCACCCCCGTGCGCGGCGAGCACCGCGCCGAGTCGCTCGGCGACAACGGCGTAGGCCTCGTCCCAGGTGGACTCGGTCAGCACGCCGTCGCGGCGCACGAGCGGACGCGTCAGCCGATCGGGGTCGTTGTCGAGTTCAGCGAAGCTGGCCCCCTTGGGGCAGATGAATCCCGCGCTGAAGACGTCGTCGTGGTCACCACGCGCGCCGGTCACGCGACCGTCGTCGATGGTGAGGGTCAGGCCGCAGGTGGCTTCACAGAAGGGGCAGATCCGGAGTGCGGTGCTCATGCACGCGATTCTGCTCCGGCTAGTGCTGTTCGTACACCTTGGGATCGAGCGTGCCGATGTACGGCAGGTCGCGGTAGCGCTCGTCGTAGTCCAGGCCGTAGCCGACCACGAACTCATCGGGGATGTCGAACCCGATGTGCGCGACGTCGATGTCGGCGCGCATGGCATCGGGCTTGCGCAGCAGCGTGCACACGCGCAGCGAGCGCGGTCCCCGGGTCGCCAGGTTGCGCAGCAGCCACGACAGGGTCAGGCCGGAGTCGATGATGTCCTCGACGATCAGCACGTCGCGGCCGCTGATGTCGCGGTCGAGGTCCTTGAGGATGCGCACCACGCCCGACGACGAGGTCGACGACCCGTATGAGCTGACGGCCATGAACTCCAGCTGCGTCGGCAGGGGGATCGCGCGCGCCAGGTCGGTGACGAACATGACCGCGCCCTTGAGCACGGTGATCAGCAGCAGATCCTGGTCGCCGGAGTCGGCGCGATAGTCCGCGGCGATGAGCGCGGCCATCTCGGCGATGCGCGCCTGAACCTGCTCCTCGGACAGGAGAACCGACTTGATGTCACCCGGGTACAGATCCACGGCAACAGCGTGCCATGCCTGCTCGCCCAGTACCAAGACCGTCCCGCTGCGCAGTCGCTCACACGGGCCGGGCGGCGACTGTGAGCATTCCGGCGCGGCGGGTGACCACGAGCCGCTGATACCGCAGCGGCGAGGGCACCGCGGTGCCGCCCTGCCCGTGCCAGTCCCCGACCAGCGCGTCGACGGCGCGCAGCTGCACGTCGGTGAGCGCCGTGGCTCCGACGTCCAGCAGCCAGCCGCGGATCACCCGGCGCCGCAGGGCAGCGGGGAGATCCTCGAGTCCGGCGACGGTCAGGCCGGCAGCGGTGCCAGGTACTGAGTCGCTGCGCAGTGCGGCCAGATGCCCGGCGGCCAGGGCGTCGAGAGCGTCGTTGTCCTCCCGCAGGGCGGCGGCGGTGCGGGCCAGCGCCGACGCGACCCCGCCGGACAGCACCTCTTCGAGCAGCGGCAGCACCTCGGTGCGCAGCCGCACGCGGGTGTAGCGCGGGTCAGTGTTGTGCGGGTCCTGCCACGGCGTGAGCCCCAGCTCGGCGCAGGCGGCCTCGGTGGCGGCACGCCGTACCTCCAGCAGGGGACGACCCCACGGCGGGTCCCAAACCCGCATGCCGGCAATGGATCTCGGGCCCGAACCCCGGCCCAACCCGAGAAGTACCGTCTCGGCCTGATCGTCGAGCGTGTGCGCCAGCAGCACCGGCGCCCCGCCGCGGGCCTGGTTCAACGCGTCATACCGCGCGGTACGGGCGGCACCTTCTGGGCCGCCAGCGGTGCCGACGTCGACGGAAATGATCTGGGCGTCAACACAACCCAGTTTCCTGGCTTGAGCGGCGGCCGTGGCCGCCACCTCCGCCGATCCGGATTGCAGACCGTGGTCGACGATCAAGGCGGTGGTCGGTTTCAGGGCGGCCGCAACAGCAGTCAGCGCCAGCGAGTCGGCGCCCCCGGAAAGCCCGACGCACCAGCGGTCGGCCGGATGCCGGCGCGCGAAGCCGGTGACGGCCGCGCGCAACGACATCAGAGCACTCGATCGATCCATCGCCGCGGCTCGTCGATTTCGGTTGGCAGCGGCAGGGTTTCGCCGTCTGTCCAGATCGCGTTGAACCGCGTCATGCCGACCGTCGACACCACCTCGTCGACGAACTTCTTGCCGCGGGTGTACTGCGCCACTTTGGTGTCGACGCCGAGCAGTGCGCGGAGGATCCGTTGCAGCGGCGAATGTTTGCGGTGCCGACGCTCGTCGAACCGGCTGCGGATGGTGGCCACCGACGGCACCACCGCAGGCCCGACGGCGTCCATCACGTGGTCGGCGTGACCTTCCAGCAGGGTCCCCAACACCAGCAACTGGTCCAGCGCGCGCTGCTGCTCGTCGGACTGCATGATGCGCATGACGCCCAGGATGCCCTGCGAATTCGGGTCGGCCTCGCCGCTGCGCTGGGCGCGCACGTACTCGGCCAACCGGCCGGCGATGTCACCGGCATCCAGGCCGGACTCGTCCGTCAGGACCGCCAGTGCCTGCGACATGTGGTCGGTGAGCCACGGGTTGGCGCGGAACTGCACGCGGTGCGTCACTTCGTGCAGACACACCCAGAGCCGGAAGTCGGTGGGATCGACCTTCAATTGCCGTTCTGCGGCAATCACATTCGGGGCGACCAGGAGGAGCTGACCCCCATTGGCCGCGAACGGGTCGTACTGCCCCAGGATGCCCGACGACACGAACGCCAGCACCGCGCCGGTCTGCGCGCCCGCGATCCGCCCACCCAGCATCGCGGCAAGACCTCTGGCACTTGATGCCTCGCCGCCCGTCATCACCCGCATCGATTCGGTGGCGGCGCGCACCCAGTCCCGCCGGTCGACGACGCGCGCTTCGGGCACGTCGGCGCCCTCGCCCAGCAGCGTGACCTCCCGCACCGGGAGCTCGGCCCGGCCGGCCGAATCGGCGAGCTGCTCGCGCACCTGGTTGCGGGTGTAGTCGGTGGTCTCCGGCTCGGGGCGGGTCAGCTTGGCACCGACCGTGGCGGCGAAGCCCCAGTCGACGGCACGACCGACGGTCGGCGTCCGGCTCACGAGCCGCACCCGCAGGACCGGAACGCCGCAGCCAGGGCGTCCAGCGCGGTGCGACCTTCCGGACCGGCGTTGTTGGAGATCAGGGCGAAGGTCAGGACCCGTCCGCTCTGGTCGGTGACGATGCCCGCCAGCGCGTTGGTACCCGTCAGCGAGCCGGTCTTGGCCCGCAGGTATCCGGCCGACGGGGTGTCGGCGTAGCGGTTCCAGAGCGTGCCGCTGCCACCGGCGATCGGCAGGGCGTCGAGCAGCGGGCGCAGGCGGGGTTCGCTGTTGCCCGCGGCGGCATTGACCACGTCGTCCAGAACGGTCGCGGTGAGCCGGTCGTTGACCGACAGGCCACTGGCATCGAACAGCGTCGCACCCGAAGTCGTCAGTCCCGCCTTCGCCAGCTGCCCGAGGACGGCGCGGACCCCGCCGTCGAAACTCTGCGGCTGGTTCACCGCGGCGGCGACCTCGCGGCCGATCGACTCGGCAATGACGTTGTCGGAGGCGCCCATCATCTCGCGCAGGCGCTCGATCAGCGGCGGGGATTGCACCGCCGCGAGCTGCTGGCCGCCGGCCGGCGTGGTGCGGACCGTCACATCGGCGGGATCGACGCGCAGCGCCGCAGCCAGGGCCCGCCCGGCGTCGAGCGCCGGGGTGGTCGACCGCCTGGACTCCACGGTGGTGGGTTGAACACGACCGGCGTCGATCATCACCGACTGGATCGGAGCCCAGTCACCGCCCTCGATGTCGGCAAGGTCCCAGCCCGGCGCCATCGTCGGGCCGGAGTAGAGGCTGACGTCGACCTGCACGGCCGTGGGTGTGATGCCGGCCTTGCGGATCTGGTCGGCCAAGTCGGAGATGCGGGCCGCGTCGCCGTACCAGGTGTCGGTGCCGGGCGGTGCCGCGGACAGCGTCGGGTCGCCGCCGCCCTTGAGCACCACGACGCCGGGGGTGTCGCCCGATACGACCGTCGTGGTCAGCCGGGCGTTGCGGTCGAGCGTGAGTAGCGCGGCGGCGGCCGTCAGCGTCTTGTTCGTGGACGCGGGCTGCAACGGGATGCTCGCGCCCTGGGCCCACAGCTGGGTGCCGGTGACGGCATCGGTGACCCTGCCGCCCAGCATGCCGAGATTCGGGTTCGCCGCCAGCGGCGCCAGCACGGCGGCCAGCTGCCCGGGCACCGGTTGCGCGGCGGAGTCGGAGACCGGCTGCACGCCGGGTCGGGGCGTGACGAGCGCCGGTCGGGGCTTGACGGCCGTCCCGGCTGTGGGCACGGCCTCGTGCCTCGTCATCACTGCGGCCGCTGCCACCAGCGCGGCGACCAGCACCAGAACTGCCACACCGATCACCACGTGGGTCGATCGGCGCCACCGGGTGGGCCGCATGATGCTCCTGAACTGCTCCGGGTCGTCGGATGTCACTGAGCAGGGTATCGCTCGTCTAAGGTGTACCCGGTTATCAGCACAGAGCTAAGGAGCCTCCCGGTGGAGCACGAAGTCGTCATCGAGATCCCCAAGGGTTCGCGCAACAAGTACGAAGTGGACCACGAGACCGGCCGAGTGAAGCTCGACCGCTACCTGTTCACCCCCATGGGCTACCCCACCGACTACGGGTTCTTCGAGAACACCCTCGGCGAGGACGGCGACCCGCTGGACGCGCTGGTGCTGCTCACCGAGTCGGTCTTCCCGGGCTGCATCGTCGACGCCCGCCCGGTCGCCATGTTCAAGATGACCGACGAGGCCGGCGGCGACGACAAGCTGCTGTGCGTGCCCGCCGGTGACCCGCGCTGGGACCACATCCAGGACGTCAGCGATATCTCGCAGTTCGAGCTGGACGCCATCAAGCACTTCTTCGTGCACTACAAGGACCTGGAACCGGGCAAGTTCGTCAAGGCCGCAGACTGGGTCGGCCGCAAAGAGGCCGAAGAAGAGCTGGCCCGCTCGATCGCCCGATTCGAAGAACAAGAGCACTGACCCGCGGAGCCCTGTCGCCCGCCGTACCCTGAAAGAGGTACAGCGGGGTCAGGACTCCAGATGGAATGGTTCTCAGCGCCCGAATACTCGTTCAGCCGGCTGGTGCTGGAGCGCGGCATCGCCGGCGTCTACCTGATTGCGTTCATTTGCGCCGCAAGGCAATTCCGCGCATTGCTCGGCGAACACGGCATGCTGCCGATTCCGCGCTATCTCGCCGCGGTGTCATTCCGGCAGGCGCCCAGCATCTTCCATTGGCACTACTCCGATAGGTTCTTCGCGACCGTCGCCTGGTGCGGTGCGGCGCTCAGTCTTGCGCTGGTCGTGGGCGCCGCCGATCTCGTGCCGCTGTGGGCGGCGATGTTCGGGTGGCTACTGCTGTGGGTGCTGTATCTGTCGATCGTCAACGTCGGGCAGCGGTGGTATGCCTTCGGCTGGGAGTCCCTGCTGCTGGAGGCCGGGTTTCTGGCGATGTTCCTCGGAAACGACACCATCGCGCCGCCGGTGCTGGTGATCTGGCTCGCGCGGTGGCTGGTTTTCCGCACCGAGTTCGGTGCGGGGCTGATCAAACTGCGCGGGGACCGCTGCTGGCGCGACCTGACGTGCCTCTACTACCACCACGAGACCCAGCCCATGCCGGGCCCGCTGAGCTGGTTCTTCCATCACCTGCCCAGGCCTCTGCACCGGGTCGAGGTGGCGGTCAACCACGTCACCCAACTCCTGGTTCCGTTCGGATTGTTCGCGCCGCAGCCCGTGGCCACTGTCGCGGGCGGCATCGTGGTGATCACCCAGCTGTGGCTCGTGATCTCCGGCAACTACGCCTGGCTGAATTGGCTGACGATGGTGCTGGCCTTCAGCGCGATAGCCGGGCCGGTGCCGGCACCGGCCATGCAGCCGGCAGCCCCGCCCTGGTTCATGGCGCTCGTCATCGCGTTCGGTGTGCTGGTCGTGGTGTTGAGCTATTGGCCGGCGCGAAATCTGATCTCGCCGGGGCAGCGCATGAACGCCTCGTTCAACCCGCTGCACCTGGTAAATACGTACGGCGCATTCGGCTCGATCGGCCGCATCCGGCGGGAGGTGGTGATCGAGGGCACCGACGAACCCGAGATCACCGATCAGACGGTATGGCAGGAATACGAGTTCAAAGGCAAGCCCGGCGCCGTCGGCCGCTTGCCGCGCCAGTGGGCGCCCTACCATCTGCGTCTCGACTGGATGATGTGGTTCGCCGCCATCTCACCGACCTACGGGCGCCAGTGGTTCGCCGGCCTCCTGGAGCGGTTGGTACGGGGCGACGCGGAAACGCTGAAGCTGCTGCGGCACAATCCTTTCCCGGAATCACCGCCCCGCTACGTGCGCGCACAGACGTATCGTTACCGCTACACCACCCCCCGCGAGTTCTGGCAGGAGCGCGTGTGGTGGCACCGCACCGCCGAAGGCCAGTACTTCCCGCCGGTTACGCTGCCGCATTGATGCGGGGTCAGCGCGCCGCTTCGATCCGGCCCGCCAGCATCGCGGTCCAGTCCGCGATGTACTCCTCGTCAGGCGTATCCGACTGCGGAGCATGAAAAACGACGCGCGTCGCCTGCTTGCCCAGCAGCGCGTTGACCCCGACCACCGCGATCCGCCGGGCCTCGGCCGGGTCGAGGCCGGGGGCACAGCCGCCGATCCAGTCCGCCAGTTCGCTGTAGAGGCCGTCGACCAATGCGGCGTAGGCGGCGCCTGGCCGGTCCGACTGATCAGCCGGCGTGCGGGCCGCGACCTGCAGGAACTGGCTTTCCTGGTTCAGCACGCTCAGCACGTACCGGCCGAGCAGTGTGAGTTCCGTCCGCAGCTCTCCTTCGCCGGCGAACAGCGCGCTGATGTCGTGCATCGCGCGGCGCCGGTCCAGCTGCCGGTCGATCCCGGCCGCGAGCAGGGCCTCTTTGGTCTTGAAGTGGTTGTAGAGGGCGCCGCAGCCGGGCACGAGACCGGCCGCTTTCTCGATCTGGGTGATGCTGGTGGCTTTGTAGCCCTGCTCACCGAACAGCCGCATGGCCTCGGTGACCAGCCGTTCCTTGGTTGATGTCTCCACCGCCGACTCCCCGCCATTGACCTCATATAAGAAGGGTCATATATTTCATACTAGGTCACCATACAACGCTGGGAGGCGAAATGACCGGGAATGTGCCGCGCGGACGTATCCGCCGCACCATGCCGGTCGCCGGCTTCACCGCACGCGCCGCGGGTGGACGAATGGTCGCGGCCCTGCGCGAGAAGGCCGGAAACACCGGCGCCGTCGAACGGTTTCACGAGCGCACGGCCGAGCAGTACGCCGAATTGCTCGGCCACTCCAAGGGCGTGTTGATGAAGGCCGGCCAGTTGGTGTCCATGGTCGACGCCAATGCCATTGGCGCCGGTGAACTCTCGCCGTACCAGCGAGCGCTGACCCGGCTGCAGGCCGACGCGCCGCCGATGGACGCGGACCTGGCCCGGCAGGTCGCCGAGGACGATCTTGGGCGGCCGATCTCCGCGGTATTCGCGTCGTTCTCCGACGAACCGGTCGCAGCGGCGTCCATCGGACAGGTCCACCGAGCCGTCCTGCACGACGGTCGCGACGTCGCGGTCAAGATCCAGTATCCCGGTGTGGCACAAGCCATTCGCGATGACCTGTCAAACACCGAACTGCTGGCGACCATGTTCCGGTTCGCAGCTGGTGCGGCGAGCACGTTCGGCACCATACTGCCGGACGTCGCACCCATCGCCGCCGAGATTTCCGAACGCATCTCCGAGGAGATCGATTATCGCCGGGAAGCCGCTCACATCACCGCGTTCAGCGAGCTGTGGCGCGATCACCCGTACATCCGCGTGCCCGAGCTGGTCAGCGAGGCGTCCGGTGACCGCGTCCTGACCATGACGTATCTCGATGGATTGGACTGGGCCGCAGCACAAGACGCCGACCAGGCCACCAAGGACACCTGGTCCGAGGTGATCGCGCGTTTCGTCACCGGCTCCTATCGGCACGGCCACCTCTTCCATGCCGACCCACACCCGGGTAACTACCGATTCGGCCTCGACGGCACCGTCGGATTCGTCGACTTCGGCTGCGCGAAAGTGCTTCCCGAAGACCAGCGCCGCCGCATCGTGAACCTGATGCGCTGCGCAGTCGAAGGGCGCCGCGACGATCTGCGGTCGAACATGGTCGAAAGCGGTTTCTTCGCAGCCGATTCCGTGCTGTCCGCGGACGACGCCTACCGCTGGTGGGAAGGCATCATCTACGAGATCCTGGCGCCCCAGCCGGTGACGTACACCGACGAGGCGTCACGGCGCGCCATCGCCTCGATGCTGGACGTCCGCGAGGCCGACCACCCCATGCGGCACATCACGGTGCCGGCCGATTTCGTGTTCTTCTCGCGCCTCAACCTGTCCATGAACGCGATCTTCACCGCGCTGAACGCCACCTTCCACGCCCGCGGGATGCTGGACGAAATGGACGGCGTCGCCCCGCCCGTCAGTGCGCAGGGGCTGGAACACGAGGCGTGGGTGCAGCGCCGCGAACTGCCGCATGGGACGGATGATCATGTCAACTAGCGATGTCGCAGCGGCACGGCTGCCTTGGGATGCCGCCGATCCCTACCCGTTCTACGAGACCCGGCGGCGCGACGGAGATGTCGTGTGGGACAACGTCGCCCAAGGTTGGCTGGTGCTCGGCTACGAGGCGGCCCGGACGGTACTCGGCGGGTCCGGCTGGACCAGCGATCCACTGGCCAACCCGGTGGCACGCGCATCCATGACCATGATGGCGCCGGAATTCGCCAAGGCCTCGATGCTTTTCACCGACGGCGCCGACCACGACCGGCTGCGCGGCGCGGTCCGGGACGCCTTCACGCGCAGCACGATTGCCGGATTGACAGAGGGTGTGGAGACGATTGCCGCCGAGGTCATCGCACAGGCGCCCGCCGGTGAGCCGTTCGATTTCATGTCGCAGATCGCCCTGCCGCTGCCGATCGCGGTGGTCGGCGAATGGCTGGACCTCGATCCGGGCCACGCGGCGTCGCTGCGTGAGCTGTCCCCGTCGATCATCCGCATGCTGGGCACCCTGGCCGATCCCGTGGAGGTGGCCGAGGGGTTCGGTGCCGCCGCCGCATTGATGGCGGAGTTCCTGCCGCTCGCCGCCGACCGACGGGCCCATCCCGGCGACGATCTGTTCAGCTTCATCGCCACCGATCCCGACCTGTCTCTCGATGACGTCGTGGTGACGGCCATCCTGATCGCGGTCGCCGGGCACGAGACCACGGCGAATCTCCTTGGTGCAGGACTGATTCGACTGGTGAACGAGCGGGTCGACGCCGTCGACGGAGCGGTGATCACCGAGCTGTTGCGGCTCGACGGCCCCGTGCAGTCGACGGTGCGCACCGCCACCGAGAACCACCGACTGGCCGGGGCCGACATCGCCGCCGGAGACAGCGTGGTCGTCGTGGTGGCTGCCGCCAACCGCGACCCGTCGGTGTTCGACGAGCCAGACCACTTCCGGTTGGGACGCACCGGCCCCGCTCCCCTGGCCTTCGGCTACGGGGCCCACTACTGCCTGGGTTCGGCCTTGGCCCAGCTGGAGCTGACCGTCGCACTGCGGGAAGTCCTTGCCCGCCAACCTGTTATCAGCGGTCCTGTCGCGTGGCGCGATACCCCGGCCATTCGGGGGCCACAGACCTTGCCGGTGACGTTCCGCTGATGCGGGTGTTCGTCACCGGCGGGACGGGCGCCATCGGTGTCCACACCGTCCCGGCATTGGTCGCGGCGGGTCGAGGCCTGCGGCGCGACCGTCGGGCGTCGATCACCAGGTCACTTCGATTGAGCAACAAGCGCTTTCGCGATGGCGCAGTTACGCTGAAAGACATTCCGGCGGTGCGGATTCGCACCACGCTAGTCACGCAGAACCCGCGGGCGCGATCCTTTGTCGATGATCGCGAGATGAACTCTGCGCGTCAGTACCTGCAATCCGTTTGGCATCGGTGGCGCAGTCGAGGTGTAGACCGCACCGGTCGGGGTGGTCAGTTCGGTGGTGTGCCGCCCGTACCGGTCGTAGGTGGTACGAGCGTGCCAACCGGGTTCTTCTTTGACGTAGTTGCAGTGCTCGCAGAGGCCTTGCCCGTTGTGGGCAGCGGTGGGCCCGTCCGTCACGTGCGGGGTGACGTGGTCGAGGTGCCGAATCGGGGCGTTGCAGTACGGCGTACGGCAGGTTTGGTCGCGCATGGCGATGAACCGGGCCAGCCCCTTGGGGAAGGTTCGCGATTTCGACTCCATCGCGACCAGATTGCCGGTGGCGGGCTGGGCGTAGAGCCGCCGCAACGACGCTTCGGCCTGCTCGTCGAGAACCGCTCGTTCGATCAGTTGACGAGCCAGGACCGCGGGGATAGGACCATAGCCCTCCAGGCGCGCCGGTTCGGAGCCGCCGGCGAGCAGGGTGTCGTCAGAGAGCACGAGGTTGACCGCCACCGACGCCGGCACGGTGAGTGGGTTTCGACCCGTGACACGTTCGACCACGGTGTCGGCCATGATCTGACTGCAGGTCCGCCCGTCGGCGCGGCCATCGCGTGCGGCCTCGCCGGCGGCGGCCTTCAACGCCCCATACGTCTCGTAGGCCTCGACCACCGGCAGAACCACCGTCAGGTACGCCATCCCATCGGGAGCGGGTCGGATGGTCGCCCGCCGCCCACTCGGGGCCTGCCGAATCTTGTCCAGTACGGCTTCCCGGTCGAGCCGATAGGCGATGCGCTTTGCCCGGGCCGTGATCTTCTTGTCGCCCAGCCCATCCAGATCTCCGGGCTCGGCGCACATCTGGGCATCCAACTTCGCTCGATCAGCTGGCGATAGGCAGGCCGCTTCGCGGCAGATCAACCCGGCCCGCCATTCCGAGAGTGCCCCGGATTCGAGCGCGGCCAGGGTGTGCGGCATGCCACCAGTCAGCATCCGAACCGTGGCCAGGTACTGCTTGCCCTGATAGGGCGATTGGCGCCGAGCCAGCCCGATCTCGGTCCCCAGACCCCGCCGAGACGCCTTACCGTCGGCCTGCCGAATCGCGTCCCACACCGCGGTCACACGCACCTGCTGCGCGGCGACCAGACCTTTGAGCCGTTCGAGTTCAACGAGCTGATCCCGCAGTGCCGCCTCCCCGGCATCGGGACGAATCTCCATCAAATCTTCGAACATACGTTCTATGCTACGCGGCAAATCTGATGCGCGCCAGGACCCCTGATACACGAATTTGCCCCGCTGTAACACGGGGAAATCTGCTTGTACCCTGCGAGTTCGACTATGTCTATGTGTTGATGCATCAGGGAATCGGTCTCGACGCGTTCAACGCCATGCCGAAGCAGCGGGCGGTGCACGCAGTGTACGAATGCTGCTACAGCGTGCCGCTGGCCGGCAGCCTCGCCGATGGACGGGACTACACCGACCACGACCACCTCTTCCGGCGCGCCGACGACCTCCTCTTCGCCCTCAGCGATGCCTCGGTGGACGAGATTCTTCAGGCCTACCCGCAGGTCGGGCGCCGGCCCGGCAGCGTCCGATCGCAGTTCGAACAGTGCGCGGTGTGCGACCGTGACCCCGGCCTGATGGCAACGCTGACGATGAATGCGTCCACGTATCGCGATCACTTCGGCTTCGACTTCGTGATGTTCGTCGGAGCAATGAGCGCAGAGGAAGTGCTGAACCACATGGCCGACCGCATGCACAACGACCACGAGACCGAGCGCAAGGTCGTCCGCAACGAGCTGGCCCGGATCAACCGGACCCGGCTGGAGCGCATGCTCGGACCTGAGGGCGGCTACAACAACTGGTAACGAAGCCGCCACGGCGTGCCCGCCGCCGGGAAGCGTTCGCCAAGCCTTAGTAGTTTGTACCCGTGCATCAGGAGATCCCCCCGCAGTACGTGCGTTCAGCAGACGCACCGCAGGCTCGGACCCTCATCGACATCCTCTACGCCACGGCCGAGCAATATCCCGATGCGCCTGCGATCGATGACGGCACCGTCCAGCTCACCTACGCCGAGCTGATCGCCGACGTCCAGGAAAGCGTGACCTGGCTGGCCGCCCGGGGAATCGGCCGCGGTGACCGCATCGGCATCCGCATGCCGTCCGGCAGCTACGCGCTCTACGTGTCGATTCTGGCGACCCTCGCAACCGGCGCGGCCTACGTCCCAGTCGACGCCGACGATCCCGAGGAACGTGCCGCGCTGGTCTTCGGTGAAGCCGGCGTCGTCGGCATCATCACCGAAGCCGGCCTCGTCCGCGGGCCCGGCTCGACTCGAGGCTGGCTGGCCGGCCAGCCACTGACCCGCGACGACGCCTGGATCATCTTCACGTCCGGCTCCACCGGTACCCCGAAGGGTGTGGCGGTCACACACCGCAACGCCGCAGCGTTCGTCGACGCCGAGGCCGAGATCTTCCTGAGGGACAACCCGCTGGGCCCGGGCGACCGCGTGCTGGCCGGTCTGTCGGTTGCGTTCGACGCCTCCTGTGAGGAGATGTGGCTGGCCTGGCGCCACGGCGCCTGCCTCGTCCCGGCCCCGCGCTCGCTGGTACGCAGTGGCATGGACCTGGGCCCCTGGCTCGTCTCCCGCGACATCACCGTCGTCTCGACGGTCCCCACGCTGGCATCCTTGTGGCCGGCCGAGGCGCTGGAGGCGGTGCGCCTGCTGATCTTCGGCGGCGAAGCCTGCCCGCCCGAGCTCGCCGAGCGCCTGGCCGTCGAGGGCCGCGAGGTGTGGAACACCTACGGACCCACAGAGGCCACCGTCGTCGCCTGCCTGGCGCCGCTCGGTGGTGGCCCGGTCAGCATCGGGCTGCCCCTGCCTGGCTGGGACCTCGCGGTCGTGGACGCGGAGGGTCAGCCGGTCTCCTTGGGCGATGTCGGTGAGCTGGTGATCGGCGGCGTCGGTCTGGCCCGCTACCTGGACCCGGAGAAGGACGCCGAGAAGTACGCCCCGATGGAGTCCCTCGGCTGGGGCCGCGCGTATCGCAGCGGTGACCTGGTCCGGCTCGAGGCGGACGGTTTGTACTTCCAGGGCCGCGCCGACGATCAGGTCAAGGTCGGCGGCCGCCGCATCGAACTCGGCGAGGTCGACGCCGCGCTCGTCAACCTGCCCGGCGTGAGCGGCGGCGCCGCCGCGGTGCGCAAGACGGCCACCGGCACTCCCCTGCTGGTGGGGTACATCGCCAGCGCAGACCCTGAATTCGACGTCGCGAAGGCCCGCAAGGAACTGGCACAGTCGTTGCCCGCCGCGCTGGTGCCGCGTCTCGTGCTGGTCGACGAATTGCCCACGCGCACATCCGGAAAGGTCGACCGCAACGCGCTGCCCTGGCCCGTCGACTCAGCGGGCGACGACAGCCCCGACCTGGACGGCACCATGGGCTGGCTCGCCGGACTGTGGCGCGACGTCCTGGCCTCCCCCATCGACGGCCCCGGCGCCGACTTCTTCGCCCTCGGCGGCGGCTCGTTGTCCGCGGCGCAACTCGTCTCACTGCTGCGCCAGAAGTACCCGCAGGTCACCGTCGCCGACCTTTACGACCACCCGCGCCTCGGCTCACTGGCCGGGTACCTCGACGAACTCGACCCGCCACCGGCGGTCGAAACCCGAAGCGTCACACCTGTTCCACTGACGACCCAGTTGATCCAGTCGCTCGCAGCGGTCCCACTCGCCACCCTGGCCGGCATGCAGTGGGTGGTCTGGCTGGCGCTGCTGAACAACGCCGCTGCCGCGCTGCACCTGCTGCCCTGGGCCCACACCGTGAACTGGTGGGTGATCCTGATCGGATTCCTGGTGTTCGTCACGCCCATCGGCCGCATGGGCATCGCCGTGTTCTGCGCCCGGGCCCTGCTGTCCGGACTGGAACCGGGCACCTACAAACGCGGCGGCTCCGAGCACCTGCGGGTGTGGCTCGCCGAACGCCTCGGCGAGGCCAGCGGCGCCGAAAACCAGGCCGGCGCACCATGGTTGGTGTACTACGCCCGGGCGCTGGGCAACCGGGTCGGCGACGGCGTCGACCTGCACTCGGCCCCGCCGGTCACCGGCATGCTCACCCTCGGTGACCGCTGCTCGGTCGAACCAGAAGTCGACCTCACCGGGCACTGGATCGACGGCGACCTCTTCCACGTCGGACCCATCAGCATCGGCAACGACGCCACCATCGGGGCCCGGACCACGCTGCTGCCGGGTGCCGTGGTGGGCAAGAACGCCGACGTCGCACCGGGTTCCGGCGTGATCGGCAAGGTCAAGGCCGGGCAGTACTGGAAGGGTTCACCGGCGGTGAAGTCCGGCAAGGCCCACCACCCGTGGCCCGACGAGCGGCCGGGCCGCGCGCCGATCTGGGTGGCCATGTACGGGCTGACGTCGGTGCTGCTGGGCGGGTTGCCGATCCTGGCCCTCGCCGCCGGGCTCGCGGTGCTGATCCTGCCGGTGCGCCATACCCATTCACTGCGAGAGGCGATCCTGCCGGTCGCGTTGTGGACGCCAGTCGCCGCGGTGGTCGCCATGGCGGTGTACGCCGTGCTGACCGTGATCGGGGTGCGTCTGCTGGCCCTCGGCCTGACCGAGGGATATCACCCCGTGCGCAGCCGCGTGGGCTGGCAGCTGTGGGCCACCGAGCGGCTGATGGACGCCGCCCGCAACTACCTGTTCCCGATCTACGCCAGCCTGCTGACGCCGTGGTGGCTGCGGATCCTTGGCGCGAAAGTCGGTAAGGACACCGAGATTTCGACGGCGCTGCTGACGCCGAAGTTCACCGAGGTGCACGATGGCGCCTTCCTGGCCGACGACACCATGGTGGCGTCATACGAACTCGGCGGTGGCTGGATCCACGTGGCGAAGGCGACCGTCGGGCGGCGTGCGTTCCTGGGCAACTCCGGCATCACGCAACCCGGTCGCCGGGTCCCCGACGACGGACTCGTGGCCGTGCTGTCGGCGACCCCGTACAAGGCCAAGGCTGGGTCGTCGTGGCTGGGCAGCCCGCCGATCCGGCTGCGCCGCCAGCCAACCGAGGCGGACGCTCTGCGCACCTTCCACCCGTCGCTGCGGCTGAAGATCATGCGGTCGACGGTCGAGACGCTGCGCATCATCCCGGCGATGGTGTCGTTCGGCATCGGGGTGGCGGTGCTCGGCGTCCTGCAGGCCCTCAGCGGCGAATTCGGTTGGCTGTGGACGTCATTGGGCGCCGGACTGGTACTGCTGAACGCGGGTGCCATCGCCGGGGCCATCGCGGTGGTGGCGAAATGGCTGATGGTCGGGCGCATCCGGGCCGTCGAGCATCCGCTGTGGTCACCGTTCGTGTGGTGGAACGAGGTATCCGACACGTTCGTCGAGACGGTCGCGGCGCCGTGGTTCGCTCGGGCTGCCAGCGGCACCCCGGTGATGAACTTGTGGCTGCGGGCCCTCGGCGCCGCGATCGGCCGCGGCGTGTGGTGCGAAACCTATTGGCTGCCAGAGGCGGACCTGGTGACGCTGGGCCGGGGCGCGACGGTGAACCGGGGCTGCGTCGTGCAGACCCATCTGTTCCACGACCGCATCATGCAGTTGGACACCGTGGTGCTGGAAGCGGGCGCCACCCTTGGCACTCACTGCGTGGCGCTGCCCGCGGCCAGCATCGGTGCCGGCGCGACAGTCGGCCCGGCCTCACTGGTGATGCGCGGCGACGCGGTGCCGGCCTCGACTCGCTGGCAGGGCAATCCGATTGCCCCGTGGGTCGGTAAGAAGCGCAAGTCCGGCAATCGACAAAAGGCGCAGGCCGCGTGAGCCCGGCGAACAAGAAGGACCGCAAAGATCTTGCGCCGGTGATCGATCCGTATCTGCCGAACAACGGCAACTTCGGGTACCGGGTGTCCCGCTACGAACTGAGCCTCGAATACCGGGTGGAGAGCAACCGCCTGACGGGCATCGCCAGCATCACCGCGGTCACCCTGGCGTCGCTCCACTGGTTCACCCTGGATCTGTCCGATGCCCTGTCGGTGGCCAAGGTCGAGGTCAACGGCCGGCGCCCGGCCAAGTACCGCACCGTCAACGGCAAGCTGCACATCACCCTGCCCAATGCGTTGCCCGCCGGGGCCGCGATGAAGGTGACGGTGCGCTACGGCGGCAATCCGCGCCCGATCAAATCCATATGGGGCACAGTCGGTTTCGAGGAACTGACGGAGGGGGCACTGGTCGCCGGACAGCCCAACGGCGCGGCGTCCTGGTTCCCGTGCGACGACCATCCCAGCAGCAAGGCCAGCTACCGCATCGCGGTCAGCACCGACAGTCCGTACCGGG
The DNA here is from genome assembly GCF_054515875.1 of Mycolicibacterium sp. HS_4_1. NCBI lineage: Bacteria > Bacillati > Actinomycetota > Actinomycetes > Mycobacteriales > Mycobacteriaceae > Mycobacterium > Mycolicibacterium sp. HS_4_1. The sequence goes on from NZ_CM137261.1 coordinate 5,416,702, forward strand.
TTGTCGCCAACGGCGAGCTGGTGAGCCGTAAAACCCGTGCGGCCCAGACCATCTGGGTGTACGAACTCGCCGAACCGACGTCGACCTACCTCATCACGCTGCAGATCGGCCGGTACGAGTCGATCCGGCTGTCCAAATCTGGGGTGCCGATGTCCGCGGCCCTGCCACAGCGGCTGATCCGCAACTTCGAATACGACTTCGGCCGCCAGCCCCGGATGATGCAGCTGTTCACCCGGCTGTTCGGGCCGTATCCGCTGTCGAGCGGCTACACCGTGGTGGTCACCGACGATGAGCTGGAGATACCTCTCGAGGCGCAAGGCATCTCGATCTTCGGCGCCAACCATTGCGACGGCCGCCGCGGCGCCGAGCGACTGATCGCGCACGAGATGGCGCACCAGTGGTTCGGCAATTCGGTGACGGTGCGCCGCTGGCGGGACATCTGGCTGCACGAAGGATTCGCCTGTTACGCCGAATGGTTGTGGGCCGAGGAGTCGGGCTGGCGCACCGCCGACCAACTGGCCGCGCACAATCTGCAGAAGCTCCGCAACCTGCCGCAGAACCTGCTGCTGGCCGATCCCGGACCTGAGGACATGTTCGACGATCGCGTGTACAAGCGCGGCGCGCTGACGCTGCACGCCCTGCGGCGCGCCATCGGCGACGCGAATTTCTTTGCACTACTGCGCGATTGGACCACCCGGTACCGGCACTCGACGGCCGTGACCGACGACTTCACCGGCCTGGCCGCGAATTACACCGACCAGTCCCTGCGCGGACTGTGGACCGCGTGGCTCTACACGACGGAGCTGCCGGCGCTGTGAACCCCAGCAGTGTGGCGAGGGTCGCAGTCGCGACGGTGCTCAGCGCGCTCTGCGGCTACGCGATCCTGTATCTCGCCGCGCGCGATCTGGCCCCCGCAGGCTTCTCGGTGTTCAGCGTCTTCTGGGGCGCCTTCGGGTTGTTCACCGGCGCGGCCAACGGGCTACTGCAGGAGGCCACCCGCGAGGTCCGCATCGCACGGGCCGCCGAGCCCCAGCCGGGACCGCACCTGCAGCCGATCCGGGTGGCGGCAGTGGTGGCCGTCGCCGCGGCGCTGCTGATCGCCGGCACCGCCGCCCTGTGGGCGCCTCACGTGTTCGTCGAGTCCACCCCCCTGAGCGTGACGCTGCTGAGCGTCGGCCTGGCCGGTTTCTGCCTGCACGCCACCCTGCTGGGCGTGCTGGCCGGGGCCGACGGTTGGACCCAGTACGGCACGCTGATGGTGACCGACGCGGGCATCCGGGTTGCCGTAGCCGTCGCCGCATTCGTGCTGGGCTGGGGATTGGACGGCTACCTGTGGGCCACCGTCGCCGGCTCGATGTCGTGGCTGATCCTGCTGCTGGCCTCCCACGTGGCCCGGTCGGCGGCGGCCATCCACACCCCCGGGACACCCCGGACCTTCCTGACCGGCTCGGCGCATTCGATCGCCGCCGCCGGCGCCAGTGCCGTCCTGGTGATGGGCTTCCCCGTACTGCTGCAAGCCACGTCCCGGGACCTCGGGGCCACCGGCGGCGTCATCATCCTGGCTGTGACGCTGACGCGCGCCCCGTTGCTGGTACCGCTGACCGCGATGCAGGGCAATCTGATCGCGCATTTCGTCGACAACCGGCGGCTGCGGGCCCTGCTCACCCCGGCGCTGGTGCTCGCCGGATTGGGCGGGCTGGCGGTGCTGGCCGCCGGGCTGGTCGGGCCGTGGCTGTTGCGCACGCTATTCGGGCCCGAGTACGCCGCGAGCGGTGCGCTGCTGGCCTGGTTGACGGCCGGTGCGGTCACCATCGCCTTCCTGACCCTCACCGGCGCCGCGACCGTCGCCGCCGCGCTGCACCGGGCCTACGCCGTGGGCTGGGTGAGCGCCACGGTGGCCGCAGCGCTGTTGTTGCTGCTACCCCTGGACCTGCAGACCCGCACCATCGTGGCGTTGATGTGCGGTCCGCTGGTCGGAATAGTGGTCCACCTGGCCGCGCTGGGCGCGATCAGGCGCCGCTGAGCGTGTATTTTCGGCAGCAACATGTCCTTTTATCGCGACGTCTGGATCGTCATCCCCGCCTACAACGAGGCGAGCGTCATCGCCGACGTCGTCGCTGATGTGCGCACCGTCTTCCCCAACGTCGTCTGTGTCGACGACGGCGGACGTGACGACACCGGCGACCGCGCCTTCTCCGCCGGCGCACACGTGGTGCGTCACCCGGTGAATCTCGGCCAGGGCGCGGCCATCCAGACCGGCGTCGAGTACGCCCGATCTCGGCCGGGGGCAAAGATTTTCGCGACGTTCGACGCCGACGGCCAGCACCGGGTCAAGGACGTCGTGCGGATGATCGATCGACTGCGGACCGAAGACCTGGACATCGTGATCGGTACCCGGTTCGCCGACCAGCCGCCCGACCGCATGCCGATCCTCAAGCGGCTGCTGCTGCCGATCGTCGCCAAGCTCAGTCCGTCCAGCCGCAAGCTGCACCTGACCGACGCGCACAACGGGCTGCGGGTTTTCAACAAGAAGGTGGCCGACGCGCTGAATCTGACCATGAACGGCATGAGCCACGCCAGCGAGTTCGTCTCGCTGATCGTGGAGAACCGCTGGCGGGTCGCCGAGCAACCAGTACAGATCCTGTACACCGATTATTCGATGTCGAAGGGTCAGCCGCTGGTCAACGGCGTCAACATCATCGTCGACGGACTGCTGCGCGGAAGGTTGCGCCGATGATCTGGAGTCGCTCGTGATTTGGACAAAAGCACTACTGATCGGCGCGGTCGTAATGCTGCTGGCCTACCTGTTCAGTTCCCGGCGCAACGCGCAGTCCCGGGCCTGGGTGAAGGTCGGCTACGTGTTCTTCGTGGTCGGCGCCATCTACGCGATTCTGCGGCCCAACGACACCACAGTGGTGGCGCACTGGCTCGGCATCGGCCGCGGCGCGGACCTGCTGTTGTATGCGCTGGTGATCGCGTTCCTGTTCACGACGATCAGCGCCTACATGCGCTTCAAGGACCTGGAACTGCGCTATGCGCAGCTGGCCCGTGCGGTGGCTTTGGAAGGTGCCCGGGTTCCCGCACCCGACCCGCCGACCCGTCAGGTCTGAGTCTGAACGCCCAGGCTGCCCAACATCGTGGTCAGTAGCTGGATGCGGCCGTCTTCGAGCTCCGGCTGCGGCAGCACGGCACGGATCAACGCCGCGCCGTCGAACGTGTTGACCATGACGGCGACGATCAGCATCAGAAGTTCCGGCGGCAACTGATCCGCGCCGGGCATCTCCTGCGCGGTCTCGTAGATGTTGCGGCCGTACTCGACGAGTGCGCCCTGCAGCGTGTCGCGCAGCTTCTCGTCGGTGCGCGCCGCCACCATCAGCTCGTACATCACCGCGTTGGTGGCGTTGCCGCTGATGTCCCGTAGCGCCATCAATGCCCCTTCGAGAGCGGGCCGGTCCGAAGGGATTTCGGCGATCTGCTTGCTGAACTGCTCCAGCTGCCGCCGCATGACCTCCAGCGCGGTGGCCGCCATGAAGTCGCCCATGGTGGCGAAATGCTTGAACAGCGCGCCGTCGGAGACCTCGGCCCGACGCGCGATCACCGCCGCCGAGGCGCGGGCATAGCCGACCTCGACGATAGTGACGATCGCGGCGTCGAGGAGCCGAGCCCGCGTCTCTTCCCTGCGTTGCTGTTGGGTTCTGGCCATGTCAGACCGCTTGCGCCACCGGCAGTTTCGCCCCGTGAGCCGGCAGGTAGTGGCCAGACTTCACGGTGTCGCCGTAGCCTTCGACGAATTCACCGTCACGGAACACCACCTGGCCGCCGACGCCGGTCGCGACGACTGCGGAGTCGCTGCGGTTGACCATGCGGCTCAGCCCGCCGTAGAACTCGACCGAATTCTCGTGGTACGCCTCGAGTTCGGCGTTGAGGCCGGCCGGGTCGATCACCACGAAGTCGGCACGCTCACCCTGACGCAGAGTGCCGGCCTCCAGGCCGAACCACTCGGCGACCTCACCGGTCAGCCGGTGCACGGCGTGCTCGGTGGTCATGAACGGCCGGCCGCTCTTGTCCGCGTCGTGCACGCGGCGCAGCATCCGCAGCGCGTAGTTGTAGAACGCCATGTTCCGGAGATGCGCACCGGCATCCGAGAAGCCCATGTGCACCGAGGGTTCCGTGGCCAGCTTGTCGAGCTGCTTGGGGCGGTGGTTGGCCACGACGGTGGTCCAGCGGGTGTTGCGTTCCCCGTGTTCCACCAGGACGTCCAGGAAGGCGTCGAGCGGGTGGCTGCCGCGTTCGTCGGCGATCTGGCCAAAGCTCTTGCCCACCAACGACTTGTCCGGGCATTCGACGATGGTCGAGTCGTGGAAGTCGCGGTGCCACAGGGTCGGGCCCAGCACCTTCTTGTCGAACGACTTGCGGAAGCGGCGGCGGTATTCCGGGTCGGCCATCAGCTTGTTGCGCTCCAGCTGATCCTTCAGGTGCAACGCCGCGGTGCCCGCACCGAACTCCTCGAAAACCGGGAGATCGATTCCGTCCGAATACAATTCGAACGGAACCGGCAGGTGCTGGAAGCGCACCTTCGAGTTCAGGAACTTGTTGGCCAGACGGGTCACCGGCCCCAGCACGTACACGGCCGCGGGGGACGACTTCGCGTCGGCCGAGACCAGCAGGCTCATCCGAACCCCGGGACGACGGCCGAACCAGCCGCTGCTCTCGAGGAAGAAGTTCAGTGCCTCTTGCAATTTGGCGACATTGGGTGCGCTCTGCAGGATGCGGCCGCGCTTACGCAGCACCTTGATCAAGCGGCGGCGTTCGCGCCAGGTGGCGAACGTCGACGGCAGCGCGCGGGAGCGGAAGCGGTCACCGTCGAGCTTGTCGATGGCCGCGTCCATGCCGGACATGCCGAGCATGCCGGCGTCCAATGCCGCCTCGAGCCGCGCCGCCATGGTCTCCAGTTCGGCGTTGGTCGGGGTGACGTTCGGGGTCGTCGCGCGGTCCAGGCCCAGCACCGAGGTGCGCAGATCCGAGTGGCCCAGCAGCGAGCTGACGTTGGGTCCGAGCGGCAGCGCCTCGAGCGTTTGCACGTACTCGGCCGGGCCGGACCAGTTCCGCTTCTGCTCGAGCGCGCCGACGACGAACTTGCGCGGCACCGCCTCGACGCGGCTGAACAGGTCGGCGGCGTCGTCATTCTCGGCGTACACCGTCGACAGCGAACACATGCCGAGCAGCACGGTCGTCACGCCGTGGCGGACCGACTCACGCAGGCCCGGATCGAGCAGCACCTCGGCGTCGTAGTGGGTGTGGACGTCGATGAAGCCCGGCGTCACCCACTTGCCCTTGGCGTCGATGACGTCCGGGCAGCCCGCCTCATCGAGCGGCTGTGCCGACACCGTCGCGACGACGCCGTCGCGGATACCCAGATTGCGTAGTTGCGGCGTGCGGCCGGTGCCGTCGAACCACAAACCATCTTTGACAATCACGTCGTAGGTCATGACGTGAGACTAGGACAGAAAGTGAGTACTTACAATCTTTTTCTGCATATTCGCAGTTCAGGCGCGGAAAAAGTCCACAGTCCGGGCGACACCCTCGGCCAGCGCCACCTTGGGGCTCCACCCCAGCACCTGCTGTGCGCGGGCGAAGTCGAGCTGCGAACGGCGCAGGTCACCCAGGCGCGGCGGGTGGAACTCAGGAGCGTCGGGCACGCCGACGGCCGCGGCGATCGCGGTGTGCAGCTGCGCCACCGACGTCTCCACCCCGGTGCCGACGTTGAACCGCTGCCCGCCTCCCGCTTCTCCCCCGGCGCGCACGAAGGCGTCGACCACGTCGTCGACGAAGACGTAGTCGCGGGTGTCGGTGCCGTCACCGAAAATCTTGGTGGGCCGGCCGGCCAGCAGCGCCTGGCTGAAGATCGCCACCACACCGGCTTCACCGTGCGGGTCCTGACGCGGGCCGTAGACGTTGGCCGGCGCGATGTGCGAGCAGTCGAGCCCGTACAGGTTGCGGAACATGTTGAGGTAGACCTCGCCGCACACCTTGCTCGCGGCATACGGCGACGACGGATCCACCGGCATGTCCTCGTTGGTCGGGTAACCGGGCGGGACACCGTAGATGGACCCGCCCGACGAGGTGTGAACCACCTTGCGCACGCCGTTGCTGCGTGCCGCCTCGGCCAGCCGCACGGTGCCGACGACGTTGACGCCGGCATCGAACGGCGCGTCGGTCACCGACCGCGCGACCGAGATCTGCGCAGCCAGGTGGAAGATCACCTCCGGCCGTTCTTCGGCCACGATGGCGTGCAGATCAGCGTCGACGATGTCTGCTTTGACGAACTCGAATCGCTCGTGCTGTTCGGCTTGGGCGAGGTTGTCGACCTTGCCGCTACTGAGGTCGTCGAGCCCGACGACATCGTGTCCTTCGGAGAGGAGCCGGTCGACGAGCGTCGACCCGATGAACCCGGCAGCACCAGTGACAAGTGTTCGCACGGGGCAACCATACCGACGGCCGCCGCCAAGCGGCCCGTACAGTCGACAAGAGTGAACTGGGTCGCCCGAACTGCCGCCACGCTGGTGGTGCTGCAGCTGATACTGCGGGCAGTCCTGGCTTTCGGTGGCTACTTCTACTGGGACGACCTGATCCTGATCGGCCAGGCAGGCACCCACTCCCTGCTGTCTCCCGACTTTCTCTTCAACGACCACGACGGGCACGTCATGCCCGCGGGATTCCTGTTCGCCGGGGTCCTGACCCGGCTGGCGCCACTGAACTGGTTCTGGCCGGCCTTGAGTCTGGTGGTGCTACAACTCGTCGCATCGCTCGCGTTGGTGCGCGCGCTCCGGGTGATCCTCGGCTGGCGTCCCGTGCTGCTGGTGCCGCTGATCTTCGCGCTCTTCACTCCCCTGGGCGTGCCGGCCTTCGCGTGGTGGTCGGCCGGGCTGAACGCGCTGCCGATGGCGGCGGCCGTGGCGTGGGTCTGTGCCGATGCCGTCCTGCTGGTGCGCACCGGAAATCCACGCTACGTATGGACCGGCTGCCTCGCCTACCTGGGCGGGCTGCTGTTCTTCGAGAAGTCCGCGGTGATCCCGTTCACCGCCTTCGCGGTCTGCTGGCTGCTGTCGTACGTGACAGGCAACCGCGTCTCCGTGTGGCGCGCGGGCCTGCGGCTGTGGCTGGGGCTGCTGACCATCACGATCGGCTGGATCGGCGTCTACCTGCTGGTGGTCAACCAGAAGCGCTGGACTCTGGACCTGGCTATGACATGGGAGCTGCTGGCGCGGTCCGTCACGCACGGCCTGGTGCCGACGCTGGCCGGCGGGCCGTGGGATTGGCAGCGCTGGGCGCCGGCTTCGCCATGGGCGACGCCCGGGCCGGTCGTCATGGTGCTGGGCTGGCTGGTGCTGGGTGTTGTGGTCGCGGTGTCACTGTTGCGGAAGCGGCGGCTCGGACCCGTCTGGTTGGCCGCGGTGGGCTACGTCGTCGCCTGCCAGGTGCCGATCTATCTCATGCGGTCGTCGAAGTTCACCGCGCTGGAGTTGGCCCAGACGTTGCGCTACCTGTCCGACCTCGTCGTGGTGCTGGCATTGCTTGCGGCCGTCGCGTTCTGCGCGCCCAACCGCAGCAGCCGGTTCGGCGACTCTGTACGCCGACGTATCGTCGTCGCTTGCGCTGCAACGCTATTCGTCGCCAGCAGCCTGTACTCGTGGGCGACGTTCCTGCCCAGCTGGCGCGACAACCCGACCCGCTCGTATCTGGTGAACGTCGAGGCCGCGCTGGCCGCAGCACCCCGCGACGTGCCGCTGCTCGATCAGGAAGTCGACCCGCTGGTGCTGCAACGCGTGGCCTGGCCGGAGAATCTGGCCAGCCACATGTTCGCACTGTTGCGAAACCGGCCTGAATTCGCTTCGAGCACAGCCTCTTTGCAGATGCTCACCGCGACCGGCCAGCTGGTGCCGGCCCAGGTGACGTGGACCCGGACCATCGCTCCGGGCCCGGCACCGCACTGCGGCTACCTGGTGCAGACCGACGCGCCGGTGACCATGCCGCTCGACGGGCCGCTGCTGCCGGCCGACTGGACCGCCGAACTCAACTACCTGGCCAACAGCGACGGGTCGTTGACCATCGCACTGCCCGAGGGACCCGAAGCGCGAGTTCCCGTGCACCCCGGCCTGAACCGGGTGTTCGTCCGGCTCCCCGGTGCCGGGGGCACGATCCAAGTGCGAGCCAATACCTCGGCACTGTCCGTGTGCATCGCCTCCGGGCCGGTGGGATTCCTGGCGCCGAAGTAGCGTCGCGAGACTAAAAGTTGTGGAGCCACCCAGGGGAATCGAACCCCTGACCTATTCATTACGAGTGAATTGCTCTACCGACTGAGCTAGGGTGGCGTGCCCCACCGAGGCGGGGCGGGACGAGTCTACGGGACGCCTGCGGCGCCGCCAAAGTCAGTTCCGTTGTCCGGCCCGCAGCGCCTGTCCCATGGTCGCGACCATGGCGTCGACCGCGAACTTCGGCTTGACGTTGGTGGCCAGCGCCTCGCGGCAGGCCAGCACCGCCTCGATGCAGCGCAGCAGCTGGTCAGCAGGCACGTGAGCGGCCATCGCGGCGGCCTTTTCGGCCACGTCCGGATGGTTGGCCGTAGCCACACCCGACGCCCCCGACGACACCAGGAGCGCGTCGCGGAAATAGGTGGCCAGGTCGATCAGCGCCCGGTCCAGCGCGTCCCGCGACGCCCGGGTCTGCCGCGACTTCTGCCGCTTCTCCAGGTCTTTCAGCGCGCCCGCGGCGCCCCGCAGTGCGCCCGCCGCGCCTTTACCGGTGCCGCCGGCGCCCAGCGCTGTCCTGAGCTCCTCAGTCTCGGCCTCATTGCGACCGGCCGTCAGCGCAACCGCTTCGGCTTCTGCCGAGGCGACCAGCTCCTCGACCGCGGCGTACGCCCGCGCCGGCGTCGCGGCGTCGCGGGCCAGGCCCAGCGCCCGTTCCCGGCGCGACCGGGCCTGCTCGTCGGTGGCGAGCCTGCGGGCCCGGCCCACGTGGCCACCACTGACCGACGCCGCCCAGCGCGCGTCGGACTCGGGCAGGCCGTCGCCCGCGATCAGCACCTGTGCGATGGCGTCGACCCGCGGTGTCGTCAGGGCCACGTGCCGGCACCGCGACCGCAGGGTCACCGCGATGTCCTCGGGGTCGACCGACGGCGCGCACAGCAGGAACACCGTTGATGGCGGCGGTTCCTCGACGACCTTCAGCAGCGCGTTGGCCGCGCCTTCGGTGAGCCGGTCGGCGTCCTCGACCACCACGATCTGCCAGCGCCCGGTTCCGGGCCGCCGCGACGCGGTCTGCACGATGGCGCGCATCTCGTCGACGCCGATGGACAGGCCCTCGGGAATGACGCGGCGTACATCGGCGTGGGTGCCCGCCATGGTCGTCGTACACGCCCGGCAGGCCCCGCAGCCCGGGCCGCCCTCAGCGGCCTCCGCAGTGCACTGCAGCGCCGCAGCAAAGCACACCGCGGCGATGGACCGGCCCGAACCGGGCGGACCCGTGATCAACCAGGCATGCGTCATGCTGCCGGTGGTGACACCGCTGTGAGCCGAATCACCCCGGGCCGCCCGCGCTGCGGCCACCAACTCGGCTTCCACGGCATCCTGGCCGACCAAACGCGAGAAAACTCCGCTCATCGGGCCCCACAGTAACCGTCGCCGGCGACACGAACCCGCGCGCAGCGGCGATATCCGTCGCCCTGGCCGGATACGGTTAGCGGGTGGCCACCGATGTAAAGCGCATCGGGCGAATCAGGGGGTTCGTCCGATGGGTGGCGCGCACGCCCTGGCCGGTGTTCACGCTGAGCCTTTTGCAGGCCGACATCATCGGCGCGCTGTTCGTTCTGGGCTTCCTGCGGTTCGGTCTGCCCACTGAAGACCGCATCCAGCTACAGGACCTGCCGGCAGTCAACCTGGCGGTGTTCCTGGCCGTCCTGTTCATCTCCTTCGTGGTGGCCGCGTGGCTGAGTCTGCGGCTGCTGATCCCGGTGATCCGCTGGCAGCGGCGCGACACCCTGCACCCCGGCGCCGACGATCCGGCGTTCACCGAGCTGGCCCGGACCCGGGCGCTCAAGATGCCGTACTACCGGACCATGATCAGCGTCGCGAACTGGTTCATCGGTTCGGTGGTGTTCATCATCGCCAGCTGGCCGGTGGCCAGCCGCTCGGCTCCCTTCGTCTTGGTGGCCAGCGCGCTCGGCGCCACCGCCACCGCGATCATCGGCTACCTGCAATCCGAACGGGTGCTGCGGCCCGTCGCAGTCGCCGCCCTGCGCGACGGCGTGCCCGAGAACTTCAGGGCGCCCGGCGTCATCCAGCGTCAGGTGCTCACCTGGGTGCTGTCGACCGGCGTGCCGCTACTGGCCATCATCGTGGCCCGGCTGGCCGGCCAGTACTCGATCCTGGTCAGCGAGAACGACCGGCTGAACACGCCGATCCTGTTGCTGGCGATCACCGCCCTCGCGATCGGCCTCGCCGGCAATGTGCTGGTGGCCATGTCCATCGCCGACCCGCTGCGGCAGCTGCGGTGGGCCCTGGGCGAGGTGCAGCGCGGCAACTACAACGCGCACATGCAAATCTACGACGCCAGTGAGCTGGGCCTGCTGCAGGCGGGATTCAACGACATGGTGCGGGACCTGTCGGAGCGGCAACGTCTGCGCGATCTGTTCGGCCGCTACGTCGGCGAGGACGTCGCCCGCCGGGCCCTGGAGCGCGGCACCGAGCTGGGCGGCCAGGAACGCGACGTCGCGGTGCTGTTCATCGACCTCATCGGGTCGACGCAGCTGGCCTCCACCCGGCCAGCGGCCGAGGTCGTGTCGATCCTCAACGAGTTCTTCCGGATCATCGTCGACACCGTGAACCGGCACGGCGGCTTCGTGAACAAGTTCCAGGGTGACGCGGCGCTGGCCATCTTCGGCGCACCCATCGAGCACCCCGATGCCTCGGGCGCCGCGCTGGCCGCCTCCCGCGAGCTGCACGACGAACTCGTGACTGTGCTGGGCACCACGGAATTCGGCATCGGCGTGTCCGCGGGCCGGGCCATCGCCGGCCACATCGGTGCGCTGGCCCGCTTCGAATACACCGTGATCGGCGATCCGGTGAACGAGGCCGCCCGCCTGACCGAGCTCGCCAAGCTCGAGGAGGGCCACGTGCTCGCGTCGGCCATCGCCGTCAGTGGCGCGCTGGATGCCGAGGCGCTGTGCTGGGACGTCGGCGAGACCGTCGAACTGCGCGGCCGGTCCGCGCCGACACAGCTGGCGCGCCCGCTGTCGCTGGCCTCACCGAGGCCGGCGACCGAGCGGGAAGCCGAAGCCGCCAGCTAGACGGGCCTAGGCCTTCTTCGCAGCGGCCTTCTTCGCCGGCGCCTTCTTGGCAGGGGTCTTCTTGGCCGCCGTCTTCTTGGCAGCGGTCTTCTTCGCCGCCTTCTTCGCGGGGCCACGAGCACGCCTGTCGGACAACAACTCCGAGGCCCGCTCGTCGGTGATCGACATGACGTCGTCACCCTTACGGAGGCTCGCGTTGGTCTCACCGTCGGTGACGTACGGGCCGAACCGGCCGTCCTTGATCACCATCGGCTTGTTCGACACCGGGTCGGTACCCAGCTCGCGCAGCGGCGGAGTCGCCGCACCTTGGCGCCCACGACGTTTCGGCTCGGCGTAGATCTTCAGCGCCTCTTCGAGCGTGACGGTGAACATCTGCTCTTCGGTGGCGAGCGAACGAGAGTCGGTGCCGCGCTTGAGGTACGGGCCGTAGCGACCGTTCTGCGCGGTGATCTCTTCCTTGCTCTCCGGATCGACACCAACAACGCGCGGCAACGACAGCAGCTTCAATGCGTCGTCGAGCGTCACCGTCTCCAAATCCATTGAGCGCAACAAAGATCCGGTGCGCGGCTTGGGTCCGGTCGGTTTCTTGGTCTTCTTCGCGCCCGTGCCGGCGTCCGGCTCTTCCGGCGGCGCAGGCAGCACCTCAGTGACGTACGGCCCGTAACGTCCGTCCTTGGCGACGATCTCGTGCCCGGTCTCCGGGTCGACGCCCAGTGAACGACCCTCTTGCGGTGTGGCGAAGAGCTTTTCGGCCAGCTCGAGGGTGAGTTCGTCGGGCGTCAGATCGTCATTGAGGTTGGCGCGCTGCGGTTTCAAAGCGCCGTCGGCTGCCTCTTCATCAAGAACCATCCGCTCCAGGTACGGCCCGTTACGGCCGACGCGGACGTTGATGGCGCGACCTTCGGCGTCATCGAACAGCTTGATGGAGTTGACTTCTCGCGCGTCGATACCTTCGAGGTTGACGCCGACGAGCTTCTTCAGGCCACCCTCGCGGGCCACCGAGCCTTCGACACCGTGCTCGCCACCGAAGTAGAAATTCGACAACCAGTTGGTGCGCTGCTCGTTGCCGGCGGCGATCTCGTCGAGTTCGTCCTCCATGGCGGCGGTGAAGTCGTAGTCGACCAGGCGCCCGAAATGCTGTTCCAGCAGCCCGACGACCGCGAACGCCACCCAGGCCGGCACCAGGGCGCTGCCCTTCTTATAGATGTAGCCGCGGTCCTGGATGGTCTTGATGATCGACGAGTACGTCGACGGACGACCGATGCCCAGGTCTTCCAGCGCCTTGATCAGCGAGGCCTCGGTGTACCGGGCCGGCGGGTTGGTGGTGTGCCCGTCGGCCGTGAGCTCGGCGGCGTCCACCCGCTGGCCCTGGGTCAGGTTCGGCAGGCGGCTCTCGGCGTCGTCAGCCTCACCGCCGGCCTGCTCGTCGAGGCTCTCGACGTAGGCCTTGAGGAAGCCGGCGAAAGTGATGGTGCGGCCGGAGGCGTTGAACACGACCTGCTCTTCGACGGCGGTGCCGTCAGTCGATCTGCGGCGGGCCTGGCCGGAAATACGGAGCGAAAGGGTGGTGCCGCGCGCGTCGGCCATCTGGGACGCGACGGTGCGCTGCCAGATCAGCTCATAGAGCCGGAACTCGTCGGTGTCCAGGGCGCCGTGCAGCTGGCCCGGGGTCTGGAAGACGTCACCGGCGGGGCGGATGGCCTCGTGTGCCTCTTGGGCGTTCTTGACCTTGCGCGTGTACTGCCGCGGTGTCGGGTGGACGTACTCCGGGCCGTAGAGCTGCCCGGCCTGGGTGCGCGCGGCGTTGATGGCCGACTCCGACAGCGTCGTGGAGTCGGTACGCATGTAGGTGATGTAGCCGTTCTCGTACAGCCGCTGCGCGATGCTCATGGTGCGCTCGGAGGAGAACCGCAGCTTGCGGCCGGCTTCCTGCTGCAGCGTCGAGGTCATGAACGGCGCGTAGGGCTTGCGCGTGTAGGGCTTCTGCTCCACCGAGCTGACGGTCAGCGACTCGCCACGCAGCCCGGCGGCCAGGGCACCGGCGGCCGCCTCGTCGAGCACCAGCACCTCGTCGGGCTTCTTGACCGCACCGAGGGAGTCGAAATCCCGGCCGGTGGCGACGCGGCGGCCGTCGACGGTGCTGAGCTTGGCGGTGAACTTGGGCGGAGACGCTTCCGGGTCGGACACGCTGGCGTCCAGCTCAGCGGTGACGTCCCAGTAGCCGGCGCTGCGGAACGCCATGCGTTCGCGCTCGCGCTGGACGATGATCCGGGTCGCGACGGACTGCACCCGGCCCGCTGACAGCTTCGGCGCGACCTTCTTCCAGAGCACCGGACTGACTTCATAGCCGTACAGACGGTCGAGGATGCGGCGGGTCTCCTGCGCGTCGACCAGGGCGATGTCCAGGTCGCGCGGGTTCTCGGCGGCCGCGAGGATCGCGGGCTCGGTGATCTCGTGGAACACCATGCGCCGGACCGGCACCTTGGGTTTGAGCGTTTCGAGCAGATGCCACGCGATGGCCTCGCCCTCGCGGTCACCGTCCGTCGCGAGATAGAGCTCGTCGACCCCCTTGAGCAGGTCCTTGAGCTCGGTGACGGTGCTCTTCTTATCCGGGCTGACGATGTACAGCGGCTCGAAGTTGTCGTCGACGTTCACGCCGAGGCGGGCCCAGGCCTCACCTTTATATTTGGCCGGTACGTCCGCGGCATTGCGCGGGAGGTCGCGAATGTGTCCGCGCGACGATTCGACGACATAGTTGGAGCCGAGGTAACCGGCAATCTTGCGCGCCTTGGTAGGCGACTCGACTATGACGAGTCGCCGGACCCGGCTGCCGCTACCGGCACCATCGAGGTCAGCCACCTTATCTATCCGCTCCACTTCTTGGTCTGCGTTACGACACCGAATGAATGCCTAACGGTCATCCGGTTCTAAGGCAAGTCACAATTTGACACTCTGCGCGAGCCTACGCAAACCGGATGCGGCCAAAATATACGGTCTGCACCCGCTAGATCCGGGGCCATTGGAGAAACGCCTCCGTAAACCCGGGCGGCTCCCCCACGTTCTCTACCAGGCGCAGGAGTCTCCGGCGGCCACTGATCCGCAGGGCCGGGTGATGGCCTCGGGTCCCGATCAGGGTCGGCGCGATACCGACCCGCATCAGCGCCGACGCCAACGTCGAATGAGTATCCGGTGCGTGGGGATCCAAACCCAACAAGTAGCCGTTCGGCTCTGCGGTACCGGCGGCGAGCACCCAGGCGCGCAGCTCCCGCGGGCCCGGTAACCACCCTTCGGGCACGGTTTTGACCGCTCCGCGGGTCCAATCATGTGCCATGCGCGCCAGCCTGGCGTCGGCTTCGGTGCGCACCAGCGGCGTCTTCTCGTCGGTGTGCGTGATCTCGGGCTCCAGTCCCGCTTCGGCGATCATCTCGGCCAGCGCCTCGGCCCGCCACAACGCGTCGACGACGACCGACAAGCGGACTTTCCGGCCGTCCGCCGCGTCGGCGGCTCGCACCACCTGTCCCGACGCAGCGAGCAACCCGGTCAGGTCGGCCACCGCTGGCGGCACCGACTCGGCCGAGAAGAAGGACAGCTGACTCACCCTGCCGACAGTAGGCCAGCCCATGACGAAAGGTGTGGAGGCCAGCTATGCAAAACGCCCCCGCTTCATCGCTGACGATGCGGGGGCGTTGCTCAGTGCTGACCTCAGACCGGGCGGACGTTCAGAGCCTGCGGGCCCTTGGCGCCCTGCTCGACCTCGAAGTCGACCTTCTGATTCTCCTCAAGGGTGCGGAACCCGTTGGACTGAATCTGCTTGTAATGGACGAAGACGTCGCCTCCGCCGCCTTCCTGCTCAATGAAGCCGTAACCCTTCTCCGGGTTGAACCACTTCACAGTCCCCTGTGGCATTTGTCCTTCATTTCCTTCTGTTACTGCGGGTGCGATCCACCGAGTCTTCCGGTGTACCGGGAACGCAGACAACGTTCCCGGGTGTTGACACACGAACACAGAAGCTGCGACCAAGATCAGTCAACCATGTCGGGCGCTGTCGCAACAGTCACTCGACGAACTGTGGTTAACAATTCATCTTGGCCGCTTTCAGCACGCGGCAGCCAAGGCCGAGAAGGGATCACAGTGACACACGCGGAATCCGATGGCGCTGCAGCGCAGCCGAACTTCGGGCGTGAGCTGTTGGCCTCCGCGCTGGACGGCACCCCCGCCGACGAGCAGCCGCTGCGGCATGTCGCTGATCTGGCGCCGCGTCAGGCTCGCCGAATGCCCTGGCCCGCTTGGGTTGGCGACGACGTGGTGCGGGCGTTCACCGATCGTGGTGTGGCGCAGCCGTGGTCGCATCAGGTATCCGCGGCCGAGTTGGCGCACGCCGGCCGGCACGTGGTCATCGCGACAGGCACCGCATCCGGCAAATCCCTGGCCTACCAACTGCCGATCCTGCACGCGCTGCAAACCGATGTGCACGCCCGCGCGTTGTATCTGTCTCCGACCAAGGCGCTGGGCCATGACCAGCTCCGCGCCGCGCAGTCGCTGTGCGGCGCCATTCCCGGCCTGGTCAACATCGCCCCGTCCGCCTACGACGGCGACAGCTCAACAGAGGCAAGGCAATTCGCCCGGGAACGGTCCCGGTGGATTTTCTCCAATCCGGACATGGTGCACCTTTCGCTGCTGCGCAACCATTCCCGATGGGCCGTGTTCCTGCGGCAGCTGCAGTTTGTGGTGATCGACGAATGCCATTACTACCGGGGCATTTTCGGCTCGAACGTGGCGATGGTGCTGCGCCGGCTGATGCGGCTGTGCGACCGTTACGGGTCGGCGCCCACCGTGGTGTTCGCCAGCGCCACCACCGCTGCCCCGGCGCAGACGGCATCCGAGTTGCTCGGCCAGACGGTCACCGCGATCACCGAAGACGGGTCGCCGCACGGCGGCCGCACGGTGGCGCTGTGGGAGCCGGCGCTGCTCACCGATCTGATCGGCGAGAACGGCGCCCCGGTCCGCCGGTCCGCGGGCACCGAGGCCTCTCGGGTGATGGCCGATCTGATAGCCGAGGGCGCCCGGACGCTGACCTTCGTCCGATCACGCATCGGCGCCGAGTTGACGGCGCTCGGGGCGCGGGCCCGGCTCGAGAACGTCGCGCCCGAACTGGCCCCGCTCGTGGCGTCCTACCGAGCCGGATACCTGGCCGAGGATCGCCGGGCCCTGGAGCACGCTCTGACGGAAGGGGAATTGCGTGGCCTGGCCACCACGAACGCACTGGAGCTCGGCGTCGACATCGCCGGACTGGACGCCGTGGTGCTGGCCGGGTTCCCCGGTACGGTGGCCTCGTTCTGGCAGCAGGCGGGCCGGGCCGGGCGGCGCGGCCAGAGCGCGCTGATCGTGCTGATCGCCCGCGACGACCCGCTCGACACCTACATGGTGCACCATCCCGCCGCGCTGCTCGACAAGCCCATCGAGCGGATCGTGATCGATCCCGGCAACCCGTACGTGCTGTCACCGCAATTGCTCTGCGCGGCAACCGAACTCCCCCTGACGCCCGCCGAGGTGCGGATGTGGGACGCCGAAGCGGTAGCCGAATCACTCGTCGACGACGGTCTGCTGCGCAAGCGCCCCGCGGGCTACTTCCCGGCACCCGGCGTGGATCCCCATCCCGCCGTGGATATCCGGGGGTCATCGGGCGGGCAGATCGCCATCCTGGAGTCCGGCACCGGACGCATGCTGGGCAGCACCGGCGCCGGCCAGGCGCCGGCCTCGGTCCATCCGGGCGCGGTCCACCTGCATCAGGGCGAGACCTTTCTGGTCGACGCGCTGGACTTCGAAGCCGGCGTCGCCTTCGTGCACGCCGAGGATCCCGGCTACACGACATCGGCGCGGGAGGTCACCGACATCTCGCTCCGTGGCACCGGTGAGATTCACCGTTTCGGGCCGGTCGCCATCGGCCTGGTCCCGGTGTCGGTATCCAACACCGTCGTCGGGTTCCTGCGCCGAGCGATGGACGGCGCGGTGCTCGATTTCGTCGATCTCGACATGCCGACCCGCACCCTCGACACCATGGCGGTCATGTGCACCATGGCACCGGAGATACTGTTGGACAAGGGAATTGATCCGCTACGGGTTCCCGGGTCGCTGCACGCGGCCGAGCACGCCGCGATCGGCCTGCTGCCGCTGGTGGCCAGTTGCGACCGGGGTGACATCGGCGGCGTATCCACCGCTTCCGGCCCCGCACCCGGCGACTTGTCCGGCCTGCCAACGATTTTCGTGTACGACGGCTATCCGGGCGGAGCCGGGTTCGCCGACCGCGGGTTCCGGCAGCTGTCCACCTGGTGGTCCGCCACAGCCGCAGCCATCGAGGCGTGTGAGTGCCGTCACGGTTGCCCTTCCTGTGTGCAATCGCCCAAGTGCGGCAATGCGAACGATCCGCTGGACAAAGCCGGCGCTGTGCAGGTACTTCGCCTGGTAGTCGACACCTTGGCGGCACACGGAAAGTAGGCCGGTCGGCCCACTCCGGACAGAGGCAAAGCGCACCGAAACGGATAAACTACGGCCATGACGGACGACTGGCTTCTCGTCGAGACCCTCGGCGCCGAACCTGCCGTCGTCGCGCAAGGGCAGCAAACCCAGAACATGGTTCCCATCAGTGCTTTCCTGCGGCGCAACTCCAGCTTGATGGCGATCCAGTCGGCGATCGGCGAAACCGTGCGCGCCGGGCTGCCGCTGACGAGCATCACTCCCAAGAGCGACCGGGTGATCCGGACCGAAGTGGTGCAGACGACCGACGGACGCATTCATGGCGTGCACGTATGGGTCGGCACGCCCAACGCCGATCCGCCGGACCGGATGATCCCGGGGCCCCTGAAGTGGGATCTGACGGGCGGCATCGCGACCGACACCATGGAGTCGCTGGCCAACAGCGGCCTCAACCCAGCGGCCGAGGCCACCCATGGCCGCGCATTCGCCGACGACCTGCAGACCCGCAAGCTGAACCCGAACGAGGCGCGGGTCATCTCGGCCGTCATCAAGCCGAAACCTGGCCAAACGTTCACCAGCACTTGGGAAATGACCGATTTCCGAGGCCGGCCCATCACTGTCGGATTCTGCGCGCGGGTACTCAACGAACCCGATGAGGACGGCCACGACCGGCTGGTCTGCCGGGCCATGAACTGGCGCGGCGTCCGGGACAATTCGTCGGCCGCACCACTCGACCGGGCGCAGCAGATCGCAGGCGGCCCGCCCGTGCCCGGGATCTACCGGGCCATGGTGGATCTGAACAGCTGGAAGCTCATCAAATGGATCGGCGAACCGTGTCCGCTCTTCGACTGGAGCGCCGACGCGTCATCCGAGTTGGTACACCCGGACGAGATCGCCGAGATGGCGGCCATGACGGTCGAGTTCGGCAGCGGACCGACGTCGCGGGTGCTGCGGTTGCGCGCCCATGACGGCGGGTGGGTCCCGATTCACGTCACCGCGCACCGGCTCCAGGTCGCCGACGACACCTTCGCCGGCCTGCTGTCCTTGCGCCTGCCCACCTACGGTGAACTCATGGCCGGCGGGGACCGGCTGAGCGCCGGCGCAGCCGAGTCCTGATCGCGAATCCTATTCGGCGCCTGCCGGATTCGCCCCGTCGAAGGGAAGCAACCGCCGGGCGCCCGGCCCTTCGGCCGCGAGCTCGTCGCCGGGGTTGATGACCAGGCAGTGGTTGAGGGAGATGCATCCGCACCCGATGCACTGGTCCATCTCCGACTGCAGCCGCTCCAACTCGAGCTGCCGTTCGCGGAGTTGCGCACGCCAGCGCTTGTTGAGCCTGGTCCAGTCGCGCAATGACGGCATCCGATCATCAGGAAGCGTCCGGAAGTGCTCGGCGACCTCGCTGAGGGGAATGCCGAGCCGCTTCGCCACCTGGATGACGGCAATACGCCGCTCCAGGTGACGTGGATACAACCGGGTGCCGCCCGCCGTGCGTTCGGGGTGGATCAGCCCTTTCCGCTCGTAGAAGTGCAACGCTGACGCGGCGACGCCGGTCCGCTTCACGATCTCCCCGATGGTGAGGAGATCGGTCGGACCCATTCGCTTGACCTCAACCATAGTTGAGATTCTACGGTAGCGATATGCCAAGTGACACAGGGCGGCTCGCGGTGGCACAGCTCATCGTTGCGGTCGGGCTACCGCTCGCCTGGTCCGGCGCGGGCCTGACCGTGCGCGACGCCGAGATTCCACCGGCCGAACCGCACCGGCACCTCCACGTCGACCACCACGTCCAACTGCCGCACCGAACACTGACCAACCCGGCTGCCCATGGCTTCGGCAACATCGGCGGCGCGGCTACAGGACTGGCCCGGCCCTGAGACCAACGCGCCCGCCGCCGCCAATGCGGCAAGGTCGGCCGCCGACTGCGCGCGGTGGTGGCCGATCACCGCGGCACCGACGGCAGCCGAACCGGTCATGAGGCCGATGAGCACCGCGATCAGCGCGACCGCGAACACCGTCGCGGCACCCCGCTCGTCACACACCGGGCTCGGGCGCCGCCACCGCCTCCGCCCCCACCGTGATGCCGGGTAGCAGCGGCGCCGGGACACGGACCCGCGCGACAACCCGTCCACCGTCGCGCCGCACCTCGACCGTGGCGCCGTCGGGGCCGGCACGACGGGCGGTTTCGATGGCGGCACGGTCGTCGCCGCGGGCCGCGAGCCGGGCCGCTTCCCGGGCCGCGTCGAGGCAGCGCACCTGCATCGAGACCGCAGCGAGGCCACCGACACCGAGGACGGCGACCGCGATGAGCGCGGCAACCGCGAATGCCGCCTCGGCCGTGACGCCGCCACGGTCATCGGTTGGTGGTGAGGGCACGAGAGATGATGTTCGTCAAAGCACTGACGATCGAGTCCCCGGTGACCACGGTGTACAGGATTGCGCCGAACGCCGCGGCGGCCACCGTGCCGATGGCGTATTCGACGGTGGACATCCCGCTCTCATCGGTGAGCAGCACGGTCGCTCGGGCTTCAAGCGTGCGAATAATGTTCAGTTTCATGGTTTCCCTCCCCTTGTGGTGACGCCGGCCGGCGTCGGAAATCTGCGTCCGTCACAGCAGCCCGGACCGGAACACATCACCCGCCAGACCGGCGACAACGGGCACGATGCCGAGACAGACGAAGGCCGGCAGGTAGCAGAGCCCCAGCGGACCGGCGATCAGAACATTGGCCCGCTCGGCGGCCGCGTCCGCCGCGTCACCGGCGTCGGCCCTGGCCTGTTCGGCCAGTTCGGCGACGCCCTGAGCCATCGCGGCACCCGAGGACGCCGATCGGCGGGCCAACCGCAGCAGCGCGATCACGTGCGGATCAGTACCGCCATCCCGGTCCGACCAGGCCGTCGCCGGACTTGCCCCCAAAGCCAGCAGTTCAGCCGCGCGACGCAGCACACCGGCCAATCCGGCCGGCGCGGACGGCACCGCAGCCGAGGCGGCGGCACTGGTCGCCATGCCCGCCGACAGACAGGCCGCGAGCACGTCCAAGCTCGACGGCACCGCCAGCGGGTCGTCGTTCGACGTCGCCGGGGGCGATGACCGGTCCGGCACCCGCGGCCAGATTCTGTGCGCCGGCGTGCCAGGGATCAGCAGAATCGCCACCGCGAGCAGAAGCAGCGACGCCGTGCTCATCGCCGCGCCCGCGCGATGATCCGGTCCGACCACAACAGCCCGAGGCAGCACAGCAGCACCCCGACCACCAGCACGGCTGCGCCGTCACCGAGCAGGAAGCGCACGGGATGCGCACCGATCAACTGCCCCAAGACGATTCCGAGCGCGGGCAATCCGGACAGCACCGCCGCCGTCGTACGGGCCCCGGCCATACCCGCTCTGATCCGCGACGAGAAGCGTTCGCGTGCAACGACGTCCCGCTCTGCGGCACGCATGAGCGGGGCGATGGCCAGGCCGTGGTCCAGCGCGAGCTGCCAGTACACGGCCAGACGCTGCCAGTGCGCCGGGAGCGCCGACGTCCCCGCCACGGCGCGCAGCCCCGCCGCGACATCGGCGCCCAGCCGGGCGCGTGCCGCGACCTCTCCCAACGCCGCAGAGACCGGTCCGTCCACCTCATGAGCCGCGGCGTCGAACGCTGCCACCGGATGTGCCCCGGCACGCAATTCTCCGACCAGGATGCCGAGCGCACCCTGCAGCGTCTGCGCCTCCCTGGCACGTGCGGCCTCCCGTCGCGAGCGCTGCCACCGCAACCCCACGGTCCCGACCAGAGCCGCACCCGCCAGCGTCACCGGCAGGGGTAGCGCTACCAGCGACACCACGGCGACCGCCGCCGCCGGCAACGACAACATCCGCGAACCACTGCGTGACCCCAGTCCCGCCAATCGTTTTCGATGCCCCAACCGCTCGAGCCCGCCCGGCCGCGGCGCCACCAGTACCGCCAGCGCCAGCAGCAGTGCGGGGCTCATGACCGACCCCGAGCGGCCAGCAGCTCACGAAGGGCCGCCATTCCCGGTCCGGCGCCCCGATCGACCTGCCACGCGGTCACAGCCGCTACGGTCCCGTCGACGACGCGGTGCAACACCGCGACCTCGCTCAAGTACCGTCGGCCATCACGGGCCCGCGCGGTGTGGAGTACGAGCTGGCACGCGGCCGCCAGCTGAGAATGCAGCGCGAACCGGTCCAATCCGCCGACGGACGCCAACGCCTCCATACGGGCGGGCACCTCGGCGGGACTGTTGGCATGGACCGTCCCAGCACCACCCTCGTGGCCTGTCTTAGATGCCTACTCCGTGAACGTTCGGTACGTCCGCGGAGAGTCTCTTTCCCGGCGTCACGGACGCCCAGTAGCAATGCGTTCGTCACATTGCTACTGGGGAGGTTGGGACTTGCTCGAAGATGGATTCACTGTCCGAAGGATCGGTCACTCCGGTGGCCGGCAGTCGTACTGGATTTTCACGCCGTCAGGGGAACTGCACCGGCCATCGCTGGATGTCTTGACCCGGTTCGGCCCGTCAACTCAAGAAACGTATGCCTACAGCCTGGTTGATCACCTCAACTGGCTTCACGTGAACCGCAAGCCCACGACCGCGGTGACGCTCGATGACCTGCGCCGCTATATGAATGGGCTCACCGGGCAAGCTGACGGTGTCTACGGGGTGCCCTGGCGGGCGCCGAAGCAAAAGCCGTTGGGCGCGGCGGCAGCAGCCAACGTGGCCACCATCGTGAAGGCCTACTACCTCGCCTTGGCAGCGAAAGGACAGGCCAGCGGTGAACTGGTCGCCGGCTTCGAGACCGCGCCCAGGACGGCGAAACGCAAAGGCTCGCGGCAGGTCACATCAAATCCGTTGGCGCCCCGCAAGTCTGCACGCCGACCACGATTCCTGGCGGACTCAGTGGTGGCGTCGTTGTTCGAGCCGTCGGTGCTGACCACCGCGCGTGATCTGATGATCGTCACCTGGCTTCACGACGGTGGTCTGCGGGTCGGCGGCATGTGCGGCCTGCGTTTTTGCGACCTTCACCTGTCCGACAACCACCCGTGCGGCCAACGCGCCGACCCGCATATCCATATCGTCGGCCGGGATGACAACCCCAACCGGGCACGAGCCAAGGCGTATGCGTCTGCCGGTCTGAGCGTGGACGGCTATGTCCTGGACGGGGTCATCCGCGCAGTGAGTCCGGCCATGATCAGCACGTTCTATGGGTACCTGCTCGACGAGTACCACCCGATTGCGCATCTGGTTGACCACGAGCAGGTGCTGGTGCATCTGCGGGGCACCTCGCCGGGCCGGGCGCTGACCACCTCGGCGGTGCGCAAAATGCTGCGACGCTCGTGCCAGCGCGCCGGTCTGAATGCCCGCATCACCCCGCACGCGTTCCGCCACCGGGCCGCAGCAGCGTTATATGCGGAAACAGATTTCAACGCGGAGATGGTCGCTCAGGAGTTCGGCTGGACCAGCCCGTCCATGGTCACCGAGTTATACGGAAAGTCGGCGAACCGCGAGGCGATGAAGCACCTGCATCGTGTGTGGGAGTCGGCCCCCGGATTGTCCAGCGGCACCGACGGCGACGGAGCCCAGGCATGAGCACCGAAGCCGCGCTCAGCGAGCTCTCCGGCCCTACCCTGGTTGATACCGCCTCGGACTATATGCAGCTGCCCGCGCAGCAGCGGTACGAGCTGATCAGCCAGAAGTTTCCAGCGTGGTTGTTGGCGGAGCCGATCGTGTTCCCGCGCAACCATTCCACCTACGGGTGGGCCTGCCCCGTTGAGGGGTGCCTGGGCCTGCCCGGGCAGACCTACACCAGCATCATGTGCATCCTCCACGCACAGGAATTCGCTGCGATCAAAGAGTCGACGACTCTCGCCGAGTTCGTCGCCACCGCACGCCCGACAGGTTCCCGAAGCTGGGGGTGGGGCTTGGAACGCCGCCCGGGGTGCTCCATCTGCGGTGACAACCGAGAAGCAATAGGCAACGGACTGTGCTCGCAACATGCTAAACGTCGGCGCAGAGCCAGTCGCGAGGGCGACTTCAGTGAAACTGATTGGTGTGCAACACAAGAACCACTACCGCCCTTCGGCACCGAGTGCTCGGTGCGGCTCTGCGTCCGAGACGCTGACTGCGGTCAGTTCGAGGGCCCAAGCAAGCGCAACCTGTGCCGCACCCACCTGAGCGGCTGGCAGCTGTGGAGGAGGCGACGCGGAACCCCGCCGTCGGTGGCGATGTTCGAGGAATGGCTGGCCTCACCCGCGACGCGTGAAACGGTGCGGACTCCCGATAGTCGCGGAGAACTGCATTTGGCTGGCCTGCCCGCGGGTTTGCAGCGCGAAATTCGCTACGGGCTCGACCGTCACGCAAAAACGGCGCGGCGCACGCAGTGGCGGCCCTGGGACATCCAGGCGGTAGTGGACCAACTCGCGAAGTCGGGTGCTATATCGCTGATCGACCCGTTCGTGGATGCGATGGCCGACGATCAGGACAACAGGGCCCAGCAGCGCATCTGGCGGGATCTGCCCATCGCGGCGCGCAGCCTTCTGCTGACTAAAGAGACCGCGAAAGAGGCGGGCTGGTTTGACCATGTCGTCTCTGGGGGGAAAGCGTTTCCCGGCAGTCAAATTGGTGAGCGGCGTCGTTCGGTGTGGGACCTCACACGCATCTCCCAGCGTTGGCTGCGAGACGCGCTGTGGGATTACCTCTATGACCAGTCCCTTGAACCCGACGGGAAACGGGTCTCGACGGGGACGGTGTTTTACCGACGCTCGGGAACCGTGCTGTTGTCGTACGTTCTGGAACAAATACGCCCGGACCGCGGGAACGATCCGGCGCTGCTGCATGCCGTCGACGCGCTCACGATCAAAGAACTGGTCAATCTGTGGTTCAAGGAGCAGATCCCTGTCCCACCGCTGATTGACGAAGCCCGAAAGGCTGACGGGGTGCTGGTCGAGCGCTCCCGCCACGTCTTGATGCGCAATGCGCATATTGTGTTGGCGCACAGTAAGGAACGCGGCCGGGCATCGACGGTGCCCGAAGATTTCCTTCTGCGGTTTCCTGATTTCCCGGTTCCCGCCAGAAACCCGCTGCCCCGGCCGTTGAGCTTCGGTGATTATCAACTGCTCGTCGATCCCGACAATTTGCGTGCCCTCGACGAATTGGATTCCGCCGAGGTGGGCTTGTCTGACATCTGGCTGGTACAGGCTTTTCAGGGTGGCCGGATCAGCGAGGTTCTGAACCTTCGCCTGGGCTGCATCGGGATGGTCGGGGTCGCGCAGCCGTACCTTTGGCGCGACATCAGCAAAATCAACGTGGTCGATTACGGAATACCTTGCCACGTACCGGTTTACGAGCGTCTATTGCGCCGCCAGGCGATCACCAAGGCCAAGCTGCGCAACCGTTACCGCAAGCGCCTTGCTGCGCTCGACGGTTCCGGGCGTGAGCGGCTCGAGGCCGAATGGGAACGAACGATGCCGCTGTTCCCCGGTGCGCATCTGAATCCGGATCTGACCTTGGAGGTGTCCTACACCTCGTTCAGCAATGCGTGGAGGAAGTGGTTTGCCGGTCTGGGCCTGTCCGGGATCACCACCCACCAGACCCGTGCAACGCTCGCGACATCGCTGCTCAACAGCGGCGCCCCGGCAGAACTGGTCCGCCAGCTGCTCGGTCATTTCTCCGACGAAGCACTCGCGCACTACGCCCGCTACAACGACGCAAGTATGGCCAAGCACCTCAAGCAGATCTGGGCCGCCGGACCAGGAACCAACAAGCCCGGCACCATCCTGCTGCGGCCCGGCGACCTGGACGCCGATCCGGCGGCGGTGCGCGACAGGATCGACTTGGCGGTGATACCGGTGGAGCACGGCATCTGCCGATACGGCCCCGTGGTCGGCGGCGAAAGCTGCCCCTTCTCGAAGAACTGCACCAGCGGTCCTCAGGGCCCGTGCGAGCACTTCGCCCTCACCGGTGCTGATCTGGCGTACTGGGAACGCAAGCGCGACGCCGCTTTTCACTTCGCCGAGGGCGCCCCTAACGAGGACGCCCGCGACTACATCCTGTCCGCGTGGGACCCTTGGCAACCCGTTCTCGCCGGACTGCGCGAGGCCCTCGATGAGCTCGGCCTGCTCGAAGAAGCCGAAAAGCTCGACCTGCGCAGCCCGACACATGACTACTTCCATCCCGTGTTCACCACCGGATGGACGCTCGACCAACTTGCGCCACCGGCCCAAGGATCGGAGACGACGACCGCATGACTGCGCACAGTCCAAATCCACGAGTTGCCGCAAAGCGCCGACGCCCAGTGGAAGCGATCGAGAAGCGGGCACACCGCAGCATCGAGTGTGAACAACGGGTCCGAAAAGCGTTGAGCAGACTCACGAAAACCGGTATTCCGTTCACCGTCAAAGACGTGTGCGACCTCGCCGGGGTCGGCAAGACATTCATCTACGACCCGCGCCATCCCGAGCTGACCCAGGCCATCCTCGACGCGCGCAACGCCTCGCAAATCGCCGTTACGACCCGGGCTGAAGACCGCGTTGACGGTCGAACCTCGTCCTGGCGCGAAAGAGCCATCAACGCCGAAGGGCTCGCCAAGAAACTCAAAGCCGATCTAGCCGAACGGGATTCACGCATCGCCGATCTTATCGGCCAACTCTACGACCCCGACGGCGTGCATCTCGTTGACGAGAACGCACGTCTGCGAGGCCTGCTAGCCGTAGCCAATCAGAACCTCAAAGACGCGCACATCGAAGTGCAGAAACTCACTCGATCACTCGACGGGGCGCGGGCCAACGTCAAACGCGAACGACAGCGCAACGTGACGCAACTATTTGGCGCTGGCGGCCCGGAGCTGCGTTAACGCGGCCAGACCGAAGCGTCGTAGCGCAGTCACTCGAAAAGGAGACCTATGAGCCAGTCACAAAGGCCGGTGTGTGTCGAAATGGGCGATCGCTCCGGTGCACTCGAGCACGTCGATCACCAGACCGGCGTCAGTGAGCCACCGGTGGGCGTCGGTCCGTGTGCCCGCAGGGCCAAACGCGCCCGCAGCCCGCAGCCCGGTCATGTAGATGTCAGCGCGGCGGAGTTGTCCACGAACGGCGAACTCGCCGATCAGACGACCGCCTGGGCGCAAACACCGCGCGATCTCCGCCACCGCGGCGGCCGGCTCCGGGACACAGTGCAACCCGTTGAAGCACACGCACAAATCGAACCGGCCATCGTCGAAAGGCATGTGTTCGATGCTGCCCTCGATCAGGGTGGTCCGATCGCGATGTTCGGCAGGAATTCTGCGGCGGGCAAGCTCCAACATCGGCGCCGAAATGTCCAAGCCCACGTAGCTGACGTCCTGATCGGGTCGCAACCGACGCATCGCGATCCCGCCACCACACGGCACATCGAGAATCTCTGCACCGCTCGGCATGTCGCCGATCACGTCCATCGCGCGATAAACACGATCAACGTCAGCACCCATCACAAGACGGCCAAACCGGCGAGCGGCAGACTCCTGGCCCATCGCCCAGTCATACGACGCCCCCACGGTCTTCGCGAATGTAGGACTTTGCCAAACCCGACTCACATTGGCCACAGCGCCCAACCTAACCACTCGGAGAACTCCAAGCGGGGCATCGCCCCGTCCCTAATGCCCCGCACCCTTCGCACTGTCGCGAACGCGTCCTCAACATTGTCAAGTGGCCAAATGATGGTTGACGAAAATTTTTGGCAACTAATGGGTGGGTTGAGTGCGGCGAGCAGGTCCACGACCTCGCCGCCGCGAACCTCTCCGACCACGATGCGGTCCGGACGCATCCTCAGCGCCTGCCGCACCAGATCGCGCACCGTCACCGCACCGACGCCTTCGACGTTGGCGCCGCGGGCGACCAACCGGACCAGGTGCGGATGTTGTGGCGCCAACTCGGCGGCGTCCTCGACACAGACGATGCGTTCGGCCGGGTCGACGGCACCGAGGAGCGCCGACAGCATGGTGGTCTTTCCGGCGCCGGTCCCGCCCGAGACCAGGAAGGCCAGCCGCGCCGCCACGATGTCGTCGATCAACGACGCGGCCGGTGGCGCGATGGCTCCGGACCCGACGAGAGCGCCCAGGTCCTGGGTCGCGGGCCGTAGCACCCGCAGCGAGAGGCAGGTTCCTGCCGCGGCGATCGGGGGCAGCACGGCGTGCAACCGGACGCTCAAGCCGCCACCGATACCGCCCAGGTGACCGTCGACCCACGGTTGCGAATCATCCAGTCGGCGACCGGCAGCCAGCGCCAGCCGTTGCGCCAAGCGCTGCACGGCGGCCTCGTCCGGAAAGCGGACCATGCTGCGGCGCAACCCGTTTCCATCGTCGACCCACACCTCGTCGGGCGCGCTCACCAGCACGTCGGTGGTACCCGGCGCCCGCAACAGCGGCTCCAGAATCCCGGCACCGGTCAGCTCGGTCTGCAATAGCCGCATGCCGGCCAGCACGTCACTGTCGGCCAGCACACCGCCAGACTCGGCGCGGATGGCTGCGGCCACCGTGTTGGGATGCAGCGCGCCGCTACTCTGCGCGGCCAGGCGCTCCCGGACGCGATCCACCAACGACGACGTCATGCGCGTTCCGCCCCCGGCTTCTCGCTGAGTGTCACGCCGCTGCCCCCGGCTGCCCGCGCAGCACCGCGAGGACGCGACGGGCGGCCGCCGCCAGCGGCGACCGGCTCCGCAGACTGCGGCCGAGACCGCCCCGCTCGAGTGCGTCGTCGAGACTGCTCTCCGCACGCATGGACGCCAGCAGCGGTAACCCCAGCATCGTCGACATCTCGGTAGCGCGGAGCCCGCCGGGCGCGGGACCCCGCACCACCAAACCGACGTTCGGGTTGAGTGCCGCCACCCATTCCGCCACCACACGTGTGGCCGCACAGGCCCGCACCTCCGCCGGCGCCACCACGACTACGAGATCGGCGGCGGCAACCACGGTCTCCGCCGCGGCCGATGCCTGCCGCGGCACATCGCAGATCACGGTCGCACCGGCCCAGCTCCCGGCCTCGACAACCGCGGCCAGCGCCGTCGGCCTCAATTCGACGCCGGTGCGTCCGGCCGACAGCATCACCACGCCGCGCCGGCGCGGCAACGCATCACGCAGCGCCGCATAACTGAGCCGTCCGCCCGCTGCCGCCAGGTCCGGCCAGCGCAGGCCCGCATCGCCCTCGGCGCCGAGGGCGAGATCGATGCCGCCACCCCAGGCATCGACATCGACCAACAGACATTCGTGGTCAGGGTCGCCCGCGGCCTGCGCCAACGCGATCGCAAACACCGATGCCCCACCGCCCCCGCGGCCACCGATCACCGCGACGACGGCACCTCGGCGGCCGTCCGATTCGCCGGCTGCAGCGTCGGACAGGACACCAACAAGATCGGACTCCTGGCCGGGCAAGGTGATGACATCCTGCGCACCGATCAGCATCGCGGCCTCGAACTCGCGGGTGCCCGGCGCTTCGGCAGCGATCAGCACCACAGCATTCCGCCGTGGCATACCGAGCTCGCGACAGCGCTGGGCGGCCGCGACATCGAGCAGTACCGCCGCGGCTCCGACCCACGCATTCCGGCCGGACGGTTCCGCCCCGTACACCACCCTGATGCCCGTCGCCGCGGCGATGCGCTCGATGTCGTCGCGCAGTCCGGCGTCGGAGATCAGTGCCAGTGCCCCGGTTGTTGTCATGAGTCCACCGTGATCGGCAGCAGGCCGCGACACCAGAGCGCACGCGCAGAATGTGGATGGATCGCAAACTGTGGACAACTTTATTGACGGAGTCGTGAGAATGTCGTTCCGCAACTTTTTGCGAACTTCGAGCGACATTCGGCGACTCGGGATCGCGGCGGTTACGCCACAGGCAGAAAAGAGCGAACGGACGCCGACCCAAACGCGTCGAAGAGGCTTCGCCTGGAGGAAATCTGACCTACCCCGAAAAAGGGACGACCCCCGCCAGGGGGGGGAGGAGGCGGAGGTCGTCGTGGATCAGCCCCGGGGGGTCGGGCTGATGCACACCCGGCGCTGGCCGGGTAAAGCCCACTATACACACGTCAACAGGGCTCTGCGCAACTGTTGATTGTCTGTGAAAGGGGCGTGTCAGCACGTCAATCGCCGCAGCGGTCAGGCCACCGGCGACCGACACGGCGGTGCTGCCGCCCACCCGGTGCCGACGTTCCGGAGCTTATGCTGGGAGCCGTGACCGCAACCGATCCGGCCGCCGAGGCCGCGGCCGCGCCGCGCCAGGAGGCCGAGCCCAGCGGTCCGGTGCGCACCGCAGCCTTCTTCGATCTCGACAAAACCGTCATCGCCAAGTCGAGCACCCTCGCTTTTAGCAAACCTTTCTTCAACCAGGGACTGCTTAATCGCCAAGCTGTGCTCAAGTCCACTTACGCACAGTTCCTGTTCCTGATGTCCGGCGCCGACCACGACCAGATGGACCGCATGCGGTCTTACCTGACCAACATGTGCACGGGCTGGGACGTCGAACAGGTCAAGTCGATCGTCGCCGAGACGCTGCATGACATCGTCGACCCACTGGTCTTCGCCGAAGCCGCCAACCTGATCTCCGATCACAAGCTGTGCGGCCGTGACGTCGTCGTGGTCTCGGCATCCGGCGAGGAGATCGTGGCGCCCATCGCCCGCGAACTCGGCGCTCACCATTCGATGGCAACACGCATGGTGGTCACAGACGGCAAGTACACCGGTGACGTCGACTTCTACTGCTTCGCCGAAGGCAAGGTGCAGGCCATCGAGGAACTCGCCGCCCGTGAGGGCTACGCGCTCGAACACTGCTACGCCTACTCGGACTCCATCACGGACCTGCCGATGCTCGCGGCCGTCGGCCACCCGGCCGTGGTCAATCCGGATCGCGCTTTACGCAAGGAGGCCGTCGCGCGCGGCTGGCCGGTACTGACCTTCAACCGCCCGGTCTCGCTGCGAGACCGGCTCCCGGCGCCGTCGGGTGCCGCCGTCGCCACGACTCTGGCCGTCGGCGCCAGCGCCCTCGCAGCCGGCGCCGTGACTTACTCGCTGCTCCGCCGCCTGAACTTCTGAAAGCTACTGACGAGTTGCTGAACGCCCCTCCGTAACAATCAGAAATCGCCCGCGATTGGCCCTTGATGTGACTGCGGTCACGGAGTACAAAGGAAGCACGGAAGCCCCCGAGGCCAAGACCGAACCGGAAGAGAAGGTTCGATCTCCCGAAGCGGGCATCCCAGCACGGAATACCGGCACCCACGCGGAGCACATACCGCGACAATGGTAAAAGCGTTGTGGGCCTGCGTAATTGCGAAAAGTGAACGGCTACGAGAATTCCTTGGGTGGAGTTCCAGCCGCAGCGCATTGCAGGGACGCCGAGGCCACCCACACAACCCAACAAGCACGCTTGGTAACCGGGTTCCGTGCTAGCGGGCGGCGAGCCGAGTCAGACCTCTGACGACGGAGCGCCGCCCGCTTTTATGTTTGCCCGTTTGCTGGAGCCGGTGCCGGCCGGACCGCTACTTGGCAGAAGCCTGCGCGATGGACAATGCCTCGCGCGCTCCGGAATGCAGGCCGCGACTGCTGCAGATGAGCCACGCCGTCAGGCCGTCAGCGGTTCCCGACGCGAAGCCCCGTGCCGCGGCACGGTATTCACCGACCTCACGCATCCAGTACATCTCGGGCACGCCGAGACCGTGCGGGTCCAGCCCGCTGGCCATGGTGATCAGCCGGGACACCGCGCGCGCCACCACACCGTCGGCCACCCCGAACGGAGCCAGGCTGAGGAGTTCGCCATGCGCGACGGCCGCGAGCACCGTCGCCGGCACACGGCTCCCGCCACCCACGATCTCGCCGAGCAGTTCCAGCCGCCGACCCACATCCGGATCATCGGTGCGGGGGCGGCCGAGGTGGTCCTCATCCGCCAGATCCGCGGCCGCCAGCGTGTGCAGCCGAGCGATCGCCTGCAACGGTGCCCGCTGCCAGACCCCGATCAGCGCCGTCGCGCCACCTTCGAGCGCCTCGGCCACCCGCAGCGCGCCGGCCAGCACGGCGTCAGCGCGCTCGCCTTTGGCGGGAGCCTCGCCCTCTTTACTGAAGCTCAGCGCGCCACCGTCCAGCACTGATGATGCCCGGGCCGCCCGCACCGAGGCCTCGGCCGCGGTGGCGGGCCAACCGCGCAGGTTCACCTTGTGTCGATGGGCTCTACCGAGCGCTTCTCGCGCCTCGTCTCCCGCCTCGGCCACGCCGGGCAGTTCTGCCAAAGGAGCCAGCGGGTCAGGTGCAGCCACGTCCGCACAGGGTAGTGCCACCAGGCGGCCACCTCCAACGTCACGGTGGCGAGCCACCTCCAACGTCATTGCAACGTGCCAGTGACTACGCTCACAGCCATGACACAAGACACCGCTGTGCCACAGGCTTATCCACCGCCTGCCGAGTTCGCCGCACAGGCCAATGCCACCGCCGCGCTGTACCAGGAGGCCGACGCCGACCGCCTGGAATTCTGGCGCCGCCAGGGCGAGCGGTTGTCCTGGGCCACCCCGTTCACCGAGGTCTTGGACTGGTCAAACGCGCCGTTCGCCAAGTGGTTCGGCGACGGCAAGCTCAATGTCGCCTACAACTGCGTCGACCGCCATGTCGAGGCCGGCAACGGCGACCGTGTCGCGATCCACTGGGAAGGCGAGCCCGTGGGTGACGCCCGCGACATCACCTACGCCCAGCTCAAGGACGAGGTCAGCAAGGCCGCCAACGCCCTGACCGCCCTGGGCCTGGTCGCCGGTGACCGCGTCGCGATCTACATGCCGATGGTGCCCGAAGCCATCGTGGCGATGCTGGCCTGCGCCCGTCTCGGTGTGATGCACTCGGTCGTGTTCGCCGGATTCTCGGCCACCGCGCTGGCCGCCCGCGTCGAGGACGCGCAGGCCAAGCTGGTCATCACCACCGACGGGCAGTACCGCCGCGGCCAGGCGGCGTCGCTCAAGTCCGCCGTGGATGAGGCCTTGGGATCAGACGGGGCCGGCCAGTCCTCTGTTAAGCACGTCCTGGTGGTCAAGCGCACCGGCATCGACGTGGACTGGACCGAAGGCCGCGACGTGTGGTGGCACGAGACCGTCGACTCGCAGTCACCCGAGCACACACCTGAGGCCTTCGACGCCGAGCAGCCACTGTTCCTGCTGTACACCTCCGGCACCACCGGCAAGCCCAAGGGCATCGTGCACACCAGCGGCGGGTACCTGACCCAGGCGTCCTACAGCCACCACAACGTCTTCGACATCAAAGCCGACGACGTGTACTGGTGCACCGCCGACATCGGCTGGGTCACCGGGCACACCTACATCGTGTACGGGCCGCTGGCCAACGGCGTGACGCAGGTGGTCTACGAAGGCACCCCCACCTCGCCGACCGAGCACCGGCACTTCGAGATCATCGAAAAGTACGGCGTCACCATCTATTACACCGCCCCGACGCTGATCCGCACCTTCATGAAGCTGGGCCACCAGATCCCCGCGTCGCACAACCTGTCGAGCCTGCGGGTGCTCGGCTCGGTGGGCGAGCCCATCAACCCAGAGGCCTGGCGCTGGTACCGCGAATACATCGGCGCCGGCGAAGCCCCCATCGTGGACACCTGGTGGCAGACCGAGACCGGCGCCATCATGATCTCGCCGCTGCCCGGCGTCACCGCCGCCAAGCCCGGCTCGGCCATGACCCCGCTGCCCGGCATCAGCGCCAAGATCGTCGACGACGACGGCAACGAACTGGTCCCCGGCGCCGACGAACAAGAGCACGTCACCGGCTACCTGGTACTCGACAAGCCGTGGCCGTCGATGCTGCGCGGCATCTGGGGCGACGACGAGCGCTTCAAGGACACCTATTGGTCCCGGTTTGCCGAGCAGGGCTGGTACTTCGCCGGTGACGGCGCCCGCTACGACGCCGACGGCAACATCTGGGTCCTGGGCCGCATCGACGACGTCATGAACATCTCGGGCCACCGCATCTCGACCGCCGAGGTCGAATCCGCGCTCGTCGGGCACTCCGGGGTGGCCGAGGCCGCCGTCGTCGGCGCCACCGACGCCACCACCGGCCAGGCCATCTGCGCGTTCGTCATCCTCAAGGAATCGGCGCACGGCGGACCGGAGAACATGATCGAGGAACTGCGCACACAGGTGGCGCGGGAGATCTCCCCGATCGCCAAACCGCGCGAGATCCACGTGGTGCCCGAGCTGCCCAAGACCCGCAGCGGCAAGATCATGCGCCGCCTGCTACGCGATGTGGCCGAAGGCCGCGAACTCGGCGACACCTCGACCCTGGTCGACCCCAGCGTCTTCGAGGCCATCCGCGCCAGCAAGTAACCCGGAAACGTGAAAGTCCCCCAACATCACGCTGGGGGACTTTTTCGTATCGTCAGGCGATGGGGACGTAACCCGCGCCCGGGCGGTTCTTGGCGTCGAGGTCGGAGATCACCGCATTGATCGACACCGTCACGGCCGGGGTGTGCAACGGCACGTACTTGACGACACACGTCGGCAGGTCATCGCTGAAGGCCCCGTGGATCATGCCGACCAGCTTGTTGTCGACGGTGACCGGCGCACCCGAGTCGCCCGGCTGGCCGCACACCTGGTCGACTATGGTGCCCGGGTCCTGTCCCGGACCCCAGGTGACGCCACAGGTGTAGCCGGTCGTGCGGCCCAGTTTGCACGCCACCTGGCCGAACGCCGGGTCCGGACCGATGCCGTCGATCTGGAATCCGTTGACGTTGTTCAGCGGCTGCACCTTGGCCGGGTCGAATTCGATGACGGCGTAGTCCAGGGGCTGGCTGCCGGCCACCATGACGCCCAGGTTGCCGCGGTTCTCGGCGCCCTCGGCCGCCACTTCGTGGCCCGGGCCGCCGCAGTGCGCCGACGTGAAGCCGACGAGCTTGCCGCGGTTGTCGTGCCCGATGGTGGTGAGGGTGCAGAAGGTGTCTCCGTCGACGACGATGCCCGAGCCACCGCCGAGCGGCACCGGTACATCGGCGTGTGCCGGCACCCCCGCCGAGACGCCGAGGAGGGCAATGGCCGTCGCGAACAGGGGTGCCAAACGCATCGGGGCAGTGTATCGCTGGCCGGGATCGTTAACCGGCGCCCCACGTGGCAACATATGCCAGGACTACACCGACGCCGGGAGGACGTGTTCGTGAGCAATGGCGATCGCAAGAATGGCGCAGTTCCAGCCACGGTGACCTCGATCCCGCTGGTGGATCCCCATGCACCCAAGGCTGATCCGTCGATCGGCGATCTGGTCAAGGAAGCCACCGCGCAGATGTCGACGCTGGTGCGCGCCGAGGTCGAGCTGGCGCGTGCCGAGATCACCGCTGATGTGAAGAAGGGCCTGACCGGCAGCGTCCTGTTCATCGCCGCGCTGGTGGTGCTGTTCTACTCGACGTTCTTTTTCTTCTTCTTCCTCGGCTCGCTGCTGGAGCTGTGGCTACCCAGCTGGGCGTCGTACCTCATCATCTTCGCACTCATGGTGCTGACGACCGGTGCGCTCGCGTTCCTGGGCTTCCTCAAGGTCCGCAAGATCCGTGGGCCGCGGGACACCATCGCCACGGTCAAGGAGGCCAAGGTGGCGCTGACGCCAGGCCACGACAAGTCCTCGAGTCAGAGCATCGCCCGCACGGCTTCCAGCGACACCTCAGGCTGGTAGTGCCGCCGCCCGATCCGTCGGTCGTCCGGATCGACGGTCCGTGGCGACACCTGCAGGTGCACGCAAACGGGATCCGCTTCCATGTAGTGGAGGGCGAGAGCTCGGAGCCCGACCATCGGAACGCGGACGGTTCCTCCAACGCGGAGCGCCCGTTGGTGATCCTGCTGCACGGGTTCGCCTCGTTCTGGTACTCGTGGCGCAATCAGCTGCGCGACCTGCGCGGTGCCCGGGTGGTCGCCGTGGACCTGCGCGGCTACGGCGACAGCGACAAGCCGCCGACCGGCTATGACGGGTGGACGTTGGCCGGGGACACCGCCGGCCTGGTGCGAGCACTGGGGCACAATTCGGCCGTGCTGGTGGGGCACGCCGACGGTGGCCTGGTCTGCTGGGCCACGGCGATGCTGCATCCGCGGGCGGTGCGGGGTATCGCGCTGGTCAGTTCACCGCACCCGATGGCGCTACGGTCCTCGACGCTGACCGACCGGGGCCAGCGCGCGGCCCTGCTGCCCGCGATGCTGCGCAATCAGGTGCCGTGGTGGCCCGAACATGTCCTCACGCGCCATAACGGCGCCGCCGTCGAGCAGCTGGTCCGCAGCCGCGCCGGCGCCGCCTGGCCGGCGTCGGAGGATTTCGCGCAGGCGGCCACACACCTGCGTACCGCGATTCAGATTCCGTCGGCCGCCCACTCGGCGCTGGAGTACCAGCGCTGGGCGGCGCGCAGTCAGGTCCGCGGCGAGGGCCGGCGCTTCATGCGCGCGATGAAGCAGCGCACCGCGGTACCGATCCTGCATCTGCACGGCACCGCCGATCCCTACGTGCTCGACGACCCGGTCCGCCGGACCCAGCGCTACGCTCCGCAGACCCGCTTCGTATCCGTCACCGGCGCAGGGCATTTCGCGCACGAAGAGCAGCCGTCGACCGTCACCTCGGAGCTGTCGACGTTCCTGCACCAGCTACCCGGCTGAGATGCACTTTCCCGTCGGCACCGCGTCCTGGTTGTCGACCTTGGCCATCTGCTTGGCCACCTCGTCGGCGGTGAGAACGAAGCCGGTGTCGGCGTCGTCGACCGCGGCGCCGAACACGACACCGAGCACCTTGCCACTGCCATCGATCAGCGGGCCACCCGAATTGCCTTGGCGGACATTGCCTCTGATGGTGTAGACCTCGCGTGTGACGGTCGTGGAGTGGTAGATGTCCGGCCCGTTGAGTTTGATGATCTCGCGGATGCGGGCCGGGGTCGCGGCGAACTCACCACCGCCCGGATAGCCCATCACCACCGCGCCGGTACCGGTCTGAGCTTCCTGCTTGTCGAATTTCAGCGGCGCCGCGGACAGGTCGGGCGCATCGAGAATCGAGATGTCGGCCTCAGGGTCGTAGGAGACGACCTTGGCGTCGTAGCTCTTGTCGTCGACCTGGACGGTGACGCTGTTGGAGCCGGCCACCACGTGGGCGTTGGACATCACCCGGCCCGGCGCCACGACGAATCCAGTGCCCTCGAGCACCTTCTGGCAACTCTGCGCGACGCCGCGGATCTTCACGACGCTGCCCTTGGCGGCGGCCACCGCCGGATCGCCCACGAGCGCGGGGTCGGGAGCCGAGACGCTGACGATCGGGGTACGGCCGAACGGCTGCAACACCGACGGCAGGCCGGAGGTGTTCAGCAGCGCCGAAAGCCGCGTGGGCACCCGCTTCAGCCAGGCCGGTGCGACATCGTTGACCTCTGACAGCACGCGCGAGCCGTTGACCGCCGCAGCCAGATTCGGCTGGTCCGACGATGTCAGCGGGGTGGCCAGCAACCAGGCGGCGACCAGGACCGCGACCAGTTGCAGAGCCATGCCGACCACCGAGTCGAATCCGCGCACCACCTCGTTGCGCATGGCGCCGCGGACCGCGCGGCCCAGCACCACACCGGCGATCTCGCCGACGACGACGAGGCCAAGGATCAGGAACAGGGCGACGAAGAGCTTGCTACGAGCGCCGTCGACGTGCGCCACGACATGCGGCGCGAGCAGCACACCGGCCACCGCCCCGAGCACCACACCGAGAAAAGACAGCAGAGAGCCCAGCGCCCCGGACCGCCAGCCCGAGACGGCGGCGACGAATGCGACGGACAGAACGGCCAGATCCAGCCATTGTGAAGGTGTCATGGTTGATCCACACGGTAGCCGTTGGAGTCCCCCAGCAGCGCCATTGCCGCGTCCAGTTCCTCGACGACGTCGGTGTTCCACGGCTGAGCCCAGCCTGCGACGTCGAGCATCGCGGAGATCACCTGAGCGGTGAAGCCCCACACCAGCATCTGGTTGAGCCGAAATGCCGGGCCGGCGAACCGCCGCGTGTTCTCCTTGCGGTACACCATCAACCGGTTCTCGGGATTGACGAAGGCGCGCACCGGAACCCGCGCGACGATTTCCGTCTCCGCCGGGTCGACAGCGAGGACGTCGCCGGGGTCGGGTGAGTAGGCGAGTACCGGGACCACGTGAAAACCCGAGGGTGGGATGAACATTCGGTCCAGCGTCGTCAGCACGTGCAGCCGTGAGGCGTCGATACCGGCCTCCTCGGTCGCCTCGCGCAGTGCGGTGCCGATGGGACCGCCATCCCCCGGATCGGACGCGCCACCCGGGAACGCCGCCTGCCCGGCATGATGCCGCAACGTCGACGCGCGGACGGTGACCAGCAGGTCGGCATCGGGCGGCAGGGCGCCCGCCGGGGCGTCGGGCGCCCCCGAGAACAGCACCAGGACCGCGGCGTCGCGTTTGGTTCCGGTCAATGTCGCCGTGGCGCCCGCGGCCGTGATGGCCGCCAGCACGCTGGCCGGCACCCGGCGGCGGTAGGCCTGCGGCAGGTCCGGGGCGTTGTCGACAAGTGGCCGAAGCCACGCCGGGGCGGCCTGCGGGTTCAGCATGTTCACCCCGACACTCCTAACTGTGGGTTCACCGCCGCGGCGATCTCATCGGCACTGGTGAACGACCGGGGCAGGACCTCAGCAACGCTACCGTCCGGGCGCAGCACCGCGGTCGCAGGCATCACGTTGGGCACGCGCAGCGCCGCCGCGATTAGCCGCCGGCCGTCCTGCAGCATCGGCAGTTTGACACCCAGTTCGGCCAGGCGCAGCAGCCCGGCCGTCTCATTCTCGTCCTGGTGCACGGTCAGCACCGTCACCTTCGTGCCCATCCGGCGCTGATACTCGGCCAGCGCCGGCAGTTCATCGGTGCAGGGTCCACACCAGTAGGCCCACAGGTTCAGCACCACGGCCCGGCCGGCGACGGCCTTCGCGACGTCGACAGGCGCGCCGTCACCCGCGCAGTCCACCGTGATGCCCTGCAGGGCCCCCGATCCGGGTCCGCCCAGAGGCGTGGGACACGGCGGCAGGGCCGCTTTGGCCCGCGGCCCGGCCAGCGCCGCCGGGGTGTCGGCGTCGCGATGCGCCCGGGCGCCGTTCAACTGGCCGGTCTGCTGGCCCGACGGCCCGGACGCGGTCTGGTCGCCCAGTTGCCGCCACAGCGCCACCCCGAGAACGGCGAACACGGCCAGCACCACCACGGTCCAGCGAGTCGACCGACTCACTCGGTGATCCCGGCCAGTGCCAGCAGATGCTCGGTCTCCGGCCCCCTGACCAGCGCCGCAGCGGTCGCCAGATCTGTCGGCCCGGTGCCGTAGGACGGGCAGTCGCGGGCCAGGACGCACACGCCGCAGGCCGGCGTGCGGGCGTGGCAGACCCGGCGCCCGTGGAAGATCACGCGGTGCGACAGCAGGGTCCACTCCTTACGCGGGATCAACTCCCCGACCGCGTGTTCCACCTTGACCGGGTCCTCCTCGGCGGTCCAGCGCCAGCGCCGCACCAGCCGCCCGAAGTGGGTGTCCACCGTGATGCCCGGGACGTCGAAGGCATTGCCGAGGATGACGTTGGCGGTCTTGCGGCCCACGCCGGGCAGCGTGACCAGCTCGTCCAGGGTGTCCGGCACCTCGCCGTCGAAGCGGGTCACCAGTTCCTGGCCCAGCCCGATGATCGACGCTGCCTTGTTGCGGTAGAAGCCGGTGGGCCGGATCAGTTCCTCGAGCTCGGTCCGGTTGGCCTGCGCGTAGTCCAGCGCGGTCGGGTACTTGGCGAACAGCGCCGGTGTCGTGAGGTTCACTCTCTTATCGGTGCACTGCGCCGACAGGATGGTGGCCACCGCGAGCTCCAGCGCAGTGGTGAAGTCCAGCTCGCAGTAGACGTGCGGAAATGCTTGCGCCAGTTCGCGATTCATTCTCCGGGCGCGACGCACCAGACCCAGGTGGGTTTCGCGGTCGTATTTTGCGGTGGATCGTCGCACAGGCACGCCGGTAAGCGTACTGAGAGAAGTTGGTAAGGATACTTTGACCGGCGTCGTTTCGTGATCACCCTGAGACATTCGGCGTGTTTACTTCTGCGTGTGTCCTGGTTGCTGGTTGTGTGCATTCCCGGGTTGCTCATGGTGGCAACCTTCGGGTTGAGCCGCCTCGAAGCCATGCTCGATACGTCCAAGGAGACCTACACCGCGGCCGACGTCAAGGCGTTCGTCGACAAGGTCAAAACCGCCTGGTCACAGCAGGCCGCAGCCGCGGGCACACTGCCGCACCGATCGGCACCCCGATTCGAGGAACCCCGTGCGCTGGCGGCCCCGTCGCTCACGCGCGACAACCCGCTCGGAGCCTTCGGTGAGCCCGAATTACCCAGCCGCGCGTATGCCCACTATGCGAGCAATCCGCAATTTCGCGAGACTCGCCAGACGAATCGTGTGTAGCGTGGCTGGTTGCGAAACGGCTTACCACTAGACTGACTTTGTTAACCAGTTCACTGGCTAGCTTGCGCGCGTTTTTTATCACTCACCAGCCTTAGGGAGCAACGTGGACGAGATCCTGGCGAGGGCCGGAATCTTCCAGGGCGTCGAGCCCACCGCGGTATCCGCACTGACCAAACAGCTGCAGCCGGTCGACTTCCCCCGCGGACACACGGTGTTCGCCGAGGGCGAGCCCGGCGACCGCCTCTACATCATCATCTCCGGCAAGGTGAAGATCGGCCGCCGGTCACCGGATGGCCGGGAGAACCTGCTGACCATCATGGGTCCGTCGGACATGTTCGGTGAGCTGTCGATCTTCGACCCGGGTCCCCGGACCTCGAGCGCCATCACCATCACCGAGGTGCGGGCGGTCTCGATGGACCGTGAAGCGCTCCGTGCGTGGATCGCCGACCGCCCGGAGATCGCCGAGCAGCTGCTGCGCGTGCTCGCGCGCCGGTTGCGCCGCACCAACAACAACCTGGCCGACCTGATCTTCACCGACGTGCCCGGTCGGGTGGCCAAGCAGCTGCTGCAGCTGGCCCAGCGGTTCGGCACGCAGGAGGGTGGCGCCCTGCGCGTCACGCACGACCTGACCCAGGAAGAGATCGCCCAGCTCGTCGGCGCCTCGCGCGAGACCGTGAACAAGGCACTCGCCGACTTCGCGCACCGCGGCTGGATCCGGCTCGAGGGCAAGAGCGTGCTGATCTCCGACTCGGAGCGGCTGGCCCGCCGAGCGAGGTAACGCGCGAGTACGGCTCAGCGCGAGGAAGTTCCGCCGATGCCCCCGCACGCACAGCGTGTCGGGGGCATCGGCGTTTGGCCTTACTGAGCAGTCCGCAGGTAGTCCAACTGGGCCTGGACC
Source organism: Mycolicibacterium sp. HS_4_1 (assembly GCF_054515875.1). NCBI lineage: Bacteria > Bacillati > Actinomycetota > Actinomycetes > Mycobacteriales > Mycobacteriaceae > Mycobacterium > Mycolicibacterium sp. HS_4_1. The sequence goes on from NZ_CM137261.1 coordinate 5,457,831, forward strand.
GACTTCTCCGCGGCGTCCCACAGCTTCTGGTCGACATCGGTGTAGACATGCTCGACCACCTGCCGCGCCGACGCCTCGTCACCGAGCACCCGCAGGGCGCCCCGCACCTGGTCCAGCCGTTCCTCGCGGTGGGCCAGGTACACGGCCGTGACCTCAGCCAGGTTGGCGAGGTCGGGGCCATGCCCGGGCAGGACGGTCCGTCCGCCCAGACCTTGCAGCCGCCGCAGTGATTCCAGGTAGTCGCGCAGGCTGCCGTCCTCGTTGTCGATGACGGTGGTGCCGCGGCCGAGGACGGTGTCGGCCGTGAGGACGGCACCCTTCCCGTCGCTGCGCTCGCCCCTGACGTCGTCGACGAGGAAAGACAGCGAGTCCGCGGTGTGCCCCGGCGTCGCCATCACCTTGATCCGCAGGCCCGCGGCGTCGATCACCTCGCCGTCGGAGAGCGGTCCACCCAGGCCCCGCAGGAACCCGCTGCCCACCGACCGCACCACTGCCCCGGTCATGCCGACCAGCTTGTCGATGCCGCCGGTGTGGTCGTCGTGCTTGTGGCTGATCAGCACCAGCGGAATCTTGCCCAGCGCAGCGATCCGTTCGAGGTGCGCGTCGTCATCGGGTCCGGGGTCGACGACGACCATCTCGTCGCTACCGGGCCCGCGCAGCACCCAGGTGTTGGTGCCGTCGAGCGTCATGATCCCCGGGTTGTCGCATAGAAGTACCGCGGCCGATTCCGTCACCGGCCTCAGCACGCCATACGCCGGATGGCTCATGCAACCTCGACGATGAGTTCCACCTCAACCGGCGCATTCAACGGCAACTCGGAAACCCCGACGGCCGACCGGGCGTGCGCTCCCGCCGGGCCGAACACCTCGCCCAGCAATTCGGACGTCCCGTTGATCACCGCGGGTTGCCCGTTGAAGCCGGGCGCCGAGGCGACGAAGCCGACGACCTTGACCACCCGCACCACCGAGTCGATGCCGACCAGCGCGTGTACGGCGGCCAGGGCGTTGAGGCCGCAGATCCGGGCCAGGGCCTTGCCGTCCTCGGCACTGACATCACCGCCGACCTTGCCCTCGGCCGGCAGCTTGCCGCCCTGCATGGGCAGCTGCCCCGAGGTGTAGACGAGGTTTCCGGTCCGGACTGCGGGGACGTACGACGCCAGGGGCGCAACAACTTCCGGCAGCTCGATGCCGAGCTCGGCGAGCCGGTCCGAGACGCTCACTTCGGCCGCTTCAAGTAGGCCACGTGCTGCTCACCGCTCGGGTTGGCCAGTACCGACACCAGCTCCCATCCATCCTGGCCCCACTGGTCCAGGATCTGCTTGGTGGCGTGGATCAGCAACGGGACGGTGGCGTACTCCCACCGGGTCGGTTCGCTCATGCCGCCGAGCTTATCGGCCGAGGGGTACCGCATGGTTAACATGCTGGGGTGACCTCCGAATCCACGGGCCAACCCCATACCGGTTGGCCCGCGCGCCTGGACCAGGCGCGCCTCCATTTCGTCACCGGCAAGGGCGGCACCGGCAAAACCACCGTCGCCGCCGCGCTGGCGCTGGCGCTGGCCGCCGGCGGCCGCAGCGTCTTGCTGGTAGAGGTCGAGGGGCGCCAGGGCATCGCCCAGCTTTTCGACGTGCCGCCACTGCCGTACGGAGAGCAGAAGATCGCGACCGCGGAGGGCGGCGGGCAGGTCAACGCGCTGGCCATCGACACCGAGGCCGCATTCCTGGAATACCTGGACATGTTCTACAACCTCGGCATCGCGGGCCGTGCCATGAAGCGCATCGGCGCCGTCGAGTTCGCCACCACGATCGCCCCCGGCCTGCGTGACGTCCTGCTCACCGGCAAGATCAAGGAGGTCGTCGTCCGAGGCGGCAAGACCGCCAAGGAACTCAAGGGACAGCGTCCCTATGACGCCGTCGTGGTCGACGCCCCGCCGACGGGCCGCATCTCCCGCTTCCTCGACGTCACCAAGGCCGTCTCGGATCTCGCCAAGGGTGGCCCGGTGCACTCCCAGGCCGACGGCGTCGTGAAGCTGCTGCACTCGGAGCTCACCGCCATCCACCTGGTTACGCTGCTCGAGGCGCTGCCTGTACAGGAGACCCTGGAGGCCATAGAGGAACTGCGGGAGCTGGATCTGCCGATCGGCAGCGTCATCGTCAACCGCACCATCCCGGCGTACCTGTCGACGGAGGATCTGACGAAGGCCGCCGAGGGCGTCGTCGACGCCGACGCGGTGCGCGCCGGCCTCGCCGACGCCGGAATCACCCTGTCCGACAACGACTTCGCCGGACTGCTCACCGAGACCATCCAGCACGCGACGCGCATGATGGCGCGCGCCGAGAGCGCCGAGGCGCTCGACGCCCTCGAAGTGCCCCGCCTCGAACTGCCCGCCCTGCCCGACGGGGTTGACTTGGGCAGCCTGTACGAACTCGCCGAAGCGCTCGAGCAGCAAGGGGTTGGCACCAAATGAGCGGCAAGCCAGGCCATGACCTGTTGAAGCTGGACATGCACGCGATCCTGTCCGACACCGCCAATCGCGTCGTGGTGTGCTGCGGCGCGGGCGGCGTCGGCAAGACCACCACGGCCGCCGCGATGGCGCTACGGGCCGCCGAGTACGGCCGCACCGTCGTGGTGCTGACCATCGACCCGGCCAAGCGCCTGGCGCAGGCCCTCGGCATCAAGGATCTCGGCAACACCCCGCAGCGGGTGCCGCTGGCGCCGGAGGTGCCGGGCGAGCTCTACGCGATGATGCTGGACATGCGCCGCACCTTCGACGAGATGGTGCTGCAGTACTCGGGCGAGGACCGGGCCGACGCGATCCTGGAGAACCAGTTCTACCAAACGGTCGCCACGTCGCTCTCGGGCACGCAGGAGTACATGGCGATGGAGAAGCTCGGCCAGCTGCTGGCCGAGGACAAGTGGGATCTGGTCGTCGTCGACACCCCGCCGTCGCGCAATGCGCTGGACTTCCTGGACGCGCCGAAGCGGCTGGGCAACTTCATGGACAGCCGCCTGTGGCGCCTGCTGCTCGGTCCGGGCCGCGGCATCGGCCGCCTCGTCACCGGGGCCATGGGCCTGGCGATGAAGGCCCTGTCCACCGTGCTGGGTTCGCAGATGCTTTCCGACGCAGCCGGTTTCGTGCAGTCTCTGGACGCGACGTTCGGTGGGTTCCGCGAGAAGGCCGACCGCACCTACGAACTGCTCAAGCGTCCCGGCACCCGGTTCGTCGTGGTCTCTGCCGCCGAGCCCGACGCGCTGCGTGAGGCGTCGTTCTTCGTCGACCGGCTGTCTCAGGAACAGATGCCGCTGGCCGGCCTGATCCTCAACCGCACACACCCCATGCTGTGCGACCTGACCGCCGATGCGGCCGACGAGGCCGCCGGCAAGCTGGAGCAGTCCGGCCAGGACGCCGACGCGCTGGCCGCGGCGACGCTGCGGATCCACGCGAACCGCACCGTCATCTCCAAGCGTGAGGTGCGGCTGCTGTCGCGGTTCACCGGGGCCAACCCGCATGTGGCGTTGGTGGGCGTGCCGTCACTGCCCTTCGAGGTGTCCGATCTGGAGGCGCTGCGGGCCATCGCCGATCAGATCACCGGCGACGTCGCCAAGGCCGGATAGCGGGCCCGCACCATGTCCGTGGTGATGCACGGGCTCGGGGCGATGTCGACGGACGCGAACAGCCATCGCCCGTCGTCGATCGCGATCACCGACGACGACACCTGCAATGCCGGACTCAACTGCACCGGACCGCCGTTGAGCCGCAAGGGGTTCGACTTGTCTGGCCGCAGATCGGGTCACCGCCGGTATTTTCTAGGCCGGACATGCGATGAAGCCGCCGAAAAACCGCCACAAACCGCAGTTAATACGCTGCGCGAGAAGAGATTTAGACCGCGTTGCGATGCTTGCGCTGGGTCGCGAAGAACTCGGCCCAGGACACCACCTCGGGGTGCTGCTTGAGCAGGGCGCGACGCTGGCGCTCGGTCATGCCGCCCCAGACGCCGAACTCGACTCGGTTGTCGAGGGCGTCGGCACCGCATTCGACGATCACCGGGCAATGCCGGCAGATGACGGCGGCCTTGCGCTGTGCGGCGCCGCGGACGAACAGCTCATCCGGGTCGGCCTGTCGGCAACGGGCTTGGGAGACCCAGGCGATTCGGGCTTCTGCTTCAGGTTGGACCACGCCCTGTATCGCGCCGTTTCCGGCATGGGGAGCGATTGCCGCGCGAAATACTGGCTGTGTACCTGCCACCAGCGATCCCTTCGTCATACCGTCTCCCGACGGTCGTGTCCTCCCAAGTAGATCGCTGATGCGATCTACGCCACATTGCGGCTAGTAGTGTTACCTAGATCGCATTGTGTGTTCAAGTTAGGTGGTCAGGGGCCTATTGCGCAATGGGTCAGAGGTCGCTTTTTTGGGACGTGTGTCCAAACGTTAATTTTTGCCCGTGTCGCAGTCCCCTGGTTGCCCCGATGACGTGGTAATCGACCAGCACTCGGCTGCCGGCTACGACGGTCGCTACGCTGTACCCCATGTCCGAGCGACCGCAGAATCGTCCGCCGACCGCGGTCACCGTCATCAAGATGACGTGGTGCTGTCTGCTCGCCGCCGTGGTGCTCGCCGGGATGATGTTCCCGCTCATCGGGGGTGTCGGACTGATGTCCAACCGGGCGTCCGATGTCGTGGCGAACGGCTCGGCCCAGCTGGTCGAAGGCGATGCGCCGGCCGTATCCACCATGGTGGATGTCAAAGGCAACCCGATCGCCTGGCTGTATTCGCAGCGCCGTTTCGAGGTCCCGAGCGATCAGATCGCCAACACCATGAAGCTCGCCATCGTCTCGATCGAGGACAAACGGTTTGCCGAGCACAACGGGGTGGACTGGAAGGGCACCCTGACGGGCCTGTCCGGCTACATGTCCGGTTCCGCCGATACGCGCGGTGGATCCACCATCGAGCAGCAGTACGTCAAGAACTACCAACTGCTCGTGGTCGCCCAGAGCGACGCCGAACGACGGGCCGCCATCGAGACCACCCCGGCCCGCAAGCTGCGTGAGATCCGCATGGCGCTGACGCTCGACAAGACCTTCACCAAGTCCGAGATCCTGACGCGCTACCTCAATCTGGTGTCGTTCGGCAATGGTGCGTTCGGCATCCAGGACGCCGCCCAGACGTACTTCGGCATCAACGCCTCTGCGCTGAACTGGCAGCAGGCCGCGCTCCTCGCCGGCATGGTGCAGTCCACCAGCGGACTGGACCCATACGTCAACCCCGACGGCGCCCTGGCCCGTCGAAACCTGGTGCTGGACACCATGATCCAGAACGTTCCCCAGGAGGCCGACGCCCTGCGGGCCGCCAAGGCGGAGCCCCTGGGCATCCTGCCGCAGCCCAACCAGCTGCCGCGCGGCTGCATCGCCGCCGCGGACCGCGCCTTCTTCTGCGACTACGTGCTCGACTATCTGTCGAAGGCGGGCATCAGTAAGGACCAGGTTGCCAAGGGCGGCTACCTGATCCGCACCACGCTCGACCCCGACATCCAGAACTCCGTCAAGTCGTCGATCGACGGCATCGCCTCCCCCGGCATCGACGGCATCGCCAGCGTCATGAGCGTCATCCGGCCCGGCAAGGACAACCACCAGGTGGTGGCGATGGCCAGCAACAGGACCTACGGCCTGAACACCTCGGCCGGGGAAACCATGCAGCCGCAACCATTTTCGCTCGTTGGCGACGGCGCGGGCTCCATCTTCAAGCTCTTCACCACCGCCGCGGCTCTGGACATGGGCATGGGCATCAACGCCCAGCTGGACGTGCCCGGCCGGTTCGAGGCCAAGGGCCTGGGCAGCGGTGGTGCCAAGGGCTGCCCGAAGGACAAGTGGTGCGTCGAGAACGACGGGCGCTACCGGGGCAGCATGAACGTCACCGAAGCGCTGGCGACGTCGCCGAACACCGCGTTCGCCAAGCTGATCTCGCAGATCGGCGTCGCCCGCGCCGTCGACATGGCGGTGAAGCTGGGTCTGCGTTCCTACGCCGACCCGGGCACCGCACGCCCGTACGACCCGAACAGCAACGAGAGCCTGTCCGACTTCATCAAGCGGCAGAACATCGGTTCGTTCACTCTCGGCCCGTTCGAAGTCAATGCCCTCGAACTGTCGAACGTCGCGGCCACGCTGGCCTCGGGCGGCACCTGGTGCCCGCCGAACCCGGTGGACAAGGTGCTCGACCGGCACGGCAACGAGGTCTCGGTGACCACCCAGACCTGCGAGCAGGCGGTCCCCGAGGGCCTGGCCAACACGCTGGCCAACGCGATGAGCAAGGACGCCATCAGCGGCACCGGTGCCGGCGCCGCGCAGTCGGTGGGCTGGACATTGCCGGTGTCCGGCAAGACGGGTACCACCGAGGCGCACCGGTCGTCGGCGTTCCTCGGCTTCACCAGCGCCTACGCCGCCGCCAACTACATCTACGACGACTCCAGCACGCCTTCCGATCTGTGTTCGTTCCCACTGCGACAGTGCGGCCGCGGTGATCTCTACGGTGGCCACGAACCCGCCCGGACCTGGTTCACCGCCATGAAGCAGTTCACCCCGCCGGGCGTGGTGATGCCGCCCACCGACCCGCGCTACGTCGACGGCGGGCCGGGCTCCAAGGTGCCGAGTGTCGCGGGTATGGACCTCGACATGGCGCAGAACCGCATCAAGGAGGCCGGCTTCCAACTGGCCCCGCAGCCGTCGTGGGTGAACAGCACCGCGCCGTCGGGTCAGGTGGTCGGCAGCTCCCCGTCGGGCCAGACCATCCCCGGATCCATCGTCACGATCCAGGTCAGCAACGGCATCGCGCCGCCGCCTCCGCCGCCACCGCCAGTAGGGATTCCGGGACTTGACGGCTTGCCGCCGGTGCAGATCGGATCGACGGTCGTGGAGATTCCGGGCCTGCCGCCCATCACCGTGCCGGTGCTCGGGCCGCCACCCCCGTAGGCTCGGCCCAAACCTCAGAACCACATAAGCCAACCCTGTGGGCTTTCTAACGATGACCAGCGACAACGGGTCAACTGCAGCACTGAGCAAGTAGGCTGCCTGCATGTCTGCCATCGCCCGCAATGCCGCCGTCAGCGTCGCCGGAACACTGGCTGCAGGCCTCGCCTACGCGTCGCTGGTCGAACGCAACGCATTTGTGGTCCGTGAAGTCACCATGCCGGTGCTGACACCCGGTTCGTCGCCCCTGCGGGTGCTGCATCTGAGCGATCTGCACATGATGCCCGCGCAGCGCCGCAAGCAGGCGTGGCTGCGCGAGCTGGCCCGCTGGGAGCCGGATCTGGTGGTCAACACCGGCGACAACCTCTCGCACCCCAAGTCGGTGCCGGCCGTGGTGCAGGCGATGGGCGATCTGCTGGCGGTACCCGGGGTGTTCGTGTTCGGCAGCAACGACTACTTCGCACCGAAGCCGAAGAACCCGGCCAACTATCTGTTCAGCAAGCACAAGCGGATCACCGGTCGGCCGCTGCCGTGGCAGGACCTGCGTGCCGCGTTCACCGAGCGCGGCTGGCTGGACATGACCCACACCCGGCGCGAGATCGAGGTCAACGGCCAGCTCATCGCCGTGGCCGGCGTCGACGATCCGCATCTGGACCGCGACCGGTACGACACCATCGCCGGGCGGCCCAACCCGGCGGCCAATCTGTCGCTGGGCGTCGCCCACGCGCCGTACACCCGGGTGCTGGACCGGTTCGCCGACGACGGTTACCAGCTGGTGCTGGCCGGGCACACGCACGGCGGGCAGCTCTGCGTCCCGTTCTACGGCGCGGTGGTGACCAACTGCGACATCGACACCTCCCGGGCGAAGGGCCCGTCCCGCTGGGGCGCGCACACGCAGCTGCACGTCTCCGCGGGCCTCGGCACATCGCCGTATACGCCCGTGCGCTTCTGCTGCCGGCCCGAGGTGACGCTGCTGACTCTGGTGGCCGCACCGACCGGCGGCGGGCACAGCGGCATCCACGCCGACGTGACGCAGCCGGCCGTCTCCGCACGGTGACCTCACCGGTGGCGGCACGCAGCGTCGACCGCGGCTGGGTCGACGATGCCGTCCGCCTGATCGAGGCCGATGCCCGGCGCAGCGCCGACACCCACCTCCTGCGCTATCCATTGCCGGCCGCGTGGAGCGCAGACGTCGACGTGCAGCTGTATCTCAAGGACGAGAGCACGCACATCACCGGCAGCCTCAAGCACCGGCTGGCCCGGTCGCTGTTCTTGTACGGGTTGTGCAACGGCTGGATCGGTCCGCAGACGACGGTCATCGAGGCGTCGTCCGGTTCGACGGCAGTGTCCGAGGCGTATTTCGCGGCGCTGCTGGGCCTGGAGTTCATCGCGGTGATGCCGACGTCGACCAGCGCGAGCAAGGTCGAGTTGATCGAAAACCAGGGTGGCCGTTGCCATTTCGTCGAGCAGTCGTCTCAGGTGTATGCCGAGGCGGAAAGGCTGGCGCACGAGACCGGCGGCCACTACCTGGATCAGTTCACCAATGCCGAGCGGGCCACCGACTGGCGGGGCAACAACAACATCGCGGAGTCGATCTTCTCGCAACTGCGTGACGAGGCCCATCCGATCCCCGAGTGGATCGTGGTCGGCGCAGGCACCGGCGGCACCAGCGCCACGATCGGGCGGTTCCTCCGCTACCGGCGCCACGCCACCCGGCTGTGCGTGGTGGATCCGGAGAATTCGGCGTTCTATCCGTCGTGGGCCACGGGCGACCGGGACGTGTTCACCGGCGCGTCGTCGCGTATCGAAGGCATCGGACGGCCTCGGGTGGAGCCGTCGTTCCTGCCCGGGGTGGTGGATGCCATGGTGTGCGTCCCGGATGCCGCCTCAGTGGCCGCAGCGCGGCACGTGAGCAAGGTTCTGGGCCGACGGGTAGGCCCGTCCACGGGGACGAATATCTGGGGTGCGTTCGGGCTCCTGGCCGACATGGTGGCGCACGGCCGGAGTGGATCGGTGGTGACGCTCCTGGCGGACAGTGGCGACCGCTACGCCGACACCTACTTCGACGACGCGTGGGTCAGCAGCCGCGGGCTCGATTCCAGCGAAGCCGTGGCGGCACTGGCGGAATTCGAGCGCTCCGGCCGCTGGGACTGACCCATCCGCATGGCTGCGCGGTAGTCAGAGGTGAAGAACAGCCACAGCGCTGCGAGACCGAAAAATCCGCAGTAGAGCAGGGCTCCCAATCCGGTCATGATCGTTCCTCGCTTTCTCGTGTTCGGCTGTTGTTCACCACAGTCACTTGATTAAACCCACGATGCGCGAAATTCCATCCCTCCGGTGGACGTGATTTTCACCGCTGCGCCCATCCACCTGCGGTTACCTCACCTGCAAAGGGCCGTTTGGCTTCTGGGGGCACCCGTGCGATAGGCTGTCGAAGCTTCACACGGGGTGTGGCGCAGCTTGGTAGCGCGCTTCGTTCGGGACGAAGAGGTCGTGGGTTCGAATCCCGCCACCCCGACAAGTGAGCAAGGCCCTGACCAGGGAAATCTGGTCGGGGCCTTCTTGTTTCAGCGGCTGCGGCCGATCACCCGCCCAGGCGTCGACGGCCCGCGTCGCCAACCGACCCGAGAAACTCGTGCGTGAAGCCTTATGCGCAGATGCTGACGAACGGCACGGTCACACATGGCGGCGGCCACCCGGGGCCAGCACCCCAGCCCTGATCGTCGCCCCAACCGCGGTGGCCCCAGCCCCAACCGTGGTGGTTGTCCCAATCGTCGCCGCCCCAACCGTGGTCCATGGGGATCAGGCCCGGGTCATGCGCCGGCGAGGCGCTCGCACTTCCCGAACCGATACCCAGAACCGCAGCCACCAGGCCCGCGGCGAGTGCTGTTGTCGATGCAATCTTCCTGTACGTGGCCATGGCCCGCCTCCGGAAACAACCCAACAAAATCAGTAATAGATACCGTCAAGTGTAGTTTTTTGACGCTGCAGATGACACTGTGCGAGTACCCCGGAGCCGCCGGGTTGAACCAGATTCCCGCAGCAACCGCCGCGCGAAATGCCTGTTCAATCAGCGCTGCCCGGTGCAATGGGACACATATGTCCCATTTTAGGCCACATTGCGCTATCTTTGATGCATGGCTGAGTTGCAATCGTTCGACACCGGTGTGCGTTCGCGTACCCGGAAGGCGATCCTCGATGCCGCCACCTCCGTTCTGGCGACCAACCCCGCAGCGTCGTTGAGCGACATCGCCGCCGCCGCGAACGTGGGCCGCAGCACGTTGCACCGGTACTTCGCCGAACGCTCCGAGCTGATCCGTGCCGTCGCCCTGTACGTCCATGAGATGAGCAACACCGCCATCGACAAAGCCGAACCCGCGTGCGGTCCCCCGCTCGCGGCGCTGCGCCGCGTGGTCGAATCCCAGCTGGACCTCGGGCCCATCGTGCCCTTCGTCTACAACGAGCCGACCATCGTGGCCGACCCGGACCTGTCCGCGATCCTCGATACCGGCGACGAGGCGATAGCCGAAGTGCTGGCGCGGGTTTCGGCACGACCGCAGACCAGCCCACCGGAGTGGCCGCGCCTGGTTTTCTGGGCCCTGCTCGACGCCGGATACGAGGCACTGCGCCGGAACATCGCGCCGCGGGTCGAGATCGTCGACGCCATCATGGCCAGCCTGACGGCCGGCACCATCACCCCGGATCAGTCCTGATCCGCCCGAGTTTGCTTCGCTTCAACACATTTCATGCTGACTTCGGCTCGGACAGCCGCCGCATGAACAGCTAAGGAGTTCCCATGTCCACCAGTCTCGTCACGAACGACGTGACGAACCGGACCCCAGGGCGTCATTGGTGGGCGCTGGCAGTACTGATGCTGCCCGTGCTGCTCATCTCCATCGACAACACAGTGCTGGCCTTCGCTCTGCCCCGCATCGCCGAAGACTTCCGCCCGTCGGCCGCCACCCAGTTGTGGCTCGTCGACATCTATTCGCTGGTGCTGGCAACCCTTTTGGTGACCATGGGCAGCCTCGGCGACCGGTTCGGCCGGCGCCGGCTTCTGCTCATCGGCGCCGTCGGATTCGCCGCCATCTCAGCTGCCGCGGCATTCGCGCCCAGCGCCGGCTATCTGGTGGCGGCGCGTGCCGCGCTCGGGGTGTTCGGCGCCATGCTGATGCCCTCGACCCTGTCGCTGATCCGCAACATCTTCACCGAGGCCACGTCGCGCCGGCTCGCCATCGCCATCTGGGCGTCGTGCTTCGCGGCGGGCTCGGCGCTGGGCCCGATCGTCGGCGGTCTGGTGCTGCAGCACTTCCACTGGGGTGCGGTCTTCATGATCGCCGTCCCGATCCTGCTGCCGCTACTGGTGCTGGCACCCAAACTGGTGCCTGAATCACGGGATCCGAATCCAGGCCCGGTCGACGCGCTCAGCGTGCTGCTGTCGCTGGTGGCGATGCTGCCGGTGGTGTGGGCGATCAAGACCGCCGCACACGACGGCATCTCGACGCTGACGCTGGCGGCCGTCGCTCTCGGCATCGCCGCGGGCGTCTGGTTCGTGCGCCGACAGAACCGCAGTGCCACACCGATTCTCGACATGCGACTGTTCGGCCACGGCCCCTTCACCGCGTCGATTCTGGCCAACTTCCTGTCGATGGTCGGCCTCATCGGGTTCCTGTTCTTCATCTCGCAGCACCTGCAGCTGGTGCTCGGACTGGACCCGCTGACCGCCGCGTTGGTCATGCTTCCGGGCGCGGCAGCATCGACGATCGCCGGCATTGCCGTGGTGCGGCTGACCAAGCGGTTCGCGCCGCAGAAGCTGATGGTGACCGGCCTGCTCCTGGTGGCCGCCGGCTTCCTGCTGATCGTGCTGTTCCGCCACGACCTGACCGTGGTCGGGGTCATCGCGTCGTTCATGTTGCTCGAGTTGGGCGTCGGTGTGTCGCAGACGATCTCGAACGACACCATCGTGGCATCGGTGCCGCCCGAGAAGGCCGGCGCGGCGTCAGCGGTGTCGGAGACCGCGTATGAGTTGGGTGCCGTGATCGGCACCGCCGGGCTGGGCACCATGTTCACCGCGTTCTACCGTGCGAATGTCGAACTGCCCGGGGCGCTTTCGCCCGGACAGTCGGCGGACGCCGGAGAGAGCATCGGCGGCGCCATCGCGGTGGCCCGAACCCTGCCGACCGAACTCGGCAGTCACCTCATGGAGTCGGCGCGCATCGCCTTCGATTCGGGGATCGGTGCCACCGCAGCGACTGCGGCGGCACTGGCCCTGGCGGCCGCGGCGATCGTGGCCGCCGCCTTCCGCGGGCAGCAATAGTCGCTGAATACACTGTGGCCCCACCGCCTTTCGGCAGTGGGGCCACAGTCAGGTAATCGACTACTTGCCGTCGGACGTGCCCTTGGGCGCCGCTTTGGTAGCACCCTTCACCGCACTGGCGATCGACTTCGCCACCTGGGACACAGGGTTCTGCGCCTTCTTGGTCTTGGGCGCGCTGTCCTTTGGCGTCGTCACCTTGTCGGTGCCCGTGGTACCAGTGGCCGTGCTACCGGTGCCGGTGCCCTTAGCGTCGGCGCCTTTGGTCGTGGTCTTCGCGTCCGTGGCCTTGGTGTCGGTGGCCTTGGTATCCGTAGCAGCCTTCGCGTCCGTGGCCTTGGTGTCGGTGGCCTTGGTATCCGTAGCAGCCTTCGCGTCCGTGGCCTTGGTGTCGGTGGCCTTGGTATCCGTAGCAGCCTTGGTATCCGTAGCAGCCTTGGTATCCATAGCAGCCTTGGTGTCCGTAGCAGCCTTGGTGTCCGTAGCCGAGGCCGTGCTGTCAGTAGCAGCCTTGGTATCGGTGGCAGCCTTGGTGGACGTGGCCTTTGCCGTATCGGTGGCCGGTGCCGCCTCGGTCGAGCTCGCCGCGGTTGCCGCGGCCGCCTTCTTCGTCGTCGTCACCGCGTCAGCCGACCCGGCAGCGGAGGACTCCGTCGCCGTCTTCGTGGTCTCGGCCGTCGTGGTCGCCGCCAGTGCCGCAACCGGCGCCGCGGCAGCGGGCACGGTGACGCCGCCAGGGGCGTTCGGATTCACGTTCAGCGCCGTGATGATCCGATTCACGATGTAGGGAACGGTCCCGGTTTCAAAATCCGTGACATTCTTCTGAATGTTCTGCACCAGGCTCACGACATTGTTGAGCACGCCGTTGTAAATGGCGCCCGGATTCAGGGTGAGTACCGACTGCAGAATTCCCGTCACACTGTTGACCACCTGCTGAACCACCGGAGTGGTTCCGGTGCACGACCCGCATCCGATTCCGACGGTCGAAATCGCCAAACCGGCGACCAAGGCGGTAACCGAATCGAGTACCGCGGGCACCAATGCCTCACCCACCGCCAGCGGTTGCTGCAGGATGTTCTGCACCGGACCGTTGATTCCGGTGATCAATTGCAGGCCGCCCGGAAGCAGCCCTCCCACCAGCGAGTCGATGGCACCGTTGACATTGAGGGTGCCCAGGTTGCCCACCACGTTGGCGAGCGTGCCCGGCAGCGCGCCGCCGAGGGTGAACGTCGCGCCGGTGATGTTGCCGATCAACTGCATGCCCTGCTGCACACCGTAGTTCGCATCGAGCACCACCTGGCGCACCAACGGATTCACCGTGGTCTCCACCATGTAGCTGGTTTGCCCGACCGTCTCGGCCAGGGCGTTGTAGATGTTCCCCAGCGCCACGATCGGGTTGACCAATGCCGTCAACTGCACATCGGCGACCTGGACATGCGGAACTGCCGGCAGATGCGTTGCGGTCTGTGGCACCACCGGCGCCACAGCAATCACGCTTGCTCCTGCGAGGGCAACGCCCGCAGTGAGATACGGCTTCATTGTGAGCTGCATTTAGATCCTCCCAGTTATCGCGACACCCGTGTGAGGCAAAAACTTACCCCTTGTAAATGGGTGTTTTTGACCATCCGGGGCATTTTTCAGCTAATGAAAATTGACACCTGACGAAATTGTCAATTGCGTTAGATTGCTGCTTTAGCAGGCAAGTTAGCCCTTCTACAGAATCAGCAAATTTGGCCAGTTGCACCGCCCAAATCAGCGTCGACCACGTCACAGGCACTTCACAGGGTCGAGAGACGCACGTCACATGGCGGAATCCGCTGTGGACCGCAAAGTGAATTCGTCGAGAAATTGCGCGTCCAGCAAATTTCGCTACGCGGAACTTGCGCGAGCGTCAGTCATAGCCGCAGACGCTCCCTCAGGAGCATCCCTCTCGCGGCTGGCGTCCACATGCTGAGACAGCGCGTCGAGCCGGATGGCACCGGGCGATTCAGGGCGCGACTGTTTGCTGCCCACGCTTGGCAATGACGCCGGCGACCGAGCTCCCTGCGACGGTCACCAACGCGCCGAGAATCAACGCCGACGGCTCTCCCGGACCCAGCAGATGCTGCTGGGTCCCCAACGTGGCGGCAGCCACCGGCACACCCAATTGCGCCGCCGCCAGCACCCCGAGCGACAGCGGTTGCCCGAACAGCCGGCCACTGAGATGCGCAAGCACCGCCCCGACACCCAGCGCCACGCCGAGCCCGATCAAACCCGGGTGTTCGCCCAGTTCCCGAACCTCCAACGAGGCGCCCAGCCAGACGAAGAACAGCGGTGCGAAGAACCCTTCGGTGATGCCGAACAGTTGGCGTGCCAGCCGACGCGGCTCGCCGACGGCCGAAAGGCACAGGCCCAGGGCAAAACCCGCGAGCATGATCGACACGTGCGTCGACTTCGCCAGCGCCGCAAGGCTGAACAGCACGATCAGGCTGATCCTGAGTTCCAATGCCAGGTGCCGGCGGTGCGAGTACCTGTGCATCCGCAGCAGCCAGCCCCGGTTGGCGGCATACCGCAGAAAGACGTACAGCAGTACGGCACAACCAGCGATCGCCAGTGCGCCCAGCGCCGCGCGCGGTGCGCCGGCTGGATTGATCGCCAACGGCAGCAACACGATCGACGCGGCGTCGGCGATCGCGATCTGGGCAGTGACGGACAGCACCGGAGGTCCCGACAGGCCCAGTGACTGGATGACCGGCAACGCCAGGGCGGCCGAGGACGAGGCCATCAGTACCGCGTACAACGGAGCGTGGCCCGTGCCGAAGAGTTGCGCGACGACGGTGCCGAACGCTGCCGCGAACGCGCCCACCACGATCGCACGCAACAGCGCTCTGGGCAGGTCACCGCGTAACGACGTGTCGCGCACCGGCACGTGGGTGCCGACGATGAACATCACCAGCGCAAAGCCGATGTCTGCCAGCAGCGAGAACGTCGGGTCACCCGCATCGATGATGCCGAACCCGGTCCGCCCCACCACGATTCCGGCCGCGAGTTCGCCGACAATGACTGGCACCCGCACCTTCGGCACCGCCGCAAGCAGTGGTCCCGCCAGTCCGATGACGGCCAGCAGCGCCAGGGCATGGAATCCGAAGTCGCCCATCTGTCAGCCGGTCTGCGCAGCGGTCAGGACTGCCATGTCACGAGCCGGCATGGAATGTCGGTGTTCTCGTCGGTCAGGTAGCTGGCACACACCCGGTGGTAGCCGTCGCCGATCTGCAATGGGGCACCATTGTGAACATCGCCGCGTACCAACAGGATTGGTGAGAGCTTCTTGCCGTCGCTGATCTTGCTCAGGTCCGCCCTGACATGGGCGTTGGACTCCGGCAACAACGGCAGCTGCGCCGCGCGCAGGATGTCTTTCGCTTTCCGCGTCGTCGTCTTCGCGGTTTTCAGCGCCGCCACCACGTTGGCCACCTCGCCCTCGGAGGCCAGCATGGTCAGGTAATCGGCCGCTGCGTCGTAGTCATGATCCTCGGGACCGTCCAGCCACTTCACCGCCATCGCCACACCTTAATCGCGACCACACCCAGCGCGGGCTGCGCGCAGCCAACTCTCAGCGAGCTGTTGCCTTCCGATAGTTACCGATATATCGTTAATGCATCGGAGGCGCGGAAGGTGCCTCCCGCCGAAAGAGAGAAAACATCTATGGACACCCCATTCACCCCGCCCGGCCGCCCGTTCGACGATCCAGGCTTTGGCTTCACCCCATCGCATCGCGGGTTCGCCGGCCCCGGCGGCCACGGACGTCGTGAGATGCGCGAACAATTCCGCGCCCACCTGCAGGAACACCGCGGCGACGCCGGTTTCGGCTTCGGACCCGGCTTCGGCCCTGGTTTCGGTTTCGGCCCAGGATTCGGACCCGGCTTCGGTGCCGGCCCCTTCGGGCCGGGCGGCCCCCGCGGTCGACGTCACGGCGGCCGCGGACGCAGCAGTGGCCGCAGCCGGCGTGGCGACGTCCGCGCCGCCATCCTCAAGCTGCTCACCGAGCGGCCGATGCATGGCTACGAAATGACGCAGGAGATCGCCGCACGTAGCGACGGCCTGTGGAAGCCCAGCCCCGGCTCGATCTACCCGACCCTTCAGTTGCTGGAGGACGAGGGCCTGATCGCGCCGACCGAAAGCCGGGGCAGCAAGAAGACTTTCGAGCTCACCACCGAAGGACGCACCGTCGCCGACGCGATCGAGATGGCGCCCTGGGAAGAGATCGCCGAAGGCGCCGACCCGGCCGCCCTGAACCTGCGCAACGCGCTCGGCCAGCTGTTCGGTGCGGTCGGCCAGTCGCTGCATTCCGCGAACGACGAACAGCAGCAACGCATCCTGGATATCGTGAACAACGCCCGTCGCGAGATCTACCAGATTCTCGGAGAGTCCGACTAGAGATAGCCTGGCGACATGACGACGTTCACGCTCGGCGAATACCAAGTCCACCGTGTCGGGTTCGGCGCCATGCAGCTGCCCGGCCCCGGCGTGTTCGGTCCACCGCGTGACCACGAGCAGGCCATCGCCGTGCTGCAACGTGCCGTCGCGCTCGGTGTCAACCACATCGACACCGCGCAGTTCTACGGCCCCGACGTCGCCAACCAGCTGATCCGCGAGGCCCTGCACCCGTACCCGCAGGGCCTCGCGCTGGTCAGCAAGGTTGGTGCGCGCCGGGACCAGACCGGCAGCTGGCTACCGGCGCAGCAACCCGACGAGCTGCGCGCTGCCATCGAGCAGAATCTGGAAACCCTTGGTACTGACCGGCTGGCCGCGGTGAACCTGCGCGTGATGGGTCCGGACGGCGATCCCAGCGCGCCCGGCGAGGTCGACCGAGAGCTGTTCGACCGCCAGCTGGACGCGATGATCGCGGCCCGTGACGAGGGGCTGATCGGCGGAATCGGCCTCAGCAGTATTTCCCTCGAGCACCTCGAGATCGCTCTGGACCGCACCGATGTCGCGTGCGTCCAGAACGCCTACAACCTGCTCGACCGGTCCTCGCAGCCGGTGCTGGACGCCTGCACCGCACGCGGTATCGCGTTTGTCCCCTTCTTCCCGCTCGGGTCGGCATTCGTGCCGGAGAACCCCGTCCTCGGTCATCCCGAAATCCACAAGGCAGCAAGCGAACTCGACCGGACACCCGCACAGGTCGCACTGGCCTGGACACTGGCCGCAGCGCCCAACATGCTGTTGATCCCGGGTACGTCGTCCGTCGCTCATCTGGAGGAGAACCTCGCCGTGGCCGACATCGACGTGCCGGCGACCCTGACAGCGGCACTCGGGTGAGTACCGACATCGACCGGATGCCCCGCGGCGGGCCGCAGGCGTCCTGCCTGGACCGCGCATTGCAGACCGGCCAGCCCGAGTATCTCGACCGCGACGACATCAACCCGGCGATCAAACGCAGTGTGGTGCGGGCATTGGAGCTCACCGGCAATTGGTTCGGGCTGCATGAACGGTTCGCCCTCATCGTCATGGACGAAGTGGCCGAAGTCCCCGATCCCCGGATACTCGAGCTCGGGGCCGGCCATGGCGGGCTGTCGAAGAAGGTGCTGGAGATGCACCCCACGGCCACTCTGACGGTGACCGATCTGGAGCCGGACTCGGTCGCGGCCATCACCGCCGGTGACCTCGGTTCCGATCCTCGGGTGACGGTGCGGGACATGGACGCCACCGCCATCGACGCGGCCGACAGTGCTTATGCCCTGGCCGTTTTCGCGTTGTCATTCCACCACCTGCCCCCGGCTGCCGCTGCCCGGGTCCTCGCAGAGGGCACCCGCGTGGCCGACAAGTTGCTCATCATCGACCTACCCCGGCCACCGGCGCCACTGCACCTGATGCGGCTGGCCGCGATGCTGCCGCTGGCTCCGTTCGTACCGTTCGTGCACGACGGCGTCATCAGTTCGCTGCGGGCCTACAGCCCGGCGGCACTGCGGGCACTGGCCGACCACGCCGGCGTCGACATCGAACTGCGCGGCGGCCTGTGCACACCACAAATCGCAATCGCCACCCGACGTTAGATTTGCGGCCGAATCCGCGGCGTACGTTGGAGCCATGACGGACTCCAACGAGGTGATGGACTGGGACAGCGCCTATCGCGAAGAAGGCGGATTCGACGGGCCACCGCCGTGGAACATCGGCGAACCGCAGCCCGAGTTGGCGGCACTGATCGCCGCCGGCAAGGTAACCGGCGAGGTGCTCGACGCCGGCTGCGGCTACGCCGAACTGTCGCTCGCACTCGCCGCCGAGGGTTACCGCGTGGTCGGCATCGAACTCACGCCCACCGCGGTCGCCGCTGCGAAAAAGGCTGCCGCCGAACGGAATCTGCCCAACGCCACGTTCGTCCAGGACGACATCACCACCTTCACGGGTTTTGACGGCCGGTTCGACACCATCATGGATTCGACGTTGTTCCACTCGCTGCCGGTGGAAGCCCGCGACGCCTACCAGCAGGTGGTGTTCCGTGCGGCCGCGCCGGGCGCCACGTACTTCATTTTGGTGTTCGCCAAAGGCGCTTTCCCCGCGGGGGCCGAACAGAAGCCCAACGAGGTCACCGAAGACGAGTTGCGCGAGGCCGTCGGAAAGTACTGGGCTATCGACGACATTCGGCCGGCCTTCATCCATGCGAGCATGCCCGCCCGACTGCCCGCCGGTCCCGGCCGGCCCACCTTCGAAATGCCGCCGCATGCCCTGGACGAGAAGGGCCGCCTGAAGATGCCGGCGTTCCTGCTCACGGCGCACAAGGCCTGACGACTCCGCTCAGGCCGATGCCGCAGTCAGCGCACCGGCGAAGGACTCCAATTCTTCGGCGGTGACGTCGACGTGAGGCGAGACCCGCAGCACCGGAATCTTCATCTCGAACGGCGCCCGCTCGATCCCCGCCACGGTGGTGACGACGCGGTGTTCGGCAATCAGCTTGGTGCGCACGGAGTTCGGATCGGCGCCGCGAGTCGGCTCCAGCGTGGTGATGGCCGTGGGCTCATCCAGATTCTCGACCACCCGCCAGCCGGGCAAGCCCGCCAGCGCAGTTCGGGTGTGCCGTCCCACCTCGGCCAGCCGGGTCCGCACCAGCTCCGGCCCGGCCGCCAGATGCTCCTCGAGCGCCATCGAAAAGGCCACGCGGGCAGCAATATTGGCCTCACCCAGGTCCAGTCGCTTCAAGACCGGCAACGGTGTGCCCCACTCCGGCAGCGGAATGCGCGGACGAAGCCGGTGCGACACCGACGAACGTATGGCCAGCACCCCGACGCCGCGCGGCCCGGCCAGCCATTTGCGCGACGACGCGTAGATGACGTCGGGCGACACGGCGCAGTCCAGGTGACCGAGCGCCTGAGCCGCGTCTACCGCCACCGGCACGCCGAGCGCGTGGCATGCCGCGACGAACTCGGACAACGGCTGCGCCACGCCGCGGTGGCTGCCGAGCGCCGTCAGATGGGCCAGCGCCGGCGGGTCGTCCTGCATCACCGCGACCGCCACCTCGACGTCGAGCCGCCCTTGATCGTCGACCGGCAGCTCCCGGACCGTGAATCCGTTGGCTTCCATGATCACCAGGTTGGGGCCGTACTCGCCCGGCAGGCAGGCGACGGTCTTTTCACCGTCCCAACTGCTCAGCAGGAGGTTGAGCGCGTTGGCCGAACCCGTGGTGAATACGACGTCGCCGGCGGACATCCCGGTCAGCGTGGCCACCGCGGCCCGCCCGGCCTCCAGCACGGGCTCCGCCGCTTCCGCGGCGACATAACCGCCGACCTGCGCCTCCAGCCGGGCGTGCTGGGCAGCGGCGTCGATGACGGCGAAGCTCTGCCGCGAACAGGCAGCGTTGTCGAAGTGCAGACCCAGCGGCTTGGGCCGGGCAGCGCGCCACAGGTGCGCGACGGCGGGGTCGGCCCCGCTCACGTCCGCAGGTCCGGCTTGACCGCCAGCGACAGGCCGAAGTCCCCTGCCGGATCGGTCCACCAGTCGGTCTGACGCAGTCCAGCGGCCGCCAACTCGGCCGCGACGCCCTCGGGGCGGAACTTGCACGACACCTCGGTCAACATCTCCTCACCCGCCTCGAACTCCGCCGAAAGATCCAACTCGCGTATCTGAACCCGTTGCGCGGCAACGGACCTCAGCCACATCTCGATACGTTCGTGTTCGGTGTTCCATCGTGCCACATGTTCGAAGCGGTCGAGATCGAAATCAGCGTCCAGCTCGCGATTCACCACCGCCAGGACGTTGCGGTTGAACTGCGCAGTAACTCCGGCGCTGTCGTCGTACGCCGCCACCAGCCGGGTGATGTCCTTCACCAGGTCGGTGCCGAGCAACAGCGTGTCGCCCGGCCGCATTGCACCGGCCAAGCTCTCGAGGAACTCGGCCCGCGGACCGGCCGTCAGGTTGCCGATCGTCGACCCGAGGAACACGATCAGCCTACGGCCGGCGACGGGTAGCTCGCCCAGGTGCTGTTCGAAATCGCCTCGTACCCCACTGATCTCGACACCGTCGTACTCGTCGGAAAGCTGGGCGAGCGCCGCGCTGAGCACGTTCTCGTCGACGTCGAACGCCACGAACCGGCGCAACGCAGCGGCGTCACGGAACGCATCGAGCAGGATCCGCGTCTTCTCCGACGTACCGCTGCCCAACTCGACCAGCGTGTCCGCGCCAGAGGCTGCCACGATGGCGCCGGCGGCCTCGTGCAGGATGTGCGCCTCGGTGCGGGTCGGGTAGTACTCGGGCAGGCGGGTGATCTGGTCGAACAGATCACTTCCGACGGCGTCATAGAACCACTTGGGCGGCAACGATTTCGGCGACAGCGACAGGCCCTCCCGAACATCGCGTCGCAGCGCCCGGGGCGCCCAGTCGGCAGCGAGCTGATTGATCAGCAGGGGTGCCGTCTTACTCGGTGTCATTGCGGTCCTCTTCTCCAGTTCATAGCAGCGCTGTTACCTCGACCCCGGCGGCCGTCACCTCGACGAGATGACGGTCGCCGATGTCCTGCCAGTCCGGGTGGTCGTCGTAGGGCTCGCTGGCCAGCACCACCCCGTCGGGGCGACGCAGCACCGACAACGTGTCGCCCCACACGGTGGCCAGCATTCGGGAACCGTTGGCAACCAGGATGTTCAGCCGCGCCGACGGGTCGGATTCCCCGACCTCGCGCACGGTGTCCGCCAGACTGTCCAGCCCCCGGGTAAAGATGTGGGCGGCCAGCATCGCGCTGTCCACGGTCGATTCCGCCGCCCGGGACACGGGCAGCACCGCGCGGTCGACGACGCCGTTGTGCGACAACAGCCACTCACCATCGGTGAACGGCGCCGACGCCGAGGGCTCGATGGGCATCCCGACCGTCGCCGAGCGGACGGCGGCGACCACACACCCGCTGCGCAGCGCCGGTGCCACCGATGCCAGCGACGCATCGCCCCACAACGGGGCGGCACTGCGCCAGCGTCGCGGTGTCACGCCATCGAAGAAGCCGACGCCCCAGCCATCGGCATTGAGCAACCCGTGCCTTTGCCGCCGGGGCGAATAGGACTGCACCAGAAGCCCGTTCGCGGGTTCCAGGATCAGCGACGACACCGAGACGGGAGCACCGAGCCAGCCCAGGTGGCGACACATCAGCTGCCCTCGCTCTCGACGGACCAGGCGAGCCGCACGCCGGAGAATATCTGCCGACGGATCGGATGGTCCCAGTTACGGAAGCTGGGCCGCAGGATGTCACCTGCCACCGCCCAGGAGCCGCCGCGCAGCACCCGGTAGTCACCGCTGCCGGCGCCTTCGAAGAACGGCTGCGAATAGCGGTCGTAGATCATCGGCGTGAAACCCGGCCACGGTCGCAGCGGCGACGTGGTCCACTCCCACACATCGCCGAGCAACTGTTCGGCACCGTAGGCCGAGGCGCCGTCGGGGTAGGCCCCCACCGGCGCCGGACGCAGCGCGCCGCCGCCGAGGTTGGCCCGGTACTCGTCGGGTTCGGTTGCCCCCCAAGGGAATCGGCGCCGCGCTCCCGTCGCCGGGTCCCAGACGCAGGCCTTCTCCCACTCCACCTCGGTGGGCAGCCGTGCACCCGCCCACGCGGCGTAGGCCTCGGCTTCATAGAAGCTGACATGCTGCACGGGTTCGTCGGGCGGCAGTTCCTCGACATGGCCGAACCACACCCGGCTGGTGCCGTCGGCACTCCAGAACTGCGGTGCCGCCAGGCCCGCCTGCTGCCGATGCTCCCAGCCGGCCGCGGACCACCACCGCGGTTGCCGATAACCGCCGTCGGCGATGAACTCATGCCACTCGGCGTTGGTGACCGGCACCCTCCCGATCCGGAACGACGGCACGTCCACGACGTGCGCGGGTCCCTCGTTGTCGAGTGCGAACGGCTCATCGGCGGCATCGACGCCGAGCACGAACGGACCACCGGGCACCAGCACCGAGGTGCCCGCCACCCCGCCGCGCCCGGGCGGCAACACCATGCCCGGCCCCAGCAGCGGTGGGCCGCTGCGCAGGTTCAATGCCTGCAGCATGGTCTCGTCGTGCTGGTTCTCGTGACTGATCACCAGGGCGAAGGGAAACTCGGCAGCGGGCTCGTCAGGCAGGCGGTCAAGGGCGTCAAGGGCTTTGGACCGGATGGTGCGGCAGAAGGCGCGTGCATCGGTCGGCGGCAGCAACGGCAGGGACACCCGGCTGGCGCGCGAATGCACGAACGCGTCGTAGAGGCCGTCCACCTCCGGCGGCAGCAGCCCGGGCCGGTTCAGGTCGCCACCACGCAACAGCCACAGTTCTTCCTGCTGACCGATATGCGCGAGGTCCCACACCAGAGGGCTCATCAGCGGGTCGTACTGGCGCAGCAGTTCGGCGTCGTCGAACTCGACCAGGGCCAGCGTCCGGTCCCGGGCTCTGGCCAACCCTCGGGCCAACAGCTCGCGCGTACTCACACCCCACCTTTCAGCCGGTCATCATGTGCCAACCCGGTGATGGCCGAATCGATTCCATGCGCGACGACCCGGTCCGCGAAATCGTCGGCCGCGCTACGCCCTTGCGTCACCTGTCGCAGCAGCCGATCCATCGAGTCCGCCACGTCGGCCGGTGCGACCTCGGCGGCGGCTTGCACACATCGCACGGCCGAGGCGCGCAAGCGCGGGTCGGCCAGCCCCGCCCGGGCCGCCTGATCCCACGCGGTGGCCACCGATTCTGTTGCCTCCCAAGCAGTCTGCGACAACCGGGCATCGTCGAGCAACGCCACGAGGGTGAACACCACCGCCGGCCACAGGTCGTCGGACAGGGCGTCGAGGTAGCGGATCTCCAGCCAGCGCCGCGGCCGGACCGGCGGGAACAGCGTCGTGAGGTGGTAGTCCAAGTCGGCCTCGGTCGGCCGGCGACCACCGAGCAGCGTCCGCCCGTCCGCCCAGTCGGCGAACGGCACCCATTCGGTGATCGGCTGCGCCTCCGGCGTGTGCACCAGCATCACCGGCGCCTTCAGGGCGTACCGCGCCCAGTCGCTCGCCGGGTCGTCACCGCTGGCGCCGAGGATCGGCCCGCAGCGCGCAGTGTCCAGCTGGCCCCAGATCCGCTGGCGCGTGCTCTGCCAACCGGTGAATTCTCCGCCCAGCATCGGCGAGCTCGCCGACACGGCGATCATGGTCGGGCCCAGGGCGTGGGCCAGCCGAACCCGGTCAGCCCAGCCGTCCCGCGGGCCGGCGTCCACGTTGATCTGCAGCGAGGCCGTCGAGGTCATCATCGCCGCCCCGGCCGCACCCGTGCCGCCGGCCGCGAAGAACTCCTCCATGGCCCGGTACCGGCCGCCGGGGTTGACGCGGGCCTGCGGTCGGAGCGGATCCACCCCCGCCCGCAACAGGCCCAACCCGTGGCGCCGCAATGATTCCCGCAGTACCTCTTGGTCCGCCTGCATCGCCGCGATCGCGGCGCCCGCACCGTCCAGTGGTGGCCCCGACAGCTCGATGGCGCCACCGGGTTCCATCGTGATCGCGCTGCCGCCGGGCAACTGCGGCACCGCCGCGACCGCTTCGGTCAACTCAGTCCAAGCGGGCCGCCGCGACAAGTCCGACAGATCGAAGCAGTGCGCCTCGAGTTCGAGACCGACGCGCCCCACCGGCCCGTCCCGCAGGCAAACCCCGCCGACCAGGAGCGCGGCGCCGTACGCGCTCGACAACTGCGGGTATTCGGCGTGCGGACGGCGCACGGCAGTAGCGGTGCCGATCTGAACATCCCCTTCCGAAGAATCGGGGTGGCCCCCGCATCCGTTGGTTGGTGTTCCCGGACCAAGTCTGGATTGCCTAGTTCAGACGCGTCCCGAGCATTACGTGTTCGTCCGACGATGCCATGGGGCACCGACAAAAGTCTGCGCCATATTTGTGCGATACCTGGCTCACCCAGGACACCGTCATTGCCCCAGGGTGTTCTGCATGGCTCCGGCCAGCACGTTGACCGCCAAACCGGCGTTGCCGGACTGGCAGACTTTCGCCTGCAGCAGAACGTTCTCGCGCAGCCGGGTCTGCACGAAACAGCGGCGATCGGTGTCCGCCTCCTGCTTGACCCACGCCTCGTCCGTCGGGCCGGCTTGCGTCCCCGCGAAACTCCAGACCTGGGTGCGGCCGTCCTCGAGGTGCATCGCGGTGGTCTGCCCCGAACATCCGGCGGTGCGGTCGACGACCCGGTGGAACGCGCGTGCCGCAGCCTCCGAGG
Organism: Mycolicibacterium sp. HS_4_1; assembly: GCF_054515875.1. Lineage (NCBI taxonomy): Bacteria > Bacillati > Actinomycetota > Actinomycetes > Mycobacteriales > Mycobacteriaceae > Mycobacterium > Mycolicibacterium sp. HS_4_1. The sequence continues at coordinate 5,482,779 of NZ_CM137261.1, forward strand.
TCGCGAACACTCCCACGGCCTGCTTGGCCGAGTGGCTGTCGTCGGTGGCCGACGTCTGTGTCACGGCACCGTTGAACGATGCCAGGTCCGGGTCGTCGTACACCTCGGGCAAGCCGATGTCGCCCCAGTTGTTGCACACCGGGAGGTCGACGAAGAAGCCCTGGTACGGCGAGGTGAAGGTGGACTCCCAGCCCATCGGCGCGCCGACCACGTTGCCCACCGACCCCTTGCCGAGGACTGCGTACGACACGACACCGGGGTCCGACGGTTTGGCAGCCGCAGCGGGCGCAGCGACCAGTGCAGCGATGACGCAGGCTGTGAACCAGAGCGGGCGCGCAGTCATGACTCCGATAATGCCAGTGACCGGCCACGTTCCCCGAACAGACGACAGGCCGCACCCTGATCGGGCACGGCCTGTCGCTTGATGCGGGACTGGGTGGGGTCAGCGTCCGGGCTGGGCCGGACCGGGCTGGCCGGGTGCTTGCATGCCGGGGCCGCCCTGGCCTTGTCCGCCGGGGCCCTGCCAGCCGGGACCGTTCGGGCCGCCCTGCCAGCCCGGACCGCCGGGGAACATCGGGTGCCACATACCGCCGCCGCGCGGACCGTGACCCTCTCGGAATTCCGAGGTGTCCTGTCCCCGGTGGTGCTTGTACCAACCGTGGTGGCCGCCACCGGAATGCGCGCCGAGGATGAAGCCGGAGAAGAAGATCGTCGCAACGATGAACACGATGCCGGCGACGATGCCGACCCAGGCCAGCACCTTGTTGAGTTTGCTGGGCTTGTGCTCGACGACCGGCGCGGCCACCGCGGTGGCTGCGGGGACGGGCGGGAAGGAGTCCGTCGGGGTGTCCGGCGTCTCGGGGTTTGCTTTAGGGGTGTCGTCACTCATGTCATCGATGATCCGTCCATCAACCACAGCCGTGGCTGGGTTGCGCGTAAGAATCAGCTATGAGGCGCGTGGCGCGGTAGCGTGGCCTCTGTAGCGGAAGCATCGGCCGGGCTTTGGGGGCCGGCCGATGCTCCGATTTCGAGAACGCGGCAGAAAAGGTGCGATGTCCAGAACCATCCTGCGCGCCGTGGTCTTCGCGTGCGGCACCGCGTTGCTTCTGCCCCTCATCCCGGCGTGTGCCAGGCAGTCCGCCACGCTGACCGGGCCGGGTCCGACGGCCGCGTCGCATGCGCCGTCGGCAGGGCCGTCGTCGACGGCCAAGAGCACGTCCGGGCTGCCCGTCTGCCAGCTGTCGTCGCTGCCTGCCGAGGCCGGCACCACCGTCAATCTGATCCACCACGGCGGGCCGTTCCCCTCCTCGCGGGACGGCATCGTGTTCGGCAATTTCGAGCACCGGCTGCCCAACCAGCAGCGCGGTTACTACCACGAGTACACGGTGCCGACGCCCGGCGCGAAGACCCGCGGCACGCGGAGAGTCATCACCGGCGGAGAGCCGCCGGCCAACCCACCGGAGTTCTTCTACACCGGCGATCACTACGAGACGTTCTGCCAGATTGGAGGAGCGTGAAGACCTTCACCGTGCGTGGCGCGCACATCCGTTCCCGCGCAGACCTTTTCACCGAGTTGGGCCATGCGGTGGGCGGCCCCGGCGGCTATTTCGGCAGCAATCTCGACGCACTGGCCGACTGCCTCGGCGGCGACTTCGGCACCCCGGACGACGAGCCGTTCCGCTTCGTGCTGACCGACAGCTCAAAAGTCAAGAAGGCCTTGGACTCCCACACCTGGACCGGGCTGCTTGAGGTGTTCGACAGCGCCGGGGTCGACTTGGTGCTGCGCTGACGGCACCTACGGCTTGACCGGATTCACCGCGAACTGGATGACGCGGTACGGCGCGGTATCGCGTGGCGTGGTGTTCCACTGGCTGACCAGGATCCGCAGCTCGTCGAGCGTCGAGCCCGGAGAGATGTAGCCGCCGTACGGCTGGGCCAGCTGATTGTCCTGTGGCGCAGGCAGTTCGTCGGCCTGCTCAGGCCAGCCGCCGGCGACCACCACGGTGGTGACCGGGGCGGTACCCAGCTCGGTCGGCGTGTTCGCGACCCGGACCTCCATGTTGCCGGTGCTGCCGTTGAAGTAGGACAGCACGGTCTTGCCGTCGACCTGCTTCATGCTCATCTCACCGATTCGGTCGCCCCACAACGGGGTTGGCGGCTTACCCCAGCCCGCGGCAGCGGACCAGCCCTGCCAGCTGGACCGGTCGGTGAACGACTGCGGCATCGCGCGGTAGAGGAAGGCCGGACTGCTGCGGTCGAAGTTGTTGGCGACGATGTACACCCAGCCACGCGGCGAGTCGGCGGTGGGCACCGGGTCGTAGTACCCCGTGATCTGGCTCTGCGCTCCCCCGGCGTATTTGGCCAGCCGCACGGACCCCGGCACGGTCGGCCACGCCCCGCGCGCGGGGTCGGCCTTCACCAGCCGCGAACTGGCGGGCACCAGGTCCTTGGTGGTGGTGATCAGCACGTAGTTTTCCCTGTTGATGCTGACCACACCGGCCGGAAGTTGGGACGTGCCAGGAACTTTGGGGTCGGCCAGCAGTGGCTTGTCGATACCCGTGGCGCCGCGGTAGCGAAGTCCGTCGGGTGAATTGACGGAGTCGGTGTCGACATGCAGCGCGACGGGCGCGTACCAGCCGCCGAATCCGACACCCTGCCCCGCGAAGCTGTCGCCGCAGATTTCCAGGATGCCGCTGGGGAACTCCATGAACTCACAGAGATCGGTGGCCCCGATGCCGTAATCGGCTGTCGGCGTGCCGGTTCCGGCCACTGGACCGATGCGCGTCACTTCACCGACCGTCAGCGGTTTGAGTACCGGTGTGGGCACGGGCGCAGGCGGATCGGCCCGCGCGATCGGCGCCGCGACAATCAGGGCCGAAAACAATGAAATGGTTGCTGACACCCTGGTGGCAGCAACCATTTCGTCGATTTGGCGGATATCTACTTGGCGGCGAGCAGTTCGGCGATCTGAACAGTGTTGAGTGCCGCACCTTTTCGCAGGTTGTCCCCCGAGACGAACAGCGCGAGGCCACGACCGTCGGGCACACCCGGGTCCTGGCGGATGCGACCCACCAGCGAGTCGTCGGCGCCGGCGGCGGCCAGCGGCGTCGGCACGTCGACCAGCGAGACACCGGCCGCGTCGGCCAGCAGCTCGCGGGCCCGCTCCGCCGAAAGCGGCTGCGCGAACTCGGCATTGATCGACAGCGAGTGTCCGGTGAACACCGGCACGCGCACGCACGTGCCGCTCACGGCGAGCTCCGGGATGCCGAGAATCTTGCGACTCTCGTTGCGCAGCTTCTGGTCCTCGTCGGTTTCACCCGAGCCGTCGTCAACCAGCGAGCCGGCCAGCGGAATGACGTTGAAGGCAATGGGCGCAACGTATTTCACGGGCGCGGGGAACTCCAGCGCCGATCCGTCGTGCACCAGCTGCTCGGCGCCCGAGATCACCGCGCGGGCTTGCGAGGCCAACTCGTCCACACCGGCCAGGCCACTGCCCGACACTGCCTGGTAGCTCGACACGATCAGCCGGATCAGGCCGGCCTCGTCGTGCAGCGGCTTGAGCACCGGCATGGCGGCCATGGTGGTGCAGTTCGGGTTGGCGATGATGCCCTTGGGGAGGACACGGCCAGCTACATCCCGGTCGAAGTTGACTTCCGAAACCACCAGCGGCACATCGGGATCCTTGCGCCACGCCGACGAGTTATCGACGACGATGGCACCGGCGGCCGCGAAACGCGGCGCCTGCACCCGCGACATGGTCGCGCCGGCGGAGAACAACGCGATGTCCAGGCCCGACGGGTCGGCGGTCTCACTATTCTCGACCTCGATCTCCTGGCCGCGGAACGTCAGCTTCTTACCTTCGGACCGCGCCGAGGCGAAGAACCGCACCGAGCTCGCCGGGAAGTCGCGCTCCTCGAGGAGTTTGCGCATGACCTGGCCGACCTGGCCGGTCGCCCCTACGACACCGATCGCGACCATGTCAGCGCCCCGTCCCGCCGTAGACCACCGCGGCCTCTTCGCTGGCGAAGCCGAAGGCCTCGTGCAGCGCCGCGACAGCCGTATCCAGCTCAGTGTCCTTGACCAGCACCGAGATTCGGATCTCGGAGGTGGAGATGAGATCGATGTTGACGCCGGCCGCGGCCAGCGTCTCGCAGAACTTGGCGGTGACGCCCGGGTGGCTGCGCATGCCGGCGCCGACCAGCGACACCTTACCGATGTGGTCGTCGTACAGCACCTGCGAGAAACCGATCTCGTCCTTCAGCGACGTCAGCTTCTCGACGGCGCCCGGGCCGTTCTCGCGCGAACAGGTGAAGGTGATGTCGGTCTTGCCGTCCTCCACCTTCGAGATGTTCTGCAGCACCATGTCGATGTTCACGTCGGCGTCAGCGACCGCGCGGAACACCTTGGCGGCATAGCCCGGAACGTCGGGCACGCCGACAACGGTGACTTTCGCCTCGCTGCGGTCGTGGGCGACTCCGGTGAGGATGGCGTCTTCCATGGGGATGTCCTCGATCGATCCTTTGACGATGGTGCCGGTCTTGTTGGAGTACGAGGACCGGACGTGAATCGGAACGTTGTAGCGGCGGGCGTATTCCACGCAGCGCAGCATCAACACTTTGGCTCCGCAGGCCGCCATTTCCAGCATCTCCTCGAAGGAGACGGTGTCCAGGTGGCGGGCATTGGGCACGATGCGCGGGTCGGCGGTGAAGATGCCGTCAACATCGGTGTAGATCTCGCAGACGTCGGCGTGCAGGGCGGCGGCCAGCGCCACGGCGGTGGTGTCCGAGCCGCCGCGGCCCAGCGTGGTGACGTCCTTGCTGTCCTGGCTGACGCCTTGGAAGCCGGCGACCAGCACGATCAATCCCTCGTCCAGGGCTTCCCGCAGCCGGGTCGGGGTGACGTCGATGATCTTGGCGTTGCCGTGCGTGCCGGTGGTGATCACGCCGGCCTGTGAGCCGGTGAACGACCGGGCCTGCGCGCCGAGGGACTCGATGGCCATGGCGACCAGCGCGTTCGAGATGCGCTCACCCGCGGTGAGCAGCATGTCCATCTCGCGGGCAGGTGGCGCCGGGGAAACCTGACGGGCCAGATCCAGCAGATCATCGGTGGTGTCGCCCATGGCCGAGACCACGACGACGACGTCATTGCCGGCCTTCTTGGTTTCGACGATCCGCTCGGCGACTCGACGGATTCGCTCGGCGTCCGACACCGAAGATCCGCCGTACTTCTGGACGACGAGCGCCACTGTTCGCGTTTCCTTCTCTGAATTGGCCAGCTTGCATTCGCATCAATGCTGCCCACAAGGATAAGGGAGGGGCGAAGCCGATTTTGTTGCCCGGTAGCTTGGCAGACGTGCATCGCGCGTCTGATCGACTCGCCGCGACGTCGGTCCCGATCCATCCCGACATCGCCGCCCGCTGGAGCCCACGTGCTTTCGACCCCAATGCCGAACTGCCGCATGAGGATCTGGCGGCACTGCTGGAGGCGGCGCGGTGGGCGGCCACCTGGGGCGGGCGCCAACCCGTGCGGTTCATCGTGGGGGTTCGGGGTGACGAGACGTTCGTCACTCTCGCCGGACTGCTGCGACGCGGCAACAGCTACGCCCATGCCGCGTCGGCGCTGATCCTGCTGTGCGCCGACGCGGGACCCGACGAGAAAACCGCGCTGTACAGCGCGGTGGATGCCGGTTCCGCGATGGCGAATCTGTCGGTCGAGGCAGTGTCCCGCGGCCTCATCGTGCATCCGATGGCCGGCTTCGACGTGCCGGGCGCCGCCGAGGCGTTCGGCCTGCCCGGGACGTTGCACCCACTGATGGTCATCGCCGTCGGCACCCTCGGTGACTACGCGCAGGCCGGTCCCGACATCGCCGAGCGCGACGGCCGGCCTCGTGAACGGCTACCGCTCGACGAGGTCGTCCTGAACTGGCCCGTCTAGAAGATGTCGGTCAGTTTCCGCTGTGCCGGGCAGGCGTCGGTCAGTGCCTTCATCTGCTCTGTGATCTGCGCGTTGATCGCTGACAGCTGGTAGGCCTCGGTCGGCGCGGGCGCGCCGGGCGCCCGGCCCTGCGCCGCGATCCGGTAGGCGTCCAGCGCCGAGGCGAATTGCGACGCCAGCGTCGCCAGCTGCACCGCGTGAGCCGCGACCTTGTCACCGGTGACCTTCTGCGCCCGCTCGGCCATGCCGTCCGCCCAGGCCCGGTAAGCCGTCTCCTCGGCGATGGTCGGAACACCGTTGCCGTTCTTGTCGATCTTCGACTCGATCTGCACGGCCTGCGCCTTGTTGTAGTCGAGCATGTCGCGCACCGGCTTGCACTCCGGTGTCGGCCCGCGGAACTCGGTCTGCCACACCACGAGGCCGACGACGACGGTGAGCGCGACCGCGATGCCGATCTTCCAGCTCCGGTCCAGGCTCAACAACCATCTCGTCAACACGGACGAACTGTATCGGCACAATCGGCGCCGCGGCCATTACACCTGGCCAGGAACTTGGCACGAGAGGGTTCGACCGGGTTTTGGGGAACTACTGGACCGGAGTAAACTCGGCAGTGATGTTTAACGCGCGGGTGCTCCTCCTCGGACGCCGCGACGGGGTCTGATCCGACCGGCCTCCCGTCGCGGGGGTTGACGATGCGCCGGTCCTGACCTTCTAGGTCCCATCCAGACAGACCGGAGCAAACCACCGTGACCACTTACTCTCCCGATTCTTCTGCCGATTCCTTCTCGTCGGTACGCACCATCACCACTCCGGCCGGCCCGCGCCGCGAAGGCCAGCCGGCCTGGAACACCCAGCGCAATTCCGCGATGCCCGTCAGCCGGTACCGCAGCTTCGCCGACGAGGTGCCGGGCGGGAGCCCGGCATTCGGTACCGCGAACGTTCCGTTTGACCGCACCTGGCCCGACAAGGTCGCCACCGCCGCGCCCGGCTGGTGTGCGGTCGACCTGCGCGACGGCAACCAGGCCCTGATCGACCCGATGAGCCCGGAGCGCAAGCGCCGGATGTTCGACCTGCTGGTCCGCATGGGCTACAAGGAGATCGAGGTCGGCTTCCCGTCGGCCAGCCAGACCGACTTCGACTTCGTCCGCGAGATCATCGAGCAGGGCGCCATCCCCGACGACGTCACCATCCAGGTCCTGACGCAGTGCCGGCCCGAGCTGATCGAGCGCACCTTCGAGGCGTGCAACGGCGCCCCGCGCGTGATCGTGCACTTCTACAACTCGACGTCCATCCTGCAGCGGCGCGTGGTCTTCCGCGCGGACCGCGAGGCCGTCAAGAAGATCGCCACCGACGGCGCGAAGCTGTGCGTCGAGGAGGCCAAGAAACACCCGGGCACGCTGTGGCGCTTCGAGTACTCCCCCGAGTCGTACACCGGCACCGAGCTGGCATACGCAGTCGAGGTCTGCAACGCGGTGGCCGAAGTAGTCCAGCCCACCCCCGACCGGCCGCTGATCGTGAATCTGCCGGCGACCGTCGAGATGGCCACCCCGAACGTCTACGCCGACTCGATCGAGTGGATGAACCGGCACCTGGCCCCGCGCGACTCGATCATCCTGAGCCTGCACCCGCACAACGACCGCGGCGAGGGCGTCGCGGCCGCCGAGCTGGGTTATCTGGCCGGCGCCGACCGCATCGAGGGCTGCCTGTTCGGCAACGGTGAGCGCACCGGCAACGTCTGCCTGGTGACACTGGGCCTGAACCTGTTCAGCCGCGGTGTCGACCCGCAGATCGACTTCTCGAACATCGACGAGATCCGACGCACGGTCGAGTACTGCAACCAGCTGCCCGTCGCCGAGCGCCACCCCTACGGCGGTGACCTGGTGTACACCGCCTTCTCGGGCAGCCACCAGGACGCCATCAACAAGGGCCTGGACCAGATGAAGGTGGACGCAGATGCCGCCGACACTGACGTCGACGACATCCTGTGGCAGGTGCCGTACCTGCCCATCGATCCCAAAGACGTGGGCCGCACGTACGAGGCCGTCATCCGGGTGAACTCGCAGTCCGGCAAGGGCGGGGTCGCGTACATCATGAAGGCCGACCACGGGCTGGTGCTGCCGCGCCGGCTGCAGATGGAGTTCAGCCAGGCCATCCAGAAGATCACCGACGGCGAGGGCGGCGAGGTCTCCCCGAAGGAGATGTGGGACGTCTTCAACGAGGAGTACCTGACGCCCATCACCCCGCTGGAGCGCATGCGCCAGAAGGTCGACGCATCCGAAGAGGACGGCGGCACCGACACCATCACCGCGATCGTCAAGATCGACGGTGAAGAGCGCGAGATCGTCGGCGCCGGCAACGGCCCGCTGGCGGCCTTCATCGACGCCCTGGGCGCCGTCGGGTTCGACGTCGACGTACTGGACTACTCCGAGCACGCCATGTCCGCCGGCGAGGAGGCCCAAGCCGCGGCATACGTCGAGGCCTCGATCGGCGGCAAGTCGGTGTGGGGTGTCGGCATCGCGCCGTCGATCACCACGGCGTCGCTGCGGGCCGTGGTATCTGCCGTGAACCGTGCCGCTCGTGATTAACTGACGGTCGCGTAGCTTCTGCGCGGCCGCCGACACGGAGGGAAACCATGAACTGGGGATCTAGCTGGGATTTTCTGTGGCACTTCCTGATCATCTTCGCCTGGATCGCGTACCTGCTGGTGCTGTTCCAGATCCTTGGCGATCTGCTCTGGCGTGACCACAAAACATCGGGCTGGGCCAAGGCGATCTGGGTTGTCTTCCTGATCTTGTTCCCGTGGTTGACGGCTCTGATCTATCTGATCGCGCGTGGGCCCGGGATGGCGGAGCGCGCGCGTGAAGCGGCCGCCGCGGCCAAGTCGGAGACCGACGCCTATATCCGGGAGGCGGCGGGCCATTCTCTGGCCCAGGAAATCGCCGACGCGAAGGCTCTACTGGACGCGGGGACAATCAGCCAGGCCGAGTTCGACGCACTCAAGGCCAAAGCGCTGTCCTGATCACCTTTCGGGGGTGCCCGGATCCTCGACGGCACTGAAGATCCGGGCACACCACCGGACTGTCTGTCCCGCAAAGTCTTCTGCGGTAACGGTTTTCGCGGGATCGAGCAGCCGCTCATTGAGCAGTATCGCGACTCCGCCGACGCAGAACAGTGCCGCATCGAAGCTCTCCTGATCGGCATCCTTGTTGGGCTGCAGCAAGGCCAGGACCGCGGCGGCCACGCGATGCTGGGCGACCCGGATGTGTTCGGCGACGGACTCGATGTGCCGGGCATCGGTCAGGAAGATCCGCACCGCCAGCGGATCGTTCTCGGCGTGCTCGATGAAGGCGGCCAGGGCCAGCGTCAGCCGAGTACTCACGCTGACCGACGGTGGTGAATTGAGGGCGCCCAGCATGGCGGCGAAGGGCCCTTCCAGCACGTCGTCGATCACGGCGCCGATCAGCGCACCGAGGCCGGCAAACTGCTCGTAGAAGTAGCGGTCGGTCAGTTTGGCGCGGGCCGAGACGGCGCGGACGCTCAGCGCGGACAGCCCGCCCTCGCGCCACAGCGCCTCGGCCGCGTCCAGCAGCAGCCGACGCCGCTGCGCCCGTCGCTCCTCCGCTGACCTGCCGGAGTACTTGCGCTGCGACGCGGTGCCCGAACCGGTGCGCGATCCGTCGTCAGCCATCTGGCGCAACCCCTCCCTCCGACTGCCACATGATGTCAAAATCCGGAGAAGGAAGACGGACTCCCGTTTCAAACGCGGTCTTCTGGCAATATTACCGACGAGTAAGGTTCAGGGTTCATCTACATAGTGGGGTGGAACATGGCAGCACAGCTCGCCGGGCAGGTCACCGTGGTGGCCGCAGCCGGAACCGAAGGCGGGGGCGCTGCCCTCGACCAAGTCATCGGGATGTCCGTGGCAACGGGCATCATCACCGCGGGCCTATTGTGGATCGGCTATCTGCATCGGCAGCGCCGCATCACCTGGCTGCAGGACCTGGCCGAGGCGGCCGGCCGCAAGATGAACCGGCCCAGCTGGGTGGCCCTGCCCTCACTGCTGTTCATCTCCACGATCATCTGCGCGATGTTCGGCTTCATCTGGGATGTCAGCCTGCACATCGGTAAGGGCCGCGATGCCGGCCCGCTGGCCAACCCCGCGCACTACTTCATCCTGGTCGGGCTGTTCCTGCTGTTCATCGCCGGATCGCTGTCGATCATCCTGCCGTACGACAAGCCCGGCCCGGCGGCCATCAAGATCACCAAAACCTGGTACGCGCCCGTCGGCGGCATCCTGATGGCCGGCTGCGGCCTGTACGCGCTGATCGGTTTTCCCCTCGACGACATCTGGCACCGCATCTTCGGCCAGGACGTCACGCTCTGGGGCCCAACACATTTGATGCTCATCGGCGGTGCCGGACTGTCCCTGGTGGCGATGTTGCTGCTGGAACGCGAGGGCGATATCGCGATGGGCGCCGATGCACCGCCCGCCCGCAACAAAGTGTTGCCGTACTTCGCCTTCGGCGGTCTGGTGATCGGCCTGTCGGTGTTCCCCGTCGAATACGACTTCGGTGTCGAACAGTTCCGGCTGGTGCTGCACCCCATGCTGATCGCCGCAGCGGCCGCCATGTCGCTGGTGGCCACCCGCCTCACGCTGGGTCGCTACGCCACGTTCGGCGCCATCGCCTTCGCGCTGTTCATCCGCGGCCTGGTTGCCTTGATGGTCGGGCCCGTCCTCGGTTCTCCCTACAGCTGGTGTGCGCTCTACCTGGGCTCGGCGATCGTGGTGGAACTGATCGGCCTGACGCCGCTGGCCGAGCGGCCCATCCTCTTCGGCGCGGTGGCCGGCCTGGGCGTCGGCACCGTCGGCATGTGGCTGGAGTCCTTCTGGGTCGACGCCATGTTCCGCACCCCGTGGCCGAACAGCATGTGGGGTGAGGCGCTGACGATGTCGACGCCAGTCGCGATCGGCATGGGCATGTGTGGTGCGTTGCTGGCCCTCGTGCTCACCGGCCAGCGCCTGCCCGCACGCCCGGTCGGCATCGGCATCGTGGTCGCCACGGTGCTGGTGATCGCCGGTGGCGTGGCCAACGGCCTGCACATCACCGTTCCCGAACACGCCCGCGCGCAGCTCACCCTCACCGACGCGCCGAGCCCGCAGGGTCAGCGCCTGGTCAACGCCGATGTTCAGATCACGCCCACCAACCTGATCGGCAACGACCCGGAATGGGTGACGTTGATGGCTTGGCAGGGCAAGCTTGACCACGAGCGCGGCCTGGTGGTCGACCACCTCCAGCAGGTCGGTCCCGGCCATTACCGGTCGACCCGGCCGATCCCGGTGTGGGGCACCTGGAAAACCGTGCTGCGCGTGCAGGACGGCCGGACCATGGCCGCGGTCCCGGTCTATCTGCCCGCCGATCCCGGTATCGGCGCCGAGGAGACACCGGCGATCTCGACGACCCGTGACTTCATGGAAGAGATCAAGGTTCTGCAGCGCGAACGCAACCTCGACGTCCCGTCGTGGCTGTACCCGGCGGCGTCCATGATCGTGCTGGTGTGCTCGCTGATCCTGATCGCCTTGCTGAGTTGGGGTGCGGGACGGATCAATTCACGCGAGCAGTTCAGCACCACCGAGACCAGGGAACCCGTCGGACAGCCGTGACCCATCTGGCCGATCACTCGCTATTGTTGGCACTGCCGGCGTTCGCCCCGGCGTTCGTCGTGGCCGGCGTGGTGGCCTGGGTGGCCATGCGGGACAGGCGGTCCCAAGGCCAGGACGAATCAGGCAGCTCAACCTCCGGCGGCGACGAAACCGATTCGGAGACAACAGGTTCGACTGATGAGGATGGTTCCCCGTGACCTTTGTGAAGACCTTCGCCGTGGCCGGCGTCGTGGCGCTGGCGCTCGCCGGCTGCGGCAAGAACGAGTCGGCGTCCGGCAGCTCTTCCAGCGCCACCGCAACGGGCACAACACAACTGAGCAATCCGCAGGCCCCGCCGGCGCGCGTCTACATCGACGTGACCATCGCGGGCGGTACCGCGACACCGATCAACCAGCAGGTGCAGGCCAAGCTCTCCCAGCCGATCATCGTCCGCGTCAACAGTGACGTCCCCGACCAGCTGCACGTGCACTCGAACCCCGAGCACACCTTCGACATCAAGGCGGAGAAGGACCAGCAGTTCCAGTTCACGGTGGACGTACCGGGCAAGGTCGACGTCGAACTGCACCACCTGGACAAGACTGTCGCCACCATCACGGTGCAGTAGACGTTGTGCGTCCCGACGCGGTGACCTCAACTGTCCTGGCGCACGGACTTGGCGGGTCCAGTGATCTTCCGATCCCGCTGACGTACGCCCTCATCGGCGCGGCGTGGGCGCTGACCTTCACCTTCGCAGTGGTGGCACTGGCCTGGCGCAAGCCACGGTTCGATCCGGAAACGCCAGGCCGGGCCTTGCCGCGGTGGGTGACAACGGCCGTGGACGCTCCCGCCACCCGGTGGACGGTCGGGCTGCTGGCCCTGTCGTTCGCCGCCTGGGTCGCGGTGGCCTCGGCCGTCGGACCGCCCGGTTCCGGCAACCCGCTGCCAGGTGTGTTCTACGTGCTGCTGTGGGTCGGAATCGTCGCGCTGTCAGTGCTTTTCGGTCCGGTGTGGCGCGTGCTGTCTCCGGTGCGGACCATCACCCGGCTGCTGCGACTGAGCCGGGACGCGTATCCCGCGCGGCTGGGCTACTGGCCCGCGGCGGCCGGCCTGTTCGCGTTCGTCTGGCTCGAGCTGGCCAGTCCCGATCCGGGTTCGGTTGTCGCCGTGCGAATCTGGCTGCTGAGCTATCTCGGGGTGACGCTGGCCGGGGCCGCGGCGTGCGGCACCCGGTGGTGCTCGCACGCCGACCCGTTCGAGGTGTACAGCGTCGTGGCTTCGCGGTGCGCTCCGGCGCGGCGGGGCGCCGATGGGCAGATCGCCGTCGGCAATCCGTTCAACCACCTGCCCACGTTGCCGATTCGGCCCGCCACGGTGACAGTGCTTGCGGTGCTGCTCGGCTCGACGGCCTTCGACAGTTTCTCGGCGACGCCGGCGTGGCGGGGTTTCGTCGAAGCGCATACGCATGGCGGGTGGCAAGTCACCGCGATGAAAACCGTTGGACTGGCGGTGTTTGTCACGACCGTGGCACTGTCGTTCAGCCTCGCCGCCCGCGCTACCGGCGGGGTGGACCGGGCCCGGCGCCGGCAGCTGCCCGGCCTGATGGCGCACTCCCTCATCCCGATCGTCATCGGCTACGTGTTCGCGCATTACCTGACCTACCTCGTCGAGAAAGGTCAGCAGACCGTGTTCCTGCTGCTCGGCCGGCACGACGCGCACGTGTACTACCTGCTGTCCATGCATCCATCGGTCCTGGCCACGACCAAGGTGCTGTTCGTGGTGGCCGGGCACATCGCCGGCGTCGTCGCCGCGCACGACTGCGCGCTGCGCGTGCTGCCCAAGCGGCATCAGCTCACCGGCCAGCTGGCGATGATGCTGGTGATGGTCGGCTACACGTTCACCGGTCTGTATCTGCTGTTCGGCGGATAACTCGCCAGCGCCCCGCCGAGCGACCGTTCGTCGCGAACCCTTGACAGCGACGACCCCGCGGATCAAAACTGAGGACACACGTCATCAGATGGGGGATTCATGACCGCCACAGTGCCCGCGGGACCGACACTCAAGCAGCTCCATGGCCGCGCATTCGCATCCCTGTACGACGAAATGGACTACCAGGTCGCCCGCATCGACGGCGCCCTGCCGGAAGAATTGACCGGGACGCTGTTCCGCATCGGGCCCGGCAAGTTCGAGGTCGGCGATACCGTGTTGAAGACCATGTTCGATGCCGACGGCATGGTGTCCCGGTTCGTCCTCGACGGAAAGACCGTCCGCTTCACCAACCGCTACGTGCGCACCAAGCAGTACCGCGGCGGCGACGTGATGAGCCAGCGCGGCATCACCACCAACGCCCCCACGCTGCGCGGCAATCTGCTCCCGCCGGCCAACACCGGCAACACCAACATGGCCACCATCTGCGGCGACCTGCTCGCCATGTGGGAAGGCGGGCCGCCCTACAAGATCGATCCCGACTCGCTGGACACGTTGGGGTACAAGCATTTTGACGGCGACCGGCTGGGCTACCTCGGTTCCTTCTCCGCCCACCCCAAATGGGATCCGCACACCGGCGAGGTCTACAACTTCGGCCTCGATCTGCTGCCCACGCCGCGGCTGCGGTGCTTCAAGGTGGATCGTGCCGGCCGCAGCCACCAGATCAGCTCGCTGAAGCTGTGGGACATGGTGTGGAACCACGACTTCGCGCTCACCGAGAACCACATGGTGTTCGTCCTGGATCCATTGCGGCCCAACATCCCGACGCTGTTGCGCACCCGATCCCTGGCACAGGCCCTGGACCATCAGGCCCGCAACGGGTCGACGCGCTTCGCCCTGGTACCCCGCGACGGCGCCAAGCCGCGCATCATCGAGCACGAAGCGCTGACCCACGTCCACGTCACCAATGCCTTCGAAGACGGCTCCGACACTGTGGTGGAGTTCTTCCGGTTCGAAGAGCCCGATGTCTGGCGCAAGCTCGGACAGGCCTGGCAGGAGCCGGCCGACCCCACCGATCCCCGCGCGCATCTGACCATCGACGAGTGGCCCCGCGGACACCTGTCGCGGTTCCGGATCAGCACGTCCGGACGCATCACCGAGACGGTGCTATCAGATACGGCGCCAATGGAATTCCCGCAGTACGACTGGCGCCGCTCGACACAGGAACACAATGTCACCTACGCCTGCAGGGCCACCGAGGACGTCGGCCACTACAACGCGGTGACGCGCATCGACCACCGCACCGGCGTGCAGAGCACCTTCGATTTCGGGCTGGCCCAGACCGGCGAGCCGTTGTTCGTACCCCGCTCCCGCACTGCCGCCGAGGACGACGGCTGGCTACTGGTGCTCAATCACGATCTGCGGAGCCATCATTCGCAGCTGGTGATCTTCGACGCCCGCACCATCGAGGACGGGCCGCTGGCCACCGCGCATCTGGAGCACCACCTGCCGATCGGGTTCCACGGCACGTTCAGCCGCCGCATGGCGGGCTAGCCAGGGGCACCCGCGCAAGCGGCACACCATCGTTACCGGGATTCCGGCTGCCGCCACCCCCCGAAGGCTTGTTCCAGGACGACTGCCGTTCCGATGGTGAGGTGATCGTTGCCAGGGCCACCGATCGCCTGCACCCCGTTGGGAATCCCATGCGGCGAATGTCCCAGTGGAATCTGGGTGACGGGCAGACCTGCAAGGCAGAAGGGCGCTACCGCATTGGTTTTCCACGGTCGTCCGGTCGTCCGACTATGCCGCGGGGCGGCGGTCGACATCGTCGGGTGCAGCACGACGCCATCACCGACCACTTCGGTGACGGTGTCAATCAGTTCCCGTGTCATCGCGGTCAAACGCCTGATGACCGGGCGAGGCAATGCCGACGCGAACATCTCGCCCAGAAGGAGCAGTCGCATTGCTGGGGTGTGGTTTCCGCGGTAGGCGAGCATTTCCCGCGGTGCCAGCGGGCTAGCCCCTTCCCCGTGAAGGGTCTCGCGGAAGGTCACCCCGGTCTCCTCGGCGAGGTGGATCGCCGCGAGGAATCCGGCATGGCGCAGATGTTTGACGTGTACGGACTCGACCCGCGCCCCGGCAGTCTCAAGTGCCTGGGCAGCGCGGTCCCGGGCCGCCAGGACATCGCGGCCGCAGCCGGGGGCGAAGCCGCCGTCGAGGAGAACGACACGCAGGCCCGTCAGGTCGGAAACCGGGTCATGGATCGGCATGTCGTCGGTCAGCGGGTCGATCCCATCCGGCCCCGCCATGATCCGCAGCAGCGGCACCAAGTCGCTGGCTCGGCGCGTCAGCACACCGTTCGAGCACATCCTTGCGACTCCGTGCGGAGGTGGCCATGCCCCGGTGAGCGGCAGCAGTCCCGTCGATGGGCGGTGTCCGAAGACGCCGCTGCACGCCGCGGGCACCCGGATCGAACCCAGCGTGTCCGTCGCGAGGCCGAACGGGGAACCTCCCGCCCCGATCACGGCACCCTCACCGCCCGAGGAGCCGCCGGCAGTGCGCCCGGGTTGGTACGGATTGTTGGTGCGGCCGTACACCCGGTTGGTGCTTTCGATCCACATGCACCCTTCGGACGTGTTGGTGACACCCAGATTGATGGCGCCGGCATCGATCACACGCTGTACCACCGTCGCCGACGCATCGGGACGGTACTCGGAGCGAGCGACCACACCTGCCGTGTTGGGCATCCCGGCGACCGCCAATGACTCCTTCACGGTGAACGGAACCCCAAGCAGGGCACGATCATCGGTGCTCGTCCCAGCCCGTATTTCGCGGTCGGCCTGATCAGCTTGAGCGCGCGCGGCGTCGAAGCGTTCGGCCACAACGGCGTTGATGACAGGGTTGACCGCCCGGATCCGGTCAATGTGCGCGTCGACCACCTCTCGTGAGGTGTATTCGCCGCGGCGAATACCCGCTGCGAGTTCCACCGCCGACGAATGGAGCAAAATCAAGAGGTAACTCCGATCACCAGGTCTGTGTCTGCAGCGTCGCGAAGAGCCGTCGCTCGGCTCTCGCACCACCGAAGTATGTCGCTGCGGGTCTGAATGCGGTGACTTGGGGAGATCGAAGTCGTCAGATGCCCCGGCGGAGCGGCCTTGAGCCAAGCGTGGGGAAAAGCGGGCTAAAACAACATGAACTGATCGCCGGCCGGCGTCCGGTCGACGAACTCCTCGACATCCGACCCGCCGACGACGCGGCCGAGCAGCGTCATGAAGTCCGTGTCGGAAACCAGCGGCACCCCGAGTTCCCTGGCCTGGTAGCCCTTGCCCTGAGCAGGCACCGGATCGTTGCAGATGACCAGCGACGTCTGGGCGTCGACGCTGTCGGAGTACGACAGCCCGACGTGCACGATGCGCTCGATCACTTCTTCGTGGGTGCGCACCATCTCGCCCGACAGCGCCACCCGCATGCCCTGCACCAAGGGTTGGCCCGGCATGAACCGGCCGGGGTTGGCATAGGCACACGGCAGCCGTGACGCCAGCACCTTCAGCGGCCGGAGTTCGTCATGGGTGATGGCGCCGCTGGGCCAGCGCTTGCGCCCCACATTGCGGATCGGCAGCCAGCGCCGGTGCTCGCGCGCCGCGGCCAGCGCCGGTTTGAGGATCTGGGCCAGCACCATGGCGTCGTCCAGCGCATCGTGCGGGCGAATTTGCGTCGCGCCGTAGTGGGTCGCCAGGGTCTCCAGGCGCAGGTTCTCGGTCCCGAGGTTGAGCCGGCGCGTCAGCTCGACGGTGCACATGACGCTGTCGACGGGCAGCACGGCGCCGACGCGTTCGCATTCGGCGGCCAGGAACGAGTAGTCGAAACCGGCGTTGTGGGCCACCAGCGTGCGGCCGGACAGCACTTCGACCAGATCACCGACGACGTCACCGAAGGTCGGCTGGCCCGCCAGCATCTCGGAGGTCAATCCATGCACGTGGGTGGGGCCGGGATCCACACCCGGGTTCAGCAGGCTGCTGAAGGAATGCTCGACGTTCCCGTCATCCCCGAGGGCCAGCGCCGCGACACTGATGACGCGGGCATGGCCGGGATCGAAGCCCGACGTCTCCACATCGACGACAGCCCAACCCGCGCCCGGCTCGGTGGCCGGTCGGCCCCAGCCGAGGTTGGTTTCGCCCACGTGGCAAGGATGGCACGGACCGCTGACAAGTCGAGCCATATCTGGTGGGCCCCGCAGCGTGTCGCCGCCCGAATCAGGCGATGCTCGCCCTCGGCGAGGCGGTCGCGGTTATCGTCACGGGCATGACCACGATCGACCCGAACGCGCCGGTACTCGTCACGGGTGCCAGCGGGTACATCGGCAGCTGGATCGTTCGCTACCTCCTCGAAGCCGGGCACACGGTGCACGGCACGGTACGCAATCCGCAGAAGCCAACCGGCCTGGAGCACCTCCATAAGTTGTCGGCCGACCATCCCGGCAAGCTCAAGCTCTTCAAAGCGGACCTGCTCGATACCGGCAGCTTCGACGAGGCGATGGCCGGCTGCGAGCTCGTCATGCACACCGCGTCGCCGTTCCTGCTGCAGGGCGTCACCGACCCGGCCGAGTCTCTCGTCCGGCCGGCGCTGGAAGGCACCCGCAACGTGCTGGATTCGGTGAACCGCACCGAGAGCGTCAAGCGCGTGGTGCTGACCAGCAGCGTGGTCGCCATCTACGGCGACGCCCGCGAATCCCGCGACGTCCCCGGCGGCGTGTTCACCGAGGACCAGTGGAACACCACCAGCAGCGTCGACCACCAGCCGTATTCGTACTCCAAGACCGTGGCCGAGCGGGAGGCGTGGCGCTATCAGGAGGCGCAGGACCGCTGGGACCTGGTCACCATCCACCCTGGCCTGGTGCTCGGCCCGTCGCTGACGAGTGCCAGCGACTCGGCGAGCCTGGCGACCATGAAGCAGTTCGCCGACGGCACCATGCTGACCGGTGCGCCCGAGTTGACCATGGGCGTGGTGGACGTCCGCGATGTCGCCGATGCCCACCTGCGGGCCGGCTACACCCCCGAAGCGCACGGCCGCTACCTCGTCAACGCCGCCTCGCTGAGCCTGCTGGAGATCGGCCAGATTCTGCGCGCGAAGTTCGGCGTGCTCTATCCGTTCCCGTGGCTGAACGTGCCCAAGGTCGCGGTAAAGGCCGTCGCACCGGTCATCGGGTTGACGCGCGATTTCGTCGACACCAACGTGGGCTACCCCCTGGTCTTCGACGCCAGCCGCAGCCAGAGCGAGCTTGGTTTGGTGTACCGGCCCATCGACCAGACCGTCACCGACCACTTCCAGCAGATGCTCGACGACGGCATCGTGCGCAAGCGGCCGAGTATCCGGCTGCCGTAAGTGGGCGCCCTCACACGTGTCGTCACATTCGGGGCCGTCCTCCTAGAATTCCGGGGATGATCACCGCACGAGGACGTGTCGCGCTGGGCGCGGGCGCCGCCGCCCGGTGGGTGTCGCGGGTGACGGGCCGCGGAGCCGGCGCCATGATCGGCGGGCTCGTCGCCATGAAGCTGGACCCGTCGATCCTCGGACAGCTCGGTTCCGGACGGCGCTCCGTCGTCGTCACCGGCACCAACGGCAAGTCCACGACCACGCGGATGACGGCCGCCGCGCTGGCGACCATCGGCCCCGTGGCCTCCAACAGCGAGGGCGCCAACATGGACGCCGGGCTGATCGCCGCGCTGGCCGGCTCACGCAAGGCTGAGCTGGCCGCACTCGAGGTCGACGAGATGCACGTGCCGCACGTATCCGACGCGGTGGACCCCTCGGTGATCGTGTTGCTCAACCTGTCCCGCGACCAGCTGGACCGCGTCGGCGAGATCAACCACATCGAACGCACGTTGCGCGCCGGGTTGGCGCGGCACCCGAACGCCGTCGTGGTGGCCAACTGCGACGACGTCCTGGTGACTTCCGCGGCGTACGACTGTCCCCACGTGGTGTGGGTCGCCGCGGGCGGCGGCTGGTCCGGCGACTCGGTGAGCTGCCCGCGCAGCGGCGAGGTGATCGTCCGGGAGAACGGGCACTGGCACTCCACCGGGACCGACTTCTCCAGGCCGACCCCGCAGTGGTGGTACGACGAAACGAATATCTATGGGCCGGAAGGCTTTACCGCGCCGATGATGCTAGCTCTGCCGGGCACGGTGAACCGCGGCAACGCCACGCAGGCCGTGGCTGCGGCGGTCGCCCTGGGCGCGTCGCCCGCCGCCGCGGTGGCGGCGGTGTCGACGGTCGACGAGGTCGCGGGACGGTACCGCACCCTGCAGGTCGGCGAGCACACCGTGCGCATGCTGCTGGCCAAGAATCCCGCCGGCTGGCAGGAGGCGCTGTCAATGGTTTCCAGTGATGTTGCGGGAGCGGTCATTTCGGTGAACGGCCAGGTGCCCGACGGCGAAGACCTGTCCTGGCTGTGGGACGTGAACTTCGAGCACTTCGTGGACTTCCCGGCGCCCATCGTCTCGGCCGGCGAGCGCGGTACCGATCTCGCGGTGCGGCTGGGCTATGCGGGCGTCGACCACACGCTGGTACACGACACCGTGGCCGCCATCAAGTCGTGCCCGCCCGGCCACGTCGAGGTGATCGCGAACTACACGGCGTTCCTGCAGCTGAATAGGGAGCTGGCGTGACTGCGGACGCGAGGAGCAAAAAGGCATCGGTCCAGATCGGCCTGGTATTACCCGACGTCATGGGCACCTACGGCGACGGCGGCAACGCCGTCGTCCTGCGACAGCGCCTGCGGCTCAGGGGAATTGACGCCGAGATCGTCGAGATCACGCTGAACGACCCGGTGCCGGATTCGATGGACCTCTACACCCTCGGCGGCGCCGAGGACTACGCGCAGCGCCTGGCGACCCGGCACCTGCTGCAGTACCCGGGGCTTCAGCGCGCGGCCGAACGCGGCGCCCCGGTGCTGGCCATCTGCGCTGCCATCCAGGTGCTCGGACACTGGTATGAGACGTCGTCGGGCGAGCGCGTCGACGGCGTCGGGCTCCTGGATGTCACAACCTCTCCACAGCCCGAGCGCACCATCGGCGAAGTGACCTCGGTGCCGGTGATCGACGGCCTCACCCAGAAGCTCACCGGCTTCGAAAACCACCGTGGCGGAACCGATCTCGGTCCGCTGGCCCAGCCGCTGGCACGCGTCGAGAAGGGCGCCGGCAATCGCGCGGGTTCCGGCTACGACGGCGTCGTGCAGGGCAGCGTGGTCGCCACCTACCTCCACGGCCCATGCCTGGCCCGCAACCCGGAGCTGGCCGACTACCTGCTGTCCCAGGTGGTCGGCGACCTACCGCCCCTCGACCTCCCCGAGGTTGACCTGCTGCGCCGCGAGCGCCTCGCCGCACCCCGTCGCGCTTGACCCGCGCGGCGGGAACTACGAGAGCAACCCGGTGCCCTTGGCCACGAACGCCAGGCCGACGAGCGTCATGATCGCCACAAGGATCTGCTGCTGGTAGCCGCGTGCCCAGTCGTGCACTTTCCGCAGCACCACTTGGGTTTTCGCCGGAGTGACGACGTTGCAGACCAGCACCATCTCGACCACGGCGAGGCTCATCACGATGAACACCATCGCGACACCGAGCTGCGTACCGATCGCGGCGCCCGACGCCAGGATGGTCGTGAGCGCGAACAGCACCAGAGACGGGTTCGGGCCGGCCCAGAAGCCGACCACCGCGGCAACCCACAGCGCGCCGCTCTCCCACGCGTGATGGGCGCGGGCCAGCAGCCGCTGAGCCGCCGACGCGCCCTCCAGCGGAGCTTCCCGCCCACGCTGCAAAAACTTTGAGATGGGCGAAACGTCATCGTCCGGCGCACGCTTGCGCGTCACTGTCCGCACCGCCACCATGGCCGCGATGGCCAGCAGCAGCGCGCCCGCAATCACCTGGATGTACCGCATCGTGGCGCTCGCGCTGGTCCGCGGGTTGGCCAGATCGTGTACCCACGCGAGATCGGTGAAGTGCAGCGCCAGCAGCGGGAGCAAGAGCAGCACGACGCTCGCGGTCACGCAGCCGACCCAGTAGACCAGCAGGTTCTGCGCCGGGCGCGGCCGCGAGATCAGCAACAAATTGACGCCGAGACGCACCGGATCGAACGCGATCGGCAGCGCCAGTACCGCCACAGAACCCCACATTGCCGCCAACTTACCCGTCCCGCCGAAACGGCATTCCAGCAGGAAAAGTACGAGTAGCCGCCTGCGGGGATACCGTTTCGGCGCAAGGGGCTGCGCCACGGGGTACTAGCTCGGCCGCAGCACCGGGATCAGCGCGTCGATCACCGAGCTGTCCTCGATGGTCGATGGGACGGCGTAGTCGGCCCCTTCGGCGATCTGCCGCATGGTCTTTCGCAGGATCTTCCCCGACCGGGTCTTGGGCAGGGCGCCCACGACCGTGACGTCATGGAAGGTGGCGACGGCGCCGATCTGGTCGCGGACCATCCCGGCGAGTTCCTGCTGCAGCACGTCATGGCCGATATCGACACCGGACTTCAGGACCACGTAGCCACTGGGGCGTTGTCCCTTGAGGTCGTCGTGGATGCCGATGACGGCACACTCGGCGATGGCCTGGTGCCCGGCGATGACCGCCTCGATACTCCCGGTCGAAAGCCGATGGCCCGCAACGTTGATCACGTCGTCGGTGCGGCCCAGCACCGTCAGGTATCCGTCGTCGTCGACGTAGCCGAAGTCGCCCGTCAGGTAGTAGCCGGGAAACGCCGACAGGTAGGACTGCACGAATCCCTTGTCGTTCTGCCACAACCCCGCCAGGGTGCCCGGCGGCAGCGGCAGCTTGATGACGATGTTGCCCTCGACTCCGGCCGCGACGGGGTTACCGGAGGCGTCGACGATGCCGACGCGGTAGCCGGGCACGGGGACGGTCGGCGAACCGGCCTTGATGGCCATCGGTTCGAGCCCACGCAGGTTGGCGCAGATGGCCCAACCGGTTTCGGTCTGCCACCAGTGGTCGACGACGGGGCGCTGCAGGACGGTCGACGCCCACTCGTAGGTGTCGGGGTCCAGCCGTTCACCGGCGACGAACAGGGTGCGCAGCGTCGAAATGTCATGTTCGGCAAGCATCGTCGCGTTCGGGTCGGCCTTGCGGATGGCGCGCAGCGCCGTCGGTGCGGTGAACAGCGCGTCGACCTTGTGCTGTTCGATGACCCGCCAGAAGGCACCGGCGTCGGGGGTGCCCACGGGCTTGCCTTCGTAGAGCACCGTGGTGGCACCGGCGATCAGTGGCCCGTAGACGATGTACGAGCTGCCGACAACCCATCCGATGTCCGAGGCGGTCCACATCACCTGGCCGGCGCTGATGTCGTACACATTCTTCATCGACCAGGACAGCGCGACGGCGTGCCCACCGTTGTCACGCACGACGCCCTTCGGCTTACCGGTGGTGCCCGAGGTGTAGAGGATGTAGAGCGGGTCGGTGGCGGCCACCGGTACGGCGGCGACGGGTTCGGCAGCCGCCACCAGCTCATCCCAGTCCAGATAGCCCGGATAATCGGTGGCGTCGCCGGCGATCTCGCCGCGGTTCTTCACGATCACCGTGGCCGGCGCGGCGCTGGTCAGCGTCAGCGCTTTGGCGACGGCGGGCAGGTACTCGACGGTGCGTCCGGGCTCCAGACCACCCGAGGCGGTCAGCAGGGCCACCGGCTGGGCGTCGTCGATGCGCGCGGCAAGCTCCTTGGCCGCGAACCCGCCGAAGACCACCGAATGCACGGCGCCGATTCGCGCGCAGGCCAGCATCGCGATGACCGCTTCGGGGATCATCGGCAGATAGATCACCACGCGGTCGCCCTTGGTGACCCCTTGTGCGACAAGCACTCCGGCGAAGCGCGCTACGCGATCGAGGAGTTCGGCATAGGTGAAGGACTGTTGTACACCGACCATCGCCGAGTCGTAGATGAGCGCGGTACGGTCCCCGTTGCCGGCCTCGACATGCCGGTCGAGGGCGTTGTAGCAGGTGTTGAGCTGCCCGTCGGGAAACCAGCGGTAGTGCGGCGCCGCCGATTCGTCGAGGGCGCGGGTCGGCGGGACGGTCCAGTCGACGGCGCGGGCGGCCGTGAGCCAGAACTCATCGGGCCGCTCGGCTGCGGCGTCGAACGCTTCGCGATAGGCGCTCACGCGAGCTCCTTGACGACGGCCGAGAACACCGTCATGAACCAGTCCAGGTCGGACATCGAGAACACCAGAGGAGGGCGCACTTTGAGGATGTTGCCATGCCCGCCGCAGACGGAGATCAGAACGCGGTTTTCCCGCATCATGTCGACGACGCGCTGTGCTGCGTCCCTGTCGTGCTCCTTTGTCGTCGGATCGGTGACGATCTCGATTCCGGTATACAGCCCGGTACCGCGAATGTCGCCGAGGAACGGGTAGTCCCTGGCCAGGGCCCGCAGCTCCGATCGCCATTGATCGCCCACGGCAACGGCATGTTCGGCGAGCCCGTCGCCCTGGATCACGTCCAGGACGGCCTGCGCGGCCGCCATCGATACCGGGTTTCCGCCAAAGGTGTTGAAGTAGGGGACTTCCTGGGCGAAGACATCGAGAATCTCCGGGCGAGCGGCCATCGCGGCAACCGGGATGCCGTTGCCCATGGGCTTGCCCATGGTCACCAGATCGGGCACCACACCGTGCCGCTGGAATCCCCACATCGCCTCGCCGGTGCGGGAGAAGCCCGGCTGGACCTCGTCGGCGATGAACACACCGCCGGCGCGGTGCACCACCTCGACAGCCGGCCCCAGCACCGACGGGTCGACGTAGATGCCGTCGGAGGAGAAGATCGAATCCAGCAGCAGCGCACTGAATTTGTGTCCGTGCCGTTCGAGATCGGCGATCGCGGCGCTGATCTGGTCGGCGAACCAGCGGCTCAGGTCCGCCGGATCGATGCGGTAGGAGTCCGGCGCGGGCACCGTGCGGACGTTGGTGCCCAGCGGCACCCCGACGCCCAGCGAGGGTGACATCGCCGAGATCAGCGCACTGTTGCCGTGGTAGGCCTCCTCGGTGACGATGACCCCGGTACCACCGCTGTACTGCTCGGCAACCCGCACGGCGAGGTCGTTGGCCTCGGATCCCGTGCAGGTGTACATGATCGTCGAGATCTCGGCTGGGAACGTCGCGAGCAGCTGCTCGGAATAGTCGAGGATGCCGCCGTGCAGATAGCGGGTGTGGGTGTTCAGCTCCGCCATCTGGCGCGTCACGGCGTCGATGACGCGGGGGTTGCAGTGCCCGACGCTGGCCACGTTGTTGTAGGCGTCGAGGTACTTGTTGCCCTCGGCATCAAACAAGTGCGCACCAGTGCCCCGCACCAGGTGGACGGGCCGGTTGTAGAAGAGCCGGTAGGACGGGCCCAGCGTCGATCGCCGCTTTTCGACCATGGTATCGGTGGTGGGGTCGAGTTCTCCCCCACCGGTATAGCTGTTGGAGTCCATGATTGTGGAGAAAGCCATCTTCATTGTCCTTGCGATAGAAGCGATCGACGCTAAATGACGACGCGCCGGCGATGCTGGATGGACGCCTCCGGCGTCAACGTTCGTCGTCGAGTACGACGCGGCCCAGCCGTTCGTAGCGCTGTGGGGACCGGGCCCGCAGCACGAGCGCCACGACGATGCCGGCGAGGCCGGTACCGCCGACGACCCAGGGGATCGATGCGAACACGATGTCGTCCTTCGCCGTACCTGCCGCGAACGACGCGTTCTTGATCAGCAGGTAGATGACGTAGAGCATGCCGATGCCGCCGAGTCCGGGGGCAACCAAGGTGCGGAACCAGTGCGCGGTCTCCGGATGTTGCTTGCGCACATGGAAATACGAGACGACGGAGAACGCGGCCAAGGCCTGCACGATCAGAATGGCCGCGGTGCCCAGGAGCGCGATGACGCCATACAGGTCACCGTAGGGATCGCGGCCGGTGCCCGCGAACCAGAGCACGATCACCAAGGCGACTGCGCTCTGGACGAAGCCGGCGACATGCGGGGAACCGTGGACGCCGTGTGACCGGCCGACCGTCTTCGCGGTGCCCGGCAGAACGTCTTCGCGGCCGATCGCGTAGATGTAGCGGGCTGCGCAGTTGTGGAAAGCCATGCCACAGGCGTAAGAGCCGGTGGCCAACAGGATCTGGAACAACGTCACGGCCCAGCCGCCGAGATGGTCGCGCACCGGGATCATGAAGATCTCGCTGGCGGTGTTCGTATTCTGAGCCAGGGCAATGGATTTGGTGGGACCTGTGCCGACGATCGCCAGCCACGACACCACGACGTAGAAGGCGCCGATGCCCAGGACCGACGACATGATGGCGATGGGGATGATCTTCTTCGGGTTCTTGGACTCTTCGCCGTACATGGCACTGGATTCGAAACCGACCCAAGACCAGAAGGCGAAGAACAAGCCGACGCCGGCGGAGCCCACGGCAACGACGGTGCCGCCACCGCTCAGATTCGGGACGACGGCGTCCAGTCCCTTCAACCCGTTGACCGGGTTGAGCGACCCGAACGACCAGCCCTCCGGGCCGCCGCCGGTGACGACGACCGAGCCGGCCATCAGAGTCAGCATGACGATCTCGGTAATCAACAGCACGCCAAGCACTTTCGCCGCCAGGTTGACGTCGAAGTAGGTCAGGACCGCATTCACCACGATCATCACCACCGCGAACAACACCCACGGCAAATGCACGTTGAACAGTGAGACGAACAGATCTCTGGAGAAGAACGAGAAGATGCCGACCAGCGCGGCTTCGAACACCATGTAGGCCATCGCGGTCAGGAACCCGGCCGACAGTCCGACGACCCTGCCGAGACCGTGGGAGATGTAGCCGTAGAACGCTCCGGTTGCGGTGATGTGCTTCGACATCGCCGCGTAGCCGACGGCGAAGAGCCCCAGCACGATGGTGGCGATGAGGTAGCCCGCAGGAGCGGCAGCGCCGTTGCCGGACCCGACGGCGATGGGCACATTGCCGACCATCGCCGTGATCGGAGCCGCGGTGGCCACCGCCATGAACAGCACACCGATCAAGCCGACGGCGTTGGGCTTGAGCCGCTGCACACCGGGGCCGCTGCCGGGCGGCACCGAAGTCGGTGGGGCGGTTCGTGGGTAATCGTCGATCTCACTCATGGGTGCTAACCGATCCGATCTGATGGGAGATGGGCCCGGCCGACGGTGGCCGGTTTTTGATTTATTTGGTCTGCTCTATCGAGCAGTGGTTGAGCTATCCATTGGACCAATGGACCCCCAGGCCATCGGCACAGCGCTATTGCTACCAGACCGGTCCGATCGGGTCAATACCTTCACTACCTGCGCACTCGTGACGGAACCGCCGTCGCGCTCCCAGCATTTCCACAGCGTAAAACCGGTGTTACCAATTTTCAGATTTGGTTCACTTTCGTTCCGGCATGGGGTACAACAGACCAGACCAAAACGTGACCGTGCCCACACCGCAGTTCAGGAGAGCCACAATGAGCGACATGGCCCGCGACCTAGCCCTAGCCGACTACGAACGCTTCGCCCGCGTCGCGCTGCCGCATTACCGGCTCGAGTCGGCGACCGTGACGCTCTTGAGCTACTCGGAGAACGGCACCTTCCTGGTCGAGACCGTGACCGAAACGGGTACGCAGCGCCAGGTCCTGCGCGTGCACCGGCCCGGCTACCACTCGCTGGCGGCCATCGAATCCGAACTCGACTGGATGGAGAGCCTGCGGTCCGACTCCGCCATCACGACGCCTCAGGTGATTCCCGCTCCCGACGGCCGGCGCGTGGTGGAGGCCCGGATCGGCGACGACGTCTGCCTGGTCGACATGTTCACGTTCGTCGAGGGCACCATCGCCGAGGACGACGCCTCGGACATCAGTTTCAGTGAGCTGGGCGCCATCACCGCGACGCTCCACGAGCACGTCCAGCGCTGGCAGCGACCCGAGACCTTCACGCGGTTCCGCTGGGATCTGGACACGATGCTCGGCGCCGCCGGTCGCTGGGGCAGCTGGCGTGACGCCCCGGCGCTCAGCGCCGAAGACACCACGATCATCGAAGAGGCCGAGCGCAAGGTCATCGAGCGCCTCACCGAGTACGGCATGGGGCCCGATCGCTTCGGGCTGGTCCATGCCGACCTGCGGATGTCGAATCTGATGGTCCACGAAGGCAAGATCACCGTCATCGACTTCGACGACTGCGGCTGGTCGTGGTATCTCGCCGACCTCGGTGCCGTGGTGTCGTTCGTCGAGGACACCCCGGACGCCGCGCGCATCATCGACGAATGGCTCACCGGCTACCGCAGTGTCCGGGACATCCCCGCCGCCGACCTCGCCGAGATCCCCACGTTCGTCATGCTGCGCCGTCTGATGCTGACGGCCTGGATCGGCAGCCATCCAGAATCGGGACCGGCGCAGACACTCGGGCATCGATACGCCGCTGGCACTGCACAATTGGCACAGGCCTACCTCACCGACCCGTCGTGGTTCCGGGTAGAGGGACCTGCCGCCGCTCCGACCCTCACCCACTGACTGACAGGACACGCGCCTCATGTTCGATCTCGCCAACAAGAACGTCGTCGTCACCGGAGCCACCAAGGGCATCGGTTACGGCATCGCCGCCGTCTTCGCCACCGCGGGCGCCAACGTCGCCGTCGCGGCCCGGTCGCTGCACGACCTCGAAACCGCGGTCGCCGGCCTCGACGGGCTCGGGCCCGGCAAGGTCATCGGCATCTCCGTCGACGTCGCCGATCCCCGGTCCTGTCAGGCCATGGCCGAGGCCGCCGTCGATGCCTTCGGCGGTATCGACGTGCTGTGCGCCAACGCCGGCATCTTCCCCGAGGCACCGCTGGCCACCATGACGCCCGACGACCTGTCCACAGTGCTCGACGTCAACGTCAAGGGCACCGTCTACAGCGTGCAGGCCTGCCTCGACGCGCTCACCCGCAGCGGCGCCGGACGCATCGTCATCACGTCGTCGATCACCGGTCCGATCACCGGCTTCCCCGGCTGGTCGCACTACGGTGCCTCCAAGGCCGCCCAGCTGGGCTTCATGCGCACGGCCGCAATCGAACTCGCGGCCAAGCGCATCACCGTCAACGCCATCCTGCCCGGGAACATCCTCACCGAGGGACTGCAGGAGATGGGCGAGGACTACATCGCCGGCATGGCGCGCTCCATCCCGGCCGGGACGCTGGGCACTCCCGAAGACATCGGCCACCTCGCCGCCTTCCTGGCCACCGACGAGGCCCGCTATCTCACCGGGCAGGCCATCGTCGTCGACGGCGGGCAAATCCTCCCCGAATCCCTGGACGCTCTCGCCGGGTGACAGTAGGTCGGTACGGTGAACCACATGGACGAGTCCGAGGGCGGCCCGGTAGCCGAGGATGTGCGGCGCCGCATCGTCAGCATGCTCGACGCCGGCACGCTTCGCCCGGGTGACCGCCTCGGCTCCGAACGCGAGATGGCCGAGCAGTTCGCAGTGTCCCGTGCAACGCTGCGCAGTGCCCTGGTGCCGCTGAGCCGCGCCGGGATCCTCGAGCGACGCAGCGGGCGCGCGGGCGGCACGTTCATCAAGACCGTGCTCGTGGAACGCAACGTCGCCGAGCTGTCCGGGCTGCCGAACCGGCTCAAGCAGGGCGGGCATTCCACCACGCGCAGCCGCGTGCTCTCCACGGCCCTGCGCGGCGCCACGGCCATCGAGGCACAGCGCCTGGGGGTCCAACCGGACACCGAACTCGTCGTCGTGCAGCGGCTGCGCTACGCCGACGGCTTCCCGCTGTCGGTCGACTGCGCGCACTTCCCCGCCGACCGGGTGCCAGACCTGCTGGAGCAGCCTCTCGGCGGCTCGCTGTACGACATTCTCGCCGTGCGCTACGACCTCAGACCCGTGACGTCGGTCGAGAGCATCGAGGTCGTCAGCGCCAACCCCCGCGAAGCCGCCTGGCTCGAAATCCCCACGCGCACTCCCCTGTTGGCAATGACGCGTGTCGCCTCGGATGCCACCGGCCGGCCCTTCGAATACTCCGAGGACCTGTTCCGCGCCGACCGCGTCCGGCTCGTCGCCAAGACCTCCGCGCTGACCGAGCGGGAAAGTCTGGGTACCGACGGCCGCGTCGAGCTCACCGTCACGGCGTAGGTTCCCCACCGAGCGTGCCGAGGGTGCCGAGGGTGTCCAGGGATTCTCACTAGTTTCAGTTCATTTACTCATTTACGCTGCGGCACAAGCGAAAACAAGTCATTCACACCACGGCCCAACAGCGTGGTGTTCACCCTCCATACTTCGCGCACAGTCACGTCCGGGGAGCCTGTGCCTGGCATGGCCCACGCGGTTTCGCATGTCGCCATATCCATGCCATAGGCGACCGATGACGGTTCGCCCGTCAGGATGGCGATCGCGCCATCAGAGCCGATGTAGCTGGTGGACAAGCCTTCGGCATCGCAGGCCTTTCCCTCGGTACCCGTTCGCAGGTCGAATTGCTGCCAACTTCGAAGCCGCTTGTCGGAGGCGACGTACAGGGTCGTGCCGATGAGCCGCGCGTAGAGCCGCAACGTCGGCTTGGGGATTTCGAGCAGTTGCCGCCCAGTTATCGTGACAACTCGAAGCTGCGACTCATCCTCCACGATCGGCACGTCGGGCGAGGTATTCACAAGGTCTCCGGCCATCTGCGCCAATAACCGGCCGGATTCATCAAGCAGAGCAACGCGGTCCGTGCCGTCTTGATCGTGGTAGCTGAACCCGAACCCACCGGCGTAGACGATGGCACCTCCGACTGATGCGTCACGCGCCGCTGAAGGCTTGACCGAGACGCCGTCGGCGACCGAGAAAACGACGTCGGGTGCCTTGAAAACACCTTGCGATGCAAACTTCATCGGCTGAAGGTCCGAATTGGGTCCCGCAGAATCCCCGAGCAGACCATCGCCCGGGACAAACCATGTCAGCTCGGCATGCGGGCCAACCCCATGAACACCACTGTCCGGCACCGCGGCGACCACGTAGCCACCTACCTGGCTCAAGCGTGGTTCGGGGCCTGATCCGTATGCTCGTAACTCAGTCGGGCCGTCGAACATCACGGCCCCAGTCTCGGTGTTGACGACCCACGCTCGGCGCGGTCCTTCTGCTGCTTCCCACACGCACAGCAACATTGCTGGCCCGTTCACGAAGCACCGGGTGCTGGCCGCACGTGCGTTGGGACCCAGCCGAACTGGGGCAAACAGCCGGTGACCATCCGCCACATTGACCCCGACGACTCGCCACCCATCGCCCGAGACACCGAGAAAGAAGCCGCGGTCCCCTAGGTTGCCCTCCGGCCGGATCATGGAATCCGCCGGCAATCCCAACTCAGCGGCCGTCACGCGCCAGCCGACCACCGGTTGCTTCCGCATCGACTGGGACAGCAGCAACTGTTGCGGCAATCCCAGCTGCTGTGCTGGGGGCAACGGTGGCAAAGCCTGCGGACTGCCATCTATCGGTCGCTGCACCACGACAATCACGGCAGCCACCACCGCGGCAGCCAAACCCAGGCCGCCTGCCGCGAACCACCAGCGGCGCCGGTCGCGACGCATCATTCGACCTCGAAATCCTGCGCCCGCAGCCGTTCGATCGCCCGGCCATCTGTGAGTTCGCCACGGTTTTCCGGATGCAGCCAGTAATGCCGGATCGCCCAGTAGATCGCACTTCCATAAGGTCCGTAACCATCTACGCTCTTGATGACCTGAGGCGGACCATCGCTCATCACCAACACTGCCGGACAGTACGGTGCTGCGCCCTTCGGCGCGTGGTCAATGACATCCACCACGTCATCCCACGCGCCACTGGCGGTCGTGGTAGCGGAGTTTGCGACCTCAAAGCCCTCGGGAGACAGTTTCAGATACCCCCAACCACTCGACCGCCCCCTCAGAAGAAGGTAGGAAAACCAACACACCAGCCCGGCAACAATAATTGGGTAGTAGATTTGCCTCGCGCCACCGATTCCGATTGCTAGCCGTCCGCTTGGGACATAGCAAACAAAAATGGTTCCACTCACGATTGCACCGACGATCGATAGCTCAAGGCACCGAGTCATTGTGCGGGGTGACCGGAAAACAGTCCCATCCACCTCAAGAGTCGGATGCCGACTAGCACGACCCATCCGCGCTCGCACCATTATTACAAGCAGAAACAGGACACAGATAAGCAACCCAATAGCGAAAGCTGAGGTTGGGTAATCACGTCGGCCAACAACATGCCAGACCCAAAAGAGGCAAATTACATTGAGCGCCAGGAAGCCAAAGATGAATAAATCCATGGCAACTTTTGGCGATTTCCAGTGCTCGGGCATTGGCAACATCATTTCGGACAAAATGACCCACCGACCTGAGTGCCTATCCACTCCATTCCCTTGCTCCCGCCGAACGCACCCGCGACCGCGAATAGCGGCACCGTAAATGGCGCCACTTCGGGTCCGCCTAAAGCACTGACTCCAGCACCGAACTTGGCGCCAAGCTCCGCCCCGGCCCAGCCTCCCGCATAATCACCGCCGACTCCGAAAACACCGGAGATACCGGCCACACAGGCCTCGTGGGGAGTCGGCGCAGCCGCCGCCTTGTACATGGTTGTCAATAGCCCCAGAGCCGGTCCACCATACCTGGCAGCCTTACCGATGTCCTTGACCGAATCCGGCGTCAGCCCAGGCAGGCCACCTCCCCGTCCGACATGTGCATCAAGACCGGTGAGCGCCCCGCCGACCACCGTCGGCGCGTCGCTGGTAAAGAACGGGTTGTCGGGCGGCAAAGCTCCGTGCCGCCCATCCGGCATGGTCCAACCCGCTGTTCGGTGCCCGTCAGGGGTCTCGGTGGCGAGGAAGAATGCACCGTTGTTCCCGAAATCCATCTGCGTGTATTTCACCTTGGTTCCAGGGTCAACCCAGGACGCCGTGTGAGAAAGCAAGTTGCCGTTCTTGTCGAACCAATTTGACCCAACATGATCCATCTTCTTCGTATTATTGAAGTCATACGTCGTGATGACCTTCTTGCCGCCGTCCGCCATGGTCAACGTGGTGACTCGATTGCCGTCCTTGTCAGTCGATTCGGTCGTGGCAATTCTGATAGTCGCCATATCTTCGCCACGGATGATGCCTTGCCGCGTCAATCCGTCCATGGTGAGCGGGTTCGGAACCTCGTCCGCCGGTTGTACCGGCCCGGTCGTCGGAAACCCCAAGCCGATGTCACTTGGCACGGGCAGCGCGAAGCCAAAATTCTTCGCAGCAGCCTGCACCGCAGCAGCCGTACCACTATCGGCGCCACCGACGGCAACCAGCAGCCGGTTGATTTCTACCTGCTCCGCTTCCGCTTGACGCTGGAGCGCGGCTGCCTTCTCCTCTGACATCTCGGCGGGCTTGATCAGCACCACCCACTGATCGCTGACGTGAAGTTCGGTCAGATCGATCGCGTCGGCTTTGTTGATGAGCGCCGCCCTGGCATTGCCAATATCTGACGCGCCCTTGGCAAGTGCCGATTTCACCGAGTTCGTGTACTTCGCGAAATCATCAGCAGCTCTCGTCGCCCGGCCGAACATCGCGGTCGCTGCGTCATGTGCAGAGCCCGACCATGCGCTCGCCTCAGGCATTCGCCTGATCTGGTCGTCGAGAGATCGAACCGCTGCCGCGATATCGGCGCCGCTCTTTCCCAGGGCACTACCCGCCGACATGAGAGAATCTGGCGACCACTTCTCCAACCTCGGTCTCGATGGCAGCATTGGTCAGAACAACCCTCTGAACGACCCGGCCAGGTCGCTGTCAGTCACCTCGTATTTGTCACCGGCGCCACGCACCGCCGCTCCCATACGCATGATGCTGCTTGCGATCTTCTCAGCCTCAGCGGCGATATGGGCTCCGACAACGCGGCATGCCCACTGCGTAGCGGAACCGGGTAACCCATCTCCAGCGCTACTCGCCTTGCTCCCCATGTCCGCGGCGCGGATCGCGTTCGACGCAATACCAACTTGGTCTGCGAACGCCCGCAAAATCTCAGGGTCAACCAGCATTCGAATCCTCCCCCGCCCTCGCGTTCGAGAATATCGCGCATCGAGAGTGCGGACCGTCAGCAAAACAGGAATTGGCCAATCTCGACCGAGTGCCGAGACTTGGCCAGACCCGAGCGCCAGTTGAGCTGGTTACCCGCTAAGCCAGGAATTCACCCGAACAGGTCGACTGCCCCGGCGATGCGTCCGGCGGCATCGCCGCGGATCGCTTCGCCATGGCCGAATCCCGCGATGCGGGCGCCCGTCGCAGCGATGGTGCCCGCGGCCCGGACCGCGGCAGGCCGATCGGTGTTGAAGACACCCACCGCCACTTGGCCATTGACTTCCGCGACGGCGTCGCCGGTGAGCACGGCATCGGCAGCCGGCAGATACAGCGCGATGCTGCCGGGAGTGTGGCCTGGCACGGCGACGACGCGGGCACCGCCAGCGAAGTCGAGCACGTCGCCGCCCGACACCGTGCGGTCGACGCGATAGGCCGGACCGTGCGGTGCGGCGTCGAAGTCCGGCCGCAGGATCCGCTCGCCGTCGGTGAGCACTGGTATCGGCCCGGCGGCGTCACCCGTGATGTACGACGAATCATGCTCTCCGGCAATGACTTCAGCACCGGACCAGCCCGCGATCTCGGCGGCGGCGCCGCAGTGGTCCTCGTGAAAGTGCGTCAGCACAATAAGTTTCACGTCGGCGGGTCGGCGATCCAGCGCGGCAAGGGCGTCAGCGATCAGCGTCGCGCTGTCGGGCCAGCCGGGTATCGATGAGCGTCACGCCGTCGGCATCGAGCCGCAGGTAGCAGTTGAGCAGATGTGCCCGTTCACCAGGGATCCGCAGTCGGTACAACGCGGGCGTCAGCTCGAGCAGATCGGCCATGTCCCCCACGCTAGCTCAGGGCAGGTGCTGGGCTCCGCTTGGTTCGCGACGGCCACCAGTTGTACTTGCCGACCAGCACGGCCAGCGCCGGCACCGTCACGGTGCGCACGATCAGGGTGTCGATCAGCAGGCCGACGCCGATGATGAAGCCGCCCTGCACCATGGAGCCGATGCTGCTGAACAGCATGGCGAACATCGGCGCGGCGAAAATCATGCCGGCAGAGGTGATCACACTGCCGGTGCTTCGGACGGTACGGATGACGCCGGACCGGATGCCGTGTGGAGACTCGTCGCGGATCCGGGAGATCAGCAGCATGTTGTAGTCCGCGCCGACCGCCACCAACACGATGAACGCCATACCCGGTGTGCTCGCCGCCATCGGCTGGCCGCCGAGGATCTGCAGCACGATGACGCCGATACCCAGCGAGGACAGGCACGAAAGAATCACGGTGCCAACGAGATACAGCGGTGCGACGACGGCCCGCAGCAACAGCACCAGGATCAGGAAGACCACGACGACGGTCATCAACACGATGTACCGCAGGTCTTTGTTGAAGTAGTCGCGCAGTTCCGCGTAGTACGGGGTCATGCCCGACATCGCGATCTTGGCGTCGGCCAGCGACGTATTGGCCTGCGCGCCTTGCGCTGCCGCGAGGATCGCCTTCACCTGGTCCATGGCCTTGGTGTCGTACGGGTCCAGCTTGGACTCGACCAGGAAGCGCGCCGAACGCCCGTCCGGGGACATGAAAACGCGGGCCAGGTCCTTGAATTTGTCGTTGTCGAGGATTTCCGGCGAGATGTAGAAGCCCGCCGCCCCCGGCTCGGACGCGTGCAACTTCATCGCCAGCAGGAACGCCGAGGCGTGCGACAGGCCTTCACCGAGCTGCTTGGTCTGGTCGTCCAGAACACGTAACCCTTCGGCGATCTTGCGGCTGCCCTCGGCGAGCGCATTGGCGCCCTCCTGCAGGGATGCCATGTTCTGCTTCATCCCGCCCGCGCTGCTGCTGCCGTTGCCGTTGCCGTTGCCGCCAAGGGAGCGAAGGGCTTTGGCTGCCGCGTCCAACGAGGGCTGCATCTTGTGCAGACCGTCCGACAGCCGCTGTAGTTGGTCCCGCTGCCCCGCGCAATCCGGATCATTGTCGCAGCCGGGATTGTCCTTCCGCTGCTGCAGCAAGGCATCGGCCATCGCGACCATGTCCTGGAAGTTCTGACTGCCCGACCGGGGCGGGATGTTCGGCACATCACCGGAATTGCGCACGCTGTCCATCTGCCGCTGCGCGTCCTGGAATTCCTGCGAGCTCTCCAGCTGGTCTTTGATGCTCGCCATGCTCTTGTTCAGGCTGTCCATCACCCCCATGGTCTTGGTCAGCTGGGTACGCACGGTCGCGAGGCTGTCGGCGAGCTTGCCGGCCCCGCCGACCAGGGCCTGTCGCTGATCCACGCTGCCGTTGATCTTGTTGGTGGCCTCGGCGAGTTTGTCGCCGATCTCGCCGGCCTGGAAACTCAGCGTGGCCTGTTCCAGCGGGGCACCGGTGGGCCGGGTGACGCCGCGGACGGCCGCGATGTCGGGCAACTGCGCGACGCGCTGCGCCATCTGCTCGAGGTCGGCGAGGCCCTTCGTCGTCCGCAGATCGTGCGGCGACTGGATGAAGAGGTATTGCGGGGCCGTCACACTCGCGGGGAAATGCCGCTCGATGGCAGCCATGCCGATGTTGCTCTCAGCCGTCGCCGGTAGCGCGGTGCGGGCGTCATAGCTGGTGTGCAGCCAGGCCACGCCGGCGGCCAGCGCGATCAGTACGACCAGGCTGCCGACCAGGTGTCGCACCGGGTGGCGGACGATGTTGATCCCGGACCGGCGCCAGAAGCGGCTGGTCAGTTCTTTCCGGGGCCTGGCCCAACCGCGCCGTCCGACGAGCGTCAGGATCGCCGGCAGCAGCGTGATCGACGACAGGAACGCGATCGCGATCGTGACGGCCAGTGCCGGGCCGGTCGTCGAAAAGACCTTGAGGCTCGTGAAACTCATGCCGAGGAACGTCACCGCGACGGTGGCCGCGGACGCCGCGATCACCTTGCCGATGGCGGTCAGCGCCCGTGCCACGGCCTCGTCGGAATCCAGTCCCTGCCTCAGATATTCGTGGTAGCGGCTGATCAGGAAGACGGCGTAGTCGACCCCGGCGCCGATCATCATGGCGCTCATGAAGACGACGGTCTGCTGCGAAATGGGCAGTCCCCACGTCGCCAGGGCTGCCACGCCCTGCGTTGCCGCGGCCTGCGACACGGTGATGGTCGCCAGCGGCACCAGGATGGTGACGATATTGCGGTACACCGCAAAGAGAATCAGCAGCACCATGCCGACGGTGGCGGTCTCGATGACCCGCAGATCGCGCAACCCGAGTTGTTCGCGTTCGGCGACGGTCGCGGTCAGGCCCGTCATGTAGTACTTGAGCGTCGAGCCTGCGGTGTCTTGACCGACGGTGTGGTCGACGATGCCGACGACGCGCTTGTACGACTCGCTGGATTCCGGTGACCCGAGCTCACCGCGGATCCCGACCGGGATGAACCAGGCCTTGTTGTCCTTGCTGGCCAACACCTCTCGCATCGGCGGCTGGGAGATGAAGTCCTGCACCATCACGACGTCGGCGGTGTCGCGGTGCAGGCTGTCGACCAGGGTGCGGTAGGCGTCTTCGTCGGCTTTGGTGAGGCCGTTCTCGTCGGTGAGCACCACCAGCGCGATGTTCTGGATTCCGGGTTCGTGGAAGGCCGCGGTCATGTCCCGCGTCGCGGCCATCACCGCCGAGTTGCTCGGCAGCAATTCCTGGTTACGGTCGCTGGCCAGTTTCATCAGCGGTGGCACGGCCACCGACAACGCCACGACGAGTAGCAGCCAGGCGCCGATCACCGCCCACGGCCGGCGCAGCACCACCCGCGCCAGCAGCTCGAAAGCCCCGGCGAACACACCCTTGCCCGACCGAACCTTCACCGTGCCTCACCGCCCAGATGCCCGCCGTACGCGGCAAGCGCTTCGACGGTCAGCATCTCATGGTGCCCACACGCCACCGGGTGGACCGTGATGTCGCCGGCCACATGCGGGCGCCAGCTCTGGTCTAGGAAGGCTCCGCGCTCGGCGTCGTCCCGGGCGGCCGCGACCACCACGACATCACCGTCGAACTGCCCGGCCTCGTGCGCGCGGTACAGCGCGACGTTGACGTCGAAGTTGCGCACCAACAGGTCCGCCAGCCCGTCGTCGAGCATGCCGGTCAGCTGATCCCGGTCGACGGCCTGATTGGCGACGCGCAGGCTGGGCTCGGCGTCGAGCAGCACCAGCTGGTCGACGACGGCGCCGCGCCGCTGCAACTCGACGGCGACCGCATGCGCCACCACGCCACCGAACGACCAGCCCAGGAGGCGGTACGAGCCCGACGGCTGCGCACTCTGAATGCGGTCGGCGTACGTCGCCGCCATCTCGTTGATGGACCGCGGCGCATCCGGCTCGGACTGCTGGATTCCGATGATCGGGCCGTCGACGTAGCCGCCGAGCACCTGGTACGGCCAACTGACGCCGCTGACCGCAGGCAGGCAGAACAATGGGACGCCCGTACCGGTCTTGAGGACCTGCACCGGCGCGATCTCCGCCGCGGACGCGCCGTCCGTCGTCAGGCGCACACTGAGCTCCCACACCGTCGGCGCCTCGAACACGGTCGAGACCGACAGCTCGGTCCCGAGCTCCGCGCGGACTGCCGCGACCAGGCGCATGGCCGAGATGCTGTCGCCG
This sequence comes from Mycolicibacterium sp. HS_4_1, assembly GCF_054515875.1. Classification (NCBI taxonomy): domain Bacteria; kingdom Bacillati; phylum Actinomycetota; class Actinomycetes; order Mycobacteriales; family Mycobacteriaceae; genus Mycobacterium; species Mycolicibacterium sp. HS_4_1. Next base: position 5,520,918 of record NZ_CM137261.1, read on the forward strand.
CCGAGGTCGAAGAACGACTCGTCGACCCCGACGCGTTCGATCCCCAGAACCGCGCCGTAGACCGCCGCCAGTGCGGCTTCGGTGGCTGTGCCCGGGGCGCGGTAGGTGCCGGCCCGGTACTCGGGCGCGGGCAGGGCGCGGACGTCGAGCTTGCCGTTGACCGTCATGGGCAGCTCCGGCACGACGACGATGGCAGCCGGGACCCCGTGCGCGGGCAGCACGTCGGCCAACCGGGTGCGTAGCTCCGCGGGATCGGCGGTGCCGGTGAGGTAGCCGACGAGACGCTTGTCGCCGGTGCGGTCCTCGCGGACGATCACGGCCGCCTGATCCACGCCGTCGAGCGTCGCCAAAGCCGCTTGTACTTCACCGAGTTCGATGCGGAAGCCGCGAATCTTGACCTGCTCGTCGGCTCGGCCGACGTAATGCAGGCGTCCGTCGGCATCCCACCGCACCAGGTCCCCGGTCCGGTACATCCGCTCCCCCGCTGCCCGCAGCGGGCAGGCCACGAACCGATCAGCGGTCAGCCCCGGGCGGCCGGCATAGCCGACGCTCACGCCTTCGCCCGCGACGTACAGCTCACCGACGACGCCCTCCGGTACGGGGCGCAACCAGCCGTCCAGCACGAACAGTGCCGTACCGGGCACCGGTACGCCGATGGGCACCGAACCATGTCCCACCGTGAGCGGTTCGGTCATCGCTGCATAGACCGTGGTCTCGGTGGGACCGTAGGCGTTGATCATGGTGTGCCCGCACGACGTCCACCGGTTGACCAGCTCGGCCGGGCAGGCCTCGCCGCCGACCAGCAACGCCAGCGGCGCCAGCTCCTCAGGGATCAAAATCCCCGCGGCAGAAGGTGTTTGCGTGAGCACGTTGATGTGTTCGGCCACGAGTAGCCGCTGGAACTCGACCGGAGCGGCGGTGACCGCTTCCGGCACGATCACCAGCCGGCCGCCATGCAACAGCGCACCCCAGATCTCCCACACCGAGAAGTCGAACGCGTACGAGTGACACTGTGTCCACACCGGGTCGGCCGGCAGGCCCACGAGCGGAACGCCGAACTGCCGGGCGGCGTTGCGGTGCGCCACCGCAACGCCCTTGGGCATCCCGGTGGTACCGGAGGTGTAGATCAGATACGCAACGCTGTCGGGATCGGGCAGCGGAAGCCTTGTCGCGGGCTGGTTTTCGCCCGTGCTGTCGACGACGACCGGGCCGTCGAATCCGGCGAGCCGGTCCGCGAGGTCTGCTGTGGTGACCGCGACGGTCGGCGCCGCGTCGGACAGCACAAACGCCAGCCGCTCGCCCGGCAGTGCCGGATCGATCGGGAGGTACGCCGCACCGGTCTTGAGGACTGCCAGGATCGTCACGACCGCCTCGATCGACCGCGGGAACACGAGTGCGACCGTGTGTCCTGGCGCGGCGCCGTGCTCGATCAGCAGGCGCGCCAACCGGTTCGAGGCCGCGTCGAGGTCACGATAGGTCAGCGAGCCGTCCGGTCCGGTCAGCGCGGTGGCCCCCGGAGTGCGGTCGGCCTGGACGGCGAAGAGCTCCGGGATCGACGCCGGTGCAACAGAACCGGCCGCGGCCGCCCGGTCGCCCATCCGGTCCAACCGCGAGTGCTCTTCGGCAGCAAGAAGATCCAGCGACGACAGGCGCGCGGCGGGGGTGGCGGTCATCGCCACGAGCACCCGCTCGAACCGCCCGACCAGCGCGTCGACGGCTGCCGCGTCGAACACATCGGTGTCGTATTCGACGCGCAGGCCGATCTCCTCGCCCGGCATGGCCTGCACCGTCAACGGGTAGTGGTTCTGCTCGTGGCTGCTGAAGTCTGTGATGGTCAGTTCCCCGACGCCCCCTGATGCGGCAGCGCCCAACGGATAGTTCTCGTACGCGAACAGCGTGTCGAAGAGCCTGTCCTGGCCCGTGATCCGGTGCATCTCGGACAACGAGAGGTGCTGGTGGTCGAGCGTCCGGTTATGAGCGCCCTGCATCTGGTCGAGCAGGTCCGTCGCAGTGCTCATGGCGGTCGCGGTGGCCCGCACCGGCACGGTGTTGATCATCAGGCCCACCATCTCGTCCGCCCCGGCCACGTCGGTCGGGCGACCCGACACCGCGGTCCCGAACACGACGTCGTCCCGGCCGGTCAGCTGCATGAGCAGCTGGGCATAGGCGGCCTGCAAAACGACATTGACGGTGGTGTGGCTCGAGCGTGCCAGCTCGCCGACGGCGTGTGTCGTTTGCGCCGACAGTCCAACGGATTTCACGCCGCGGCCACCGGTGCCCGGTCGGGGCGCGACCAGTGTCGGGGTGTCGAATCCGGCCAGCACCTCGGACCAGGCGGCACGCGCGGCATCGAGGTCACGCTCGGCCAGCCACGTGACGAAGCGCCGGTACGGCACGGCGGCGGGGAGCCGGTACCCGTGATAGCCGGCGAAAATCTCCCGCAGCAGGATCGGCAGCGACCAGCCATCCATTACGACGTGGTGGTTGGTCAGCACCAGCCGGTGCCGATGTTCGGCGATGCGGATCAACGTGACCCGGAATGCAGGTTGGTCGGCCAGCTCACAGACCGCGGCGCGTTCCGCCGCACAGATGCGCTTGACCTCGGCATCCGTTCCACCGGCCGCGGTCAGATCGACGACCTGCCAGGAGATTTCCGGCGTCGTCGGGATGACCTGCACACCGAGTTCGGCGTGGAAGCGCGCCGCGAGATTCGGGTGCCGCTCGGCCACCAGCTGCACGGCGTCGCGCAGTCGGCCCGGCTCGAGCGGGCCGGCCAGCGTCAGATCCAGCTGCACGGCATACAGGTCGGCGTCGGCACCGGACTGCGCGGCGTGGAACAGCAGGCCCTGCTGCAGCGGGGTCACCGGCAGAATGTCGGCGACCGGCTGCCGGCACTGCAGCTCATCAATCTGCTTCTGGCTCAACGTGGCCGGTGCGATATCCGACGGGGTCAGACCGCCACCGCCGGCGCGGACCAGTGCGCAGATGCCGGTCAGCGCCTCGAACCACAACCGGCTGAGTCGTTCGACCTGCTCGCCGTCGAGCGCTGACCGGGCCCATGTCCAGTTGGCATGCAGCCGCGGACCGGCGTCGGTGTCCACCGTGCCCGCGTTGAGCTCGACGGTGTGCATCAGCGGCATCGGCACCGCGGTCGCCACCCCGGTGGTCTCAGCCGCGGCCGCGCCGTCCCGGCCGACCTGCCACAGCTCCTCGGACAATTCCGGTCCACCGCCGAGGCGCCCCAGGTAATTGAATCCGATTGCCGGATCAGCGGTTTCGAGGTCGACACCGTCGTTCAGGTAGCGCAGTAGGCCATACGTGAGCCCGTCGGGCAGCGCCCGCAGTTGCTCCTTGGCGTCCTTGATCACCGCCCCCAGTGCCGCATCACCGGACGCCACTTGTGCCCAGGGCAGCTCACCGACGGTGACGGACACGGGGTACTTGGTGGTGAACCAGCCGACGGTGCGCGACAGGTCGATGTTGTCGGCGATTTCGTCGTGCCGTCCGTGGCCCTCCACGTCGATGCCGATCGCGCCACCGCGGCCCGTGAATTCGGCCACCGCCAAGGCGAATCCGATCAGCAGGACGTCGTTGATGCCGGTATGGAACGCCGCCGGCGCCTCCCGCAGCAGCGTCTGCACAGTGTCGGCGTCGTCGAGCGTCACCGACAACTGCCCGGCGGTGGCGAAGGTGTCCCGCTCCGGCTGGACGGCCGGCAACAGCGCAGGCGTCGCCGCCACCTGTCGCCAGATGTCCGCCTGCGCGATGACCTCGGGGGCTGCGGCGTGCTCGGCAAGGACCTGAGCCCAGCGCTGGAACGACGTGCCGCTCGCGGGTAGCTCGACCGGCTGCCCCGCGCGGGACTGCAACCACGCGACGTTCAAGTCTTCCAACAGGATTCGCCAGGACACGCCGTCCACGGCCAGGTGATGGATGATCAGCACCAGCTGGCGGGCGGGCGCCACCCACAGAGCGCTGAGCATCACGCCGGCCGCCGGGTTCAACCGCGAACGTGCCGCGCGCACCGCGTCTTCGGTCAGTTCGTCAACGGTACGCAGGCGGTCCCTGGCGTCGACGACGCCCGCGTCGGGCACCTGCATCGACCAGTCGGTCCCATTTCCCGTCGCTTCGCTCGCCCCGCCGTCGACCTGGAGCCGCAGCATGGCGTGCCGGTCCAGCAAGGCCTGCAACAGCATTGCCACATCGGCCTCGGTGACGCCCGCCGGGGCCTGCACCACCATGGTCTGGTTGAACTGGCCCGTCGGGCCGTCCACGTTCGCCAGCCACCGCATGATCGGGGTGGCGATCACCGAGCCGACGCCCTCGTCGATGACATCGGTTGCGTCACTGACGGTTCCGACCACCAAGGCCAGCCGGGCCACCGTCTGCTCGACGAAGACGTCACGCGGGCGGCACGTCAGCCCTGCCGCCCGGGCCCGGGCCACCACCTGCATCGACATGATGCTGTCGCCGCCCAGTTCGAAGAACGAATCGTCGACGCCGACCCGTTCGACCCCGAGCACATCGGCGAAGACCGCCGCCAGGGTCTCCTCGACCCGAGTAGCCGGAGCCCGGTACTGGTCGGCGCTGCCGTACGTGGGGGCCGGCAACGCGCGCCGGTCCAACTTGCCGTTGGGGGTCAGCGGCAGCGTCTCGATCGCCACCACCGCAGCCGGAACCATGTACGCCGGAAGGTATTTGGCCACCGCGGTACGGGCCGCGGCCGGGTCCGCGGTGCCGGTGATGTAGCCGACCAGCCGCTTGTCGCCGGGGCGGTCCTCGCGCACGATCACCGCGGCCTGCCGGACACCGTCCAGACCGGCCAATACCGTTTGCACATCGCCCAATTCGATGCGGTAGCCGCGAATCTTGACCTGTTCGTCAGCGCGGCCGAGGTACTGCAACTGGCCATCGGCGCCCCACCGGACGAGGTCGCCCGTGCGGTACATGCGTTGTCCCGGTGCGCCGAACGGGCACGCCACGAACCGCGACGCCGTCAGTCCACCGCGCCGTACGTACCCCGCCGCAACGCCCGAACCCGCCACGTACAGCTCACCGACCACGCCGAGCGGCACCGGACGCAGCCGCTCGTCCAGGACGAATGCCGCCGCACCCGACGCCGGGGTACCGATCGGCACGGCGGGTGATCCCGACTCCAGTGGTGCGCTCACCGCCGCGTAGATCGTGGCCTCGGTCGGGCCGTAGGCATTGATCATGACGCGGCCCGCCGCGATCGTGTCGGTCGCCCAGCGGTCGACAAGTTCAGTCGGGCACGCCTCACCGGCCACCACCAGCGACGTCGACTCCAGGCCCTCCGGCGACAACATCAGTGCGGCAGAAGGTGTTTGCGTCAGCATTGTGACGCCTTCGGCCACCAGCAGCTCGTGCAGTTCCTCCGGCGATCGGGCCACCGTCTCGGACACCACGACCAGACGTCCGCCGTGCAGCAGCGCCCCGAAGATTTCCCATACAGACACGTCGAACGCCAGTGAGTGCCATTGGCTCCATACGCGTGCGGTAGGCAGCTGGTCTTTCAGTTGTCCCAGCAGTCCGACGACGTTCCGGTGTGTGATGGCCACGCCCTTGGGCACGCCGGTGGTACCGGAGGTGTAGATCAGGTAGGCGATGTCGCCCGCCTGCGGCGCCGGAGGCGTTGTGGTGGAATGGTTTTCGGTGCCGGTGCCGGCCACATCGAGCACCGGGCCGCCGAATCCGGTCAACCGCTCGACCAGATCACCGGTGCTGACGGCAACGACCGGCATGGCGTCGCCGAGCATGAAGTCGACGCGTGCATCCGGCAGCGCCGGGTCGATCGGCAGGTACGCCGCACCGGTTTTGAGGACCGCGAGGATCGAGACGATGGCCTCGGCCGACCGGTGGAACAGCAGGGACACCGTCTGCCCCGGACCCGCGCCATGGCCGATCAAGCGGTGTGCCAACTGATTTGCCGCCGCGTCCAGTTCCGCGTACGTCAGAGTCCGGCCCGCCCACGTGAGTGCCCCGGCATCCGGCGTGCGAGCGACCTGGGCGGCGAACAACTCGGGCAGCGACTCGCACGTACCGACGGGCTCGGTCAGCACCGCCCGGTGGCCGAGCTCGTCGAGGCGGGCCTGCTCGGCGTCATCGACCAGACTGACCGACGACAGCGACCGCTGCGGGTCGGCAGTCATCGCCGTCAGCAGCAGTTCCATCCGGTTGATCAGGGCCGCAACGGTTTCGGCGTCGAACACGTCGGTGCGGAACTCGACCTCGCCGCCTATGCCGGCGGATTGTCCTGTCTCGGTCCAGCGTTCGGACAGCGAGAACGTCAGGTCCATGCGGGCGGACTGCGTGTCCAGGGGGATGGACGAGACCTCAACACCCTTCAACCCGGAACCGGCAGCCGGATCGGTCAGGCCGGTGAAGTTCTGCCAGGACAGCATGACCTGCACCAGCGGGTGGTGGGTGAGGCTACGCGCGGGGTTGAGCCGTTCGACCAGCACCTCGAACGGCACGTCCTGGTGCTCGAAGGCCTCGATGCTGCGGGTCCGGACCTGGTTCAGCAGCTCGGCGAACGTCGGATCACCGGTCACGTCGGCGCGCAGCACCAGGGTGTTGACGAAGAAACCGACCAGGTCGTCGAGCGCCGGATCGCGTCGTCCGGCGATCGGGAAGCCCACGGCGACATCGGTATTCGCGCTGACTTTCGCGAGCAGCGTCAGCAGCGCGGCCTGCACCACCATGAAGCTCGTCGCATTGTGCTCGCGGGCCAGGCGGGCCACCCGCTCCTGCAACTCGGCCGGCCACTGCACGGCCACGGTCGCGCCGGCCATATCGGCGACCAGCGGGTAGGGCCGGTCGGTCGGCAGCTGCACGCGTTCGGGCAGCCCCGCCAGCGCGTCCTCCCAGTACGCCAGTTGGCCGGCCACCCGGCTCGAACTGTCGTCGAGCCGGCCGAATTGTGCCCGCTGCCACAGCGTGTAGTCGATGTACTGCACCGGCAGCGGCGCCCAGTCCGGCGCCTGGCCGGCACACCGATTGGCGTAGGCCACGCCCAGGTCGGCGACCAGTGGTCGCAGCGACCAACCGTCTGCGGCAATGTGGTGCACAACGGCCACCAGGACATGCTCGTCATCGGCGACGCGGAACAGTCGCGCCCGCAACGGGATATCGGTGGCGAGGTCGAAAGTGCCACGCGCGGCCGCTTCGAGGGCGTCCTGCAGGCGGCTCTCCGGCCACCCGGCCGCATCGACGACGTCCCAGCCGAAATCTGCTTGTGCCAGGGGGATCACGACCTGCTGCGGCGTGCCGTCCGGTGCGACGAGCAGCGTGCGCAGGATCTCGTGCCGACCGACCACATCGGCCAGTGCCGCGCCGAGGGCCTCGACGTCCAGGCCCCCGGCCAGTCGCAGGGCCGTGGCCATGTTGTAGACCGGCGAGGGTCCCTGCACCTGGTCGACAAGCCACAACCGGTTCTGCGCGAACGACAACGGCACCACGTCGGGACGCTCCGCCACGGTCAGCGGTTGTAGGGCACGCTCGCCCGCGACGATCCGCGGCGCCAGCTGGGCAACGGCGGGCGCCTCGAACACGGCGCGCACCGGAAGGTCTACGTCCAGTGCGGAATTGATCGCCGCGACCAGACGCATGGTCGACAGCGAGTCGCCGCCGAGGTCGAAGAACGAGTCGTCGACACCGACCCGCTCGACCCCGAGCACCTGCGCGTAGACGCCGGCCAAGATCTCCTCGGTGAGGCTGCCCGGTGCCCGGTACGCGCCGGCAACGTATTCCGGCTCCGGCAGGGCGCGGGTGTCGAGCTTGCCGTTGACAGTGACGGGCAGTTCCTCGAGGCCGACGACAGCCGCCGGGACCATGTAGCCCGGCAGGCGCTGCGCCAGCGTGGCGCGAACTTCGGCCGGATCAGCGGACCCGACGACGTAACCCACCAGGCGCTTGCCCCCGGTCTGGTCCTCACGGGTGATCACCACCGCCTGCTCGACACCGTCGACGGCCGCCAGCGCGGAACGCACTTCGCCCAATTCGATGCGATGGCCGCGGATCTTGACCTGTTCGTCGGCGCGTCCGAGGTAGCGCAGCTGCCCGTCGGGGCCCCAGCTCGCCAGGTCACCGGTGCGGTACATCCGTGTTCCCGGTGCGCCGAACGGGCACGCCATGAAACGTGTTGCGGTCAAGGCTGATCGGCCCCAGTAGCCGATCCCGACACCGCGGCCGGCCACATACAGTTCGCCGATGGCGCCGGGCCGCACGGGCCGCAGCCAGTCGTCGAGCACGAACAGCGCCGCACCCGGGACCGGCGAACCGATCGGCGGCGCACCGGAACCCGCCGCCAGCGGCTTGCTCTTGGACACCCACATGGTCGTCTCTGTCGGGCCATAGACGTTGAGCATCACGCGGCCGTTGCCGTTCTGCTCCTCGCGTCCGCCAGGCGCCCATCGATCGACCAACTCCGGCGGACACGCCTCGGCGCCGATCAGCAGCGCCATCGACTCCAGGCCATCCGGCGACAACACGCTCACCGCAGACGGCGTCTGCGCCAGCACCGTAACGCCCTCACGAACGAGCAAGGCGTGCAACTCGTCTGCCGAGCGGACCACCGCATCGGGCACCACCACCAGGCGCCCGCCGTGCAGCAGCGCGGCCCAGATTTCCCACACCGAGAAGTCGAACGAGTAGGAGTGGAACTGGGTCCAGACCTGCCCAGGAGCCAACGGCACCCCGATGTCGAGCCCCGCGAACAGCTGCGTCACGTTGCGGTGGGTGACCGCGACACCCTTGGGCAGCCCGGTGGTGCCGGACGTGTAGATGATGTGGGCGATGTCGTCGGGGTGTGGCCCGAGAAGTGCTGTCGCGACGCCATTTCGGCGGTGGGCAACTCTGACGACGTCCAGCACCGGCACGCCCAGTCCCGATATCTCGCCGGCCAGGTCCGGCGTCGTGAGCACCGCCACCGGTGCCGCGTCGGCGAGCATGAACTCGATGCGTTCCGCGGGCAGCGCCGGATCGATCGGCAAGTACGCCGCCCCGGTCTTGAGCACCGCCAGGATCGCCATGACGGCGTCGGCCGAACGCGGGAACACCAGCGCCACAGCCCGTCCCGGGCCGGCGCCCTCGGCTGCCAGCGCATGCGCCAACCGGTCAGAGGCTTCGTCCAGTTCGCGATAGGTCCACGACGACGCCTGGTAGGTCAGCGCCACCGCATCGGGCGTCCGCGTCACCTGGCCGGCGAAAAGACCCGGAACCGTTTCCCCGGCACCGGCTTCCGTCAGGGCGGCCCGGCCACTCCACTGATCCACGGTGATCTGCTCACCGGGCTCGAGGGCCTCGATCCTCGACAGTGGTCGTCCCGGGTCGGTGGTCATGGCGGCCAGCACTGTCTGCAGCCGCTCGATCATCGCCGCGATATCGGCCGCACCGAACACCGTGGTGTCGTACTCGGTGCGGATGGTCAGTTCACGGCCCGGCTGCGCCTGGACGGTCAGTGGATAGTGCGTGGACTCGTGGGTCGCGACATCGGTGATCGCCAGCTCGGCGTCGCTCGACAGCGCCGCGGTGTCGACGGGATAGTTCTCGAATGCGAACAGGGTGTCGAACAGCTGGTCCTGACCGGTGATGCGATGAATCTCACCCAGCGCCAGGTGCTGATGGTCCAGCGTGGCGTTGTAGCCGCCCTGCAGCTGATCGAGCAGCTCGGCCGCCGTCGTCGTCGCGGTGAGGTGGGCGCGGACCGGCACGGTGTTGATGAACAGCCCGACCATGGATTCGACACCGGAGACCTCCGCGGGCCGGCCGGAGACCGTGGTCCCGAACACCACGTCATGGCTGCCGGTCAGCCAGCACAGCAGCTGGGCGTACGCCGCCTGCAGCACGGTGTTGACCGTGGTGTGCCGCGAGCGCGCCAATTCGTGCACCGCCGTGGCGAGTTCCGCGGGCAACGTCACCGTCTCGACGTGCCGCGGCCCGGACTCGGTGCGGCCGGTGGGTCCGACCAGCGTGGGCGTGTCGAGGCCGCGGAGCAGTTCGCCCCAGGCGGCCGTCGCCGCGTCGTGGTCCCGGCCCGCCAGCCAGCTCACGTAGTTGCGGTACGGCGTCGCCGGGGGCAGCCGGTGGCCGTGATAGCCCGCGAAGATCTCCGCCAGCAGGATCGGCATCGACCAGCCGTCGAGCACGATGTGGTGGTTCGTCAGCACGAACCGGTACCGACCGGGTGCGACCCGGATCAGCGCGGCGCGGAACACCGGGCCGGTGGTCAGGTCGCACACGGCGGCGCGCTCGGCGGCGCAGACGTCTGCGAGCCCGGCGTCACCGTCGAGTTCCAGGTAACGCCAAGCGGTTACGGGATCGGACGGGATGACCTGTACCGGCTGGCCGAACTCCGGGTGGAAGTTCGCCACCAGATGCGGATGCCGGGCGACCACGGCGCGCACCGCGTCGTGCAGCCGGTCGACGTCGAGTTGCCCGCTGATCCCGATGTCCAGCTGCCCGGCATACAGGCCGTCGCTGCCCTGCGCGGTGGCGGCGTGAAAGAGCAAGCCCTCCTGCACGGGGGTGAGCGGCAGCACGTCCGCAACGCCGCGATGCTGTGCCAACTCGTCGAGGTGCTGCTGGCTCAGGCGAGCCGGCGCGACGTCGGACGGCGTGAGTCCACCCCCACCGCCGGAGACGTGGGCACAGATCCCGGACAGCGCCTCGAACCACAGCCGGCTCAGCCGGGTCACCTGTTCCCGGTCGAGTGCCGACGGCGCCCAGGTCCAATTTGCCTGCAGCCGTGGGCCGTCCGCAGTGTCCACAGCACCGGCACCCAGTTCCAGGGTGTGCATCAGCGGCATGGGAATCGCCATGGCCGCTGCCGTGGAGACACCCTCGCCAATTCGCCAGAGGTCCGCTGAGAGTTCGGCGGTGCCGCCGTGGCGACCCAGATAGTTGAACCCGATGCTCGGATCCGGGCCTGCCACAACAGAATCCGTGTTCGGGTACCGCAGCAGCCCGTACGTCAGCGGGTCCGGTAGCGCGCGGAGCTGCTCCTTGGCGTCCTTGATCACAGCCCCGAGCGCCGCGTCACCGCCGGTCACCTGCGCCCACGTGATGTCACCGAGAGCGATCGCCACCGGGGACTTGGTGGTGAACCAGCCGACCGTCCGGGTCAGGTCGACATCGGAGCCGAGTTCTTCGTGGCGCCCATGCCCCTCGACGTCGATCCCCATGGGCCTGCCGTACGCACCGGCGAACTCCGCCAGCGCCAAGGCGAATCCGATCACCAGAATGTCGTTGATGCCGGTATGGAAGGCGGCCGGGACGGCGCCCAGCAGCATCGCAGTGGTATCGGCGTCCAGCTCGGCGGCCAGGTGCTCCGCAGCGGCAAACGTGTCGACAGCGGGCTGCACAGCGGGCAACAGGGCCGCAGCCTGCTCGACGCGCTGCCACGTGACCTCGTGCTCGACGACGTCCGCGTCCCGGGCGTGCGCAGCGAGCAGTTCCGCCCAGCGCCGGAACGACGTACCGCCCGGCGGCAGCACGAGGGGCTGCCCGGCCCGGTGCTGCATCCATGCGACATTCAAGTCTTCCAACAGGATTCGCCACGACACCGCATCCACGGCCAGGTGGTGGATGATCACCGCGAGTTGCCGGGTGTCCGACACCCACAGCGCGGTGAGCATCACCCCGGTGGCAGGGTCCAGGTGCGCGCGGGCCGCCGCGAGCGCGGCGTCGGACCAGGTGTCTGAGGTGTGCAGGCAGCGGTGGGCAGCCACGGTGCCGGGCTCCGCGGTGGCCAGCACCCAGCCGCCATGACCGTCGTCCTCGACGCGCATCCGCAGGGCTGCATGGCGATCAAGCAAGGCCTGCAACAGGATTGCCGCGTCGGCCGCAGAGGCGTCGGCAGGAGCCTGCACCAGGACCATCTGGTTGAACTGGTCGGTGGGGCCGTCGACGCTGCGCAGCCATTCGATGATCGGGGTCGCCGGCAGCGGACCGACACCCGAATCGGCTTCGCCGTCCGAATTCTCGCTGACCTCGACCACCCGGGCCAGCCGGGCGACGGTCTGCTCGACGAACAGGTCCTTGGTCCGGCAGGTCAGCCCCGCCGCCCGCGCTCGGGTGACCACCTGCATCGACGAAATGCTGTCGCCGCCGAGGTCGAAGAACGAGTCGTCCACACCGACGCGCTCGACGCCGAGCACGGCGGCGTAGATGCCGGCGAGAATCTCCTCGATCGCATTGGCCGGTGCGCGGTAGTCACCGGCGGCGTACTCCGGTGCCGGCAGTGCGCGGACGTCGAGCTTGCCGTTGGCCGTCAACGGCAGTTCCGGCACCACGAGGACCGCGGCGGGAATCATGTACGCCGGCAATCGATCTGCCAGCGCGGCGCGGACCGCCGCCGGATCGGCCGATCCGGTGACATAGCCGACCAGACGCTTGTCCCCCGGCCGGTCTTCGCGGGCAATCACGGCGGCCTGGTCCACTCCGCCGAGGTCGGCCAAAGCTGCTTGGATGTCGCCCAATTCGATGCGGTAGCCACGAATCTTGACCTGGTCGTCGGCCCGGCCCAGATAGTCCAGCTGCCCGTCGGCGCGCCACCGCACCAGGTCCCCGGTGCGGTACATGCGGGCGCCGGGCCCACCGAACGGGCAGGCCACGAAGCGCGAGGCGGTCAGCCCACCGCGGCGCAGATATCCGGCGGCGACGCCGCCACCGGCGAGGTAGAGCTCACCCATGACGCCGATCGGGACCGGCCGTAAGTGGCTGTCCAGCACGAAGGTCGAGCCGCCCGGCACCGGCGAGCCGATCGGCACCGTCGGCTGTCCGGGCGTCAGTGGCGCGCTGATCGCGGCATAGATCGTGGCTTCCGTCGGGCCATAGGCGTTGATCATGACGCGGCCGGATCCCCAGCGGTCGACCAATTCGGTGGGGCACGCCTCACCCGCCACCACGAGCGTGACGCCGTCCAGCCCGGCGGGCGAAAGTGCGCCGGCCGCAGAGGGAGTCAGGCTCAGCACGGTGACCTGCTCGGCGGCCACCAGCGCATGCAGGTCCTCGGGCGCCCGCGCCACCGATTCGGGCACGACGACCAACCGGCCGCCGTTCAGCAGGGCGCCGAAGATCTCCCACACCGATACGTCGAACGCCAGCGAGTGCCACTGGCTCCAGACGCCGGACGTCGGCAGGCCGGAATCGGGGGCGCCGATCAGCTGGGTCACGTTGCGGTGCGCGACAGCAACGCCTTTGGGCACGCCGGTGGTACCCGAGGTGTAGATCAGATAGGCGATGTCGTCCGCGCCCGGTCCCGCCAGTGCGGTGTCGTACCGGGCCGCGTCGGCAGTGTCGTCCACACCGATGACGGGGATGTCCAGACCGGAGACCCGGTCCCCAAGGTCGTCCGCGGTGATCACCGCGACCGGTGTGGCATCGCCCAGAACGAAGTCGATACGGGCCGTCGGCAACGCCGGATCGAGCGGAACATACGCCGCCCCGGTCTTGAGCACCGCCAGGATCGCCACGATGGCCTCGGCAGACCGTGGAAGCAGAAGTGCCACAGTCTGTCCCGGTGCGGCGCCGTGCCCGGCAAGCAGATGCCCCAACCGGTCCGCGTGCTCATCGAGTTCCCGATAGGTCAGGGTGCGGCCGGCGCAACTGACCGCGACCGCATCCGGGGTACGCGCCACCACTGCGGCGAACAGTTCCGGGATGGCAACGTCGTGAGTGCGCCGGGCCAATGCCGCCCGGTTTCCGATGGCATCGATACGCGCGCGCTCGGCATCATCGAGAATCTCGACCGCGGACACCGGCACTGTCGGGTCCGCGCTGACGGCGGTCAGTACTCGCTGCAACCGTCCGATCAGCGTCTCGATGCTCGCGGCGTCGAACACATCGGTGCGGTATTCGACGGTCCCGGCGATGCCGGCCGGGGCACCGTCGGCGGTCCAGCGCTCGCCCAGCGAGAACGTCAGATCCATGCGAGCGGTCTGGGTGTCGACCGGGACCGGCGTCACCTCCAGGTCGCCGAGGGTCAGCCCGGCCGCGGCCTGGTGTTGTCCGGGCAGGTTCTGCCACGCCAGGAGCACCTGCACCAGCGGGTGGTGGGTCAGGCTGCGGGCGGGGTTGAGCCGCTCGACCAGCACCTCGAACGGTACGTCCTGGTGCTCGTAGGCCGCGAGGCTGCGCTGCTGCACCTGCGCCAGCAAGTCGGCAAACGTGGGATCGCCGGTCAGGTCGACCCGCAGCACGAGGGTGTTGACGAAGAAGCCCACCAGTTCGTCGAGCGCCGGATCGGTGCGACCGGCGATCGGGAAGCCCACGGCGACATCGGAACTCGTGCTGATCGTGGACAGCAACAGTGCCAGGGCGGCCTGGATCACCATGAAACCGGTGGCGTTGTGCTCGCGCGCCACGTGCGCGATCTGCTGCTGCAGCTCGGCCGGCCAGTCGATGGCGACGGTGGCACCGTGCTGGTCCGCCACCAGCGGGTAGGGCCGGTCGGTGGGCAGTTGCAGCCGTTCGGGCAACCCCGCCAACGCGTCCTGCCAGTAGGCGAGCTGCGCTGCGATCGGGCTGTCACCGTCGTGCAGATCACCGAATTGCGCACGCTGCCACAGCGTGTAGTCCACGTACTGCACCGGCAGGTCGGCCACTGCGGTGGCGCTCCGGCGCAGCGGCTCGCGTAGGCGACGCCCAGGTCGCGCGCCAGTGGCGTGATGGACCATCCGTCGGCGGCGATGTGGTGCACCGCGGCCACCAGCACATGCTCGTCGGCGGAAACCCGGAACAGGCTGGCGCGCAGTGGAATCTCGGATGACACGTCGAAGGCGTACCGGGCTGCGGCGTCCACGGTGTTCTCCAAGTGGTCCCTCGTCCAGCCGGTGGCATCGGTGCTCTCCCAACCGATGTCGGCCGCCGAGGCCGGTAGCACCACCTGCTGCGGTACGCCGTCGGGCGCGACGAACACGGTGCGCAGCGCCTCGTGCCGGCCCACCACGTCGACCAGTGCGGCGTGCAGCGCCTCGGCGTCCAGGTGCCCGGCGAGCCGCAGCACCGTGGAGAGACCAGGACCATCTGGTTGAACTGGTCGGTGGGGCCGTCGACGCTGCGCAGCCATTCGATGATCGGGGTCGCCGGCAGCGGACCGACACCCGAATCGGCTTCGCCGTCCGAATTCTCGCTGACCTCGACCACCCGGGCCAGCCGGGCGACGGTCTGCTCGACGAACAGGTCCTTGGTCCGGCAGGTCAGCCCCGCCGCCCGCGCTCGGGTGACCACCTGCATCGACGAAATGCTGTCGCCGCCGAGGTCGAAGAACGAGTCGTCCACACCGACGCGCTCGACGCCGAGCACGGCGGCGTAGATGCCGGCGAGAATCTCCTCGATCGCATTGGCCGGTGCGCGGTAGTCACCGGCGGCGTACTCCGGTGCCGGCAGTGCGCGGACGTCGAGCTTGCCGTTGGCCGTCAACGGCAGTTCCGGCACCACGAGGACCGCGGCGGGAATCATGTACGCCGGCAATCGATCTGCCAGCGCGGCGCGGACCGCCGCCGGATCGGCCGATCCGGTGACATAGCCGACCAGACGCTTGTCCCCCGGCCGGTCTTCGCGGGCAATCACGGCGGCCTGGTCCACTCCGCCGAGGTCGGCCAAAGCTGCTTGGATGTCGCCCAATTCGATGCGGTAGCCACGAATCTTGACCTGGTCGTCGGCCCGGCCCAGATAGTCCAGCTGCCCGTCGGCGCGCCACCGCACCAGGTCCCCGGTGCGGTACATGCGGGCGCCGGGCCCACCGAACGGGCAGGCCACGAAGCGCGAGGCGGTCAGCCCACCGCGGCGCAGATATCCGGCGGCGACGCCGCCACCGGCGAGGTAGAGCTCACCCATGACGCCGATCGGGACCGGCCGTAAGTGGCTGTCCAGCACGAAGGTCGAGCCGCCCGGCACCGGCGAGCCGATCGGCACCGTCGGCTGTCCGGGCGTCAGTGGCGCGCTGATCGCGGCATAGATCGTGGCTTCCGTCGGGCCATAGGCGTTGATCATGACGCGGCCGGATCCCCAGCGGTCGACCAATTCGGTGGGGCACGCCTCACCCGCCACCACGAGCGTGACGCCGTCCAGCCCGGCGGGCGAAAGTGCGCCGGCCGCAGAGGGAGTCAGGCTCAGCACGGTGACCTGCTCGGCGGCCACCAGCGCATGCAGGTCCTCGGGCGCCCGCGCCACCGATTCGGGCACGACGACCAACCGGCCGCCGTTCAGCAGGGCGCCGAAGATCTCCCACACCGATACGTCGAACGCCAGCGAGTGCCACTGGCTCCAGACGCCGGACGTCGGCAGGCCGGAATCGGGGGCGCCGATCAGCTGGGTCACGTTGCGGTGCGCGACAGCAACGCCTTTGGGCACGCCGGTGGTACCCGAGGTGTAGATCAGATAGGCGATGTCGTCCGCGCCCGGTCCCGCCAGTGCGGTGTCGTACCGGGCCGCGTCGGCAGTGTCGTCCACACCGATGACGGGGATGTCCAGACCGGAGACCCGGTCCCCAAGGTCGTCCGCGGTGATCACCGCGACCGGTGTGGCATCGCCCAGAACGAAGTCGATACGGGCCGTCGGCAACGCCGGATCGAGCGGAACATACGCCGCCCCGGTCTTGAGCACCGCCAGGATCGCCACGATGGCCTCGGCAGACCGTGGAAGCAGAAGTGCCACAGTCTGTCCCGGTGCGGCGCCGTGCCCGGCAAGCAGATGCCCCAACCGGTCCGCGTGCTCATCGAGTTCCCGATAGGTCAGGGTGCGGCCGGCGCAACTGACCGCGACCGCATCCGGGGTACGCGCCACCACTGCGGCGAACAGTTCCGGGATGGCAACGTCGTGAGTGCGCCGGGCCAATGCCGCCCGGTTTCCGATGGCATCGATACGCGCGCGCTCGGCATCATCGAGAATCTCGACCGCGGACACCGGCACTGTCGGGTCCGCGCTGACGGCGGTCAGTACTCGCTGCAACCGTCCGATCAGCGTCTCGATGCTCGCGGCGTCGAACACATCGGTGCGGTATTCGACGGTCCCGGCGATGCCGGCCGGGGCACCGTCGGCGGTCCAGCGCTCGCCCAGCGAGAACGTCAGATCCATGCGAGCGGTCTGGGTGTCGACCGGGACCGGCGTCACCTCCAGGTCGCCGAGGGTCAGCCCGGCCGCGGCCTGGTGTTGTCCGGGCAGGTTCTGCCACGCCAGGAGCACCTGCACCAGCGGGTGGTGGGTCAGGCTGCGGGCGGGGTTGAGCCGCTCGACCAGCACCTCGAACGGTACGTCCTGGTGCTCGTAGGCCGCGAGGCTGCGCTGCTGCACCTGCGCCAGCAAGTCGGCAAACGTGGGATCGCCGGTCAGGTCGACCCGCAGCACGAGGGTGTTGACGAAGAAGCCCACCAGTTCGTCGAGCGCCGGATCGGTGCGACCGGCGATCGGGAAGCCCACGGCGACATCGGAACTCGTGCTGATCGTGGACAGCAACAGTGCCAGGGCGGCCTGGATCACCATGAAACCGGTGGCGTTGTGCTCGCGCGCCACGTGCGCGATCTGCTGCTGCAGCTCGGCCGGCCAGTCGATGGCGACGGTGGCACCGTGCTGGTCCGCCACCAGCGGGTAGGGCCGGTCGGTGGGCAGTTGCAGCCGTTCGGGCAACCCCGCCAACGCGTCCTGCCAGTAGGCGAGCTGCGCTGCGATCGGGCTGTCACCGTCGTGCAGATCACCGAATTGCGCACGCTGCCACAGCGTGTAGTCCACGTACTGCACCGGCAGGTCCGGCCACTGCGGTGGCGCTCCGGCGCAGCGGCTCGCGTAGGCGACGCCCAGGTCGCGCGCCAGTGGCGTGATGGACCATCCGTCGGCGGCGATGTGGTGCACCGCGGCCACCAGCACATGCTCGTCGGCGGAAACCCGGAACAGGCTGGCGCGCAGTGGAATCTCGGATGACACGTCGAAGGCGTACCGGGCTGCGGCGTCCACGGTGTTCTCCAAGTGGTCCCTCGTCCAGCCGGTGGCATCGGTGCTCTCCCAACCGATGTCGGCCGCCGAGGCCGGTAGCACCACCTGCTGCGGTACGCCGTCGGGCGCGACGAACACGGTGCGCAGCGCCTCGTGCCGGCCCACCACGTCGACCAGTGCGGCGTGCAGCGCCTCGGCGTCCAGGTGCCCGGCGAGCCGCAGCACCGTGGAGAGATTGTAGGTGGCGGACGGACCCTGCAGTTGTTCGAGGAACCACAACCGATTCTGCGCGAACGACAACGGGATGACGTCCGGCCGCTCGCTCGCCGCCAGCGGCTCCCGCCGCGTTGCGGATGCCCCGATCCGCGGCGCCAGCTGGGCGATGGTCGGCGCCTCGAACACCGTGCGCACCGCGAGGTCCGTGTCCAATGCGGCGTTGATCGCCGCGATCAAGCGCATCGCCGCGATGCTGTCGCCGCCGAGATCGAAGAAGGAATCGTCGACGCTGACGCGGCTGTGTCCCAGCAGATTCGCGAAGATACCAGCCAGGATGTCCTCGACGGCGGTTGCCGGTGCCCGGTAGTCGCCGGCCACATAATCGGGTGCAGGCAGGGCACGCGTGTCCAGCTTGCCGTTGGCCGTCAACGGCAACCGATCCAGCGCCACGATCGCCGCGGGCACCATGTACGCCGGAAGTCGCTGCGCCAGTTCGGCTCGCACCGCGGCCGGGTCAGCGGTCCCGGTCACGTAACCGACCAGGCGCTTGTCGCCCGGCCGGTCCTCCCGGGCGATCGCCACGGCCTGCTGCACACCGTCCAATGCAGCCAAAGCCGTTTGCACGTCACCGAGTTCGATGCGATAGCCGCGGATCTTGACCTGCTCGTCAGCCCGGCCCAGGTACGTCAACTGCCCGTCGGCGCCCCACCGCACCAGGTCACCGGTGCGGTACATCCGTTGCCCCGGCGCCCCGAACGGGCACGCCACGAAGCGCGAGGCGCTCAGCCCGGCCCGGCGCAGATAGCCGACACCCAGCCCGGCACCGGCGACGTAGAGCTCGCCGATCACTCCGGGCGGCACCGGCCGCAACGAGGCGTCGAGCACGAACAGCGCCGCGCCACCCACCGGCGAACCGATCGGCACCACAGCGGATTCCGACACCGAATCGGTGGTCAGCGGCGCACTCATCGCCACGCACATCGTCGTCTCGGTCGGTCCGTAGGCGTTGACCATCAGCCGCCCGTCAGTCGCCCAGCGCTGGACCACCTCGGGCGGGCAGGCTTCACCGACCGCGACGAGCGCCGCGCGCTCCAGTCCGATCGGCGACAATACCGCTGCAGCCGTTGGGGTTTGGGTCAGGACACTGACGCCTTCGGCCACCAGGACCTGATGCAGATCCGTAGATGATCGGGCGACCGCGTCACCGATCACCACGACCCGGCCGCCGCGGAGCAGCGCGCCGAAGATCTCCCACACCGACACGTCGAACGCCAGCGAGTGGGCATGGCTCCACACGCCGGCGGCGGGCAGTCGCGTGTCGAGAGCGCCGAGCAGCTGGGTCACATTGGCGTGAGTGAGTCCGACGCCCTTGGGCGCGCCGGTGGTCCCGGAGGTATAGATCAGGTAGGCAAGTGAGTCGGCGTCCGGTATCGGCAACGCTGAATCAGGCTGCGCGGCAGCGTCAGCGACCGTGAGGACCGCCCCGTTGAAGCCGGACAGCAGATCCGGATCGGCACTGATCGCCGCCACCGGTGCCGCGTCGTCCAGAACGAACCTGATGCGCGCCGACGGCCAAGCCACATCGATCGGCAGGTAGGCGGCACCGGCTTTGAGCACACCCAGCATCGCGACGATGGCATCGGTCGAGCGGGAAAGCAGCAGCGCCACAACAGAACCCGGACCGACACCGTGCCCGGTCAGCAGGTGGGCCACCCGGTTCGAGGCCGCGTCCAGTTCCGCGTACGTCATCGATGCGCGACCGTCAGTCGTGGCTGGTGCGCCCATATCGGTAATCGCGACCGCCTCGGGTGCGCGCATGACGTGCGTGGCGAACAACTCCGGAATCGACACCTGGCTCGATGGCTGGGTCAGGACGTCCCGGTGCCCGCACTCCTCGACCCGGACCCTCTCGCCTGCGGTCAACAGTTCGACCGTGGACAGCGCCCGGGTGGGGTCGGCGGTGATGGCCGTCAGCACCGCGTGCAGCCGGTGTACCAGGGCTTCGACGCTCGCCGCATCGAACACGTCGGTGCGGAACTCGACAATGCCGCCGATGCCCGCGGGTTCGCCTGTCGCAGTCCACCGTTCGGACAGCGAGAAGGCCAAATCCATGCGGGCGGCCTGGGTTTCGACGGGCAGCGGGGTCACCGTCAGGTCGCCCAATGCCAGGCCGGCCGCACTGTCGACGTGCTGCCACGGCAGGTTCTGCCAGCCCAGCATGACCTGCACCAGCGGGTGGTGGGACAGCGAGCGTGCGGGATTCAGTCGCTCGACCAGTACCTCGAACGGCACGTCCTGATGTTCGTAGGCGGCAAGGCTGCGGGCCCGCACCTGCGCCAAAAGCTCTTCGACAGTGGGGTTTCCGGTGAGGTCGACACGCAGCACCAGCGTATTGACGAAGAAACCCACCAGGTCGTCCAGCGCGGGATCGCGCCGCCCGGCGATCGGGAAACCGATGGCCACATCGGAACTGGCGCCGAGCTTGGCCAGCATGACGGCCAGCGCGGCCTGCACCACCATGAAGCTGGTCGCGTTGTGCTCACGTGCCACGCGCGCGATCTGCTGCTGCAACTCGGCGGGCCAGTCGACTTCGATCGTGGCACCCGCCAGGTCGGCCACCGCGGGGTACGGCCGGTCGGTCGGCAGGTCGATCCGGTCGGGCAGGCCGGCCAGCGCGTCCGCCCAGTAACCCAGCTGGGCCGAGACCTCGCTGCCGGGTGCCTCGAGTTCGCCGAGCTGCTTACGTTGCCACAGCGTGTAGTCGACGTACTGCACCGCAAGCGGAGCCCAGCCCGGCGCCGCTCCCGCGCGCCGACTGACGTACGCCGTGCCCAGATCGGTGACCAGCGGCTGCAACGACCAACCGTCTGCGGCGATGTGATGCACCACGGCCACCAACAGGTGCTCGTCGTCACCGAGGCGGAACAGGCTGGCGCGCACCGGGATTTCGGTGGCCAGATCGAACGCGTACTGTGCGGCCGCACGTACGGCGGCGGCCCGTTGCTCGTCGGTCCACCCTTCGGCATCCACCACATCCCAGCCGAGCTCCACCTTGTCGGCGGGCACGATCACCTGGTGCGGCGTGCCGTCGGTCGCGGTGAACACGGTACGCAGACTCTCGTGCCGGCCGACCACGTCGCTCAGCGCCGCATGTAGCGCGTCGGCATCGAGCTGCCCCTGCAGCCGCAGCATCACCGGCATGTTGTAAAGCGCTGAGGCACCCTGCAATTGGTCGACGAACCACAGCCGGTTCTGGGCGTACGACAGCGGGATCGGGTCCGGCCGCTCTGCGGCGGGAATGGCCACCAGTGCCTCGCGCCGCGCCCCGCCGTCACCGATCCGCGCCGCCAGCTGAGCCACGGTGGGCGCCTCGAAGACGGTGCGCACCGGCAACTCGACATCGAGCGCCGCGTTGATCCCGGCGACCAACCGCATGGTGGACAACGAATCACCACCGAGATCGAAGAACGAATCGTCCACACCGACCCGCTCGACACCGAGGAGCTCGGCGTAGATGGCCGTCAGGGTTTCCTCGACGGCCCCCGACGGGGCGCGGTATCGCGCGGAGTCCTGGTAGTCCGGGGCGGGCAGCGCACGGGTGTCCAGCTTGCCGTTGACCGTGACCGGCAGTGCCGGCACGGCGATGACGGCGGCTGGGACCATGTAGCCCGGCAGCCGGTGCGCCAGCGCGGTGCGCGCCTCGGCCGGGTCCGCGGTGCCGACGATGTAGCCGACGAGGCGCTTGTCGCCGGGCCGGTCTTCGCGGGCGATCACCGCCGCGTGCTCGACGCCGGGCAGTTCGGCCAATGCCGAACGGACGTCGCCCAATTCGATGCGGTAGCCGCGGACCTTGACCTGCTCGTCGGCCCGGCCGAAGTAGTCCAGCTGTCCGTCGGGGCGCCATGACACCAGGTCACCCGTGCGGTACATGCGGGCGCCCGGCTCACCGAAGGGGCAGGCCATGAAACGCGCTGCGGTCAGGCCGGACCGGCGCCAGTAGCCGATGCCGACGCCTCGTCCGGCGAGATACAGCTCGCCGACCACTCCCGGCGGAACGGGGCGCAGCGACTCATCGAGGACGAAGAACGCGGCGCCCGCTGTCGGCGAGCCGATCGGGGGCGCACCAGAGCCCGCGGTCAGCGGCAGGCTCTTGCACAGCCACATGGTCGTCTCGGTCGGGCCGTAGACGTTGACCATCGTGCGGTTCGGTGCCCAGCGGTCGACCATCTCGGGCGGGCAGGCCTCGGCGCCGATGACCAGAGCGGCTGCATCCAGCCCTTCGATCGCCAACACCGCTGCGGCCGAGGGAGTTTGGGTGAGCACGGTGACCTGTTCGCGGACCAGCAGGTCGTGGAAGTCGTCGGCGGAACGGGCCACCGCGTCGGGAACCACCACCAGTCGTCCGCCGTGCAGCAGCGCACCCCAGATCTCCCACACCGAGAAGTCGAACGCGTAGGAGTGGAACTGCGTCCACACCTGCACATTTCCCGTCGCTCCGCTCGCCCCGGCATCCGGCGACAGGTCGATCCCGATCTCCAGGCCCTGGAACAGCTGAACGACGTTGTACTGCGTGACCGCAACGCCTTTCGGCACCCCGGTGGTGCCCGAGGTGTAGATCAGGTGCGCCATGTCGTCGGGTGCGGGCCCCGGTGGCGGGGAGCTCGGCTGCGTCGCGACCCTGGGATCGGCCACGTCGATGACCACGCCGCCGAATCCAGCGAAGCGGTCCGCCAGGTCACCGGAGGTCACCACGGCAATCGGCGCGGCGTCGCCGAGCATGAACTCAATACGCGCCGCAGGCAGTGCGGGATCGAACGGCAGATAAGCCGCACCGGACTTGAGCACCGCGAGGATCGCCACGATCGCTTCGGCCGAACGCGAAAACAGCAGCGCGACAATCTGTCCCGGCCCGGCACCTTGCTCCGTGAGCAGGTTTGCCAATCGGTTCGACGCCTCGTCGAGCTCCCGGTATGTCAGGGACCGGTCGCCGCAGACCACCGCCACCGCATCCGGGGTGCGAGCAGCCTGGGCGGCGAAAACCTCTGGCACGGTCGTCACCGCTGCCGGCCGGCCCAGCACCTCGCGGTTACCCCAGCGGTCCAGCCGGGCCTGCTCGACCTCATCGAGCAGATCGACCGACGACAGCCGCTGCTCCGGATCGGCGCTGAACGCCACCACCATTCGCTCGAACCGGCCGACGAGCGTCTGGATGCTCTCGGCGTCGAAAATGTCGGTGCGGAACTCCACCATCACGTCGAGTCCGTCAGGCTCCCCGTCGGTGTCCCACCGCTCGCCCAGCGAGAACGCCAAGTCCATCCGGGCGGTCTGGGTGTCCACCGTCAGCGGGGTCACCTGCAGATCGCCGAGAGCCAGACCTGCCGCGTCCCCGGCCTGCCAGGAGAAGTTCTGCCAGCCCAGCAGCACCTGGACCACGGGATGGTGGGTCAGGCTCCGCGTGGGATTCAGCCGCTCGACGAGCATCTCGAACGGCACGTCCTGGTGCTCGTATGCCGCCAGGCTCCGCCGGCGGACCTGCGCGAGCAGGTCGACGAACCTGGGGTCGCCGCCGGGGAACTCGCCCAGGTCGACCCGGAGCACCAGGGTGTTGACGAAGAACCCCACGAGATCATCGAGTGCCGGGTCGCGCCGGCCCGCGATCGGGAAGCCCACCGCCACATCAGAAGTCGAGCTGATTCGCGCCAGCAGAGCGGCGAACGCCGCCTGGATCACCATGAAGCTGGTCGCGTTGTGCTCACGGGCGACGCGGCGGATCTGCTGCTGCAGGGCGACCGGCCACTGTACGGTCACCCGTGCGCCGTGGTGGTCGGCCGTCGGCGGGTACGGCCGGTCGGTCGGCAGGTCGAGGCGCTCGGGCAGCCCGGCGAGGGTCTCCTGCCAGAAGTCCAGCTGCGCCGCGATGGGACCGTCGGCATCGTCGAGTTCACCGAATTGTGCACGCTGCCACAGCGTGTAGTCGACATACTGCACCGGCAGCGGCGCCCAGTCCGGGGCTCGCCCGACGCACCGGCTGGCATAGGCCAGGCCGAGATCACGCACGAGCGGGGTCACCGACGAGCCGTCGGCAGCGATGTGGTGCACCACCACGACCAGGATGTGGTTGTCGTCGCTGATGCGGAAGAGCTTGGCGTGGAACGGAACCTGCGCCGAAAGATCGAAAGTGTGCCGCGCCGCCGCGCCCACGGCATCGTCGAGCCGGCGCGCCGTCCAGCCGGCGGCGTCGACGGTCTGCCAGCCGATGTCGGCCCGGTCCGCGGGGATGATCACCTGCTCGGGCGTACCCTCCGGTGCCACGAACAAGGTCCGCAGGCTTTCGTGGCGGGCCACCACATCGGACAAGGCGCGGCCGAGCGCGTCGGCGTCGAGGCGCCCGCGCAGCCGCAGCGCCACAGCCAGGTTGTAGATGGCCGACGGGCCCTGCAATTGGTCGAAGAACCACAACCGGTTCTGGGCGAAGGACAGCGGCAGCAGCTCGGGCCGCTGCCCGGCCACCAGCGGAGCCAGCCGCGTGGCATCTCCGCCGATCCGGGGCGCCAGCTGCGCCACCGTGGGCGCCTCGAACAGCACGCGCACCGAAAGGTCCACCGCCAAACTCGAATTCACCGCACCGATCAGGCGCATCGCCGACAACGAGTCGCCGCCCAGATCGAAGAACGAGTCGTCCACACCGACCCGCTGCACGCCCAACACCTGGGCGTAGATGTCCGCCAGAATCTCCTCCACGACCCCGGCCGGCGCCCGGTAGCCGTCGGCGTCGGCGTACTCCGGCGCCGGTAGCGACTTGCGATCGAGCTTGCCCGACGTCGTCAGCGGCATCTCGTCGAGGACGACGATGTGCTGCGGCACCATGTAGTCGGGCAGCCATGCGCTCAGTCGGTTCCGGACCGCGCTGATCTTCGTGCTGCTGTGCGGCTCGTTCGCGTGGACGCCGGTGTGCGCGAGCGGCCGGTAGAGGTCCGTCAGCGGGACCCCGACCGAACCGGCGTCACCTGGCCTGACGAAGACGGCGTCGACGCTACCGCGCACCGCGCCCCACGTGACGGCGACCTGATATCCCGCGTCTTCACCGATGCGGTGGAGTTCTTCCGTTGTGGCCTCGGCTGTTTCCGAATCACGCGCCGCTCCGGCGAGTTCCGATTCCAGCCCGACGTCGATGCTCACGCCCGTGCGGGGAATGTCGGTGATCCGGATGGCCTCCGGCTGCAGGCCGGTCAACCGGCGCTGCAGGCCGGCGAGGTCGGCGCACTCGTCCCACGTCCAAGAGGGAACATGGGCGACCGAGCGGCCCGCCCCGGGCGCCTTGTGGATGGTGACGTCGTACCGGTAGCGGTTGAGCTCGTTGTCCGCGGTGCCGCGCTTGATCCGGATACCAAGTCCGACAGCCGATTCCCGTCGCGCTGCCCACGTCGTGAAGAACTCCGGCGCCAGCAGCAGCTCTGCTTCACCGAGCACGGCATGTTCAACACGCTGACGGATCACCGCGGCATCGGTACCGGATGTCGCCTCGCTATCACTGCGGCCCAGCACGATGGCGGTCTGGAAGGCGTGCTGCAGGGTGTGGTTTCGGATGTCACCGAGGAACAGCGTGCCGCCGGGCGCCAGCAGCTCCACCGCGTTGTCGATGACCTCGGTCAGGTACGCCGCGTTGGGGAAGTACTGGACGACCGAGTTCACGATGATGGTGTCGAAGTGGCCACGCGGCAGTCCGTCGGTGACGTGCGCCGCCCGCGCCATGAACTCGACCCGGTCACGCCACGGAATCTCCAACTGCTGCAACGAATGCGCCAGCTTGTCGACCGCGGCCGACGACACGTCGGTGGCGACATACTGCTCGCAGTGCGGCGCGATCTGGGACAGGATCAGACCGGAGCCCGCGCCGATCTCCAGCACCCGCCGCGGACGCAGTTCCATGATGCGGTCGACCGTGGCGGCCCGCCACTGCTCCATCTCGGCCAGTGGAATCGGCTCGCCGGTGTAGCTGCTGGTCCAGCCTCGGAAATCCGAACCGAACTCGGGCGCTTCACCTTCCGCGTCGGCGGCGGCGTACAGCTCGTCGTAGATGTCCTGCCACTCCCCGACGATCTCCGCGTCATGCGCGGTGTCACGCTGGCCGTCGGTGGCATGTTCGAAGGTGATGTAACCGACCAACTGCGCGCCGCCGGTGCCGTGGTGCACCGTGGCCGCGGCCTGGCTGACCTGCGGGCAGGCCAGCAGCGCACTTTCGATCTCGCCCAGCTCGATGCGCTGACCGCGCAGCTTGATCTGGGTGTCGGCCCGGCCCAGGTAGTCCAGCGTGCCGTCGGTGTTCCAACGCGCGAGGTCGCCGGTGCGGTACATGCGGCTGCCGGAATCATCCGTCCCGCCATGCGGATTGGCGACGAAGCGTTCGGCGCTCAGGGTCGGTCGGCCCACATAGCCGAGCGCGACCGCGGGGCCGGCCAGGTACAACTCGCCCGTCACACCCGGCGGCACGGGGTTGAGCTGCGCGTCCAGCACCAGGGTCCGGGTGCCCGCGATGGGCCTGCCGATGTTCACCTGCTGCCCCGGCGTCAACGGTGTACCGGTGGCCCAGATGGTGGACTCGCTGGGGCCGTAGGCATTGAACATGCTGCGGCCGGGTGCCCAGGCGTGCACGAGTTCGTCGGGGCAAGCTTCACCGCCGGTGATCAGTGTGGTCAGCCCGTCGAGCCGGGCCCGGTCCAGGGACGCCACGACTGTCGGGGTCAGCAGGGTCGCGCTGACCCGCTGCCGCTGCATCAGGTCGGCGAGTGCCTCGCCCGCGTACACGTCCCGCGGTGCCACCACGAGTGCGGCGGCCGCACCGGTCGCCATCAGCATCTCGAACAGGGACGCATCGAACGTCGGTGCAGCCACCATCAACACCCGCGCGTCGGCGGTCAGATTGTAGGAATCACGTTGTGCCGCAGCCGCTCCCAGCAGGCCTGCGTGGCTGACCGCGACGCCCTTGGGCTCACCCGTCGAACCAGAGGTGAAGATGACATAGGCGGTATTGCCCACTGCCAGCGGTACCGTGCGGTCGGCGTCGGTGATCGGGTCGGCGCGGTAGCCCGACATGTCGCCATCGGCCCGAAACACCGGGCGCGACCCCGCGCCACCGATCCGGTCGACGTCCAGGGTGAGCACACACGTGGCGGCCACCGAATCCAGCACCGTGGCAATACGTTCGACGGGGTGGGTGCGATCCACCGGCACGTACACGCCGCCCGCCTTGAGCACGGCCCACCACGCCACCACCAGTTCGGCGCACCGGTCCATCGCCACGCCCACCGCGCGTTCCGGCCCGACTCCACCCTCGATCAGCAAGCGCGCCAATCGGTTCGACGCTTCGTCGAGCTCGCGGTAGGACATGACCCGCGCGCCGTCGACCACAGCGGCCGCATCCGGATCGACCGCTACGGCGGCGGCCAGCAGTTCGGGTCCGAGCCCCATCGGCGCGCGCGTACCGGCACCGGACCACCGCTGCAGCTCGTCCCGTTCCGCCGCGTCAAGCAGGTTGATGGACAACAACTTCCGCGACGGGTCCGCGGTCATCGCCGCCAACAACCGGCTCAGCCTGCCGGTCAGCGCCTGGATGCCGGCCGCGGTGAACACTTCGGTGTCGTATTCGAGGTGCAGGCCGAGCTCATCGCCCGGAAACGCCTCGACAGTCAGCGGGTAGTGATTGAACTCGCGGTTCGCGAAAGACGAAATCGTCAGCTCGGCACCATCTTCACCACCGACCGACATGCCCGCTTCGACCGGATAGTTCTCGTACACGAAGAGCGTGTCGAAGAGCTGGTCGTGGCCGGCGACGCGGTGAATCTCGCCGAGCGCCAGATGTTGATGATCGAGCGTGTCGTTGTGCGCCGCCTGCAGCTGGTCGAGCAGGCCGGTGACGGTCGTGCCCGCGGCGAGGTTGGCGCGCACCGGCACGGTGTTGATCAGCAGACCGACCATCGATTCGGTGTCGCCCGCATCGAGCTGGCCGAGCCGGGAGCGCGCGGTGCCGAACGCGACGTCACGCTTGCCTGTCAACGACGCCAACAGCACGGCCCACGCGCCCTGCAACACGGTGCTGACGGTGGTCTGGCAGGAGCGCGCGAGCTCTCCGAGGGCGCGCGTGGTCTCTGCCGAAACGTGGCACGACGCGAAGCCGCGGTGTCCGCGGCCCAGCCTGTCCTGTAACCGGTCCTGCGGCGCCACCAGCGTCGGCGTATCGAAGTCCGCGAGCACCTTGCCCCACGCCGCGCGCGCCGCGTCGAGGTCGCGCTCGGCGAGCCAGGTGATGAACTTCCGGTACGACGCCGCGGGCGGCAACCGGTGCCCGGCATACCCGGCGAAGATCTCGCGCAGCAGGATCGGCAGCGACCAGCCGTCGAGCACGATGTGGTGATTGGTCAGCACGAAGCGGTGCCGGTCTGGCGCGATCCGGATCAGCAGGGCGCGGAACGGTGGCTCACCGGCGAGGTCGCCGACGGCAATGCGTTCCGCGGCGCACAGCCGCTGAATCTCGTCTTCGTCCAGTGCGCCCGTCGCGCTGAAATCGAGGAACCGCCAGGCGATTTCCGGTTCGGCCTGAATCACCTGCACCGGCTCGTCGAACTGCTGACAGAAGACAGCGGCGAGGTGCGGGTGCCGATTGACAGTGCTTTGCACCGCATCTCGGAGTCGCTGCGGATCGAGGGCACCGGTGAGCGTGAAGTCCAGTTGTACCGAGTACATCTCGGCCGCGACGTCGGCGCGCTCATGGGCCGTGCGGCTGTGGAACAACAGGCCCTGCTGCAGTGGCGTCAGCGGCAGGATGTCGGCGACCCGGTACTGCTGCTGCAACTGATCGATCTGCTGCTGCCCCAGCTGCGCCGGCGCGATATCCGATGGCGTCAGGCCGCCGCCACCCGCCCGGACGTGCGCGCAGATGCCGGCCAGTGCCTCGAACCACAACCGGCTCAACCGGTTCAGCTGGGCGTCGTCGAGCACGGACGTCGCCCACGTCCAGTCGGCCTGCAGTTGCGGTCCGGCATCGGTGTCGACGGTGCCGGCGTTGAGCTCGACGGTGTGGAACAGCGGCAGGGGCGCCGCGGCGCCATCCAGAGACAGCTCGTCCCGGCCCAGCCGCCACAGTTCTTCGACTCCGGCGATTTGCGGAAAGCCCAGGCGGCCAAGGTAATTGAATCCGATGCTCGGATCCGTGCGATCCAGTTCGATGTCGTCGTTCAGGTACCGCAGCAACCCGTACGTTAGGCCCGGCGGCTGCGCGCGCAGCTGCTCCTTGGCTGTCTTGACAACAGCGCCCAGCGCGTCGTCCCCCTCGACGATCTGTGTCCAGGACAACTCGCCCAACGTCAGTGCCACCGGGTATTTGGCGGTGAACCAGCCCACGGTCCGCGACAGGTCGATATCGTCGGCCAGATCTTCGTCGCGCCCGTGGCTTTCGACGTCGATGCCGATGGGTGCTCCGACGGTGCCCAGAAATTCCGCGACCGCCAGCGCGAACCCGACCAGCAGGATGTCCTGCACGCCGGCGTGAAATGCCGCCGGCACCTCGCCGAGCAGCGCTCGGGTGTGGTCAGCGTCCAGCGTGACCGACAGCCGGCCGGCGGTGGCGTAGGTGTCCGCATCCGGGTCCGCCGCCGGCAGCGCCGCGGGTGCCGATGTCACCTGCTGCCAGGCCGTCGCCTGCGCCAGCACGTCCGGATGCTGCGCATGTTCGCCGAGCCGCGCGGCCCACCGCTGGAACGACGTGCCTGTCGTGGTCAGTTCCACGGGCTGGCCGGCGCGATGCTGCGCCCACGCGATATTGATGTCTTCCAACAGGATTCGCCACGACACCCCGTCGACCGCGAGGTGGTGAACCATCAGGACCAGTTGCTCGGTGGCGCCGACCCACAGGCCGCTGACCATCACCCCGGCACTCGGGTTCAGCTGTCCCCGCGCCGCGGCCACCGCGGCTTCGGTCAGTTCGCCGACGACGGCCACGCATTCGCGGGCAGCAACCGACCCGGCTTCGGGTACTTCCAGTGCGCCATCGGTGTCGACCCGCAGCCGCAGCATCGCGTGCCGATCCATCAAGGCCTGCACCAACATCACCGCGTCGGCCTCGGTGGCGCCCTGCGGCGCCTGCAGCACGAGAGTCTGGTTGAACTGATCGACCGGACCCTCGATGGTGTTGAACCACCGCATGATCGGCGTCGTCCGCACCGCGCCGACGCCCTCGTCGACCACGTCATCCGCGTCGTCGGTCACGGTCACGGTTTGCGCCAGGCGCGCGACCGTCTGCTCGACGAATATGTCGCGCGGGCGGCATGCCAGACCGGCCGCGCGGGCGCGCGCCGCCACCTGCATCGCGAGAATGCTGTCGCCACCCAGCTCGAAGAACGAGTCGTCGACACTGACGGCCGCCGTATCCAGGCCCAGGATTTCGGCGTAGATGGCGGCCAGGATCTCCTCGACCGGGCTGTCCGGCGCACGGTAGTCGTCGCCCGTGTACTCCGGCGCCGGCAGGCTGCGGGTATCGAGCTTCCCGCTGGTGGTCAGCGGCAGTTCCGGCAGCACCACGATCACGGACGGGACGAGATACGCCGGCAGCCGGTCCGCGAGGGCGGCCCGCGCTTCGACGGGATCGACGGTACCGGTGGCGTAGCCGACAAGGCGCTTGTCGCCGGGACGATCCTCCCGGACGATCGCCGCGGCCTGCACGACGCCGTCGAGCGCCGCCAAAGCTGTTTGTACTTCGCCTAATTCGATGCGATAGCCACGAATCTTGACCTGGGCATCGGCGCGGCCCACGTACCGCAGCTGTCCGTCGTCGCCCCAGTACACCAGATCGCCGGTGCGGTACATGCGCTCACCGGGCTTACCGAACGGGCATGGCACAAAACGGGATCCGGTCAATGCGGTCCGGTGCAGATATCCGACACCCACGCCGGCACCGGCCACGTACAGTTCCCCGACCACCCCGGGCTGCACCGGCCGCATCCAGCCGTCCAGCACGAACAAGGCCGCGCCGCTCGGCGGCGCTCCGATCGGGGCCGCACCATCGCCAGCCGTCAGCGGAGCACTGATCGCCGCGTAGATCGTGGTCTCGGTGGGGCCGTAGGCGTTGACCATCGTCCGCGCAGAGCCGTTTTGCTCCTCACGTGCGCGGGGCGCCCACTGCTCGACCACCTCGGCCGGGCACGCCTCGCCGCCCATCACCAGAGCACAGGACTCCAGGCCCGCCATGTCCAACATCCCGATGGCAGAGGGGGTTTGGGTCAGTACGGTGACCTTTTCCGCGATCAGGAAGTCGTGAAACTCGGCCGGGTCGGCGGACACCGACTCAGGAACCACCACCAGTCGGCCGCCACGCAGCAGCGCGGAGAAAATCTCCCACACCGAGAAATCGAACGCATACGAATGCCAGTGCGACCAGGCCTGCTCGGCCGGCAGGCCGGCATCCTGCGAAGCGATCAGCTGCGTGAGGTTCTGGTGGGCAATCGCAACGCCTTTCGGCGTCCCGGTGGTACCCGAGGTGTAGATGACGTATGCGACATCGTCGGGTTCAGGCCCGGCCGCGGCCGGCCAGTCGGCGGGCCCGTCGAATGCGTCGCGCTCCCGCACGTCGATGACGGCGCCGTCGAAACCGTCGAACCGGTCCGCGAGCGCAGTGGTGGTAACGGCCGCGAATGGCGCGGAATCAGCCAGCATGAAGGCGATCCGGGACGCCGGCAAGGCGGGGTCGATCGGCAGGTAGGCCGCGCCGGTCTTGAGCACGCCCAGGATCGTCACGATGGCCTCGGACGACCGCGGCAGCATCACCGCCACGCGCCGGCCCGGCCCGGCACCGCGGTCGGCAAGCAGCTGCGCCATGCGGCTGGATGCGCGGTCCAGCTCCCGGTAGGTCAACGTCCGGCCGTCGCCGCTGAGCGCCACCGCCTCCGGTACCCGAGCCACCTGATCGGCGAAGAGCGCCGGAATCGACACCGTCGAGGCCGTGTCGACATCGAGCGCCGCCCAGTTTCCGAACTCCGCCAGCCGGTCTTGCGCCGGCGAACCGAGCAGCGGCAAGGCGGACAGGCGCCGTGCCGGATCGGCCGTCATCGCGGTCAGCACGCGGTCCAGCTGGTCCGCGAGCTCGACGACGTCGAGCCGGCGGGTGCCGAACGTGGTGACCGACAGCTCGTCACCCGTGCCAGAGAACGCCAGTCCGGAGCCGCGCCCGAGACCTGAGATCAGCTGCGCCGCCGCCGTGGCCTCGCCCAGCGGCACAGTGAACCCCGACGGCAGAAAGTCGACGACGATCCGGTCGGCGCCCGGCCCACGGAGCTTGCGTTCCAGGGCCTGTACCGGAAATCGCTGATGGCGCACCGCTTCTCGGGTGCGGGTGTGCACATGCGCGCAGAACTCGGCGACCGTGACATCAGGCGAAACCTGCAGCACCAGCGGCACCACCCCAGCGACCATGCCGGGCAACGTCTTCGACACCGGCAGCACGCGACGGGTCACCGGCAGGTCGAGCACCACCTCGTGGCCTACCGACGCCCGGCTCCGCAGAACCAGCGCGCACGCCGCGATGAGCACCGTCGACCGGCGCACGTCCCAGGCCTCACACAGTCGTTCGACCCGCGCCAACAACGCGGGGTCCAACTGGATCGGCTCGGACGAGCCATCGACGGCACCCGTGGCGTCATCCGACTCGAGCTCGCGCGTGGTTTCCGCCGGCAGATTTGCCGTCCAGTACGCCTCGTCCTCGGCGTAGTCCGCGGAGGCTTCGTAGGCTTCTTCGCAGTTGAGCAGGTCTTGCAGGGAACTGAAATACGACGGCTGAATCGGCAGGCCCGCAACAGCTTCCGAGTACACCGCGGCAATCCGCTGCAGGACCAGCGCCAGCCCGATACCGTCGGCAACGATGTGGTGGCAGCACGCGAAGAAGTAGGACTTAGTGGCGTCGGCGCGGAAGTACGCGAAGCGCAGCAGTGGGCCGTCCAACGGCATCGGGGTGCGCTGCAGCGCCGAGGCCATCGCGCGCGCCTCGGCCATCGGCTGGTCCGCGTGTGTCGGATCGGTACGGGCCAGATCGTGAAAGTCCACTTCGATGTCGGCGACGTCGAGCAGTCGCTGGCGCACCTGGCCGTCGGATTCCGAGAAGGTCGCGAGCACCGGATCGGCCTCGCCGACGACGCGGCGGATGGACTGCTCGAAGATCTCGAAATCAACCGGGCCGTCAATTTTTACGAAGATGCCGAGCTGCCATTCCGCAGCCGATTGACCTGTTTCCTGCGCGAGCCAGATATCCAACTGCCCACGCGTGACAGGCAACGACGAATCGCCGAGATCCATCCCGAAACCAGAAATGCCGAACTACCCCTGAATCACCGAGCGATCAGAGCCGCTGCCCGACCGCGAGTCGGTCCCGCAAGCTCTTCGGCCGGATGTCGGCCCACTCCCGCTCGATGTACTCCAGGCACGCGGCGCGGTCCGCCTCGCCGAAGACCACCCGCCAGCCCGCCGGAACGTCAGCAAAGGTCGGCCACAGGCTGTGCTGCTCTTCGTCGTTGATCAGCACGAAGAAAGAACCATTGTCGTCGTCGAACGGGTTGGTGCTCATGGTGCCCCCAAAAGAATTGACGCTCAAGATAATTGGGCGAGGCGATTTCCGGTCGCCTCGTGGGCGAATGCTACATGCCCACACTATGACCACAAACGGGCGTCAATAAACCGACCCCGGCGCGCCGCGATCGAGCAATCCATCCGAAATCCCCGATGTCGGAACAACTTTGGCGATAATCTTTGCCCGATGCCAACTGCCGTGCTGACTTTGCAGGGCACACCCTCCGGCAGTTAATTCCGATAGTTAGCTGTATTCGCCGATACGGGGCTCAAGCACAAAAAGTAGGAGTACCCACCCCTACGGGAAGTCGTTTCGTCGCAACGCAGAGTTAAACCACCGCGGCCGAGCCGCGAATCAGACCACCGCGGCCGAGCCGCGAATCAGACCA
The DNA here is from genome assembly GCF_054515875.1 of Mycolicibacterium sp. HS_4_1. NCBI lineage: Bacteria > Bacillati > Actinomycetota > Actinomycetes > Mycobacteriales > Mycobacteriaceae > Mycobacterium > Mycolicibacterium sp. HS_4_1. Next base: position 5,555,078 of record NZ_CM137261.1, read on the forward strand.
CCGCGGCCGAGCCGCGAATCAGACCACCGCGGCCGAGCCGCGAATCAGACCATGGCGCGGCGGCCGGCCAGGGCCCGGCCCAGCGTCAGCTCGTCGGCGAATTCCAGGTCGCCACCCATCGGCAGACCCGACGCGATGCGCGTCACCGAAAGTCCCGGAATGTCCCGCAGCATGCGCACCAGGTACGTGGCGGTGGCCTCGCCCTCGGTGTTCGGGTCGGTCGCGATGATCACCTCGACGATGTCCACGCCGTCGACCCGCTGTCCAATCCTGTTGAGCAGTTCGCGAATTCGCAATTGCTCCGGCCCGACGCCGGACAGCGGATCGAGCGCCCCACCCAGGACGTGGTAGCGCCCGCGGAATTCGCGCGTGCGCTCCACCGCCTGGACGTCCTTGGGCTCCTCGACGACACACACCAGCGAGCCATCGCGGCGCGGGTCGCTACAGATGCGGCACCGGTCGTCGTCGGACACGTTTCCGCACACCGCACAGAACTTGACCCCGTCGCGTACCCGGTTCAGCACCGCGGTCAGCCGGTCGATCTCCGGCGGCTCCACCGACAACAGGTGGAACGCGATGCGCTGGGCACTCTTCGGCCCGATACCCGGCAGCTTGCCGAGCTCGTCGATCAAATCCTGTACTGGTCCTTCAAACACATCAGAACCCGGGCAGGCCCATGCCCTGCATGCCGCCGGCCAGCGGACCGAGGCGCTGCTGCGCCATCAGTGTCACCTGCTCGGAAGCGTCGCCCAGGGCACCCACGATGAGGTCCTGCAGCGTCTCGATGTCGTCCGGATCGACGACCTTCGGGTCGATGGTCAGCGCGGTGATCTCCCCACTGCCCATCATGGTGACCTTGACCAGCCCACCGCCGGCCTGACCGACCACCGACGAGGTGGCCAGGGACTCCTGCGCAGCCATGAGCTGCTGCTGCATCTGCTGCGCCTGAGCGAGCAGCGCGGACATATCGGGCTGGCCACCGGGTTGCATGAAGATCCCCTTGGTTTGATTCGCGGCTCAGCCGCGGTGTTTCGATGATCGGGTGTGCGCGCCAGCCTAGTCGCCCGACGGAAGGTCGGGCGACCATCTGGCCGCTAATGACGGACGCGTCGCGCCGTCGCGGCTATCCCTCGACAACCTTCTTCAAGTTGCCCAGCACCTCGTCCTGAATCTTGCGCAGACCCAGGGGCGCGAAGGTCTTCTCGAAGAAGCCGCCGATGCCGCCGGCGCCCTGCCACGCGGTCTTGACGGTGACGGTCGAACCGGTGCCGGCCGGGGCGACGGTCCAGGTGGTCACCATCGACGAGTTGGCGTCCTTCTCGATGACGCTCTTGCCGGCGACGTCGACCGTGGCCTTGACGTCCCGCGAGCGCTTCTTGGTGGCCTGCAGCTTCCACGTCGCAACAGTGCCGGCGCCCTGTCCGCCTTCGAGCACCTGGTAGCCGCTGTAGTTCGGCGAGAGGATCTTCGGGCGCACGGTCTGGTAGTCGGCGACCGCCGCCAGCACCTTCTCCGGCTCGGCGAGAATCAACACGGTGCTGGACGCACTGACCTGTCCCATCAGGCAAAACTCCTGTTCGTGGCTTCACTGTGCGGTCGCGAGGACCGCGGTCTCGGTCTAGCGTATATGTGTGACCGCTGTCGCGACCGACGCGACGGCCGCCCACGAGGCGGCCGTGCAGCGGCTGCTGGACAGCTACCGCGCCATCCCGCAGGGGGCGACGGTGCGGCTGGCGAAACCGACATCGAACCTGTTCCGCGCCCGGTCACGCACCAAGACCAAGGGGCTGGACGTCTCCGGGCTCGACGGCGTCCTCGCGGTCGACACCGAGTCCCGTACCGCCGACGTCCAGGGCATGTGCACCTACGAGACTCTGGTGGCGGCGACGCTGCCGTTCGGCTTGGCGCCTTTGGTCGTTCCGCAACTCAAGACCATCACCCTCGGGGGCGCCGTCACCGGGCTGGGCATCGAGTCGACGTCCTTCCGCAACGGCCTGCCGCACGAGTCCGTGCTGGAGCTGGACATCCTCACCGGGGCCGGCGAGCTGATCCAGGCTTCCCCGCACACCCATTCCGACCTGTTCTACGCCTTCCCGAATTCCTATGGCACGCTGGGCTATTCGGTGCGGCTACGGATCGAGCTGGAACCCGTGCGGCCGTTCGTCAAGCTCAGGCACCTGCGCTTCCACCGGCTCACCGATCTGGTCGGCGAGCTGCAGCGGATCCTCGACACCGGCGGCCATGACGGCGTCCCGGTCGACTATCTCGACGGCGTCGTCTTCGGCCCCGACGAGAGCTATCTGTGCCTGGGGATGAAGACCGGGACGGACGGCCCGGTCAGCGATTACACCGGACAGCGCATCTTCTACCGGTCCATCCAGCACGACTCCGGCGAACGACACGACCGGCTCACCACGCATGACTATCTCTGGCGCTGGGACACCGACTGGTTCTGGTGCTCCGGGGCCTTCGGTGCACAACGTCCGCTCGTGCGGCGGTTGTGGCCCCGGCGGTACCGACGCAGCAGCGTGTACTGGAAGCTGGTCGGCCTGGACCAGCGCTTCCACATCGCCGACCGGATCGAACGGCGGAGCATCTTCGCCCCGAAGCAGCCCCTGCGCGAGCGCGTGGTGCAGGACGTCGAGGTGCCGGTCGAGCGCGTCGTCGACTTTCTCGAGTGGTTTCTCGAGCGGGTGCCCATCACCCCGATCTGGTTGTGCCCGTTGCGGTTACGCGGTGACACCGGGTGGCCGCTGTATCCGATCCAGCCCCACCGCAACTACGTCAACGTCGGGTTCTGGTCATCGGTGCCGGCCGGCCGGGAGGCCGGCGAGACGAACCGGTTGATCGAGAGCAAGGTCGACGAATGCGGCGGCCACAAATCCCTGTACTCCGAATCGTTCTATTCGCCCGAGGATTTCGACAGGCGTTACGGCGGCGCGGAGTACCGGAAGGTCAAGGACGTTTACGACCCCGAATCGCGGCTACTGGACCTCTATGCGAAGGCGGTACAACGGCAATGACGACTACTGACGACCGCGGTACGACCGACGGCAAGCTGACTCTGGCTGAAGTGCTGGAGAGCTTCTCGAGCGGTCGGCTGCCCCTGAAATTCGAGGCGTACGACGGCAGTTCCGCCGGCCCCGAGGACGCCGCACTGGGCTTGAGCCTGCTCACTCCCCGGGGCACCACCTACCTCGCGACCGCACCCGGCGACCTGGGCCTGGCCCGCGCCTACGTCGCGGGTGATCTCGCGGCACTCGGCGTACATCCGGGCGACCCCTACGAGTTGCTCAAAGCGCTTGCCGACAAGCTGCAGTTCAAGCGCCCGCCGATCCGGGTGCTGGCCAACATCGTGCGGTCCATCGGATACGAGCACCTGCTGCCGATTGCCCCGCCGCCGCAAGAGGCCCTACCGAAATGGCGGCGGATTGCGGAAGGGCTGCGGCACAGCCGGATCCGGGACGCTGAGGCCATCCACCACCACTACGACGTGTCCAACGCGTTCTACGAGCGGGTGCTCGGCCCGTCGATGACCTACACCTGCGCCTGCTACCCGCGCCCGGACGCCACGCTCGAAGAAGCCCAGGAGAACAAGTACCGGCTGGTGTTCGACAAGCTGCGGTTGCAGCCCGGTGACCGACTGCTCGACGTCGGCTGCGGCTGGGGCGGCATGGTCCGGTACGCCGCCCGGCGCGGTGTCCAGGCCACCGGCGTGACACTGTCCGCGGCGCAGGCCGACTGGGCCCAGCACGCGATCGCCGACGAGGGTCTGACCGAGCACGCCCGCGTCGTCCATGGTGATTACCGCGACGTACGGGCGGACAACTTCGACGCGGTGTCGTCGATCGGCCTGACCGAGCACATCGGTATCGCCAACTACCCGGCCTACTTCCAGTTCCTGCGCGACCGGCTACGGCCCGGCGGGCTGCTGCTCAACCACTGCATCACCCGACCGCACAACCACGCCAGGAGCGTCGGCGGCTTCATCGACCGGTACGTCTTCCCCGACGGGGAACTGACCGGCTCCGGCCGGATCATCGCCACGGCCCAGGACGCCGGACTGGAGGTCCTGCACGAGGAGAACCTGCGCCAGCACTACGCCCTGACGCTGCGCGACTGGTGCGCCAACCTGGTCCGGAACTGGGACGAAGCCGTCGCCGAGGTCGGACTGGCCACAGCCAAGGTCTGGGGCATGTACATGGCCGGCTCCCGCGTGGGCTTCGAGACCAATGTGGTTCAACTGCACCAGGTTCTGGCCGTCAAGCTGGACGACCACGGCGCCGACGGCGGGCTGCCGCTGCGGCCGTGGTGGACGCCCTGAGCGCGGGCTCCGACACCACCGTGCGTCAACGCAGCGGGCGCCGTGCTCCCCTGGGACATGTTCGGTCAGGACCTGTCACCATCAGCTGACATGGTCAGCCCAAGCTGACGGCTCCCAATCGCAAGTGCCGTCGGAAAACCGACACACCAGCCCAGCGGGTATCGCTACTGCGCATCCAGACCACCCCGCGGGCGATTTTCGCGATTCCCACGCACGCTGACGGGTTTCGCCGCCCTACTACTCCCCGATCGGCCGGGCGCCCAGCTCACTCTTGAGCAGCTCCAGCGCCACTTCTTCGGGATCACGGCGGGGCACGTCCGTGCCACGGTCGTTGGCGGCATCGGCCAGCATGTCCTCTTCTTCGGCACGCTCGACGGCGGCCTGCTGCTCGGGCGTCGGCGCTGCGGGTCGCGGCGTCGACGCCGGGGCGGCACCGGCCGGCGGGGCCCCGGCCGCACCCGCGGGCGCGGCACCGGCATCGCACCGCACCCGCCAGTTCACCCCGAGCGCGTCCTTGAGCGCCTCGCGGATGACGTCGGCGTTGTGCTGCTCGCTGAGTCGTCTCGCCAGCGGTGGCGCCGGATGCGCCAACACCAGGGTGTCGGCCTCGATGCCACGGACCGTCGCCTCCATCAGCATGGCTTCCAGTGAGCGACTGCGGGCGCGGACCTTCTCGCGCACCGTCGGCCACATGGTGCGCACCGCGGCCGCGTCGGGCTCGCCGGGCCCAGCAGTCGAAGCCGCGGCCGGCGCGGGTGCCGGGGCCGCCGGCGCCGCCGGGGCTGCGGGTGCGGGAGCCGGGGCCGGTTCAGGCGATGTTTCACGTTGAACCGGCGCGGGTTCGGGGGCCGGACGCGGCTCGGGCCGTGACACCGGAGGTGCCGAGGGCGCCGGCGGCGTCGGCTCAGGCGCCGGTTCAGCGGCAGAAACCGATTGCGGCGCTTGGCTTCTCCGCGTGAATCGCGAGGCACCCAAGCCTGCGTCAGCGGCCGGCGTGGACAGGCTCGGCGGAGCTTCCGCCGACGATTCGTGAGCAGAACCTGGCGTCACTACCGCCGCCGGAGCGGGACGCGGCGCGGCGGCGACCCCACCCTCGGACGCCGGGATCGAGACGTTCATCCGCGTCTCGATGCGCTCGATCCGTTGCAGCAGAGCGGCTTCGGTGTCGCTGGCCGACGGCAACAGCAGCCGGGCGCACACCACTTCGAGCAGCAGCCGGGGTGCCGTCGCGCCGCGCATCTCCCCCAGGCCGGCATGCATCACCTCGGCGTAGCGGGTCAGTGTCGCGGTGCCGATCTGGGCAGCCTGGTCCCGCATGCGTTCCATGACGTCGTCCGGCGCGTCGACCACACCGCGCGCCGCGGCATCCGGAACCACTTGCAGCACAATCAGATCCCGGAAGCGCTCCAGCAGGTCGGTGCCGAATCGGCGCGGGTCGTGCCCGGCGTCGATCACCGACTCGACGGCTCCGAAGAGCGCGGCACCGTCGCCCGCGGCCAGTGCGTCGACAGCGCGGTCGATCAGCGCGAGGTCCGTCGCTCCCAGCAGAGACAGCGCCCGCTGGTAGACCACACGGTTCTGCTCGGCGCCGGCCAGCAGCTGGTCGAGCACCGACAAGGTGTCGCGGGGCGAGCCGCCGCCGGCCCGGATGACCAACGGGTACACCGCGTCGTCGACGCCCACGTCCTCCTGGGCGCAGATCTTCTCCAGCAGCCCGCGCATGGTCTTCGGCGGCAGCAACCGGAACGGGTAGTGGTGCGTGCGCGACCGGATGGTCGGCAGCACCTTCTCCGGCTCCGTGGTCGCGAACACGAAGATGAGGTGCTCCGGCGGCTCCTCGACGATCTTCAGCAGCGCGTTGAAACCGGCGTTGGTCACCATGTGCGCTTCGTCGATGATGAAGATGCGGTAGCGCGACTGTGCCGGTGCGTAGAACGCGCGGTCCCGGAGTTCACGCGTGTCGTCGACACCACCGTGGCTGGCCGCGTCGAGCTCGACGACGTCGATGTTGCCCGGCCCGTTGGGCGCGAGCGCCACACACGAATGGCACACCCCGCACGGGTTGGCCGTCGGGCCCTCCTCGCAGTTCAGTGACCGGGCCAGGATGCGCGCAGACGACGTCTTACCGCAGCCGCGCGGCCCGGAGAACAGGTAGGCGTGGTTGATCCGCCCTGATTCCAGCGCGTTGCACAGCGGCTCGGTGACATGTTCCTGCCCGACTACCTCAGCGAAACTTGCCGGTCGATACTTGCGGTAGAGAGCCACGGGAGAAGGCTACCGAGCGAGTCTGACGCTCCGCATGGCACAGCCCTACCTGATCGGCGACACTGGCCGGCTTAGCACTGTTCGGGCACTCCGGCGATGTTTCGTACGACGATCTGCTGAACCGGTTCACCGAGTTGGAACGCCGGGTGGCGGTCCTGGAACGCGTCGGCCACGGCGGCAGTGTGAGCTCGCCGCCGCCGCCGGCCAGACCGCAACCGTCCGCAGGCGCGGGGGTCAGCCAGGAAGTCTGGCGGCTGGCGGCCTCTGGACAGAAGATCCAGGCCATCAAACGTCTGCGTGAGGAAACCGGGATGGGCCTGAAAGCGGCCAAGGACGTCGTCGACCGGCTATAGCCGCTACCAACAAGCTCAGCTTCCGCGAACCTGACGTGGTGGTGGGAAATCCGCCCGCGAATCGCCGTGCAGTCAGGCTCGACTGCAGTTCAGAGCCAATCCGGAGTGCCGGCCCGCCCGGCGTCAATCCTTCAGCAGTACCTCGGTCGCAGCCAGCAGCGCGCACGTCGCCAGGCCGTCGATGGCGACCCGCAGGTCCGGCAGCGACGGGAACGTCGGCGCGATCCGGATGTTCTTGTCGTCCGGATCCTTCTTGTACGGGAACGACGCGCCGGCCGCGGTCACCGCGATGCCGGCATCCTTCGCCAGAGCCACGGTGCGCTTGGCGGTGCCCGGCCACACATCGAGGCTGACGAAGTAGCCCCCCTTGGGGTCGGTCCACGACGCGATCTTCGACTCGCTGAGCCGGTCGTCGAGAATTTCGGCGACCGCCGCGAACTTCGGCGCCATCAGCGCCTGGTGCCGCTGCATGTGCAGCCGCACGCCGTCGGCGTCGCCGAAGAAGCGCACATGCCGCAGCTGGTTCACCTTGTCCGGGCCGATGGTCTTCTTCTCTGCGTGCTGCAGGTACCACGCGATGTTGCCGAGCGAGCCACCGAAGAAACTGACGCCGGCTCCGGCGAAGGTGATCTTGGACGTCGAGGCGAAGACGTACGGCCGGTTCGGGTTGCCCGCGGTCGCGGCCAGCCCGACGATGTCGATGTTCGGCACCGATTCGTGCGTCAGGGTGTGCACGGCGTAGGCGTTGTCCCAGAACAACCGGAAATCCGGTGCGGCCGTTTGCATCTGAACCAGCCGCCGGGTGACCTCCCAGGAGTAGGTGACACCGGTCGGGTTGCCGAACACCGGCACGCACCACATGCCCTTGATCGCCGGGTCGGCGGCGACCAGTTCCTCGATGAGGTCGACGTCCGGGCCCTCCTCGAGCATGGGCACCGGGATCATCTCGATGCCGAAGCTCTCGGTGATCGCGAAGTGGCGGTCATACCCCGGCGCCGGGCACAGGAACCTAAGACCGGAACTCGCAACGTCCTCGATCCAAGGCCGCGGCGAATCGACGCCACCGTGCAGCAACGAGAACACGATGACGTCGTGCATCAGCTCCAGGCTGGCGTTGTTGCCGGCGATCAGGTTCGGCACCGGCAGGCCGAGCAGCTCACCGAAGATGGCCCGCAGCTCGGGCAGGCCGTGAAGGCCGCCGTAGTTGCGGGTGTCGGTGCCGGTGGAATCCAGGTAGGAGCCCGGGGTGTCCCCGGGCAGGCCCAGCATGGCGTTCGACAGATCGAGCTGCTCCGCTGATGGCTTACCCCGAGTCAGATCGAGAGTCAGATTGCGGGCCTGCAGCTCGGCGTAATTGCGCTGCTGCAGTTCGAGTTGGGCCTGCAATTCGTCACGGCCGAGGGACAGAAACGACACGGCGCGCCTCTCGCATCAGATCGCGAAAACATAGGGGACCCCGCGCACCCGCCAGAGCCCGTTGACCCTTGCTGCCTTCCGGCCCTGGGGGAGTTCACAGGATGGACGCCGCGCGGGGTCCGGCCATGAGTGTAGTACCCACCCAGTGGCACGCCGGTAGGGCGTCGGATCCGGGTCGGGTACCCTTGTCGACGGAGGATTCGCCTAGTGGCCTATGGCGCTCGCCTGGAACGCGGGTTGGGTTAACAGCCCTCAGGGGTTCAAATCCCCTATCCTCCGCACTCGGTCCGGGGTGCGACCAGCTGACAAGCCGGTCGCACCCCGGACCCACATCGGAGCGAAAAACCTCGAGGAGCAGCATGCGGCGGCCGGTAGCGATCCTTTGGCACGCGTCATTCCTGGTGCTCGCCGGGCTGCTCTTCTTCTTCTTCGCCCTGCCCCGCTGGAATGAGCTGACCGGCGACTGGTCGCACGCTCTCGGCACCGCGATGCGCATCGTCTGCGGCCTCGTCGTCGCGTTGTCGGCGCTGCCGGTCCTGTTCACCCGCCAGCGCACCGCCCAGCCCGAGTACGGCACCCCCGAGTTGGCACTGTCTCTGCGCACCTGGTCGATCGTCCTGCACATCGTCGCCGGCGTCCTGATCATCGGTGCCGCGATCAGCGAGATCTGGCTGACCCTGGATCAGGCGGGCACCTGGCTGTTCGGCATCTACGGTGGCGCGGCCGGGCTGGCCCTGCTCGCCGCACTCGGGTTCTACCTGGCTTTTGTCGCCGAACTGCCGCCGCCGCCCCCAGCTCCGCTGAAGGTCAAGGACGGCACTCGCCGCAGCCGGCGCAAGGATGACGAGGCCACCGATGAGGCCTCAGCCGGCACCGCCGAAGCCGGCGACGAGACCGCCTCAGAGGTCGTTGCGGAGGCGGGCGAAGCGGCAACCGAGGCCGCCGAGACCGCCGACGCCGGTAACGCCGACGACGCCGAGTCCGATGAAGCTGCCAAGACGTCCGGCGAAGAGACCGCCGACACCGATGAGGACGAGGCTGAAGAAAAGGCCACTGATGACGCGCCCGCCGGTAAGCTGCGCAACCGCCGCTCCGGCAAGGGTTCCGGGTTGTTCGGGCGCGGAGCCTAAGGGTCCGGTCACACGGCCATCACCTCGCAGTCCGGAGGACAGCACATGGGCGGGTTCCGCTTCGGCGGCCGATTCGGCACCGCGGTCGTCGCGGCAGCCGTCGGCCTGGCCACCATCAGCGTCGCTCCAGCCGCCCACGCCGACCCGTCCGCTGCCGAAGCCGCCGTCGAACCCGCGACCGCGCGCGTCGACACCATCATCAATTACCAGCACGCCATCGGTGCCGGGACCGGCTTCGTGCTGGACCCGGGTGGCGGGCTGCTGACGAACTTCCACGTTGTGCAGGGTGCCGACAAGGTGACGGCCACCGTCGGCGGGCGGCCGTACCGCGCGGACCTGGTGGGCTACGACCGGCATCACGACATCGCTGTGCTGCAGCTGCGCGGCGCAGCCGATCTGCCGGTGGCGCCGATCGGAGACTCCACCCAGTTGGCTGTCGGCGACGAGGTGGTCGCGCTGGGCAACGCGGACGGCAGCGGCAGCTCGCTGACCCACGAGGCCGGACACGTGATCGGTCTGAACCGCAGCATCACCGCAAAAGACGAGTTGACGGGCAGTTCGGAGCAGGTGACGGGCCTGATCCAATTCGCGGCCCCGGTGCGGGCCGGCGATTCGGGCGGACCCTTGGTCGCCGCCGACGGCCGGGTCGTCGGGATGACGACGGCGGCGACGCTGAACTACCGCATGGGTCCGGGCGGTGAGGGTTTCGCGATCCCGATCAACGAAGCGCTGGCAACCGCTGCGCAGATCCGGGCCGGCACCGTGTCGAACAACATCCACATCGGACAGCCCACGCTGCTCGGCGTCGGTGTCGGTGGCACAGATGAGCACTCTCAGCTGCCCGGCGTGTTGATCCGCGACGTGATCAGCGGTGGGCCCGCGCAAATCGCCGGGATGCTCCCCGGCGACGTGCTGGTGAGCATCGATGCCGTCACGGTGAGCTCGGCCGGCGCGCTTACCAGCGTGCTGGATCGGCACTATCCCGGCGACGTCGTCGACCTGTTCTGGATCGACCGCGCCGGACAGCAGCACACCGGCAAGGCCGTGCTGACGTCCTGACACGCAAGTTTCTGGCAAGAAAATCTACTAGCCCGTCAAAGTAGCTGGCTAGCAGTACTGCCGGGTACTTCCCGCTATGACGATTTGCCACCGCTCCTCGGCGTACCGTAATGGCGTCTTGCTGGCCGCCAAGGTCCTTGGCGGGCGCGTTTTCGCGAGTTAGATTGACGACACATTCAGCATGTCAATGAGCCTTCGGTCACAGCTGTTAGCGCGGCGGTCACCAGCTCAAAGGGGAGTAGCCCAGTGGTCCACCTCTACATGGAGGCGTACACAGCAATGTGGGCCGTGGTGTCCCTGGCGACGCATCTGGTCGGCCGGCGGTTGAGCAGTGACGAGCAACCGCCCGACCATCCCTTGCTCACCGGCGTTCTGGCCGGCGCGTTGTGGCCTGTCGTCGTGGTCGGCCTGCTGGAGGCGTTCACCATCGCGTTGATGTCCGGTAGCCATGCCTGGCGCGACCCGTCCCCCGTCGAGCCGGCCTACCTCGCCACCGTCGCGCCTCTGCCGTAGTGCTCAGGCCACGCCCCGAAGGTGGGATGCAGACGCCCCGATGGTGGCCTGGTCCGCGCCGGTCATCGTGTGCAGCAGCGCCTTCTGCTCACGTGACCCGCGGTCGGCCGCTCGCTCCGAACCGCCCGGCAGGACCAGCGCCGCAATGCTGCGGACGCCGTTGACCGGAATGCGGAGCACCGGATACCACGGCGGCATGTAGGCCGGCAGCCCTAGCGTGCGCATCACCCGCGGACCCAGGAAGGCAGTCGTGACCGACAGATGCTGCGCCCAGGCCAGTCGTCGGCGAAAACCGGTCGCAGCGCGGTAATGCCAGGCCAGCGGGTCACTCGCCATCGGCACCGACAACTGCTTGGTGGTCTCGTCGGAGACCGCGAGCGCGGTGGAGGTCTGATACAGGATGCGGACGCTGTCGCGGAACGATCGCGGCAGCCATTCGTCCTGCACACCCATCAGCCAGCCCACGTACCGGGTGAGATGAGCGACGCTGCTCAACTCGGCAGGCGTAGCCAGGATGCCCATCGCCAGCCCACCGAGCACGGGCGCGATCAGGGCCCCGACGAGTGTGGCCGCCATGTCGGTCTGATTGACCGGCAGGCCCCACTGCTCGGGGCGCCAGTCCGGCATCGCCGGCACGTGCCGGCGCACCATGGCATGGACGAACCGCACGCGGATCGTGGACCGGTAGCCCGAGCCGAACTTGTCCAGGCCACCGTCGTCTATCACATCGAGTGCCCACTGCATGGTCTCGGCGAACCGCTGGTTGGACCCCTTTTCCAGGGCTCTGGTCCGCAACAAGGTCTGATTGAACCCGGAGAACTGGTAGCCGCCCAGCAGCGCCACGTCGCGAGCGATGTACATGCCGTCCGCGCCGCCGCGGCGCAACGTGCGCTGCCCGATGCGCAGCGCGTCATGGTCAACCCAGTCCGGCGTGGCCTCGAGCGATTCGAAGAACCGACGCAACGGCTCCGGCGCCTCCGGCACGCTGGCGATACCGTCGGCGAGCGCCTGGTTGAAGAGCGGACGCAGCTGCTTCATGCCCGACTCCGACATCCAGGCGACCAAGGAGTCCATGGGCTCGTCGCCGACATTGAGGCGCTCACCCAGCCGCTGCCACTGCGCTGCATCGGGTTTTCCGATGGCCAGCATGGCGGCGAACGAACTGATCGCCGCGGGTACCGGCTGCGGGCCGTCGGGATGACGGGCCGGGATCGGCAGAGACATCGTTTTCTCGCTCCTTGTCACCGTTGACAACGTGTGTAGTCAAACTAGGCGGTACCCGGGGTCTCGTCAATGGCACGCCGGACGCGAGCGCATAGGCTGGCCGTCATGTGGCGGGGAGAACAGTCCAAGCATCAGGGTCGGAACACATGGCCGGCCGCGATCACCGCGCTCGGGATCGGCGCGGGCGCCGCACTCGGGATGGCACCAACCGCGCTGGCGGCCGATGCCCCCGACCAGGTGGCGATGACGGCGATCGACGACATCGCGGCGGGCAACTACGCCGCCGTCACCGCCCGCTTCGACCCTGAATTGCAGAAGCGCCTGTCCCCCAAGGCATTACAGCAGGTGTGGGACGGCTACCAGCGCACGTTCGGGGCGTTCCAGTCCCACGGCGGTCCCGAGGACACGACCCGTGGCGACCTGACGGTGGTCAATGTGCCGCTGCAGATGGATCGCATGCCGGGCCAGTTCCGGGTCAAGATTCACCCCGACGGCACCATCGCCGGCGTGTACTTCCTTCGGGAAGGCGTGCCCGTCCCCTGACCGTCAGGGCTGACGCGGGTCGATGAGAGTGACGCCGACAGGGCTGGCGGCACCGAACTCCGGGAGCAGGCGGGCGCCTTCGGCCAGCCCCACCACCTGCTCGACCAGCGCTTGCGGGCGCAATTTACCCGCGGCGACCAACTCCAGCATCTCGGGGTAGTCGGCACTGGCCATCCCGTGCGAGCCCAGAACATCCAATTCCCAGGCGATTACGCGATCCATCGGCACCTGCGGATGACCGTCGACGTTGGGCAGCAGACCCACCTGAACGTGACGTCCCTGCCGACGCAGGCTGTGAATAGCGTCGGCACACGTCCCCGCGGTGCCGACCGCGTCGACCGCGACATGGCTGCCACCGCCAGTGAGCTCGTGGACCGCGGCAGCCACGTCAGAACCGTTGGCCAGCACGGTTTCGGTGGCGCCGAGGCTTCGCGCCAGCTCCAGTGCCGCCGGGGTGCGGTCGACGGCGATGACGTTGGCGCCGGCGGCGGCCGCCACCTGGACCGCGCTCAGCCCTACCCCTCCGGCACCGATCACCGTGACCCACTCGCCAGGCCGCACATCGGCGCGAGCGCGCAGCGCCCGGTAGGCGGTGGCGAACCGGCAGCCCAGCGCCGCTGCCGCGGCGTCGTCGATAACCTCGGGCACCGCAACGAGATTCGTGTCGGCCGCATGCAGGGCGACGTATTCACCGAATGAACCCCAGTGAGTGAAACCCGGCTGGGTCTGGTCAGGGCACACCTGCGCCTGACCACCGGCACACCATTCGCAGATTCCGCACCCACACACGAACGGCGTGGTGACCCGATCACCGACATGCCAGCGCCGAACGTCGGCGCCCACTGCGACCACTTCCCCGACCAGCTCATGACCGGGCACGTGCGGGAGGGCGACGCCGTCGTCGTGTCCGGCCCAGGCGTGCCAGTCGCTGCGGCACAAGCCGGTCGCGTGCACCTGCACCACGACGCCGCCGCGTGACGGCGTCGGGTCCGCGACCGACCGGACGTCCACCGGCCCGCCGAACTGCTCGAAGATCACCGCGCGCATCAGCCAATCGTCCCCGGTCGGTCACGATGCCGGGTAGGCACCCGCCGAATGTGGAACGACACGTCTTTGACCGCGTGAACGACCATCCGCCCGTCGGTGTGACCACGGGGAACCTCGCGTCCACATGGGACACGGCGAGCAGCATGTCGGTATCCGGGACATCACGTAGTCGATGATCCGGCGGTACACGTAGACGACGTCGGACGCGGTGAGCGAGCTGCCGTCGTGGAACGTCACCCCGGGCTGCAGATGGAACGTCCACGCCAGTTGATCAGCCGAAGTATCCCAGGACTGTGCGAGGGCCGGCCGCATGGCCAGATCGGCGTCCGGCTCGACCAAGGTGTCGAAGACGTTCTCGAGGACCTCGAAGGAGAAGTAGGCGCTGGTCTTCTGAGGGTCTAGCTGGTCGGGCTCGCCGGAAATCGCGGCGATCAGATAGCCCGCGTCCCGGCCCAGGTCAACGCGGTGCACGGGCGTACAGGCGACCGCAAAAAGGACGAAAACCGCTGCGCACACGGCCGCAACCAGTCGCATGTCCGTCACTTCCAGGCCGGGCCGGCAGCGGGCGGAGGCCGGCGTACTCCTGTGCGGTTCCCATACCCGCCGAACCACCCATTCACACCTGACATCGATATGCGCTGTTCAGGGTGCACAGACGCAACTGTCTGAGCTAAGATTCCGGGCGGACGTTTCTTCCTAACGTCCTGCTCTACATGAGAGAAGTTGGTATATGCCACAGGGAACTGTGAAATGGTTTAACAGTGAGAAGGGCTTCGGCTTCATCACTCCGGACGACGGCAGCAAGGATCTGTTCGTCCACTACTCGGAGATCAAGAGCAACGGCTTCCGCACCCTCGATGAGGGCCAGCGGGTCGAGTTCGAGGTGGGTCAGGGCAGCAAGGGCCCGGCTGCGACCGGAGTTACTGCGGTCTAACTGAGCTGCAAAGCTCAGCGGGCTGGTGCGGAACGTTTCGCGCCAGCCCACAATTCTTTCTCCACGCTGTCGGCGGATGCTCAGGCCTCTGACCTGGGCATCCGCGCGACGGTGCCCACGGGAACCCTTGCCGCCGACAGTCTGCGGAATCGGCCCATGCGGCAGCACGCTCGCCCCTCGGTTCGACGACGGCACACGTGCTCTGTGCCGGTTGTCAGGTCGCGGTGTCGGTACCGCAGCTGCATTCCGAACCGCATTCGCAGTTCTCACAGGTGCAATTCGGGTTCCCGCAGCCGGTGGCTTCCTGCGTTTCATCGCTGGTCATGCATCTGATGCTAGGCCCGCGTCGGCGGACCGAGAAGGCCCGCGCGAGGTCCTGTCGAGTGGCGCGGTTGCGGTTGGTGGCCGATGCCGATTCCCGCCGTTCTACCGGCCGGCGGACCCAGCCGCCCAGCGCCGTTCGACACCGCCGAGGTGCCAGTACCCGATCGCGACCAGCCACGTGACCGCGAACAGACCAACGATGATGAAGCCGACGTTGTTCAGGTCCAGGCCACTGATCCAATCGCTCACCGGATTGACCCAAACCGCGTTGTTGTGCAGCACCCCAACGAGTTCGATGGTGCCGATCAGCAGCGCCACCGCGATCGACAGACCGGTGATGGTGAGGTTGTAGAAAATTTTGCGGACGGGTTCGGCGAACGCCCAGTCGTAGGCCACGGTCATGAACAGGCCGTCCGCAGTGTCCATCAGACTCATCCCGGCAGCGAACAGCACGGGCAGCGTCAACACCGCGTACCACGGCAGACCGGCAGCGGCGCCAGTCCCGGCCAGCGCCAACAAGGTCACTTCAGTCGCGGTGTCGAAGCCCAACCCGAACAGCAACCCGACGGGCAGCATATGGATCGGGCGGGTGATGCGATTGGTGACCGGGCGCAGGATACGGGCCAGTAAGCCGCGGCTATCCAGCTGCTTTTCGAGGTCGTGTTCGTTGAACTCGCCGCGGCGCAGCTTGGTGAACACCCGCCAAATCCCGGCAAGGGCAACGATATTGACGATGCCGATGAGCCACAGGAACAAACCCGAGGCGAGGGTTCCGGCGATGCCCAGGTCGTGCCGAGCCGCCGAGTCGTCGTCTTCGAGCACCCCGGCGACGGTGGTGGCCGCCAGAACCAGCAGCGCCATGATCAGCACGGTCATCGAGTGGCCCATGGCGAACCAGAAGCCGACCGATTTGGGCCTGGCGCCGTCGGCGGTCAGCTTGCGGGTGGTGTTGTCGATCGCCGCAATATGGTCGGCGTCGAAAGCGTGCCGCAGCCCGAAGGTATACGCGGTGACGCCCAGCCCGACCCCGAACACCTGTGTGCCCACTTGGTAATGGTGTGGCGCCACCAGCAGCATCAGCGAACCGAACCCGACCAGGTGCAAGGCCACGATGGCGGCGGCCAGGGCCGCGAATTCCCGCCAATCATGGCGCTCCCATGCCTGAGTGATTCGGCGAAACACCCTGGGAGACAACTGGACTGATTCAGACACGCGGTTCCTCCGTGGGGATCACGCGTCCCCGTCGTGGGCGATGCAGGCGGACGGGTCTGGCTCCCACCCTCGCCACGTAAGCCGCGACGCGGGTGGTCACAGTGGCGCGACCGCACCGGAATTGCACCGGATTCCGCGCCGCCTACGACTTTCAGATACGCAACGTATCACCGCGAACCGGCGGTGGCCAGCAGCCGAAACGGCCTGCGGCATCCGCCCGAACGGATGACTGGAGCATCCGGGGACGCGATCGAGTGATCCGGGAACCAGACCAGGTCCGCAGACGACTAATAGAACCCATGCGTTGCATGGGTGCAGACGCCAACGGCCGACAGGAGTACCCATGGGAACACGTCAACGGAGCGTGGCCGCCGCGGTGGCGGTGGCGGTGGCGATATTGGCGCCCGCCGGCACGGCAGCAGCGCACGTGAAAGTGTCCGGAACCGATACCACACCGGGCGGTTTCGGGGTTCTGACGTTCCGGGTGCCCACCGAATCAGCCACCGCATCCACCACCGGCCTGGTCGTGACCCTGCCGGCCGATCACCCGATCATTTCGGTCACCGCGCAGGACAAACCGGGCTGGATTGTGACCGTCACCCACAAAACGTTGCCCACACCGCAGAAAGATGACGACGGCAACAAAGTTAGCGACTACATCGCCACTGTCGAATGGAAAGCCGCGCCAGGGCACCCTGGTATCGCACCGAACCTGTTCGACACCTTCAGCCTCGCGGCGGGCCCCCTCCCCAAAGCACCGTCGATCATCATGCCCACAGTCCAGACGTATAGCGATGGCACGGTGGTGAACTGGAACGAAACGACCACAGCGGGCGGCGCTGAGCCGGAACACCCCGCACCGGTGCTGTCCCTGACCTCCGCCGGGACCAACAGCGGAGCTCCGACCCCCACCACCGCACCCTCGCCGGCGGGGCCGGCACCGTCATGGCTGCCCATCACCGCCCTGGGGGTGGCGCTGGTCGCGCTCCTGCTGGGCGTGGCCAACCTCGCGGTGGCACGCCGCAAGAACTGACCGCCGCGCGGTGGTGTCGCGGCTGCACCGGTCGTGGGCACCGGCCGATGATCACGTTCCCAGCAAACTGACAGCTCGATCGCGGAACTAACCATCCGACCACGCCGACTATCCGACGTGGCGAACTGTGGCATGCCCCCGGTTTACCACCGTTTGAACCGCTACCGGGCCCGGCGGACTGCCCCAGAACGAAAGTGATCCACATGAAACCCCTGCGCTGGATGACCGCCGCGACGGTCATGACCGCAACGGCCGTGCTGACCCCGGCAATCGCGTCCGCGCACGACTGGGTGGTGGCCACCACCCCGGCCGAAAGCTCCACCGGACCGTCCCCGACCCAGGTGTCGATCACCTACAACGAAGCGGTGAAGAACCCCCAAATCTGGGTGATCGGGCCTGACCACGCGGAATGGACCACCGGCCCACTGAAGGGGTCCGGAGCGACCTACAGCGTCGCGCTGCGACCCGCGCTGATCCCGGGCGAGTACACCGTGCACTGGCACAACACCTCCGCCGACGGCGACGAGGTCCACAGCCAGTGGTCGTTCACCGTCGGCTGATCACTGGCGGTCCCTGACAGGACACCAGCGGACGAGAAAGGATGGTGGCCCGTGACATTGCCTCAACAGCTGCCCGGCCAATACACCGACGTGTGGGACTGGCAACTGCGGGCCTCCTGCCGCGGTGCTGACTGGCGCACTTTCTTCTCACCCGACGGCGAACGGGGACGGGCCCGTTCAGCCCGCGAGAACCGCGCCAAACAGATGTGCCGGCAATGCCCGGTCATGGCCGAATGTCGCGCCCACGCCTTGCGGGTGCAAGAACCGTACGGCACCTGGGGCGGACTCAGTGAGGCCGAACGGGCCTGGATCACCGGTGGCACCGGCAATCGACGCCCCTATCGCCGCCCTACCTCACCCGGCCCGGACAAGACCTTGCCGCCCGGTGATCACCATAGAACGACGGCCACAACCGCGTCCCGACGCGCCGGTAACCACGTAGCGCGCAACCGCAATCACCCAACACCGTTATGAGAGAACAGTTTTCGGACCGGCATGCGCGCAGAAATGCTCGAGGTTTCAGAGCCACCCGAGCGCACGCGCGCCGTTATGAAGCACCATCGCGCCGATGACGACCATGATCACGGCCATCAACGCGGCGTTGTTCTTCTCCATCCAGTCCTTGAGCCGTCGCATCGTGTCATCAAGTCGATCACCGGCAATCGCGTAAGCCAGCGTCGGAATCGCCACCGTCGACGCGGCGACGATCACGAAGAAGGCCGCCGCCAACCAGTCGCCCTCGAGCCCTAGCCCGGCGGTGCCGATCGCCAATCCGGCTGGCACACAGATCAATACGACGTCGGGGCGCACCACCACCAGCGCCGCACCCATCGCGGCCGCACGCGTGGGAGTGACGGTCGCGATCTTCTTCATCCAGCCCGGCGAGTCCGTACTGTTGTGCCGCGTGAACCAGCGATAGATGCCGAAGACGATGAGTGCCGCGCCCAGCACCACCCGTAGCCACGAAGCCCACTCCGGCGGCGCCTTGTGCGCGTCGCTGAGCGAATGCGACAACTGGACGCACACCGCGATCACCGCCGCCAGGCCCACCGCCCAGCCGGCGAGGAACGCCAGGCCCGTCGGCCGGGGCCGCGACGCCTGCAGGACCAACACCGCCGGAATGACAGTGATCGGCGACAGTGCCACCACCAGTCCGAGCGGAACAAGCCCGGTCAACACCGTGCCCCAGCTTCCAGTCATGGGCAGCAATCTACCCAGTGAACCCCATCAGAACAGCGGCGATCGTCAATATCCGTCAGCATGCGTCAGCGACTCATCGGGACATCACGTACATACCCGTCATTCGCCCCGCAAGCCACTCCGGTACCGCACCGCACCGGCACCCGAGTTCCCTGTGAGGTTCTAGGAACCTTTCAAGTCCCGGTCTTTACTCGGCTGCACCCGCTTGGGCTCGCCCGGCATCTTCGGATAATTCGGCGGGTAGGGCAGGTCACCCAGTCCGCGGTCCTCGTCGGCCCGCACCATCTCGAGCAGCGGCTCCAGGGAGTATGCGACGTCGTCGATACTGGCCCACGGATCGTCGCGCTGCGCAAGCAGTTTCGGCACGGTGGCCATGGTGTAGTCGTCGGGATCGGCGTCGGCTAGCTCAGCCCACGACAGCGGCGTCGACACGGTGGCGATCGGCGTCTTGCGCACCGAGTACGCAGATGCGAAGGTCCGGTCCCGGGCGTTCTGGTTGTAGTCGATGAACAACCGCTCGCCTCGCTCTTCCTTCCACCATGACGTCGTCACCGCGTCGGGCGCACGCCGCTCCACCTCGCGGGCGAGCGCGATACCGGCCCGGCGCACGGCGATGAAGTCCCACTCCGGTTTGATCCGGACGAAGACGTGCACCCCACGCCCGCCGGACGTCTTGGGATAACCGGTCAGGCCCAGCTCGTCGAGGATCGGCTTGAGCACACCGGTCGCGATCTCGCGGGCGTCTTTGAAATCGGTACCCGGCTGCGGGTCCAGGTCGATGCGCAACTCGTCAGGGTGCTCGACGTCCGGGCACCGGACCTGCCACGGGTGCAACGTGACGGTGCCCATCTGCGCGGCCCAGATAATGGCCGAGGGGTGCGTCACCTTCAGCGCATCGGCGGTACGGCCCGACGGGAAGGTCACCCGGCAGGTCTCGAGATAGTCGGGATGCTTTACCGGGACGCGCTTTTGGTAGATCTCCTCCCCTTCGATGCCATCCGGGAACCGTTGCAAGTGGGTGGGCCGGTCCCGCAGCAGCGTCACAATCCGGTCGGCGACGGCCAGGTAGTAGTCGACCATCGTGCGCTTGGTGCCTTTGCTCCCCAACTGCGGGAAGTACACCTTGTCAGGGTTGGTGAACCTGACGGCTACGCCGTCGACATCGAGTTGTTCCGCGGCGCTTGCCATTATGAATTCTCCAGGACGTCGTACAGGTCATAGTTGAGTGGCACGTCGAGTTGGTCGAACGTACAGCTCTCCGGATCCCGGTCCGGACGCCAGCGCCGGAACTTCACCGTGTGCCGGAATCGTCTGCCGTGCACGCTATTTCCTTCCATCTGGTCGTACGCCACCTCACACACCTTCTCCGGACGGATCGGAATCCAGGTCTTGTCGGCCGCCGAATTCCAGCGGCTCGGCTCGCCGTCCTGCGCGTCACCCTTTCGTAGCGGCTCCAGTTCAGCGAGCAGTGCGATCCGGTCTTTGACGCTGAAAGACGCTGCGCCACCGACCATGTGGAGGTTGCCGCCGTTGTAGAGGCCCAGGAGTATCGACCCGATGCCGTCACCGCTCTTGTGGATGCGATAGCCGATGGCCACGCAATCCGCGTCACGGGCGTGCTTGACCTTGACCATCTCCCGCTTGCCCGGCAGATAGGGACCGTCAAGCCGTTTGGCGATCACACCGTCTAGACCGGCGCCTTCGAACGTGGTCAGCCAGTGTGCACCCTGTTCCGGGTCCTCGGTAGTCCGCGTGACATGGCACCACTGCTTCTCACTCACCAGTTCTTGCAGCGCTGCCCGACGGACGCGGAATGGCTCGGCCAGTAGGCTCCGACTGCCGTCGGCCAGCGCGTCGAAGCCGATGAAGTGCGCGGGAGTCTGTTCGGCAAGCATCTGTACCCGGCTGGCCGCAGGGTGGATGCGCTGGCTCAGCGACTCCCAGTCCAGCCGGATGCGGCCGTGGATTTCCCGCGGCACCACGACCTCGCCATCGAGCACGCAGCGCGGCGCGACCTCGTCCCGCAACGCCGCGACCAGTTCCGGGAAGTACCGGCCCAGTTCTTTTCCGTTGCGTGACTGCAGCACCACCTCGTCGCCGTCGCGGAACACCAGGGCCCGGAACCCGTCCCATTTGGGCTCGTAGGACCACCCCGCCTCATCCGGCACTTTCGCGGCGGCCTTGGCGAGCATGGGGTCTATCGGCGGCTGCACGGGTAGGTCCACAGTTTCCATAGTCACGTAGACCGGCGCGGGTGGGCAATCTCATCGCCCGGCGCGTTACATTGCGGTCGTGTCCCACTCACCCGCCGGCCGGTTCGCGCCGAGTCCGTCCGCCGACCTGCACATCGGCAACGTGCGCACCGCGGTGCTGGCGTGGTTGTTCGCGCGGTCCACTGGCCGCCGCTTTCTGGTGCGCGTGGAGGATTTGGACGATCGCACGTTCGCCGACGTGGCCCAACGGCAACTGGACGATCTGGCGTCTGTCGGACTGACTTGGGACGAACCGCCCGAATACCAGACCGCACACGAGGCCCGCTACCTCGCTGTCGTCGATGAGCTGACCGCACGCGGCCTGACGTTCGAATGCTTCTGCAGCAGAAAGGACATCCAGCAGGCACCCCGGGCGCCACATGCGCCCGAAGGCGCCTATCCCGGCACATGTCGCGATCTCAGTGCCGACGAGCGCGCCGCGCGCCGCGCCGCGGGCCGCCCGCCCGTCACTCGATTGCGTTCGGAAACAAACGAATACACCGTCACCGATCTGCTGCACGGCACGTACACCGGTGTCGTCGACGACTTCGTGCTGCGCCGCGGCGACAACGTGCCGGCCTACAACCTGGCCGTGGTGGTGGACGACGCCGCCCAGGGCATCGACCAGGTGGTGCGCGGCGACGACCTGTTGCCGTCGTCCCCGCGGCAGGCGTATCTGGCTGCGCTGCTGAGCTATTCGCAGCCCGTCTACGCGCACGTCCCGCTGGTTCTCAACGCCGACGGTAAGCGGCTGGCCAAGCGCGATGGCGCGGTGACGGTTTCGGAGATCGGACCGGAATCAGCGATGGCACAGATCGCGGCGTCACTGGGCTATACCGCTACCACACTCGACGGCATGCTGGCCGAGTTCGATCCGGCCAGACTTCCCCGCGAGCCGTGGATTTTCCGGCCCTAGGCTAGGCACGTCGACTGTGCGTCTACGCACATCGCTACTCGAACTCTTGCTGCGTTATCGCAATCTCAACTACCACAGGGGATTTGCTAGTCGAGCGCTCAGCGGGTGGACTCCGCCAGCTGCCGGGGGACCCGGGGCAAGTACGCGGCATCAATCACAAGGCCCTAGCCGCCACCCTGATTGAGTCCAGGTACCTTTTGCAAACGCCAGAGCCCCGCCTGTGCAACAATCACCGACAGATCGCGACTGCACTCAGGTACTTAGGCAGAGCCTCACACCCGGCGCGGCACTCCGAATACCTTGGCCAGCAAGAATCCTCGCACCGATGCCGGGATGTTCGTCATCAGCGCAGCCTGCAGCTTGGGCCCCAACCCGACGACATACCGCGGCTTGGGCCGCCGCGCGGTGAGCGCTTCCTCCACCACGGCAACGACTTTCGCCGGGTCGACCGCCATTTTCTGCGACAGCGGAATCATCTTCTTCATCCCGGCGATGTGCCGGCCGTACAGAGCGTGGTGCGCGGGTGAGGTCGCGGATTCCAATTCGACCACCATGTCGTCGGCCTTGCGCCACATGTCGGTATCGGTCTGGGCGGGCTCGACGACCACCACCGGAACGTTCCAGGGCCGCAGTTCGATTCGCAGTGCTTCGGCTCCGGCCTCCAACGCGAACTTCGACGCCGCGTAGGCACCCAGCATCGGCGCCGACAATTGCCCGTTGACGCTGGAGATGAACACCACCCGACCACGGGACGCCCGCAACTTGGGCAGCACCGCCGCGGTCACGGCGAACTGACCAACCACATTGACGTCCAACTGCTTCCGCCAGTCCGCGGGCGTCAGCGTCTCCACGGGGCCGGCCACCACGATGCCCGCATTGTTCACCACGGCATCCAACCGGTCCGGCAGAGCCGCTGCCAGTGCGTCGACATCGTCGTCAGAGGTGACATCGAGGATCACGGCCGAAATCCGTTGCGGGGCCAGCGCCACGACCGCCGCGGCGTCGGCTTTGGAGCGCACCCCGGCGATGACGTCCCACCCGGTCGCGGCGAGGTGCTGGGTGATGGCCAGGCCGATGCCGCGGCCGGCACCGGTGACGAGAACTGAAGGCATACGCGCGAGCGTAGCCGGGATCAGACGGTGACCGGCAGGGTGGCCAGACCGCGCAGCGTCAGGTTGGGCTTGTAGACGGGCTCGCCCGCCAATTGCGCGTCGGGGAACCGTGCCGCCAGCGCCGAGAGCGCGACGGACGCCTCCAGCCGCGCCAGCGGCGCACCGAGACAGAAATGCGGGCCCTTGCCGAAGGCCAGGTGCTTGATCACGGCGCGGTCCGGGTCGAACTCGCCGGGCCTGTCGAACATCCGCGGATCACGCTGCGCGGCAGCCAGCAGCAGCATCATGATGTCGCCCCGCGGCACGGCGACGCCACCGATCTGGATGTCCTCGACGGCGACTCTGCTGGTCAGCTGTACCGGCGGGTCGAAGCGCAGCGTCTCCTCGACGATCGTCGACGCGCGCGCGGGGTCGGCCGCCAACTCCGCCCAGTAGCGCGGGTGCCGCAGCATGGCCAGCGCGGCGTTGGCGATCAGATTCACCGTCGTCTCATGCCCGGCGATCAGTAGCAGGTTGCAGGTCGCGACGATCTCTTCGGAGGTCAACTGGTCACCGTCCTCTTCGGCGGCGATCAGCGCGGAGATCAGGTCCTCGCCCGGCGAACTGCGGCGCTCGGCGATCAGATCACGCAGATACCCGCGCAACCACAGCCCGGCCTCCATCAAATCCGTATTGTCCTCGGCCGTCCCGTCGTTCACCGCCACGAACGGGTCCAGTCCGTGGGCCAAGAGCGCCGAGGCGCGGCTGAACTGCGGCTCGTCGGCCATCGGCACCCCGAGCAGCCGGCAGATCACCGCGACCGGCAGCGGATAGGCCAGGTCGGCCACCACGTCCATGGTGCCCGTGACGCCCTCGAGCAAGCCGTCCACCATGGCCACGATGTCGGCCTCGAGCGCCTTGATCACCTTGGGCGCGAACGCCTTCTGCGCCAGTCCTCGCAGACGGGTGTGGTCCGGCGGGTCGAGGAACAGGAAGCCCGGTTCGCCGAACGGCCGGGCCTGACGCTGTCCTGCGGCGATCTGCTTCTGCGACACCGTCGATTTCAACCTGTCGTTGGCGGACGCCGGGTGCCGCAGCACCTCGTCGCACTCGGCGAAGCCCGGAAACACCACCACGTTCGCGTCGGGCAGCGCCAGCGGGCCGGCGTCGAGGAATCGCTCATACAGCGGGTACGGGTCAGCGCGGTTGCCCGGATCCATCAACCCCAGTAGCAGGGTCTGGGGATCGATCACTCCCGGTGCGCCAGTCATACAAGCAATTGTGCACAGCGCGGGATCGTCGCAGGTGGTTCCCTATCTGGACCCGTAGTAACGCCCCAGCACGTGGTCGCGCAACTCGTCGAACTCCCCCGCCCCGATCGCGGCCCGGATCTGGTCGACGAGCCGGATGATGAACCGTTCGTTGTGGATGGTGCCCAGCGTGGCCGCCAGAATTTCCTTGGCCTTGAACAAGTGGTGCAGATACGCCCGGGTGTAGTTGGCGCAGGTGTAGCAATCACACTCGGCGTCAATGGGATTGAAGTCGCGCTTGAACCGCGCGTTGGTGACGTTGAAGCGGCCCGTCACCGAATACATCGCCGCGTTGCGGGCGACCCGCGACGGTGACACACAGTCGAAGGTGTCGGCTCCGGCCTCGATGGCGGCGAACAGGTCGTCCGGCTCACTGATGCCCAGCAGGTGCCGGGGCTTGTCGGCCGGCAGTTCGTCCGTCACCCAGCCGACGATCGTCGCGAGATTCTGCTTCTCCAGCGCGCCGCCGATGCCGTAACCGTCGAAGCCCCGGCCGTCCTCGTCGACGATTCCGACCAGCCCTTTGGTGGCCTGCCGGCGCAAGTCCTCGTACTGCGCGCCCTGCACCACCCCGAACAGCGCCTGGGCAGGCTTGCCGGCGCGTTCGATGCTCAGTCGCCGATGTTCGGCCAGGCAACGCTCCGCCCACCGGTGCGTGCGTTCCACCGAACGTTCCTGATAAGCGCGGGTATTCACCAGCGTGGTCAATTCATCGAAGGCGAAGATGATGTCCGCACCGAGCTGGTGCTGAATACCGATCGACACCTCGGGCGTGAACCGATGCTCGTCGCCGCTGCGGTGCGAGCGGAACGTCACCCCGTCCTCGTCGACGTGTGCGAGACGCTCTTTTCCTTCGGCAATGATGTCGTCGGCCTGCAAGCGGGCCGTGTCCATGGCCAGCACCTTCTTGAAGCCCACACCGAGGGACATCACCTGGAAGCCACCACTGTCCGTGAAGGTCGGCCCGGGCCAGTTCATGAAGGCGCCGAGACCTCCCGCCTCGTCCACCACGTCGGGCCCGGGCTGCAGGTACAGATGGTAGGCGTTGGCCAGGAGTGCCTGCGCCCCAAGCGCTTTCATGGTCTCCGGGAGAACGCCCTTGACCGTGGCCGCGGTGCCGACGGCGATGAACGCCGGGGTCTGGATGTCACCGTGTGGGGTATGGATGACCCCGGCCCGGGCACGCCGGTCCGGCAGTTCGGCGGTGACTTCGAAGTACGGCTGGCTCACCGCTGTATTCAATCAATTCCCCGGCCGGACGCCCGAATGCCCGCCGACAACACGGAAACAAACAGGTCAGGACGGTTATAGGGATTTTCTGTGAATTCCATGAACAGTCGGGTGGCGAACCTCATAATGCACTGGATGACCCGCCGATCTCGACGGTTCGCAATACAAAGGAGCACAAGTTATGAAACGTGGTTTGGTTGTCGCCGTCGCCGGCGCCGCGGTTCTGGCCGCCGGCCTGACCGGCTGTTCCAAGGACGACAAGAAGTCGTCTTCCGGCTCGTCGGCCACCGCGTCGGCTTCGGCTTCGTCGGCTGCGGGTAACTCCAGCGCGGGCTCCGGCACCGCGAAGGTCAGCATCGACGGCAAGGCCCAGGACGTCCAGGGCCAGATCGGTTGCACCACAGCAGCCGGCAACGTCGTCATCGCCATCGGCAACGCCTCGGGCGGCCTGGGCGTCACCCTGACCGACGCCGACCCGCCAGTCGTCAAGACCGTCGGCCTGGGCGCTGTCAACGGCGTCACCCTCGGCTACACCGACGGTGTCCCGGGCGGCGAGGCCAAGGCCACCAAGGACGGCAAGACCTACAAGATCAGCGGCACCGCGACCGGGGTCGACATGGCCAACCCCATGGAGCCCACCAAGAAGCCCTTCGAGATCGAGGTCACCTGCCCCTAGCAGGTACCCGCACACAGACACGGGTGGTGTTCCGGTTGCCGGAACACCACCCGTTCTGCATTCCCGGAGAACTTGCGAATTCCCCTCTAAAGCCCTGGTCACGGGAGTAGCGTCCGGTTCACGCCTAGTCGGGGGAACGTCGATGTCAGTTCAGATATGGCCGACCACCAGTCCTGCCGCGCGCGGTGTGCCGCGCGCATTCCTGTTGTTCGCGATGTGCTGCGCGCTGCTCGTGGGACCCGCCACCAACATCACCACGGGACTGATCGTCGGGTTGATCCACACCTCGTCGGTGGTGGGCACGGTCATCGGCATCGGCGGGAAGGACGACCCGACGTCGGCCAACATCCCCGCGAAACTCAACGGCACCGTCGTGCCGCCGGGCTACGTCTACGACCCGATCAACTACCCCGCGTCGATCCAGCTGTCGGCAAGCACTGCCATCTCGGGTCCTAAGACCTACAACCAAATCCTCACGCAGACCACGCCGATCATCGTCGCCGGTTACTCGGAGGGCACGCTGGGCGCCGAATTCGCGAAGCGGCAGCTGCTGGCCAACAACACCGGTCCCGTTCCTTCGCAGCTGTCGTTCCTGATGATCGCCTCACCCTTCGCACCCAACGGCGGCATCTTCGCGCGGTTCCCCGGCATGAGTGTGCCGTTCATCGTGAACAACATGGGCCCGGCGGTGCCGTCGGCCTACAACAGCACGTTCATCACCAACGAGTACGACCCCTACGCAGATTTCCCGGCGTACTTCAATCCGCTCTCCCTGGCCAACAGCCTGCTCGGTGTCATGTATGCGCACCCGGACGCGTACTACGACTCGTATATCCCCGGCACCACGCCGGCCATCACCACCACGGTGACCAACAGCGCAGGCGGACAAGACACCTACGTGTTCATCAACAATCCCGACCTGCCGCTGCTGGTGCCCCTGCGCATCGGCGCCGGCGCCATCGGATTGACGCCCGTGATCAAACCACTGCTGGACGCCGTCGAGCCGCTGCTGCGCGTGCTGGTCGACATGGGCTACACGGACCGGGCGAACCTGAATCCGGCGAAGAACACACCGTTCTCGTTGTTCACTCCGCTGTCCCGAATCATCGAGACGCTGGGCGCGATCCCCGGCGCGCTGCAGGAAGGCGCCAACAACTTCGTCACCGATGTGCAGTCGGAGCTGCACCTGCCTCCTCTTGCCGCCACACCGGCAGTCCCTCCGCCCGCCAAGCCGCTCGACGCCTCCGCCAAGAAGCCAGCCACCTTGGCGCCGGTGGCAGCGACTGCCGAGGACAAGCCGGCGGTCCTGGAGCAGAAGACGGCGACCATCCAGCCGACGACAGACGCGAAGGTCGACGGGAAGACGGACCCCAAGACCGGCCTGTCGATCGAGCAGTCTTCGGTACCGTCGACATCGAACACCGACCAGAAACCGACGGGGTCGGCCGATCCGCAAGTGAAATCACCGGCGCCGCAAGCCGATCCGGACGGTCCTCCGGCCAAGTCGACCAAACCGAAGAATGCCCCCGACGCGCCACCGGTGAAGGTGACGAAGCCGAAGAAGAAGGACACGCCCGGC
Organism: Mycolicibacterium sp. HS_4_1; assembly: GCF_054515875.1. Classification (NCBI taxonomy): domain Bacteria; kingdom Bacillati; phylum Actinomycetota; class Actinomycetes; order Mycobacteriales; family Mycobacteriaceae; genus Mycobacterium; species Mycolicibacterium sp. HS_4_1. The sequence goes on from NZ_CM137261.1 coordinate 5,583,269, forward strand.
ACGGACGCAGACACGCCGAACGCGAAGCCGGCGCCGAAGGCCGGCGGGTCCGATGGCGGGCAGACCACTCACCCGGAGAAGTCGGCCGCCTGACAGCCGCCCGTCGGCGGCCATGCGTACAGATCGCGATCCCCCGCTAATCGCGATCTGTCCGCACTTTCAGCGGCACTGATCCGACTCGCAGCAGCCACCGAGGAATACTTTACATACCTTTGGTCTTGAATTACGATTTCCGCAATACCTGTAAACCACCTGCGGGTACATCACGTCGCGAAAGGCCCCAGACGTGAGCACAACGCATCGTCGGGAGTATCGGCCGTGGTCACGGTCGAGACGTTTTCACGCGTAGTCTCGTCGATCTACGATTCCGCGGTCCAACCCGAACGATGGGCCGCGACCATGGCCGAACTTCACACCATTTTCGGGGCGACGGGCGGGTCCGCCCTCGTGGTCGCCGACGCCGTGAGCCGGGCGCCCCAGAGTGTCACCATCCCTGCCGACGCCCTCGCCGAGTACACGGATTACTACCGCCACATCGATTACCTGCTCGAGGCAGTCGAGGCCGGGCCCGTCGGGCAGGTGCGCGCCAGCCAAGAACTGACCGCATTGCAGCCGAACGCCGAGTTCCACATGGACTGGATGCGGCCGCACCGACTCGACGACGGGCTGTTCGTCCGGCTCACAGACGGGCCCCAGCCGTCCACCTGGGTCGTGGCCACCGAGAAACGTGCCGAGCCGTTCGACACCGCCGAACGCGTCCAACTGGCCGAGGCGCTGGTGCCACACTTCCAGCGCGCGCTGCGCATCCAGCACGACCTCAGCGAGGCCACCCACCAGATCCACAACATCTCGTCGGCGATGAACAACGTGACCCGGATCGGGATGGCCGTCATGGACTGCGCCTTATCGGTGCGATACCTGAACACGGCCGCGGAGAACATCATCCGTGGCCGCGACGGCCTGACCATCCGTGACGGATCCTTCGCATTCGCGCATCCACCCGCGGACGCGGCGCTGCGGCACGGCATCAACGCCGCACTCGGACAGGCCGGGGCGGTGGTTCGGGGCACCACCTCGCTGCTGTGCCCGCGACCATCCGGCCTGCGCCCGTACGTCATTCACGTGCTGCCGTTCCAGCATGTGACGGCTCCACTCGCCGAATCGCGGGCCCTGGTGCTCATCCTCGATCCCGAGCAGCACCCGCAGCCGGACGGCGACCTGCTGCGCCGCCTGTACGGGCTGACGACGGCGGAAGCCGCGGTAGCCATCCGGCTCATGCAAGGCGACGGGATCAAGCCGATCGCCGAGAGCATGTGCTTATCCGCCGGCACCGTGAGAACCCACGTTCAACACATCTTCGACAAGACCGGTACCCATCGCCAGGCCGAGCTCGTCCGGGCGCTGCTGGCCATCTCGCTGTAGTAGCACCAAATACGCCGATCAGCTGATGCGCCACCGGAACTGATGCCGGATTCTCAGGTCAACGACAAGGGAGGTCCCATGGTCATCACCACGACTGGATCGCACCGGTGAGCGCCGCCATCGAGCGTTGCGACGTCTGCATCGCAGGGGCCGGGATCGCCGGCCTGAATGCCCTCTTCACGACCTCCCGGTACCTGTCACCGGGACAGCGCGTCATCCTCCTGGACCGGCGGCACCGCGCGGGCGGCATGTGGGTCGACACGTACGACTACGTCCGGTTGCACCAGCCGCATCCGTTCTTCACCGTCGGGAACATCGGGTGGACGCTGGGCGCCGAACCATCCCACCTGGCCACCAAACACGAGGTGCTGGCACACTTCGACCACTGCCTGGATGTGCTGCGGCACCGCCTCACGGTGGACGAATACTACGGCTGGACAATGCAATCGGACGCCGAAGCCGACGGTGTTGTTCGCATCCAATGTGTTTCCGACGACGGGCGCAGCATGGCCGTGGAAGCCAACCGCCTCATCAAGGCCGGCGCTTCCGATGTGGAACCGAACGACCCGCTGCCGGTCTCCAGCACCAGCGTCCGCTCGGTGTCGCCGAACTACTGCAATATGCGGACCGGTGACATCGATGCCAGCCGTGCTCCGGTGTGGGTGATCGGCAGCGGCAAGACCGCGATGGACACCGCCCTGGCACTCATCACCCGGCACCCCGGGCGCGAAGTGAATCTGCTGGCGGGTTCGGGCACGTATTTCGCGCACCGTGACCTCCTCTTCCCCACCGGCGGCAAGCGGTGGTGGGGTGGGGTGACCTTCAATGCCTTTGTCGACGAAGTGACCCAACTGTTCGACGGCACCAACGAAGACGAGGTCGCACGCCGCTGGCGTGAGCGGTGCGGAGTCTGGGTGACGCCTCGCACCGGCAACTTCCTCCTCGGGCTGCTGTCGACAGCGGAGCGCGACGCCATCGCCGACGGCCTGAACGACATCGTGATGGACCATTTCGTGGACGCCGTCGACCGCGACGGACGGACCGAACTGCAACTGCGCACTGGCGCGGTCCGGGAGATCGACCCGGACAGCTGGATCGTCAACTGCACCGGCTACCTGCTGAAGCGCTCACACCCGTACGAGCCCTACACCTCGCCCAGCGGCCGGGTGCTGTCGTTGAATGCCCGGGCGGCGACCCTGCATCTGACAACGTACATGGGCTACTTCCTGCCGCATCTGATGTTCACAGACCAACTCACGGAGGTGCCGCTCTACGAACTCGACATGATCGAGTTGCGCCGCAAATGCAACGCGGCGTTTCCCCACACGATCATGACGCTGGCCTTGCACAACCTCAGCCTCATGACAGATACCCTGCCCACCAAGGTATTTCGCGACTGCGGGCTCGACATCGCGCGGTGGTACCCAGCGCCGCGTCAGCTCCTGGGGATGGCCCAGTTCCTGGCCACGCACCACCGTCGCCGCCCGCATCTGCAACGCACGCTGGACACCGTCGCGCAACGCTTCGACGTCCGCTGCGCCCCACTGGGCCGACAGCAGCGCACGCCTACTCAGCCAGTGACAGCTCCGGCGGCGGGACGCGCAGGCCACGGGTGAGGACCAGGAGATACACCACGCCGGCGCACATCCAGATCACCCCGAGAATCAGTGCGGCACTGCCGAGTTGGGTGAGCAGGTAGACGTCCACGACCGCGCCGATCAACGGAATCACCACGTACGTCAGCGGATTCAGTTGTTGTTCGCCGCGATGCCGCACGAAGTAGCCGATCACCGACACGTTCACCAGCGTGAAAGCCGTGAACGCCCCGAAGTTGATGAACGACGTTGACGTGGCGACGCTGAGGAACACCGCACCCAGCCCGATCAGCCCGCACAGCACGATGTTGAAGACGGGCGTGAAGAACCGCCGCGAGAGCCGGCCGAAGAATCGCTTGGGCAACACCGAGTCTCGGCCCATGGCATACAGCAACCGGGACACACTGGCCTGCGCTGCCAGGCCCGAGGTGAACTGGCCGATGATCAGCCCGGCCACGAAGAACGCGGCGAACAGCGCCCCGCCGATGGTCCGCGCCGTGTCCGCGGCCAGCGAATCGGCGTTCGAGAATGTGCCGCCGGGCTGTACCAGCGTCAGGATGTACGCGACCGCCACGAAGACCACCCCGCCGACGAGAGCGACGAGCATGATCGCGCGCGGGATGTTGCGCTGCGGATCCTTGGTGTCCTCCGTGAGCGTGCTGACGGCGTCGAACCCGAGAAAGGAGTACGCCGCGATGGCCGCGCCCGCGGCGATCGCGGGGAAGCCACCGGTACCGCTGAACGGAGTGACGGACAGCAGCGAGCCACCGCCATGGTGGGACACCATATGAGCCACCGCGAAACCGACGAACAGTGCGATCACCAGGAACTGCAGAGCCATCAGAACCAGGTTGGCCTTGTCTGCCACCTTGAGCCCGATGATGTTCAGCGCGGTCGTCACGACGATGAACACCACGATCCACACCCACGCCGGCACCGACGGAAACTCACCGGTGAGGTACGCGGCGCCGATCAACCAGATGACGAGCGGCAGGAACAGGTAGTCGAGCAGGATCGTCCAGCCGACCAAGAATCCGAGCCGCGAATCCAGGGCCTTGCGGACATAGGTGTACGACGAGCCCGCAACCGGATAGTGCACCGACATCTTCGCGTAGCTCGCGGCCGTGAACAGCATTGCGACGGTGGCCAGCAGATACGAACCGGCACTGGCCCCCGCGGACGCCTCGGCGATCACGCCGAAGATGCCCAGGACGATGATCGGCGCCATATAGGCGAGGCCGAACAGCGTCACGCCGCCCAAGCCGAGTGTGGCGTTGAGGTGGCCGGCCTCGACGGGCTGCTGGGCTGTTTCGGTCATGAGCGTCCTTCGGGGTTTACATACTGGGGCTGCCACCGCTGGTGAACCAGCTGGCCACCGTAGGCGGGCAGATCGATCGGGTCATCATCGGCGTGCAACTGCTCCCACACCCGATTGACCCCGGCGGTGCCGTTGGTCCGCACCGCGGTCACCCGGTCGAGGTCGATCGTCAGATACGTGACCTCCGGCTCGGCGTGGGCCGCCTGAGCGAGCACCTCACCCTCCGGTCCGACGTAGATGCTCTGCCCTCGCCCGAGTGGCCCGGCGGCGTTGACGCTGAGGAAGTAGATCTGATTCGCGATCGCGTTGGCGCGGGCGAGGACCAGCTCCTGCTCGCGGTCGTCGGACGTCGTCTTGACGATGTTGAAGACGACCTCCGCACCGAGCCACGCGATCTGCCGGGTTGCCTCGGGGAACCAGCTGTCGTAGCAGATGTTGACGCCCATCCGGCCGACACCAGGCACGTCGAAGGCCGTGAAACCGGCGCCAGACGCCCACGGCTCATATGGGCGCCAGGGGAACACTTTGCGATACGACGAGACCAAACGACCGTCGGGATCGAAGACGACAGCGGTGTTGTACACCCGGCCGTCCTCGCCGCGCTCGGCGATCGAACCAGGCACCAGCCAGACGCCGGCGTCCGCGGCCACTGCGGCGAGGGCCTGCACGAGCGGACCGGTGAGCGGCTCGGCCACAGCGTCGAAATAGGCCCGAAGATCGTCGTCGCCGTCGCTCGCACCCAGCAGGTGAATCTCGGGGAACACCACCATCTGGGTGCCCGGGCGCTCTGCGAGGATCGTCGCAAGGTCGGCAGCCAGCTCGGCCACCGGATCGTCGCCCTGTAATGGACTGGCCTGGGCGAGGGCGACCCGCCATTGTCGACTCATCTCACCTCACCGTCGGCGGTCACGGCCTCAGTGTGCGCCAGGACACATCAGCGACGCTCGGACAATCCGGGGATTTTTCGGGTGACTTTTCGACAATCCGTATATTTGCGCCGGACTCAGCGCGGGTGCGCGGCGAAGAACTGCCAGACGGTGTCGGTCGCGTTCAGCGCGGTCGACGGCGGCGGCAGGTCGCCCAGCCGTTGCGCCAGTGGGCTCGGCACCCCGCCGGGCCATTGGTGGCCGGCACCGGCGATGCTGATCAGCTCGACGGTGCGCCCACCGGGACAGTCCGCGGTCTGCGTTGTCACGGTGCCGGCCGTGGACGTCGCGGGCGCCCCGCAGCCGTTGATGCCGCGCCACGTGGCATTGACCGCGGGCACCGACGGTCCGTCGACATTCGGCGCGCCGGCGATGGTCTTCGCCTTGCCCGGCCCGCCGTCGAAGGGCACCCGATCGTCGGCCGTGCCGTGAATCTGCAGCAGCGAGGTCGGGACGGCTCGCGAGCAGTCGGTCAGCAGTGTCCCCGCGACGGCAGCCACGGCAGCGAACAGGTCAGTCTGGCAGCCGAGGCGCAGCGCCATCATGGCGCCGTTGGACATGCCGGTGACATAGATGCGTGCACCGTCGACGGGCACCTGCGATTGGATCGCGGCGACCATCGCGGTGATGAACCCGACATCATCGATATCGCGTTTCTTCGGTACGCCACAACAGGTTCCGGCGTTCCATGCGCGATCCATGCCGTCGGGGTAGGCAACCAGGAACCGGCCGGCATCGGCCTGGCCGTCCCAGTTGTAGGCACGCTCGGCCTGCGCGCCGTCACCGTAGCCGCCGTGCAGCATCACGACCAACGGGGCCGCGCCGCCAAGCCCGGCCGGCCGGTATAGGTGGAAGGTCCGGGTCAGCCCGCCTGCCTGCACCGAGTGGCTCGACTGGCCGACGGGTATGCCGCTTTCCGGCGCACCCGCTGCGTGTTGTCCGCCGACACAACCGCCGATCATCGCGACCACGCCGACAACGAGCACGCCCAACAAGGCCTGTCGCACAGACTGGAACATGTCATACATCGTGCACTCGCCCCAATCAATTGACAAGTAACTTGTCAATTAACAGTTGGTGGGACACTCAGTCGGTGGCGGATGCATCCTCTGATACCGGCTGGCGGCCGACTACGCCCGCCATGTTGCACATGGTCGCGGGCCTCGCCGCACCACGGTTGCGGGCCGCATTCGAGGATGCCGGCCTGACGGGCATCCGGCCGGCGCAGGCGGTCGCGCTGGTGCCGTTGGCCGGCGGCCCGCTGCATGCCTCGATGTTGGCTGACCACCTCGGCGTCACCAGGCAGGCCGTGGCCCAGGCAATCCGCGCTCTGGAGCCGCACGGCTATGTGACCAGGACCCGCGACCCCTCCGACGCCCGGACGCTGCTCATCGAGCTCACCCCGCTAGGCAGGAAGGCACTGGCAGTGATGCGCACCAACGCCATTGCGATCGAGGCTGATTGGCGGAAGGTTCTGGGCCAACGGCGCCTGGCCGACCTTCGTGAAACCCTGCAGCTGCTGCTGACGCACCAGAATTTCTGATGAGCTAACAGCGTGGGCTACCTGGCGAGCCGAGCCAGTGCCACAGCAGCGGCGTTGGCGCCACACATGCCGTGTCCCCCCGGGCCCGGCGGCGTGGCTGCCGAGCAGATGTACATCCCGGGGACGCCGATGGTGTACGGCGACAACGTGGTTCGCGGGCCGAAGGCCAGCTGACGGATGTCCTTGGCGCCGGTGTTGATGTCACCGCCGACGTAATTGGGGTTGTAGACGGACATTTCGGTGGTCGACCGGACGGCCTGCCCGACTATGCGATCGCGGAACCCGGGAGCGAACCGCTCGATCTGCGCGATGATCACCGCGGTGGCGTCGCCGCCGTAGCCGCCCGGCACATGGGCATAGGCCGAGACCGGGTTGATGGTGCCGACCGAACGTTGGGGGTCAGCCAGGTACTGCTGAAACACCAGCACAAAGGGGCGCTGCGGCATCCGGCCCGCATGAATATCCCGTTCGGTCGCGGCGATCTCGGCGAAGTCACCGCCCAGGTGGACGGTGCCGGCCTGGCGCGCCGCCGTGTTGGTCCACGGCACATCGCCCTCCACCGCGAAGTCGACCTTGAAAGCGCCTGGGCCGTAACGAAATCGATCGAAGGCGCGGCGCACCCGTGTAGGCAGCCGATCCCCCAGGATGCCGGCGACGGCGGTGGGTGACAGATCGAACATGGTGATGTCGGCGGGCGGCAACTGCGATGCCGCGGTAATCCGCACGCCGGTCTCGATCTTGCCGCTCAGCTCGGTCAGCACCGCTTCGAAGGCGTCGGTGATCGACTGCGATCCCCCGGCGGCCACCGGCCAGCCGTTGGCATGCCCGGCGGTGATGATGCCCAGCCCGATCGCGGAGGTGAGCGGGCGGTGCAGCGGTTGGAAGGTGTGCGCGGCAACGCCTCCGAAGAGCGCGCGGGCCTGCGGCGTACGGAACACGCGGGCCAGTGCGGCGGCGGGCAGCACCGTCGGCGCGCCGAACCGGGCCAGCCCCAGCGGATGCCGCGGCACCCGCAGCAGCGGTCCCATGATGTCCTCGGACACGGTGTCGAACCGGCGCGACGGTCCGCCGAACAGCATCCGCCAGCGCGACCCGTCGACCCCGAGCCCGGTCGCGGTGGTCTCGACCGAGCGGTAGAGGGCCCCGGCGGAACCGTCGTCGAGCGGGTGGACGCAATCGATCTCGGTCCATTTCCACTGCAGGCCATACCGGTCCAGGCCGAGGTCCGCGATGAACTTCGAGCCGGCGGCCATCACGTGGATGGCGGCGCAATCGTCGAACACCAGGCCCGGCAGGATGTACTCGCTGGAGCGGATGCCGCCGCCGATCCGGTCGGCGGCCTCCAGCACCGTGACGTCGACCCCCGTGGCAGCCAAGGCGATGGCGGCGGCGAGCCCGTTGGGCCCGGCGCCGACCACAACCGCGGTGCTCATCAGTGGCTGACCGTGGCACGCCGCCAGGTGACGTTGAGCGGGATCGGCCCGTTGGGCAGCCACGGCTGCTCGTCGACAAGGTCCTTCACGTTCCAGGTGCCGCGCTCGATGACGCCCAGTGCCGCATCGATCACCTTGTACTCCTGAGTCATCTTGTGGATCGGCTGCGATTCGACCCAGGCGATGACGAACTCGCCCGGCTCGAACTGCGCCTCGGACTGGATTGCCCGGATCAGATCTTCATTGTGCAGGTGACCGTCGCCGAAGTTGAAGCCGATGATGGTGTTGCACGACATCTCGCCTTCGCGGACCACGCGAGTGTCGATGTCGGGCAGGCATGTCAGCAGCACGGAGTACAGGCCGCGTCCCTGGCTGTGCATGGCCCGCCACGCCGTCACCTGCTGAGTGAAAACCTCGGCGGTGATCGGGTCCCAGCCGAACTCGACGTACTGGTCGGCAGAGTTGGGCGACGACCGCGTCACGCGGTTGAGCTTCTGCTCGGCACCGGGCGTGAAGGTCCACACCGCCGAGGCCCAGTTGCCGGCGTACTGGCGCATGGCGGGCAGGAACGACACCAGGTCAGGGCGCAGGTTCCCCAGGATCGGGAAGAACGACAGCGCCGCGGCGAGCACGATGGCCAGCCAGCCCGGGTTCATATCCCACACCGCGTAGCCGTCCCCATTGGGGAAGCCCAAGAACAGGAAGATGGTGGCGTAGGCGAACAGCACGTTCCACTCCACCGGCACCGCCAGCGGGAATGTCGAGATGATGAACAGGTGGAAGCTGACCATGATGGCGGCGGCCGCGATCGACAGCCACGGCCACGGCGAGAACAGAAGTGCCAGCGGCGCAGCGATTTCCACGATGCTGCCCGGTCCATGCGCCATGAAAGTGGCGAGGTGTGACGGACGCAGGTCCTCAGGGAAGTTGCGGTAGTGGGCCCGCTTGAGCCACTTGAACGGAATCGCGGGGCTGTTGCTCACCATCGGCGGAATGACGCTGGTGAAGTGCAGGCCGAACTTCGAGACGCCGGCCCAGATCCAGACCGTGCCGATCAGCAGCTTGCCGGCGATGATCATATTCACGAACGGCAGCGTGGCGAAGAAGATCAGCGCCGGCAGATACTGCTCACCGCGGCCGGCCAGGAAGATCGTCTTGTCCCGCAGCCCGATCAGCACGAACAGGATGATCGGCGCAACGAACAGGGCCGGGTTGACCAGTCCGGAAGTGTTGTCCGGCAAGGCCTTCGACAGTGATTCGCTGGGCACCCCGGGCAGCACCATGGCGGCGAACACGGTGGCCATCAGGGCCAGGTACGCGATGATGTCGAACCAGGTGCGCCGGTCGCCGTTCGTGAATGGCACTGCCTTCCACGGCCGCAGCCGAATGGTGTTGGGCTTGGCCCAGAATCGGAACCCGCCCGTCATCGGCTTGGTCTTGCCGGCCAGCGGACCCCAGGAGCCCGCGAACCCGATGAGTTCCAGCAGGACGGTCCACAGAATCACCTTCTGGTACACGATCGGCTGGTTCCACCACTGCGACACGTGCCAGAACGCGGGCAGGTGCGACGTCCAGGTGGCGATCGCCACGCCACCGATCGCGTAGAAGAACACGAGCTTGACGACGTACAGGACGTGGATCATGCGCGGTGCGCCGTAGCCCTCGTCCACCCATTTCAGGCACATGATGCGCAGCCGCTCCCGCAGCGGCATCCGGAGAAACTCCTCCAGGTCGACCTTCGGCAAGGTCGGTTCGATGAATCCCATGACGTGAGCTCCTTTGCCGGTATCAGGCTAGATTCGCGGTTCGGTGGTGGTGAGGGTTTTGCGCAGGGACGGCTTGTCGATCTTGCCGACGGGATTCTTCGGCAGCGTCTCGAGCACCGTGATGTCCACGGGCAGTTTGTATTTCGACAGTGATGCCTTCAGGTGCGCGGCGATGTTGTCGATGTCGATTTCGGCTCCCGGATGCGCGGAGACGAACAGCACCGGTTCTTCGCCGTACAGGCCACTGGCCCGTCCGACGACGGCGGCCTCGGCGACCCCGGCCACCTGGTGGACGACGGTCTCGATCTCTTTGGGATAGATGTTCTCGCCGCCGCGGATGATCATGTCCTTGGCCCGGTCGACCAGGACCAGGTAGCCGTCCTCGTCGAACCGCCCGACATCGCCGGTATGCAGCCAGCCGTCCTTCAGGGTCTTCTCGGTCTCCTCGGGGCGGTTCAGGTAACCGCGCATCACGTTGGGCCCCTTGATGACCACTTCACCGAGCTGGCCCTGCGGAACTTCGGCACCGGCCACGTCCACGATGCGAATTTCCTGTCCCGGCAAGGGAATTCCGACGGTGCCCACCTTGCGCGGCCCGCCGAGTGGGTTGCCAGTGCTGGCGCACGACCCCTCTGACAACCCATAACCCTCGACCAAGGGTATGCCGTAACGCTTTTCGAATCCCTCCAGCAGCTCGATGCTGGCGGGCGCGGCGCCGCAGACGGCGAACCGCACGGCCGAGGTGTCGGGCCGTACCTCCGGAGGAAGACCCAGCAGCATGGTGTAAATCGTTGGCACCGCGGAGAAGTAGGTGGCGCGGCTGGCCTCGAGGCGTTCGAAGAAGGTGGCCGGGTTGAATCTGCCGGCGATGGTGGTCCGTCCACCGGCGAGCAGCGGCGACAGCACGCTGACCACGATGCCGTTGACGTGGAACAGCGGCAGGATGAGCAAGCTGTGGTCGGACTCGGACAGTTCAAATCCTGCGATCACCATGGCGCACATGGCATTGACGTTGCCGTGGTCGAGCATGACGCCCTTGGGGCGGCCCGTCGTGCCGCTGGTGTAGATCAGCAGGGCCAAGTCATCGTCATCGCCGACCACAGGTTCGGCGGTCCGAGGCTCGCCACCCATGTCGTCGACGTGCAATACCGGAACCTCGGAGTCGACGTCGCGATCCACGACGAGTGCGACGGCGCCGGCGTCAGCCACCTGGTAGGCGACCTCGGCAGGCACCAGCGTCGGGCTGATGGGTGTGGCGACGGCGCCCAGGCGCCAGGTGGCGAACAGCGTCACCACGAAGGCCGCGCGGTTGGGCAGCATGATGCCGACGACGTCGCCGGCGCGCACGCCGCGCAGGTACAGTGCCCCGGCGGCGCGCTGGACGGCGTCGAGGAAGGCCGCGTTGTCGAGGTCCGTGTGGTCGTCAGCGACGGCTGGCGCGTGCGGCGCCGCGGCGGCCCGGCGGTCAGGCAGGGAGGCGAGATTCATGTCACAACGATAGAAATCGAGTGGCCTGCGACACCCCGTTCTGCGCAGATCAACTTTGTCGGCGGATTTGTTCGCTCAGCACAAAGATTGGCCCTACAGTCGGCACATGGATCCGGCGGTCAGTGAGGCCAACACCACGATCATGGCCCGTCTCATCGCCCGCCAGGCCGAGGTGGCGCGCTCCGTCGGGCACCGCCTGGCCAGCGATATCACCGAACTCCGCGGCGATTCCGAGATCATCGAACTGCTCCGCGCCAGCGTCGCCGGCAACGTGGACACCATATTCCACGCACTGCGCTACGACATATCTCTGGACAACATCGAAGCGCCGACCGCCGCGCTGGAGTACGCCCGTCGGCTCGCGCAGCGCGGGGTGCCGATGAACGCGCTCACCCGGGCCTATCGCATCGGCCACGCGCTGGTACTCGACGTCGCGAGCGAGGAGATCAACCGAGCCGGCTTCGCGCCGCAGACCAGCCTGGCGATCTTCGAGCGCCTGACGTCGGTGACGTTCCGCTACATCGACTGGATCTCACAGCAGGTCGTCGCCGTTTACGAGGACGAGCGCGATCGCTGGCTGGCCAACCGGAACAGCACTCAGGCACTCCGGGTACGGGAAGTGTTGTCCGGCAACGACTCCGACCCCGAGGCCGTGACGGCCGCGATCCGCTATCCGATGCGGCGCCATCATCTGGCCGTCGTGCTGTGGTGGCCCGGAGAAGACAGGCAGTCAGTGGTACGTGCCATCCCCCACGACGACGCGCTGGCCAAGCTCGAACAGTTCCTACGCGCAGCCGCCGATCATGTTGGCACACAAGGCAGTCCACTTTTTCTGGCCGTCGACCAGCGGACCGGCTGGGGCTGGCTGCCACTGTCCGGCGAAACCATACCGGGAGCGTCGGCACAGCTGCGGCAGTTCACGGACTCCCACCCCGACGCACCCGCCGTCGCGATCGGCACTCCACTTCCGAGCGTCGACGGTTTCCGCCGGTCGCACCGGCAGGCCCTTCGCGCGCACAGCGTCGCGGTGACGGCCAACCTGACCGGTGTGACCGCCGCCGATGCCCCGGGCTTCGCCGCAGCCGCACTGATGGGCGAGAACCAGGACGACGCGCGGGAGTTCGTCCACGCCGTCCTCGGCCCGTTGGCCGGGCCCAGCACCAACGACGCCCGTCTGCGCGAGACCTTGCAGGTGTTCCTGCGGCACGGCGGTAGCTACACCGCCGCGGCCGACGAGCTGGTGGTGCATTTCAACACCGTCAAGTATCGCGTCGGGCGGGCTTTGGAACGCCGCGGCCGGCCGCTCGGCGACGACAGGCTGGACGTCGAAATGGCCCTGCTACTGTGTCAGTGGTACGAGTCCGCAGTCCTGCATTCCGAATAGCGGACGGCCTCTCAGCGAACATCGCACAGCACATCCTTGCCACGATAAGTGACCAAATCGAGACGCTTGGCAAATCACTATGCGTTAACCAGCTGGTTCACTGCTGTAACGGATGCGCCGCGGCCGTCGATATCAGGGTAGTGGTCGGAGGAACCGAGTACGACCTAGTAGGGCCCAGCGGCCATACGCGAGAGAACCACGATTGGAGTATCACTAATGCGCAACTCAGGACGTTTGATCGGATTTGCTGCGGCGTCAGCCCTCACGCTGGCCCCACTCGCCGTCACCGCCCCGGCGTGGGCCGACGACGAGGTTTCCGGTGAAACCGGCGCCGCGGTCGCTACCCCGGTCGGCAGTGGCAACGCAGATGGCGGCGCGGGCTTCGGCATGCAGAACCCGTTCTTCCAGCCCCTCGACGCCGCCAGCAACGCAGGTGGCGGCGCGGGCGTGAACACCCCGCTCGGTGGCGGCGAGTTCAACACCGCGACCGGCACAGACGCCGGCGTCGGCGGCGCGGGCTTCGACAGCAACACCGGCGCGGCGATCAACACCCCGCTCGGCGGCAGCAGCTTCAACACCGGCGCGGCCACCGACTTCAACGTGCCCAACCCGGCCGACTTCATCCCGACCTTCGGCGGCGGCGCCAACGCCGCTGGCGGCGCGGCAGTGAACACCCCGGTCGGCGGCAGCGGCTTCAACGCCGGTGCCTCCAACGACTTCGCCATGCCGGCTCCGGCCGACTTCATCCCGACCGTCGGTGGCGGCGCCAACGGCGGCGCGGCGGTCAGCACCCCAGTCGGCGGCAGCGGTTTCAACACCGGTGGCTCGAGCCAGATCGGCCCCGACGGTGCGAGCACCAGCACCAACTCCGGTGCCGGCGTCGCCACCCCGGTCGGCGGTTCCAACTTCAACACCGGATCGGCTTTCAACTTCGGCCGCTAATCCTCATCTCGAAGGCCAGGCACCCGATGGGTGCCTGGCCTTTGTGATTTCCGGCGGCCATCAACGGTGACCTCAGTCCGCACTCGGCGCCACCGGCAGACTCTGCTCGCCGGAGAGAAATTCGGCCAGGGACTCCCGAGAAATTCCTGGCGTCAATCACGGGGCGCCCGCGCTGCCGTGATTGAGCCCAGGTACTTTTTGCGGGCTTCAGAGGTCCCTGAGCGCAATAACCACCACCGCATCGCAATCACGATTGCACTCAGGGACTTTTAGTGGCGAGCGTGTGGCCAGATCGCCGAAATATCCAGATTGCGATCTGTGCGCCTGTGCGCGCACGCAGGCCCGCGATCACCCACAAAAAAGCCCCTCACCTGGGCTAACAGGTGAGGGGCTCACTGGCGGTGGCGGAGGGATTTGAACCCTCGGTGGGGGGTTACCCCACACACGCTTTCGAGGCGTGCTCCTTAGGCCGCTCGGACACGCCACCGTGTGGCAGCTTACCGGCCAGGGGCTGTCTCGCCCTAATCGAGCCCTGACGTGCGCTGACGAGCGAAGAACTGCTCCATCAGCGCCGCACACTCGGCCTCCAGCACCCCGCCACGCACTTCCGGTCGGTGCGTCAGCCTGCGGTCCCGGACCACATCCCACAGCGAGCCGACGGCGCCGGTCTTGGGCTCCCACGCCCCGAACACCACCCGGGCCACGCGGGACATCACCAGCGCGCCGGCGCACATGGTGCACGGCTCGACCGTCACGGCCAGCGTCGCACCTTCGAGCCGCCAGCCGTCGCCGTGGACCGCGGCAGCGGCGCGCAGCGCCAGCATTTCCGCGTGCGCGGTCGGGTCACCCAGGGATTCGCGAGCGTTGGCCGCCCGGGCCAGCTCGACGCCGTCTGCCGAGAACACCACGGCGCCGATCGGGACGTCGTCGGCACCGGCAAGTTCGGCAGCCTCCAGCGCAGCCCGGATCAGCCGTTCATCAGCGCCGCTCACCGCCCCAGCTTGTCCAATACCGCCACGAGTTCGTCGTTGAAGCCCATCTCCTGGGCGATGCGGCTGAGTTGTTCGTCGGCGTATTCGTCATCGGCGAGGATGACGCCGAGAACCGCCTCGGGCAGGCCCAGGTCGGCCAGTAGCCCGAGGTCACCTTCCTCGAAGGGATCGTCTTCTTCGAGCTCTTCCAGGCTCAGGTCGGCGTCCAGCTTCTCCAGCACGTCCGCCGCGATGTCGTAATCCAGCGCCGCGGTGGCATCCGACAGCAGCAGCCGAGCGCCGGAGGGGGCCGGGCGGACAATCACAAAGAATTCGTCGTCGACGTTCAGCAGTCCGAAAACCGCACCGGCGGAGCGGAGTTCACGAAGTTCGGTCTCGGCGGCGGCCAGATCCACCAGCGCGGTCCGCTTCAGCGGGACGCAGCGCCAGGCGCCGTCCTCCCGCACGACCGCGACACCGAAGCCGTCGGGGAGATCGGCAACCTGCTGCTGTGCCTGCGCGCGCTGTACTCCCATGCGGACAACGCTAGTCCGCACTCTGCCACTTGACCAGCGGTCCCGTATGTACCCGACCCGGGCCATGTGCAAACCTTGGAAGGTGACAACTCCGGTGTGTGTGCTCGGTTTGGGGCTCATCGGCGGTTCGCTGATGCGTGCCGGCCAGGCCGCAGGCCGCGAAGTCTTCGGGTACAACCGCTCGATCGAGGCGGTCAAGAGCGCGACGGCCGACGGATTCGACGCGACCGAGGACCTCACCGCCACCCTGAAACGCGCCGCCTTGAGTGAAGCGCTCATCGTCCTGGCGGTGCCGGTGCCCGCGCTGCCGATCATGCTCGAGCACGTCCGGGACACCGCCCCGGATTGCCCGCTCACCGATGTTGTCAGCGTCAAAGGCAATGTGCTGGAACAGGTTCAGCAGTACGGACTGCTGGATAACTTCGTGGGCGGCCACCCGATGGCCGGCACCGCGCATTCCGGCTGGGCCGCAGGGACCGCCGAATTGTTCGTCGGTGCGCCGTGGGTGGTGAGCGTCGACGACCACGTCGACCCCCAGGTGTGGACCCAGGTGATGCACCTGGCGCTGGACTGCCGCGCGGCGATCGTCCCGGCCCGCTCCGACGAACACGACGCCGCGGCCGCTGCCATCTCGCATCTGCCGCACCTGCTGGCCGAGGCGCTGGCCGTGACAGCCGGCGAGGTTCCGCTGGCATTCGCCCTCGCCGCGGGGTCGTTCCGGGACGGCACCCGGGTGGCGGCCACCGGACCCGACCTGGTCCGGGCCATGTGTGAGGCCAACGCCGCGGAGCTGACGGTCATGCTGGACCGGGCCATTGACCTGCTGAGCCAAGCCCGGTCGTCGCTGGTAGAGGCCCAATCCGTGGCTGAACTGGTCGAGAGTGGCCATGCCGCTCGCGTCCGCTACGACAGCTTCCGCCGGCCCGAGATCATCGCGACGACCATCGGGGCGGACGGCTGGCGCGAGGAGCTGGCTGCCCAGGGACGGGCCGGTGGAGTGATCAGATCCGCTCTGCCAGTCCGGGGTAGTCGAGGATGAAGCCGTCGTCGTCGACGGTGATCGAGGTGTCGGCAACGGGTGAGTCCAGCTTGATCGGCTGGCCGGGGCCGGCACTGGCATAGCTGATGGTCACCGGTTCGACCGTCAGGTCGGGCACCCGGACGTAGACGACCGGCAAGGACACCGCCGCCGCACGGTGGTGCAGCCCGGTACGCCGGATGGGCAGCGCGTTGAAGAACGGGCTGAAGACCACGTCGACGTCCAACGCCCCGTTGTAGGCCGCCCGGCGGGCCTGGTTCTGGTGATCCTGCACCAGCCACATGTTCTCTTCGTCGCGCGCGATGGACAGCTGCCGTTCGCGCTGCGCGAGGGTGACGGTGAGCGACAGGCGTTTGGTTGCGCCACTCTCGTCGGTCACCAGGTCATAGGACGCGCTGAACGCCGGATGTATGTCGTTGGCTGCGGCCACGATCCGGCCGTAGGCCTTGATTCGGTTGCCGGACAACTGGACCCGGACCGATTCCATGCGCGATACATCCTGCGCGCGCCAGGTCAGAATCGCCGGCCAGGCGGGTTCAGCAGCGTTGGGGCTGGCATCGGACTGGGCTGCGCTCACCCGTCTACCGTAGGCGACGGAAGCCCGCCTTCGTAGTCACGATTGCAACTGGAGGACGGACCGGGCCGCGATGCCCGCACAGCCAGCGCCAAGACGGCGTCCAGCGCGAGGGCGAGGACGGCGACCAACAGGGCCCCGACCAGCGCCAGATAGAACTGGCGCACCTTGATGCCGTCGATCAGGAACCGGCCCAGCCCGCCCAGACTGGCGTACGCGGCGACGGTCGCCGTAGCCACCACCTGGAGCGTCGCGGTCCGCAGGCCGCCCACGATCAGCGGCATGGCGACCGGTACCTCGGTGCGCAGCAACACCTGACGTTCGGTCATCCCCATGGCGCGAGCGGCGTCGACCACCACGGGATCGACGTTGGCGATCCCGGCGTACGTCCCCGCCAGCAGCGGTGGGATGCCCAGCAGCATCAGCGCGACGGTCGGGGGCAGCAGGCCCAGGCCCCACAGCAGGACGCCGAGCAGCAGGACGCCGAGGGTGGGCAGTGCGCGCAGGGCGTTGACGCCACCGACCACCAGGGCCGTACCGCGACCGCTGTGCCCGACGTACATGCCCACCGGGATGGCGACGAGTGCGCTGCACAGCACCGCGATGCCGGTGTATTCGAGATGTTCCAGCATTCGCATGCCCAACCCCGCCGGGCCGGTCCAGTTCGCTGCGGTGAAGATGTAGGCCAGGGCCTGGTGCAGGAAATTCATGCCGGAGCCTTCGCCCGGAGCCACGGGGTGGCCAGCCGGCCGGCGGCGAGGATCACCATGTCGACCACCACCGCCAGCACGAAGATCGCGATGATGCCGGCGACGATCTGGTCGCTCTTGTCCGCTTGATAGCCCTCGGTGAACCAGGTACCCAACCCGCCGATGCCGATCACAGACCCCACCGACACCATCGAGATGTTCGTCACGGCAACCACGCGCATCCCGGCGGTGAGAACCGGAATGGCCAGCGGCAGTTCGACTCTCAACAGCCGGGTGCGGGGCCGATAGCCCATGGCGGTGGCCGCCTCACGGGTGTCCGCCGGCACGGCGTCGAGCGCCTCGGGCACCGTCCGCAGCAAGAGGGCCACCGTGTAGAGGGTCAGGGCGACCACGACGTTCGCCTCATCGAGAATCCGGGTGGGGATGATCAGCGGAAGCACCACGAACAGCGCCAGGGACGGGATGGTGAACACGATGCTGGCCGTGACGGTGCTGAACCGGCGCAGCCGCGGCCGTTGCCGCACATAGGCACCCAGCGGCACGGCGATCAGCACCCCGATCAGCAGCGGCAGCAGCGCCAACCGCAGGTGAATCTGCGTGAGCACCCACGCGGTCTCGAGGTGGGTCAGCAGGTATCGCATTGGGGGCCCGTGAGATTCCGGTGATTCTTCACCAATGCCATGACGTCGTCGAGGCTCACGCCGCCGGCCACGCGCCCCTGTGCGTCGACCGCCACACCCAGACCGGACGGCGACGACAGCGCCGAGTCCAGCGCCAGTCGCAGGGTGCCGTCGGGCCGGAACAGAGAGCCGCCGGCGATGGTGCTGTCGTACAAGGACTTTCCGATGCGGTGCAGGCCCACGCCGTGGGCGTTGATCCACGCGTACGGGCTGCCGTCGGCATTGACCACCAAGGCCCATTGGCCGTCGGTCAGTTCCAACGCGTCGACCGCCGGCTCGGCGACGGTGCGGATGTCGCGGAGCCGGAGTCCGTCGGTGTCGCGGAACTGCAGACCGCGGTAGCCGCGGTCGGCACCGACGAACCCCGCGACGAATGCGTTGGCCGGGTTGGACAACAGACGCTGTGGCGCGTCGTACTGCTGCAGGCTGCCGCCAGGCCCGAACACCGCGACCCGGTCGCCGAGTTTGACCGCCTCATCGATGTCGTGGGTGACGAAGACGATGGTCTTGCGTAGATCGCTCTGCAACCTCAGGATTTCGGCTTGCAGCTCTTCACGGACGACAGGGTCCACCGCGCTGAACGGCTCGTCCATCAACAAGATCGGAGGGTCTGCGGCCAGCGCCCGGGCCACCCCGACCCGCTGCTGCTGCCCGCCCGACAACTGGGCTGGGTAGCGGTCGGCGAACTTGACGTCGAGCCCGACGCGCTCCAAAACACCTAGCGCTTTTTTCCTTGCGGTGCGGCGGGATTCGCCTTTGAGAACCGGCACCGTCGCGACGTTGTCCACCACCTTCAGGTGCGGCATCAGCCCGGCACTCTGCAGCACGTAGCCGATGCCGAGCCGGAGCTTCACTGGGTCGACGGTGGCAACGTTGGCACCGTCGACGGTCAGTGTCCCCGAGGTGGGGTCGATCATCCGGTTGATCATCCGCATGGATGTGGTCTTGCCGCAACCGGACGGCCCGACAAACACCACGAGCGCACCCTCGGCGATCTCGAGGCTCAGCTCGTCGACGGCGACGGCATTGCCGTAGCTCTTGGTGACCTTGTCGAACGTGATCATCGGCCCACCGGCTTGTCGAACCCGTTGTCCTGCACCCATTTCTTCGCAGCTTGATCCGCATCGACGCCACCGTTGCCGGACACCGCGGTGTTCATGTCGATCAGGGCCTTCGTGCTGAGTTTCGCGCTGACGGCGTCGAGCACCGTCTTCAGCAGATCGGACTTCTTCTGCGACGCCACCAGCGGCACCACGTTGGCGGCCAGGAAGTTGTGCTTCGGATCGTCGAGCACCACCAGGTTGTTCTGCACGATGGCCGGTGAGGTGCTGAAAATATCTGCCGCGGTGACGGTTCCGTCCACCAGCGCACGGACCGTGGCCGGTCCCCCACCGTCGCTGATGGCGATGAAGTCGGCCGGCGCGATATCGAGGCCGTACTTGGCCTTCAATCCGGGCAGGCCCTCGGTCCGTTGCAGAAACTCCGATGGCGCACCGAATTTCACCTGAGCTGAATGCCGGGCCAGATCACCGATGGTCTTCAGATTCCATTTCTTGGCGGTCTCCGCCGACACTGCCACGGTGTCGGTGTCGGCGGCAGGGGAGGGAGTCAGGATCGACAGATCCCCCGGAAGGGCACGGGCGAGCGCCAATTCGACGTCATCGGCGGCAGTGGCCGTGGTCTTCGGGTCGAAGTACTGCAGCAGGTTGCCGGTGTATTCGGGGATCAGGTCGATCGAATGATCCTTCACCGCAGGGACGTAGGTCTCGCGGCTGCCGATGCCGAACTGCTTGGCGACGGTAAAGCCGTTGGCTGCCAACGCCTGTGCATAGATCTCGGCGATGATCTTCGACTCGGGGAAGTCGGCGGACCCGACCACGATCGACTTGAGATCACCCGAGATGCTGCCTCCGCCGAGGGGATTGGCACTGCCGCACCCGGCCAGCAGGACAGCGCACAGCAGGGCCAGAGCAGCGAGAAGTCTGCGGGGTGCGGCAGCGCCCACCCCGGCTCCCCGAAAGTCCATCCGAACGTCCTTTCGGCGTCGTGCACTGAGGCCGACCCTAGCGTTATTCGAAAATTGGTGCCGCAGTTCCCGGCATCCAGCCCACATAACCGTCAAGATGGACCGCATGAGTAGCGATCACGCGTCGACCCCCGAGCCGACCGACGCGACACACAAGGCCGCGCCTACCCACGCCGAACCGCCGGAGCCCAAGTCCCCCAAGTCGGGCTCGGCGCCCGCCAAGAAGTCCAAGACACCCGAATCGGCGGTGAAGTTCACCCGCACCGCGGCGCTGTGGACGGCGCTGGTCCTCGGTTTCTTGATTCTGATCCTGCTGCTGGTGTTCGTCATCCAGAACGACACCCCGGTCGACATCGTCCTACTCGGCTGGAAACTGCACCAGGTGCAGCTGGGTGTGACGATCCTGCTCGCGGCCATCGCCGGTGGCCTGCTGACCTTCGCGGTCGCCACGACCCGGATCCTGCAACTGCGGCTAGCCGCGAAGAAGAACCTCAAAGCCGGGCTTTAAATCACTTCCCGCGAGCGTGCGTGTCTGCCCCCGACACGCCGCCCCCGGTGTGCAAGAACGTCTCACTCAACGGCTGCGAGCGCGACGCTCCCGCACGAAATTCACGGAGTGTCGCGGGCAGACACGCACGCTCGCGCTAAGACAGCACAGCCAGTCCGGCGGCGATGAGCGGTGCGACGGCTTCCCCGACCGGGTCGTCGTGGCCGGCCTCACCGGCAGCCATCCGGGCGCGGAAGTCGATGCCGGCGGCGATGATCGCCAGCTTGAAATACGCCAGCGCCAGGTAGAACTCCCAATGGTCCAGCGGTTGCCCAGCGGCCACTGAATACTTCTGGGCCAGCTGGTCCATCGGCGGAATCTTGTCCGAGGACCAGGCCGCGTCGGAATGCACCATGGAGAACATCGGGTGCCGGTAGACGCACATCAATGCGGCGTCCGACAACGGGTCGCCCAGCGTCGACATCTCCCAGTCCAGTACGGCCCGCACCTTGGTGGCGTCGACGGCGTCGAGCATGGTGTTGTCGATGCGATAGTCGCCGTGCACGATCGCACTGCGACTCTGCGGCGGCAGCTTCTCGGCCAGCAGGCCGTGCAACCGGCGCACGTCCGCGTCGCGCGGATCGTCCTGCAGCCGCACCAGATCCCACTGCGAACCCCAGCGCCGCACCTGCCGTTCCAAGTACCCGTTGGCCTTCCCGAAGTCCCCGAGCCCGACGGCTTCGGGGTCCAGGGCATGCAAGTCCGCGAGCACCTTGATCAGCGCGTCCACACACGCATCGATGGCCTGCTGGTCCCCCAGCGCGTCGAGCTCCGCCGAGTACCGCACCACGCGACCGGGCACGAATTCGACCATCTGGAACGGCGCACCGAGCACCGAGTCGTCGCCCCGCATCGTCACCGGGTGGGCCACCGGCACCGTCGTACCTTCAAGTGCCGCAACGACTTTGTACTCACGGGCCATGTCGTGCGCCGACGGCGTGAGGCCGTGCAGCGGCGGCCGTCGTAGCACCCACTTGGCGGCGTCGTCGAACACCAGGAACGTCAGATTCGACCGGCCCCCGGCGATCAGTTCGGCGCGCAGCTCACCGGTGCGGGCCACCCCGATCTCGCGCAGATGCGCGTCAAGGGCAGTCAGGTCAAGGCCGTCGAGACTGGTCACCCAATGTGTCTACCACCGCTGGTTTCTCGGCAGCAGGTCCCACACGTGTTCGACGCTGTTCACTCCGGCGACCGCCAGCCGGCCGCTGCGCGAGGCCAGCAGCCGAGTGATCCCGGTGTAGTCGACCTGGAACGACAGGATGCGCTCGGTCGGCACGATGTCATGCAGCAGGCCGTTGATCACGCCGCCATGACTGAAGATCGCGACAGTGTCGTCGGCCTCGGCCTCGCTCGCGATGTCCATGACGGCCTCGGTGATGCGCGCCAGGAACGCCTCTTCGTCGACACTGCTGGGGAGATGACCGGTCATCAGCCGGGCCATCTCCTCCGGATGCTCGGCGGCGATCTGCTCGATCGGGATGTACTGCTCCATGTCCCGGTCGTACTCGGCCAGCCGGTCGTCGACCTCGATGGCCAGCCCGAGCGCGTCGGCCACCGGTTGACCAGTCTGGACGGCGCGCTTCTGTGGGCTGCTGATCAGCCTGGCAATCGGGTACCGCTTGAGGGCGTCGGGCAGCCGCATCGCCTGCGCGATGCCTTCCTCCGACAGGTCGGGGTCGGCGCCCTCGCCGGGCGCGCTGCGCAGCGGAAGGGCGTGGCGGATCAGAAGCAATTGCACCGTGTCACCATAAAGCCATGGGGTATGCCGACGAACTCTTCGACCTCACTGACCGGGTGGTTCTGATCACCGGGGGCAGCCGCGGGCTCGGCCGGGAGATGGCATTCGCCGCAGCCCGCTGCGGCGCCGACGTCATCATCGCCAGCCGGAACCTGGAGTCGTGTCAGTCCACTGCCGACGAGATCGTCGCGGCGACCGGACGAGCCGCACTGGCACACCAGGTGCACGTCGGACGCTGGGCTGAGCTCGACGGTCTGGTCGACGCCGCGTACGAGCGCTTCGGCAAGGTCGACGTACTCGTGAACAACGCGGGGATGTCCCCGCTGTACGAGTCGCTGGGCTCGGTCCCCGAGAAGCTTTTCGACGCGGTGGTGAACCTGAACTTCAAGGGGCCGTTCCGCTTGTCGGCATTGGTCGGCGAAAGGATGGTGGCCGACGGTGGCGGGTCGATCATCAACATCAGCTCGTCGGGATCGCTGCGCCCGGATGCGTACATGCTGCCCTACGCCGCGGCCAAGGCCGGATTGAACACTCTCACAGAGGGTTTCGCGAAGGCGTTCGGCCCGACGGTGCGGGTCAACACCCTGATGGCCGGCCCGTTCCTCACCGACGTCAGCAAGGCCTGGGGCGAAGACACGGCGAACGCCTTCCACTCCCTGCCCCTGCAGCGAGCGGGCCAGCCCAGCGAAATCGTAGGTGCCGCACTATTTTTGATGTCCGGCGCGTCCAGCTTCACGACAGGGTCCATCCTGCGCGCCGACGGCGGGTTCGCCTAGCTCACAGGTGGCCACTCGCCACCAGGGCGGCAGCCGCGGTGGCGAGTGATGCGGTGGCGCGTTCGCGTTCGTCACCCATTCCGACGAGGAAATCGACGGTCAGCGGACTGAGGATATCCCGCAGGCCGTGGCCTTCGGTACCGAAGAACCCCGCCATCTCGAGCATCACTGCCCCATGGCAGATGCTCCAAATCCGTCCTGCGACAGCGGCTTCGCCGTCATCGCGGATGCGGCCGGCAGCGGTCATCCGGCGCACCGACTCACAGAGCGTCTGGAACGACGCGTCGCGTGACGTCGCATGCCCGGTCACCGTCAAATCCGTGCGGCAGCTCGACAACGACGCGGGGACGGCCGTGCCGAACATCAATTGGTAGTGCTGCGGCTTCTTCAGCGCGAACCGGCGGTAGGCGGCACCCATCGAGAAGAAGTCAGCCACCGGATCATCGGTGTGCGGTACGGCGGCCAGGGCCGCCCCGAACCGCGCGAAGATCTCGCCCGAAAGTGCCTCGACAACACCGGTCATCGACCCGAAGTGGGTGTACACGACCATGGTCGAGGTGCCGACTTCGGCGGCGAGCTTGCGCACAGTCAACGCCTGGAGACCGTCGCGCTCAAGGATCACGATGCCGGCTTCGATCAACTGCCGACGAATTTCTTCGCTCACCCTTGCACACCTCTCATAACAGTGTTATACCAGTAACCGCGGCCAATAACGCTGTTATGGAGGTTCTGGGATGACCAACCGCTACCTGGAAGGCGCCTTCGCGCCACTGCACGACGAATACACCCTGACCGACCTGACCGTCACCGGCACGATCCCGGACTATCTGGACGGTCGCTATCTACGCAACGGCCCCAACCCGATCGGCGAAGTCGATCCCGAGCTGTATCACTGGTTCCTGGGTGACGGCATGGTCCACGGCATCCGCATCCGCGACGGTAAAGCCGAGTGGTACCGCAATCGCTGGGTGCGCGGGCCGTCCACCGCCGCCGCGCTCGGCGAAGGTACTCAGGCCGGGCACGGCAGTCCTTTCGGCATCGGTGCCAACACCAATGTGCTGGGACACGCCGGCAAGACCCTGGCGCTGGTCGAAGGCGGCGGGGCGAACTTCGAGCTGACCGACGAATTGGACACCGTGGGTGTCTGCGACTTCGACGGCACGCTCCGCGGCGGCTACACCGCTCATCCGAAGCGTGATCCGGAAACCGGCGAACTGCACGCGGTTTCGTACAGCTTTGCCCGCGGCAACACCGTGCAGTACTCGGTGATCGGCACCGACGGCCGCGCCAAGCGCACTGTCGACATCGAAGTGCACGGCAGCCCGATGATGCACGACTTCTCCCTCACCGAGCGGCACGTCATCTTCTACGACCTGCCGGTGAGCTTCGATGCGGGCATCATCACCGAGATGGCGGTGCCGAAGCTACTGCGGTTGCCGGCGCGACTGCTGTTGTCGTCCTTGATCGGTCGGGTCAAGATTCCCGATCCGGTCACCGCGCGACAGTCGAGCTTTTCATCGAAGGACCGGCGGATGCCTTACTCGTGGAATCCGAAATACCCGGCCCGCGTCGGGGTGATGCCACGCGACGGCGGCAACTCAGACGTCCGGTGGTTCGAAGTGGAACCCTGCTACGTGTTCCATCCGATGAATGCCTATGACTCCCCCGACGACAACACGATCGTCCTGGATGTGGTCCGGCACCCGAAGATGTTCGACACCGACCAGCTGGGACCGAACGAGGGACCGCCCACCCTCGAACGCTGGACCGTCGACCTCGGCGACGGCAAGGTCCGCGAAGAACGCTTCGACGACCGTGGCCAGGAGTTCCCGCGGGTCGACGAACGCCTGACCGGCAAGCGCCACCGCTACGGCTATGCACCCACCGTAGGCGAAGATGCCGGCGGCAGCGACACGCTGCTCAAGCACGACCTGATCGGCGGCAGCACTGCCACCCGGAACTTCGGTAGCGGGAAGATGTTGGGCGAGTTCGTCTTCCATCCGTCGTCCGCGACCGCGGCCGAAGACGACGGCGTGCTGATGGGCTACGTCTACGACCAGACAACCGACCGCAGCGAGCTGGCGATCATCGATGCCCAAACGTTGGAAGACCTCGCGAGCATCAAGATCCCACACCGGGTGCCGGCCGGGTTCCACGGCAACTGGGTACCCAGCACGTGAGATTCGCCGACCGGCTCGGCTACGGCGTGATGATGTTGAACGCCGGGTCGGGCCGGTCGACCACGCTCAGCAGCGTCGGGAGCGCCGTGGCG
Source organism: Mycolicibacterium sp. HS_4_1 (assembly GCF_054515875.1). Classification (NCBI taxonomy): domain Bacteria; kingdom Bacillati; phylum Actinomycetota; class Actinomycetes; order Mycobacteriales; family Mycobacteriaceae; genus Mycobacterium; species Mycolicibacterium sp. HS_4_1. The sequence continues at coordinate 5,608,955 of NZ_CM137261.1, forward strand.
TCGCCCGTCACCTCAACCCCCGGGGAGCTCGTATCTCCGGCGGCAAAAGCCAACAGCCGCAACTTGTTCGCCAGGGTGACGGTGGCTTGCGCGGTATCCGGGTCGGCGGCAACCTCGCGGTGTACCAGGACTCCGTTGCGCAGGCTCAGCCGGTAGTTGGTGGCGATGTCCTGGAATGTCACGTCGATGGCGAGGTTCAGGTCCCATGCCCGCGGGCCGTTGATATTGATGGCGAAGGTATCGAACATCTGCTCCGGGGTCAGCTGCATCATGATGGTCGGTGAGGCGGCCTGGGTCGGTGTGCCGAACTTGCCGACTCTCAGCTCGGTGGCGCCGGACAGGAAGAAGTTGCGCCACACCGCGTTCTCGGCGCCGTAGGCCAGCTGTTCGAGCGTGTCCGCGTACAGTTCGCGGGCCGCCGCGTGATTCTCGTCGGTGAAGATGGCGTGGTCCAACAAGGTGACGGCCCAACGGAAATCGCCCTCGTCGGCGGCGGCGCGGGCCATCTCCACAACCCGGTCGATGCCACCCATCGCTGCGACGTACCGCGGTGCCGCTGCGGCGGGCGGGTGCTGCCACAACCGGCCCGGGTTGCCGTCGAACCAGCCCATGTACCGCTGGTAGACGGCTTTGACGTTGTGGCTGACCGAGCCGTAGTAGCCGTGGGTGTGCCACGCCTTCTCCAATGCCGGTGGCATCTGAAAGGTTTCGGCGATCTCGATACCGGTGTAGCCCTGGTTGAGCTGACGCAGCGTCTGGTCGTGCAGATAGGCGTACAGATCCCTTTGCACGGACAGGTATTCGACGATGTTGTCCTGTCCCCAGGTGGGCCAGTGGTGCGACGCGAAGACAACATCGGTGCGCCCGGCGAACGTGTCGATGGCTTCGGTGAGGTAACCGGCCCAGCCATGCGGATCGCGAACCAGTGCGCCGCGGAGAGTCAGCAGGTTGTGCAGGTTGTGGGTGGCGTTCTCGGCCATGCACAGCGCGCGGAATTGCGGGAAATAGAAATGCATTTCGGCCGGTGCCTCGGTGCCCGGCGCCATCTGGAATTCGATCTCGACGCCGTCGATGGCGTGGGTCTCACCGGTCGCCGTGATGTCGAGGGTCGGCACGATGAGCGCGACTTCGCCCGTCGACCCGACCTGCCCCAGGCCGCAGCCCACCTGCCCCTGCGGGCCGCGGTCCAAGGCGGCGCCGTACATGTAGCCCGCCCGGCGGGCCATTGCTGTTCCGGCATAGACGTTTTCCTGCACGGCATGCTCGGTGAAGCCCTCCGGCGCGATGACCGTGACCTTTCCGGCGTCAACCTCCGCCTGGGACGTCACCCCGAGCACCCCGCCGAAATGGTCGACGTGGCTGTGCGTGTAGATCACGGCCCGGACCTCGCGCTCACCGCGATGCGCGCGGTACAGCGCAAGCGCCGCGGCGGCGGTCTCGGTGGAGATCAGCGGGTCGATGACGATGACGCCGGTGTCGCCCTCGATGAAGCTGATGTTCGACAGATCCAGACCGCGGACCTGGTAGATGCCCGGCACCACCTCGTACAGGCCCTGCTTGGCGCACAACTGCGACTGCCGCCACAGGCTGGGGTGCACGCTGTCCGGGGCGTCGCCGTCCAAGAAGCTGTAGGAATCGTTGTCCCACACCACTCTTCCGTCAGCGGCCGCGACAACGCAGGGCTCTAGCGCGGCGATGAAGCCACGGTCGGCGTCGTCGAAGTCGCGGGTGTCCGCGAACGGCAGTGACGCGGTGTGCGCACGGTTGGCGGCGGCAATGGCATCGGTGGGCGGCTTCTGCTCCATGCCGACCAACCTAGCGTCAATTACCCCGCGGGTTAGAGGTTATGCAGCACCACTTCCGACAAAGTGCCGCCACTCACCAAGGCCGTCATGTAGGTGCAGTGCGGTTGCCGCCGACGGTCGGTGGGCGAGCCGGGGTTGAGCAGTCGCAGTCCGGTGGCCGCGGTGCTGTCCCACGGGATGTGACTGTGCCCGAACACCAGAACGTCGGTGTCGGGATATAGCCGGGCCATGCGTGCGTCGCGGCCCGATGACGCGCCGGTCTCATGCGTGACGGTGAACCGGACGCCGCCGAGCGTGACGTCAGCCCGTTCCGGCAGCCGGACGCGCAGCTCGGCGCCATCGTTGTTACCCCAGCACGCGACCAGCCGGGTGGCCCGCTGCTCGAGTTCGTCGAGCAGCGTCACGTCAACCCAGTCACCGGCGTGCAGCACGACGTCGGCCCGGGCCACCTCATCCCAGACCCGCACCGGCATGTCCCGCGCCCGCTTGGGCACGTGGGTGTCAGAGATCAGCAGTAGGCGCATCACTGAAATACCGGCGCGGGTTGTCCACCAGCATGGTGGTGATCTGGTCCTCGGTGACGCCGCGTTGGCGCAGCGCGGGCAGCACGTCGTCGCTGATGTGCGTCAGCTTCCAATTCGGCACCGCCGCAACTTTCCCGTCGTGCGAGAACCAGTCGATGAAGCACGATGTGTCGTGCGCCAGTACGACCTTCTCGGCATAACCGCGCTTGGCCAGCGCCGCGACGGTGTCGACTCGCTGTTCGAACGGCAGCAGGATGTCGAGCCCGAACCGGTCCATGCCGAGATACGACCCGGCATCGGCCAGCGTGCACAGATAGTCGAGATCGGTGCTGTCGCCGGAGTGTCCGATGACCACCTTGGTCAGGTCGACGCCTTCCTCCGCGAAAACCCACTGCGCGACGAGGCCAGAGCGGCTGCGCGCGTCGGTGTGCACGGTGATCGGCGCACCGGTCTGCACGTGCGCCTGACCGACCGCGCGCATCACCCGCTCGACGCCGGGCGTCAGCCCCTGGCGCTCGATGGCGCATTTCAAGAACGCGGCCCTGACCCCGGTGCCACCGATGCCCTCGCGGATATCTCTGACGAACAGCTGCACCATGGGCTCCGGCGTATCGAAGAGCAGCCCGGGGCCGGTGTGCAGGAATTGAAACGGCACGTCGTTGTAGGTGTAGATGCCGGTCGCCACGACGATGTTGATGTCGACCTGCTCGTTGATCCGCTGGATGCGCGGCAGGTAACGGCCCAGGCCGATCACCGTGGGGTCGACGATGGTGTCGATACCCCGCGATTTACATTGGCGCAGTTGGTCGATCGCGTCGGCGACGCGGGTCTCCTCATCCCACGGCGACGGATAATCCGGGAAGTTCTGCCGGATTTCGTCGCCCAGGATGAACACGTGCTCATGCATGAGGGTGGCCCCGAGTTGGTCGACAGGCAGCGGGCCTCTGACCGTCTGCACGTGCGTCATCTCCGCCAGTCTGTGCCATGGATGCCCCGGCATCAAGGGCTCATATCAATCGAGTTGACACCGATCGCGCATTGCCAGTTAGCTGAGGTAACGTCCCGCACATCCAGAACTGCGAAGGAGTGCCCGAATGGATTGGAATTTTCTCGGCACCGACTGGCACCTGTTCGGCAAGCTCGCCGACGTCGCCCTGTTGACTTTGCTATTCGGCGCAACGGTGATGTTCTTCTATATCCAGCGCCTGCGAAAACAACCGCAACTACCGATGGCGGAGAACGTTCGAGCCAAGCAGACGGTGCTGGGCAAGGTACGTAAGCGCGAGCCGATGACGGCCGAGGAGCTGGAGTACGCCACCCAGGTGATCGACAACCAGCGGACGTTGATGACCTTTGCGATTCCCCTCACGATCTTCTCGCTGGGCTGTTTCTACGTACTCGGCAGCCTGGAACAGCTGCACGGAGCCACGCCATCGGAGCGCACGTTCCTCGGCGTCATCGCGATGATCTCGTCCATCAATGTCACCACCCAGATCTTCCGCGTGATCAAGCTGAAAAGGCGTCTCCCCCAGGTGACCCTGGCCGATTCTGGGAATTAGCTGGACGCCCCGACCACGCCTTTTCGTGCTGTGGAATATCTCAAATTCCCCCGTTGTCGATTCACTGATAGCGTTTACGCCGACTCATCTCAACCTAATTGATATATGACGTCCTACTGTCGAAAGGTGGTCGAGTGAGCCAGCGTTCTGCCGGTTGGCGGTTCCTTGCCCGCGCCTGGATGCCCACGGTCGCCCTGATCGCGATCGGCGTCGGGGTGCTGTGCATGGTGAAAGTGCACGAGTTCTCCGAGCCCGGACCAGTGCTGGCCGTCAACCCACCGCAGGCGCCACCGGAGTTCACGCCCAAGACGCTCACCTATGAAGTGTTCGGCAACCTCGGCTCCGGCGGCCTGCTGTCGTACATCGACATCAGCGGACACCCGCACACCGTGAATCTGACCGAACTGCCGTGGTCGCACACCGAGACCACCACCCTCACGGTCGTTTCCGGCAGCATCTCCGTTCAGGTACACGGCGGCACCGTCGGCTGCCGGATGAAGGTGAACGACGTTGTGCGCGACGAACAATCCGACGATCACGGCAACGCCGACGTCGCGTGCCGGGTGAAGTCCGCGTGACCGATACCGACACCGCCCCGATCGCCCGTCCCGCACACAGCGCGGTGAAGCGGCCCTTCGTCCCCAGAATGGTTCGCCTGCTGGCGATCCCGATCATCGTCTTTTGGGCCCTGCTCGCCGTGGTCACGAACACGTTCGTGCCGAAGATCGAAGACGTCGCCGAGGAACTCGCCGGTCCGATGGTGCCGACCTACGCGCCGTCCCAAGTGGCGATGCTGACCATCGGCAAGGAATTCCACGAGTCCACCTCGACCAGCCTGACCATGCTCGTGCTGGAGGCCGACCGGGGCCTCACCGAACAGGATCGCGACTACTACGCCGGCCTGGTCCGCACGCTCAAAGCGGACAGCACGCACGTGCAGTACGTCATGGACACCTGGGGCAAACCGATCACCGCAGCCGGCGCGCAGAGTCTCGACGGCAAGTCCGCCTACGTTCTGCTGCGGCTGGCCGGCGACATCGGCCAGATGGAGGCCAACAACTCGGTCAATGCCGTCAGACAGATCGTCAAGAACTCCAATCCACCTGCCGGGCTGAAGGTTTACGTCAGCGGCGCAGCACCCTTGGCGGCCGACACCGTCCTCATCGCCAACTCCAGCCTGAACAACATCACCATCGCGACGATGTTCCTGATCATCTTCATGCTGCTGCTGGTCTACCGCTCGGTCGTCACGATGCTGGTGCCATTCTTCGGGGTGATCCTGCTGATGTTGTCGGTCAAGGGCGTGATCTCGGCGTTCGGCCACTACGGCGTGATCCCGTTGTCGTCGTTCGCGACGAACATGGTCATCTCGCTGACGCTCGGCGCCGGTACTGACTACGGCATCTTCCTCATCGGCCGATATCACGAAGCACGGCTGGCCGGCGAGAGCCGGGAGGACGCGTATTACACGGCGTACAAAGGTGTTTCGCACGTCATCGTCGGCTCCGGCCTAACCATCGCCGGCGCCTGCGCCTGCCTGACCTTTGCCCGGCTGAATTACTTCCACACCATGGGCCCCGCCGTGGCGGTCAGCATGTTGATCACCATCGCCGGTGCCCTCACCATCGGACCCGCACTGCTCAGCGTCGGCAGCCTCTTCGGGCTGTTCGATCCGAAGCAGGCGGTCAGGGCAAAGCTGTACCGGCGCATCGGCACCGCCGTGGTGCGCTGGCCCAAGCCGATCCTCGTGGCCAGCGTCGCGGTCGTCTCGGTGGGCGCGGTGTTCGTGCCGACGTACCAGGTGAGCTACGACGACCGCACATACCAGCCACCAGATGCCCCGGCCAACCAGGGATTTCAGGCCGCCGACCGGCACTTCCCGAAGAGCAAGCTGTTCAGCGAGATGCTGATGGTCCAGGCCGACCATGACATGCGCAACTCGGCGGACTTCATCTCGCTGGATCGCGTGGCCAAGGCGCTGATCCGGCTGCCCGGTGTGGCAATGGTGCAGAGCATCACCCGCCCCATGGGACGGGCCCTCGAACATGCCTCCATCCCTTACCTTTTCACCACCCAGGGCAGCGGCAACGGCCAGCAGCTGCCGTTCACCCAGCACAACAACGAGAACACCGCCCAGCAGGCCAAGATCACCGCGCACAGCATCGAGGTGCTGAAGAAGACGGCGGACCTGACCCAGAAACTCGCCGACGAGCTGCATTCCACGGTGCTAACCATGGAGGACATGCAGCAGGTCACTAACGACATGCGCGACGCGGTCGCCAATCTGGACGACTTCATGCGCCCGATCCGCGCGTACTTCTATTGGGAACCGCACTGTTTCGACATTCCGGTGTGCTGGTCGTTCCGGTCGCTGTTCGACGTGATCGACAAGGTGGACAACCTCGCCGCCGACATCGGGAATGCCGTCGGCTCGTTGGAGGTGGTCGACAGCTTGATGCCGCAGATGGTGTCACTGCTGCGGCAGACGGTGGCCGACAATCAGGCGCTGCTGGCTTTGATCGTCAACAATTACGGCCCCACCGACATTCAGAACAAGAACACCGACCAGACCTTCGACGACATGATCAACGTCGGCAACGACTTCGACGCTTCGGGCAGTGACGACTTCTTCTACATCCCGCACGAGGCCTTCGACAACGACGACATCAAAACCGGTATGGCACTGATGATGTCGCCTGACGGCCATGCGGCGCGCTTCATCGTCACCCATGAGGGCAACGCGATGGGACCTGAGGGCATCGAGCACGTCGAGCAGTTCCCCGACGCCATCAAGATCGCATTGAAGGAGACGTCACTGGCCGGGTCGAAGATCTATATCGGCGGCTCGGGGTCCAACAACAAGGACATCCAGCTGTACGCCAAGGACGACCTGATGATCGCAGCCATCGCGGCCTTCGTGCTGATCTTCCTGATCATGATGATCATCACCCGATCTCTGGTGGCCGCCTTGGTCATTCCCGGCACCGTGGCGTTCTCCTACGCGGGCGCGTTCGGGTTGTCAGTGCTCATCTGGCAACACCTGATCGGGCTACACCTGCACTGGCTGATCCTGCCGCTGACGTTCATCGTGCTGGTGGCCGTCGGTTCGGACTACAACCTTCTCTTGGTGGCCCGCCTCAAGGAGGAAATCCACGCCGGCCTCAACACCGGTTTGATCCGCGCGCTGGGCAGCACCGGTGGTGTGGTGACATCAGCCGGGCTGGTGTTCGCGTTCACCATGCTGGCCATGCTCTCCAGCGATCTGCGCACCATCGGCCAGATGGGCTCGACCGTCTGCATCGGCCTGCTGCTGGACACCCTGGTCGTCCGGTCGTTCATCGTGCCGTGCCTGGTGCGGCTACTGGGTCCGTGGTTCTGGTGGCCGACGTTCGTCCGGCAGCGGCCGCTGCAGCCGTACAAGCCGGGCGTGATGAAAACGGCCAACACTGTTTAGTTGTCAAGGTGCGCAGCAGGTTTCAGATGGCGTGTGAGGCGGCTATGCGGCCACGTCCAGTCGCATGGTGCGGCGGTTGTAGGCCGGGATGGGTCTGCGGTGGGGGTCCACGGCCACCGGTGGGATGAGCCAGGGGTGTTTGTCCAGGCCCATGACGACGTCCCAGCCGTCGTGATGGACATTGGCGTGACACGCCGGGCACAGCAGGCAGCCGTTGCTCAGGCTGGTTTGGCCGTGGTGGGTCCAGTGCACGATGTGATGGGCATGAGTGCGTCCGGGCGGTGCCCCGCATTTGATGCAGCATTGATCCCGCAGATACAAGGCTTTGCGTAGCGGCGCCGGGAACAACCGTTTATCGCGTCCCATGTCCAGGGGTACCTGTTCGCCGTCCACGATCACCGTGGTCACGGTGGTGTCGCAGGACAGGCGTTCCAGGGTCGCCATGCTGATCGATCCCATGAACTCGAGTTGGGCCAGGTCCGGGGTGTCGGCGGGCACCGTCAGCAGCAACTGGGTGCGCGGCGCCGAGGCGATATCCCCACCCCGGGCCGCGATATCGAGCACCGCCTCCAGGGCATCAGCGCGCCGCCGCCCCGCCGAACGGACGTCAGCGGTGCCGTCGGGTTCGGGCCGCGGCGCCGACCACTGCTCCATGGCGGCTACGAATTTCGCACCCACCTCCGCATCCAGGTCCGCCCGCACCTGCAGGCGCCCGTCGCTGGTCACCCGGTGATCGACGGTGTTGATCGACCGGTCCTCGGCGGCCGGCAGACCACCTTCGGCCGCGGCGACCCGGTTGCCCAGCCGGCGGGCGCGGTCCCCGATCTGGGCGGGGGTGGCCCCGGAGAAGAACTGCCCCACCAGATCGGTCACCTGCCCGAACCGGGCCTCCTCATCCACCGGGCCCGGTGAGCGGGCCCGAATATGGTTGATGCCCTTGACGATCGCATCCACATGCTCACCGGACATCGCCCCATCCGCGGCATGGGCGGCCAGCGTCGGCAACGACGGTAACGCGACACCGACACGGACCACCCGCGACGCCACGGCCGGCGCCGCACCGAGAGCGATCAGCAGCTCCCGCACCGTCCGCCCCTGCCCAGCTGCAACGCCACGCCGATCCAGGACCCCGGCGACCGTCGCCGCCAGATGATCAATCACGTTGCGCAGCAGGAGAAGAACGCGCATCGCCTCTAATGCGTCGTCCCCGGCAATTTCGCCGGGGACCTGCACGCCCCGGATGGCGCCGAGGCCAGTGGTGAATTCTTGCGCGATCCCCATACCTCATTTTATCGAACAACCGTTCGAATGGCAATGGGGGGAGTGTTCGGATTTTGTAATGTCGCAGGACATAGGTGACAGTTCTGCATCAGGACATCGGTGACAGTTCCGGTGGTCTTGGTGGTGACACTTGGGCCCGCAGGCTCAGGTGGTGGCTGTTCATGAACCGATCGATCCTCGTGTCCGTCTGGCGATCGCGCAGTGGCCCGATGACGCGCCCCGCGGGGCGGTCTCGACGTTCTGTGCCGAACATGGAATCTCGCGGAAGTCGTTCTACGCGTTGCGTAACCGCGCCAAGACTGACGGCTCGGCCGCGGTGCTCGAACCGCGGACCCGACGGCCGAAGTCGAGCCCGTCGACGTTGAGCGATGAGGTCAAGGAACAGGCCATCGGAGTGCGTGCTGCCCTGGAGTACTGCGGGTTGGACCATGGGCCGATCAGCGTGCACGAGAAGATGCACGCGATGGGCCTGGCGCGGGTCCCGTCCACGGCGTCGTTGGCCCGGATCTTCCGCGAAGCGGGCGTGGCTCGTCGGGAGCCGAAGAAAAAGCCCCGCTCGGCGTGGCGGCGGTTCGTCTATCCGGCCCCGAACGCGTGCTGGCAACTCGATGGCACCGAGTACGTCCTGGCCGGCGGGCGCAAGTGTGTGATCTTCCAGCTCATCGATGATCACTCCCGCTACGCCGTTGCCTCGCACGTGGCATGGGGCGAGACCGCTGAGGCGGCGATCGCCGTCTTTGACAAGGCCGTCGCCGCCCACGGCGTGCCCCAACGACTGCTCTCGGACAACGGACTGGCGCTCAATCCTTCGCGCCGCGGATTGGTCGGAAAATTCGTTAATCATGTTGGGGCACTGGGCGTGGAGGCCATCACCGGCAAGCCCTACAAACCGACCACCCAGGGCAAGAATGAACGATTTCATCAGACCTTGTTCCGCTACCTGGATAAACAGCCTCTCGCCGAGACCCTTGCCGAACTACAGGCCCAGGTCGACGCGTTCGACCGCATCTACAACACCGAGCGCCCACATCAGGGGCTTCCCGGGCGCGTCACCCCGCTGACCGCGTGGGAAGCGACCGCCAAAGCCGACCCGCCCCGACCCCAGCCCGACCCGCCTCTGCTGATCCAGGCCGCAGTCAAACAGCTCCAGCCCGCACCAGAGCTACCCGCGACCACCAGCATCCGGACGCTGACCACCGACGGCACATTCATGCTCGGCGGGGTCATCTACAAAGTCGGCGGCCGACACGGCCTGCACGAGGTCTTGGTCGCCACCGACGGCGACGGCGACGGCGACGGCGACGGCGACGGCGAAATCCTCATCGAACACACCCGGCCCGCACCCGGAGTGACCTACGTCGGCAACGGAAAACCCCGCGGCTCACACCCCAAACCAGACGAACTGTCACCGAAATCCTGACACACCAACTGTCACCGATGTCCTGATAAATCACAGGCAGACTCAGCCATCGCTCGATGAGCTCGCGTTTGGTACGAAGCAAGCGAGAGGTCGGTGACCGTCATCAGCGCTGACGAAACTGACAACCGGCCGTCCCACCCCAGTAGCAGATGCCGCAAACTACCAGTCCCCACAAGTTGATTCGCGCAATTGGAACTTCTGAATATTGCCCGACGGCGTCATGGGCAACGCGTCGACGAACCGCCAGGCTTTGGGCGTCTTGACCGGCGCGAGTTCAGCCCGGCACCAGCCTGAAGTTTCCTTTTGACACTTTTCCAGCAACCGTTATCGGGACCCGACTAGGGCGTGTCTGACAAATGGGGTAGCCACAGGGTGACCGCTCTCAGGACTGCTGCGGCGCGGTAGACGATGGCGAGCTTGTCGTAGCGGGTGGCCAGTCCGCGCCATTGCTTGACGTCATTGAAGTTGCGTTCAACGACGTTGCGGCCCTTGTAATCTTGGGCGTCGAAGGCCGGGGGCCGGCCGCCACGGCAGCCCCGTCGTTTCCGGTTGGCGACCTGATCGGAAGGTTCCGGGATCACCGCGCCGATCCGGCGTCGCCGCAGCAAGGTCCGGGTGGCTCGACTCGAATAGGCCTTGTCTGCGCGGACGCGATCGGGGCGGGTGCGGGGCCGTCCGCCGCCGGGGCGGTCGACTCGCAGATGGGCGAGCAAATGCTCGAACACCGGGCCATCGTGGGATTGACCGGCGCCCACGAGCACCACCAACGGCCGCCCGCGACCGTCGACCAGATGGTGAATCTTGCTGGTTAACCCACCGCGGGAGCGGCCAATACCGTGGTCAGGCGGCTCGATCGCCAGATTCGTGTAATTCGACCCAGCCCCCTGTGTCACGGGTGAGGTTCGTGGCGTGCTGATGCGCGCGAGCGATCGTGGAATCGACCGCCACCGCCCAATCGATCATCCCGGCCTCATCAGCGGCCGCCAGCAACCGGGCCAACACCGCATCCCAGGTACCGTCGGCGCTCATCCGCCGGTGCCACGTCCAGATCGACTGCCACGGACCGAACACCTGCGGCACGTCACGCCAGGCAATGCCACACCGGTACCGGTAGATGATGCCCTCAACCATCGACCGAGCATCCTGGAAAGGTCTGCCCCGCTTACCCGTTCGAACCGGAAGCAGATCCTCGATCAACGACCACTGGGCATCGGAGAGCAATTGGAACCGCGACATTCCTCAAGTCTCAGGCACCACACCTGAAACTTTTGTCAGACACGCCCTAGCCGATCAGTTCGGATTACCTACACCTACCGTCGGTCAGGCGGCTGGCCCACCATCACTGATCAGCGAGCGACCACATCGACGTGGCAATCAGGTCTCCGCGGTCGAGCGCAGCGGCCCGATGCTCGTGAACCTTGGCGTACTCATCAGTGGTGACCATGTCGAGAAATGCTGCCGGCGTGGGGTATTCGACGATCAGAATCGCGTCCCACCACGGCTGCTCGCCGTCGCCGATGATGACCGCCGGCGCGACGCCACCGTAGACGACGTGGGCGCCGACCTGCTCCAGGAGCGGTGCCACGTCCTGCCCATACTGCAGGTAGCGCTCGATCCCTCCCGACTTTTTGAACTGCAGCAGGTTCACCATCACCACCGGTGCGTCGGCTGCCCGCGCGGCCAGCGCCGCAAACTGTTCTGCCGTGGTGTCTACCGAAGTGCTCATTTCGAATCTCCTTGTGTCAGTTGGATTTTTGAATATCAATGCCGACCCGTTCGCGCAAGAACGGGACGACCAAGCCGGCAACCCGGTCGGGTTGCTCGAGCCACGCCCAGTGACCGACACCGGGCAAGGTTTCAATTCGTACGCGCGGAAACACGCGGCGCTGTCGCTCGGCTTGTTCGGCCGGGATGTAGACGTCGTCGGTGCCGAACACCACGAGCGCATCGGGATCGCATCGGCGCAATGGTTCGACCAGCGCGTCCATGTCTTCCGCCCGGGTGGACCGGTACAGGCGCAAGACGGCTCGCTTGGTCCCCGCCGGATTCAGATGTCCCGCAATGCGATTCACCCAGCCATCGGGTAACCCGGGGTTGTCGTGACGCATCACCAAGCGCGCCAAGCGGCCGGTGGTGGCGCGCATGAACAGTTCCCCCACGATCGGGGTGCGCCAGACGCGAGCCAGCCGATGCCACTTGTAGTCCAGCAGCACTCCGGTGTTGATCAGCGTGACACTGGCGACCTTATCCGGATTCGCCGCAGCCCAGGTCAGTGCCATCGGACCGCCGAAGTCGTGCGCGACCAGATGTACTCGATCAAGGTCGAGCTGGTCGATCAACCCACCGAGGTGAGCGGCATACCCGGCCAAGGTGTAGTCCTGGTCCGCGCCCTTGTCCGCCCCGCCAAAACCGGGCATGTCCGGTGCGACCACGGCCGCGAATTCCGCGACCCGTGCCATCAATGGTTCCCAGTCTCCGGCGGCGTCGGGATTGCCGTGCACGAAGACCACAGCCTCGTGCGGGGCGCCGGTGCCGCCAGTCAACACCGGCGAGCCGACACCGTTCACCTCCAACCGTCGCGTCTCGAACCCGGTCATCGTTGAATCTCCTTGATGTCCTGGTTCATTCGCCGGTTGTATCCGGCACGCGCCTTCGCGTCGGCGTGAGTCATGATGTGATCCGCCTTGAGCAGGCTCTTGAGCCGATCGGACACAGCGGGTGGCGTTCCGGCGATGAGCCGGGCCATCGGGCCGAGTTCACGGGGCACGAAAATCTCATGGCGACCGCCGCGCAACGCCTCGACGATGGCGTCCGCCACCGCGTCGGGGCTGACAATGCGGCTGCCGCGGGCCTTACCGAACCCGCTGATCATGTCGGTGTTGATGAGGCCGGGCATCACGATAGTGGTCCGCACGCCGGTGCCGCGGCATTCAGCGCGGATCGCCCGGGTGAACCCGACAACCCCATGCTTGGTGGCCGCATACGTGGCGCCGCCGGCGGTAGCGATCTGACCCGCCGACGAGGCGACGTTCGCGATGTGGCCGTGGCGTCGTGGCAGAAACCGGCTGAGCGCCAGTCTGGTTCCAAGGAGGACGCCGCCGAGGTTGATGTCGAGCAGGCGCTGGGTGTCGGCGGGATCCTCGTCGACGAACATGCCGATGGGCGCGACGCCGGCGTTGTTGACCACAGCGTCCAGCTGACCGAAACAGCTTTCCGCGGAGTCCAGAAAGGCAGCGAAATCCTCCGGGTCGCGCACGTCGAGCCGCAGGCCTACGGCACGGTCACCGAGTTCGGCAGCGGCGGCCGCACACGCCGCGCCGTCGACATCGCCGATCGCGACCGACATACCTGCGCGCAGGCAGGCCTGGGCGGTGGCGAGGCCGATGCCGCGGGCACCGCCGGTGATCGCGACGTGTCGCACTGTCATGGGAGTCCTCCTTCGCGGATCAGTTGATCTGGCAACTGCCATCACGATCCCGCGCCGAACCCGCCGCAGTCTTGACACTTCACGACGATTCTTTGACATTTGATGCCATGTCCGTCGTGCGAGGAACATCGCTGTCGAACTACCCGCGGCTCGTTCACGAGCTGGGCGGCGATCCGGTGGAGCTCCTTCGCACTGCCGGCATCGAGCCCCGAGACGTCGGCCAATACGAGGTCTTCATCCCTTTTGAAGGTGTGGCCGCTGCCGTCGAATCCGCCGCCGTCGCCACTGCCACACCGGACTTCGGGCGCCGGCTCGCCCTGCGACAAGGCATCGAGATCCTCGGGCCGGTCGGGGTCGCAGCCCGCACCGCGGCCACAGTCGCCGACGCGTTCGCCATCTTCGAGAACTTCATGGCGGCTTACAGCCCGGCGATTTCCACCACCGTCACGCAACTGGACGACCCCGGGCGGGCGTTCTTCGAGTTTCGATTGTTGCTTGAGGGATCGCCGCCGATACCGCAATCAACAGAACTGACCCTCGGCGTCACACTTCGCGTGCTCCGACTCATGATCGGCACCGGCTATGCGCCGTTGGACGTCCACGTTCCACACCAGCCACTGACGCCCGAGGACGACTATCGGCGCTACTTCGGCTGCCCGCCACGCTTCGGGGCCAAGGCCGCCGGATTCACCTTGCGGGCAACCGATCTCGCGCAGCATCTCAACCATGATCAACTCGCGAACCAGGCCGTCGTCCAATATCTGAAACTGATCACCGCTCGCGACTCAGGTTTATCGGCGTCAGTGCGAACGATGGTCCGCCAACTCTTGCCGACCGGCACCGTCACGTTGGAACTGATCGCCGGCCAGTTCAACATGCATCCACGAGCCTTGCAGCGCAGGCTCACCGACGAAGGAGCGCCATTCCGCGAGTTACTGGACGACGTCCGCCGGCGAACTGCCGAGCACTACCTTCGCGATACCAACATGACCCTGTCTCACCTGACTCGCGAGCTCGGCTACGCCGAGCAGAGCGTGCTGACGCGCTCATGCCGCCGTTGGTTCGGCGCCGGTCCGGCCAGCCATCGCCGCGCAATCCGGCGGGACGCCCTGGGCCAGACCTAGCCGGCCGCTCGCCGCAGCAGCTGCGGATCATGGGCGTTGACTAGGCATAGATCAGGTTCATCTGCAGCCCAAAGTTCGCTCAAGCGTTGATGATTCGCCTGGACCCGCCGCCAGTCGAAAGCGACGGAGCGTTCCATCAGCCGCAGGGCACGGGGCGCCGTGGCGCTGCCGTCGAGCTGGCCGTGGTGGTAGAAGCTGTCACCGGCATGCAGAATCCAGCGGTCTCCGGCGTCGACCGCCACCGCGGCGTGCCCACGCGTGTGCCCGGGCAGGCTGATCAAGACGATGCCGTCGGCGATCTCGGTCAGTTCTTTGGCGCCCGGGAATCCGCGCCAGGACTCGGCGCTCGACGGCGAGTGCTCGACAAGGGTCGGGCCATGCGCGTGCCCGGCAGGCAGGTACCGCTGTCTCTCCACCAGGGTCTTCGGGTGCAGCGTCGCAAACGCCTCGGCGTCGGTGAGATGGACTTGTGCCCAAGGGAAGTCGGCGAGGCCGCCCACGTGGTCCGCGTCGAAGTGGGTGATGACGATGTACCGAACGTCGCTGGGCTGATATCCGAGCCGGCGAATGTGGTTGACGGCGGCTTCGCTCGGGTCGAACACCGGGCGAACGTAGAAGCGGGCCGGGCCGAAACGACTGGCCGGCGACTCAGCGTCCCGGAGCCCCAGCCCTGAGTCCACAAGCACGAGGCCGCCGGGCGTTTCCACGAGCAGGATGTGGCAGACCAGCCCGTCGGGGACGAAACGCGGGTGCATGGTGCCGCAGTTCAGGTGGTGGACTCTCATGTCAGGTTGGCGGGCGCGGTATCGATGAGCCGGGCGTCAGGCTGGCTCGACATGGCCAGTAGGCCGCGCAGCCCCCGGATGACCGTGGGCCAGTTTCGTGGATCACGCAGATTCAGGCCGCCCACAAGCTGTTTCAGCATCGTCAGCGTGTCGAAGTAGATGCGTTCTGCGACCAGGTTCTCGTCCTCGTCGAAGACGAAGTACGCCGTCATCCGGGTGCGGTGCCGCGATCCGGTGGCCGGGATGCCGCCCAGCGGACCGAGATGTGTTCCGAGTAGCCAGAATTCGACGATCACCGCATCGGCACTGTGGCGCAGCGCGATGATCTCGTGGTCCTGATCGGGGAACGCGACCCGGGTGTCGTGGTAGTAGCCACGCACATCGGCGTCGCCGTCGTGGACGGTCAGCGTCGGAATGATCTCGTAGTGCGGATGCGGGAAGGTGGCCAGCACGTCGTCCCAGTCCTGACGGACCTCGTCGTGGAAGTGGTCGAGGACGAGCTTCTCGCGAGCCTGCAATACCTCGAGGGAAGGAATGGCGAAGCGGTGCGTCATGACGTCTCCTCCAGCTACAAGTTATTTCCACACCGTGGGATTAAATCGAGAGTAATCCCACGGCGTGGAAATTCGCAAGAGTCTGGGTGAGAATGGGCCCATGAACGCGGCCACCCCAGCGCCTCGACGCGGACGGCCGCCAAAAGCCCTGGCACAGCTCAGCCGATCGACCATCCGCGAGGCGGCGCTGACCGTGATCGACGATGACGGCATCGCCGCGGTGAGCATGCGGTCGGTCAGCCGACTACTCGGCGTCGACGCGAAAAGCCTGTACCACCACGTCGCCGACAAAGACGACCTGCTGGACGCCGTCGCCGAACATCTGCTGGGACAGCTGCGGCCCCCGTCACCCACCGGTGAGCTGCGGACCGATCTGCGGGCCCTCGCCTACGAGTTTCGGCGCGTGACACTCGCACATCCCGAAGCCGCGACGCTCATTCTGACCCGGCCGATGTCGTCGCCGGCCGGGCTCGCACCCGTCGACGCCCTGCTGTCCATCCTGCGGCGGGCGGGAGCGGACCCCGAGCACGCCGTGCGACTCACTCGTGTACTCGTGGCGACCCTCGTCGGGATGCTGCTTCGCGAGGTGTCGGCCGGCCCCACGTTCGGCAGCGCGAATCCGGCCGACATCGCGTCCCGGCAGGCGGAACTCGAGAGTTCCTCGCTACCGGAAGTCGTTGCGTGCGCTCCTTTTCTGGCCCGGTTCGATCGGGACGAAGAATTCGCGTCGGGCGTGGACTTGGTGGTGGATTTCGTCGCGTTCCAGCTGGCGAACCTGCCATAGTGCTGCCATGCGGTTGTTGAGTGCTGTCGACACCATGTTCTACCGGATGGAGTCCGACCGGACGCCGATGCACATCGGCGCCCTGCTGACATTCCGGTTGCCCGACGCCGCCGGCCCCGATTACGTCCGCGACCTCTACGAAGCGTTCTCCAAACTCTCGTTTCTGCCGTTCCCGTTCGACAGCGAAGTGGTCGACGGTCTGCTGCCCGAGTGGCGCGCTGTCGACCCCGACCCTGAGTACCACGTGCGCCTGTCGGCGCTGCCGTATCCGGGGAGTGAGGCCGACCTCGGCACACTGGTCGCCCGATTGCACGCGCACCCACTCGACATGCACCGGCCGTTGTGGGAGGCGCACTTCATCGAAGGCCTGTGCGACGGTCGCTTCGCGATCTACTTCAAGGCCCACCATTGCGCGGTGGACGGCATGGGCGCGATCAACACCATCAAGAAATGGTTGAGCACCGAACCCGACCGCTACGTACCGCTGTCCGAGGCCGGACCGAAGGCCGAGGTGCCCGACCGCAACCGGCTCGCGTCGGTCGCGTACGAGCTGTGGAACCGGGCCGCCGACGGCGTCACCGGTTCGGCCGAGTTGGTGAAGAATCTGGTCGGGATGATCGGCGGCGCCAACAGCCACGTGGGCGCCACGCTGGGCACCCCGCGGGCTCCGTTCAACGCGACGCTCACGCCGCAGCGCCGCCTCGCGGTCGAGGTGCTCGAGCTGTCCCGCCTGAAGACCATCGCCAAAGCCACAGAGACGACGGTCAACGACGTCACGCTTGCCGTGTGCGGAGGGGCCTTGCGCCGCTACCTCGACGAGCAGGGTGAGTTACCCGACGAAACCCTGACCGCCTCGGTGCCGGTGGGCTGGGAGCGGGACGAGGACACCCTGAATGCCGCCGCCGGATTCGTCTGCCCTTTGGCGACAACCGAATCCGACCCGTTACAGCGGCTGGCGGTGATCAATGCCTCGACCACGCGCGGCAAGAAGGAACTGCTCGCGATGTCACCAAATGCGTTGAACCACTACACGTTGATGGGTCTGCTGCCGCTGACCATCGGCCAGAAGACCGGTGCCCTCACCAAGATTCCGCCGTTGTTCAACCTCACCGTGTCCAACGTGGTGCTGACCAAAGAGCCGCTGTACCTCGGCGGTGCCCAGCTGGAACTGATCGCCCCGGTGTCCTTCCTGTGCGATGGTTACGGCCTGAACATCACCCTGGTCGGCTACACCGACAAGGTCATCCTCGGGTTCGTCGGCTGCCGCGACACCATGCCGCACCTGCAGCGCCTGGCGGTCTACTCCCGCGACGCGCTCGATGAACTGGAGCAGGCTGCGGCGTAGCCAGCCGCAACCGATCCCGTTCAGTGCGTTGAAACACCGCGGCTGCCCGTCAGGTACCACGTGTGCATCACGCCTTTGCCTTTGACTTCGACCGCCCCACGCTCCTCCAGCACGAAAGCATCCTTGAGCCGCTCATAGACGTTCTGCGGCACCTGGATTCGGCCTACGACGTCGGTGGTCTCCATTCGCGCCGCGACGTTGACCGCGTCACCCCACACGTCGTAGAAGAACTTGCGGGCGCCAACCACACCCGCCACCACCGGGCCCGAGGCCAGCCCGATCCGCAGCGGCACCGGCCGGCCATCAGGGTCCGTCAACTCGGCGACCACATCGACCATCTCCAGAGCCAGGCATGCCAATGCCTGGAGATGGTCGGGTCGTGGTTCCGGCACCCCGCTCACGACCATGTAGGAATCACCGCTCGTCTTGACCTTCTCCAGTCCGTGACGGTCCACCAGGGTGTCCAGGTCGGTGTACAAGGCGTCCAGGAACCTGACCAGATCGGTGGGCGAGGTAGCGCTTGCCCGCTCGGTGAATCCGGCGATATCGGCGAACAGCACCGAGGCCTCGTCGTACCGGTCGGCAATGACGTCCCGGTGCGGATCCTTCAGCCGCTCGGCGACCTTCGCCGGCAGGATGTTGGCCAGCAGCGACTCCGAGCGTTCGTATTCACCGGCCAAAGCTGTTTCGGCGCGGGCGGTTTCGCGCATCGCGTACCCGATGGTGGCAATCACGAGCACCCATGAGGAAACCACCGAGATGACGAACCCTACGGTCGTGGCCCACAGCGGCTGGACGCCGGTATCCGCGGGTACCAGGAACTGCAATGCGATGCTCGTTGCTGCACCCACTGCCGCGACTCCCGATGCGAGTACGACGTGATCGATTCCGAGAATGACCACCAACAGCGCTGCAGCCACGAGGAAGTACAACTGCTGGCCGGCTCCCCTCCCGACATAGGCGGTCACGAGGGTCGTGACGAAATAGGCGATGCCGATGAAGGTCAGCGGTGCGACGACTTCGCCATAGCGGTACAGCCTGGGCATCATCAGGTAGGCCGGCGTGGACAGGACGGCCAGGCACCCGATCCAGATGCCGGCCTCACCCGCCAGCATCGACAGGACGCCGAGAAAAGCGGCCACCACCGCACCGATCCGGGCGGCGACCGTCAACACCCGTTGGCGGCGCGCCAGGGCCTGTGCAGACGTGGTCGCCGGCGACATGACCGGCAGCTTAGCGCCGAACGCGCACGTCAGGGCGGCATTCACGGCCAGATTGCCCGACGCCCGTATCGCGACGGGGGCTGACGACCATGGGCCCTGCGTGGCCGGCCATTGGACTCTAGAAAGCCTTGACGCTCCGGTGAATCGTTTCGATTGCGGACGGAGTTCGTGACGGGCGCCGGGAAGGGAGCGGGCAGATGTGCGGCTGGGGCGGCAACGGCTGGATGTGGAATGGCGGCTGGGGTTGGGTCGGCACCGCTGTGGTGTTCACATTGTTCTTCGCAATGCTGATCACCGCGACGGTGCTCGTGGTGCGCTACCTCAGCGGTGCCCATCGGGACGCGGATACCGCGCCGCGGACCCCGGCCGCAGAAGACATCTTGGGTGGGCGCCTGGCTCGGGGCGAGATTGATGATGACGAATACCGGCGGCGCATGACCGCCCTGCGCGAGCACCGCTGACCATGGCTACGGGGCGCGCCCACCGTGCGTGGTCGGTGCTGGCCATCGCAGCCGCGTCGCTCATCCTTGGATTGGCCGCCACTGCGGTGGCGTACCCCGGCCGATGGCGACAATATCCCTCTGCCCCAACATGTTCGGTACCGGCGTTGCCCGGCACCGTGACGCAGGTCAATCTCACGGATATGGGACCGATGATGGGTCCGTGGGGCCGGTCGATGATGGGCCGATATCCGATGATGGGCCAGCACATGATGCCAGGTATGGGCATGATGCGAATCATGGTGTATCCCAACCTGATCCCGGCCGGTCAGATATCGTTGCGTGTCGACAACACCGGCACCGTGGCCCACGAAATGGTGGTGTTGCCACTACCTGCGGGCCAGCTACCCGGGCAACGTGTCAGCGGCGCCGACGGCCGCGTGGACGAGGCAGGCAGCCTGGGTGAAGCGTCCCGCACCTGCGGCGCCGACCAAGGCGAAGAAAACTCGCCCGAGTACGGCATTGCCCCACAGTCCACCGGCTGGACCACCCTGACCCTGTCACCGGGGCGCTACGAGCTGATCTGCAACATCGCCGGGCACTACGCGGCGGGCATGTACGCCGAGCTTGACGTAGTCGCACCTTGAGCATGATCCGCTGTCACCGATTCAACCGGGAAGCCTAGCCGCGCCCGGCATCATGTTGTGCTGTCAGCTCCGAATACACCTGCCGGAATTTTCCGCTGCGAGGGTGCAGGGCGGGTGGCTCTGCTGCTTTCTCGACCGTGACGGTGGTGGCGCCATGCTGAGTGAGAAAGGCGGCCAGCCGCTCTCGGAGTGCGGACCACACCTGCCGCTCATCGGCGTCGTCGTCGGTGGCGAGGCGAACGGTGAGCGTCGACGGTGTGCGCTGAACGAACTGGCAGGCAGCAACCCCATGAATCTCCTCTGCCACCGTCGCGACCGCGAGCGGCAGGATGCGAACCGGTTCCCCCGCTTCGGTCGGAAACGTCAGGACGTCGTCGGTGCGCCCGACCACCCGTATGGAGGGAAAAGGGCTGCCGCATGGACACCGATCGGGGTCGATCGCGACGCGGTCGCCCATCTGGTAGCGAATGATCGGCTGAATTGTGTTGGCCAAGTTGGTCACCAGCACGCCATCGGAGAGCCGGCCCGGCGGTACCGCGCGGTTGTGTTCGTCGACGGGCTCAACGAGGTACCAGTCGGCGTTGACGTGCAGTCGCTGTGCCCGGCATTCGTAGGTCAACCCGACGGCTTCGGAGGAGCCGTAGTAGTTGCCGACTCGGCAGCCGAAAGCGGCTGCGATGAGCCGGCGTGCGGTGGTGGTGAGCGTTTCACCCGCGGCGTTGATCAGAATGGGGCGGATATGCAGCCTCCCGGCTTGCTGTTCTCTGGCCAACGTCTCGAGCGCGCTCGGATAGCCACCCAGTACTGCGGGTTGAAAGGCGTTGAGGTCGTGCACCAGTTGCGGTACCGGCGACAATGCGGAAAACAGGCGCTGAGTCTTGGCGCGCCATGGCAGCGCACGGATGCGTCGAGCCATCATGGTGTTGCCCAGGAAATGTCCACCGGTGACAAACACCGCCGCCAGTCGGGCCCGTCGCCGCAACAGTGCCCCGATATCTCTGGGCGTCATCAGCGCCGCCGGCAACGAACGCAGGTAGCCCAGGACGTTGTAGACCATCAACGCGAAATGGTCGTGCAGGAGTATCGCCGGCACACCGGTAGCACCCGAGGTCGTACACACGACGTAGCGTCCGAGAAAATCGTGGCCAACATTGTCCGGATTGGCCAGGAACTCCTGCACGGTGGCCTTGGTGACGGCTCGGTCGGTTACCCAGTCGTCGAAGTGATTCATCAGATCGGTCTTGCTGACCGTCGGCAATTGATCTGTCGGGCAAAGTGATTCGGGAAGATCGCGGTACAGCTGCTGATAGTAGGGCGACTGTGCGCAGGCAAATGCGACGAGGTGCTCCAGGCGCTGCTGCTGTCGTCGCGCGATACCCGCCGGGCCTTCGCGTGGAGCCCGGTAGACCGTCCAGCAGATCTGAACAAATGCCAGCCCGCTGGTCGGGGTGCCGCGGACCCGCCGGGTGGTGCGGCGGGTGTCCCGCGGCGGGTTCATGAGGTGGTCAGTGCCGCTTGGAACGCCTTTTGATGGGTCTTTTCGTCGCCGGCGATTTCACGGAAGAGGCCGGCCGCCTTCGGGTTGCCCGCCGCATCGGCTTGGCGCGCATAGTCCGGATACATGACATCAGCCTCGTGCTGTTCGCCGTTGATGGCGTCGGTGAGGTTGTCGTTGGTGCTGGCAGCGACCAGCCCGGCCAGGTTGGCCAGGGAGGCGAAGTGCTCGTTGAGTTCGATGGCGGCGGTACTGGTGAACAGTTGTGCCGCTGCGGAGTTACCGTCCCGGCGGGCCTGATCTGCGTAGCGCATGTACTTGGCGTAAGCGAAGGCCTCACCCTGCATCGCGGAGCGCAGGTTGGCCAATGTCGCACCCGACGCATGCGGCGGTCCCGCGGTAATCGCCTCCGGGGCAGGACGCGCGCCACCGGGTACCGGTGGCGCGCCCTGGCCACCGGTGACGGAGGTCAGGGCGGTGCTGAAGTCTCTGGCGTGCGTGGCCTCATCGGAACCGATGTCGGTGAACAGCGCAGCTGCAGCCGGATCATGTTCCGCGGTGGCCTGTTTGGCGAATTCGGGGTACATGTTGGTGGCTTCGGTGGTTTCGCCGCTCAGCGCGTCGCGTAGGTTCTCGGGCAGGTTGCCACCTAGCCCGATGAGGTCGGCTTCGCGAGCGAAATGATCGCGCAATTCGGTTTCTGCTGCGCTGGTGAATTGCTCAGCGGCCGGCGCGCGCCCCGTCTGCTGAGCCTGCGCCGCGTATGCCAGATACTTCGCGTGAGCCATCGCTTCGCCATGCATTGCCGTCAGGGCATTGGCCCGGGTGGATTCGGCCAGTGCGGAGGTGCCCGACGTGGTTGGAGCGCCCGATGGGGTCGATTGGCCGGCGCATGCGGTTACCGGCAGCATCAGCACAGCGCACGCGGCTATAGACGAACGGCCGAAAGGAAGCATCAGTTCTCCTCTAATTACATTGAACCGCAGATATTTTCGCGGGAATGAATTTGTATGAGTTGCGCGGCGGCGCTGGTCAGTGTTCACCTTGTTCCTGCTCACCTGCGCCGCCCGAGCCAGGAGCGGGAACGGCAGGCGCGGGGGTCGACCAGGTGGCCTGCGCGCCGCTGTGACCGATACGGACCGTCTGTACCAGAGTGCCCGCAGCGACGGCTGCAGCTGTGATGGCCACCGCCGCGGTCACCGCCCGCCCCATCGGGGTGCGCCGACGCGGCACGCTTACCGCGCCTGACCCGTTTGACTGCGGTCGACGCAACCAGCGATCAGCTATCAGGATCACGACGATGATCGCGAATAGACCAATTACCCACGGCAGCAACGTTTCTCCCATTTCGGTGTGGAGCTCCACCGCCGGCGTCTCGGTCACCCTGTGTTCGAGCGCTTTGCCAGAGGACTCCATGAACGGCACCACGGCCAGCGCGATGGCGCCCAGTGCCAGCGTGGTGATTTTCACCAGCGCCGGCACCCGCGGAACAACCGCGATCACGACCGTCAGCACCGCAGCGACGGGAATCGCTGTCACCGCTACGTGCGCCAACAATGGATGCCCCGGCAACCCAAACAACGTGTCCATACGCGCTATCCCTTTCGCTCGCCGCACAACACATCGCTATCGTCGGCGCAGTCCGTCGACGATTCGAGGGCGCAATGTCGGCGTTAAAGGCGACGTTGGTCACCACGGCGAACGACTTTGTGCTTCAAGGAATGGCTAACCTTGCCGCGCTCGCCGGCGCTTGTCCGTGACCGCGGCGCCTACTTATCCCGGGCTTATCCCGTGGGCTCAGCGCGCCGCTGCGGAACCGGGCCGCACCGCAGTCGCATCTTTGGCCGCCGGGTCGTCCTGAGCAAGGGTGAAGTAGCTTTCTTCTTCCTGGGCGAAGTGCAGGCGCAGCAGCGCGTACAGGCCATACAGGCACGCCAAGAGGTCGTCGACTTGATCCGGTTGGATCGTGCCGGCCGATTCGGCCAGCCCGGCATGCGCCGTGACACGATCGGAGAGCCGCTGAATCTCTGCGTGGGTGCGACTCATCGTGGCGGTGGCTTCATCGCTGCCGAGCGGCCGCGCCAACGCGGGATACAGCTCGTTTTCCTCGGCCAGTTCATGGGGCAGAATCCGGTCCGACAGCAGACTGCGTATCGACATCAGCGACTGTAATGCCTTCGCATCCGGAGTTGCCGCGAGTTGGTCGGCGGCTTCCCGCAGCTGGCCCAAGGTGTCGCGCAGCTCGTCGTGTTCGGCCGCAAAGTGCAGTAGCAGCTGTTCGGTCTCGATGGGTAGTTCCACGGCAGTCTGAGGGTTGGCCCGCAAGGCACGAAGTGCGTTGAGAATAACCGCGACGTCGATGCCTTCCTGCAGCAGAGCGCCCGCGGCCGGCGGTAGCCACCCCAGGGCGGCGATCACCATCGCCAGCAGCGACAAGCCCATCCCGACCACCGCACTTTGCACAGCGATGCGTCGCGACCAGCGGGCAATGTCCATGGCATCTGCAAGCCGGTCGACCCGATCGGTGGTCAAGACGATATCGGCAGCTTCGGAGGATGCGGTGGCGCCGCGGGCACCCATCGCCACCCCCACCGTGGCGGCGGCCAGTGCGGGTGCGTCGTTGATGCCGTCACCGACCATCACCGTCACGGCACGTTGGCGTTCGGCGCGCACTGCGGCAACCTTGTCCGCTGGGGTTTGTTCGGCGTAGACCTCATCGAGTCCGAGCACCGTGGCGACCTCGCGGGCGGGCTCGGGCCGGTCGCCAGTAAGCATGACCAACCGGTCGAAACCTGCCTTGCGCAGTCGGCGCATCGTGCGTGGTGCCCTGCGGCGCAACGGGTCCCGCAACAAGACGGCGCCGGCCAGTTCACCGTCGATGCTCACCCAGGCAATCGCGGCACCGTCCAGGCTGGCCCGGTTGACCACGCCACGCCCCCAGTCGCTGGTCACGCTGCTGACCGGAATTTTGCCGACGGAGACGCGACGGTCCTCTATGGTGACCGTCACCCCACGACCCGGTTCTTCGACCACGTTTGTAGGTAGCGACAACGACAGTCCACGTGCCAGCGCCTCGGTGACGATGGCCTCGGCGAGCACATGCGGGGAGAACTGGTCCACCGACGCCGCCAGCTGCAGCAAGCTGGTCGCCTCGTTACCGGGTCCGGCGATCACGTCGACCACAACCGGGCGGCCCATGGTCAGGGTTCCGGTCTTGTCCATCACCAAAGTTGTTGCGTGTCCCAGGTTTTCCAACGCGCCGCCGCTGCGGATGATCACCCCGGTGCGCGATGCCCGCGACAAACCCGACACGATCGCCACCGGCGCTGCCAGCAGCAACGGACACGGGGTAGCCACCACCAGCACCGCCACCGCACGCACTGCCGAGCCGCTGGCCAGCCACGCCACTGCCGCCAGCCCCAGCGCCAGCGGCAAGAACCACGCGGCGTACCGATCGGCCAAGCGCACGATCGGCGCGCTTTCCGCACCGGCCTGCTCGGCCAACCGCACGATGCCGGCGTAGGTGCTGGCCTCAGCGGTGGCCGTCGCTCGCAGTTCAAATGCCCCGCCCGCATTGATCACACCGCTGCGGACCGGCTCGCCGACAGCGCGCTCGACCTGCAGGGGTTCGCCGGTCAGCAGCGACTCATCGAGCACAGCCACCACATCGAGAACCCGGCCGTCCACGGGGACCACCTCGCCCGGGCCGACGACCAGCAGGTCATCGACAACCACGTCATCGAGCGGGATCACACTGACCGTCGTGCCGATCCGGCGCCGCGCGAATCGCGGCGCACGTTCGAGCAGAGCCCGCAGATCGTGGGAGGCCCGCCGCGTGGCGGCCGCGTCCAGTGCGCGGCCACCGGCCAGCATCACCGCGATCAGCGCACCCGCCAAATACTCACCGACAAGCAGCGTGCCAACGAGGGACAGTACCGCGATCACGTCCACCCCGAGCCGCCCTCGTCGCAACGCGATCACCACCCACACCACAGCCGGCACCACGGCCAGCACCGTGCCGGCGATCCAGCATCGATCAGCGACAGACCGCCATCCGGTCAGCCAAGCAACCCCGCCGCCGGCGAGGGCGGCCACCGTCAGCACCACGATCGTGGGTTCGACAAACGGGCGCAGCCGCGAAATCCGTTGGTTCATTGATTGTTTCGTCTCGCCTCGCACGACTGTCCTTTCGGCCGCGCCACCGTTGCCATACCCGCGCTCGATCCAAGGCAGAATCGAAGGCAGCACGTCTGGCCCAGTCCACCAGGGCGCTCACGCCGCATCTAGGGCCGTAGGACCCCACCACCCAGTCGATGCGCACTTCCATCGATGGAGCCGTTATGCCCTAGCCGTCCTGGGCGCGGCGTGCGAACGTGCCAGGTGATCCGACGACAGAGGTGAGATATCTGTGAGCTTTTTCGAAATGGTCAATCCGCATTCCGAAGCCCACCGCGGCGCACATGCCGGTTGGTTGCGGGCCGCGGTACTGGGCGCCAATGACGGTCTGGTGTCCACGGCCAGCCTCATGGTCGGCGTCGCAGCTAGTGGCGCCGCGGCCACGAGCGTCTTGACCGCAGGTATCGCCGGGCTGGCCGCTGGTTCCATGGCTATGGCCGCTGGTGAATACGTCTCCGTGAGTTCGCAAGTCGATGTGGAACGGGGTGATCGCGCCAAAGAAACGCACGAATTGGCGACCGACCCGGATGCCGAACTCGCCGAGTTGGCCGGCATCTACCGCGACCGCGGTCTACCCGCTGAGCTCGCGGACCAAGTCGCACACGCGCTGCACGACGCCGATCCATTGGCGGCACACCTACGCGACGAACTCGGGCACTCCGACATCACCGCTGCCCGGCCGGTACAAGCCGCCGCTGCATCGGCGGCCAGCTTCTTCGTCGGTGGTCTCATACCTCTGCTGGGGCTGCTCGCGCCCACACCCACCACCAAACTGTGGCTCATCGTGGCCGTCACCGTCATCGGCCTGGCCGTCGCGGGCGTCTTGGGCGCGTGGATTGCCGGAACCAAGCTGCTCCGACCCGCGCTCCGCGTCGTCATCGGCGGTGGGTTGGCCATGCTGGTGACGGCACTCGTCGGTCAACTCGTCCACGTCGCCGGCATCTAAACCACCCATAGACGAACTACAGGCCAGGAGCATTGCTCCTGGCCTGTAGTGATTGTGCGCCCGAAGGGATTCGAACCCCTAACCTTCTGATCCGTAGTCAGATGCTCTATCCGTTGAGCTACGGGCGCATGGGTACAACTATTAAGTTATGTGGCGGAGGCGAGAGGATTTGAACCTCCGGTCCCCTGTAAGGGGGACAACTCATTAGCAGTGAGTCCCATTCGGCCGCTCTGGCACGCCTCCTGAACGATCCGAGGGTACCGGACTCTTACACCCCGCAACCGCCGAGGGCATACGGTACACAGTCAACACCGCGAAAGGCAAAGCGCGACGCCAGGGCGCCATCTGCCGGACACCTAGACTGTCCCGGGTGACCGCCCGCCTGCGCCCCGAGATGGACGCCCTGCCCGCCTACACCCCCGGCCGCACAGTGCCCGGCGCCATCAAGATCGCCAGCAATGAAACCGTCGACGGACCGCTGCCCAGCGTCCGCGAGGCCATCGTCAATGCGATGGACAACATCAACCGCTATCCGGACAACGGCTATGCGGCGTTGCGCGAGCGGCTGGCCGCCTATGTCGGGTTCGCGCCCAACGAGATTTCGGTGGGCTGCGGGTCGGTGAGCCTGTGCCAGCAGCTCATCCAGATCACCGCCTCCGTCGGCGACGAGGTGCTGTTCGCTTGGCGCAGCTTCGAGATCTACCCGCTTCAGGTCCGCACCGCCGGCGCGACGCCGGTCCCCGTCCCGCTCACCGATCACACGCACGACCTGGACGCCATGCTGGCCGCGATCACCGACCGCACCCGGCTGATCTTCGTCTGCAACCCCAACAACCCCACCTCGACCGTCGTCGATCCGGCCAAGCTGGCCGACTTCGTCGCCAAAGTGCCACCGCACATCCTGGTGGTCCTGGACGAGGCCTACGTTGAGTACATCCGCGACGGCCTGCTGCCGGACAGCCTGGCACTGGTGCGCAAGCACCCGAACGTCGTCGTGCTCCGCACTTTCTCGAAGGCCTACGGCCTAGCCGGACTACGGGTCGGCTACGCCGTCGCGCACGAAGACATCGTCACGGCGCTGGGCAAGGTGTACGTGCCGTTCACCGCGACCAGCATCAGCCAGGCCGCAGCCATCGCGTCTCTGGACGCCGCCGACGAGCTGCTGGCCCGGACCGACGCCGTGGTGGCCGAACGCGCCCGGGTCAGCGCCGCACTGCGCGCGGCGGGCTTCGAGCTGCCCGACTCGCAGGCCAACTTCGTCTGGCTGCCCTTGAGCTCCGAGGACACCGTCGACTTCGTCGATGCCGCGGCCGACAACAAACTCCTGGTGCGGCCCTACGGCCAGGAAGGCGTCCGCGTCACCGTCACGGTGCCGCAGGAGAACGACCTCTTCCTGGACTTCGCCGTCAGTTGGCGCGGCGGCCGGTAAAGCCGATCAGCTGATCGAGCGGGCTCGCGTCGGCCGGGACCTCGACGGGATCGTCGAACCCGACGGCTGCCCGTGCCGCGGGGCTGACGGCGGCCTTGGTCATCCCGAGGACGTACTCGGCCAGGTCATCGGGGACCTCCATCTGGCGGCCGACTGCCGTCGCGTAGTCCCACGCATGGACGAGGAATTCGAGCGAGAGGATGCCGGCGACCCGCACGGCCGGCATCTCGCCCGGCCCCGCCGCGACGGTGCCCTCCAGCCCCCTGGTGCGCCACGCCGCCAAGGCAGGCCGCGCCGCGGCACTCACCTGGTCGATGATCGGCGCCGCCGCGTCCCGCTCAGGCAGCTGCGCGCCCGCGATCCCGCCGATCACCGTGATCGAGTTCATCAAGTGATCGGTGAGCGCCGCCACATCGAACTCGCTGCACGGTGTTTGCCGCGCTGCGTCGCCGGGCCCCAGACCTGAGAGCACCTGCTCGAGAACATCCAGACTCGCCTCGCCGGCCTCGATCACATCGGACGGAATCGTCATAGGCGAGACGCTACGCCCAGGTTCACCGGCTAGCCTTCCGATTCATGGGTGCTACCTACGAATCTCTCACTGTTGAGGTCAACGATCACGTCGCGCAGGTGACACTGACCGGCCCCGGCAAGGGCAACGCCATGGGCCCGGCCTTCTGGGCCGAGCTGCCGGTGGCCTTCGAGGCGCTGGATGCCGATCCGAACGTGCGGGCCATCGTCCTCACCGGATCAGGCCGCAACTTCAGCTACGGGCTGGACCTGGCCGCGATGGGCGGCACTCTGACCCCGATGATGGCCGACGGCGCGCTGGCGAAGGAGCGTGCCGACTTCCACACCAAGCTGCGGGCCATGCAGCAGTCGATCACGGCGGTCGCCGACTGTCGCACCCCGACCATCGCCTCGGTTCAGGGCTGGTGCATCGGCGGCGGGGTCGACCTGATCTCCGCGGTCGACATCCGCTACGCCAGCGCCGACGCGAAGTTCTCGGTGCGTGAGGTCAAGCTGGCCATCGTCGCCGACGTGGGCTCGCTGGCCCGCCTGCCGCTGATCCTGAACGACGGGCATCTGCGCGAACTGGCGTTGACAGGTAAGGATTTCGATGCTGCGCGCGCCGAGAAGATCGGTCTGGTGAACGACGTCTTCGCCGACGCCGAGGCGTCGTTGGCCGCCGCCCACGAAACCGCTCGCGAGATCGCCGCCAACCCGCCACTGACCGTGCGCGGCGTCAAGGATGTGCTGGACGAGCAACGCACCGAACGGGTTTCGGCCAGCCTGCGTTACGTCGCGGCATGGAACTCGGCTTTCATCGCGTCGAAGGATCTGACCGAGGGCATCACCGCGATGTTCGAAAAGCGCGCGCCCGAATTCAAGGGCGAGTAGGGGTCAACTGCCTTGAGCCTCAACTACATCGAAGCGATCGTTGTCGGTGCGTTCCAGGGCGTCACCGAGCTGTTCCCGGTGTCGAGTCTGGGCCACTCGATCCTGGTACCGGCCCTGGTCGGTGGTCGCTGGGCCCAGGACCTGAGCATGACGGCCGAGAAATCGCCGTACCTGGCGTTCCTGGTGGCCGTGCACGTCGCGACCGCGCTGGCACTGCTCGTCTTCTTCTGGCGAGACTGGGTCGCGGTGATCGGCGGGTTGATCACGTCGATCAAGAACCGGAAGATCACCACCTCCGCCGAGCGCCTCGCGTGGCTGCTGATCCTGTCCACCATCCCCGTCGGTATCGCAGGCTTGGCGTTGGATCACGCGCTGCGCACGACGTTGGGCAAGCCGGTACCGGCAGCCGCGTTCCTCGCCATCAACGGTGTCGTTCTCTTTGTGGGTGAACGGCTTCGGCGGCGCACGGCCTCGGCGGTGCCCGCCGCCGCGCATTCGGAAGCACTCAACGAGTCCGACGAGCGCCTGGCCCGCCTCCCGATCCCGGAGGCCATGGGCATCGGTGCGGCCCAGATTCTGGCGCTCCTGCCGGGCATCAGCCGATCCGGCGCGACCATGGTCGCCGGCGTGCTGCGCGGACTGTCCCACGAAGACGCCGCGCGGTTCTCGTTCCTCTTGGCGACCCCGGTGATCCTGGCCGCGGGCGCGCTCAAGATTCCGGAACTGCTCGGCCCCGCCGGCGACGGCATCGGCGGACAGGTGCTGGCCGGTAGTGCCGCTGCGTTCATCGCGGCGTACCTGTCCGTGCGGTTCCTGGTGAAGTACTTCGAAACCCGCACTCTCACACCGTTCGCGATCTATTGCTTGGTCGCCGGCCTGGGCAGTCTGGCCTGGCTGACCCTGCACTGAGCGAGGCCGCCGACCCGCCGCGAGGGTGAGGGCGGCTAGTTCTGCACCCCGTGCAGGTTCTTCGCCGTCCGGCTTGTCTCGACTGACGCGGGATCAGGGTAGGTGCCGAGCACCCGGTCGGACGTGCCCGACGTGGTGACCGAGAACCAGTAGTGCTCATTCTTGAAGTGGTGCAACCGATGATTGCGCCACACCGCCTTGTACAACGCTGTCCGCGGCTTGTAGTCGGTGTGCACGAGGTAGTGAATCCACTCGTAGGTCATGAGGATCAGAGACTCGACCAGGATGAACGACAGCGTGGCCGATACCGGCACACCGACTGCGGCGCCGATGCCCAGAGGCAGCGCCACGATCGCCGCGATCAGCCACGGCAGGGTCGGCGTCGGAATGAAGACCAGGTCGACGTCACGAGGGTCCGCGTGGTGTCGACGATGATCACGCGCGACGAGCGTGTCCAGGGTGATACGTCCCAGCTTCCGCGGTCGCCAGTGCAGGATGAAAACGTGAATTACCCACTCCACGAACGGAAATAGCAGCACCAGCGCCAGCGGGGCCCACACGTCAGCCAGACCGATGCCACCGGCCGCCACACGGGCGACGACCGACCCGACGACCAGCGCCAGGATCATCCACGGCGTCGGATGGCGCCAGAACTCGCGGGCCGCCTGGCCAAGGGTCACGCCTCGGGTGCCGGTGGTCGTCACTGTGCCTCCATCTGGTCGAGAAAATCCGTGAGCACCGCGGTGGCGCCACCGAGCACGACGGCAGCAGCCCGGCGCGCTTTCGGCGCGGCACCCGACGTCACCGCCGCCGCGAGCTTTCGGTAGGCGTCCACGGGCTCAGCGGCCGCGACGGCGTCGGCCACCACCGCGAGCATCGGCTCGTACACCCGGCGCATCCCGTTGAAGATCAGCGTCATCGCGATCGAATCTGCGCCCACCACAAGGCATTCCCAGAAGATGAGGGCAGCGAGTTGCTGCTCGGCGCCCGTCTGCGCGCGCTCGAGGTCTGCGAGCGCCCGGGTCAGCGGTCCGGTGAGTTTCTCCGCCGAGCGCGCCGCGGCCCGCTCCGCGATCCACGGCCCGAGATACTCGCGCACCTCCAGCACGCTGCGCACCACCGACGGATTCACCATCGCCCCCGCGGGCGCGTCGACCAGCAGATGTGGCAGCAGGTCGAGCCCGCCGGTGCGCATGATGTCGTTGACGACAGCGCCGTCCCCCTGCCGCACATCGAGATGCCCGGACGCGACCAGGCGCTGAATCGCCTCGCGCACCACAGGGCGCGAAACGCCCAGCACCTCGGCCAGTTTGCGCTCACTCGGCAGGCGCGAGCCCGGCGGCGGGGCGCCCGCGACGAGCTGCTTGAGCAGCTGGTCGTGCACCTCGTCGGCAGCCGAGCGTCGCTTGATCGCGATCAACTCCACCGCACGACCCTAACCCACTAGAGGTAAGAGGTCTAGTGGTATTACCAATTAGCTCGCAGCGGGTGTGATCTCGAGGTACGCCATCGGTGTCCGGTCCCAGTGAAGGCTGCGTGATCTCGGCTTAGGTTGCGAGTGGCGTTGCGAATGTCTCGTTGTAGGTTGCGAGTCGTTGCCGGGTTGGGTCCGTGTGATGGCGAAGAATGCTGGTCGTGACGATGGCTCCGGTCGAAGTAGCCGCCGATGTGACCAAGGCGGAGAACGTGGAGGTCGAGTGGGTGACCTCCGACGGTGAGCGTCAGTGGTGCGCCCTCGACGCCGCCGTGCGAGCGCCATTCGAGGAGGGGCTGCCTGTGCGGCGGTACCGGCCGCGTAAGGGGCAGCGGCATCTGAGCGGCCGGTGGTGGTGTGCGACGACTGGCAGCCATATTGGGTTTGAGTCGTGGCTGGAGCGCGATCACGTGATGCTGCTGGATTTCGACCCGCAGGTGGTCGGCATCGCGGCGCAGCCGTTCTGGCTGCACTGGACCGGCGCGGGAGGTAAGCCGGTGGCGCATGCGCCGGACCTGTTCGCCCGCCACCGTGACGGCAGTGGGCTGGTGATCGACTGCCGCCCGGTCGAGCGGCGCCGGCCGCGGGACATGGTCAAGTTCGCCGTCACTGAGCGGGCGTGCGAGCGGCTGGGTTGGGGGTATCGGCTGGTCGCGGGGCTGGACCCGGTGCTGCAGGGCAATCTGCGGTGGCTGTCGGGCTACCGCCACGAACGCCACGACATCCCGACGGTCGCTGTGTCGCTGCTGAAGGTGTTCGCGGCTCCGATGCCGCTGCTGGCCGGCGCGGAGGCGGTGGGGGATCCGATCGGCGTGCTGCCGGTGTTGTTTCATCTGCTCTGGCGCCAACGGTTGGCGACCGACTTGTCGGTTCCGCTGGGTGAGGCAACACCGCTGGTGTGCGTGTGATGAGGCCGGGGGTGCTGTGCCCCGGTGATCGGGTGGTATTCGACGGCGGCGAGCACCAGGTACTGGGGCTGGTCGGCACCGCGGTGCGGTTGCGTTCAGACGAGGGTGTCGAGCAGGTCGTGCTGGCCTCGCATCTGCTGGCCTGCCCCGACTTCGAGCTGGTCGATCACGATGAGCCCGTGGGGATGGAGCCGTTCGGCCTGCTGGAGGGCCTGCCGGCTGACGTCGTGGATGCGGCCCGGGCATGGGAACGACATGTGGTCGAGGTCGAGACTGGACTGCCGCCGGCAGCAGAGCCAGGTGCGGTGCCCCGCGACGGGTTCGACCCGGCGCTGACGACGGTCACCGACCGCGATGTCGCCAAGGCCGCTGAGCTGGGAGTCAGTGTCCGTACCGTGCAGACCAGGCGCGCGCGGTACGCCCGGCAGGGCTTGTGGGGTTTGGTCGATCAACGATCTACCCGCGAGTGGGCCGTCACCGGCCGGGTCGACACACGGGTGGTCGCGGCGGTGCGGGCAGCGCTGGATGCCGAGACGAACAACTCGACCGGCACCCGGACGCGGCTGATCCGCCGGGTGCGGCAGCAACTCGAAGACGAACACGGCGTGGGGGCAGTGCCAATCCCGTCGCGCTCGACGTTTTACCGACTGATCGACGCACTGGCCACCGGCCGGCACAGTTTCGGGTCGGCGGTCACGCGGCGGCAGACGGCGAACCGTCCGGCAGGGATGTTCACCCCGTCGTTCGCCGCGCGGCCCGGTGAGCAGGTGCAGATCGATTCGACCCCGATCGACGTGCTGGTGCTGCTCGACGATGGCACACCGGCACGGGCTGACTTGACGATCGTGGTGGATGTGGCCACCCGCACGATCTGCGCGGCGGTGCTGAGGCCGGTCGGGACGAAGGCGGTGGACGCCGCCCTGCTCCTGGCTCGGATGCTGGTTCCCGAACCGATGCGCCCCGGATGGAGCCAGGCGTTGCGGATGTCGGCGTCGGTGTTGCCACACGCCAGGCTGCTGGACATTGATGCACGGATGGAGCTGGCGGCAGCCAAGCCGGTGATCGTCCCGGATACGATCACCGTCGACGGCGGGAAAGTGTTCGTTTCCGAAACGTTCTCCAGAGCTTGTGAGCGGCTTGGGATTTCGGTGCAGCAGGCGCGGCCCCGCACCCCCACCGACAAAGCGATCGTGGAGGCCACGTTCGGGTCGATCAACACGCTGTTCTGTCAGCACGTTGCCTCCTACACGGGCCCCAACCCGACCCGGCGCGGCGCCGACGTGTCCGGGGCATGGACGCTGACCGAGTTGCAGGACCTGCTCGATGAGTGGCTGCTGGCCGGCTGGCAGACCCGCCCGCACGACGCGCTACGCGACCCGCTGGCCCCGCGACGCGTGCTTAGTCCGAATGAGAAGTACGCCGCGCTGGTTGCCGCGGCCGGGTATCTGCCGCTGACCCTGACCGGGGAAGACTATTTGGAGTTGCTGCCGGTGACCTCGCGGCAGATCAACGCCTACGGAATCATCATCGACTACCGCACCTACGACTGCCCTGAACTCGGGCCGCTGCGGTTGCAGCACTCCGGTGTCACCGCCCGCCGCGGGCTCTGGGAGGTCCACTATGACCCCTACGACGCGACTCGGGTGTTCGTGCGCACGCGGGAGGGGTGGTTGACCGTCCCGTGGACGCATCTGCCGATGGTGACCGCGCCGTTCGCGGAGTTCACCTGGCGCCACGCCCGCGCCCTGACCGCGCAGCGCGGCGGCGACGACACCAACCAGACGCAGGTCGCCCGGGTGCTGGATGATCTGCTGACCCGCGCAGCGGCCGGGCCGGTGGACAAGCGTACTGACCGGGTCGCTGCCCGCACCCGCCTGACCAGCGCTACCAATCCGGTGAGCACGCTGCCCGAGCGTGCGGAGCCAGAACGCGAGCCGACCGTCGAGGCTGAACCGGCGCTGGCGACGGTGATCCCGTTCGGGGTGTTCGACGCCGCCGCCGAGGCCGACAAATGGTGAACCGAAACAACAGTGACGCCTCAGCAGCGGTCGGGGCCGATGAGCCGCTGACGACCAAGGAAGGATGGCAGCGGTTCGTCAACCGCCAACCCGCTGCGCCCGACGGGCACAACCCGGCCACCCTGGAGTTGCTCACCGAAGTCGAGCGAGAAGCGGTCAAGGAGGCGCGGCAGGCCTACCACGGCGACTTGCCGTTGGCGAACACCCCAACCATCCAGAAGGTGATCTCCACCGCGCGGCTGCTGGTGCAGTTGAACCGCAATCAGGTTTCCGCTCGGCGGGGTCTGATCGTGTCCGGGGAGTCGGGCACCGGCAAGACAACCGCGCTGACGCAGTTGGGCCGAACCCACGAACTGCATATCCGCCGCCGGTTCCCGCACGACGTGTATCGGTTGCCGGTACTGTACGTGACCGTCCCGCCGGCCTCGACCGCGCGGATGCTGGCGATGGAGTTCGCCCGCTTCCTCGGGCTGTCGTTCACCGGCCGGGTCAACATCACCGACATTGTCGACGCGGTCTGCCACACCGCGGCCCACACGGGTGTCGAGCTGGTGCTCGTCGACGAGGTGCACAACCTGAACCTGACGACCCGCCCTGGCGCCGAAGTATCCGACCAGCTGAAGTACTTCGCCGAGCGGCTACCAGCAACGTTCATTTACGCCGGCATCGACGTCGAAGCGGCCGGGTTGTTCGCCGGGGTCCGGGGCCGGCAGATCGCCGGCCGCTTCACCATGATCGGGGCCAGCGCGTTCGCTTACGGCACCAGTGAGCAGCGTGAGCAGTGGCGGGCGCTGGTCGCCACCATGGAATCCACGGTGAGGCTGCACCGACACAAGACCGGCTCCCTGGTCGCGCTGGATGAATACCTGTACCGGCGCAGTGGCGGCATGATCGGCAGCCTGTCCCACCTGGTCCGCGGCGCGGCAGTCCTGGCCATCGAGGACGGCACCGAACAGATCACCCGCCCGCTGCTCGATCTTGTCCCGGTCGATTACGCCGCCGAACGTAGCGCTGCCACCGATCGTTCACGCCGGGCGATCGGCTGACCGTGCTGGCACGCCTACCGATCCCCGCCGGACCGGCCCGCCACGAGACTGTCCGTTCCTATCTGACCCGCCTGGCGGTACTGCACGGCCTACCAACGGGTGAACTGTGGAACCATGTCGCCACCGCCAAGGCCGCAGACCGCTCCGGCCGCGCACAAGGCCGGGTGGTGCTGCCCGAGCGGCTCGCCGTCCTCACCGGCCGCCCGGCCACGCACCTGGGGCTGGCGCTGCCCGAACTGCGCGACCCGGCACCGGACTGGACGGCATGGCGCCACCAATCCCAGCCCGGCTGCGGCCGCTGCGACGCCCGCCACGACGGCGGACCAGTCCTGCTACTGCTGCCGCACCACCACTACGTCTGCATCCGCCATCGCTACTGGATCGGCCCACCCGACGCCGGGCAACCGCCCACACCCCTGCATGATCGGGTCAGCGACCAGATCGTGGCTGCCCAGCACCGGCACAACCGGCTGCTGGCCCACTACAGCCCGGCAGCGGTGTTCGACGCGGTACTGACCGGGTTCCTGTTCTGCGGTCACCTCTGGACCCAGTGGCCACAACGAGACCACGCCACCGCGCCCGTTCACCGCTGGGATCAACGGGCACATTGGCTGATCCCGCCGGGAACAGAGACCACCTCCTACAGCACCTCGTTGCTGTTCGCCGCGGTCTATCCCGAGGCCGTCAACCTCGCCGAACTGATCACCGACCCGGCCTGGCGCCAACGTGCTTCCGGCGATACCGCCGGGCAGCGCATGTTCTTGACCGAAGCGAGCCGTCGCCTCGGCCGAGCCGTCCCCGACCTGGACAACAAGCGTGCCGACGCGATCCGGCACTGGATGATCTTCGACAGCCATCGGCCGCCCAGCCGGCCGGACAAGACGTTCCCCGAAACCCGCGAGTGCGGCGCGACCCGGCCAGCCAATCCCAACAGTGCCAGCCGCGAGCGCACCCAGCGCGAAGCGCGCTGGTTCGCGGTCAAGCGGTGCGGCGGCAGCAGCATCCTGCACCACCGCCACCTCCGACCCGTGCTCGTCCGCGAATGGGCCGCACAGATGGCCGGCATGACCGCGACGATCTCGGCCAGCGCCTCACTACACGACTATGGCGGCATCCGCGCACAGGAATACGACCGACTGCACTTACCCAACAACGCCGAGCCGGCCGCAACATCAAGCAGGCCACTTTTTGTCTGAGCAAAACCTCGCTCAGTTGAACCGTACCGGGACCGATTACTGGGGTCGTCGCCCACCGCGATGGTGGCCACCACGGATAGCCCCCGGGATCGTCGCAGATTGGCCTTGCTGACGCACATCAGCGGGCTGCCGATCGCCGGCCTACGGTCGATGTGGCGTCATCGGAGGGCGGACTCGGATCGTCGTGGCCGGGGTGCTGTCCCGGGCGCTGCGGCAGCACGACGAGCAGCACAATGATGATGGCTGCAAGTACAGCTGACGCCACTGGGCGACTCCAGTCCAATCCCCCTTCGGCCACCGGCTTATCGAGGAAATCGCCCACCGTGGCACCCAGCGGTCGGGTCAGGATGAAGGCCAACCAGAACAGCGCCACGCGCGACATGCTGGTCCAGTAGTACAGCCCCGCAACGATCGCCAGAGCCGCGCCAAAAGCTAACGCACCGCCGTCATAACCCAACCCGCCCGTATCAGCGAGCCAATCACCTAGTGCGGTACCCAAGGTCTGCGAGAGGGTGATAGTGGCCCAGTAATACGCCTCTGTCTTCGGTGTCACCACGGTGTTCACCGAGACGCTGCCTTGTGACCAGCGCCAGAGACCAAGAGTGGCCACAAGAAGCACCAATAACAGCAACGACCCACCCGTGTATCCGATGCCGAGTGATCGGTCGGCAAAATCAGCCAATGCCGTGCCAAACGTCGTCGAGGCAACGATGGTGGCCCAGTACAGGCTGGCATGAAAGCGCTCAGCAACGATCTGCGCGACGACCAGTACCACAAGCAATCCGCCGAACAGAACCGCACCAGCTAGGTAGCCCCAATTCAGCGTCATCGTCACGGTGTCGCCACCGGTCTCACCCAATGTCGTCGCCAATACTTTGATGGCCCAAAAGCCCAAGGTGACAGCCGGCACTTTAGTCAGTGCCTGCTTCGCACTCTCGCTCATACGTTCTCGCCTTTCCGTTTCACCGGTTTGGATGTCCGCAGCTTCCGTCGACGCCGAACCAACGACGGGCCACATCGACCGCAACATGCCGAGATCGCCGCTGATCATCAGGCATCGCAACGGCTTTGGCGCAAACAACACCAAAGCCGCCCACTAATCCACACTTACAGCTGGCACCCTGAAAGGACCCTGAGACACGAATCCCCAATTGCGCCAGCACCTTCGACGCGGGCCCACCAGCGGTACCACGACGTTTGGCCGCCCGCATCGAGGGTTCCCTGCGGCGCATTCCCCTCCGACAGGTGTGGTGAGCATGGTCATGCGAGCAGCTACCCGGCAAGCCGTGGTTGGTCCGGTCAATCACCAGGCACGTGGGTGTGCTGACCTGCGTGGCGGGTCGTGTTCGGTTGGCCAATGCGTTCAGGCCAGCAGCGTCTTGCCGTACCAGTCGTGTTCGTCGGTCAGTCCGGGCAGGGTGAAGAAGTAGCCGCCACCGAAGGGCTGGACATAATCGACGAGGGGTTCGTCGGTGAGCCGGCGTTGAATGGTTTCGAATTGGCGGTCGATGTCTTGCTGGAAGCACACGAAGACGTGGCCGGATTGCAGGTTGCCGTTGGTGTCGACGCCGAGGTCGTAGTTGTAGGACCGCCGCAGCAGGCGCTGGTTGTCGGTCTGTGAGGTACGCGGGTTGGCCAGCCGGATGTGGGCGTCCAGCGGGATGGTCTTCCCCTCGGCGTCGGCCGGGTAGTTGGGTATGTCGAATTCGTTGTTGCCGTCCAGGGGGGCGCCGCTGTCGCGGCGCCGGCCGAACATCCGTTCTTGTTCGTTGATCGATACCCGGTCCCAGAACTCGACGAGCATGCGGATAAGCCGGATGACCAGATAGGTGCCGCCGTGAGTCCAGGCGGGTTCGGCTGGATCAGTGACCCACACCAGGTTTTCAGCATCGACTGAGACGGGGTTGGCGGTGCCGTCCTTAAATCCCAACAGGTTGCGGCCGGTACCCGACGGACGTGGCGGCGAGTTATATCCGTCAATGCGCCAGCGCAACTGCATCGAACCTCGCACGGCGCGCATGATGTCGCGCAATGCGTGATGCACCGTGTCGGGATTGTGCGCGCACAGCTGCACAACCACATCCCCATGCGTCCACGCCGGATCCGGAAAGTCGTTACGGAACACCGTCATTGGCTTGAGTTTGGCGGGCTTGCGATCGACCAGACCGAAGCGGTCGTCGAACAGGCTCGCACCCACGCCGACGGTGATCGTCAGACCGTCGGCCGAGACGAGTGAGCCCACGACTCCGCTGTCGGAGGGAGGGGCGCCGACGCCCAGTTGCGGCGGCGACCCGCCTGCGGTCAGAAAGCGCGCACGCTGGGTCAGCGTGGTGAGCACCTGGGCCAGTGCGCCCTTGCCGGGGGCTGTGACATCCAGGGCGACGTGGCAAGCGAAATTCTGTTTCTGCGCGGGGGCCGGGGTCAGGATGCCCGCCTGATGTGCGCCGTGGAATGGGTACTGCTGCGGCGGGGCGGCCACGGTGGCGGCATTGGCGTCGACGGCCTTGCCCTCGGCCAGTACGGCACCGGTGATCGCGGTCCCGGCTGCGCCGGCGGCGGCGCCGCGAAGGAAGTGTCTACGACTGACGTCCATGTCTGCGCGCTCCTAACGGCTGGGTGGAAGTTCGAGAAGCAGGGGCACCGCGGCGAGGGTCTCCAGCGCCTGTCCGAGTGCGGCGTCGACGGCGCGCCGCTGGTTCGGCGCGACCTGCGCCAATGAAACCCAATGCCCATTCAGCTGTGTCGCGCGTAGCGCTGCGTCGAGCGCGTCGAGTTCAGAATTGCTTTGGGGCAACAGTTTTGGTGCGCGCGCAGCGATCAGCGGGGCGAACTGCCCCAGGGAGGCTCGGGTGGCCTCGACGGCGGCAGAGGTTTCGGCGTACTCCGTTCCCGCGCCTTGGTCGGTGTCACCCATCAGCTGGAATCTCAGCATGTCCTCGAGGATCTCGTGGGGGCGCTTGGTCTGGTCGACTGGGGCCGGCAACGCATCGGCGAGATGGGCGCGCAGTTTCGCGATGTCACCAGCTAGCCTGTCGGCGACCGCGATCAGCTGCGCGGCGGGTTGACCATGCCACAGGCCGTATTCCAGGCGGCGAAGCCCGGTGAAACCGGGGTCATTCACCCCGCCGGGCAGGCCGTGCGGGAGTCCGGCAATCGCGTCGCCGTAGTCGCTGAAGCTTCCGTACGCAGCGCCGACCCGGGTCCAGATCAGCATCGCCGGAGTCCAATCCGATCTGGCGGCAGCCAGATTCGCGCTGCCCAGATCCGCGTGGACCCGGTGCACCTGGTCAGCCAGCGTCACCAACAGCCCCGCGACGTAGGTTTTGTAGGCTTGCATCGCGGGCTTCAGATCGCTCTCGGTCACCCGCAGGACCGCCGCCGTGGTGTCGGCAACCGGTAGCCCCGTGATCTGTCTGGCTGACGATGTCGTCGGGGCCTGACCGGCCAGCAGACAAGTGAACTTGTAGCTGCCCGCCCCCAGGGTAGCCGCCAGCGGCGCGCTGGTGGCCGGGCCTAAGGTCTCGATTTCGCCGACCACTCCGTTGGCGGCATCGACGAGGGTGATCTCGCCGGTCTTACCGGACTTATTGATCACGGTGAACGTCTGGGCTCCAGGCCGTGCCGAGGACCAGTCCGCGGCGCAGGTCGAGCCGGTGACGGTCACCTGGGTGGCCTCGAATCGAGGCGATTGCGGCAACACCGCGATCACGGCAGCCGCGGCCGCGACCGGCGCCAGCACCACCGCCACCGCTATGACCAGCGGGCGACGCGCAATCAGCCGACTGAAACCCGAAGGCAGTGACGGATTTTCGGCGATACTCTCGGTTGAGCGGGCCGGGGTGTGCCGCGACGACCGCAGGAACGCGGGAAGGACGACTGCCAGATATCCGGCCCAACCCAGCACCTGCAGCACCGTCATGCGCGGCGTGAGCTGAGTGATGCCGGTGATGATGGCCACCCACCACGAGTCGGTCCATCCGTGTCCGCTGAAATCGAACGCGTACCAACACCGGCCCGGTAGCCAGCCAGCGGTCTGCAGATCACCGATACCGTAGGCAAGGATGCCCGCGGCCACGACGATCAGCAGCACGGCGGTTCGGGTGAAGAACACCTTCAGGTTCATCCGCACCGACCGCCGGTACAGCCCCCAGCACAACAGGACCGCGATCGCCAGGCCGAGTGCCCCGCCGATGATCGGGCCGACGGATTCGCCCGCTGCGCGGGCGGCGGTCCACAAGAACAGCGTTGTTTCCAAGCCTTCGCGGGCGACGGCAAGAAACGCCGTCAGCGCGAGTGCACCGGCACCCAGCATCAGCGCTTCACGGACCTTACCGCTCAGCTCAGCCGAGAGATTGGTTGCGGTCCGCGACATCCAGAAGATCATCGCGCTGACCAGCGCCACCGCGACCACGCTGAACAGTCCGCCGAGGATGTCCTGGCCGCGCGCGCCGAAGGAGCTCGTGGTTGAGCTCAGCACCGCAGCGACACTCGCCGACACCGTGATGGCGCCCAGTACACCCAGCCAGACCGGGGCAGTCGGCCGCGGCACCTCCGCCGCGGCAGGAGACTTGCGCACGGCGGCGAGCAAGATGCTGACCACGAGACCAGCTTCCAGCCCCTCCCGCAGCCCGATCAGCAGATTCGGCACGGCATCAGACAGGACCACCTAACTAAGGTAAGGCACACCAACTGTCAATAGTCTGAGAGGGTGCGCTTTACCCGAGTGATGTTCAGGCACCGGACCGTCAGTTAGCGGCTCGATGGCGTACTTTTCGGACGTGACGTTCAATATGTGGTGCATTGCCCCCACTAAAGCGCGGGCGGTCAGCTGCAGGTCCTCACACAGGCTGCGACAAGAGAAGGACATCGCCGGCGCAGTCGAGAATCTCCAAACATTTTGTGTTGCCTTCGAGATTACGGTCTGGCGACCTCCGATCCGGTAGACCGATGTTCGTTGTTTCAGCTCGCCCTGTCCGCCCTCATCGATGTGCTGAACGGCCGCCGAGACCGTCTTGGCTGCCACCTAAAACGCCGCCGAACTCTGCCCCACCTCGGGCACCGGAGGAAATGCGTGACTGGCAAAAACGTGGCCGAAGCAACGGCCGACCTGGCCCAGGACTGCCCGCGCGGACCCGGGTGCACGACGCTTGCGGCGCCCCGTGTCCACGAACACGAAGCGCAGCTGGCATGCGCCTGCTCTGGCGTTTTCGCAGCTGGTGCGTCCAGCGTGTGTCAGCTGACCGGCTCCGGCGCTGTCGCGGCCCGTGAGGCGGACAGGAGTCGCAGGACGCCGGCAATGAGACAGACAATCAGGACCGCCGCGACGGTAATCCCCACCAGGGACAAGGTTTTCACTTCTGCGCTGGTGGCCAGCACATGCACCCAGGACAACCCGAACCCGATATAGGCACCGACAATGTGAATCAACCGGAACCGGCGGAAGTTCAACCACCGGATCGCCAGGACCGACAGCGCCGACACCAGGGCCAGCTCCAACCCGATCACGCCAAACGCGACCTCGGGCTCCTCGCCGTCGACGAACGGGATAACCGCCATGGCGACGGAGAAATGTTCTTGGGTCTGCAGGACGTACGACCCGGCGTGCACCCACCCCAAGGTCAGCGCGACAACAGCCAGAACCATATGGGTGTGATAGATCACATTGTGCGCCAACCATTTTCGCGCCCACTTGGTGGCCATGACCATGCCCCACACCACTACCAGGGCCATCAGCCCGTAGCAGAGGTACCCGGCCAGCGCTGCCTCCTGGCGCAACTCGACATCCGGACCGGGCGGACCTTCAGCCGACAGCAGCCCGGTTTGAGCGCCCGCCGTCCCTGCCAGCGCCAGCAGCATCACCGCGGTCAGCGCTCCAGCCTGGCCCAAACCCAGCACACTACGACGCACGAGCGTGCGGCCCGCGATTCCCTCAGACATCGGTGAACTCCTCACATCGTCGAGGGGGTCGCGGGGTGCAGCCGTCGCAGGATTGCTGTCAGGCCGATGAGTGCGGCGGTGTTGGCGGTGACGATCAGGGCGATGGTGGCGGCGGGTGAGACGTCGTAGGCGGCGCCGAGCAGTCCGCCCGCGATAAGTAGTGCCACGCCGCGCAGCAGTGCGAGCCAGCCGAACGCCACGGCCCGGGTGTGGGCGGGGACGAGTTCGGTGACGACGGCTTTGACGGTGGAGTCCAGGACGCCGTTGACGATGCCCCAGATGGCGACCCCGATCCACACCAGGGTCGGGTTTGTGGTGAAGGCGATTGCCGAGGCTGCGGCGGCGATGGGCACCGCGAGCAGCGTGACGGGTCCGCGCCGGTCGTACACTTGGCCCACGATGAGGCCGGCTGCGCCGTCGACGGCCATCGCCACCGCGAATAGGACGGGGACCTG
Source organism: Mycolicibacterium sp. HS_4_1 (assembly GCF_054515875.1). NCBI lineage: Bacteria > Bacillati > Actinomycetota > Actinomycetes > Mycobacteriales > Mycobacteriaceae > Mycobacterium > Mycolicibacterium sp. HS_4_1. The sequence continues at coordinate 5,652,717 of NZ_CM137261.1, forward strand.
GGCATCGGACAGTGCCCCGCTGCGCTGGGCGTGGAATGCAAGTAGCGGAAACGCCGCGACACCGCAGGACAGCACCCCAATGGTGAGGACGTACTGCCAAAAACGGGCCGGAAGCCGCCCGGTGTCGTCGATGGGCGGCGCTGTGGGGCCAGCTGGATGCGGCGAGGTGGTGGCCGCTGGGTTCGGGGAGTGAAGTTCGTAGCGGCGCGGGTCCGGAACGCGAAACTGCAGCCAACCCAACAGGATAAGGACTATCAGGCCGGGGACGATGAGCACCGCGAAAGCCAACCGGTAGTTCCCGGCGTGCGTGCTGAGCACCGCTGCCAGCAGCAGCGGCCCGGCGATCGCCCCGGTTTGGTCGAGGGCCTGGTGAACACCGAACGCGCTGCCCCGACCGGTGCTCATCGATGCGTGCGAGAGGAGGGTGTCTTTGGCCGGTGACCGCACGGCCTTGCCGAGCCGTTCGGTTCCATACAGCACCAGGGCGGGTAGGAGTGTGCCGGTGGCGCCGATAAGCGGCACGCTGAGCACGGTCAGGGTGTAGCCGGTGATCGTCCAGACCCAGTAGTGCTGGGTGCGGGAGGTGGCGTATCCGGACACGACGCGCAGTCCGTATCCGATGAATTCCCCTGCGCCGGCGACCAATCCGACGACGGCTGCCGATGCGCCCAACGTGGCGAGATACGGGCCGATGATGCTGCGGGCACCCTCGTACACCATGTCGGCGAACAGGCTCACCACGCCGAAAATGATCACGAATTGCCAGGGTTTGAGCCGATGACCGGTCGCTGGCACTGGATCTTCGGTTGCTGAACTTGCAGGTGAGGTATCCATCACAGGCTCCCTGCCGGCTGCCGACCGTCGTGCGTCGGCAACCGCTGACGGGACTGCGAGCAGGGAGCGTACGAGTGTCGGTTTGTTGCCGTGTTCATCGCGGTTGTTCCTGCACAGCAACGGCTTTCGATTCAGGCGGTGTGATCAGGGTGCGTAGCGGGCCGTCGGCGACAACGGCGATCAGCCGCTCCAATAGCGGCCGGGCCACCACGTATCCGGCGAGGGCGATCGTGGCCCCCAACAGTAGTCCGGCCAGCACATCCTGTGGGTAGTGCGCGCCGACATACACGCGAGCGAACGCCATCAGCGCGGCGGCGGCCGCGGCCAACACACCCAAACGCCGGGATACCAGCCACAGTCCGGCGGTGACCGCACCAGCCATGACGGCGTGATCGCTCGGTAACCCGGAGTCGGTGTTGCAGTGCAGCACGACGATGTCGTGCAGGGCTTGGCAGGGGCGGGTTTCGCCGACGGCGGCGGCGATCGGCTGGTTGATCGCCAGCGCGGCGAGCATGCCCAGCGGGGCCCATACCGCGGCGATCATTCGTGCCCGATCGTCGTCGCGGCGGGCCATCCACCAGCCCGCCAGCAGCAGCACCGCGAACAGCACCACCCCGTAGGTTGCGTATCCGGATACCAGGGGCTGCAACCACGGTATGTCGCGGGCGAAATCGTTGATGGTGTAGAAGATTCGCGTGTCCAGATTCAAATGGGTGCTCCGATATTCGAGGATCACAGCTGGTGCACAGCCGCAAAGACCCGCTCGGTATACACGGCTAACCGCTCCGTGCAGTACTTGAGTTGATGGTCGGCTTCGGCGGCCGCCGGGGCGGCGAACACGTCGCGGGCCCGGATGTCGCGGTGCCAGCGGCGCAGCCGCTCCAGGCTCTGCTCTTCCTCCTCCAGCTCGGCGATCGTGAACTTGCCGTTGGCGATCTCCTTGTCGATCTCTGCATCGAACTTGGCGCAGTCTGCAAGGAATTCGGTCCATTCCTCGGTGCGTTCAGCGGTGAACATGTGCTCCAGGCGGGCCGCGTCGGGCTCATCGCGGCCGGCGGCGCTGAGCGTGAGCACCTCGCCGTCGCCGCGGTGCACCAGCTCGATCACCCGGGTCACCCCGTCGGTGAAAACCGGTACGTCCGGGACGGCCCAGACACCCTGCCCGATCTGCACTGCACCGATGCGGCGCAGCTCCCGCCACACCGCGACCCGGTGCCGTGACGGCTCGGCGGGCACCCGCACCGCAAGTAGGAGCCACCGCACCATCGCATCGTGATCTTCCGCCACGGACCCAAATGTAACATATGTTGCTGATCACTCTGTATCGCGCCGCCATGCCATCGCGGTCCGCGGTGTGCGCGCCGCACGTTGGGTTGCAGCTGCAAAGCCGAACCCACACCGTCGAATCGTCGATGCCGCGGCCGCATGCACGACGTGGGACGCGATCTCGAATATCGAAGGACGCCCACACCCGATGGGGCACCGAACGGGTCGATACCCACATCGATGAGGCCCTTAGAAAGCGCCAAAACAGGTCGCGGTTATCACCCGCGGTGGACTGTCCCGGGACACGGACGAGTCCCGTAGCGTCATCCACCGCCGACGGCCTGAGATTGGCAGATACCGACAGCAGCATCGTCGCTGGCTCCGCGGACCCGGCCCGAAGCTCACGAGACCCAAATTGCCGATCTGAAAAACCAAACTGCGCGAACGCGGTCACCATCATTGCCACCCTGCAGGAGGAACGCGGGACCTCACACGCCCCTCACCGATGGTCGTGGCCAAACATCTGCACCACCGCGGCGCACCACACCTGGTCGATACCCTCAAAGGGGACGCCGCGTGGCTACGGCATATCGTTGCTAATAGGTATGTATCCGAAGTTACATTCTATGGTGTGACGATGTGATGGTTGGCTGGAAGACGACGCGCTGACCGTTGGGTTCGACCATTTGGAGGAGCCTGTGTTTGGGGTCGCCTGCGTCGGGTTCATCTGGGGTTGGAACAACGCCTTGACCGCAATCCCCGACGCCATGGCAGGCGTGGAGCCTGATCCTGCTGGGCTGCGTCGGCACCGGGGCCGCGCAGCTGCTCAACTACCGCAACATCGTCGCGGTCGGTCCGACCACTGCGGCCCTGTCCACCTACCCGATCCCCCGATCGGCGTGGCCGCCGGGATCGTGCTGCTGCACGAAGACCTCACCGCACGCCTGCCCAGCGGCACCATCGCGATCTTGGCCGGTATCTACCTGGCCCGCGGCAAGCAAACCCGCACATTCGGCGCCACCGGGCGAGCTAAACCAACTCCGTGCGGTCGCTGAATCGGATTGGCCGGGGAATCGACGGTTTCAGGCCCTTACTGTCTCGTCCCGTCCGCATAGTGTGCGCGCCGGCGCCGCTTCACGCGCAATTCCCACCGTGGCATCGGCCACTGCACTGTTCCCCTTGTGGTGCGGGCTATTCGGGAACATGAAGGCCTGATGGCCCCTGCCGCGGTGACGAATGCCCCGCGACCGGGATGCGGTCGGGCTCGTAGCGTCGTGGTTGACGTCCAGGCTCACGGAGGCCGAGCGTGGGTTCGCCGAGAAAACGGAAACGAGGGCGAAAATGCCGGTTCGGTCAGCGCATCGGGGAATACTCGTCGGAGTCGACGGGTCGGACTACTCCATGGCGGCTGTGCGGTGGGCGGCACGGGAAGCGGCGATGCGCAATATCGCGCTCACCATCGTGCATGGGCTGTCGGTACCGCTGGAGGGCTGGTCGGATTGGCCACTGATACCGACTGACCAATCCGTAACTCTCGGCCCATGGCCGGATGAACGTGCTCAGCAGATCCTTGAGGCCGCCCAGGGCGCCGCCGGTGAGGCCGCCAAAGAGTATGGCGCGGCCCAGATCCACACCGAGGTGTTCATTTCCCCGCTGGTGCCCACACTGATCGACTTGAGCAAAGAGACACACATGATCGTGGTGGGCTGCCGAGGCCGCGGGGCGCTGCGACGCGTCTTGCTTGGGTCGGTCAGCACCGCGTTGGTGCATCACGCTCATTGCCCGGTCGCGGTGATCCACGATGACGCCGCCGTGGCACCGCAGGCACCGGTCGTGGTCGGGATCGACGATTCACCGGCCTCGGAGTTGGCCACCGCCATTGCCTTTGATGAAGCCTCGTGGCGCGGGGTCGAATTGGTGGCAGTGCACGCCTGGATCGATGCCGATGTGTCGGAGGTCCCCGGCGGGTGGTCGGTTGGCCCGGCGGCCGAAGAAGAGCTGGCTGAGCGACTCGCGGGGTGGCAGGACCGCTACCCCGATGTTCGCGTGCGCCGCGTGGTGGTCGTGGATCAGCCGACCCGCCATCTGCTCGACGAGGCCGAGAACGCTCAACTGGTGGTCGTGGGCAGCCACGGTCGGGGTGGATTCGCCGGCATGCTGCTCGGATCGGTGAGCACCGCTGTGGTGCATGCGGCCCGCGTGCCCGTCATCGTCGCGCGGCAGGGCTGATCGACCGCTGATCAACACCCTCGATCGGCGCGCCGTCAGTGCCCGCGCTGTAGGCGGCACGCCGGCATCTCAACCGGCGAACGGGTGGGTCAGCTAGTCGGCCCGGCTGGCGGGGTTTGGCGCCAGAGGCGGTGCAGGCCAAGGGCTTTGAAGACGGGGATTTTGAGATAGTCGGCCAGCAGGGCCGCGGCAGTGAGCGCGGCGATGGCGATGGCGGCCACGACCGGCGCCAGCGCTGCCATGAGGGTGCCGCTCACCGCCAGGGTGAGCGCGGCGGCGAGGTTGGCCGCGGTGGCGCCCAGCAGCCAGCTGCTGGGGCGGCTGGTCCAGGCGTGCTCACGGGTGCGCACCACGTAAATGGTGGCCTGGCTGCTGGCAATAAGGGTCACAAAAATCAGGCTGCGCAGCTCGGGCAGATCGAGGTGTGGCCACAGGGTGCGGGCCCACCACAGTAGCCCGATCGAGGCGCTCAGCAGCGGCACGGCGATCACGCACGCACCGCCGATGATGCGTCCGACATCCCAGCGGTCCGGGCGGCGGGCGTAATCAGCACGGTCGGTGGTGATGGCCATGCTCACCACATCGTTGCCCAGCAGCAGCAGGGCCATCAGCAGCGGGGTGAACACGAATTGCTGCCAGGCGAACACCCCGAAAACCAGCACCAGCGGAACCTCGAGCTTCTTGACACTGACGTTGAGCGCGTAGGTCAACGAGCGCTGATGGATGCGCCGGCTCTCCTTCACCAGGCCGACGATGTCGATGAGTCCTTCGCGGGTGAGCACGATCCCCGCCGCGGATTTGGCGACATCGGTGGCCCCGGCCACCGCGATCCCGACATCGGCCTGACGCAGCGCGGGCGCGTCATTGACCCCATCACCGGTCATACCGACGGTGTGCCCGGCGTCCTGCAGACGTTTGACGAGCCGGTACTTGTCTTCGGGAAGCACCTCGGCGATCACCCCCGCGCCGTGCGCATCCATCTTGGCGTCGCGCAGCGCGTCGGCCCGCAGCGTCGGCCCGGTGATACCGACCTGGGCGGCGACCGCCGCAGCGGTCGCCGCGGTGTCGCCGCTGACCATCACCACGGTGATCCCGAGTTCGGTCAGCTGCTCGATCAACACCGGCGCGTCGGGACGGGGCGGGTCGGCCAGCGCGATCAGGCCCAGCTGATGCCACGAGTTCGTGTCGTCGGTGACCGCGACCGCCAACACCCGGGCGCCAGCGGCGGCCAACAGTGGAACGTCGGGGTCGACCGGTTGGCCGGCGAGCGCGGCGATGACTTGCGGCGCGCCTTTGGCGACCCGCACCGTCCGCGATCCCGCGTGCAGGGTGGCTTCGCAGCGTTTCGTGGCGGGATCGAAGGGCACGAACCCGATGCGGGGATCGGGGACGATGCCGCGCTGCGCGGCCGCGCGCAGGATTGCCACATCGATCGGGTCTTGGGTGGCCGCATCGCAGGCGCCGGCGGCCATGCGCAGCACCTCGGCCTCCGAAGCCCCGGGGCAGGCGGACACGGCCGCCACCGCGAGCTGGTTACCGGTGATGGTGCCGGTCTTATCCACGCACAGGACATCCATCTCGGCGGCATCGGCCACACTGGCTAGCCGCGCGGTCAGGATGCCCCTGCCGGCCAGATGCCGTGCCCCGAGCGCCCCGGCCAGTGCGAACGCCGCCGGCAGGGCCACCGGGACCGACGCCAACAGCAGCACCACCGCAAACGATGCGATGTCCTCGACACTGGCGCCGCCGGCCGCGAGATAGATCGTGCCGGCGATCGCCAGCGCCACGTCGATGATGATGAACACCCGCACCATGCGCAGCACCACCGCGGCCAGGTGATCGGCGGTCTGCGCGGTACCGACGAGCTGGGCGGTACGTCCGAAAAAGGTGCGTGGACCGGTGGCGGTCACCGTGGCCGTCACCTCACCGCGCGCGATGACCGACCCGGCGAACACGCTGTCGCCGCGGCCGCGTTCCACCGGCACCGATTCGCCGGTCAAGCTCGACTGATCGACCAGCACATCACCCGAGGCGATGCGAAGGTCCGCGGGCGCCAGATCACCGACGCGCACATGCACCAGATCCCCGTCGACCAACTCTGCCGCCGGGACCTGCCGCCAGGTGCCGTCGCGGCACACCCGGGTGTTGACCGTCAGCCGGTGGCGCAGCAATGCCAGCGCTGCGGCGGCCCGCTGCTGCTGCACAAACCCCAGCCCAGCGTTGAACATCAGCACCACGCCGACGATCGCGGCGTCGGCCCACTTACCCAGCACCAGCTCCAACATGATTGTGGCCTCGAGCATCCACGGCACCGGCGCCCACAACCCGCCGGCCAACCGCGCCAGCACATGTGGCCGCTGCTCGGGCACGGTGTTCGGACCGCGCTGCGCCAGCAATGCCCGTGCTTGATCTGACGTCAATCCGACAAGGCCCAACTCGAGACCAGGCACGCTACCGGCACTAGTGTCGCGCTCATTCACCACGGCAATCCCGTCCCACGGCCGACATATCACCGATGGTGCACCCCCATAGTCGGCTCTCCCCAGTGCCGATGGTCACCGAATCGGCCCGACCTGATTTCGCGGTCTGATGGAAACTTCGCCGAAGTTGCCGGAGCGTCATGGCCGTGCATCGATGTGCCCGGCGGTGAACAGCGCCTCCGGCTCTAGACGGCTGCGTACCGGCAGCTGCTGTGGCGGCGATGGATGTGGTGCGTCAGCGGTCGGTGAGGGCTGTGCGCCCATACGGGGTAGCGCGACTGGGAATCACCTTGCAGTTCACGGCGATGGCACCGACGACTTTGCTGGCGCCGGTAGCTTCGTCACCATGGGACAACGAGATGGGACCCGGTTTCGGCCACGGGTGACGTCGGCGGCGGTGGCGGTGCTGACGATCCTGGGCACGGTGGCGTTGAGGCTGCCGGCACCGGCTGCCGCCGATCCTGTGCCGCCGGCGGTCCCAGCTGACCCGGGCGCGCCCCCACCGCCGCCAGATCCCGACGCCGCGCCCGACCCCAACCGGATCAACGTCGACGCCGGCGGATTCAGCTACGCACTACCTGATGGCTGGACGGTGGGTGATGCATCAAAGATCGCCTACGGCCAAGCGCTTTTGACCAAGACGCCTGCACCCGGTGCCCCGCCGCCCGCCGACGCCGCCATCATGCTGGGCACGTTGGATCAGCGGCTCTACGCCGCCGCCGAGCCCGACAACGCCAAGGCCGCCGCCCGGTTGGCCTCAGACATGGGCGAATTCTTCATGCCGTTCCCCGGCATCCGTGTCAACAGGCAGGCCACCGCGCTCAACGCCGCGGGCGTGCCGGGCGCCGCCTCCTACTACGAGGTGCAATTCACCGACACGGGCAAACCCAACGGCCAGATCTGGGCGGCGGCCCTGGGCTCGGCAACCCCGCAGCACGGTGCCCATCCTGCGCCGGGCGGCAACCGGTGGTTCGTCGTCTGGCTCGGGACCGCCGACAGCCCGATCGACACAGTCGCCGCCCAGACACTGGCCGAATCGATCCGCCCGTTCACTGCGCCAGCCCCGCCGGACCAGAACCCGGCTCCGGTGCCCGCAAGCAACACCCCATCCCCGCCCGGCGCACCAGCCCCGGCCGGGGCGCCGGCGCCGGAGACGCCGAACCCCGAGCTGATGCCGCCGCCGTAGCACGATCAATGATCTCGGCCGCGATGCGACACCACTATTCCGACGTCACGACGATGAAAGTATTTGTGGCCCAGGCCATTTAGCGATGTTGTATCCGCTCCGTCGTGCCGTTCACCGGTGCCATGATCATGGGCGGATACGCACTGTCGGACCGGCCGAATCCACGTCGGCGTCGATGTCACCGCTGAATCTGCGCACGCAGCATCCGTCCCAGCCTGCGCGTCGCCAACCCAATGGTGTCTGGTGGTCAATGACGTGCCCACGCGGGACGCGCCCCCTGCGGTGCGCACGTCCATCTTCACGCGTGGCTGCTTACTGAGGCTGTTCATGTCGCGGGTGGTCCAGCGTGTCTGTCGGGGGCGTGGCACGCAGTCATTGATGGCATGCCTCGTACCGGCGGATCAGTGCGTGTTCACTGCTGCTGGGCCGATAGACCAGCGGATCGCGGGGTGTGCATCCGCCGATGGTGACGGCGACGGGGCCACGCGCGGCGCCGTGAGCGCCGATGTGGCCGGAGGTTTGGTCACTGGCTGTGTAGAGGACCGGTGCCGGTAGCCTCGCGGCCAGCGGCAGGTGCCGGGTCGCCAGCGCCAGCGCGACGTCGACGTCATGGGTGCCGGTTGTTGTCTCGGACAGCCACACCGGTGGCGTGACCGGTCCGTTGATCCGCATGCTGTCGGTGTGGGGGATGGACTGGTCGGCGGCGAGTTGACGCCAGAGGTCGAGTTCAGTCGCGGTCGGGAATCGTCCGGTGAAGGCGATCTGGTTGAGTTCCAGGGCGGCGCTGACCGCCGAGGCCAGCACTGCTAGGTGGGGGAAGTGGGCGGCGATTGTGTCGACGGCATTGGCAACATCGACGCTGTGGGCACCTTCGGGGAGCTCGATGTCCGCCTGATTCGAGCTCTCCATCTCCCGTGGGGTCAAGCGCCCTGAGGGATGTCTGATCGTCGCCCGCAACGTGACGGTGGCACCAATCAGTGTGTCGTGCAAGGCGATCCAGTCGCGAGCTTGATCGATGACCTGCCTCGCGTTGGCTATCGGTTGATCGCTGCTTTCCACGGCGAAAACACTGCGCCCGCGGCGGACGTCGAGTTCGGTGTGGTAGCTGCGGTACCTGCCCGATTTCAGGTCGCCAAGGTACGTACCGACGATCGCGGCCAGCTGATCTGGACTCACGGTCTCGGCAGCTTTGGCATGGATGGTGAACAGCACGGTGCCCTGGGCCCAGTTGTTGGCATAGGCGATGTCGACCGCCTGTACCCCGGGCAAGGAACCCAGCTGCCGGCTCAGACGCTCAACGTTCGCGCGCCGATCCGGCACCGTGGCATCGCACCCGCACAGCAGCAGCAGGGCGCTCACCACGACCGCGGTCACCGCCGCGCCAGGCCACGGTCCCCACCTCACGTCGCCATACCCGCCGCCATGTTCGGAAGCAACATCCACCGCATGCGGCGGCCGGGTGCTACGACAGGCACGGTCACGATAGGCAATCGCAGTGCGCGCGCTGATGCCGGCACGATGATCGCCGATACCAGCTGTTGCACGATGCGATTCTAGGAAACGATGCATGCTCGTCTCCGCGGCGGCTGGTCAGGCCAGCGCACGCAACGGCGGGCGCGCGACTAACCACTCCAGCAACGGTCGCGTCGTTAAAGCACCCGCCGAAGCTGCCGCAACAGCCTTTCAGCGGCGCGCCGGCACACCCCGCCCCCGGGCCAGCCACGCAGGTGGGGGCGTGATAGACCCGGATTCGCCGGTATGCCAGCGGGTTTGACGCACGGGATCGGGCCCGCCGCTGACTCGTGCACCGCTGAGCGGTCTGGTCACCGCCTTAGCACGGGTCATCGCGGTACGGGCCATCGGAGTGGACGGCTTGCTGCACATCGGATTTGGTGATCGCTAAGTACGTGACCGACGCGAGGATGAGCACGCCGAGGACGGCGACCACGGGGGCGTCGCCCAGGCCGAGGCCGCTGGTGCCGGTGGGTTTGGCAAGCCAATCGGCGATGGAGGCGCCCAGCGGACGGGTGATGACATAGGCGGTCCAGAAGCACACGATCGGGTTCCAGCCCAGCCAGCGGTAGCCTGCGGGGGGTATCAGGATGAGCACGGCGAAGACCGCCGTGGAGGCGGCGTAACCCAGATGCAGTGTGTATGCGGTGAGATCGCCCAGGGCCGTGCCCATGGCGAAGGTCGCCATGACCGCGGCCCAGTAGAACAGCTCTCGGCGGTTGGTGTCGACCGCATGGAACGACAGAGTGTGTTCGGTGCGGTACCAAACGAGGAAAACCGCCGCGAGGACCAGGGCGTAGAAGCCGGTCGAGATCGGGTAGGGGATGCCGAGGACGACATGCATCACATCGGCGGCCATCGTGCCGAAGACGCCGACCATGACCACCGCGCCCCAATACGTCCAGGCGTTGTAGCGGCCGAGGCGCAGCTGCACGGTCAGGGCAGCGACGAAGGCGAGGAAACCCAGCACGACCGCGATCTGTGGGTCGATGCTGGTCACCAGGAAGTCGGAGGTGGATTCGCCCATGGCGGTGGACAATCCCTTGACGATCCAGAACACTGCGGTGATCTCGGGAACCCGCAGCGCGCCGATGCGGGTCAGTGCGGAGGAAGAACTCAGTCTGGTGGTGGGGGTGCTCAAGGGGCCACCTTTGCGAACGGGAACGGATGGACACAGCGGTCGACACCGGCCCCGGCAATGAAGTGGTGTCGAAATATCACGGGTGGACAAGGCGTTTCGTGTCATGCGGTGGGCGCATGTTGCTGGGCGGAAATGGGGCCGACTGCAGTGTTACCGACCGGCGCTGAGAGGGCGCTGAGAGCCCAGTCTGACCACGGTAGTTGACTGGGGCCTAGACTCCCAGACGGCCACGCTCTCGCGACGCTCACAGCTCGCGAAGCGTTGCCAGGGGTGTGCGTCGCGCGAGTCTGGCGATGATCTCCACCGAAGCAGCGATCGAGGCGATGATTGCCGCCGCAAGTGTGCCCAGGTACGTCCACGGCACGGTGAGATTATGCGGTGGCGGGTCGAAGACACCATTGAGCAGCGCGACCAGCATCTCGGCGACCGCCCACCCCAAGGCCGCCCCGGCCGCCAACCCGACTACGCCGAGCAGCGCGGCATCGGCAGCGACGAACGCGCGAAGCTGATGTCGGTGGGCGCCGAGGGCGGTGGCGATCGCGAAATTCCGCCGCCGTTCGGTCAGCCGCAGCATGAGGACCAGAGCCGCCGCCGCGACAGCCAGCAGCAGCCCGAAGCCGAGTTCGACGCGGGTCAATCCGGCCAGGTCGACCGCGGTCAAGCTGGACCCGACGGTGCCGCGCACCGTCGCGATGTCGGTCACAATGGCATTGGTTCCGACCAGCGCGCGCACCTTAGCGGCGACGGCAACGCTGCCGCGGCCGCCGGTATCGATCAGAAAAGCGCCCACGGCATTGCTTGCGGTGTGCGCGGCCACGTAGCCGCTGTTGGCAACGAAGAAGCTGTCTTTGGGGGCCGTGGGGAATTCGGCCACCACGCCGGCGTAACGGAACGGCACCGTGACCGGTTGATGGCTTCGCGTGTCGGTGAGGCGCAGATTGAGCGTGTCACCGGGATGTAGTTGATAGTCCTTCACTGTTTCGGCGCTGACCAGAATCGAATCGGGCCGCGCGGCCAGCTCGGCCAGCAGCTGTTTAGCGCTACCACCCTGAAAGTAGCTGTCCTGCAAAGCCGTAGCGGCGCCGATCGTGTTGGGATTGACTCCGTAGAGGTCCTGAAGGTCGGCGCCGATATACGCGAACCGGTGCTGAATCGGCTCGACCGCACGTACACCGGGAATCGAGCTGAGAGCTGACGCGGCCTGCGGCGGCACCGACGATGCCGGAGGTTCGGTCACCGTCACGTCGGCGCCGTTGGTGAGCAGCGCGTCCACCATGGCCTGAGTGCGGTAGGTAGCGTTGAATACGGCGGTCGAGGCGGCGAACGCGGCAGCCAGGGCGAGCAGAACCGTCGCCACGGCCAGGGTGCGGCGCCGGCGCGCGACGGTGTTGGCGATGATCGGTGCGAGCTGGCCGGCCAGAGGCCGCAGCGTCACGCTGACAAGCGGCCTGCCGCGGCCCATCAGCAGGTTGGCCAGGCGCCATGTCAGCAGCGCGGCCCCGACCCACAGCAGTGCGGGCGCGGCGAAGGCCCAATAGGACACCGAGATGGTCGGTGTCCCCTCGGGGGCCAGCACCAGCTGGTAGCCCCCGCGCCGTAGGTCCAAGAACAGCGCTGCGCACGCCGCCAGGGCCGCGATGTCCAGGCCCCACCGTGCCCACCCCGGCAGACGGGCGGGAGCAGGGGCGGCGTGGTCGGCCGGTGCGTGGCTTCGCCGTAGGTCGCGCCAGGCCGGTGCGACCACGGCCAGGCCGGCGATAAACAAGCCGGCCAGCACCGCACCTACGGTCCACCACCGCAGGCCCGCAGCGCCGAACGCGGTGTGCCCCACGGCGACGGCGGCGCCCACCCCGGCAGCTGCGCCGCCGAGTCCGATCACCGCAGCTTCGGCGGCGGCCAGGCGCAACAGTTGCGGTGCAGCCGCGCCGCGGGCGCGCAAGAGCGCCTGCTCACCGCGCCGTCGCGGGGCGCCGGTGGTGACCACCGTCGCGGTGAGCAGACCGGCGAGCACGACCGCCGGAACGCCGAGGAACAGGAACAGGATCTGCGCGTAGGCGGCATCGCTGCGGGCTGCGGCCAGCGTGGCGCCCAGGTTGTCGCCGACCACGGCACCTCCGGCGCTGCGGGCCTCGAGGTTGTGCGCCGCGCCGGTCACCTGCAGGTAGGCGGCGCCCGGAGCGGGCGGCAGGTCATGCTGTAGGGCGGCGTGCACCTGGGTGGACACCAGATCGGGCCGCGCACCGGCGAGCGGGTCGAAAATCTGGTGCCACAGGGCGTCGCCGAGGAGCACGACGTTGTCGGGTGGCGCCGCCGGTTGGGCGCCTGGTGGGGCACCGATGTTGGCGAACAGTTGGTCGGCGGTGGGCAGGTCGACGACGCCGTCGACGACAACGTGGGCGGGTGGCAGACCGGCGCGGCCGATCTGCACGGTGTCACCGGGTTTGACGTGAAGGTTGGCGGCGGCCTGCTGGGCGAGCAGAACCCCGTTGCCAGCGCCCGCTAGTAGCCGAATCACCCCAGGAAACATCGTGAAGTATTCCGGGGGGACGCCGAGCACCATGCCGGGCCCGGTGGTCTGGGTCGTGCCCGAGGGCGACGCTGTGAGGCCGGTGGTGTGGGCGTAGCCGGTCAGCACGGCGGCGCGAACGATCGGTGTCGAGCGCACACGGTCGAGTGTGGCGGCAGTGCTGGCAGCCTGGGGTTCTACCTGCACCTGCCAGTCGACGATGCTACGCGCCGCCGCGCGCTGGGTCATTGTGGCCTGCGCCGAGGCGACAAAGGAGCCCAGGCTGGCCAGTAGCGCGACCGCGGCGGCCACGCCGATAGCGGTGAAGATCAATCTGCCAGCGCGGCGGCGCAGCAGTCCCCACGTCCACAGGCCGATCATGCGGTGCAGTCCAGCTGGCCGTCGCGCATACTCCAGTGAGTGGGCAAGCGCGCCGCGACGGCGTCGTCGTGGGTGGCGATGAGGACTGCGGCGCCGGCGGTATCGGCGGCGGCCAGCAGCGCGGTGATCACGCGCTCACCGGTGTGGCGGTCCAGGCGCCCGGTCGGCTCGTCGGCCAGGATCAACGTGGGCCGCGCCGCCAGGACCCGGGCGATCGCGACGCGCTGAGCCTGACCACCCGAGAGGTCTTCGGGCAGTCGGTGCGTCAGCTCTGCAATGTCGACGTCGGTGAGCGCCACATGTGCTCGCTGGTTCGCGTCGGCGGCCGATATTCCCGCGAAAAGCATTGGCAGCGAGACATTTTCGATGACATCGAGGTCATCGAGCAGGCTTGTTCCCTGAAACACCACCCCGACTCCGGTGGGCCGGCCACGCCGGTCAACGCCCAGGGCCGGCCAGCTGATCGTGCCGCGGCTCGGGGTGTCCAGGCCGGCGATCAGGTGCAGCAGGGTCGACTTGCCCGATCCCGAGCGACCGGTGAGCGCGATGCGCGCGGCGGGTGGGATGCCGCAGGTGACCCCGCGCACCGCGATCACCGCGGCGCGACCCGTGCCGTAGACCCGATCCACATCCGTGCATTGCACGACGTCGACCCCGGTCGCGGGGTCGGGGTGGTCTGCCACGGTCACGCCACCACCCGCCCGTCTTTTAGCCGGATCACCCGGTCTGCGGTGTTCACGACAGCTGCGCTGTGGCTGGCGACCACCACTGCGGCGCCGCGGCCAGCTGCCTGGCGCAGCAGGTTGAGGACCATCGCTTCGGTGGTGCTGTCGAGTTCACCGGTCGGCTCGTCGGCCAGCAGCACCGCCGGATCGTTGGCCAGCGCGACGGCGATCGCAGCGCGCGCGAGCTCGCCACCAGACAGTTGGTGCGGATAGGCGCCCGCGCGGTTGTCGATTCCCAGCCGGACCAGCAACTCGGCGACCGCTGCGCGGTGCCGGTTTTTCGCCAGCGCGCTGACCAGCGCCGCGTTCTGGGCAACCGTGAGGTGCTCGAACAGATTGGCCGTTTGAAACAGCAGCCCGATGTGGGCCGCGCGGATGGCGCATCGGATACGTTCCGGCCGGTGGCTGATCCATTTCCCGCCGATCTGCACACTGCCGCCGTCAGGGTCGTCGGTGCCTGCCAGGCAGGAAAGAAGTGTGGACTTGCCCGACCCGGAGGGGCCGGTGACGGTGACGAATTCGCCGCGGTGCACTGTCAAGGACACCCCGCGCAGCGCCTGCGTTTCTTCGTCCTCGCTGCGAAAAAATCGGTACAGCTCATGGGCGTTCACCATTGGCAGCGGGGTAGTCATTGCCACACCAGCGAATTGGTGATGGTGTTCCACGGATCGACGTTATCGGCGCCGACTGGACCAGATACCGTTATGACGGCGGTGCGCCCAGCGTGCCAAAACTCGTAGCGCTGCACCGCATCGATGATCGATTTGCCGGTGACCGCGTTGGGTGGGCTACTTGCTTTATACGTCACTAGTACCGCAGGCCCGGCATCGCGTTGCACGATGCTGACCGAACCGGGCTGATAGCCCGGGGTCGCAGCCGCGATCACGGGAACAACTTGGGTCGTCACCGATTCCGCGGTGGGCGCGGTCGGCTGTGCGAGAGATTCGAGCCGCACAGTGTTGGTTTTATCGGTGAACACCGTGGCATTACCGCTGGCGCTGCGCGACCAGCCCTCCGGCACCGACACCCTGAATGACCCACCTGGCACCGTGAACGGGACATACACCTGGCTATCGGGGATGTCGCCGGCGGGATTGGTCTCCGATGTTGTCGCGCCTGCCGTCGAGGATCCGGCGCTGTCCGTATTCGTGTGGACAGGGCCACAGCCCGCGAGCACCAGCACAGCGGCCAGTGCGCCCAGCCGTCTCACTTTGCGGAGATCCATGGCCGTCATCACCCCTTCCTTCGATGATCGCGTCGCACTATTCCCCGAGCGTGCATGCGCGGCGCTGTGGAGACGCTGAGAACAGGGCTGGGGTCGCACGCTGGCGCTGGAATGAGAGGGGTTCCCTCGGTCGCTTCACTTCGCAGTACCCGCATCCATGTTCAGTACACAGCGGCCGCCTGCGCCGGCGGCCACGGCCTGCGGCAGGAATCGCGTCCACGCGTTGATGCCACTGCAGCGATCGCCGAAAAGTGTTGTCGTAGATGAACTTTAGGAAGCGACTCGTGGCGTCTCTGCGGCGGATGTGCAAGCCAGCACACGTAACGGCGAGTGTGCGACTCGCTCGACTACCCACCGCAGTAGCGGTCGCACTGCCGCGTAGCCGGCGAAGCTGACGGCCGCGCCCAGCGCAAGGCCGGCCAGCACGTCCTGCGGGTAGTGAGCACCGACGTAAACCCGGGCGAACGCCATCACTACTGCCGCGATGGCGGTGACGATGCCGAGGCGCCAGCTGACCAGCCACACTCCAGCAGTCACCGCTCCGGCCATCATCGCGTGGTCGCTGGGAAATCCACCGTCGGTGTTGCAGTGCAGGACCACGATGTGGGGCAACGCGTTACAGGGGCGGGTCGCGTTGATGGTGTTTGCGATGGGTTGGTTGATGGCCACGGCGAGCAGTACTCCGAGCGGCGCCCATAGTGCCGCGGCCATCGCGGCGGAATTGTTGCGTCGCCGGGCGATCCACCATCCGGCCAGCAGAAGGGCAGCGAACAGCGCGATGCCACCGTTGGCATATGCCGCCACGACCTGGTGTAGCCACGGCGTGTCACGTGCGAAATCGTTGATGTAGTAGAAGATTCGGGTATCGGGGTCCATCGCGGCCTTTATCGGGTGTTGTTGTCACGTCGGTGATACCCGAAGATAACGCTCAGCTTGAGGCCCTCGAGCGTTGCTGGCTGCAGGCCCCGGTGCCGAGCGCCTGCTCGTGTCTCACCGTCGCGCGCCTGCGGCGGGCGTTCAGCGCAGACTATCCAACAGCGTTGTCAGGGTGCGCTTTTCATCGTCGGCGCTGGGATTGGCGGACCTGATCGATTTGAGTACGGCGTCGATCTGATGGTCCAGAACCGACCAGGTGTCGGGGTCGATGGCCTGTAGCCGGTCTTGAGCGTGGTCCCATGCGGTTTCCAGGTCGGTGATCCGGGTCCGGGCACCGGATTGATCTCCGGCGGTCACCTTCACCAGGGTGTCCTGCGTGATCGTGCGGAAGTTGGCGATATCGGCGGCCGGGAATGCGCTGACCTTGCCCGGTGTGAGGGGCGCGGCTGCCGCGACAGGGCCGGCCTCGTCCTCGCTGCCGCCTTTCGTGGAGTGCGGCTGCATCGATGCCCACTGCAGCAGCGCGCCGGCAGCCAGGACAACGACGGCGTAGTAGCCGACCGTGCTGACAACCGACACCCGTCGTACCGGCCTGGGCGATGTTGATTGTTGCGGCGTCTCTTGCCGTGCCTCGATGACATCGACGCGAGTGAGGGTGAGGTAGGTGACCGCGGCGGCGATCGCGACCAGGAAGATCACGCTGGTCAGCCCGTAGCTCAACCCCAATCCGTGGTCAGTTTGCGGCGCGGCGAGAAAGTCGCCGAGATTGGCGCCCAGCGGCCGGGTCAGGATATACGCCAGCCAGAACGACAGCACCGAATTCACCCCGACGCGCCAGCCGATGGCGACCGCGGCGATCAGGGTCAGCGGCAGCAGGACCGATATTCCGGGGGGCCACCCGGTCAGCGCCAGGGTCCAGTCACCGGCCGCGGTGCCCAGGGCGAAGGTGACCAGAACGGCCAGCCAGTAGAACACTTCACGCGGTCGGGTGGTGATGCTGTGGATCGACAGGGTGCGCTCCCGGGCGTACCAGACGCCGAACACCACCACCAGCGCGACCGTGAAGACCGTCGTACTCACTGACAGCGGAACAGCGAGCGTGTCCGTGAGGATGTCGGTGTACAGGGTGCCGGCCACGCTGACCACCACGACCGTGAGCCAATACACCGTCGGTACATACCGCGACAGCCGCAGCTGAACGGCCAAGACCGCGCCCAGCACGACGGTGAAGATCACGGCCGTCAGCTCAAGGCCGACACCCAGACCCATATTGATCCAGTCGGCGAAACTCTCCCCGACGGTGGTGCACAGAATCTTGATCAGCCAAAACCAGATGGTAACTTCGGGCACTTTGCTCGCAGTCACCCGCCAGGCGCGGGTCTGCACGCGGGTAGCAGGGGTCATACCCGCCGACTGTAGATATCGCATGCTGAACCGACGCTGAGAAAGACTGACTCGTCCGCACACTCGCACGGCTCACGCTGAGAGGACGCTGAGATCGCTTGCGGTGTCGCGGGGCATTTCTGATGCAGCCTTCGGTCAACGCATGTCACCATCGTGGGCATGATCGATCCGAATACCGCCCAAGCGACTGTTTTGATCGCGGCGCTTCAGGATCAGTTGGCTACGATGGTGCCGAGGCTGGCGCAGGCCGAGCTTGACGTTTGCTCCGGGCAGCCCCAACACATCAGGGCGATCCGGCTCGATATCGCGCAGCTGCGCCGCGATGTCCACCACGCAGAGTTCCTTATTGCGCGGCTACATCACCGATTTCCGGCGACTGAGGTCTGGGCACCGACACTAGTTGCGGACGTCGAATGACCGCAGGACCCGCCACTGAAGTCAACCCGGTGATACCGCCGCATTCGGATGCGCACATCGGTTAAGCCGCCGATTATCGATTCGCAAGGAGGGAAGGGACGTTGACGGGTTTGTGGCGGGAGGTCAGGTGAAAGTTCTGCTGGTCGAAGACGAACCGGCCCTATCTGCGACGCTGTCGATGGGACTTCGGGCTGACGGCTTTCTGGTGGTAGCCACCGGGGACGGCGTCGAGGGACTGCACGAGGCCGTCACCAACAGCTACGACGTGGTGGTCCTGGACATCATGCTGCCCGGGCTCAACGGTTACGAGGTATTGCGGCAGATGCGGGCGCAAGGCATCTGGACGCCGGTGCTGATGCTGACCGCCAAAGACGGTGAATACGACCAGACCGACGCTTTCGAGCTGGGCGCCGACGACTACCTGACCAAGCCGTTCTCCTACCGGGTGCTGGTGGCTCGGCTGCGTGCGCTCGTGCGGCGCGGCGCGCCGGAGCGACCGATGGTGCTCGCCGCCGGGACCTTGTCGCTTGACCCGTCGCGTCGCACGGTGACCCGCGCCGGCACGCCAATCGCGTTGACGCCGCGCGAGTTTGGTGTCCTGGAGTTTCTGATGCGGCACAAAGACACGGTGGTGACCAAGGCGGACATGCTGCGCGGCGTGTGGGATGTGCACTACGAGGGTCAGGACAATGTGGTCGAGGTGTACGTCGGGTATCTGCGCCGCAAGATCGATACGCCGTTTGGTACCAACACGATTGAGACGATCCGTGGGGTGGGCTACCGACTACTGCCGTGACGGCAGGCTGACCCGAACCGCGGTGCCGCCGCCAGGGCGTTCCCCGATGGTGACCCGGCCGCCGTGGGCGGCGACGATCTCGGCGACAATTGCCAGCCCGAGTCCGGTGCCGCCACCACCGCGCGATCGCGAGGAATCCAGCCGCACGAAGCGGTCAAATACGGCTCTCCGCTTGGCCGGGGGGATGCCCGGGCCGTCGTCACTGACAGTCAATTCGATCTGGCCGGCACAATCGTGCACCGAGATGTCGATCCGTGAGTGGGCGTGGCGGTCGGCGTTGTCCAGCAGGTTGCGCAACACCCGGGTCAGGGCGGCGGCATCACCGGTTAATCGTGCGGGCTGCAGATTCGTGCACACGGTGTGGGTGCTTGCGTGTCGGAGCCGCGTTGCCTCGCGTTCAGCGAGATCGTCGAGGTCGACGTCCTCGGCGCGCAGCATCAGCGCCCGCTCATCAGCCCGGGCCAACAGCAGCAGGTCCTCGACCAGGGCCTGCATCCGGTAAGCCTCGGGAATCAATGTGCCAGTGGTCAATTCCGAATTCAGCAGCTCCGGATGGGCCTGGCCCACCTCCAACGCCGAAATGATTGCCGCCAGTGGGCTTCTCAGCTCGTGCGAGGCATCGCCGACGAACTGGCGCTGCGCCGCGTGCCCGGCCTCGATGCGGGCGAGCATCGCGTTCATCGTGTGGGCCAACTCTGAAATCTCGTCTCGGTGCTGCGGCACCGGCACTCGCTCTGACAGGTCAGTGGTGGAGATGTCAGAGACGCGGACCCTGATGGCCTCCACCGACCGCAGGGAGCGTTTCACCAGCCGATAGGTGGCCACGGCCGAGGCTACGATGATGATTGGCGCGGCTGCACCGAGAAGCAGCGCAACGGTTTTCAGCGTCGCTTCGGCGGACTCGCTGCTACCGGCGACCAGGATCGTGTAGTCGCCCTGGGGGGTATGGACGCGCCAGCCGCTGATACGGAGCCCGTCGTCGGTGCCGTCGCCGATCACACCGTGGCGGGGGCCCGAACCGATGTCGGTCACCGGTATGACCGCGGTGGTGGGGGCGCCGACGGATCGGCGCACCACCTGGCCGGCCGGATTGATCACCTGGACCGTCACGATCCGCTGATCGATGGCGAGTAAGGAGGCGTCCAGGTCGGCGGGCGAGTCGTCGTGCAGGGCCGAGGCCAGATTGGTGACCCGGTCGGTAACGGCGGCGTCAATGCCGGCCAGCAGGGTGGTGTTGAGCACCGTGATGAGCCCCGCGCTGGTGACGATGAACGCCACCAGGACGACCGTTGCGGACACCGCCGCCGACCGCACTGGGATCCCCCAATGAGCCGGGGACATCCGGCTGATGCTGCGCATGCCTGTGCACTGTAGGACGCCACCTCGATCTTGGCGATCTCTCAGCCAGCATTTGCCACACTCACGTGCCGCGGCGAAGCACCCGGCGTCATCGACATCGAATCGAGGAGGACCTGGTGCGAACACTTTTTCGCGCGGTGATCGCGTGCGGCATCGCCGCGGCCGTGCAGGTTGCCGGCACCGGTACCGCTCATGCTGGCCTGGACAACGAACTGAGCCTGGTCGACGGCCACGACCGGACATTGACGGTGCAGCAGTGGGACACGTTCCTCAACGGGGTATTCCCGTTGGACCGCAACCGGCTGACCCGCGAGTGGTTCCACTCCGGTAAAGCCGCCTACACGTGTGAAGGCGCGGGCTGCGACGACTTCGCGGGCACCCTGGAACTCGGGTACCAGATCGGTTTCCCGTGGTCACTGGGCGTAGGCATCAACTTTAGCTACACCACGCCGAACATCCTGCTCGACAATGTCGGTCCCGGGACGCTGCGCGGCGCGTGCTGTGGCGGCATCATCACCCCGAACTTGCTTCCGGGAGTGTCGATTTCCGCTGACCTGGGTAACGGCCCCGGCGTCCAGGAAGTGGCGACGTTCTCGGTGGACGTGTCCGGTCCGCATCGCGCAGTGGCGGTGTCCAACGCGCACGGCACCGTCACCGGCGCCGCCGGCGGGGTACTGCTACGCCCATTCGCACGCCTGATCTCCAAGACCGGCGACTCGGTCACCACCTACGGCGAACCCTGGAACATGAACTGACAACCGGCCCGGCCGCGCGATTGCCACAACGCGTCTCGCTGCGATCGCGGGACTGCGCCTTCGGTGCGCTCTGTGCATAACCCGGGGATGGGCGGTGGTGCCGGCAGCGGCATAGCTGCCACTGACCAGTCCGCCATGACACGGCGCGCAAGGCTCGGCCGCTGGTAAAGCTCACCGGGCATGCCCGGGCGGTGCTACCTGCGGGATTTCTCAGGCGCGTTCAGCGGCAGCTCAGCCGCAGTCGGGCACGGTCAATGCATCGCCAGATCGGCGGAGAATCGAACGAAAGGGAAATAACAGTGACCATTCGCAAAGACACGATGGCGGCCGCGGTAGGCGCGGCCCTGCTGGCCGGCATGATCGGCAGCGGCGTTGCGCTAGCACATGCCACCCCGATACCGGGCCCACAGGCTCCGGTTGTCGATGCACCGGAGCCGGGTGACACACCTGATGTTCCGGGAGCCCCAGACAACGACGGTATTCAGGGCGGTGACCGGAGCGGCCCGGAGGTGCCTGACACCCCAGCAACTCCCCTGCCCCCAAGGCGGTAGCGGCACCGCCGCTATGAGACTCTCACCCGCGGCGGCGGGCCTGCCAACGTGGCGGGTCCGCCGCTGCACCACACGCGAACAGCGCAGAACATGCCGCCCTGCAAAGCAAGGGCGCCCCCGCGCACCATCGCGATAACGCGTTACTGGGACACGTAACAGCACCATTTTCGGCAGCACAGTCCTTCCGCTGGGTGTGCGTCCGCGTCACCCAGAAGAAACAGACCAAGTCAGAGTGAACCGCCCCGGGTTCGATGCACACCGGTTATTGGTGGGCAGCCTCGGATTGGGCTGCGGTCGTAGCGTAGTAGACGGTCTCGAATTCGATCGGTGGGATACGTCCCAGGCGGTGCATGAGCCGGCCGGTGTTGTACCAATGCACCCAGTCCGCGGTGAGCAGTTCCACGTCGGTCAGCCGGTGCAGCGGGCCGCGCCGAAACGGCGAATCGTCGCGGACGGCTTCGTGCTTGTAGAGCCCGATGGTCGTCTCGGCCAGGGCATTGTCGTAGGCGTCTCCGATCGACCCGATCGACGGAACGAGCCCGGACAGCGCCAAGGTTTCCCCGAAGCGCACCGACGTATACTGCGATCCTGCGTCGCTGTGGTGAATAGTGCGGCCGGACAATGGATTACCCTCACGTCTGCGAAGTTCGGCGGCGTGCCGGATCGCCCGACGCACGAACCCGTCACGCTTGCCCGCCGAGCAGGTCCAGCCCACGATCCGCCCGGCGTACGCATCGATGGCGAACGCGGTGTAGACGAACACCCCGCTGGCCAAACGGACATACGTGAAGTCAGCCACCAGCAACATGTTCGGAGCAGGCACCCGGAACTGGCGGTCCACCAGATCCGGCGCCCGCCCGGCGGCCGGATCAGCGATGGTCGTGCGGACCTTCTTACGGCGGGTCACTCCACGCCAGCCCTTGGCTTTCATGAGGCGCTCGACGGTGCAGCGGGCCACCGGGATGCCCTGACGGTTCAGGTGAGCCCACATCTTGGTCGCCCCGTACAGCGACTCAGGTGCGCGGCGGCCATCGGCGTCGGGCTCGTAGAGGCCAGCGAGCACCTGCGTGATGACCGTGTCCCACAACGCGCGCGCCGACGGCGGTCGCGAGGCCCAGGCATAGAAGGTTCTCGGGGCAATCTGGCAGCCGTGCTCGGACAGCACGCGGCAGATCGAAGCGACCCCGAACCGAGCGCGGTGCTCGGCGATGAACGCACAAATCAGCGGCGTCGCGGGTCGCTCTCCCGCGCGAAGAAACTTGTTGCCGCTTTGAGGATTTCGATGGTTTCCTCGAGCTCACGATTCTTACGTTTGAGCTCGCGCAACTCGCGCACCGTGTCAGTGGGCACGCCGTCGCGCTGGCCGGCATCGACCTCGGCCTGGTTGGACCACCGGCGCAGCGATTCATAGGACACGCCCAACCGCTTGGCGACCGCCTCCAGACAAGCCGTGCGGGTGTCGTACTCCTCGACATGGTCAGCGACCAGTCGCACTGCCCGGGCCTTGAACTCCTCGTCGTACTTCTTCGGCATGATGCGAACTACCTTCCCTCGAAAGAAGGTGTGCATCAAACCCGGGGCGGTTCAGAGTAGCGGGATCACTGTTCAGTCCGGCTGATCGATTCGCTCGAAAGGCGTTGCTGTGTAGGTGGTTTTGGTGTTGCCACCAGGGATGGTTTCGGTTTTCATGATGGCCAGTACACAAACGCGCTCACCCTGAACCGCCCTGAGTTTGTTGCACACAGATCGGCTGCGGTATCGACCTCGGACAGATTCGTCCGATCAGCCAGATAGGTGCCCAGACAACGAACACCAACCTCCACCGAAAGCACCCTCCACGGAGCACCCGGTGGGTCAACCCCCAAGGGACCCTCGGCTGTCTACTTTCAGAATTCGCCAACAGACGGTGTCGACTCATGCCCGGGATGGGATATAGGCGTCAGCCCACCGAAAATGCAAAGTATCTCGGGACCAACGGTGGTAGGACGTCCCGACAAACCTTGCAAAACCCAGCAACCGCGGAGCCAGACTGCGATGTTCAATGGGATCGGACAATCGGGATGTCGAACGCCGAGCTGCTCTTCTCGAGCGTCCGCTCGAACACCGTCATGGCCGGCGACCAGTTCGCGGCGATTGCGGCGTCGGCGCGGGCGTGCTCGGCCTCGGGCAGAATCCGCGCGATGCCCGCGACCGGCTGCCCCTTCGGCCGGCCCCGAAGATTGCACGGCACCACAACCACCCGCGGATCGTGACGCACCCGCTTCACCTTGCCCGTCGACGCATCGGTGCGGACATACAACCTGCCGTCGGCGACACCGTGATTGATCGGACTGGGCATGGCCTCACCCGAGCGCTTGAACGTGACGAGGACGATCTGTCGCGCCCTGTCGAAGCCCGTAAAATCGGACCTCGTCGGCTCCCCGATATCGAAGGCGTCCCGGTGACGCAACTTGTCCATGCCCCGAAACATCAACTTGCTCATGGCCGAAACCGCATTACTGGGCATCTGCTCGTCCAATCGCCGTTGGTCTCGTCAGGCTTCGTCCGGCTCCGCCGACCACAGCCAGGTTCGCACCACCCAGTCGGTCACCGCGCCGCCGACGACGAACGGATCGGCGACCGCGAATCGCTCGGCAGCATCCTTGTCGGTGAACACAGCCAGCGCCCCGAACTCCCCCGGGCCGGCGTCCTGGACCGGTCCCAGCATCAGGAGGACCCCCGGGTGTTCCTGACGGAACTGACCAGCGTGTGCCTGGTGCGCGGGAAACAGCTCCGCTATTTTCGCCCGCGCCTGCTCCGTCGACGAATAGACCAGCAGGTACCGCGGTAGCCACTGAGCCGTCATGGCAAAAGCGTAGTCCGGACGTTGAATTCATCGTGAGCACAATGGTGGATCCCCGACGTCGGCGAACATAACGTCGCCCGCGTGAGTGCTTCCGTGACTTCCCTCAACGCGATCACCGACGCCACCCGGGCGGCCGTCGCCGGCAATCCCGCCGCGGCCACCGTGGTGTTCAAAGCCTCCGCGCAGCCCGAAGGCACCGTCGGCAGCGAGATCACGCTCGGCACGTACCGCATCCACGCCGACGAGCCACCGGCGCTCGGTGGACAGCACACGGCGCCCAACCCCGTCGAGTACTACCTCGCCGCGCTGCTGTCCTGCCAGGTGGTGACGTACCGTTTCTGGGCCGAGCGGCTCGGCATCCAGGTCGACTCGCTCAGCGCGAGCGCCGAAGGCGATCTCGATGTGCGCGGCTTCTTCGGTCTGGACCACAACGTCCGCCCCGGCTTCCAACAGATCCGAGTCACGGTCAACGTCTCCGGCCCGGAATCCCCGGAGCGCTACCGCGAACTCCAGGACGCGGTGGATGCACACTGCCCGGTGCTGGATCTGACGACCGGGGCGACTCCGGTGCATACGCGGCTGATCATCAGGTGATGGGTCCGGTCTGATTTGTTGAGCCGCCGGAATCTCAACTTCCCGAGGCGGCACCTGCCGTCGCGCCGAGGCACATTGCGTCGGGTGTCGTACCGGTCCACCCGCGGTAGGCGCGGTAGAAGGAACTGGTGTCCTTGTAGCCGACCAGCAGGGCGATTTGAGCGACGCTGGTATCTCCGGTGGTGAGATAATGGCGGGCGAGGCTTTCCCGGGTGCGGCTCAATCCGGCTTGGAAGCTGGTGTCTTCGGCTTGGGGTTGACGCTGCAGCGTGCGCTGACTCACTGTCAGCCTGTGGGACACGGTCTCGACGTCTGATTGCCCGGCCGGCAGCGCTTCGAGGAGCACCGTGCGCACCCGTTCGGTCATCGACGAGGATCGAGGCAGTTCGGACAGCCGGGCACGCAATTGTGGTGAGAAGTACGACCACACATGAGCGTTCTCGGTGACGAACGCGAGGTCGGCGTCTTCATCGCGGAACATAACCGCGTCAGCGCAATTTCGTCCACACGTGTATGCGAATCACTGCAGATGGAGTTCGGCACCGACCAGCACCGATCCGGCGTAGTCGGCGTACCACCGGTGGCATCTACTCGACCGCGAGCTAATAATCCGTCGCAGCGCACGGTGCGGTCGAGACCGGGCCGTACTGCCCCCGGGGTGCCGGCTGGTGGCCGGGTGTGCAGATCCCCGAGCGGGGCTACGGAACTGATCGAAACCCCGCGCCAGGCTTCCTGATCGGGCGCAGCGCACAAAGCTCACAGACCGACAAAACCTATCGTGAACAGCTCCTTACCGGACGGACACTGCCGAGAAACCGAATTTGGCCTGCGCCTTGCGATCGTGTGCAGATGGCAATCGATCTCACCGACGCGCTTCCCCGCACTCAGCTGGGTGCTGGGTCACCCGTGACGACGAGCCGAGCAGGAACATGAGAGAACGATGCACGAAGGCCGTTGCGGCGCTCGTCGGCTATCTACGCTTCGGCCAGCCGCCGGATGCCCCGGCGACAGGTTACAGCCCCCTGCTGGCGTTGGTGCCCCGGCGTCTCGCAGATGATGAAATCAGCGTAATGGCAGACCATTTCGCGCCGCAGGCTGCGGCCGTGTCAGATGTCGACATCGCCGTCGCAATCATGACCTACACAGACGACGTCGCCGACCGCGCGGACATCGACCGCGTCAGGCGATCACTGTCGAGCAGCTGCTGACTGTCGTGGCGAGGCGGTCCGCAATGCACCCCCGGGCAGCGATTCGAGGTACGCACGTGAGCACGTACGCAGTCCTCCTGTCCTGCGCCACCGACGCCGTCGATGGGCCGGCTCTGGTGCGCCCCGAACGCTACTGTCAGTCTCACGACGCAACAGCGTTCGGCGAACGGATGCGCCGCGAACAGGGCCTCGAATATGAAGTGATGATCTGGACCGGACCGACTTGGCGCAGCGTTCGCGGCGAAACCGCCCGCGAAGTCATCCGGCGTAGGTGGCAACCCTGATGTACTCCAAATTTCCGCGGTAAGCATGTCACCATTCACGCCTGCGCATTGACGGGCAAAATCGGAATGAATTGTGGTAGCCGAGCTTCCACGAACGACGGCTACATCCGTGGATCAACCGGACTGACGCCGTCGTGGCGATCGAACTAAATATCGTCACCGGATTCCGTATCGATGGCACAGCTGCCTAGCGGCGGCTCAATCTTTATTCCGCACTGCGCGGCTCCGATGGGCGCTCGAATACATATCGCCATGGGAGCAAGCAACTTGCAGGACAATGGCTTTGATCCCTAGACCACGAGTTGGCCATCGCCCTGGACGAATCATCACTATCGCTGGGAGAAACAATCGCCCACCTAGACCGCAGCCCCCAAGCTATCGCCGCCAAGCATGCCATCACCACCCAACCACGACCTCACCGACACTGACCGGTACGGACTCGGCCAACTCTGCAGGCATAGCCGCAGTTGGTTCGGCGATCGCTACCAGGAAACCCATCGGCCCCGTGCAGAAACCTCGCGTGCCCCACGGGGGTCGGGGTTAGTCGTCATCGTCATCGTCGGGGCTGACGAACAAGGTGATCCAGTCGTCCACCACATCCCAGAGAGTCATCATGCCGCCGTCCGACTCGTCGTCCAACAGTCCAGCTCCAGCGGTCCATACGGCGTTGTCTTGCTTGCCCCTATTGATGAAGATGTAGCCACCGGCGCCGTCTGAATAAAACATGATCAGATTGCCCGCTAGAGGTGGATTGGGACTGTCCGAACAACGGTGGATCTGATCTTGGTCTGACACGCCGAGCGTGAGCTTGGCGGGAAGGACTGACGATGTCAGAAACACTCGAATCTATGGCGATTGACCTGGATCAACGGCAGCTAGCGGAGCAGCTGCTCGCACAAGCGAAGGAACAAGGCGTCGAGCTGGTCGGCCCGAATGGGCTGCTGAACCAGTTGACCAAGAACGTGCTGGAAACGGCACTGGATGCCGAGATGGCCGAGCACCTGGGCTATGACAAGCATGACCCGGCTGGCCGCGGCAGCGGTAATTCCCGCAACGGCACCCGGACCAAAACGGTGTTCACCGAGATCGGCCCGGTCGAGATCGACGTGCCGCGGGACACCAACAGCTCGTTCGAGCCGCAGATCGTGAAGAAACGTCAACGGCGCCTGACGGGGATCGATGAAATCGTATTGTCGCTGACGGCAAAGGGATTGACCACTGGGGAGATTGCCGCCCACTTCGCCGACGTCTACGGAGCCACGGTATCCAAGGACACCATCTCGCGGATCACCGACAAGGTGGTCGGCGAGATGACCGAGTGGTGCAACCGGCCGCTGGAGTCGGTGTATCCGGTGGTGTTCATCGATGCGATCTTCGTCAAGGTCCGCGATGGTCAGGTCACCAACCGGCCCATCTACGTCGCGATCGGGGTCACCTGCACCGGTGAGCGCGACATCCTGGGCCTGTGGGCCGGCGATGGCGGTGAGGGTGCAAAATTCTGGTTGGCGGTACTCACAGAGATCAAGAACCGCGGCACCGCCGATGTGTGCATGGTGGTCTGTGACGGCCTCAAAGGGCTGCCGGAGGCGATCAACACGGTGTGGTCCCGCGCGGTGGTGCAGACGTGCGTGATTCATCTGCTGCGCAACACCTTTCGTTACGCGTCGCGTAAGTACTGGGATCAGATCGCCAAGGACATCCGGCCGGTCTACACCGCGGCAACCGAGGCTGCGGCCAAGGAACGGTTCGTCGAGTTCACCGCCAAGTGGGGTGCGCAGTATCCGGCAATCACGGCGCTGTGGGAGAACGCCTGGAGTGAGTTTGTGCCGTTCCTGGACTACGACGTCGAGATTCGTCGCGTCATCTGCTCGACGAATGCGGTCGAATCCCTCAATGCCCGCTACCGGCGGGCGATTCGGGCCCGCGGGCACTTCCCGACCGAACAGGCCGCGCTCAAGTGCCTCTACCTGGTGACCCGATCCCTAGACCCCACCGGCCGCGGTAAGGCACGATGGGCGATGAGGTGGAAGCCCGCACTGAACGCGTTCGCGATCACCTTTAACGGCCGGATCACTCCGACTGGCAACTAACCAAATGCCAGGATCAGATCCACCGTTTATCTGACAGTCCCGGTGGATTCGCCGGCGGGTCTGAAAGGTACTTGAGGACGCTATCGCCGACCCAAGACCGCAAATCGATGAGGCGGCGTGATCGGTACAGGCCTGCGGGTTCGCCCTCGACCTGGTTGAGTAGGCCATCATGGATTTTGGTGTAGAACGTCTGGACCGAGTCCGGGAGCTCGGCGACCAGGGCAGGCGGTGTTGTGGTCGGCGGGTAGCCGACAAGGTAGATCGGGTCCTCATCGGGTGAGGTGAAGACGTACAAGATGGCGATCCCGTGATAGCTCTCCGAGGCGATCCGCGAGAGCGAGCTGTGGCCATAGTCCGTCAGGGACTGCCCGAAGCGGGGAAGGACGCCCGGGAGCGCTGAGCCCCATTGCGCGAGAATCAGTTCCGTCGATTCGGCCGCATTCAGTCCCGCGAGTTGCGGCCACCATGTGGGAAGTGCCTGTGCCTCTTCATCGGTGAGAGGATTGTCTGAGGTCACCGGCTCGATGCGGCACTCCAGGTACTCGGCAGCGTCGGCCGTGAGATCGGCTCTGTCCATGGTTATCCCTTCGATATGCGGGCTAGCGGCCGCGCACGAGTGCGACTGATTCGGTGAAGATCTGCTTGGCGAAGGCCGGATCGATCGGATTAGACGGGGGCGTCGCGCTAGGGTCGGAGGTCACGATCAAGGTAACGGCATGAAATCCGTCTAGCCATGTCTTGTAATGGTAGCCGTCGATCACGCGCCCACCGCGATTGCTCACGGTATGTGTTGCTTCCACCTTCAGCCCTGCTATCTGGGGTGTGTCGGCAGGGGTCGTGATCGCGTGGCCGTCCGGGAAAGTGCCGTTCATATAGGAGCAGTCCACGGTGGAGTCTTCGTGGGGGCCTCCACTAGAAGGCAACTGTTGGGCGGAAATGACGTAGAACAGACCCTTGCCATAAGCGTTAACCCCGTAAATCGTCTCGCCCAGAATTCCTTCGGTCTGCTGCTTTGCG
This sequence comes from Mycolicibacterium sp. HS_4_1, assembly GCF_054515875.1. Classification (NCBI taxonomy): domain Bacteria; kingdom Bacillati; phylum Actinomycetota; class Actinomycetes; order Mycobacteriales; family Mycobacteriaceae; genus Mycobacterium; species Mycolicibacterium sp. HS_4_1. The sequence continues at coordinate 5,682,398 of NZ_CM137261.1, forward strand.
CATGCGGCCGGGCGGACCTCACCGGGTTTGGGCCTCTTGAGCGAGTCGACAGTTACTTGGTTGATCACTCGCTGACCGCTGCGGGATTCGTAGCTCGCAGGGAGCTTTTGAACGATCTGCACCACGCGGGACGGGTCGATACCGCGATCTGACGAGGTGTCGCGGAGCCAGTACACGCCACCGATCACGGCTGCCGCCGCAAGAGAAATGGCTGCTGCTGCGAGCAGACCGCGACCCCGCATTGTCGTCGGTAGCGCAGCCTTGAATCGCGTCATGAGACCTGTCCTCACTTGGCACCCACGAGGTCGAGTATGAGTTCTTTGGTGCCTTCTTTCGCCGCGATACCGATTGCGCGGTCAGCTATTGCGCCGGTGCCCAACGACTCAACGCAATCGAGTATGCAGCTGACGATAGTGACGCCCCATCCGACTCCGTCGGCGACGTTTCCTGCGTTGCGTTCCCACCACCCCGGTTGGGGTGTAGGCGCCGAGGTTTGAGGTGGCGCTGCTGGCTGCTGAGCCGGAACTGCGGACGGTGCGACCGTTTCCGGGGCCGGCGGCTGCGCAGGCACAGTTACCGGTGCAGGCGCCTGAGGAGCCGCGGGAGCCTGTGGCGCAGAAGTTGCCTGGGCCGGTGCCGACACCGGAGGTGGGTCGATACTCGTCTGCTTCGGAATTTGAGATGCCTGGTTGGCCTGCCATTCGGCGAAGGCTTTCTCCATAGCTTCGGTGGCCATCTGTTCGTCAGCGCACATGTGTCTTGGAGATCTTTCGGTGTCGGCTGCGGGTCGAGCATGTCACTGTAATTCCAACCGGCCACGTCATCATCCCCCTTAGAGAAATTCCAAGGGCCCTCAAGCAGCTTCAAATTAGCAACCATATTTACCAGACGCAGCTTCGTCTTCTCGTCTGTTATTCCGTACTCCTTGAACTTGTCCCACAAGCGCCGCAATGGCAGGGCGTGATCCACCGTCCACCCTTCGGGAATGTTCTTTATTCCCTTTTCTCTCTTAAAAATTCTGACCGCTTGCTTGCGGGCCTTTCTCTTGAACTTGTCATACATCGCCTTCTCGTCTCCCTGTAGGGTTGCCGTTTTGGGCAGGAGGAAGCTGTTGGGGTCGCATTCGTTCTTCTTTTGTTGCTGGTTCGGATCTTCCTGGTTTTCTTGATTTTCCTGGTCGAACTGCTGCTTCTGTTGTTCGAGTTGTTGCTGCTGCTCGTCAAGGTCTGATTGTTTGCTATCGAGCTCGTATTCCCGCTGGTCCAACTGGGCTTGTTGGTCAGCGCGCTCTTGTTGACTTAATTGCTGATTCTGTTCCAGCGCCTGCTGGTCTTGGTCGAGCTGGTCGTACTGCTTATCGAGCTGCTCCTGCTGGCGGCTCAGCGATTCAGACTGTTTGTCGAGGCTTTCCTGCTGCTGTTGTACCTGTTCACGACTCAAATTCTGAGTTTGCGGCGAATTGCTATTCCCGTTCTGCGCCGGGCTTTGGCTGGAGCCTTGATTGGACCCAGAATTTTGCCCGCCGTTAGTGGTCGAGTTCGTCCCCGACTGCCCCTGATTGCCCTGCTGCGACTGTGGCGCCTGGTTAGACTGTTGCGCCGGCGCCTGCGACATTGGGGCCTGCTGGGCGACTGATGGTTGTGCCGCTGCAGTTTGTAGTGGGGCGTCGTAATCCGGGGGTTGCTGGCCATTCGCTGGCTGCAACTGTTGAGGATCGTTGGGAGCGTGTTCATAGCCCTGGCTGCCCGAGCTTTGCGGGGCGCCACTGTTGTAGATGGATATGCCGTTGCCCTGGTCAGGGGCCGGGTAGGAGCCGCTGTTGTATGCGCTTGGGCCATCAGGCATTCCGGGTGGCTGCAACGGAAACGGCGGTCCACCGCCGCTACCGCCGGACCCGCCCGATCCGCCGCCTGGGACGCTGGGCTGGGCGGTGGCTCCCGGCAGCGCCGCAATGGTGGAGCCGTGGTCGTCCCGGGTGGTCGTGATGAGCGCTGCCAGCAGCAATGTCGCGATCGAGAAAATGGCCAGGACGCGCCGGTAGCGGTACACGCCCCACCTCGGCGGCTTCATCGGTGTCATGGCCCAAATCCCCTTCTGGCTCAAGAACTCTGCAAGCGAATCAATGCGACATGCCAAGCCGGGTCAGCCGGGCCCGCCGGCCATGTTCGCTTTGACCCAGGCGACCTCATCGGATGCCGTACGGGTGCAGGCGTCGTAGTCGTCGCCGGTTTGGCCGAACACCGTCACGCACGAGATGGACATGTGCGCCAGTAGCCGGTCGTTGCACGAGTCCACTGACGTGTAGGCAGGGGTTCCGGCCAGGCAGAGTTGTTGGGTTTGGCAGGCGGCCACGAAGTTCGCTGAACGTCCGTCACCGGACGTATAGGCATCGGGGCCGCCCTGGCAGTGCCCCGAGTGGCGCTGGGCGTACGCGGTCGGGTCGACGTTGTCGGGGCGGTGCGCGCCGCCCGGATCGGTGACGTACCCCGCCGGGTTCGGAGGCGTCACTGACGCGGCCGGTGTTCCAGCGGGCAGCCCGGCCCAGTTCGATGTGGGTGCGCCCGTGGTTGCCGCGTCGGAAGCCCGGTAGGACAGGCTGATGGTGACCGGGAACGCGAAAACACTGGTCGGACCCAGATCAATGGTCAGATTCGACTGTCCTGGTGGGAAACCCGGCCCCAGCGTGGGTGTCACGCCGACGAGGGCTTGGTTCGCATCGGTAGCCGCGGGAATGCTGAAAGTGCCGATCACCCGGGCCGGATTGCTCGGTGCGGCATCGGTTTCCACCAACACGACGTTGTTGCCCTGCCGAAGATGCGTCGCGGCAGGCAGCTTCACCCCAAACGGGATCGTGGACGCGGAAAACACCGTCTTGCGGGTCACGGTGATGTCGACGCCGCCACCGGCGTATGGGATGACTTGGTAGTCAACATCGTTCGAGCCGTAAACAGCACCTCCACCGGGCAACCACGCGGCCGGGCCCAACGTGACCTCGCCGGGCAGGTGGATGGCGATCTGGCGATTCGGGTGCGCGGTCGGGACGAAGATGCCGTCCTTGGCCCACATCGGCACCGTCACCGCACCCCGCTCCCCCTGAGCCGCCAACGGGCGCTCCATACCCGCCGTCTCGCCCTGCGGTGTGGTCGAGGAAACCCGGGCGCCGCCAATGGGATTGACCCGGCCTGGGTCCTCGGGCATCGGGCGCTGGTCCGGCAGCGGCACCGGGGGCCGCGACACCGACCCCGGTACGGGGGGATTCGGTGCCGGTGCCGCGGGGTCCGCGTCGGCGGCGCCGGCAGATACACCACCGGCGCTGACCATTGTCAGAAGCACCGCCGCCGCGATGGACGCACAACGATGAGCGCAGCGCGGTGAATGTCCTGAACGCAAAATGTGTGCCACGATCACAAGTCCTTCGGTTCGCCGTAGAGGGTCTGGGTGTCGTTGCCGTTGTCGGTGCGCACCCGGATCGTGGTGTAGGACTGGATTTTCACCTGACCACCACAGCCGTCGGCTTCGATGTTCTGCTCCCGCAAGTTGGACACCGCGTGCATCGACCGCAGGCTGATCCGGTCCATCGGAACCTGGGCCAGCCCACCAGGTTTGAGCAGCACCCGGATATGCCCACCCAAGTGCTCTTGGACTCCGAGGGTGGCACCAGCCGAGGCACCGGCGAAGCCACCGCCACCGCCGCCGCCACCGCCGGCACCACCCTGCCCCTGACCGAAACCGCCGCCGTACACCTGGCCGTTGATCTGCTGATACGGATCAATGCCCGCATCGACACCGACCTCCACACCGGGCGAGGAATCAGTGCGGCACCCCACGAAGTAGCCGGATTCGAGTTGAGCGTCCTGAATCACCGCGCCACCACTGCCGGTGATGCGGGCTTCGGAGCGCAGCGTGACGCGCGCCTGCCACGAGTTCGACGCCCCGGCCAGATTGTCGATGTGGTCGATGACCTCATTGGTGGTGTTCACATCCACCACCCAGCCGTCATCGGTGACGAACTGCGTCCACCGATCCGGCATCGGCTGCGGATCAGCGACCGCGACACCCGCGCCGTATGCGCACGACGCGACAGATACAGCGAACACCCCGAACGTCGCGACCACATGCCGCGACGACAGGCCAAATACGGCCATGCACGAATCCCCCTGCGAAGACCAGCCTCAAGCCCCCCGGCTCGCTTGGCCTTTCACGTAATACCGCGAACAATCGCATAAGGTGACTGATGCGTCAACTCGTACGTAATCCCAAAACTGAGCAAACCAATTAGGCAATCCAACAAGGCTCGATCGACTCGACTCGCCAATACGGCCACCCATTGGAAACCACGTCCTCATCAGTCGGAAGAGAAGCCGCAACCACGAAGCCTGGTCCAGCAACGTTGCGCGGGGTGGCGACGTGCGGTGATGACGTGACAGCACTGACTGCGGATCGATCCAGCGGTCCGTAAGCACTAACCCGCGATCGGACTTCAAATCTGTTCGGCCGGGTGTTGGACGGTCGCGACAGTGGTCGAAACAGGGCGATCTTCTGTGGGTAAGCTCACTTGACTCGGCGGGCAGACGGCCGCCGATTGCAGACGACACGCTCCAGCGCCCAGAGGCACAGCACAAGGCGCCGCCTCACTGCCATCGCCTCCGACGCCCCGTCGGGCCCGCCACCTGAATCCGACACCGCTGCGGCGAGATTCACCGCAGGGGCTGGCTGGGAACTGCTGGGGTACATCGGTGGTCACGTGCATTGGCCGAACGCCTACAAGCGAGAACACCGTTGCTGTATGTGTCACACTCGGTTCATCGCAAACTTCTGGGGAGGAAAATATGCGGACCATGATGCGGGCCTGTGTGGTGGTGTTGGGGGTGGCCGTCTCGGGGATTACCGCGCCGGTGGGGTCCGCGGCGCCCGGTGACCAAGGATCGGGGCCGGTGGCGGTGCAGTGCCAGGTGTGGGCAAGCAGCGGCTTCGGGATGGGCGGCATGCCCGGTATGGGCATGGGTTTCGGCATGAAGCAATGGGCGGGCACCGTCATTGGGCGGGGCCTCGACGAGGGTGCGGCACGCGCTGACGCCGAACGGCAGATGTGGGGCCCGTACGGCATGTCACCTGAGCTGCGCGATTGCGTGCCCGCCTAGATCCGAAGTTGGAGGACTGGCGCCGACTGAGTGTTATTGCGGCGCAAACCCGTTCGCGAGGCGGGGTCAAGCCGTCGTTTTGCGGCGGGGACTGAGACAACCACCTTGGACCCAGCACTAGTCCAGGGATAGCGTTCACTCACCTGTGTCTGGCGTGTTCGCGACCCAGCTGACGCTGGGTCGAACATTTGGCGGTGGCGGAGGGATTTGAACCCCCGGTTGGGTTTAACCAACTCTCGCTTTCAAGGCGAGTGCATTAGGCCGCTCTGCCACGCCACCGCCGAACAGCCTAAGGGGTCCGGCGCCGCGCGAGCCCCTCGGGTCCGTGTGTAGCGTGGCGGCTATGCACGCAATCGTCGTCGAATCCCCTGGTCAACTGGCATGGTCCGAGGTACCGGACGTGACGGCCGCGGGCGGAGAGGTCGTCATCGAGGTCACGACGGCCGGCGTGAACCGGGCCGACCTGCTGCAAGCCGCGGGCCTCTACCCGCCGCCGCCGGGCGCCAGCGACATCCTGGGGCTTGAGGTCTCGGGCGTCATCTCCGAGGTCGGCGCAGGCGTCGAGAATTGGGCTGTCGGTGACCAGGTGTGCGCGCTGCTGGCGGGCGGCGGCTACGCCGAGAAGGTGGCGGTGCCCGCGGCTCAGGTGATGCCGATTCCGGCAGGCGTGAACCTGCATCATGCCGCCGGTCTGCCGGAAGTGGCGGCTACGGTGTGGTCCAACCTGTCGATGACCGCCCACCTGCAGCCCGGCCAGCTGGTGCTGTTACACGGCGGCGCCAGCGGCATCGGCACGCACGCCATCCAGGTCGCCCACGCACTGGGCGCGCGCGTCGCGGTCACCGCGTCACTCGAAAAGCTGGAACTCTGCCGCGAGCTGGGCGCCGACATCCTGGTCAACTACCGGGACGAGGACTTCGTGGAGCGCATGGCGGAGGCGGGCGGCGCCAACGTCATCTTCGACATCATGGGCGCCTCGTACCTGGACCGGAACATCGACGCGCTCGCGCCCGACGGCCGCATCGTGATCATCGGAATGCAGGGCGGCGTCAAGGGCGAACTGAACATCGCCAAGCTCGTGGGCAAGCGCGCCGGCGTCATCGGCACCGCGCTGCGCTCCCGCCCCGCCGAAGGGGAATCCGGCAAGGCAGCGATCATTTCCGAAGTGGTACAGCATGTTTGGCCCATGATCGCCGACGGCCGGGTGCGCCCGATCATCGGTGCCGAGCTGCCCGTCGAACAGGCAGCGGCGGCCCATCAGCTCCTGCAGGCGGGCGCCGTGTCAGGGAAAGTGCTTCTGCGAGTCCGGGATTGACCTCCGCGAGCCTGACCACAGGGCGGTTTCGAGGCTGATTTTCCGCCACCGCGTCAGGCTCGCGCGACACCTACATTGACTCCGCAGGTACGGCGCAGAACCCGAATGCGCAATGCCCTGAACGCAGAACCGACCACGGCCGATAGTTTGACGCGGTGACGTTCACGTACACCGCGCCGGTCCGCTATCTGGAGGTCGACCAGCAGGGCGTGGTCTTCAACATGTGGTACCTGGCTTACATGGACGAGGCCTTCGGCGCGTTCGTCGCCCAGACGACGTCCTGGCACGACATCATCGACGCGGGCGTCGACACTCAGGTGGTCCACACCGAACTGGACTGGTCGGGCTCCCTGAAATGGGGCGACCAGATCCACATCAATGTCAGCGTCCCGAAACGTGGCCGCACCTCGTTCACGGTCGAATTCCTCATCCATGCCGGTGATTCCGCCAAACCCATCATGACCGCGCGCACCGTCTACGTCTGCATCGCGACAGATGGCTCCGGCAAGATCGAGCCGCCGCAGGTCCTGCTCGATGCGCTGGGCTACAGGTGACTAACCGAGCGAGGCCAGCGCCCGGACGAGCTGATCGACCTCGGCGGTCGTCGTGTAGTGGCCCAGGCCGACCGTCACGGCACCGCCGATGTCGTTGACGCCGATGGCCTCGAGCACCCGAGAGTTGCCGTCCGACACGGCCAGGACGCCGTTGTCGGCCAGGCGGCTGATCACGCGGTCGGCAGGCACACCCTGCACCGCGAAGCTCAGCACCGGAATGGCCGCCTCGGGAGCGCCGAGCACCATGACCAACGGCAGCGACCGCAGCGAGTTACGCAGGTACGCGAAGACCCGGCTGAGGTAGGCCTCGGCCGACTGCATGGAGCGCGCCAGCCGTTCACGGCGGGAGCCGGTGGCGGCATCGTCGAGGTTGGCCAGGTATTCGATGCTGGCCACGACGCCGCCGAGAAGCCCGAACTGGTGCGCACCGACTTCCAGCCGCGCAGCGCCCGTGGCGTTCGGGTCCAGCGAGACCGTCGCCAAGGTGTCGATGATCGCGGGGTCGCGGAACACCAGCGCGCCGATCGGCGGGCCGCCCCAGGCAATCGCGTTGAGCGCAACCACGTCAGCGTCGACGTCGTTGATGTCCAGCAGCCGGTAGGGCGCGGCCACCGAGTGGTCGACGACGACCATGCCGCCGTTCTCCCGCGCCATCTTGGTCACCGGCCGCAGATCGGTGACGGTGCCGAGCTTGGACGATGCCGACGTGATCGCGATCAACCGGGTCGGCCGGGTGATCAGCGTCTCCCACTGCCAGCTGGGCAGTTCGCCGGTCTCGATGTCGACCTCGGCCCACTTCACCTTGGCGCCATAGCGATTGGCGGCCCGCAACCACGGTGCGATATTGGCCTCGTCGTCCAGGCGGGTGACGACCACCTCGTAGCCCAGGCCGGACCGTGACGCCGACGCCTCCGCGAGGGAGCTCAGCAGGACGGCACGATCAGCGCCGAACACGACACCGCGCGGGTCACCGCCGACGAGATCGGCGACCGCTTGCCGGGCGGCCGTGAGGACCGCGGCGCTGCGCTGGGCGGCCGGGTGCGGCCCAGCGGCCGACGACATGGAACCGCGGAAAGCGGTCGAAACGGTGGTCGCTACCGAGTCCGGCAGCAACATTCCGGTCGGGGCGTCGAAGTGCACCCAGCCGCCGCCCAGTGACGGGTGCAGACCGCGCACCCGGGCGACGTCATATGCCATGCCATGCCAACCTTCGAGCGATTCAGGCCTGCCAGCCAAAATTTATCCGGCGGGCGTGCCCCGCTGCACACCGGCGAAAGCCGGGCCACCCGAACAGCCATACTAGTGCAGTGAGCTTGGCGTCTGGCGTCCTTGTCGCCGTGTTGATCATGGTGATCCCTGGAGCAATCACCGCTCGTGTAGCACAGCTAACCTGGCCCGTTGCGATAGCAGTCGGCCCCGCAGTGACCTACGGCATCGTTGCTCTGGCTGTGGTTCCACTCGGCGCCATCGGCGTTCCGTGGAACGGCTGGACGGCGCTGCTGGCGTTCGTCATCGTGGTCGCAGTGGTTGCCGGGCTTCGTCGTGCCCTGCGGCGCTTCGCGGACACTGCCGCCGAAGCCCTCGCGATCACGCGCGGCCCGGCCCTGTTCGTCGCGGCCGGCATTCTCGTCGGCGCGACGGCGATTGCAATTTCAGCAATCGTCGGCATGCCGCATTGGCAATCCATTCCGAGCACCTGGGACTCGGTCTGGCACGCCAACACCATCCGGTGGATTCTCGACGTCGGTCAGGCCTCGCCGCTGCACATGGGTGAGCTTCGCAATGTCGAGACGCACGCGCTCCTGTACTACCCGTCGACGTTCCACGCCCTCGCCGCGGTCTTCTGCCAACTCACCGGCGCCGCCCCGACTACGGCCTACACCCTGAATTCGCTGGCAGCCTGCGTCTGGCTGTTCCCCGTCAGCGCGGCGAGCCTGACGTGGGCCATGGTGCGGCCGCACAAGTGCCAGCGCTGGAGCGCCGGGGCGGCCGCCGCGGCAGGCGCACTGGCGGCGTCGTTCACCGCCGTCCCCTACGTCGAGTTCGACGTCGCGGCCGTCCCCAACCTGGTGGCCTACGGTCTCGCGGGACCGACGACGGTGCTGATCATGTCGTGCCTGCGGCACCGCGACCGCATCCCCCTCGCCGTCATCGCCCTGATCGGCGTGTTCTCCACCCACATCACCGGCGGGGTCGTCGTCGTCACCTTCGTCGGCGCGTGGTGGCTGTGCGAGACGCTGTGGCATCCGGTGCGCGGCCGGCTCTCCGACTTCCTGAGCCTGCTCGCCGTCGCGGTGCCGTCGCTGGTGCTGCTGCTGCCGCAGTTCATCGGGGTGCTCGCGCAGGCGGACATCATCGTCGGGCATGCGTTCATCACCCACCAGAGCAGGCTCCGGGTGCTGTTCAACGCCATCGTGCAGCACACGCGGCACCTCAACGACTATCCGATCCAGAACATCCTGATCCTGCTCAGTGCCCTCGGCGGGCTGATCCTGCTGGTCAAGCGGGTCTGGTGGCCGCTGACGGTGTGGCTGCTGCTGATCGTCGCGATCGTGCACTCGGGTGCACCGTTCGGCGGCCCGCTCGGCTTTGTCATCGGCAAGTACTCCGACCTCTACTACAGCGACCCGCGCCGGTTGTCTGCCGTGGTGACCATGTTGATCACGCCGTTCGCCGGGATCGCGTCGTTCGCCGTCATCGCCTTCGCCGTCGGCTGGCTGCAGAAACGGGCGCCCCGCACCGAACGGTTCTGGGCCGCGGTGACAGTGTTCCTCCTCGCCTTCTCCACTGTCGGGCTGGCCTGGCACTACTTCCCACGCCACCGCTACCTGATCGGCCAGAAGTACGACCAGATCATGGTCAACGACAAGAACCTGGAGGCCTTCGCCTACCTGGCGACGCTGCCGGGAGCCAAGGACACCTTGATCGGCAACGCCAACACCGACGGCACCTCCTGGATGTACGCCGTCGCCGGACTGCACCCGCTGTGGACCCACTACGACTACCCGCAGCAACAGGGGCCGGGCTATCACCGCTTCATCTTCTGGGCCTACGCCAACAAGGCGGACACCGATCCGCGGATCGCGCAGGCCGTGCACGCCCTGAACATCCGGTACGTGATCACCAGCTCGACCATCGTCAGAGGTTTCGTCATGCCCGACGGACTAGTGTCGCTGGATAAGTCGAAGTCGTGGGCGAAGATCTACGACAACGGGCGGTCCCGCATCTACGAGTGGCGCGGCGATACCGCGGCCCCGGCGAAGAGATAGGAACAGTGCAGCTATGACGCTGAACCCAGCAGACGACGACAACATCGAGGTCATCGGCGGAGACCTGGCGTTGGGCGGGGCCCCCGGCGGCGACCCCGAACAGGCCGACGAAGGCAAGTCGCTGACCGACCTGGTCGAGCAGCCGGCCAAGGTGATGCGAATCGGCACCATGATCAAGCAGCTGCTGGAGGAAGTGCGCTCCGCGCCGCTGGACGAGGCCAGCCGGAACCGCCTGCGCGACATCCACCGGTCGAGCATCCAGGAGCTCGAAGACGGCCTGGCTCCGGAGCTGACCGAGGAGCTCGAGCGGTTGTCGTTGCCGTTCTCCGAGGAGAAGGTGCCGTCTGCCGCCGAGCTGCGCATCGCGCAGGCCCAGCTGGTGGGCTGGCTCGAGGGCCTGTTCCACGGCATCCAGACCGCCCTGTTCGCCCAGCAGATGGCGGCCCGCGCGCAATTGGAGCAGATGCGCCAGGGCGCTCTGCCGCCCGGCGCCGAGGGCGGTCGCAGCCCGTTCCACTCGGGCACCGGCCAGTACCTGTAGCCCGTGAGCGAACCGCACATCTCCACGCAGAACGCGTGGGTCGAATTTCCGATCTTCGATGCGAAATCCCGTTCGCTGAAGAAGGCGTTTCTCGGCAAGGCCGGCGGTGGCATTGCCCGCAACGAGTCGAATGTCGTTGTGATCGAGGCACTTCGGGACATCACGATGTCGCTCAACATGGGCGACCGCGTGGGCCTGGTCGGGCACAACGGCGCAGGCAAGTCGACGCTGCTGCGCCTGCTATCGGGCATCTACGAGCCGACGCGTGGTTCCGCGACCGTGCGCGGCCGCGTGGCCCCGGTGTTCGACCTCGGTGTCGGCATGGACCCGGAGATTTCCGGTTTCGAGAACATCATCATCCGCGGCTTGTTCCTCGGACAGACCCGTAAGCAGATGCTGGCCAAGGTCGACGAGATCGCGGAGTTCACCGAACTCGGCGAGTACCTCTCGATGCCCCTGCGCACGTACTCCACCGGTATGCGCGTACGCCTGGCCATGGGCGTCGTCACCAGCATCGACCCCGAGATCCTGCTGCTCGATGAAGGCATCGGGGCGGTCGATGCGGAGTTCCTGAAGAAGGCCCGCACCCGGTTGCAAGCGCTGGTGGAGCGCTCCGGAATCCTGGTCTTCGCAAGCCATTCCAACGAATTCCTGGCCCGGCTCTGCCAAACCGCGATGTGGGTCGACCACGGCACCATCCGGATGACCGGCGGCATCGAGGACGTCGTCCGCGCCTACGAGGGCGAGGACGCGGCACGGCACGTGCGCGAGGTGCTCGAAGAGAACGAGCGCGAGCGCCAGGCGTGACCGACATGTTGTGCGCGGTCATTGTGACCCACCGGCGGCCGGAGCTGTTGGCCAAATCCCTTGCCGTGGTGTGTTCCCAGACGCGCCTACCGAATCACGTGATCGTCGTCGACAACGACAACGACCCCGCGGTCCGGGTTCTCGTGGAGTCGCAGCCCGTGACGACGACCTACCTCGGCTCTGCCCGGAACCTCGGCGGGGCAGGCGGTTTCGCACTGGGCATCCTGCACGCCCTGGCCCTGGGTGCGGACTGGGTATGGCTGGCCGACGACGACGGGCGTCCCGCTGATTCGTCGGTGCTGGCGACGCTGCTGGACTGTGCGGCAAAGCACGATCTGGCCGAAGTGTCGCCGATGGTATGCGACCTGAATGAGCCTGAGCGGCTGGCCTTTCCGTTGCGCCGCGGGCTGGTGTGGCGCCGGCGTGTCTCGGAGCTGCAGGTGGACAAACAGGCCGGCGTCGATCTGCTTCCGGGCATCGCCTCGTTGTTCAACGGCGCCCTCTTCCGAGCGTCGACACTGGAAGCCGTTGGCGTGCCGGACATCCGGCTGTTCGTCCGCGGCGACGAAGTCGAGGTGCATCGCCGGCTCGTGCGTTCCGGCCTGCCGTTCGGCACGTGCCTGAACGCGGTGTATCTGCATCCGCAGGGTTCCGACGAATTCAAGCCGATCCTCGGCGGCCGCATGCACACGCAGTACCCCGACGACGCCACCAAGCGCTACTTCACCTACCGCAACCGCGGATATCTGCAGTCCCAGCCCGGTATGCGCAAGCTGGTTCCCCAGGAGTGGGTGCGGTTCGGCTGGTACTTCCTGGTCACGCGACGTGATCCGGCCGGGCTGCGCGAGTGGATGCGATTGCGCCGCTTGGGGCGAGACGAGAAGTTCACCAGGCCCGGTTCGGGCGGACCCGATTCAGGAGGACAGCGATGACGTTCACGGACGCGGCCGCGCAGTCCAAAACGCTGCGCCGCGCCTGGGGCGACCTGGTGACCGGCTTCAGCAAGCGCGAACTCTGGCTGCACCTGGGCTGGCAGGACATCAAGCAGCGCTACCGGCGCTCGGTGCTCGGCCCCATCTGGATCACCATCGCCACCGGCACCATGGCCGTGGCGCTCGGCGGTCTGTACTCCCAGCTGTTCCACCTGCCGCTGGCCGAGCATCTGCCGTACGTGACGCTGGGCCTGATCATCTGGAACCTGATCAACGCGTCGATCCTCGAAGGCGCCGACGTGTTCATCGCCAATGAGGGCCTGATCAAACAGCTTCCGACGCCGCTGTCGGTGCACGTCTACCGGTTGGTGTGGCGCCAGGTGCTGTTGTTCGCGCACAACATCATCATCTTCGTCGTCATCGCGATCATCTTCCCCAAGCCGTGGTCCTGGGCCGATCTCTCGGTCATCCCGGCGCTGGCACTGATCGTGGCCAATTGCGTCTGGGTCGCCTTGTGTTTCGGCATCCTGGCGACGCGGTACCGGGACATCAGCCCCCTGCTGGCCAGCCTGGTGCAGCTGCTGTTCTACATCACCCCGATCATCTGGAACGACCAGACGCTACGCCTCCAGGGCGCGGGCACCTGGTCGAAAATCATTGAGCTGAACCCGCTTCTGCACTACGTGGACATCGTTCGCGCGCCGTTGCTGGGCGAGCCCCAGGAGCTACGGCACTGGCTCGTGGTGATCACGTTGACTGTCGCGGGCTGGGTCGTCGCCGCGATCGCGATGCGCCAGTACCGCGCGCGCGTGCCGTACTGGGTGTAGGTCGCCCAGCACTTGTCCGGTGCGGCGACCGCAGCGAGCGGGTGTCACGCGGACCACTGTCTCGGACTTAGCTCGTTGTCTGCGGGGATCCGGCCGGTCATCTGACCGTCACCTCGGGTTCGGCGGCGCGGAGTTCAATTGCGGCGACCGGCTTTCCGCGTCCCACAGGAGCAATCATGACCATCACCGAAACCCCCACCACCAACGACATCGCGAACGGGCAGGTCATCGAGGCCGAGCTCGTCGAGACCGCTGACGCCGCCGAGAAAGCGACCAACAGTCTCGCCATCCGCGAGGTGCTGAGCGGCGTGCTGGAGCGTCAGCTCGACGCCGGCCACAGCCTCACCCGCCAGCTGGTCAGCGCCACCTCCGCGGCTGCCGAGGCTGTCGTCGAGTCGCCGGCCAAGGTGATCGCCTCCGTGCGCGACGGCGCCACCCTGCCGGACGCGGTGAACGAGACCGGCTCGGCCGTTCAGGACGTGCTGGCCGAATCGGGCCGCGACATCCGCAGCGCCGTCGGTGAATACGTCGGCCGCAACGCCGTCGGCCCGAACGCCGTCATCGCCAGCGCATCGCACGTGGCCGGTTCGCTGGTTCGCGCCCAGGGTGCCCTGACCGCCACCGCTGTGGACGGACTGTTCACCGTTGCCGGCACCGCCGCCCAGGGCGACGACGTGCGAGAGGCCGCCACCCGCGAGTGGAGCGAGCTGCGTAGCACCGCGTCGTCGGCCCGCGAAGCGGTCGAGGCCCAGCTCACCACCGCCCGCGAAAGCATCCGGGACGCTTTCGACACGACTGCCTGATTACTGCGACGCTCGGGATCGGTCGGAGTACGGGCCGATCCCGAGCACCCGCATGTCTGAGCGGCGCGCCCAGCTCAGAACGCCGCCTGGCTCTTACTCACCGCCGGCTTTGGCCGAGCCACCACCCTTACCCGCACTGGTCGACTTGGCCGCCGAATCGTGTGAACGACCGCTGTTGCCAGTCGAATCGGCCGCGGCGCTGTTCCCGCCCTTCGCCTTCGTGCGGTCCCGCGCGGGCTTCGTGGCGCTCTTGCCGGCCGAAGTCGCCCCATCGCCGGCGCCCTTGGCTCCGTCCGCGGTGGACGCCCCTGCACCGCCGGCATCGCTGCTCGACGATTTCGCGCCACGCGTCTGGCGATCTTGCTTCGCGGCGGCCGCACCCGTAGCGGTGTCACCGGCATCAGCGGCGGGAGCCGATGCGCCACCGTTGTCGGACACTGCCGCGGGCTTGGCTGCCGGTGCCGCGTTCTCGGCGGCATCAGTTGCGGCGGCAGTCGCCGCGCCGTTGTCGGCAACTGCTACGGGCTTGTCAGTTCCGGTCTTGTCTGACGCCGTCTTGTCCGCCGATACGGTCGACACCACCGCGAGCGCCTTGGTCTCTGCGGCCGGCTTGGCGGTAGGCGTTGCCTTTTCGACAGTCGGCAGGGCGACCATCGTGGCCGCCGGCGACAGAACACTGGCTGCCGCGACAGGCGGCGGCGTCACCGGTGTGATCGCGGTTGCGATGACGCCCAACGCATTCCGCAGTCCCTGGATGATGCCGTTCGGCCCGAGGATCCCGGCTCCGTCGCCGTTGTACCCGTTGAGCAAGGCGCCGGTGATGGACCCCGGTATCGCGACGATCGCGTTGACGACAGCACCGAGATCCTTCGCGCTGAGGCCGTTGACGACGTTCTGGAGTCCGTCGCCGGTGGCGGTCACGACGTCACTCATCACCGCAAGTAGCGGGAATCCGGCCGCCAGGACCCAACCCGCGCCACTCGGTGAGGTGATGGCGGTGTCGATCACGTTCAGCATGTTCTGCACCGGCTTACGGAATGCGGCTTGAACATCGGTAAGGATGCTGGTGGTCAGGATCGGCAGGACAAAGGGCGTGAGCACCGCGCTGTACAGCGTCTGCACCGCATCGGCGACCTGCCCGGCGGCGAGCTGTTGGAATGCCTGCTTCAGGGATTCGGGCGTCGCACCCAGCTGCTGACCGACCGCAACCAGGTAGTCCCGCACGGACCCGCCGACGGTGACGGCACTGGCGATTTGGTTCCGCACCACCTGACCCAGGACGGGGGCCGGGTCCGCGATCACCTCGGTGACGAGACCTTTGGTGTTCTGCAGGGCCTCGGTGATTATCTGCCCCCACTGGGTGATCGGGTTCACCTGCGCGGCGAGCTGTACCGCACTTGCATGGAGTGCCGGCAGGTGCAGATCTGGCGCGGGCTGGTGCGTGACCGGAGACAGCGCAATGACGCCGGCCCCCATCAACGCAACGCCGGTCGTGAGGCTGGAGCGAACAGCAGTTTGCATGATGCTTCCCCGAAGGTTGATGTGATGTTGACCACAGCACCATAAAGGCATATTGCCAACGAATTCGCAGGAATCAGCAGATGAAACGTGTTTCATTTTCGGCAAATCGCCACGCGAAACATCTACTCATTGGTAGATTATTAGCTGCTCAGGCCCGCATTAGCCCGCGGCCCGACGTGTTAGATGTAGTCGTAATTGACTATTTCGTCAGATATTTCGGCGGGCGCTTGACCCGCCGGCCAATTGCTACCAATCGGAAGTATTGCACAAGCTACTGGTCGGCGTGGCATTCCCAGGTGGCGCGGACTTCGCCCGATTCGCCCGAGGTGACACTCCCGGCCCGCAATCCGCGCGACGCGCGTTTCCGACCACAGCGGCACCGCCGGGCCGACGCACGAGAGTTGCTGCACGATCGGCCGATCGGGATGTCCACTCAAGCGCCAAAAACCGATCGGACGACGGCCTCATCACCGTCGACCTGAATGAGGCCGAGCGCGCGGGCGTCGCCGACCGCGAGGGCACCCGCGGCAAGACCGAGGATGCAGGCGGGACCGGCGGTGACGGAGGCGGCCAGTTTGCGGCCGTCGTGCGGGCCGACTTCGAAGCCGGACCGGGTCGCGCGCAGCTGCAAGGTCTGGTCGCCGACCACAAGACCGATCGTCGCCGCGGAACGGATCTTGACCCGGCCGTCGAGCAGGGCCGGAACGGCGAGGGTGAGCCACTCGGGCCGGAAGGAGTCACCGCCGGCGGGGCCGGTGATCATCAGCGGAGTGGACCAGCGGAGCAGGCTCTCGATCGGCTGGCGCAACTCCGCACCCCACGGGGTCAGCGTGTACTCGACGGCACTCCCCTCGCCGGCCAGCTTCCGCTCGACCACGCCCGCGGCTTCGAGGTCGCGGAGCCGGTCGGCGAGCAGATTGGTCGCAATGCCCGGAAGGCGCTCGATCAGGTCGCGATAACGGGCCGGTGCGATGAGAAGTTCTCTGACGATGAGCAAGTTCCACCGGTCGCCGACTATCTCGAGGGAGCGGGCGAGCCCACAGTATTGGTCGTAGCTTCGCATTGCCCGGTCCTTTTACTTGAATTTCTCAAGTGATTATGAGATGTTCAAGCATAACCGGAAGCTGATCCGACAAGGGGTTGCCATGACCAACACCACTGCGGCCACACGGCCAGCCTGGGTCGACGACGAGCTGTTCCCGTTCGAAAGCCACTTCATCGAGATCGACGGCAACACCGTGCACTACGTCGACGAAGGGTCCGGCCCCACACTGCTGATGCTGCACGGGAACCCGACCTGGTCGTTCCTGTTCCGCAACGTTATCGACCTGCTGCGCAAAGACTTTCGATGCATTGCCCTCGACTACCCCGGTTTCGGATTGTCGACTCCGCGGCCCGGTTACCGCTACCTGCCCGAGGAGCACGCCGACGTCGTCGCCGCATTTGTCGACGCTCTCGGCCTCAAGGGCGCCACGCTGGTCGGGCAGGACTGGGGCGGCATGATCGGCCTGGCGGTGGCGCAGCGGAGGCCGGGTGTCTTCGATCGACTGGTGCTCGCGAACACCTGGGCCTGGCCGGTCAACGGGGTCCTGCACTTCGAGGCTTTCGGTCGCATCATGGGTGGGCTCCCGATGCGCTTTTTGGTCCGGCAGTTCAATCTGCTCGTCAATGCCTTCATACCGACCGGCCACCGGAGGCGAAAGCTCACCGACGCCGAGCTGGACCACTACCGCCGCGCACTCGACACCGCCGAGCGGCGCCAGGCGTCTGCTGTTCTTCCGGGCCGGGTCCTCGCGAGCCGGGAATTCTTCGCCGAGGTCGAGGCCGGGCTGCCGGACGTGGCCCACCTGCCCACGCTGATCATCTGGGGCGACGCCGACATCGCCTTTCGCACGCAGGAACGCGAGCGGTTGGAAGCGACGTTCGGTGACCATACGACGGTGATCGTCGAGGGCGCCGGAACCTATGTCGAGTCCGACGCCCCCGACGAATTCGCTTCTGCGATCCGCGCATTCAGCGACGGCGCGCAACAGCCTTCCGTGTAGCGGCATTCAGTCGGTTCCACGAGTTGATGACGGTGGCCATGCCGACCACGTGCGCCAGCTCGCGCTCGGTGAAGACGGCGGCCGCCTGGGCGTACACATCATCCGGGACCGGGCCGTGGCTCAGATCGGTGATGGCCTCGGTGATCGCGAGCGCCGCACGCTCCCGCTCGGTGAACAGGTCGCCGGCTTCCTCCCACGCCGCAACCAGAGCCAGGCGCTGCTCGGTCTCGCCGAAACGCCGGGCGTCATGGACGTGCATGTCGAGGCAGAAGGCGCAGTGGTTGATCTGTGAGGCGCGAATCTTGATGAGCTCGCCGATGGTCGAATCGAGCTCCTTGGACGCGGCATTGCTGAAAGCCATCAATCCGGCGTACAGCTCGGGAGCGACGTCGTAGATGTCGATGCGCTTGGCGTGGGTGGTGGTCGGTGCGTTCAGTGTCTCGGTCATGTCATCGACGTTAGCCATCAAAAACCCGCGTACATGGTTCAATTGATGCGTGGTTTCGTGGGCCAATTCCGCGGCGAGCGGTGCCGGACTGGACCTGCATCTGGACCTGGGCCGGTCGGTTCATCCCGGCCGCCGGGGTACTCGTGACCAGCTGATCCGGGCGCTGAGGGACGCTGTTCGGACGGGCCGGTTACCGGCCGGCACGATGCTGCCGCCATCCCGATCACTGGCCACCGACCTCGGATTGGCCCGCAACACCGTCGCCGAGGCCTACGCCGAACTGGTCGCCGAAGGGTGGCTGGGCTCGCGTCAGGGCGCCGGCACGTGGGTCGTCGGCTCGCACACCGAACCGACGCCGGCCACGCAGCGCACTGGGCCGGGCACCCCGACCCACAACCTCATGCCCGGATCGGGAAACGTCGCGGCTTTCCCGCGCCAGGCCTGGCTGACGTCGGCCCGCCGAGCGCTGACCAACGCCCCCACCGAGGCGTTGCGCACCGGAGACGCCCGCGGCCGGCTGGAACTGCGCGCCGCGCTGGCCACCTATCTGGCCCGGGCCCGCGGCGTCCGCACCACAGCCGAGTCGATCGTCATCTGCGCAGGGACCCGTCACGCCATCGAGCTGCTGTCGAAAGTGGTCGCGCCGGGCACCATTGCCGTCGAGAACTACGGACTGTTCCTCTTCCGCGACGCCATCGCCGAGGCCGGCGCCGGCACCGTGCCGATCCAGATCGACGATCGTGGCGCCGTCATCGAAGAACTCGAAAAGACCTGCGCTGCAGCGGTTCTCCTCACTCCGGCGCACCACTTCCCGCACGGCGTGCCACTGCATCCTGCGCGGCGCACCCAAGCACTCGACTGGGCCACCCGCACGAAAAGCTATGTCCTGGAGGATGACTACGACGGCGAGTTCCGTTACGACCGGCAACCGATCGGTTCTATGCAAGGTCTGGATCCCGAGCGGGTGGCCTATCTCGGCTCGGCCAGCAAGAGCCTGGCCCCCGTGCTGCGACTGGGCTGGATGGTGTTGCCCGACAACCTGATCGACCCGGTACTGGCCGCGGCGGGCGGACAGCAGTTCTACGTCAACGCCATCGACCAGCTGACCATGGCCGACTTCATCGAATCCGGCCAGTACGACAAACACATTCGCCGGATGCGCAACAGCTACCGGCGCCGGCGCGACGCGCTGGCGGCGAAGCTGTCCGATCTCGATGTCGAGATCAGTGGGCTGTCCGCCGGACTGCACGCCCTGATCCGCCTGCCCGACGGCACCGAACACGAAGCCATGCGGCGTGCCGCCGACGCCGGAATCGCCTTGTCCGGGCTGGCGCTGCTGCGCCATCCTGACGCGGCAGCAGACACCCCGCACCAGGACGGCGTGGTGGTGAGTTTCGGCACGCCCGCCGATCATGAGTTCAACGCGGCGCTCGCCGCATTACATGACGTGCTCAAGGCCGTCAGCCGCTGAGCGCCGCCAGCTCCGCCTTGAGATTGGTCCGGGCGGCGTCCTCCCACAGCCGCCGCCCCTCGTCCGTGCGGTACAGCGACGGCCCGGCGAGCATCGCCTCGATCATCCGGCCCCGCCACAGCCCGAAATCCGCATCGCTGACGTGGCCGTACTCGGCCCGCACCCGGGCGGTGTTGTGTTGGTAGTCCGCCGGCGGCACGGCCAGCACGGCCAGGTCGGCGTCGGACAGCACCTGGCCGTTGTGGTCGCCGGCCGCGGGGTCGTGGGTGATGGTCACCCGCACCAGGCGGCCCACCTCTGCCACGAAAGCCGGGTCCACACCCAGATCGGTGAGGTCAGACTCTGCGAGCAGCGCGCTGTTCTCCTCGTCGTCAGACTGGCCCGCGTACACCGCGTCGTGATACCAGGCGGCAAGGCGCACCGCGTCAGGGTCGTCGGCGAACCCCTCCAGGGCGTCCACTCCGGCAAGGATGCCGCGCAGGTGACTCAGGTCGTGGTAACTGCGGTGCGGCTCGCCCCAGCGGCCCAGCAGAGCCGCTCCGACGTCGTCCACCCGCGGCGACTGAGAATGTCGCGACAGCAGTGTGTGCCATGCCTGAAGCAGATCGGTCACGTGTCCATGGTGCACGTAAGCTGCCCGGGTGGCCGAGCCAGTGGACATCCCCGCCGAACACCATGCCGAACGCAGCGCCGAGAAAGCCGTCGAGGCGTCTTTGGGACTGGTGACCCAGGCGTGGCGATTCGTCGTCACCGGCGGCTTGTCCGCAGTTGTCGACTACGGTCTCTACGCACTGCTCAGCTCGATTTTCGTGGCGAACGGCATGCCGGACGCCCGGGCCACACTCATCGCGAAGACGCTCAGCTTCATCGCCGGCACGACCACGGCGTACCTCATCAACCGGCGCTGGACCTTCCAGGCCGAACCCAGCCGGGCCCGATTCATCGCCGTCGTGACCTTGTACGCAGTCACCTTCGGACTGCAGGTCGGCATCAATCAGCTGTTCTATCTGCAATTCGCCGGCGAGTCCTGGCGGCGGCCCGTGGCCTTCGTCATCGCCCAGGGCACCGCGACCGTGATCAACTTCGTGGTGCAGCGAGCCGTGATTTTCCGGCTGAAGTGAGGTTGGCCGGTACCCTTTGACCGTTATGTCTACCCAGCCTGACGCCACGCTGCCCCTGACGCGCCGCGCCCTCACCGGGTTCGGCCGCACGGCACCGTCCGTGGCAAACGTGCTGTCCACACCCGATGTATCAGTGATCGCCGAGGCGGTCAAGCGGGTCGCGGACGCAAACTCTTCAAGCCCCTCCCACCTGCGCCGAGGCATCCTCGGCCGCGGCCTCGGCCGGTCCTATGGCGACCAGGCCTGCAATGGCGGCGGAATCGTCGTCGATATGACGGCGCTGAACCGGATCCATTCGATCAGCTCCGAGACCGCCATCGCCGACGTCGACGCCGGCGTCAGCCTCGATCAGCTGATGAAGGCGGCCCTGCCGTTCGGACTGTGGGTTCCGGTGCTGCCGGGCACCCGGCAGGTCACCGTCGGCGGCGCCATCGCCTCGGACATCCACGGCAAGAACCACCACAGCGCGGGCAGCTTCGGCAACCACGTGATGTCGCTGGACCTGCTGATGGCCGACGGCGACGTGCACACGCTGACCCCGGACGGTCCGGACAGCGAACTGTTCTGGGCGACCGTCGCCGGAAACGGGTTGACGGGCATCGTGATTCGGGCCCGCATCAAGATGACCCGCACGGAGACCGCATATTTCATCGCCGACGGCATCGCCACGCACGACCTCGAAGAGACCGTCGCCGTGCACCAGGACGGCAGCGAGGACAACTACACGTACTCCAGCGCCTGGTTCGACCTGATCAGCCCGGAGCCCAAGCTCGGCCGTGCCGCGGTGAGCCGCGGCAGCCTGGCCAAGGTCGATCAACTGCCGGCCAAGCTGGCGAAAGACCCGCTGAAGTTCACCGCGCCCCAACTGCCGGCGATCCCGAACGTCTTCCCCGTGAGTTTCATGAACAAGCTTTCGCTGTCCATGATCGGCGAAGCGTTCTACCGGATGAGTGGCAACTACCAGGGCAAGATCGTCAATCTGACGCAGTTCTACCACATGCTCGACATCACCTCGGGCTGGCAATACGCCTACGGCCCGGCAGGTTTCGCGCAGCACCAGTTCCTGGTACCACCCGACGCCCTCGATGAGTTCAAGGGCATCATCCGCTGGATGCACACCCAGAAGCAGTACTCGGCGCTGAACGTCTTCAAGCTGTTCGGACCGGGCAACAAGGCGCCGCTGAGCTTCCCGATGCGGGGCTGGAACGTCGCCCTGGACTTCCCGAACCGGCCGGGCGTCAACGAGTTCCTCAACGAACTCGACAAGCGCGCAATGGAATTCGGTGGCCGGGTGTACACCGCCAAAGACTCCCGCGTCAGCGCCGAGAGCTTCCACCGCATGTACCCGCGGATCGACGAGTGGATCGCCATTCGCCGCAAGGCTGACCCGAACGGCGTGTTCGCCTCCGACATGGCCCGCCGGCTCGAGCTCCTCTGAATCTTGAAAAGGAAATCCATGATTGACGCAACCGGCAACCCGCAGACCATCCTGCTGTTCGGCGGTACCTCGGAGATCGGCCTGGCCATCGTCGAGCGCTACCTCAAGAATGCCAAGGCGCGGGTGATCCTCGCCGACCTGCCGAACGCGCCCAAGCGCGAGGCCGCCATCGCGCAGATCGAGGCGGCCGGCGCCAAGGAGGTCGTGTACCTCGATTTCGATGCGCTGGACACCAAGTCCCACCCGGCGATCATCGAATCCGCTTGGGCGCAGGGCGATGTCGACGTCGCGATCGTTGCGTTCGGCATTCTGGGCGACGCCGAGGAACTGTGGCAGAACCAGTCGAAGGCCGTACTGACCGCCCAGATCAACTACACCGCAGCGGTTTCCGTCGGGGTTCTGGTCGGCGAGAAGATGAAGGCGCAGGGCTTCGGACAGATCATCGCGATGTCGTCGGTCGCCGGTGAGCGGGTCCGCCGGTCCAACTTCGTCTACGGCTCCACCAAAGCCGGTCTCGACGGCTTCTACCTCGGCCTCGGAGAGGCGTTGCGGGAGTTCGGGGTTCGCGTGCTGGTCATCCGCCCCGGGCAGGTCCGCACCACCACGACGCTGGAGCACTGGAAGGCCACCGGCGCCAAGGAGGCGCCGTTCACGGTCGACAAGGAAGACGTCGCCAGCCAGGCCGTCGCTGCCGCAGCCAAGGGCAAGGAGCTCATCTGGGCACCGAACCCGGTGCGTTACCTGATGGCCGTCATCCGGCACATCCCGCGGTCGGTCTTCCGCAAACTCCCGCTCTGATGCGCAGCGCGCTGGCCGCGGGTGCCAGGGTGAGCGGCCAGATGCTGGCCGCCATGGCGCTGGCGGTGGTCATCGCGGTCATTGCGCTGCAAGCGATCGCGCGCGTGCAGTGGCCGGCGTTCAACTCGTCGAACCAGTTGCATGCCCTGACCACCGCGGGCCAGTGCGCCGTGCTGATCGGGTTGCTGCTGACCGGGTGGGCGTGGCGCCGCGGCTGGCACAAGAGCGCCAAACTGGCGGCCACGTCGCTGCTGGCGGCGTTCTCGGTCGTCACCCTCGGTATGCCGTTGGGCGCCACCAAGCTGTATCTGTTCGGCATCTCGGTCGACCAGCAGTTCCGCACCGAGTACCTGACGCGCCTCGCCGATACCGCCGTCCCGCACGACATGACGTACCTGGGTCTGCCGCCGTACTACCCGTCGGGCTGGTTCTGGCTCGGCGGCCGGGCGGCCGCGCTGACCGGCACGCCCGCGTGGGAGATGTTCAAGCCGTGGGCTGTCGTCACTATCACGGCGGCGATCGTGGCCGCATTCGTGTTGTGGGCGGCCATGATTCGGTTCGAGTACGCCCTGGCCGTCACCACCGCGACCGCCGCGGTGACACTGGCCTACTCGTCGACCGAGCCGTACTCGGCCGTCATCGTGGTCCTGATGCCGCCGGTCATCGTGCTGGCCTGGTCGGGGCTGAAGGCAACCGCGCGGCAGGCGAGCGGGGGCCAGCGCAGTGGGTGGGCCGCGGTTATCGGCACAGGACTTTTCCTCGGTATCGCCGCGCTCTTCTACACCCTGTTTCTCGGCTACCTCGCCCTTACGCTGACGCTCATGGCGTTGCTGCTGGCCGCGACCGGGCGACGGTGGGAACCGCTGTTCCGGCTGGGCGTCATCGCCGTCATCGCCGGCGTCATCGCCGCCATCCACTGGGGCCCCTATCTGCTCGCCACCCGGCACCACCCCGCGGACAAATCCACGGCATTGCACTACCTGCCGATGTCCGGCGCGCAGCTGACCTTCCCGATGCTCGACGCCACACTGCTGGGCGTCATGTGTCTCCTCGGCACCCTGTGGCTGGTGGTCCGGGCCCGCAACTCGACCCGCGCGGCAGCCCTGGCGACGGCCGTCGTCTCGGTGTACGCCTGGTCGTTGTTGTCGATGCTGGCCACCCTCGCCCGGACGACCCTGCTGTCGTTCCGGTTGCAGCCCACCCTGCTGGTGCTGCTCGTCGCGGCCGGCACCTTCGGCGTCCTCGAGGCCACGCGCGGGCTGGCGCACCACTACGCACAGCCGACCACCAACCGGATCATCGCCGTGGCCGCCACCATCGGCGCGATCGGCGCGGTGTCGTTCAGCCAGGCGATCCCCGACATCCTGCGGGCCGACATCGCCGTCGCCTATACGGACACCGACGGCTATGGCCAGCGCGCCGACCGTCGTCCCCCGGGCTCCGAGCGGTACTACAAGGAGATCGACCAGAAGATCACCGCCGCGACGGGCAAGCCCCGCAACGAGACCGTGGTGATGACCGCCGACTACAGCTTCCTGTCCTATTACCCCTACTACGGGTTCCAGGGCCTGACGTCGCACTACGCGAACCCACTGGCGCAGTTCAAGGAACGGTCCGGCGCCATCGAAAGCTGGGCGACCATGACCAACCCCGATGACTTCGTCAAGGCGCTCGACACGTTGCCCTGGCAGGCGCCGACGGTGTTCCTGATGCGCCATGGCGGCACCGGCACGTACACGCTGAGACTGGCCGAAGACGTCTACCCCAACCAGCCCAACGTGCGCCGCTACCAGGTGGCACTCGACGAGCGGCTGTTCGACAGCAAGCACTGGCAGGTGAGCGATGTCGGCCCGTTTGTGCTGGCCATCCGTAGCGGCCACTAACATCTAGCCCCGTGGCCGGGGAACCTGAGGTAGAGCGCAATCACCGCACAGCGCGGTGGATCGCGATCGTCGCCGGACTGCTCGGCGCGTTCCTGGCGATGGCGACGCCGCTGCTGCCGGTCACGCAGACCACCGCACAGCTGAACTGGCCGCAGGCGGGCGTGCTCAGGAGCGTCGACGCGCCGCTCATCGGCTACGTCGCGACCGACCTCGACATCACCATCCCGTGCTCGACGGCAGCCGGCCTCACCGGACCCGCCACCACTCTGCTGTCCACGGTGCCCAAGCAGGCACCCAAGGCCGTCGACCGGGGTCTGCTGATCGAGCGCGTCGGCGGCGACCTGCTGGTCATCGTGCGCAACACCCCAGTGGTCAGCGCGCCGTTGACCCAGGTACTCAGCCCCGCGTGTAAGGAACTGAAGTTCACCGCGCACGCCGACAAGGTCACCGGCGAGCTGGTCGGCCTGGTGCAGGGCCCGAAGGACCGGAACCCCGGCAAGCCGCTGCGCGGTGAGCTGAGCGGCTACGACTTCCGCCCGCAGATCGTCGGCGTCTTCACCGACCTGTCCGGCGCGGCCCCTCCCGGTCTGACGTTCTCGGCCACCATCGACTCGCGCTACAGCACATCGCCGACGCTACTGAAGATGCTCGCGATGATCTTCGGCGTGGTGCTGACCGTCGTCGCACTGGGCGCCCTGCACGTGCTGGACCTCGCCGACGGCGTCCCGCACAAGCGCTTCCTGCCGTCGCGCTGGTGGTCGGTGAAGCCGCTGGACGGCGTCGTGGCGGTGACCCTGGTGTGGTGGCACTTCGTCGGCGCCAACACCTCCGACGACGGCTACATCCTGACCATGGCCCGGGTCTCCGAGCACGCCGGCTACATGGCCAACTATTACCGCTGGTTCGGCACCCCCGAAGCGCCCTTCGGTTGGTACTACGACCTGCTGGCGCTGTGGGCGCACGTGTCCACGTCGAGCGTCTGGATGCGCCTCCCCACGCTCGTGATGGCCCTGGCCTGCTGGTGGGTGATCAGCCGCGAGGTGCTCCCCCGCCTCGGCCACGCCGTCAAGAACAGCCGCGCCGCGGCCTGGACCGCCGCCGGGATGTTCCTGGCGTTCTGGCTCCCGCTGAACAACGGCATCCGGCCCGAACCGATCATCGCGCTCGGCATCCTGCTGACCTGGTGCTCGGTGGAGCGCGGCGTCGCCACCAGCCGGCTGCTGCCGGTGGCCATTGCCATCATCATCGGCGCGCTGACGCTCTTCTCCGGCCCGACGGGCATCGCCGCGATCGGCGCCCTGCTGGTAGCCGTCGGACCACTGAAAACGATTGTGGCGCGGCATACTTCGCGCTTCGGCTACCTCGCACTGCTCGCCCCGATCCTGGCCGCCGGCACAGTGACGGCGATCCTGATCTTCCGCGACCAGACGCTGGCCGCCGAGATCGACGCCAGCTCCTTCAAGACCACCGTCGGCCCAGCCCTGAGCTGGTTCGACGAGCACATCCGCTACGAGCGGCTGTTCACCACCAGCCCCGACGGCTCGGTCGCCCGCCGGTTCGCGGTGCTGACGCTGCTGCTCGCGCTGGCCGTCTCGCTCGCAATGTCGTTGCGCAAGGGGCGAATTCCAGGTACCGCCGCGGGTCCGGCCCGCCGCATCGTCGGGATCACGATCATCTCGTTCCTGGCCATGATGTTCACGCCCACCAAGTGGACGCACCACTTCGGCGTGTTCGCGGGGCTGGCCGGGTCATTGGGCGCGCTGGCCGCCATCGCGGTCGGCACGGTCGCCATGCGGTCACGCCGCAACCGGGCGATGTTCGCCGCTGCCGTGTTGTTCGTCATGGCACTGTCATTCGCCACGGTGAACGGCTGGTGGTACGTCTCCAACTTCGGGGTGCCGTGGTCGAATCAGTTCCCCGAGTGGCACTTCGGCTTCACCACGTTCCTGTTCGGGCTGTCGTTCCTGACGCTGCTGTGGGCGGCGTGGCTGCACTTCTACGACCATGATCCCGAGAGGCCGGTCAGTCGCCGGATTCCTCAGGCGCCCTTGGCAATCGCGTCGTGGCTCGTGGTGTTCTTCGAGGTGCTGTCGCTGACCCTCGGCATGACGCAGCAGTGGCCGGCGTGGTCGGTGGGCAGGTCCAACCTGCAAGCCCTCACCGGTAAAACCTGCGGCCTGGCCGACGACGTCATGGTCGAGCAGGATCCCAACGCCGGCGAGCTCGTCCCGCAGGCCGGGACCGTCGGTGACGCGCTCGGCGCCGGTGGCGCAGAAGGCTTCACGCCCAACGGAATTCCCGCGGACGTCTCCGCGGATCCCGTGATGGAACCGCCGGGCGGCACCAACTTCGCCGACAACGACGGCGGCGTCGTCTCCGGGGCCGAGCCCGGCACCGAAGGCGGCACCACCGCCGGGATGGGCGCCAACGGCTCCCGGGCCAAGCTCCCGTACAACCTCGACCCGGCGACCACCCCGGTGCTGGGTAGCTGGCGCCCCGGCGTCCAGATCCCCGCACGCATGCGCTCGGGCTGGTACCGGCTGCCGGCGCGCGATCAGGCCGGACCGCTCCTGGTCGTCGCTGCCGCGGGCCGCTTCAACCAGGGCGAGGTGCGGGTCGAGTACGCCACTGAAAGTCAAGCCGCGCAAGGCCTCGTGGCAGGGGCCGTCGGCTTCGCCGACGTCGGCGCGGCACCCGCCTGGCGCAACCTGCGCGCGCCGATGGCCGCCATCCCGCCCGACGCCACCCTGATCCGCATCGTCGCCACCGACGACGACCTCGCGCCCCAGCACTGGATCGCACTGACCCCGCCGCGCATCCCGAAGCTGCGGACTCTGCAGGACGTCGTCGGCTCCACCGACCCCGTGATGCTGGACTGGCTCGTCGGGCTGGCGTTCCCGTGCCAGCGCCCGTTCGGCCACAACAACGGCGTCACCGAGGTGCCCAAGTGGCGCATCCTGCCGGACCGCTTCGGCGCCGAGGCCAACTCGCCTGTCATGGACTACCTGGGCGGCGGGCCGCTCGGCATCACCGAGCTGCTGTTCAAGGCCACCCCGGTGCCGACGTATCTGAAGGACGACTGGTTCCGGGACTGGGGCTCGCTACAGCGGTTCACCCAGTACTACCCGGACGCGCAGCCGGCTCAGATCGACCTCGGGAAGGCCAAGCGCAGCGGCTGGTGGGCGCCTGCGCCGCTGCGGCATTCCTAGTCGCCCCGGCCGGACCGCCGGGCAGAGAGCGCGTCATTCCTGACTGGGTGGCGGTGAACCAGCGCGGAAATCGCCGTGCGGTCAGGCTCGCGTAGCTCTCGGTGCGAAATTCGCGTCCCTGGCGGTGCTTTTGCGGGGTTTGCTACGGCAAGGCCGACCTGGAGAATCTTGGAACCCAGTGCGAGGTCGGCGTCAAGACTTCACCGCTGGACCAGCTCGTCTACGAAATCGATCACCCAGAGTTCGCGGACAAGAAAACCCGCGGCTTTCCCGCGCCTCCCTAAGGCAACAAGCTCCACTGAGGGGTCACATTCCGGCCAACTACCTCGACATTCGCCGTCAGTGGGCTAGGACACACACCCACGTCGCCTAGTCTTGAGCCTCGTGCCTGCCAGGACTGCCCGTCTCGTCGCGATCATCGCGGGCCTTGCCGGTCTGCTGCTCTGCGCGCTGACCCCACTGCTGCCCGTCAAGCAGACGACCGCGACCATCTTGTGGCCCCAGGCCCCAAATGTCAGCGGAAACGTCTCTGACCTCACCGCCCCACTGGTGTCCGGTGCGCCGCTGGCGCTGGATGTCTCCATCCCCTGTCAGGCCATCGCGAGCCTGCCGCCGGCCGGCGGTCTGGTGTTCTCGACCATCCCACCCGACGGCATCGACGCCACCCGCAACGGGCTGTTCGTCCGGGCCAACGCCACCGACGTCGTCGTGGCCTTCCGGGACACCGTGGCCGCGGTCGCCAAGCGCTCCGACATCGCCGCCGGAAAGTGCAGTGGCCTGCACCTGTGGGCCAACAACAGCGGCGTCGGTGCCGACTTCATCGGCCTGCCCGGCGCGACCGGAACCGGCAGCGTGGAGAAGAAGCCCCAGGTGGCCGGCCTCTTCACCGAGCTCAAGGTGCCTGCGCAGCCCGGTCTGTCCGCGCGGGTCGACGTCGACACCCGGTTCATCGTCGAGCCCACGCTGCTCAAGTCCGTGGCCATCGGCCTCGGTGTGGTGCTGACGCTGGTCTCCATCCTCGCGCTGGCGCTGCTGGACCGGATGGACGGCCGTCGGGTGCACGACGGCTGGCAGCGTTTCTGGAAGGTCAGCCGCTGGCACTGGCTCGCTGACATCGCGGTGTTCACCGGCCTCGTCGGATGGCACCTGATCGGCGCGATCTCCTCCGATGACGGCTACAACCTGACCATCGCCCGGGTCTCCAGCCAGGCCGGCTACGTCGCCAACTACTTCCGTTATTTCGGCACGTCCGAAGCGCCGTTCGACTGGTACCAGTCGGTGCTCGCGCACATGGCGACCGTCAGCACCGCCGGCGTGTGGATGCGACTGCCCGCACTGCTGGCCGGCATGGCGACCTGGACGCTGCTGTCGCGCTGGGTGTTGCCGCGGCTCGGCCCCGGCGCCCGCGGAGTGTCGGCGAATGTGATCGCGATATGGACCGCAGCGGCTGTCTTCCTGGCCGCCTGGTACCCGTTCAACAACGGCCTGCGCCCTGAACCGCTCATCGCCTTCGGCGTGATCGCGACCTGGGTGCTGATCGAATACGCCATCGCGACCCGGCGCCTGGCCCCCGCGGCTGTCGCCATCATCGTCGCGGCGTTCACTGCGACCACCGCACCGCAGGGCCTGATCGCGCTGGCTCCGCTGCTGGTCGGCGCCCGTGCCCTGGTCCGCACGGTACGCAGCCGCCGGGCCGGGACCGGTCTGCTGGCCCCGATCTCGACCCTGGCCGCGTCCGCGGCACTGATCCTGACGGTGATCTTCCGCAACCAGACCCTGGCCACCGTCGCCGAATCGGCCCGCATCAAGTACACGGTGGGCCCGACCATCTCCTGGTATCAGGAGTTCCTGCGCTACTACTTCCTCACTGTGGAAGATTCGGTGGACAGTTCGTTAACCCGCCGCTTCTCGGTGCTGATCCTGCTGTTGTGCCTGTTCGGCACGCTGACCCTGCTGCTGCGCAAGGGCCGCGTGCGGGGCCTGGCCAGCGGGCCGGTGTGGCGGCTGCTCGGCAGCACCATGTTGGGCCTGCTGCTCCTGCACTTCACCCCCACCAAGTGGGCCGTGCAGTTCGGTGCGTTCGCCGGACTGTCGGGCGCGTTCGGCGCCATCATCGCCTTCGCGTTCGCCACGGTAGGGCTGCACAGCCGACGCAACCTGGCGCTATACGTGACGGCGCTGCTGTTCGTCCTGGCCTGGGCCACGTCCGGGATCAACGGCTGGTTCTACGTCGGCAATTACGGAGTGCCGTGGTTCGACCGGCAGCCCGTGCTCGCCGGCCACCCCGTCACGTCGATGTTCCTGGTACTGGCGATCATCACCGCACTGCTCGCGGGCTGGCTGCACTTCCGCATCGACTACGCCGGCCACACCGAGGTCGCCGAGACCCGCCGCAACCGGGCGCTGGCGTCGACGCCGCTGCTGATCGTCGCGATCATCATGGTCGTGCTCGAGGTCGGCTCGATGGCCAAGGGCTTCGTCCAGCGTTACCCGCAGTACACGACAGCACGGGCCAACCTGGACGCACTGGGGTTGTCCGACAAGACCTGCGCCATGGCCGACGACGTGCTCGTCGAGGCCGACACCAACGCCGGTCTGCTGCAGCCCGCCGGTGGCCAGACCTGGGGCAAGTACGGCCCTCTGGGCGGCGAGAACCCGGTCGGTTTCACGCCGAACGGCGTCAGCGACTCGCTGGCCCCGCCGCACCCCGTCGTCGCCAACCCGGGCACGGTGAACTCCGACGGCTCACCCAACAAGCCCAACGTCGGCATCGCTTTCGCGGCCGGCACCGGTGGCGGTTACGGCCCGACCGGCGTGAACGGCTCCAACGTGTTCCTGCCGTTCGGTCTCGACCCGGCCCGCACGCCGGTGATGGGCAGCTACAAGGAGAACGGCGTCGCGGCCAAGGCCACGTCAGCCTGGTACCAGCTGCCGCCACGTAGTGCGGACCGGCCGCTCGTCACCGTCGCCGCGGCTGGCGCCATCTGGTACTACGACGAAGAGCACGAGTTCCACTACGGCCAGTCGCTCAAACTGCAGTGGGGGATACACCGGCCGGACGGTAGTTACCAGGCCCTCGCTGAGGTTCAGCCCATCGACACGTTCGCCCAATACGCCTGGCGCAACCTGCGATTCCCGCTGAAGTGGGCGCCGCCGGAGGCCAACGTCGCACGCATCGTCGCCGACGATCCGAACCTGTCCGAGGACCAATGGTTCGGCTTCACGCCGCCGCGGGTCCCGACCCTGCAGACCGCACAGCAGTTCCTCGGGTCGCAGACGCCGATCCTGATGGACATCGCCACCGCCGCGAATTTCCCGTGCCAGCGCCCGTTCGCCGAGCACCTCGGCGTGGCGGAGCTGCCGCAGTACCGCATCCTGCCCAACACCAAGCAGGTCGTGGTGTCGTCGAACATGTGGCAGTCGGCGCAGAAGGGTGGCCCGTTCCTGTTCATCCAGGCGCTGCTGCGCACGTCGACCATCCCGACCTACCTGCGGGGCGACTGGTACCGGGACTGGGGCTCGATCGAACGGTACGACCCGGTCGTGCCGCCGTCAGTGGCCCCGCCCGCATCGATTGACCAAGGCACCATGACCGTCAACGGTTGGAGCCGCCGTGGCCCGATCCGGGCCCTGCCATGACCGGGACGGGAATGAACGCACAGCAAGTCAAGGTCACCCGGTGGGTGGCGATCGTCGCGGGCCTGATCGGCTTCGTGCTGTCGGCGCTGACGCCGCTGCTGCCGGTGGTGCAGTCGACAGCGCAGCTCAATTGGCCACAGCAGGGCCAGTTCGGCAACGTGACCGCGCCGCTGATCTCGCAGACACCCGTGTCGATGACGGCGACGATCCCGTGCGACGTGCTTCGGACGCTGCCGCCGTCGGGCGGTCTGGTGTTCGGCACGGTGCCCAAGGACGGCAAGCAGGCCGCGCTCAACGGGTTGCTGGTCAACGTATCCAGCAGCCGCGTCGACGTCACCGACCGCAACGTGGTGATCGCCAGCGTGCCGCGTCTGAAAGCCATTGGCAGTCCCGGTTGTTCGCGCATCGAGATCATCTCGGACAAGAGCGGGACTTTCGCGACGTTCGTCGGCCTGACCGGAACCGACGGCAAGGAGCTGCGGACCGGTTTCGCCGACCCCAACCTGCGGCCGTCCGTCGTCGGCATCTTCACCGACCTGAAGGGCGCAGCACCGCAAGGTCTTTCGGTGTCGGCAACCATCGACACCCGGTTCATCAACCGGCCGACCATCATCAAGTACACCGCGATGTTCGGCGGCATCGCAGCCACCATCGTTGCGCTGCTGGCCCTTTGGCGATTGGACCGCCTGGACGGCCGCCGCATGCAGCGGCTGATCCCGAGCCGCTGGCGGACCTTCAACATCGTCGACGGCGTCGTGATCGGCGGGTTCCTGCTCTGGCACGTGTTGGGCGCCGGCTCATCTGACGACGGCTACATCCTGCAGATGGCGCGCGTCGCGCCGCACGCGCAGTACATGATCAACTACTTCCGCTGGTTCGGCAGCCCAGAGGATCCGTTCGGTTGGTACTACAACGTGCTGGCCCTGATGACCCACGTCAGCGATGCCAGCATCTGGATTCGACTGCCGGACCTGGTGTGTGCACTGATCTGCTGGCTCCTGCTGTCGCGCGAAGTGCTCCCCCGACTCGGCCCCGCAGTCGCGGGCAGCCGCGCCGCCATGTGGGCCGCGGGCCTGGTCCTGATGGCCGCGTGGATGCCGTTCGACAACGGCCTGCGCCCCGAAGGGCAGATCGCGACCGGCGCCCTGATCACCTACGTGCTGATCGAGCGCGCCATCGGCACCAGCCGGCTGACCCCGGCCGCGCTCGCCATCATCAGCGCCGCGTTCACGCTGGGCATCCAGCCGACCGGCCTGATCGCCGTGGCGGCGCTGCTGGCCGGCGGCCGGCCGATCCTGCGCATCCTGGTGAAGCGGCGGCGTGAGGTCGGCACCTGGCCGCTGGTGCTGCCGCTGCTGGCCGCCGGCTTCGTGGTGCTGACGGTGGTGTTCGTCAACCAGACCGCGGCAGGAGTGTTGGAGGCCACCAGGATTCGCACCGCCATCGGCCCGAGCCAGGCCTGGTACACCGAGAATCTGCGGTACTACTACCTGTTCCTGCCGACGGTCGACGGTTCGATGACCCGGCGCTTCGGCTTCCTGCTGACCGCGCTGAGCCTCTTCACCTCGATGTTCATGATCCTGCGGCGCAAGCGGGTCCCCGGCATCGCGCGCGGTCCGGTCTGGCGACTGATGGGCATCATCTTCGCCACCATGTTCTGCCTGATGTTCACCCCGACCAAGTGGGTGCACCACTTCGGCCTGTTCGCGGCCGTGGGCGCGGCCATGGCCGCGGTGGCCACGGTGCTGGTGTCGCGGTCCGTCCTGAAATCGGCGCGCAACCGCATGGCCGTCACCTCCGCGGTGCTGTTCCTGCTGGCGCTGGTCTCGGCCACCACCAATGGCTGGTGGTACGTGTCGAGTTACGGCGTGCCGTTCAACAACGACATGGTGGCCGTCGGCGGAATCAAGCTCAGCACAATCTTTTTGACGCTGTTCGTGATCACGGCACTGTGGGCGTTCTGGCTGCACTTCAACAGCGACCGCCCCGAAAGCCGGCTCACCCGCCTGGTCACCGCGGCACCCATTCCGTTGGCCGCTGCCTTCATGGTCGTGGTCTGCGTGGCCTCGATGGCCATCGGTGCGGCGCGCGAATACCCGACGTACTCGAACCTGGCGAGCAACCTGCGGGCACTGAAGGGCGGCTGCGGGCTGGCCGACAACGTACTCGTGGAGCCTGATTCTAATGCCGGGTTCCTGACCCCGCAGGCCGGTGACTACGGCCCGCTGGGCGCTCTCGGTGGTATCGAGCCCGTCGGCTTCACCCCCAACGGCGTGCCGGATCACATTGTCGCCGAAGCAATTCGACTGGACTTCCCGATGCCGGGCACCGACTCGGACTGGGACGCCGCGGTGAAGCTCAAGACGCCGGGGATCAACGGCTCCACGGTGCCGCTGCCCTACGGCCTGGACCCCGCACGGGTGCCGGTCGCCGGGACATACACCAGCGGCCCGCACTCGCAGGCCAAGCTGACTTCGGCCTGGTACGGCCTGCCCGCCGCCGATGCCGCGCACCCGCTCGTGGTCGTCACCGCAGCCGGCACCATCACCGGCAACAGCTCACTCAAGGGCCGCACCGAGGGCCAGACCGTCGAGCTGGAGTACGGCCGCACCGGCCCCGACGGCCACCCCGTCGCGGGCGGACGGCTGGTGCCCTACGACATCGGCCCGACACCGTCGTGGCGCAACCTGCGCTTCGACCGTCGTCAGATTCCGGCCGATGCCACCTACGTTCGAGTTGTCGCGGTGAACCTTTCGCTCAACGAGGGCGACTGGATCGCCGTCACCCCACCACGCGTGCCCGAGGTGAAGACCATCCAGGAATTCATCGGCAAGAAGCAGCCGGTGCTGATGGACTGGGCTGTCGGCCTGGCGTTCCCGTGCCAGCAGCCGATGCTGGTGCGCAACGGCGTGACCGAAGTGCCGAAGTTCCGCATCACACCGGATTACACCGCCAAGAAGCAGGACACCGACACCTGGCAGGACGGCATCAACGGCGGCCTGCTCGGTATCACCGATGTGCTGCTGAAGGCTCACGTGATGTCGACGTACCTGTCCGACGACTGGGGCCGGGACTGGGGCTCGCTGCGCCAGTTCACGACCGTCGTCGACGCGACGACAGCTGAACTGGACCTGGGCACCGCCGTCCACAGCGGACTCTGGTCGCCGGGGAAGATGCGAATCAAGCCCTAGCCGTACCCGCCGAATGGCCTGGGGGTACCTCCGGCTTGCGGGCAACTATGACACGCGTTTCGCGAAACGTCGTGTCATAGTTGCCCATTCGGCGTCTGGGAAGCTCATCACCGGTCGTCCCACTAGTTCTTCTGGTCGCCCGTGGTTCCATCGGCAAGCCCCAACCTTCCTGCGAGCCAGGGAAGTTCCTTCTTCAGACCGGCCGCCCAGACGGGGAAGCTGTGGCCGCCGGGCACGGTTTCGAAGCGCACATCCATGCCGGCGTCTTTGGCCAGTTGGTAGAGCTTCTCCAAGCCTGGCCGATATTCGCGATCGTCGGCACCGACGACGAATACGCCGGCGACGGTTGGGTAGCGCCGCGTCCGCATCAGATCGGCGGGATTGACCGCAACAAACTTCGCGTTGTCACCACCGAAAGCAGCGGCGATCGTTCGCTGGCGGTCACCCAGCGTCGGTTCCAACTGACCGGACATGTCGAGGAAGGTCGGGTACTGATCGGGGTAGTTGGTGACGAGTTGCAGGGCGCACGTGCCGCCGTACGACAAGCCGCCGACAGCCCATTTGGCGCGATCGACGTCGACATCGAGAGTGCCTGTGGCCCAATCGGTCACGTCAGTGGTCAGGTAGGTTGCGGCATTGCCCAGGTCCGAGTTCATGCAGAGCGGATTACCCATGGCGGTTCCGGTGCCGTCGGCGACGATGACGAGGGGCGCGACACCGTCGTGCGCTGCGGCGTAGTCGTCCATCGTGTCGGCAAGTCGCGCACCCACGAGCCAATCCGACGGAGCACCGGGCTGACCGGCGAGCAACAGCAGAACAGGCAACCGCGGTCGAGGACTACTGGAATAGGCCGGCGGCAAATACACTCTGGCCGCCCGGGCGGCGAACTGCGACGCCGAAGCCGGGATCGTCACGGTCGCGATGGTTCCATGAGCGGGCAGCCCCGACGGCTTTCGCCACTGCGACAACGGCACCACCGTTTTCGCCTTGCTCAACTCGGACGCATTCGCCGTATTGATGTGGTCCAGCCCCAAGGCCGCTCGCAGGGTTGGGTATTGGCCGAAATGACTGTTCACATGGGCGACGCCGAGCAGCACCACCAGACCGGCGGCGCAAACCGTCACCACCCGACGCCAGATCGCCTCGGCAAACATCAACCGAGTTACCAGAATTGCCAGCCCGACGACGCATACGCCCGACCAGACATACACGACGTCCGGAATCGGCTCTGGAACCGGACGCCATTGCTTTTCGACGTACCACCGTGCCGCAAAGGTCACCGCTATTGCCACCGGCAGCGCAATCGCGGCAATGGCAACAAAAAAGCGTCGCGATGGTTTGCCCAACAGCCACACGAAACCCAGCACACCGAGGATGTTGATGACCATCAAGAGCCAGCCATCGATGATAGAGGCGTCAAGCACCTTGACCACGTCGGCATCCTACGCTGCACAATATTTGAATCATCGAGTTTCCCAACACCATTCGAAATTCGTGCACTACCGCTCTTCATTCAGCGGCGCCAAATACGCGGGAAGCGCGATCCCAAATATCTCGCATGGGCGACCACTTTGCGCCATATACTGCGAAATTGACGCAGACGTCGGGGAGGGCTCGCAATGGGGACATCAACAGCCGTGGAACGACGGCCGAGACGACCGCTGCGCGATGTGAACGGCGCAGCGTCGGCAGAAGCCGCGTTGATCGTGGCGATCTGCACGATCCTCGTCACCCGGGCGTACCTGGCCGCGACCGGCTACCCCCAATTGGGCACGGCCACTGTGCACATCGCACATGCGGTCTGGGGGGCCGCCGGGATGATGGTCGGTCTGATGTTGGGTTGGATGTTCCTGGGCCACCGAGTCCGAGTCATCTCAGTCGTCATCGGCGGTATCGGTTTCGGCCTGTTCCTCGATGAAATCGGCAAATTCGTCACCAAGTCGAACGACTACTTCTTCCAGCCCGCAGCCGCCATCATGTACACGGCGATCTTGGTCTTGCTGGTGATCAACCGGGCAATCCGCGATTTTCGGCAGCCCAGCCGGGAAGAATGCCTTGCCAACGCCGCCGCGATCGCCGCCGACGGCGTCGCCTTGGGTTTGGGGGCGCACTACCGGGCGACCGCCGAACGCGCATTGACCCGGGCCGAAGAACTCGGTGCCAATGACGAATCGGTGGCCGCGATCAGGACATTGCTGGCTCAATCCCAAGACCGCCCAGAGCATCTGCGTGCCCTGGGTACCCAGCTGGTTCAAATGGTTCCCGGGTTTGTGCGCAGCCCTCGATGGGTGCCGGTATTGGGCGGGGTGATGGTTGCCATCGCCCTGTATCTGGCGGGCAAAGGGATCATCCAATTGTCGGCGTGGGGGTTCCTGCCGGGCCACAGCGACCGGACATTGTTTGTCGGCCCGATGGGTATCGGCGACGGAATCCTCTTCGCCAGCGCACTGATCACCTTGGCGTTGGCAGTACCTGCACTGCTCGACCGCAACCGCAGCGAATTGTCGCGGCTGCGGTCGCTGCGAATGGCGGCGCTGGTGTCGACAGCGCTCACCGCGCTCGTCGAATTCGCGGACCAAGTGCGGGTGGCTCTCTACATCGTCGCGTTCGGGCTGTTCATGTTGGCGGTGCTGTCATACCGGATCCGCGCGTGCATCGAGGCTGGCGGCGACGCGCTCGAACCAGCCGACCCGCAGCCACACGCTGCACCGGCACCGGCCGCACCCGTTGTCCTGCACTCCAAGGATCCTGCTGCCACTCCGACGCTGCGGCAGCTGGTGCGCCGGGTGCGGTTCACCCTGCTTCTCACCAGCACAATCGTGGTGATCGGGCTGGCAACCGGCGCGCTGTGGACACCCGTCACACGATTCTCCTGGTTCAACGACGTCGCGATCGGATGGCCGGCCCTCCGCGAAGGCCGTTGGTGGACGGTGGTGTCGAGTTGGTTCTTCGGGCTCACGCCGGGTCAGTACATCACCATCACCGCGGTCTTCGTGGTCGTTGTGGGCTGGTGCGAAATCCGGTTGGGCACCAAGCGAATCGCGCTGATCTGTGCCCTCGCACAGATCACCGGTGTGGTCGGCGCATCGTTGATCGCCGCCGGGCTAGATGCCGCCGGGCTGCCATGGGGCCATGACCTCGCGCAGGTGCGGGACGTCGGGTGCACGACCGCGATGATCGGTGCCGTGGCAGCCACCAGCGCGACGCTGCGTTCCCCGTGGCGTTTGCGTCTGCGCGCAATCCTGGTCGCCTACGTGGTGATCGGGCTGCTCTTCGAAGGCAAATTCGCCGACATCACGCATGCGGTGGCACTCGTCATGTGCCTGGTGATCGGCGAACGGTACTTCAGCACCGCCGAACGCGGGTGGCGGCCGCGAACCCGCCGCGAAGTACGCACCATCGCCTTCGTCGGGCTCCTCGTGATGGCCGCCGTCTACATCGTCATCGTCGTGGCACCGGGCCGGGGCCCGCTCGGACCGACCGCCGGCGCCCGCAACACCCTTCTCGACACGGTGGTCAACGTCGTGGTGATTGCCCTGGTAGCCAACCAACTTCGGCAGGGACGACGGTGGGCCTGGTGGGTCACCATCATTTTCGGCTGGCTGTCGATCGGCGCGGCGGTGATCGCGCTGTACTTGGCCATCGTCGAAGGTGCCGACGACGGAAACGGCGCCATCACCTTCGGCACCGGGCTGTTGTGGGCGGGAATCGTCACACTCCTGATAACGGGACGACAAGCGTTCCAGGTGCCGGTACGCCGTCGGCTCCGTTCCGGCGCGCTGGCCGGCAACACCCCGCCAGAAGCTGCGCGTGAACTCTTGCGGCAGTACGGATCCGGCACCATGTCGTGGATGACGACATGGGCCGACAACAGCTACCACTTCGGCACCGCCGGCGATCGCTATGTGGCCTTCCAGCGGCACGCAGGCGTCGTCATCGCACTAACCGATCCTGTGGCCCCACCCGACCAAATCGCGGCCACCGTGGCTGACTTCGTCAGCGACACCGAAGCCAACGGACTTGTGCCATGCCTCTTTTCGGTATCCGCCGCAGTGGCAGATGATGCGCGTGCGCAGGGCCTGCGCACGGTACAGATCGCCGAAGACACACTGATCGATCTGGAGAACCTCGAGTTCACCGGAAAGGCTTGGCAGGACGTGCGTTCGGCGATGAATCGCGCCAACCGCGAAGGCATCGATTTCATCATGACGACGCTGGCCGATCAGCCGTTCAATGTGGTCGCGCAGGTACGGGCGATCTCCGATGCCTGGGTCGGCGACAAGGGAATCCCGGAAATGGGCTTCACGCTAGGTGGTGTCGAAGAAGCGATGGATCCCGAGGTGCGGGTGGGCCTGGCCATCGACTCGACCGGCAATGTCCATGGCGTCACGTCGTGGCTGCCGGTGTACGGCGCAGGCGCAGTGGTACAGGGCTGGACGTTGGATGTCATGCGTCGGCGCCACGACGGATTCCGCCCCGTCATCGAATACCTGATCGCGTCGGCCTGCATGGCATTCAAAGACGAAGGGATGCAATTCGTCTCGCTGTCCGGTGCGCCTTTGGCACGCAGCGGCGACGAACCGTTGGAGCCGCTCGGCAAGGCGCTCAATGTGCTCGGTGGCGCGTTGGAGCCGTTGTACGGCTTCCGGTCATTGCACACTTTCAAAGAGAAGTTCCAGCCTCGCCACGAGCCCGTCTATATGTGCTTCCGCGACGAGTCCGATCTCCCGCGAATCGGTATGGCATTGACCCGCGCCTACTTGCCCGACGCTTCGACGACCGATCTCGCGCGCCTGACGATGGCCGGTAAGTAGTTCGGGCCGGCAGATCAGGCCGGCGAGCGCCGCGTTCATGTTCGGCGATTGAGGCAAGGCGCTGGGCGATGACCCGATCGTGAAGATTCACATACCTGCCGCGCGGCCGCGCTGCGAAGAAACCCCGCTCACAGCTGGTAAATGACCAACATTCAGTCTCGAAAAGCTGCGTGGTAATCCCCCGCGAGCGGGAGGTACCCCCAGGCCATTCGGCGTTTGTGGGTATGGCCGCCCGCTGACATGCCAGATCGCCCTTGACAGATTCCCAATCAAACGCAATCATTAGCAATCAAATCCAAGTGGTGTAGATCACAGGCCAAGGGAGGTGTCGTGCCATCCACAGGACCCGCTCCGCGCGATGCGTCGGGCGCCCTCTATGCCGACCAGCGCAAACAGCAGTTGCTCGAGATGCTGCGCCGCGACGGCCGCATCGACGCCACCCGTACCGCGTCCGAGCTGGGCGTGACGGGCGAGACCATCCGCAAGGACCTCATCCTCTTGGAGCGCCAAGGCTTGTTGCGGCGGGTACACGGTGGCGCAGTGCCGGTCGACTACCTGTCCTACGAGCCGGCCGTCGAGACCCGGACCGAGTTCCTCGCCGAAAAGGCCCGCATCGCAAAGGCCGCGCTGGCACATCTTCCGGAACGCGGCTCGGTTCTGATCGACGCCGGTTCCACCACCGCGCAGCTGGTCGAACTGTTTCCCGGCGACCGCGAACTCACCGTTTACACGAACTCGTTGACGCAGGCACTGACCCTGCTCAGCCGGCCACAACTGACGGTTTACACCTTGGGCGGACGAGTTCGATCCAAAACCTTTGCCGAGGTTGATGATTGGGCTGCCCGCGCGCTCGCCGAGATCAACGTCGACGTTGCCTTCCTGGGAGCCAACGGCATCAGCACCGACCGTGGCCTCACCACGCCCGCCCCGTCCGAAGCCGCGGTGAAGCGACGGATGCTCGCGTGCGCGCACCGACGCATCCTGCTTGCCGACCACAGCAAGTTCGGAATCGTCAGCGGAGCCCAGTACGGCCGGCTGGAAGACATTGACCTGTTGATCACCGATACCGGCGTGGACAGCCCACAGCTCTCCGAACTATCCGCCGCCGGCGTCACCCTGGAGCAAGCGTGATATCCACCGAAACCGCACCAGCTTTCGCGAATCTCTGAGTTCACCAGTCACCGATATCGCCACCCCGGACGCGCCTTCACCGGCGTGCCGCCGGTAATCCCGTCGCGTCGTCGCGCTGCCCAAAAGGAGAACCCCACATGGCCGATCCGAAGATCCTCGGTCTGGTCCTGGCTGGGGGCGAGGGCAAGCGACTGTCCCCGCTGACACTCGACCGAGCCAAACCCGCAGTGCCGTTCGCCGGACTGTATCGATTGGTCGACTTCGCCCTGTCGAACCTGGTGAACGCCGGAGTACTGCGGATCGCCGTCCTCACGCAGTACAAGAGGCACAGCCTCGATCGCCACATCACCACGACCTGGCGGATGAGCAGCCTCCTCGGCAACTACGTCACCCCCGTGCCCGCCCAACAGCGTCTCGGTCCGCAGTGGTACACCGGCTCCGCCAACGCCATCCACCAGTCACTGAACCTCATTCACGACGAAAAGCCGGATCTGGTCATTGTTTTCGGCGCCGACCACGTCTACCGAATGGACCCTCGGCAGATGATCAAGCAACACCTCGACGGTGGTGCGGGCGCCACGGTCGCCGGAATTCGGGTGCCGCGCAACGAAGCGGGCGCGTTCGGCGTGATCAAGACTGCCGCCGACG
The DNA here is from genome assembly GCF_054515875.1 of Mycolicibacterium sp. HS_4_1. Lineage (NCBI taxonomy): Bacteria > Bacillati > Actinomycetota > Actinomycetes > Mycobacteriales > Mycobacteriaceae > Mycobacterium > Mycolicibacterium sp. HS_4_1. The sequence goes on from NZ_CM137261.1 coordinate 5,723,944, forward strand.
GTCGGCAGGTCGACGCGTTCCTGGAGAAGCCCGCCGACCCACCGGGCCTGCCCGACTCCCCCGACGACTCGTTCGTCTCGATGGGGAACTACGTGTTCTCCACCGCGGCGCTCGTCGATGCGCTGCGAGCAGACGCCGTCGATGAGTTCAGCAAGCACGACATGGGTGGCGACATCATGCCGATGATGGTCGAACAACACCTCGCCCAGGTTTATGACTTCCAGAGCAACCAGGTCCCGGGCTCCCACCCTCAAAACCGCAGCTATTGGCGCGACGTCGGTACCTTGGACTCCTACTACGACGCCCACATGGACCTGTGCGCCGTGGTCCCGGCGTTCGACTTGTACAACAGCGCGTGGCCGATCCTCACGCATATTCCGCCGCACCCGCCGGCGAAGTTCGTCCACGACGTCGGCAACCGGGTCGGTCGTGCCGTCAACAGCGTCATCTCCAATGGCGTGATCATCTCCGGCGCGTTGGTGCGCGAATCCGTGCTGTCGCCGGGTTTCCGAGTGGAGGAATACGCCACGGTGGACCGCTCGGTGATCCTGGACAACACCGTGGTCGGCGCACATGCCTTGGTACGCAACGCCATTGTCGACAAGAACGTCGTGGTGCCGCCGGGCGCCCAGATAGGAGTCGACAAAGAACATGACCGGGCACGCGGCTTCGCCATATCGGAGAACGGCGTGACGGTCGTCGGCAAGGGCCAACGCGTCACGGCCTGACCGTCAATTGATGAGGAAGCACGAGGTACGACATGATCGGAAAGCGAACAGCGTTGCCACTGCCCGCGCCGTCCATCCGGCCGGTGGCCGACGAATGGGAATGGCAGGAGTCAGCCCGCTGCCGCGCAATGGATTCCAGCATCTTCTTTCACCCCGATAACGAGCGGGGCCGGGCGCGCAGACAACGTGAACAACGGGCCAAAGAGATTTGTCACCAATGCCCGGTGAAGGCCCCGTGCGCTGCCTTCGCGCTGCTGTCCGGCGAGCCGTACGGCATCTGGGGCGGAGTGTCCGAATCCGAACGCCTTTCCGCACTGGGAATTTCAGATCCACGCACCGCCGCAAACCTGAGTACGACGAAGCGCCGGGAGGCCCGGCGGACCGATCTGGCTGCCGCGAGCGGCGAATAACAACAACTCACGCCCCACACCCACAGCAGTTCCCCAACCAAAACAAGGAGATAACACATGTCCAACGCAGCACACCACACCTCGCCGGTAGTCCGTATGGTCGCGGCGATCATCGGCGGCAGCGCCCTGGCAGTCATGGGAACCCTCGCGGTCACCACCGCCCGCCACGATCAATCGGTTCTGGAAGCATCCGGCGGGCCGGCAACGATCACCAGCACCACCCCGCCGTCTACTCCGCTGATCGCCTTCGCATCACCGACTGTGACAGCGACCTACTCCGGGAAACACTAAGCCGCACTGACCACTTCGGCCGGCTTGGTGTGCACCACGACAGCGAGTGGAGTGCGGATGTAGCGCAGCCACGTCAGCGTCAGCGCGGCCACGTAGAAGGCGACGAAGACCCAGAACGCCGCAGTGGCTGAGCCACTGGACAGGTAGGACTGCCGCAGCGCCAGGTTGATCCCCACACCCCCGAGCGCGCCGATGGCGCCGGCGAAGCCGATGAGGGCGCCGGACATGCCGCGGGACCAGTTCTGCCGGTCGGTCTCGCTGCCCACCACGGAGCGGCTACGGGCCTCGAAGATCGACGGGATCATCTTGTACACCGAGCCGTTGCCGATGCCCGACAGGACGAACAGCGCGACGAAGCCGACGATGAAGCACGTCATGGTGGCCGCGTCGACGGCGCCGCCGGTGTGGTCATGGTAGGTCGACGCCGAGATCAGCAGCGCGCCAAAGAGAATCATGCCGGAGAAGGCGCCCATAGTGACGCGGCCACCGCCGACCCGGTCGGCGAGCTTGCCACCGTATACCCGTGCCACGGAGCCGAGTAGTGGTCCGACGAACGCGATCTGAGCCGCGTGCAGCGCCGCCTGCGCGGCGCTCTGACCGCCGGCGACGAAGTTGATCTGCAAGATCTGGCTGAAGGCGAACGAGAAGCCGATGAACGAGCCGAAGGTGCCGATGTACAGGAAAGCGACGATCCAGGTGTCCGGCACGGTCAGGATGGAACGCATTGCCGTGGAATCGATTCGGTGCTGCGCGAGGTTGTTCATGAACATCACGGCGCCGACGGCCGCGACGGCCAGCAACACCAGGTAGATCGCGCACACCCAGTAGGGCGCGCGGTTGCCCGCCACGGCGATCACCAGCAGGCCGACGACCTGGATGGCCGGCACACCGAGATTGCCACCACCGGCGTTGATTCCGAGCGCCCAGCCCTTGAGCCGCTGCGGGTAGAACGCGTTGATATTGGTCATAGACGACGCGAAGTTGCCGCCGCCCAGGCCGGCGAGCGCCGCGCACAGCAGGTACGGCCACAACGGCAGTCCGGGGTGCGCCAGCAGCCACATGCTGCCCAGCGTCGGGATGAAGAGGACGAGCGCGGAGAAGACGGTCCAGTTGCGGCCACCGAACGTAGCGGTCGCCATGGTGTACGGAATGCGAAGGCAGCCACCGACGAGCGTCGCGGTGGCGGCCAGCAGGAACTTGTCACCGGCCGTGAAGCCGTACACCGACTGCGGCATGAACAACACCATGACCGACCACATGGTCCAGACCGAGAGTCCGATGTGCTCCGCGATCACCGACCACAGCAGGTTCCGGCGAGCGACGTTCTTGTTGCCGGCTTCCCACGCGACGATGTCTTCAGGATCCCAGTCGGTGATGGTTCGCGATCGAAACATGCTGCAAATGTAGAAATTTCATGTTTCCCCGAGGCTCCGAACGATGACCCGGCGGTGACGATTCATTCACCCCTTGCCTTACCGTTGTGTGAGGCCCGGCTCTACAGGTGCCCCGATCGCCGAACGTGAAGTAAATGGCGAAGATTCAGTGATTTCTCGCCATCTACTTCACATTCGGCGCAGCAGCAGGTCCTAGACCCAGCGGCTGCGCGGCGGTGGCGCCTGCGGCGTGACCCACGCCTTGGCGTACCGACTGTTGCTGGCACGCTGCGGGTCCCGGCTCCGGTAGACCACATAGGGCCGCACCAGGTAGCCGATCGGGGCGCTGAACATGTGCACCAACCGGGTGTACGGCCAGACGCCGAACAGCGTCAGGACGATGAGCACGTGCACCTGAAAGGACAGGGGTGCCGTCGCCATCAACTCCGGTGTGGGGTGCGGTGTGAAAAGACCACGCAGCCAAGGAGATACCGTCTCCCGGTAGTTGTAGGCCGACGCCACGTTGCCCAGCGTGTTGACCATGCCGGTGATCAGGGCGCCGACCAGCAGCAGATACATGAGCTTGTCGCCGACGGTGGTGGCACCTCGCACCGCGGGCACGGTGACCCGGCGGTAGAGCAGGATGGCGGCCCCGGCGATCACCGCGAACCCGGCCGGTGCACCCATACCGATAGCCAGCAGGTGGTAGGTGTGGTCGGAGATGCCGATCGCCGACGTCCACGATTCCGGGATCAGTAGGCCCACAACGTGTCCGCCCAGTACTCCGAGAATCCCGAAGTGGAACAGCGGGCTGCCCAAGCGCAGCAGCTTGCTTTCGTAGATTTGAGATGACCTCGTGGTCCAACCGAATTGGTCGGTCCGGTAGCGCCAGACATGGCCCAGAACGAACGAAGTGAAGGCGATGTACGGCAGCGTCATCCACAAGAGGTCGGTCACTGGAGTCTTCCCCTCTTCGCGCAGGCGCTCATCGCAATCTTCTCCTCTTCGCGCAGGCGCTCATCGACGACCACCGGTTACGGCCGGATCCATCATCATCGGATCCATGCCGAACGGGTCCAGGCCGACGTCTTCGTCGGGCGGACCGTCGGCGGCAAGTTCGGTGATCCGCCGGCGGTCGGCGGTGTTGATCGGCGGCAATGTGGCGAGCACGGCCGCCATCAATCCCGCGTAAGGAGAATTGCTCTCCTGCAGGGAAAGTCGCAGCAGTTCGAGTACCGGCACATGTTCGGCCAGCAGCCGCTCGCCCCGCGCCTGGTCGACGGTTGCGGCGAACTCGAGCACCAGCGGCAGGTAGTCGGGCAACTCTTCGTCACCGATGGTGATGTCGGCCTGCCGGTAGGCATGCTTGAACCGCAGCAGCGCCATGCCACGCTTGCGGGTGTCGCCGTAGGCGTAGTACGTCAGGTGCAGGCTGGCGCGCCGGCGCATGTCAAACGTCTCGACAAACCGGGTGGCGCGTTCGGTGGCGTTGGTGTCGCAGAAGTACCGCAGGAAGTCGCTCACCTGCGTACGGATCGGCTCGGGCAGCTCACCCGCGGCCGCCGCCACCTCGTCGGTGAGAGCGCATGTTTCGGCGGTCGGATAGTCGAGCAACAGCGCCGTGATGCGCCACACCAGGCGCTGCTGGTGCTCGGACAGGTGAGGACCGGTCGCTGTGCGACGGCCCAGGGACAGCAGCTTCATCGGGTCGGCACCAGCCCGTCGGGACTGCGGCCGTCCCAGTTCAGCAGATTGACCCGTGTCGGATCATCCTTCGGCACAGCGCTGTTGGTGTCGACGAGGTGGAACTTGTCGGCCATGGCGTCGAAGGCCGTCATACCCGGACCTCCGTCGCCGTCGAGGCTGCAGCCGGTCGCGATGGCGTCCAGCCGGTGCGCATCAGAGCCCGCACCACTCGGAATCACATACCGGTCCTGGTATTTGGCGATGGCCAGCAACCGGTACATCGACTCGATCTCCTCACCGGTGAGGCGGACCGACTCGGGAATGGTCTCGTCGAACTCCTCACCGAGGTTGGCCGACCGCATGTAGGCCCGCATGGCCGCCAACCGCTGCAGCGACGCCCGAACGGGCCCGACCTCCCCCGCCGTGAACAGTTCGGCCAGGTATTCGATCGGGATGCGCAGGGTGTCGATGGCGCCGAACAGATTGTTCCTGTTCTCGCCGTCGTGGCCGGTCTCCTTGAGGATGTCGACCACGGGAGACAGCGGCGGTACGTACCAGACCATCGGCATGGTCCGGTACTCCGGATGCAACGGCAGCGCCACCTGGTAGTCGACGATCAGCCGGTACACCGGCGAATTCTGGGCAGCCTCAATCCATTCCGGCGAGATGCCGGCGCGCTCGGCTTCGGCGATCACCCGGGGGTCATGCGGGTTGAGGAACACGCCGAGCTGCGACGGGTAGAGGTCCCTGTCATCGGTGACCGACGCCGCTTCGAGCACCTTGTCGGCGTCGTAGAGCATGACGCCGATGTACCGCAGCCGGCCCACGCACGTCTCGGAGCAGACGGTCGGGATGCCGACCTCGACACGGGGGTAGCAGAAGGTGCACTTCTCGGCCTTGCCGGTCTTGTGGTTGAAGTAGATCTTCTTGTACGGGCAGCCGGTGACGCACTGCCGCCAGCCACGGCACTTGTCCTGATCCACCAGGACGATGCCGTCCTCGGCGCGCTTGTAGATGGCGCCCGACGGGCACGACGCCGCACACGCCGGGTTCAGGCAGTGCTCGCAGATGCGCGGCAGGTAGAACATGAAGGTCTGCTCGAATTCGAGCTTGACCTTCTGGCTGACCTCTTCGACCTTGGCCAGCAACGGATCCCGGCCCACCTGCTCCGGACCGCCGCCGAGGTCGTCGTCCCAGTTGGCGCCCCAGGTGACCTTGGTGTCCTGGCCGGTGATCAGCGACTTGGGCCGCGCGACCGGCGTGGTGTCCATCAGCGGCGAGGACAGCAGGTTCTCGTAGTCGTAGGTCCACGGGTCGTAATAGTCGCTGACCGTCGGCAGGTCCGGGTTGGCGAAGATGTTCAGCAATCGCTTGAGCCGGGAGCCCGATTTCAGCGTGAGCTTTCCGCGCTTGTTGAGCGTCCACCCACCCTTCCAGCGTTCCTGGTCCTGGTACTGACGTGGATATCCCTGTCCGGGACGGGTTTCCACGTTGTTGAACCAGACGTACTCGACACCGCTGCGGTTGGTCCACGCCTGCTTGCAGGTGACGCTGCAGGTGTGGCAGCCGATGCACTTGTCGAGGTTCATCACCATCGCAAGTTGGGCCATGACCTTCATCGGTCCACTCCGCAGGCTCCGTGTCCGGTCATGTCAGTACTCCACTTCTTGCGAACGGCGACGGATGGTCGTCACCTCGTCGCGCTGATTTCCGGTGGGGCCGTGGTAGTTCAGCGCAAAGGACTGCTGGGCGTAGCCGCCGATCAAGTGGGTGGGCTTGATCATGATGCGGGTCAGGGCGTTGTGGATACCGCCGCGCTTGCCGGTCTTCTCGGTACGCGGCACATCGACCGCCTTGTCCTGGGCGTGGTACATGAAGACCAGGCCCTCGGGCATCCGGTGACTGACGATCGCGCGGGCATTCACCACACCGTTGCGGTTGGTGCACTCGATCCAGTCGTTGTCCTTGACCCCGATCTTGGCGGCGTCCACGTCGGACATCCAGATCGCCTGTCCACCACGGGAAAGCGTCAGCATGTACAGGTTGTCCTGGTAGGCCGAGTGGATCGACCACTTGGAGTGCGGCGTCAAGTAGCGGACCGTGATGGAGCGACCGGTCGTGTCCCCGCCTGTGCTACCGACAACGGGTTCGTCGAACAGTGCTGTCATGTCCAGCGGCGGACGGAACGTCGGCAACTGCTCGCCCATCTCGTCCATCCAGTCGTGGTCGAGATAGAAGTGCTGCCGGCCGGTGAGGGTGTGCCACGGCTTGAGCCGTTCGGTGTTGATGGTGAACGGCGAGTAGCGCCGGCCGCCGGTCTCGGATCCCGACCACTCCGGCGAGGTGTTGACCGGCATCGGGCGGGACTGCGTGTCGGCGAAGGTGATTCGCTTGCCTTCGTTCTCGGCAGCCAGGTCGACCAGTTCCGTGCCCGTGCGACGCTGCAGGAATTCGAAACCCTCCACCGCCAGGCGCCCATTGGTGGTGCCGGACAGCGCCAGGATCGCCTCCGCCGCATGGGTGTCCTTGGCGAGCGACGGCCGTCCCGCGGCCACACCGCGGTCGGAAACCCCGTTCACGCCACGCAGGTACTCGACCTCTTCGTCGGGATGGGTCGTGACGCCCTTGACCGTCAGGCCCAGGGTTTCCACCAACGGTCCCAGTGCGGCCATCTTGTCGGCCAGGGCCGGGTAGTCACGTTCGACCGTCACCAGGCGCGGCATGGTCTTGCCCGGAATCGGTTCGCATTCACCGGCTTTCCAGTCCAGCACCTTCCCGCCCGGCTGGGCGGTCGCATCGGAGCTGTCGTGCGCGAGCGGCATCGCCACGATGTCGCGGCGCTTGCCCAGATGCTTCTCGGCCAGCCATGAGAAGCCGCGGGCAATCCGGTGGAACGCGTCGAAGTCGGTCTTGGTCTCCCATGGCGGCGAAATGGCCGGCGAGAACGCGTGCACGAACGGGTGCATGTCGGTACTCGACAGGTCGTGCTTCTCGTACCACGTCGCCGCGGGGAGCACGATGTCCGAATACAGCGTCGTACTGGTGTTGCGGAAGTCCAAGGACAGCAACAGATCCAGCTTTCCCGCCGGTGCCTCGTCGCGCCAGCGCACCTCCTGCGGGTGCACGCCGTCCTCGTCACTGGCCGCCACGTTGTTGTCGGCGCCCAGTAGGTGCTTGAGGAAGTACTCGTTGCCTTTCGCCGACGAGCCCAGCAGATTGGACCGCCACACCGTCAGACAGCGCGGGAAGTTCTCCGGGGCATCGGGGTCCTCGCAGGCGAATTGCAGGTGCCCGGAGTTCAATCCGTCCATGACGTGCTGCGCGGCGTCCTTGCCGAGGCGGTCGGCTTCATCGGCCAGATCCAGCGGATTGCGGTTGAACGTCGGGTAACTCGGCATCCAGCCCAGTCGGCTCGCGAGGGCGATGTTGTCGGCCGCGGTCCGGCCGGCCAGCGTGCCCGTGGCCAGCGGCGAGGTCATGGGCTCGGTGGTGAACCGGTCGTAGCGCCACTGGTCGGTCGCCAGGTACCAGAACACGGTGCCCTGCATCTGGCGGGGCGCGCGCTGCCAGTCCAGGCCGAATGCCAGTGTGCCCCAGCCCGTCACCGGACGGCATTTCTCCTGGCCGACGTAGTGGGCCCAGCCGCCGCCGTTGACACCCTGACAGCCGGTGAGGATGACCAGGGACAGGAACGAACGGTAGATCTGGTCGGAGTGGAACCAGTGGTTGGTGCCGGCGCCCATGAGGATCATCGAGCGGCCCTTGGAACGCTCTGCGTTGTCGGCGAATTCGCGGGCGATGCGCTCCGCGGCCTGCGCCGGCACGCCGGTGATGGCCTCCTGCCAGGCCGGTGTGTACGGCTCGGCGGCGTCGTCGTAGCCGGTGGGCCACGTGCCGGGCAGCCCGTCGCGGGCGACCCCGTACTGCGCGAGCATCAAGTCGAACACCGTTGTGACACGTTGTCCTGCAACGATTCTGGTCGGTACACCGCGTTCCAGCACGCCCGGCTGGTCCGTGTCGAACCGAGGTAGTGCAACGGTGGTGACGTCGTTGTCTCCACCGTGCAGCGTGAGGAGGGGGTCGACCCCCTGCAGGTCCAGGTTCCATCGCCCTTCACCGGAGGCGGTGAAGCGATGACCCAGCGACCCATTGGGCACCACCGGAGTGCCGTTTGCGTCGAGGAACACAGGCTTGGACTCAGCAGCTTCGGTGTCGGCGTACTCGCCACCGAGATCCGCTGCGGTGAGGAACTTTCCGGGCACCAGCCGGCCGTCGCGCTCGGTCAGCGAGACCAGGAACGGCAGATCGGTGTACTTCTTGACGTAGCCGGTGAAGTACGGGGTGTTCCTCTCGACGAAGAACTCCTTGAGGATGACGTGGCCCATCGACATGGCCAGCGCGGCGTCCGTGCCGGGATTGGCCGGCAGCCACTCGTCGGCGAACTTGGTGTTGTCCGCGTAATCCGGTGACACCACGACGACTTTCTGGCCGCGATACCGCGCCTCGGTCATGTAGTGCGCGTCGGGCGTACGGGTCACGGGAACGTTCGAGCCCCACATGATGAGGTAGCCGGCGTCGAACCAGTCGGCGGATTCGGGGACGTCGGTCTGGTCACCGAACACCTGCGGCGATGCCACCGGCAGGTCGGCGTACCAGTCGTAGAACGACAGCATCGAGCCGCCCATGAGCGAGATGAACCGGGCGCCAACGGCATGACTCACCATCGACATGGCGGGGATCGGCGAGAAGCCGGCCACACGGTCGGGACCGTAGGTCTTGACGGTGTAGACGTGAGCGGCCGCGGCGATCTCGGCGGCCTCCCACCATTCGGCGCGGACGAAGCCGCCGCGGCCGCGGGCCGACTTGTAGGCCTTGGCCTTCTCGGGGTCCTCGACGACGTCGGCCCAGGCCAGCACCGGTTCCTGCAGCCGCTCCTTGGCTTCGCGGTAGTAGTCGAGCAGCAGGCCGCGGATGTACGGATAGCGCACGCGGGCAGGCGAATACGTGTACCAGGAGAACGACGCGCCGCGGGGACAGCCGCGCGGCTCGTATTCGGGCTTGTCGGCGCCGATCGACGGGTAGTCGGTTTGTTGTGACTCCCAGGTGATCACGCCGTCTTTGACGTAGATCTTCCACGAGCACGAGCCGGTGCAGTTGACGCCGTGGGTGGAGCGCACGACCTTGTCGTGCGCCCAGCGGTCGCGATAGAAGTCGTCTGCCGACCGGCCACCGACCTTGTGGATGGTGCGCTGGTCATCGGAGATCTCACCGCGGTGGAAGTACTTGGACAATCGCAGCAGCGCGTCGCCGGACATCGCCGGAGGCGATGATTTGGCTGATTTGGCTCCCGTCTGGCTTCCTGCCAACTCGACCACAAGCCCTCCTTTCGAGCCGATGAAACATGAGGCTAGGGCCGGTCGGACGGCGGTCAAAAGAACGCACGGGGCCATTTCCGGGCCTGTGCGACCGCGTTAACAGGCTCGTCATGTCATGAAATAAATGTGATTTCAGCACCACGGTTCCTACCTGCGGCGATCCGTTGATCAGGGCAAATGCGCAGCGTCGGGTGTGCGTCGCCCGTCACATTGCCGACGGGTTCCGATCCGGAATTCTTATCAACGCGGTAACAAACCACGGCCGGTGCCCGGAACGGCAGATCTCCTCCAAAGACAGAACACCGGCACCGTCACCGATGTCCTGATACTTCACAACGAGCGGCAGATTCACTCTTGTCGTTCGAACAGGTGTTCGATATAGTTTGTTATGGGAATCACACCGGATCTCAACCCCCTCCTCGACCGCCTTCGCGACCTGGTTGTCCGCGACGACATGACTGGGGGCGACGCACTCGAATCGATGCGGGTGCTGCTGATGCTCCGGGGCGTGGTCGATCATCTAACCGCGACGATGAGCGGGGTGCTGGACCGGTTGGGCGTGGCCGCGGGACAGGGGCGGACGTTGAGGGAACTGCTGATGTCATTGGGGTGTGCGCCGTCGTTGGCGGAGCGGCTGGTCCGGGTCGGTGGCGCCTTGCCGACGTTGCCAACTCTCGCTGCGCATGCTGCGGATGGGACGGTCTCGGGGGAGCATGTCGACGCGATCATCAAGGGCATCAACCATATTCGAGCCCGTTCGCCCGGTGATGTGGACGAGGAAGCCCGGTTTCGGCAGGTGACGGACCTGCTCGGGCAGTTCTTCTCCGGAGCCACGCCTGCCGAGATCGGCAACCGCGCGCGGCGACTGGGTAACCGGGTCGCGGCCGCTGAGGGTGGATTGCCGGCCGCTGAGGACCGCTCGGTCAACACCGTCAATCACCGGGTCACCAGCGACGGCCGTCTGCAGGTCCGCGCGGACTTGGACGCCGAAATCGGCGCCAAGCTGGTGGCCGCGATGGAGGAGTTGTCGGCGCCGCGGCCCGAACCCGATGGCAGCCCGGATGCCCGCTCTGCTGCGCGGCGCCGCGCTGATGCGCTCGATGCGGTGTTGGATATCGCGGCCCGCGGCGGTGACATCGCGAGTGCGCCGCGCACCCAGTTGTTGGTGACGGTGCCCGCCGACACCCCGGATTTGGCGCAGTTGGAGTATCTCGGGCCGATCAGCCGCGCCATGCTGGACCGGGTTTCATGCGACTCCGCGGTCACGACCGTGATCGTGGACGGAGAACGGGTGCCGCTGGACATGGGACGCGAGAAACGCCTGTTCCCAACACATCTGCGCAAAGCCCTCTATCTACGTGACCAGGGATGCATCAAATGCGGCGCGCCGGCAGGGCGCACCCACTGCCACCACATCCGGCACTGGATCCCCGACGGCGAAACGTGCCTCGACAACGGATGCCTGCTCTGTCCGGCCTGCCACGCCGACATTCACCACTACGGCTGGGACGTCGTCATAGGACTGGACAGACACCCCTGGCTCATCCCACCAGCGACCGTCGACCCGCAGCGAAGACCGCTACCCGCCTACAACCGCCGTACCATGCGCCTCGACGTGGCCGCCTGACCACCGCAGATACACCATCAAACGTGCTGTGCACCTTGATAACTCAATAGTGTTAACTGGCCCGCATGTTCGCGCGGCGGGTGGAATTCGCATCCGCCGCGCGAACATCAGGGTCCGCAAATTCAGCAGCGCCCTAGGGCGCTCTGATGAACTCGACGCCGGCGACGATGGCCGGGCGGTGCCGCAGAATCCGGTAGTGCGCGAGCCGGCCCAGGCCCTTGGTGGTCTCGAGCCGGGCATCCGGCCAGACCTGCACGATTTCTTCGCTTTCGGAGTAGAGCGCGTCGGGATCGTCCGGATCGTGAATCACCAGGAGCGGCCGGTCGCCGGCGTGAACCGCCAGCCTGGCGATGTCGGTGTCCAGCAGCGGCATGCCGATCCGTTTGTCCAGCCGCCGGTGCAGCCGGTCCCGGATGCGCCGCCCGAAATTGTGACGCTCGGCGAAAACATCCAGGTACCAGGAGAATTCGCCCATCGGCGCGAGAAAGACCAACTTGCCGGCCGCCGCGCCCCGCGCGACCGCCAGTGCGACCGCCTTGGCGCCCAGCGAATGTCCGATGACCGCGTGCGCCGGACCGTGCTCGGCGATGACAGCCCGCACCGCTTCCGCGCACTCGACTATGGTGCTGCGTCCCGGCGCGAGTGCGCCCGGCTCGGAGTCGTTGTGACTCGGCAGGTCGAAGGCAATTACCCGATATCCGGCCGCGACAAGAGGTTTGACGAAAACGGCCATGTGCGCCCGGCACCCACCCCACCCGTGCACCAGGTACACCAGCGGGCCCGAACCCCAGGATTGCCCGGCGAGCCGGTGGCCGTCCCACGACGCCTCGACGGGCGTGCTGTCCGGCAGCCCCGGCGGCATCTTTGTGCTCAGGTCGACATCCGGCACCGTGCACCACAGTTCGGTGGCCCAACGGGCACCGATCGCCGGCGCGAAGCGCTCCAGCCACCAGAACGCCCGGCGCGTCGCGTCCGGGACAGGCGGATGCACTCCGGATTCGGTACCCGGATCCGTCAGTGCCATGCGTAAACCACCTTGGTTCGAAATATGATGTCCTGCAACGATCGTCGTCGCGCATCGATGACGACCCACAGCAGCCCTACCGGAAACAGTACGCAGGCCACGGCCCGTAGGCAGGCCCGTACCGGCGACAGTCGCTCGCGGCGCAGGCCGGTGACCCGCAACCCCATCACGACCGAACCCACCGTGCTACCAGACACGGCCCAACAGGCCGTCAGGTACAGCACCGAAACGACGCCTGTCGCCGCGGTCGAGTAGACGAACGACAGCGTCGGCACGTGGAACATGATGGGACGGAACATGAACTCGGCCAGCCGCAATCCACCGTAGAGCAGTCCCAGCAGTGCGCCGACCACCAGGAAATCCACGACGGCAGCCGCACCGCGGCTGACGATCCCGGCACTGCGATCCGTCATGCGCGGTCCCGTCCCAGCAGGCGGTCGACGAATCCCGAGATCGCGTCGTCGGCCCGCTCTCCCTGACTGCGGACGTCGGACATCACCTCGGCGGTCATCGAGTCGGTGGATTGCCGGATGACAGCCTCCAAGTCGATGCCGTCGATCACCTCGTTGGCCAGCCCGATCAAATCGACTCGTTGACGCACCAATTCGTTGAGATCGAGTTCGTCGAGAACTAGCTCGACGACCTGCCCGGCGACGTCGGCGATCAACGCCTTGATGGGTCCCAACGCCCGCTCCCCACGCTCCATCATGTCGAATCGAGTGCGGCGCAACAGATTTCCGACGACTGGTAGCCGTTCCACACCGCGGTAGACAGCCACGGCACCACCGACGGCTGTCGCCGCCACCCCGGCGGCGAGCAGCACCGCGGGATTCGGCGGCGACGCGGCCGGTTCAGTCACCGCGCGTCACCCGCTCTTGCCAAAAGACGCAGATGTCCCCCAAACACGTTGTGTCGGGGGACATCTGCGTCGACTCGCGAAGAATTACAGCGGGGTCAGGCCGTGCTTGCGGGCGATGCGATCGTGCTTCTGCTTGTCGCGCAACAACTTCAGCGACTTACGCAGCAGCAGGCGGGACTCGTGCGGCTGGATCACCGCGTCGATGTAGCCACGCTCGGCCGCCGTCCACGGGATCGCCATGTTGGCGTTGTAGCCCTCGATGAAGTCGGCCTTGATCTTCTGCACCTCGGGCGCCGTCGGATCGGGGAAGCGCTTCACCAGCAGCTGCGCCGCACCCTGGGCGCCGATCACCGCGATACGCGCCGTGGGCCAGGCGAAGTTCAGGTCGGCCGAGAGCTGCTTGGAGCCCATGACGGCGTAGCCACCGCCGTAGGCCTTGCGGATCACGAACGTCACCTTCGGCACGTCGGCCTCCACGATGGCGTTGAAGAAGCGGCCACCGCGCTTGATGATGCCGCCTGTCTCCTCGGCGACGCCCGGCAGTGCGCCGGGGGTGTCGACGACGAAAACCAAAGGCAGGTTGAAGGAGTCGCAGAACCGGATAAACCCGGCAGCCTTGTCGGAGGCTTCGTTGCCGATCGCGCCCGCCATGAACAGCGGCTGGTTGGCGATGACGCCGACCGGCCGGCCGTCGACCCGCGCGAACGCCGTGATCATCTCAGGAGAGCGCTGTTCGGCGATCTCGAAGATATCGCCGTCATCGAACATGCGCAGCAGGATGTCGTGCATGTCGTAGCCGGCGTTGTCGGCGTCCGGCACGATCTTGTCCAGCTCGAAGTCACTCGGCGTCAGCTCGGGCTCCAGGCCCGGGTTGACGATCGGCGGGTCGTCCCACGTGTTGGCGGGCAGGAAGCTCAGGTAGTCACGGACGTACTGGAAGGCGGCCGCTTCGTCCTCGACGACCTTGTGGATGTTGCCGCGCTGAGCCTGGACGTCCGCGCCACCGAGCTCATCGAAGGTCACATCCTCGCCGGTGACGTCCTTGATGACGTCGGGGCCCGTGATGAACATGTAGCCCTGGTCGCGCACCGCCACGAGCAGGTCGGTCTGGATCGGCGAATACACCGCACCGCCGGCACACTTACCGAGGATGATCGAGATCTCCGGCACCGTGCCGCGGAGCATCTCGTGCCGGCGGCCCAGCTCGGCGTACCACGCCAGCGAGGTCACGGCGTCCTGGATGCGGGCGCCGGCCGAGTCGTTGATACCGATGATCGGGCAGCCGACCATGGCCACCCACTCCATCAGCTTCGCGACCTTGCGGCCGAACATCTCGCCGACCGAACCCTGGAACACCGTCTGGTCGTGGCTGAACACCGCCACCGGACGACCGTCGATGGTGGCGTGGCCGGTCACCACACCGTCGCCGTACAACGCGTTCGGGTCGCCGGGCGTCTTGCACAGCGCGCCGATCTCGAAGAAGCTGCCCGGGTCGACGAGCGCGTGGATGCGCGCGCGGGCCGAAGGAATGCCCTTCTTGTCGCGGCGCGCCTTGGCCTTCTCGTCACCGGGATCGGCTGCGCGCGCAAGCTTTTCGCGAAGTTCGGCGAGCTTCTCAGCCGTGGTGG
Source organism: Mycolicibacterium sp. HS_4_1 (assembly GCF_054515875.1). NCBI lineage: Bacteria > Bacillati > Actinomycetota > Actinomycetes > Mycobacteriales > Mycobacteriaceae > Mycobacterium > Mycolicibacterium sp. HS_4_1. Next base: position 5,738,945 of record NZ_CM137261.1, read on the forward strand.
CAGGGCTGCGCGTTTCGGTCACTTCAGTCACGATTCTCCTACTACCTACTTGCCGGCCTGGATCTGGTTGATGGCTTGGCTCATATGCGCGCCCACCTTGGCGATGTACGGCTCATCGATGGCCTGGATGTGCTCGCCGCCAATATGCACGACCTCCAAGTCGGGAGCGAACTCGCCCCAACCACCGTCTGGCTGACGGGTGGCGTACGCGGGCTCGAACACGATGGCGTCGTCGTGGTAGCGGTCCGCCATGTAGAGCACGACGTGGCCGTCGTACGGCTGGATCTCGATGGTGTCCAGCGCGCGGTTGTCGAGATACGACGTCCGCTGATGCTCGATGATGCCGCCCGGAATCTGCACGCCGCTCTGGGCGACGATGTCCAGTACGAACTTCACCTGGCCCTCGTCGTCGAGCTTCTCCAGTTCCTCGTACGGAATCTCCGGAACCTCGACGTTGAAGGTGCGCTCGGCGAAGCGGGCGTAGCGGTCCCAGCGGGCCCGCATGCCGGCCTGCGTCTTGTCGATCGGCACACCGGGCCGCACGCAGTCGATCAATCCGACATACCGGACATCGGCGCCGGCCTGCTTGAGCCCGATGGCACACGCGTAGGCCAGGGCCCCACCCAGCGACCAACCGGCCAGGATGAACGGACCCTTGTGCATCGCCAGCAGCTTCGGCACGTACTCGGCGGCGCGCTCTTCGATCGAACCCTCGACCCGTTCGATGCCATAGACCGGGATGTCCTCCGGCAGGCGCTTCAACAGCGGCTCGTACACCACCGTCGAGCCACCGGCGGGGTGGAAGACGAACAGCGGAACCTGCGGGCCGCCTTCCTTAGCGGGACGCAGCGTGCGGACGAACCCGTCGACCACACCTTCTTCGAGCTGATCACGCACGATGGTCGACAGCGCTTCGATGGTCTTGGCCGACCGCACCTGCTCGACCGTGACGATGCCCTCGGCGCGCTCGGAGAGCCGCTCGGACAGCTTGGTCGCGGTCGCGTCGTCGACGGCGGGCAGCTCGTTGAAGATGCCGCCGGGCGACTTGCCGGTCACGATCGCCCACGTCGCGAAGGTAACGCGCTCGGCCGCGTCGCGTGGGGGCACGTCAGCGCCCAACGCCTCGGTGACCGCCTCCTGCGTGAGAACCTTGGCCGCAGCTGCGGCCGCGGTGGCCTGGCTCGGTCCGGCGGGGTTGGTCGGCGGCGGCGGGACGGCCGGGCCGGCCGGGTTAGTCGGAGGAGCCGGGATGCCCTGCGCCGCAGCCGCATCCGTAGCGATCTCAGCGGCAGGCGTCTCCTCCGCCTTGTCGGCCAGCGGATGCCCGGCCTCGGCCAGCTTCGCCTCCAGCTCGGCGACAGTGGTTGCGCCGCCCATCAATTCGGCCTGCGCGGCCGCGATCTCCTCGGCGGTCTGCCCCTTCTGCGCCTCGGCCAGCTGGCCGACCTCGTCGCGGTGCTCGATCGCGTACTCGATCAGCTTCTGCACCGCGTACAGGTTGGCGTCGCGCACCGCGGTCAGCTGGATCGGCGGCAGGTCGAAGTCGTACTCGACCCGGTTCTTGATCCGGACCGCCATGAGCGAGTCCAGACCCAGCTCGATCAGCGGCACCTCCCACGGCAGGTCCTCGGGCTCGTAGCCCATGGCGCCACCGACGATGGCACCCAGCCGGTCGGCGATGGTCTCACCGGATTCCGGCGACCACTTCGCGAAGTTGGCGGCCAGGCCTGCACCAGCGGTCAGGTTGTCCTGCAGGATGGCCGCATCGTCTTCGGCGGCGGGCTCCGTTGCGGTCAAGCCGCTTTCGGCCACCGACGCGCCGACCGCGGCCGGAAGTCCACCGACACCCATGGCCCCGGTCAGATTGCCGCCTCCGACGGCGACGGGCAGGGCCGCGCCGTCACCACCACGGCTCACAATCGCGTCGTAGACCAAGGTGAACGACTCGCCCATGCGGGCGTGCACCTGCACCGTGCCGCCACCGGGGTGCCGGGTCAGCGTGGTAACCAGGCGGGCACCCGCACCGGGGATGGCGCGCTGCTCGTAGGCGGTCAGCGTGGCATCCGGAAGCACCTGTGCGGCAGCGGCTTTCACCAGCTTGCCCAGCGCCGCGGCGTCGACCTCGCCGCGCGGGGCGTACTCCCACACGTGGCGGCCGTCCGGGGTGGCGACGTGGCTACCCGGCTCGATGGCCGAGCTGTCGGCGGTGAAGTGCGCGTCCAGCCAGTGCGGCTTGCGCTTGAAGCGGGTCGGCGGGATCGGCGCGTAGTCGACGGCCGGGTCCGCGGCCGGCGAGAACATCGTCCGGAAGTCCAGGTCATGGCCATGCACGAACAGCTGGGCCATGGCATTGGTCATCGAGTCGACCTCGTCCTGCTTGCGGGCGAGGGTCGGGATCAGCTGACCGTCATGCAGGCCGGCCGACATAGTGGTGAGCCCAACCTGCATGAGCGCCACCGGGTTCGGCGCGAGCTCGAGGAAGGTGGTGTGCCCGTTGTCGACGGCGCCCCGGATGCCGTGGGTGAAGTAGACGCTGTGGCGCAGCCCCTTCTTCCAGTACTCGACGTCATGGATCGGGTCGGCACCGGCGCGGATCAGCTGGCCCTCGTGCACCGTCGAGTAGTAGGCCGTCTGCAGCGGGTGCGGCTCGATGCCCTGGATCTCCGCGGACAGCTCGCCGAGCAGCGGGTCCATCTGCTGCGTGTGGCTGGCGCCCTTGGTCTGCATCTTGCGCGCGAACTTGCCCTCGGATTCAGCGCGGGCGATGATCGCGTCGACCTGCTCCGGCGGGCCGCCGATGACGGTCTGGGTCGGAGCGGCGTAGACACACACCTCGAGGCCCGGGAAGTCGGCGAAGACCGTCTTGATCTCCTCGGCCGAGTACTCGACGAGCGCCATCAGGCGGATGTACTCGCCGAACAGCATGGCCTCGCCCTCACCCATGAGGTGGGCGCGCGAGCAGATGGTGCGGGTGGCGTCGGCCAGCGACAGGCCGCCCGAGAAGTAGGCCGCGGCCGCTTCACCGAGCGACTGACCAACCACCGCACCGGGTTTCGCGCCGTGCGCCTTCAGCAGCTCACCGAGGGCGATCTGCAGCGCGAAGATCACGGTCTGGACGACCTCGATGGGGTATTCGCACGTCTCGTTGGTGTAGTCGATCGCGTCATCGAGGATCAACTCGACGACGGAGTAGCCGCGCTCATCCTGAATGTGGGCGTCGACCTTGTTGATCCATTCCGCGAAGATCGGATCATTCAGATAGAGGCTCTTGCCCATCTTGCGGTGCTGGGCGCCGAAACCGGCCAGCACCCACACCGGGCCGTTGGTGACCGGGCCGTCGGCGGCCAGCACCAGCGGGTTCTGCTTGCCCTCGGCCAGCGCCCGCAGACCCTTGACCGCCTCGTCGTGGTCGTGCGCGAGAATCACGGCGCGCGAACGGCCGTGGTTACGCCGGGACAGCGAACGACCGATCGATTCCAGCGAGTAGGACCGGCCCGTTTCGCTGTCGATCCAGTCCGCCAGCTCGGCGGCAGCGGCCTTCTTGCGTGAGGTCAGGAAGCCCGAAACCGCAAGCGGCACAATGCGCTTGACCGGTTCGGCAGCGTCCAGCTCAGCGCGCGCGGCTTCGATCAGCTCCAGCGCCCGCTCGGTCAGGCCCGGCAGCTCCGGCTCGTCGTCGGTCTCGTATCCGTAGAACTCGGCGTCACCGCGAGAATCGAAGGAATCATCGCCACTGTCTGAATCTCTTCGCGCAAGCGGCTCATCGGCGAACTCGCCGTACTCATCCATCTTGACGCCGCCGACGTAGACGGCGCCCGCGTCGGAAGCCGGCTTCTCTTCGGCCACAACCTCTTTGGGCTCCGGCTCGACGAGGTCGCTGGGCAGCACCTGACGCATGACGAGGTGCGCGTTGGCACCACCGAAACCGAAACCGGATACGCCGGCGACGGCGTGGCCGCTGTAGCGCGGCCAGTCCGACAGCTCGGCGTTGACCTTGAGGTGTTCCTTGTCGAAGTCGATGTACGGGTTGGGACCCGCGTAGTTGATCGAGGCCGGCAGCTTGCCGTGGTACAGCGCCAGTGTCATCTTCGCGACGCTGGCCGCACCGGCAGCCGACTCCAGGTGTCCCACATTGGATTTCACCGCACCGAGCAGCGCGGGCTTGTCGGCGGCGCGGCCACGACCCACGACGCGGCCGAGCGCGTCGGCCTCGATGGGGTCACCCAGGATGGTGCCGGTGCCGTGCGCCTCGATGTAGTCGACGGTCTTCGGGTCGACGCCGGCGTCCTTGTAGGCCTTGCGCAGCACCGCTTCCTGCGCGTCAGGGTTCGGGGCCAGCATGCCGTTGGAGCGGCCGTCGTGGTTGATGGCCGAACCGGCGATGACGGCGAGAATCTCATCACCATCGCGGCGGGCGTCGGCGACGCGCTTGAGCACGACCATGCCGCCGCCCTCGGAGCGGGCGTAACCGTCGGCATCCGAGCTGAAGGACTTGATGCGGCCGTCCGCCGCCAGGACGCCGCCGACCTCGTCGAAGCCGACCGTCACCATCGGGGTCACCAGGGCATTGACGCCACCGGCCACCACCACGTCGGCCTCACCGGAGCGCAGTGCCTTCACACCCTCGTGCATCGCGACGAGCGACGAAGAGCAGGCGGTGTCGATGGTCATCGACGGCCCGCGGAAGTCGTAGAAGTACGAAACGCGGTTGGCGATGATGGAACTCGCGGTGCCGGTGATGGCGTACGGGTGCGTGATCGACGGGTCCGAGACGGACAGGAAGCTGTAATCGTTGGTCGAGGAGCCGACGAAGACGCCGACCGCCTCGCCGCGCAGCGACGACGCCGGGATGCGCGCGAACTCCAGTGCCTCCCAGGTCAATTCGAGCGCCATCCGCTGCTGCGGATCGATGTTGTCGGCTTCCATCTTCGCCAGCGCGAAGAACTCGGCGTCGAAACCCTTGATGTCCGAGAGGTATCCACCACGGGTGCGCGCCTTGGCCACGCGCTCGGCGATCCGCGGTTCGGACAGGAACTCTTCCCACCGTCCCTCGGGCAGATCGGTGATGGCGTCGCGGCCTTCCAACAGCGCCTGCCACATCTCGTCGGGCGTGTTCATGTCGCCCGGGAAACGGGTGGCCAGACCGACCACCGCGATGTTCATCACGTCCTCGTCGACGTCGCGGGACCAGTCCTCGGCGTTGGCGGCGGCGGTATCTTCCTCCGGCTCGCCCTCGACGATGACCTGCGCCAGTGACTCGATGGTCGGGTGCCGGAACAGCACCGTGGCATTCAGCGTCACCCCGGTGAGGTCCTCGATATCGCTGGCCATGGCCACGCCGTCGCGCGAGGACAGGCCGAGTTCGACCAGCGGGATGCTCTCGTCGATCGTGTCCGGCGACTGGCCGGTGGCCTTCGCGACCGCGTTGCGCAGCCACTCACGCACCTCCGGCACGGTCATGCCGTTGGCGCGCGACACAGGCGCGTTGTCACCCTCCTGCGGCGAAGTGTCGAGTTCGTTCGAATTGTCTTCGGTGTCAGTCATTTTCACTGTTCACTTTCGCCGCCGGACGGGGTAGTTCGGGCCCGGGATAGAGGAGTTCAGTTCAGATCGTCGGGGAACGCGTTGGCCACCTTGCCGCTGCGCAGCGAGCCGTCCAGATAGGCCTGGCGGGTGGCGCGGCGGCCGATCTTGCCACTGGAGGTACGCGGGATGGCGCCGGCCGCGGTCAGGAGCACGTCGCGCACGGTGACACCGTGGCGCACCGCGATGGCGGCGCGGATGTCGTCGATGATCGGCTGGGTCTCCAGCTTGTGGGCGCCCGGCGCACGCTCGGCGACGATCACCAGCTGCTCGGAGCTGTCATCGGGATCGCGCTTGAGGCCGACGTGGGCGTCGGCGAAGACCTCGTCGGGCAGCTGGTTGGCCGGGACCGAGAAGGCCGCCACATACCCGACGCGCAGGGCCTTGCTGGCCTCCTGCGCCGAGTACTCGAGGTCCTGCGGATAGTGATTGCGACCGTCGACGATAACCAGGTCCTTGACGCGACCGGTGATGTACAGCTCGCCGTCGTGGTAAGCGCCGAAGTCGCCGGTGCGCACCCAGGTGGCGTCGTCGGCGGCGCCTTCGGCGTGCGACGGGCTGGTGCGCGACTTGAGGGTGTTCTGGAACGTCTCCACGGTCTCTTCGGGCTTGCCCCAGTAGCCGGTGCCCATGTTGGCGCCGCTGATCCAGATCTCGCCGATCTGGCCGTCGGGCAGCTCGGTGGCGGTCTCGGCGTCCACGATCACGGCCCACTCGTCGACACCGATCTTGCCGGCGCCGGCCTGGGCCACTGCCTTCGGCGAGTCGTCCGGGACCACCACGAAGGTGCCGGTGTTGAGAGCGTCGCGATCCACCGACACGATGGTCGGCTCTTCGGACGACGGCGTGGTGGACACGAACAGCGTGGCCTCGGCCAGACCGTACGACGGCTTGATGGCCTTGGACGGGAAGCCGAAGGGGCCGAATGCCTCGTTGAACCGGCGCACGGTCGCGGCCGAGATCGGCTCGCTGCCGTTCAGTACGGCCTTGACGTTCGACAGGTCGATCGGTTCTTTGGGAACCCCGCGCGCCGCGGCGTGGTCGAAGGCGAAGTTCGGGGCCACCGAGATGACGCCGCCGGTGTCGCCTTCCTTGCGCGCCATCTCGCGGATCCAGCGCTCCGGGCGGCGCACGAAGGCGGCGGGGGTCATGAAGGTGAAGCTGTGCCCGATCATCGGCGCCAGCAGCGCGGTGATCAGACCCATGTCATGGAAGAACGGCAGCCAGGACAGGCCACGGTCACCCTCTTCACCTTCGAGGGCCTCAACGACCTGCACCACGTTGGTGGCCAAGTTGAGGTGCGTGATCTGCACACCGGTCGGGATGCGGGTGGAGCCCGAGGTGTACTGCAGGTACGCCACGGTTTTCTCGTCGACGTCGTCGCACGGCACCCAGGTGACGCCGACCTCGTCCGGCACGGCGTCGACCGCGATGACGCGCGGCCGCTCGTTCGCTGGACGGCTGCGGAAGAACTTGCGCACGCCTTCGGCGGCGGCGGTGGTGGTGAGGATGGCCGACGGCTTGCAGTCGTCGAGCACGGCGTGCAGGCGGCCGACGTGACCCGGCTCAGACGGGTCGAACAGCGGCACGGCGATGCGGCCGGCGTACATGGCGCCGTACATCGCCACGAGGTAGTCGAGGTTCTGCGGGCACAGGATGGCCACCCGGTCGCCCGGCTGTGTCACCTGCTGCAGGCGGGCGCCGACGGCGCGGTTGCGGGCACTGAACTGGGCCCACGACAGGTCTTTGGCTTCGCCGTCACGCTCGGTCGAGTAATCCAGGAACCGGAAGGCCAGCCGGTCGCCGCGGACCTTCGCCCAACGTTCGACGTGCTTCACGATGCCGGCACCGTCCGGGAAGGTGATCTTCCCGTTCTTGACGAACGGGTTGTGGAACGCCATCAGAAATCTCCTGTCACAGCCTGCCGCGCCGGCCACGTCGTGTGCGGCCGGTCACGCCAAATCCCGGCAAATGGTACCGGGCAGTAGCGATATGCCACGCCAAGATGCACCGTCAGCAATACGACCGTGCTCTTAGTTATCTCTTAATGTTAGGTGACGCGTATTCGCAGGCCAAATCGCCCCATCGCTTCGGCGGGCCGAACATTGGCTGGGTCGTACTCGCCAGTAGCCAACGCCGGATGTCAGCCGTGTTTGGGATGCGGCGCGTTGTCGACGAGCTGCTTGGCCCAGTCCAGTGTCCACTGCGTGGAGGTCTGGCCGTCAAGGCTCCAGAACTGCGGCGTGTTGTACAGCGCGTGCACCGGTCCCGCAGCACTGCCAGACAGGGTGGCAAGGGTGTTCGGAAGGTTGACGACGTTGAACGCCTCGGTCGGCGCGGCGCAGATCAGGTCACCCTTTCCGCAGATCTCGTTGACGCGGTCGTTGAGCGCGCCGAAGCCGCCGACGCGCGGTCCCGTCATGTTCAGCCCGAGCATCCCGAGCGGCAGTTCGTGCAGCGTGATCTCCGCGCCCTGTCCGGGAGGGTTCGGGCCGACATCCTTACCCACGTCGGGCTGACGCCGGCCGTCGGCGATCAGCGTCACCCCGAGCACCAGATCCTGGTCGATGGGACCGCGGCCGTTGCCGATGTCACTGGCGATGTCGCCGGCGATGACCGCGCCCTGCGAGAAGCCGACGATCACGAAGCTCGTCAGCGGGCATTTTTCGTTGATCGCCGCTATTTCTTCTACAGCCTTCTTCTTGCCCTCTTCCCGGCTGTCGTTGTACGACATCTGGTTGTCCGCGGCCAGCGGGTTATGGAACTGCGCGGTGTAGGGCACCGTGTACTGCGCCAGCCTGTCGGCACCGAAATCCTGGCCCAGCGGGTTGCTGACGTTCAGCAGCAGCGCTATCGGGAACGCCGGCGTCGGGTTCAGCGGGTCGAGGGCCCGTGACGACTCCCAGGTACCCGGGATCGAGATCAACTGCACGTCGGGGCAGTCGGCCGACTGGTAGGCCGACCGTGGCTTGGACGGCTTCGTGGTGGGACCCGAGGTCGGCGGCTGCGCGGAGGGCGGCGGTGTCGGCCCGGGAATCTCGCCGGGCTGACGCAGCCACACCACGATCGCGAACGCGACCACGATGACCAGCAGAGCTACCGCACCCGCCGCGGCGATGGCAAGGATGCGGTGGCGGCGACGCCGATTGTTGGTGGCCATATGGTGTGAAGTCTCCTGCGGGCAGAGTCGATCCGGTTGCGTTCCGAATGTACTCAGCGCTCGTCACATGGAGGTCACGCCGACTGCTTTTCGGCTGGCCAGCGCCGCTGCGCTGTGCGCGAAATCATGGAATTGGCTAGCGGATGACGCTCACCAATTCGCCCGACATGGCGCCGAGCTGGCCGCTCCAGCTGCCCCAGTCGTGCTGCGCACCGTCCGGGAAGTCGAAGTGCCCGTTGTGGCCACCGACGCTGCGGTAGTGCGCGTAGAAGGCGCGGTTGCTGCCCTGAGCCTGGTCGCAGTAGCCGATCATGGCCGCCGGGTCACTGCAGGTGACCGTTGACGGGCTGAACACCCAGATCCGGGTGTTGTTCTGGTTCAGCAGGCTCACGTGGACGTCCGGATCGTGCCACTTCCAGCGGCCCAGCTGCGGGGCGCCCCACATGCCGTAGGTGTCCACGCCGCCGAACTCGCGCATCCCGGCGGTGATGGCGCCGTTGAACGTCGTCGACGACGGGGTCAGGAACCCCGACAGCGAGCCCGCGAAGCGGAAGCGGTCCGGGTGGAACTCGGCCAGCGCAAGCGCGGCGGTGCCACCCTGGGCCGCGCCGACGACGCCGTGACCGTTCGGGGCCAGACCCTTGTTGGCCGCCAGCCAGTCCGGGAGCTCCTGGCTCAGGAACGTCTCCCACTGCTTGCTGCCGTCCTGCTCCCAGTTGGTGTAGAAGCTGAACGCGCCACCGGCCGGGGCCACCACGGAGATGCCCTTACCGGCCAGCGTGCCCATGGCATTGCCCGCGGTCACCCAGTTGCTCACATCGGGACCGGCGTTGAAGGCATCGAGGAGATAGACCGCGTGCGGACCGCCGCCGGAGAACGTCACCGGGATATCCCGGCCCATCGCAGCCGAAGGCACCATCAGCGTCTCCACGCCCGCGGCTCGGGCGGTTCCGGTGCCGGTCAGCATGCCCGCGGTGAGTGCCACCGCGGCTGCGCTCGCAGCCATCGTCCGGAACATCCCCCGCATTGCGTGCAGCCCCATAACCAACCTCACCTGTTCGTGATCGTCCGAGCGTCCTGAACCCGCGTTGTAGTGAACCACATCACCTCAGGAGATGGTGACCGAACAACGGGAGGGAACGTTGCCAGTAGTCGGCCGGATCTGCGCCCGCCCGGAGATAAACGACTGGCGGCGACGACCCGTGAAGGTCGCCGCCGCCAGTGCGAGTTGTTGCCAGAGGATTTACCTCAGGAGCAAGGGCTTACGCCTGTCCCGAAGCACCCAGCACACGCTGCAGGTCAGGCTTCATGGCCTGCAGCTGCTGGCCCCAGTAGCCCCAGTCGTGGGTACCGCTGTTGGGGAAGTTGAACACACCGTTGGTACCACCGGCAGCCAGGTAGTTCTGCTGGAAGGTGCGGTTGGTGCGGATGGTCAGGCCCTCGAGGAACTTGGCCGGCACGTTGTCGCCGCCCAGGTCGCTCGGGTTGCCGTCGCCGCAGTAGACCCACAGGCGGGTGTTGTTGGCGACCAGCGTGGCCATCTGGACCATCGGGTCGTTGCGCTTCCAGGCGTTGTTCGGGTCGCCAGTGGAGCCCCACATGTCGTCGGCCTTGTAGCCGCCGGCGTCACCCATCGAGATGTTGACCAGGAACGGCCACCAGCCCTCGGACAGGTTCAGGAAGCCCGACATCGAGCCCGCGTAGATGAACTGCTGCGGGTGGTAGATGGCGAGGGTCATCGCGGCCGAACCGGCCATCGACAGACCGACAGCAGCGCCACCGGTCGGCTTGACCGACTTGTTGGCCTGCAGGTAGGCGGGCAGCTCCTGGGTCAGGAACGTCTCCCACTTGTAGGTGGAGCAACCAGCCTTGCCACAAGCCGGCTTGTACCAGTCGCTGTAGAAGCTGGACTGGCCGCCGACCGGCATGACCATCGAGATGCCCGAGCCGTTGTACCACTCGAAGGCGGCGGTGTTGATGTCCCAGCCGTTGAAGTCGTCCTGCGCACGCAGGCCGTCAAGCATGTAGACGGCCGGCGAACCCGCGCCGCCGCTCTGGAACTGGATTTTGATGTCGCGACCCATGGCCGCAGACGGAACCTGCAGGTACTCAACCGGCAGCCCGGGACGCGAGAAAGCCCCTGCAGTCGCCGTTTCACCGACGACCCCGACAAGACCGGGTAGCGCTGCCGCGGCAACGGCCGCAACCGCCATCCGGCGCGGCATGGCCTTGGCCATCGACCGCATCTTCCCAACGAAACTCATACCGCTCCCTAAATTTTCCTATGACGGCGTACGGACAACCCTCACCACCGCCTCTGCCGTTGAGGTGACGATCAGGCCGGGCACACACGCCCGAGTGGTTATCGCCGCATGGTTCCCCGGCGTTACCTACGCTTCAGACCGTGCCAGCGCTCATGCGCTGAAACTACGGACCGGTAGCCGGTAAGCCAGTGTAAGGGGTCGACAGCCTCGGAGGCACATCGAGCTTGCACCTGTACAACTCGTATAACGGCACGCGATCGATCCGGTAACGCGTAAATGTGAACGCGTGTACCAGATTTGACATGAACCGGTGCAAGTCCATCGGCGCGCGCACCGAGCTCAGCATCGTCTCGGTCTCCGGGCACGTCAGCGCGACCGCCGCCTGCGCCACCCAGTCCTGGTCCAGATACGTCGGAATCCACGGCGGCTTGCGCAGGAACGGGCCCTCGGCCACCGCCCAGTCCGGGAACAGGTCCTTGTCGTGACCGATGCGCGCGTCGTCCAGCCGTGCCGTGTGCGCGGCCAGCGGATTGGCCAGCCCGATCTGGTCGATCACCCGGACCTCGAGCGGCAGGTTCATGCCCATCATGCCGAGGTTGGTGAAAAAGACTGTGTGTGGTCCTTTTTCGAACCAGTTGGGCGGCGGCGGCGACTTCGGGTCCGGGACCGGCGGCGGCATGGCCGGAACCACGTCCCACTGGTCGTAATTGCCCGACGGCAACAGCAACGCACCCACCGGGGTGTTGTCGATGGCCGTCAGCACCGCCCGCATGCGCGGGTAGTCCAGGTAGTCCGCCGCCGTCAGCGGGTGTGCGTGCCCGGTGGCCTGCGAGTAGAAGCGTCGCTCGTCGACAATGCCGGAGTAGGTGACCCGGGTGGCGTCGTATCCGAGCCCCTGCGAGTTGGCCGCCCACAGCGACCAGCCGACCACCGCCAGCCACAGGGCCGTCGTCGTACCGGCCAGCGCATAGCCGACCTCGCGGGCGATGTTCTTGCCATCCGGGAGCACAATCGGAATCAACGCAATGGGCGTGACCAGGCAGAACAGCGGGACCAGGAGCACCCGGCCGTGCATGAAGTCGCCGCCCTGGCGCAGCCAGTACAGCGCCTGCACCAGACCACTGCCCGCCATGAATATCACTACGGCAGTGGGGCTTTGGACCCGGCGGGCCAACGAGCGGTAGCCGTGCGGCGCCGTCTGGCCCCACCACGGCCGGCTGTGTGTGACGAACAACACAATTGCGAGGGCCGCCGTCAGCACGGCCGGGATCCACAACAGGTACGGCCGGTTGAAGTTGCTGAGATAGACGAAGCCCTGCTGCCATTTGGAACCGGTGGCGTCCTTGGCCAGCGCGGTGATCGGCACCAACAGGCCGTAGTAGCCCATCCGGAAGATCTCGTAGGCAATCGGGATCAGGCCGCCGGCCACCACAATGATCACGCGGCGATGCCGGCCCCGGGCAGCGACCAGCTGCATGACCAGTGCCACGCCGCCGATCAGCGCCAACTCGGGCCGCACCATGACCGACAGGCCCGCCAGGCAGGCGAGGGCGCCGTCGAAACGGGCGCTGGTGACATTGGCGTCGGCTTCGCTCGGGCCGCTGCGGACGGAAGGAGCAATGAGACCGCTGCGGATGGGAGGAGCGATGGGCCCCTGTGACCAGCACACCATCATCCACCAGAGCAGTCCCAGGTAGGCCATGATCAGGCCGTTCTCCAGGCCCGAGGTGGCGAAGTCACGGGCGGGCGGCACGGCCATGTAGACCAGTGCGCCGGCCGGGACCAGCAGTGCGCGCCGGCCCCGCAGGCCGGGGGCGTACAGCCGGCCGGTGCCGAGCATCGCGAAGACCAGGCCCGCCACGCTCAGCGTCAGGGCCAGGGCCAGGGCCACGTACTCGAGCTGCACCGAGCCACCGATCCAGGCCCCGAGCGTGACGAGATAGGTCCACAGCGTCGAGGTGTTGGATTCGACCCGCTCACCGACGTTGAAGACGGGGCCGTTGCCGGCCAACAGGTTTCGCACGGTGCGCAACACGATGAGGCCGTCGTCGGCGATCCACCGGCGCTGCCAGGCGCCCCAGCCGAACAGCGCGGCACACACCACGACGCTCAGCCACAGGCTGATCCGCGCGGCCCGGCCATACGGGAAGACCGGCCCGCGCAGCAATTGCCGAGCGGGCGAGTCACTCACCGGATCAGCCCGGGCAGAATCGCGGCGACGAGGGTTGCGACCAGGGCCACGCCCAGCAGCTGCAGCACTCGGTCGTTCAGCACGATCTCCTCGGGTTCACCCGCAGCGCCACTGTCGACGTCGACGGCGTAGCGCAGGATCGCGATGGTGAACGGCACCATCGAGACCGCGAACCACGGGCCCTTGTTGCCCTCGAAGGCCCACAGCCCGTAGCAGAGCACCACGGCCGTGGCCGACAGCGTCCAGACGAACCGGAGGTAGCTGCTGGTGTAGGACTCCAGCGCCTTGCGGATCTTGGCGCCGGTGCGTTCGGCGAGTTGCAGTTCGGCGTAACGCTTTCCGGCCGACATGAACAGCGAACCGAACGCGAACACCAGGAGGAACCACTTGGACAGCGGGATCCCGGCGGCCGCGCCACCCGCGATGGCGCGGATCAGGAAGCCCGACGAGTTGATGCAGATGTCCAGCACCGCTTGGTGTTTCAGACCGAAGCAGTAGGCCAGCTGCGTCGCGAGATAAACCGCCATGACGATGGCCAGACTGGGCGTGAGCCACCACGAGATGCCCAGCGAAGCGACACCGAGCACCACGGCCATGCTGTAGGCCAGCTGAACAGACACGACGCCCGCCGCGATCGGCCGGTACTGCTTGGTGGGGTGCACCCGGTCGGCCTCGACATCACGCGCGTCGTTGATGAGGTAGATACACGATGCGGCCAGACAGAACACCACGAACGCCACACTGACGTCCTTGAAGACCTCGCTGTAGCTGTAGGCGTGTCCCTGAGCACCGAGCGACGCCAGCGGGGCGGCCAACACCAGGACGTTCTTCACCCACTGCCGCGGGCGCAGCGCCTTGACGATGCCGGCGGCCAGGTTCTTCGGCGGCCCCAGCTGCTGCGTCTGTTCGGTCATGCCGTCACCTCTACAATTCGCGCTTTGGCCGATCGATCGGAAATCGCCCCGACCGATTCGGCGACCACGGTTCCCACCACGACGCCGGTCAGCACGTCAGTGGGATAGTGCACGCCGAGAACCAAGCGCGACAACGCCATCGGCGGCACCAGGACCCACGGCAGCGGCAGGCCCGTCGCCCGGCCGATCAGGATCGCGGCCGCAGCGGTCGACGTCGCGTGCGCCGACGGGAAGCTCAGCCGGCTCGGAGTGCCGACGTTGACGGCGATGGCCGGGTGCTGCGGGCGCTCACGCTTGATGACCCGCTTGATCAGCACCGCGGCCGCATGGGCGACGAAGGTGCCGACACCCGCGGTCACCCAGGCCCGGCGGCGCGGCGGCTGCAGCACTGCACCGAGGCCGCAGACGGCGAACCAGCCCAGGCTGTGTTCACCGAAGTGGGACAGCACGCGGGCGCCGGCGAGCACGCCGGGACGACCGGTCAGCGCGGACTGAACGCCGACCAGGATGGCGTCCTCACCGCGCGGAGAATCGGCGACGGGTTCGCCCGGTTCCGGATCGGGGTTACCTCCGAGGCTCATCTGGCACCGGCCGATTCGATCGCCGAGGCCAGCAGCACGCTCTCCCACTTCTCCTGGCTCGTCAGCTCCGGCAGTGCGTTGCGGTACACCTTGCGCAGGCGGTTGAACTTGCGCGCCAACAGCGCCTGGCGCTTGAGCGACTCACGCAGCAGCTCGAACATCTTCTCGCGGTCACGCTGCCGGTAGACCACACCGCGGCCGTCGGCGGTGGTGACGGTGACACCGTCGACCATGCACAGCGAGAACCAGCGGGCATCCTGCGTCGCGACGTTGATCTGCGGCCGCACATGGTGTTCCGGATCGTGCGGCTTGAGCTGGTTCACGACACCGCGAGCGAGGCGGACCGCGATCGACGGCAGGCTGGTGGGAATCTTGACCGTCCGGCGCCACTTCTTGTCCGACGGCGCGGGCAGCGTCGTCGCGCTCTCGAGCACCACCGCGTCCGGGTACGCGGTACGCATGGCGCGTACCTCCGGCAGCGAGGACTCGAGGATGTTGAACAGATTGTCCGGCCCTGCCAGGAAGTCGTCCATCGCCCGGTTCTGGATCGCCACCGTCGAATACTCAAGGCACAGCAGGTGTTTGAACGTCGCCTTGAGGTGGCTGGCGAGCAGGCCACGGATATTGCCGTCCCAGTGCAGCGCCGCCACGACGAGGCGGTTGCGCAGGTGGAAGTACGCCTGCCAGTCGATGGCGTCGTCCTTGTCGCTCCACGCCATGTGCCAGATCGCGGCACCCGGCAGGGTGACGGTCGGGTAGCCGTGCTCGGCGGCGCGCAGGCCGTAGTCCGCGTCGTCCCACTTGATGAACAGGGGCAGCGGCTGCCCGAGTTCTTCGGCGACCGAACGCGGGATCATGCACATCCACCAGCCGTTGTAGTCGACGTCGATCCGGCGGTGCAGCAGCTTGCTGCGGTCAGAGTCCTCGTCGCTCAACGGGTATTTGGCGAAGTTGTGGTCGTACTCAGCGTTGATGGCGTGCGTCCACATGAAGTTCGCCGCGTCCACCATCTCGCCCATGACGTGCAGGTGCGAAGGCTCCTGCAGGTTGAGCATCTGACCACCGATCAACGTCGGCGACTTGGCGAACCGGTTGAGCGCCAGGGCCCGCAGAACCGAGTCCGGCTCGACGCGGATGTCGTCGTCCATGAACAGAATCTGTTCGCAGTCGGTGTGTCTCAGCGCTTCGTACATCACGCGGCTGTAGCCGCCGGAACCGCCGAGGTTCGGCTGGTTGTGGATGGCCAGCCGGTCGGCCAGCGGGGCTGCGGCCGCGGCGAAGTCGGGATGGTCCTTGACCTTGTTGGTGCCCTGGTCGGACACGATGACCGCGCCGATGACCTTGTCCACCAACGGATCCGAGGTCAGCGCCGCGAGCGCGTTGACGGCGTCGGCCGGCCGGTTGAAGGTCGGGATACCGATCGTGACGTTCGCCCGCCCAGGCGCTTCCACCGGCGCGTACCACCCGGCGTTGTGCACCGTCACCGGACTGTCGGTAGTGATGTCGAACCAGATCCAGCCGCCGTCCTCGAACGGCTCCAGGCCGATCTCGAACTCGACCACTGCCGGGAGGCCGTCGTCGCCGCTGACAATTTCGCTGCCGCCCACGGTGATTCGCGCGCCGGTCGCCTTCGACCGGTAGACGTCGACCCGCGCGCTGCCGGTCAACTCGACCCGCAGCACCACCGCGGTCAGGATCGACCAGCGCCGCCAGTAGCTGGCCGGGAAGGCGTTGAAGTAGGTGGCAAACGAAACCTCGGACTCCGCACCGATTTCCAGCGTCGTGCGGGTCGGGGCGTGGGCGCGCCGGGCGTTGGTGGCCGACTCCTCGATGTAGAGCTTGCGGACGTCGAGGGGCTCACCCGGCCGGGGCAGGATGACGCGAGACAGCAGACTCACGGCACGGGACTGCCCCGACGCCAGCGCGCCGGACGGAATGTCGCTCATGGTTTTCAGCTACTTTCTGTGACGGCATCGCCGAGCGCTGCGCCGTCACGCAGATGCGGCATCAGGACGTTGTCGTACATGTTCAGCGCACTGGCGATGGCCATGTGCATGTCGAGGTACTGATAGGTGCCCAGACGGCCCCCGAACAGCACCCGGTTCTCCTCGGTCTCGGCCTTGGCCCGGGCCCGGTAGGCGGCCAGGATCGCGCGGTCCGAATCGGTGTTGATCGGGTAGTACGGCTCGTCGTCGTCGTTGGCGAAGCGCGAGTACTCCCGCATGATGACGGTCTTGTCGGTCGGGTAGTCCCGTTCGGGGTGGAAGTGCCGGAACTCGTGAATCCGGGTGAACGGCACGTCAGGGTCGTTGTAGTTCATGACCGGGGTGCCTTGAAAATCGCCTATGGGCAGCACTTCCATCTCGAAATCCAAGGTGCGCCAGCCCAGCCGGCCCTCGGAGTAGTCGAAGTAGCGGTCGAGGGGGCCGGTGTACAGCACCGGAGCGTCCGGGGACGCACCCCGGAGCTCTTGGCGGACGTCGAACCAGTCGGTGTTCAGCACCACATCGATGCGCTCGTCGGCTGCCATGTTCTCCAGCCAGGCGGTGTACCCGTCGACCGGCAGACCCTCGTAGGTGTCGTTGAAGTAGCGGTTGTCGAAGTTGTAGCGCACGGGCAGGCGGCTGATGATCGACGCCGGCAGGTCCTTGGGGTCGGTCTGCCACTGCTTGGCGGTGTAGCCCTTGACAAAGGCCTCGTAGAGCGGCCGGCCGATCAGCGAGATGGCCTTCTCTTCGAGATTCTGCGCATCGTCGGTGTTGATCTCGGCGGACTGCTCGGCGATCAGGGCGCGGGCCTCGTTCGGGCTGAAGTAGCGCCCGAAGAACTGGGACACCAGGCCCAGACCCATCGGGAACTGATAGGCCTGGCCGCCGTACATGGCAAACACGCGGTGCTGGTAGCCGGTGAAGTCGGTGAACTGCCGCACGTAGTCCCACACCCGCTGATTGGAGTTGTGGAACAGGTGGGCGCCGTACTTGTGCACCTCGATGCCGGTTTCCGGCTCGGCTTCCGAGTAGGCGTTACCGCCGAGGTGGTGCCGGCGCTCGACCACCAGCACCCGCTTGTCGAGTTGAGTTGCCGCGCGCTCGGCAATCGTCAGCCCGAAGAATCCGGAGCCGACGACGATGAGGTCATAAGGGCCGGAGGACTGGGTCGCAGCGCCCCGGGAATCAGCGGAGGTCATCGGCGTTCAGGGTATCCGACAGAGGCCGTCCGGCCCGAAAACACCCTGTCGGCCCAGCCAGTGCGCGGGCCGGTCGCAATTCGCTCACGATTCCGCATCGTCACTCTAATCCCACTAATCACAGCTTTAACATCGAATCCGTCAGTACCGACGACTCGGCAAGCCAGCTCGAGCCGTGC
Organism: Mycolicibacterium sp. HS_4_1; assembly: GCF_054515875.1. Taxonomy (NCBI): domain Bacteria; kingdom Bacillati; phylum Actinomycetota; class Actinomycetes; order Mycobacteriales; family Mycobacteriaceae; genus Mycobacterium; species Mycolicibacterium sp. HS_4_1. Next base: position 5,757,004 of record NZ_CM137261.1, read on the forward strand.
CCCACACGACCCGAGGAGACTTCCGTGCCTAACCGACGTCGACGCAAGCTCTCGACAGCCATGAGCGCAGTCGCCGCCGTGGCCGTCGCAAGTCCGATCGCACTCGTGGCGGTCGCCCAGATGACCCCGGCAAACCCGGCTCCGCAGCACCGCGAATTCGTCCAGGCCGCGCTGGTCACCGACCTCCCCAACGAGGTCATGTCCGCACTGTCGCAGGGCCTGTCCCAGTTCGGGGTCAACCTGCCGAACCTCATGGGCGGCGCCGGGGGCTCCCCCAGCCCCCTGACCGGACTCACCCCCGGACTGTCACCGCAGAGCGGCCTGACCCCTGGCCTGGGCACCACCCCGGGCCTGACGACTCCGACCGGCCTGACGCCTGCGGGTGGGCTCACCCCGCCTGCCGGCCTGACCCCCGGCCTCGGGACCACCCCGTCGACCGGTCTGACCACGCCGACCGGGCTGACCGCACCCGGGTTGACCCCGCCCACCGGGGCGACCGCTCCTGGCCTGACCCCGCCGGCCGGCCTGGGCACCACCAGCCCGTCAGCGCTCACGCCGGGTCTGACGACTCCGGGCCTGACGACTCCGGGTCTGACAACCCCGGGCGCGTCCCTTCCGAGCGTGAGCACGCCCGGGCTGACCGCACCCGGCCTGAGCGCCACGGGTCTGACGACGCCGTCCCTCGGCGCAAGCCCGGCCGGCCTCGGCGGCGCGGGCATGCCGATGACCGACCCCAACGCCAGCCTGGGCCTCGGCCCCGGCCAGGGGCTGGGCGGCAGCTACCCGATCCTCGGTGACCCGTCGGTCGGACTGGGCGGCGGCGAGGGCCTCGGCGGGGCCTCGAGCAGCGGTGGCGGCGGGTTGATCAGCGACCTGACCAGCGCGGCCAACCAGCTGGGCGCGACCCAGGCGATCGACCTGCTCAAGGGCATGGTCGTGCCGGCCATCACCTCTGCGGTGAAGTCCGCGCAGGCCGCACCCGCGGCAGCCGCCGCGGCCGCACCGGCCCTGCCGGCCGCCTGACCTCCCCGTCACCACACACAACTGAAGACCTGTAACCAAGACGGCACCGCAGAAGCCCCACGGCTCTGCGGTGCCGTTGCGGCGTATCGCAAGGAATTGACAGCTCAGTAATCCGTGTCGAAACATTGGCAACACCTGACACATACGTAACATGCGCGTTGTGCCGCCCCGTCGCCCTGCACCGTCAATACTGCTGTCCGCCCTGGCGGCGACCGTCGTAATGGTGCCGCTGGCGATCAGCGGCATCCCGGGCATCCCCGGCCTGACAGACGACAAACCGTCAGCGCCAGAGCTCCACACGCAGCCACTGGCCGGTGTCGGCGGCGGACAGACCGTCCGGGAAATCCACCAGGACACCCCATTCTCTCTGGTCGCGCTCACCGCATCGGACTTCACCGGCACCTCGGCCCGCGTCCGAGCACAGAAAGCCGACGGGTCCTGGGGACCCTGGTACGACGTGGAGGCGCCCGACGGCGTCGGCGAGGCGCACGCCACCACCCGCGGTACCGAGCCCGTGTTCGTCGGCCGCACCACGACAGTCCAGATCGCGGTGACCCGGCCCGCCGAGGCCGCTGCCACGCCACCCGCCGCAAACCGACCGCAGGGCCCCGGCCTGGGGTACCGCCCCGTCGACGTCGAAAAGCCGTTGGGGCCGAGCATGAAAGCCGTGCTCATCAGTCCGCCGCAGGCGCCGGCCGACGTCCAGTTCCAGCCGACCGCGGTCTCGGCCCCGAACCAGCCGCCGAACATCATCAGCCGCGCGCAGTGGGGCGCCAACGAGAGCGTCCGCTGCGGACAACCGGTCTACGACCGGGGTGTGCGCGCGGCGATCGTCCACCACACCGCCGGTAGTAACGACTACGCGCCCGAGGATTCCGCCGGCATCGTGCGCTCGATCTACGAGTACCACACCCGCGAATTGGGTTGGTGCGACATCGCTTACAACGCGCTGGTCGACAAGTACGGGCAGGTTTTCGAGGGCCGCTTCGGCGGTATGACGAAGCCCGTCGAGGGGTCGCACACCGGTGGATTCAACGTCGACACCTGGGGTGTGGCCATGCTCGGCGACTTCGACGCCGTGCCTCCCACCCCGCTGCAATTGAAGATGACCGGCAGGCTCATCGGCTGGCGGCTGAGCCTGGACCACGTCAATCCCCTGGGCAGCGTGGTGCTGACCTCCGGCGGCGGCACCTTCACCCATTTCCCCGCCGGCGCGACGCCCACCCTACCGACGATCTTCACCCACCGCGACGTCGGCAACACCGACTGCCCGGGCAATGCCGCGTACGCCGCGATGGGCGAACTACGCGACATCGCAGCATCTTTCACCGCCCCACCGGGCGCGCTGAGCGCGATGGACATGCTGCGCGGCGGTGCGATCTTCGACAAGTGGCAGGCCATGGGCGGAGCCTCCGGCCCACTCGGCGTGGCGACCTCGCCCGAGGCCGCGGCCGACGGCCAGACCCGCTATGCGACCTTCGACCACGGCGCCATGTACTGGTCACCGGCCACCGGCGCCCAGCCACTGACCGGGGCCCTCTACGACGCCTGGGGCGCACTGGGTTTCGAGCGCGGCGCCCTCGGACTGCCGACCAGCGGCGAGATCCCGGAGCCGCAATGGATCGTGCAGAACTTCCAGCACGGCACCCTCAACTTCGACCGTGAGACCGGGACCGTCACGCGCGTCATCGACGGTGTGCCGCAAGAGCTTCCGCCGCCGCCGAAGCAGGAGCCGGTGCAGCTCGAGCGGTTCAGCCGCATCGAGATGCAGGGCTAGCGCGGCGCGGCTAAAGCCACCAGCGTTCGAGTACCCGCGCCACACCGTCGTCGCTGTTGGTCGTGGTGACCTCGTCTGCGGCCGCCACGGCCTCCGGGTGCGCATTGCCCATCGCGACGCCCAAGCCGGCCCAACTCAGCATCGGGATGTCGTTGGGCATGTCGCCGAATGTCACCACGTCCTCGGCGCCAAGCCCCAACGGGTGGATGATCTCGGCCACGCCGGTGGCCTTGCTGATGCCCAACGGCACCACTTCGATCAGTCCGTTGTTGGTCGAATAGGTCAGGTCGCCGGTGACGCCGATATGCGGAGCCAGTGCCGCGGCCAGATCGGCGCTGTGCGCGCCGGCCTTGCGGATCAACAGCTTCACCGCCGGCACGCTGAGCATGTCCTCGACCGACACCTCGGTGTTGTCCGGGTTGTGCCAGGCGTGCTCGTAGCCGGGTGAACTCGCGAACTGCGGCATGGACTCGTCGAACGCGGTGCGGCCCACCCGCTCGACCGCCAGCCCGACACCCGGGATCACCCGGGTGGCGATTTCGGCCAACTCGCCCAACGCATCCGGGCTCAAGGTGTGGGCCGAGACGATCCGGTCCGTCGCGGCGTCATAGAGCACCGCACCGTTGGCGCACACCGCCAGGGGCGCCAACCCCAGCCCCTCCACCACCGGCGGAATCCAGCGGGGCGGCCGGCCGGTGGCGAGCACGAACTTGGCGCCGTTCGCGACCGCGGCCTGCACGGCGGCGCGTGTCCGCGGCGTCACCCGCTCATGGGCATCGAGCAGCGTGCCGTCGACATCGGTGGCAATCAGCGCCGGCAGCATCAGCGGTCCCCGGCTTCCCGGCGGGCCCGTTCGGCCTTCTCCAGCACTTCGGCCTCCTCAGGCGTCGGGGCACCTCCGCCCAGCCGGCGGGGCACCCAATACTCACCCGCCGGATGTGGGTAGTCCTCCTGCACCACATGCAGTTGATCGGTCATGGTCTGCTGCAACATCGCCATCACCGCGGCGACCGGGCCGGCTGCCGCGATCGGCGCACCCACCCGAACAATGACCGGAATTTTCTTGCGCCCCAAGCGCTTGGGATGATCCTTGGTCCACACCCGGTGCACGCCCCAGACGATCACCGGGATGATCGGCACCTGCGCGTCGAGCGCCATCCGCGCCACCCCGGTCTTGAACTCCTTGAGCTCGAAACTGCGGCTGATCGTGGCTTCCGGATACACCCCGACCAGTTCGCCGGCGCGCAGCCTCTCCACCGCGATCGGATACGCGTCGCCGCCGGAACTGCGGTCGACCGGGATGAGCCCCGCCCGTTTGACCAGGAAGTTGCCCATCGGCACCCGCTGCACCTCGGCCTTGAGCATGAAGCGGACCCGGCGCCGCCGATGAGTGGCAGCCAGCCCGGCCGGCAGGAAGTCGACGTAAGCGGTGTGGTTGATCGCGATCACTGCGCCACCGGTATCCGGAATGTGTTCCAGCCCTTGATAAGTGATCCGGGTTCCAGTAGCGGCGACCACCGCCTTGGCGGCAATCTCGATGCCGCGGAAGACTGGCTCCATGGCGCTATTCCGGCGCCCCTTCCGCCTGCCGCGCCGCCCGCCTGGCCGCCTTCTCACGAGCTTCGTCGAGATCCATCTGGTCGGCCTCGGCCAGCGTCGGCGCACCGCCGCCCAACCGGTGCGGCACCCAGAACTCGCCTGCCGGATGTTCGGGGTACCGGTCCTGGACCTCCGACAGCAGGTGCTGCATCCGGGCGTGCAGCAGCGCCGTGAGCTCGGCAGCGGGCAGCGTCGGGTAGATGGGCTCGCCGACGTGGATGTAGATGGGCACCTTGGGCCGGCGCATGTTGCGCGGATGGCCCTTGGTCCAGATCCGCTGGGCGCCCCAGATGATGTGGGGGACGATCGGCACGTCGGCCTCGATCGCCATGCGCGCCGCGCCCGACTTGAACGCCTTGATCTCGAAGCTGCGGCTGATGGTGGCCTCGGGGTAGACGCCGACCAGCTCGCCCGCCTTGAGTTGTTTGACGGCCTCGGCGTACGAGTCGGCGCCGCTGCCGCGGTCGACCGCGATGTGCCGCATCTTGCGCATCAGCCAGCCACCGTACTTGTTGTCGAAGACTTCCTTCTTCGCCATGAACCGCACCTTGCGGCCCCGCTTCTGCAGGACGGCGGGCAGCCCGGCGAACGTGAAGTCGAAGTAGCTGGTGTGGTTGATGGCGACCACCGCGCCGCCGCTGACCGGCAGGTTCTCCGCGCCTGTGATGGTGAATTTCAGGCCCTGCACCCGCCACACTGTGCGCGCAAGCTTGATGACGGTGCCATATACCGGTTCCACGGACATCAGCCTAGTGCGGACCGTCGGTACCGTGCGTAAGAAGGCATGCCAAGGTACGCAAGGCTAGAAGCATGACGTTCCCCACCGGCCCGGTCCCCATTCCCGACGTCGTCGACGCGCTCGCCGGAGGCCGTCCCGTGACCGCGGTCTGGCAGAACGAACTCGGTGGCGTGACGTTCGCCATCGGCGCCGGCGACGAGTACGTGAAGACCTACCCGGCCGAGCACGCCGCCTTGCTGACCGACGAAGCGGTCCGACTGCGCTGGGCCGGGAAGTACATCGCCGTCCCGCCCGTACTCGGCGCAAGCGCGGGGTGGTTGCACACGGCAGGGCTGCCCGGCCGCTCCGCCGTCGACCCGTTGTGGTCCGACGACCCCGAGACCGCGGCTCGCGCGATCGGCGCCGGCCTGCGTGCCATGCACGACGCACTGCCGGTCGAGGGCTGCCCGTTCGAACGGCCCTCCTGGGTCGTGGACGTCCCGGACCCGGACCGGCTCGTGGTCTGCCACGGTGACGCCTGCGCACCGAACACCCTGATGAGCGCCGACGGTGCGTTCGTCGGACACGTCGACATCGGGGACCTCGGAGTGGCCGACCGGTGGGCCGACCTGGCCATCGCCACCATGTCCTTGGACTGGAACTACCCCGGCAACTACGAGGCCGCCCTGCTGGACGCCTACGGGGTGGCCCGGGACGACGCGCGCATCGACTACTACCGCGCGCTCTGGGACGCCGGCTGACACACCGGGACACCCCGCTAGACTCGCTGGCGAACTCTCCACCGCCAAAAGGGGCATTTGTGCAGGTCACAAGCGTTGGGCACGCCGGATTCCGGATCGATACCGCCGCGGGCAGCATTCTGTGCGACCCGTGGGTGAACCCTGCCTACTTCGCATCGTGGTTCCCGTTCCCGGACAACAGCGGGCTGGACTGGGACGCTCTCGGCGACTGCGACTACCTGTACGTCAGCCACCTGCACAAGGACCACTTCGACCCGGAGCACCTGCGCGCCCACGTCAACAAGGACGCGACGGTGCTGCTGCCGGACTACCCGGTGCCGGACCTGCGCCGCGAACTCGAGGCCCTCGGCTTCCACACGTTCTTCGAGACCACCGATTCGGTGAAGCACCGCGTGAGCGGGCCGAAGGGCGATCTGGACGTGATGATCATCGCCCTGCGCGCCCCGGCCGACGGCCCGATCGGCGACTCGGGCCTGGTGGTGTCCGACGGCGAGACCGTCGCGTTCAACATGAACGACGCCCGCCCCATAGATTTGGATGTCCTGGACTCGGCCTTCGGGCACGTCGACGTGCACATGCTGCAGTACTCGGGCGCCATCTGGTACCCGATGGTCTACGACATGCCGGCCCGCGCCAAGGAGGCCTTCGGCATCCAGAAGCGGCAGCGGGGAATGGACCGCTGTCGCCAGTACATCGCACAGGTCGGCGCCACCTGGGTGGTGCCGTCTGCGGGGCCGCCGTGCTTCCTGGATCCCGAATTGCGCTCGCTCAACGACGATCACGGCGATCCGGCCAACATCTTCCCCAACCAGGCGGTGTTCCTGGACCAGATGCGCCAGCACGGTCATGACGGCGGTTTGCTGATGATCCCCGGCACGGTCGCCTCGTTCACCGGCTCCACGTTGGATTCGCTGGTGCATCCGATTCCCGACGCCGAGGCCGAGGCGATCTTCACCACCGGCACGGCCGCGTACATCGAGGCCTACGCCCAGCGGATGGCGCCGGTCCTGGCCGCCGAAAAGGCCTCGTGGGCACCGGCTTCCGGCGAACCTCTGCTGGAGCCGCTGCGCGCCAAGTTCGAGCCGATCATGGCACAGAGCGACCAGATCTGCGACGGCATCGGCTACCCTGTCGAGCTCCGGATCGGCGCCGAAACCGTGGTACTGGACTTCCCGAAACGGGTGGTGCGGGAAGCGATTCCGGACGAGAAGTTCCGCTACGGCTTCGGCATCGCGCCCGAGCTGGTGCGTACCGTGCTGCGGGACGACGAGCCGGACTGGGTGAACACCATCTTCCTGTCCACGCGCTTCCAGGCGTGGCGGGTCGGCGGCTACAACGAGTACCTGTACACGTTCTTCAAGTGCCTCACCGACGAGCGCATCGCGTACGCCGACGGCTGGTTCGCCGAGGCGCACGACACTTCAGCATCAATCGAGCTGGGCGGCTACGAGATTCAGCGTCGGTGCCCGCACCTGAAGGCCGACCTGTCGAAGTTCGGGATCGTCGAGGGCAACACCCTCACGTGCAATCTGCACGGCTGGCAGTGGAACCTGGACAACGGCCGCTGTCTGACGTCCAGGGGACACGAATTGCGGAGCACCAAGCGGTGACCAGTGCTCACTCCGGCGCTCGCTCGGACGCGCACTACGACGACGGCCAGATCTTCCTGGACCGGCAGGCGATCACGTTGCGCCGCTACCACTTTCCGTCGGGCACCTCGAAGATCATCCCGCTGGGCTCGGTCCGCGGCTACAAGTCGGAGTCGCTCGGCTTCATCATGGACCGATTCCTGATCTGGGGCGGCACCGACCCGCGCCGGTGGCTGCCGCTGGACATCTGGCGGCCCATCAAGTCGACGCTCGTGACGCTGGACGTGCCCGGCACCACCCCGGCGCCGGCCTGTACCCCGTTGCGGCCCAAAGAGTTTCTGGCCACCTTGGACCAGTTGCTGGGAGAGCAGAACGCTCGTCGAGGTTGACGGCAATGGCGGCTTCAGCCCAGCCGCGCTACCACCTGGTGCCGTCGAGCCCGGGAATCACGCACCGCCCATCCGCGGCGACGCGGCCGATGAGCATGCCGTCATAGCCGGTGCACGACGCGTTGAGCGGCTCACAGGTGTCGATGGACGTGATCACCTTGTCCTGGCCGCATGGGGTCCCTGGCCCCGGGGGGTCGGCTGCGGCCACGGCGCTGCTGAAGCTCAACGCGAGAATTGCCGCAGACGTGACGGCGAACGAGCGGGTCGAGTCGAACATGATCGATACCTCCGGCCGATGGCCCCGACGTGCACCCATGCTACGCCCAAATCAGCGAGGTAATTAGGGCTCATCCGCGGCGCGCACCGTCTGCCGCAGTTCCGAGACGTCGTCGGACGCGGTGTCGTACACGCGCACGATGGCCTGGTCGCCCGGCTTGAGATAGGTCGACTCCCCCAGCTCGGTGTACCGCGTCGCGCCGATGCCGACGAGCAGGTGCGTCGGGTGACCGCTGGCCACCATCAGGGCGCCGACATCTTCCAGAGGCGTGTCGTCCGAACCCTTCTGGTTGGCCAGCCGGTCGACGATCCACTCCAGCAGCTGCGTCCCGTAGTACGAGTAGCCCAGCAGCGGGCTGTCCTGGCCGTACGCGTGCTCGGTACCGGTGCCGTCGTCCAGGAAGCTGGCCAGATGCAGCGACGACGTCGGGCCGTCGGGGCTCAGGTCGTCGATCTCGAAGAACCGAGGGGCCACGCCCTTGGACGCCGGACCCCAGTTCTTCTTGTGACTGATCTTCGGGGCGCCCGGCCGGCGGATCGAGCAGTCGTTGAACGCACCCAGCGCGAACGGCCGCAGCCCGACCACCCGGTCACCCGACCAAGACACCTCACACGCCAGGCCGACTTCCGGCTCGATCTGCAGGTTCAGCGGGATGTCACTTACCGGCAGGATCACCGCGTCCGTCGACAGCGGGAACTCCCCGAGGAAGGTGTCGCTACCCGGCGCGTACCACGGGAAGATGCCCTTGGGTGCCCCGCCCTCCGACCGGACGTTGACGAAATCGACTGCCTCCCCGGCTTGTTCGAGGTGTCCGGCGAAGTTGCCCGCCACCCCGAAGCCGAACCAGCCACGCATGTCGTCCAGGTCGAGATCGATCATGGCTGCCACCCTACTGCGGCTGTGACCAGCACCGACAAGCCGCAACCAAGTCGCGCTTAAGTCACGGCGGCCAGGCTGTCCACCAACCTGACCACCAAGGAGTCTGCTGTGCCCACCTCCCTCCATCCCGTCACCGTGACACCCCGCCAGGCCGGCGAACCCATGCCCGACCTGCTGGGCATCACGCTCGCGCACCGCGCCATGCTCGTCGACCTGGTCCGGCTCACCGAGCTGGCCAAGGCCGTGCGCGACCGCAATGTCATCTGCACAACAGCCAGGGCGCGCGCCATCTCGCAGTACATCGAGATGCTGTGCGACTCCATCCACCACCACCACAGCACCGAGGACACCGTGCTGTGGCCGGTGATCCAGGCCAGCGTGGGCGACCACCTGGATCTGAGCGAACTCACCGACGACCACGCCGCGCTGGACCCGCGCCTGGATCAGCTGCGCGCCCGCGCGGCGGCATTCCGGCTGTCCAACGGTGACCGCAAGGTCGCGTTCCTCATGGCCTTCGAGCTGGCCGAACTCACCGCGATGCTGACCGAGCACATCAACGACGAAGAACAGGACCTGTTCCCGCTCATCACCGAACACGTGTCGGTCGCCGACTGGGAGTCGGTGGAAGCCGCCGCCCGGGCCGGCAGCCGGATGTCGTTCGACGGTCCGCGCTCGCTCGCGGTGATGACCGACGACGAGCGGGCCTCGATGGCGGGGCAGCTGGGCATCGGGCTGCGGGCCATGCTCACCGTGCTGGCGGTGCGGCACCGGCGCGTGATGCGCACAGTCTTCGGCGACCTCGCGCAGAGCCCGTTGGAATCCTTGGCTAGTCGATGAAGCCGCGGGCCTCGGCGGCGAGCCGCGCCCGCAGCGCCTCGGCGGCCACGCGGTACCTGCGGGCGTCGTCGGGCCGGCCCAGCACGTCGGCGGCCGCGGCCAGCGCGTCGTCGACGGGGCCGACCATCAGACCGTCGACGCCGAGCCCGGCGATCAGGCCCGAGTACGGCTCGAGTTCGGCGGCCCGCACGCGGGCCTCGTCGACATCGCCCAGCGCCACGGCGGCGTTGACCCGCAGCACGGTGAACGGCACCCAGAAGTACGCCCGCTCAATCGGTTTGCGGTCCTGCCAAAGCTCCCGGGCCTCGGCCTCGCGGCCTCGCGCGACCAGCGCCAGCACCGCCGCGTCCAGCGCGGCGACCGAGATCTCTCGGTAGAAGAACACCAGTTCGTCGGCCAGCAGGCCCAGATCTCCGAGGCAGAACTCGCCCGTCACCCGGCCGACCATCGCGAGCTTGGCACCGTTGGCGGCCCCGTTCTCGGCCATGCGCGCCGCCAGGTCGGTGTAGGCGCTCACCGCCTCCTCCAGGCGACCGGCCAGCAGGTACATCCGGGCCTGGAACAGGCCCAACACGCCGAGCAGGTGGACCAACTGGCCGGTGCTCGCCCGCGCGACCGCGAGGTCGACGTGCCGCTTGGCCGTCACCAGGTCGGAGCGGTTGCCGGCGGCCAGCGACAGCAGCCAGTGCGCCACCGCCTGATAGTCGGCCTGTTCGGCGGCTTCGGCGGTCTGCAGCAGTTCGGCGGCAAGCGCGTCCCGCTCGGTGTCGAGGTCGGGCCCGAGAGCGCAGAATGCGTGGACGTTGAGCGCCGTGCACAGCAGACGGCCCGCCCCAGGATCGCCGGCGTACACCCGGCGGGCCAGCGCGAGCATCTCGGTGCTGGCGGCCAGCGCGCCTTCGGGATCGTTGCCCTCGAGTTCCACGTAGAGCGCTTTGAGCAGCCGGACTCGGTCGGACGTGGTGATCCCAGTACTCTCAGGACCGGCCAGCACATGGCGCAGCAGTCCGATCATCTGGCCGTCGGATTCGTCGTATTCCCGGTCACGCCACACCAGCGGGGTGTCCCACGCGGTGAGGATGCGCACCACCAGGTCGTCGCGCGACCGGCCCGACACCAGCTGCAGCGCGCATTTCATCTCGCTGCGCGCCGTGACGGCGTCGCCCGACTGCGCCAGCGCGGCGATCAGTCCACAGCGGACCTCGATGTCCTGGTCCAGCATCGCCTCGGTGGGGGCGACAGCACGGCTGGCCGCGAGTTCCAGCATCTGCACCGCGGCCCGCCATTGCCGGGCGGCCTCCGCATGGGCTCCCACCGAACCCGCGTCCCGCGCGGCGGCGGTCGCGAAATCGGCCGCGGCCGAAGCAGTTTCCGCGGTGGCCGAGGCGACGGCATGGTGGGCCAGAGCAGCGTGGTCAACCGAGCGACCGGGTGCGCGCAGCAGTTCCAGCGCGGCGGCATGCAATCGGGACCGGCGCAGTTTCGAGGTGTCTTCATAGAGCGTGTCGCGGACCAGCCCGTGCGCGAACTGCAGCCGGCCCGGCGTGGGCTCGTCGAGCAGGCCCAGCAGGACGGCCGGTTCCAGGGCGTCGAGCAGGTCGTCGGGGTCGCTGCGACCCAGTTCGGCCAACAGGTCGACGTCGATGTCGCGGCCCAGCACCGCGGCCTGCCGCAGGGCGGTGACGGTCTGCCCGGGCAGCCGGGCCAGCCGGCGCCGCAGCACGTCACGCACGCCGACCGGCACCGACGCCCACACCGCGTCCGGTCCTTCGGCGGCCATCAGCCGGGCCAGCTCGCGGACGAACAGCGGGTTGCCGCCGGTGCGCTCACGCAGCAGGCGCAGGGCTTCGCCGCTGGTGGTCAGTCCACAGTCGGCCGCGACCGCGGCGGTGGCCGCGGCGTCCAGGCCGCCGAGAATCAGGTGCGCGGACGTGTGGACCGTCAGTGCCGCGCGCGCCACCTCGAGCTCACCGCGGTCCTCCGACGGGCGGTATGTCGCGATCACCAGCACGCGGCAATTCTGGATGCGGTCGGCCACCAGGCGCAGCAACTCGAGCGTGAGGCCGTCGGTGCGGTGCAGGTCGTCGAGCACGACGGCCAGTGGCTGATCATCGGCGACGGCGCTCAGCGCGTCGGCCACCGCCTGTCCCAGCCAGAACGTGCCCTGGTCGGCGGCGGCGCCGTCGTGCAGCAGCGGGGCCAGCGCCTGCCGGTCGCGATCCGCCGAATCGACCAGTTCGCGGAGCACCTCGGTCCACGCCCAGCCCGCCGGCGCGCCGTGGACCTCCTGGCACCGGCCGTGCACGGTCCGCCAGCCGGCCACCCGGAGCCGGGTCGCGGCGGCAGCGGCCAGCGTGGTCTTGCCCGAGCCGGCCTCGCCGCCGATCCACAGCACCGCGCTGGCGCCCGCGGCGACGCTGCGCGCCGCGGCGTCGATGGTCGCGAGCTCCTCGGCCCGGCCGTAGGCCGACTGGCCGGTGCGCTCGCGCGGCGCGACCTCGGGCACCTGCAGGATCTCCGGGGGCGACGTCGTCAGCGGCGCGGGCCGCGACGGCTCCAGATGGTCGGCCTGGCGCAGGATGTCGCGCTCGAGATCGCGCAGGGCCCGGCCCGGTTCCAGACCCAGCTCATCGATCAGGTGTTCACGGGTGCGTCGCAGTACCTCGAGTGCGTCGGCTTGGCGCCCGGTGCGGTACAGCGCGGTCGCCAGGATCGCGGCAGCGCCTTCGCGGCCGGGGTGCGCGGCGACATGGCCTTCCAGCGCCGCGATGGCGGAGCTGTACCGCCCGAGATCGACGTGGGCGGCGGCGTGGCTTTCGACTGCCGCCAGCCGCAATTCGGTCAACCGCGACACCTCCGGGGCCGCCCACAACGCGTCACCGGCACCTGCGAACGGCTCACCTGCCCAGCCGGCCAGCGCCTCGTCGAGCAGCTGCGCGCGTTGCTTGAGGTCGGTTTTCTCTTGTGCCGCAGCCACTTTCGCTTCGAAACGCCAAGCATCGACGGCGTCGTCGGGTAGTCGCAGGCAGTACCCGGGCGCGGCGCTGACCAGGATCCTGGCCGGCGCCCGGCGCTGCCGGTCGGGTTCGAGCACCCGGCGCAGATGCGAGACATAGACCTGCAGGGCCGACAGCGCCTTGGGCGGCGGTTCGCCTTCCCACAGATCATGGATCAGCCGGTCGACCGATACCGTGCGGCCGTGCGCGGCGACCAACCGGGCCAGCAATGCCCGCTGCATCCGCGCACCCAGGTCGACCGGCTCGTCGCCGACCCACGCCTGCACGGGACCGAGCACCGTGACCCGCACCGGGTTCTCCACCGTCATGCCCCCGCCGACGTGGTTCCTACTTGGGCTGTAACACCGCGGTGCCGACGTACGGCACCAGCGCGTCGGGCACCCGGACGCTGCCGTCGGGCTGCTGGTGGTTCTCCAGGATCGCGACCAGCCAGCGGGTCGTGGCGAGCGTGCCGTTGAGGGTCGCCGCCGTCTGGGGCTTGCCGTTCTCGTCGCGGTACCGGGTGGACAGGCGCCGGGCCTGGAACGTCGTGCAGTTCGAGGTCGACGTCAGCTCGCGGTAGGCCTGCTGCGTCGGCACCCAGGCCTCGCAGTCGTACTTTCGGGCTGCCGACGAACCGAGATCGCCTGCCGCGACGTCGATCACGCGATAGGGCACCTCGATCATGGCCAGCATCTCGCGCTGCCAGGCGAGCAGCTTCTGGTGCTCGGCCTCGGCGTCTTCGGGCTTGCAGTAGATGAAGGCCTCGACCTTGTCGAACTGGTGCACGCGGATGATGCCGCGGGTGTCCTTGCCGTAGCTGCCGGCTTCCCGGCGGAAGCACGACGACCAGCCGGCGTACCGAAGTGGGCCCTCGGACAGGTCCAGGATCTCGTCGGAGTGGTAGCCGGCCAGCGGCACCTCCGAGGTCCCCACGAGGTACAGGTCGTCGGCCTCGAGGCGGTAGATCTCGTCGGCGTGCGCACCCAGGAATCCGGTGCCGCGCATGACTTCCGGGCGCACCAGCACCGGCGGGATCATCAGTGTGAACCCGTTCTCGGTAGCCAGCCGGACGGCCAGTTGCAGCAGGCCGAGCTGCAGCAGGGCGCCCTGGCCCGTCAGGAAATAGAACCGCGAGCCGGACACCTTGGCGCCGCGCTCCATGTCCAGCAGACCGATGGCCTCACCCAGCTCCAGATGGTCCTTCGGGTTCTCGATGGCCGTCGGCGTGCCGACGGTGTCCAGCACCTCGAAGTCGCTTTCGCCGCCGGCGGGCACACCGTCGATGATGACGTTGCCGATCGCCATGTGTGCGGCGGTGAAGGCCTCTTCGGCCGCGCCCGCACGTACTTCGGCGGACTTGACCGCCGCGGACAGTTCCTTGGCCTTCTCCAGCAGTGCGGGCCGCTCTTCCGGCGAGGCCGCGCCGACGAGCTTGCTCGCTGCCTTTTGGTTGGCTCGTGCCGTGTCGGCCTCGGCGATGGCGGCGCGGCGGGCCGCGTCAGCTTCCAGCAGCGCATCCACGAGGCCGGGGTCTTCGCCACGGGACCGCTGCGACGCCCGCACCCGGTCCGGATCTTCGCGCAACAGCTTGAGGTCGATCACGGGCGTCAGACTACTTTTCGCACCGCCCCCATGTCCGTAGCGGGGCCCGGCCACAACCACATAACGTTACAACTGCAACTCTTGTCACAGCTCTAGCTGCGACTGTCACAATGGAACCGATGTTGGACGCACCCGCGGCGGTCGAACCGGGCCTGGATACGCCCCCCGACGAACCGAAGACGACGACCACCTGGCGGCAACGCATGCACGGCATGCATGTCACCGGGACGCAACGCGCGCTCGTCCTCACCGCGCTCGGCGGACTGCTCATCGCCGGAATCCTCACCGTCATGCCCGAGGGCGCGCTCGGCCCGGCGGGGCTCGGCTTCAACAACGGCCGTGTCAACGCCAGCCGGGTCAGCGACACCCTGGACCATGCCAAGCCCGGCGACTGCCTGAACTGGCCGGATCGCTCGCCGGATGCCGTCGAGATCGTCGACTGCAAGAACGAGCACCGCTTCGAGGTCGCTGAATCGCTCGACATGCGCACCTTCCCGGGCAGTGAATACGGCCCAAACGCCGCGCCGCCGTCGGACGCCCGGATCAAGCAGATCAGTCAGGAGCAGTGCCAGAACGCGGCGCGCGACTATCTCGGACCGCGCTTCGACCCGAACGGGAAGTTCGCGGTCAGCCTGGTCTGGTCCGGTGACAAGGCCTGGAAGACCAAGGGCCAGCGCCGCATGCTGTGCGGTCTGCAGTTGCTCGGCCCGAACAGCCAGCAGCTGGCCTACAAGGGCAAGGTCGCCGATGTCGACCAGTCCAAGGTGTGGCCGGCCGGCACCTGCCTCGGTATCGACCCGGCGACCAACCAGCCCATCGACATCCCGGTCGACTGCTCGGCGCCGCACGCCATGGAGGTCACCGGCGCGGTCAACCTGGCCGACAAGTACCACGACGTCATGCCCACCGAGCCTGACCAGCTGGCCTACATCAAGGACACCTGCACCAAGGCCACCGATGAGTACCTGGCTCCGGTTCAGCTGCGCGGCACCACGCTGACCCTGATCTACAGCTCGATCGCGCTGCCCAGCTGGACGGCCGGGAGCCGCCAGGTGTCGTGCAGCATCGGCTCGTCGCTCGGTAACGGCGGCTGGTCGACGCTGGTCAACAGCGCCAAGGGGCCGCTGATGATCAACGGGCAGTCGCCCGTCGCGCCGCCGGCCATCCCCGAGGAACGGCTGAACCTCCCGCCGATCCCGGTCGTCGAGCCGCCGGTGGACACGTCGTCGCAGAGCTCATCGTCGTCGGGCTCGTCATCGCAGGGCTCGTCATCGCAAGGTTCGCAGTCCGGCCAGAACCAGCGTGGCCAGCAGACCTCACAGACACCGCAGGGCAACCAGCACATGCCGGGCCAGACCGACACCCCGGACCAGCACGGGCCCGCCGCTCCCGGTACGCCTCAGCAGCAACAGGGCAACACATTCCTCAACGGTCCGCCGCCTCCGCCTGACGCGCCGGGTTCCGGTGCTCCCCTCGAAGGCCCGATCGAGGATCAGCCCGCGCCCGCCGCACCTCCGGCCGGGCCCGCAGGCGCGGGTGCACCACCCGGACCGGTCGTGGCGCCGCCGCCCGCGCCGTAGCCATGCCCGTACCTATGGGCCGGCAGCGGTTCGAGGAACTGGTGTCCGACGCGCTCGACCTGATTCCGCCCCGGCTCGCCGCGGCGCTCGACAACGTCGTGGTGCTGGTGCAACCGCGGCACCCGGACGAACCCGAGATCCTCGGCCTGTACGAAGGCGTTGCCCTCACCGAGCGCGATTCCTTCTACGCGGGTGCGCTGCCCGACACCATCACGATCTACCGCGATGCCCTCCTGGACATGTGCGACTCCGAGGAGGAGGTCGTCGACGAGGTCGCGATCACGGTGATCCACGAGGTCGCTCACCATTTCGGCATCGACGACGCGCGACTGCACGAGCTGGGCTGGGGCTGAGCAGCGCGGCACCCCGATTTTGTCGGACCACGGTGTTACAACAGAAGTCATGAGCACCACCTGCCGCAACTGCGTGGACGGGCTGGCGCACTGCCACGGCACGGTCATCGTGCACGTCGGTCTGCCCGCCGAATGCACCGATGACGCGTGCACGCTGCCTGAATCCGAACACACCTTGCGTATCGACTGCGACGTCGTCGGGTGCGGCTGCGCAGAGCCCGCGGCCAGGCTGCGCGCCGCCGGGTAAGTCAGCCCATCGGGTCGGGCGCGGGAGGCGCCGCGGGATCGTGTCCCGGATAGAACGGCGGCAGCACGGCTCCCCACTGCACGCAGCTCCATCGTCCATCCGTGATCGGGCTGAGCACCACGCACTGCGCGTTGCCCAGGTGATGCTCCAACGCGAAATCGGCGTCCACACCGGCCAATTGGGCGGCCACCAGACGGATGGCCGCGCCGTGGCTCACCACCAGGATGTCGCCTTCCCAGTCATGGTTGTCCAGAGTGCGCACCCGCAGATTCGTCAGAATCGGTACATACCGGTCCAACACCTCGCGTCCGGTCTCACCACCTGGCATCGCGACATCGAGATCGCCCCGCTGCCAACCCTCGTACAGGGCCTCGAACTGAGTGATGGCATCAGCGTCACTGCGGTCTTCCAGGTCGCCGACCTGGACCTCGTGGATGCCGTGGGCCTCTATCGGGTCGAGTCCGAGCCCGTCCGCGATGGCGGCGGCCGTTTGACTCGCCCGCTGCGCCACCGAATGCACCAGCAGACCGACGGGATGCGCCCAGTCGATCCCGAAGTCGCGGGCCTGCTGATGACCGAGCTGCGTCAGCGGCGCCCCCGGCGGCCGGGTGTCCAACCGCTTGGCGACGTTCGCCTCCGACTGCCCGTGCCGCACCAGCACCAAGCGCCCACTCATGTCCGGTCCCCCGCTCTCAGCCCCGCCAACCACTGCGTCGCCTCATCGGTGACCGGCGGGGCCGTGCCGGCGGCCACCCCCGTCGGCCAGGATCCCAGGTACCGCACGTCGGCCACCCGCCGGTGCAGCGCCTTCAGCGCCTCGGCGACCGGTGCGTCGTCGATGTGCCCGACGCAATCCAGGAAGAAGATGTAGGTGCCCAATTCCGTTCTGGTGGGCCGCGATTCGATGCGGGTCAGGTCGATGTCCCGGATCGAGAACTCGGTCATGGCAGCCACCAGGGCGCCTGGTTCGTTGCGCAGCCGCAGGACGACGGACGTCCGGTCGGCGCCGGTGCGCGGCGGCGGCGGACCCGGGCGGCCGACGAGCACGAAACGTGTTCTGGCATTGGGCTCGTCGACCACACCGTCGGCCAGCGAGTCCAGCCCCCACCGCGCGGCCGCCAGCGCGGTACTCACGCCTGCGTCCACCCAACCCTCGGAAACCTGCTGTGCCGCACCGGCATTCGAGATCGCGGGGACCAGGGTGGCGTGTGGCAGCTGTTCGGCCAGCCAGCGGCGCACCTGCGCGGCAGCCACGGGGAACGCCGCGACCGTCGACACCGCATCGGCGGCCACCCCCGGCCTGACGACGATGCTGAACGCGACGTCCAGCGTGTGCTCGGCGAAAATCTGCACGCCGCTACCGGACGACAGGCTGTCCATGGTCGGCAGCACCGAACCCTCGATGGAATTCTCGATCGGCACACACGCGTAGTCCGCGGTCCCGAGGCGAACGGCTTCCACCGCCGCGCCCGAGCTGTCACAAGCGACCGGTTCGAAACCTGGTTTGTCCGCGGCCAATTGCAGCATGGCCGCTTCAGTGAAGGTGCCTTGCGGCCCGAGATAGGCGATGCGTGCCACGCCGCAACCCTACTGGCTACCGGTCCGGCAGAGCTCGCGACGCGGACCTTTCGATAGGCCTTGCGCCGACAACCATTGCTAGTTAACTTAGGCTTACCTCACTTACTAGCGAAGGCGGGACATGCGCGACCTCACGACGACAATCGCAGCACCGACCACGGCCGAACGCGTCCGTAGCGCGTGTGCCCGGGCTGCAGACGCGATGCTGGCCGCCGACGGCGTCACCCCGGCCACCACGCCCGTCCACCACCTGCTCGCCGACGGCTCCGTCGTGCTGACGGTGCCGGCAGACGGCCCGCTCGCCGCTACGGTGGCCGCCGCGCGAACCGGCGGTGTCGCTGCCATGCTGGAGCTGACCGATTTGGCCGCCCTGCCGCTGCGCGAGCGGGTGCGCTCCCTTGTCTGGTTCCGCGGCCGCCTCCATGCGGTACCCGCGGCACGCGTCGCGGCCATCCTCGACCTGGTCGCCTCCGAGCATCCGCACCCGGCACTGCTCCAGGTGAATGCCGGCTCTGGCGACCACGAAACCGACCCCGCCTACACGCTGGTCCGCCTCGAGATCGAGTCCGTCGTGGTGGCCGACGCCACCGGCGCCGAGTCGGTGCCCGTCGGCGCGCTCCTGGACGCCCGGCCGGACCCGTTCTGCGCCATGGAGTCGCATTGGGTGCAGCACATGGAGAGTGCACACCGCGACCTGGTCGACCGGCTCGCCAGCCGGCTGCCGATGACGCTGCGCCACGGCCACGTCCGTCCGCTGGGCCTGGACCGCTACGGCGTGCAGCTGCGCGTCGAACGCGAAGACGGCGACCACGATGTCCGGCTGCCGTTCAGCAAGCCTGTCGACGACGTCACCAGCCTCAGCCGCGCCATCCGCACGCTGATGGGCTGCCCGTTCCTCAACGGGCTGCGGGCACGCAGGATCTGAGCGCGCCGATGAGCCGCTTACCCGAAGAGCGATAGCTGGACGCCGGTTACGGTAGCTGCGATGACCGGGCCGCAGCAGGAGCACACCGAACGTCGCGCGCTGCGCATCGAGATCGCCGTGATGCTGGCGGTGACGTTCGGCCTGTCGGCCTACACGGCGATGGTCAGCCTGGCCGAGGCCGTCATTCTCGGCCTGTCCGGGCAGAAGGTCGCACTCAATCACCGACGCTCACCGATCGACTTCATCGACTTCTTGCTCAATCTGAGCCCGGTCCTCACCCTGGCCGGTTGGGGCTGCCTGGCCCTGTACCTGTTGTGGCGCACCGGCTTCCGGCCCGCGGCGATCGGGCTCGGCCGGTTCCGGTGGCGCCCCGATCTCCTCGGCGGCCTGGGACTCGCCGCGCTGATCGGATTGCCCGGACTCGGCCTGTACCTGGCCGGAAGGGCCCTGGGCATCGGCGTCGACGTGGTGCCGAGCACCCTCGGCGACACCTGGTGGCGTATTCCGGTCCTGCTGCTGACGGCGTTCGCCAACGCCTGGGCCGAGGAGATCGTCGTCGTCGGGTTCCTCCTGACCCGGCTCCGCCAATTGGACGTCTCCCCCACCAAATCGCTGGTCTTGTCGGCGCTGCTGCGCGGCAGCTATCACCTGTACCAGGGGTTCGGCGCCGGACTCGGCAACATCGCGATGGGGCTGGTCTTCGGCTACACGTGGCGACGCACCGGCCGGTTGTGGCCGTTGATCATCGGACACGGCGTGATCGATGCGGTGGCATTCGTCGGCTACGCGTTGGCTGCCCGCCATTTGGGTTGGCTGCACTCGAGGTAATTGCCGCGGCCCCGAACACGGCTTGCCTCTATTTCTATTCAGCAATTCGAATTCGAATATATCGGGCCGGCCACCGGTAAGGATATGCTCTCCTGAATTAGGTTGACCTTGCCTGACAAGTGCCTTTGACCTGCACTATCTTCATTTTCATGCCCGACGTGACGCGCCTCGAGACGAAATTCCACCAGCTCCTTCAGGAACAGATTCGGAGCGAATTCGGCGCGTCTCAGCAATACATTGCGGTCGCCGTTTACTTCGACGGAGAAGACCTTCCCCAGCTCGCCAAGCACTTCTATGCGCAGGCCGTCGAGGAGCGCAACCACGCCATGATGCTGGTGAAGTACCTACTCGACCGGGACATCGAGGTCGAGATTCCCGGCGTCGACCCGGTGCGTAACAGGTTCACCTCGCCGACCGACGCCCTCAAGCTCGCGCTCACCCAGGAACGGGTGGTCACCGAGCAGATCAGCCGGTTGGCCAGCGTGGCCCGCGAAGAGGGCGACTACCTCGGCGAGCAGTTCATGCAGTGGTTCCTCAAAGAGCAGGTCGAAGAGGTCGCGACCATCACCACTCTGGTGAAGATCGCCGACCGCGCCAGGGAGAACCTGTTCAACCTCGAGGATTTCGTCGCGCGCGAGCTGGCCGGCACCGGCGCCGCCGATCCGACCGCGCCCGAAGCCGCCGGCGGCAACCTCTAGACCCGAGCGCTAGGTTTCCGCGTCCTGGCCGGCGGCAGGACCCGCGCCGGTGAGCCCGTTCTGCAACCAGTCCTTCGTGCGGCCTGGGTGGTTGGTGGCGACCCACCCGACGCCGAGATCCGCGCAGTAGCGCACGTCCTCGTAGTGATCGACGGTCCAGCAGTACAGCGCACGCCCGTGCGCGGCGGCGTGGTCGACCAGTTCGGGATGCTCACGCAGCGTCGTGATGGAGGGGCCCACTGCCGTCGCGCCGACGGTCGTCGACGCACTGCCGCCCAGGTACCGCGACGTCTCGCCGAGTAGCACGGTCGGCAGCATCGGCGCCGCGCGGCGGACCCGCCACACCGCGGCCGCCGAGAATGACATCACCACGGCGCGAGCGAGATCCGCCGACGCCGGCGCCGCGATGCCGTAGCGGTGCAGCAGTGCCAGCACCTTGCTCTCGACCAGCGCGCCGTACCGCACCGGATGCTTGGTCTCGATGAACAGCTTCACCGGGCGGCCCCACTCCAGCGCCAGCCGGATCAGCTCGTCGAGGGTCAGCAGGCCGGCCGAGCTCTGGCCGCCTTCGGCGCGGCTGGGATGCCATGCGCCGTAATCCAATTCGCGAAGCTGGGCCAGGCTCATCTCACTGACCAGCCCGGTGCCGTTGGACGTGCGGTCCACCTTGCGGTCGTGCACACACACCAGATGCCCGTCGCGCGTCAGCCGGACATCGCACTCGAGACCGTCCGCGCCCTGGCTCAGGGCCAGCTCGTAGGCCGCCAGCGTGTGCTCGGGCCGCTCGGCCGATGCCCCGCGGTGCGCCACCACGAAAGAGTTGTTGCGTGTGCCGTCTGTGCCGCCACTGCCGTCCACGCCCATGGTCCTATGCTGCCGGTTCCTCTGGTGTGGGCGGGGCCGGAACCGCCGATTCGGTGGCCGACACCTCTGTTTCGTCTGTTTCTTGCGCCCCGACGACCACCCAGCGGTGTCCGGGTGCATCGGCCTGCGTCCGTTCGAAGGCGTGATAGACGCGCAGGACGGTGGCCAGCGCCAGCATGCCCATCAGGTAGGCGATGACCGTCACCTCGGTGCTGTCGGCGATGCCCTGCGGGTCGGTCGCGAACATGCCCCCGATGGACCATAGGACGACCAGACCCGAGACAGCCCAGATGGACCACCAGAGGCCGATGGGACGGCGCAACGCGCTCATCCGGTTCTCGGCCGTCGCCATCTCCGTGACGAACACCGGCGCGAGGAACATGTTCAGCACCGGGACGAGGCAGCCCACCCACAAGACCCAGCGGCGGCGCGGGTCCGTGGTGCCGGCCCGGTGGTACGCGGCTGCGCGGCGGGCGATCAGCCAATTGGTCAGCACGATCGCGACCGCCAGCACAGTGAACAGCGCGACGACGCTGGCCGCGACGCCCAGCCAGCTGCCCGCGATGGCCACCCACGGGTTGAGCAGCACCGTGCGGTTGATCAGCAACAGGATGTAGCGCACGACATGCATCAGGGCCGCGGCGCCGAGCGCGATCATCGCGATGGCCGCGACGCCCTGCACCGTCCCGGTCGACGGTCCGCTACGGGACCGTTCCTGCGCCGCGTCCGGCCCAGAGACCTGCTCGTCGAACTCTTCGGTCAGGCCCCATCGCGGAATGTAGTCGTAGTGCGGCGTCGGCCCCAGCGGCGGTTGGTGTCGCCGCGGCTTCGGCGCCGGGCCGGGCCGGACGGCGATCCACCGGTACCCGCGCGACGACTTCGCCTTACCGGCGGCCGGCACCTGCGCGACAGGCGCCAACAACGGACCGCGACAGCGCGGGCACCACTGACGCTGGCGATCACGCACGTTCCAACGCGTCGAGCACCGGGAACAGACCTGGATCACGGAACCAGCCTACGGGCCCGTCAGACGGCGCCGGGGGCGCCGTCGTCGGTGACGACGGCGCGGCCCAAACCTGCCCAGGCCACCATGCCGCCGGTGACGTTGACCGGCTGGAAGCCGTTGCGGGCGAGGTAATGCGAGACCTTCAGCGACCGGCCGCCGGAACGGCAGATGACGTACAGCGCGGCGTCACCATCGATCTCGCCGAGCCGCGCAGGCACCTCGCCCATCGGGATGTGCTGCGCCCCGGCGGCATGGCCGCGGGCCCATTCGTCGTCTTCCCGCACATCGAGGAGGACGGCGGTCGCGTCGAACTCGGTGGGCAACTGATCGACGTCAATCTGCGGCACGTGCACATCGTCCATGGGGTACATGCTGGCACGAGTCGCGCTCGCAGACCACGGGACGCCACGACAGCAATCGGCCAACTATCCACAGTTTCCACAGATTCATCCACAGGCCTGCAGAGAGCAAGCAGCCGTCCGTACCGGCCAAAGTGCACCGAACCGGAAATTGACTGGGGATAAACAAGGGGCATTCGTCCCAACTGATCAACAGGCCGATGTGCGGCACGAGCGAAAAAGCTTGCCGAGCTAAGTAATTCCGGCGGCGCAGAGCCGACCCGCCGCCGATGGCGCCCGATTTCCCCCTCCCGCCGGCAAATGGTTATGATCGGCGTCACAACATCCGGTTGTGACAATCCTCACTCCGCTCGAGAACGGGAACTCAGGGTTGTTCTGGCAGGTCAGGGAGTATGCAATGGCGGCACATCCGTTGCGTCCGGGCTCCGGCGCATCGCCGGAGTGGCATTCCGCTTTCCCGCCCCGCACCCAAAGCCAACTGATCGCCTGCATCCGCGCCGGCATCATCGCGCTGGTCCTGCTCGTCGTGCTCGTTCTGATCGTTCTGGTCTAAAGCCCCGACAGACGTCGACCACACCCCTGTCACGGGGGTGTCCTTGCGGTGTGCGCACCGATGGAGCAATGTGGTCTCGGATCTGTGGACGAACCCCAACTAGGGTCGTTGATCCCGCACGCGATCATCTAAGGAAGGAATCCTGTGGCTGAGTACACCCTGCCGGAACTGGACTACGACTACGGCGCCCTGGAGCCGCACATCTCCGGTCAGATCAACGAAATCCACCACAGCAAGCACCACGCGGCCTACGTCAAGGGCGTCAACGATGCGGTGGCCAAGCTTGAAGAGGCACGAGCCGGAGACGACCACGCCGCGATCTTCCTGAACGAGAAGAACCTGGCCTTCCACCTCGGCGGCCACGTCAACCACTCGATCTGGTGGAAGAACCTGTCCCCCAACGGCGGTGACAAGCCGACCGGCGAGCTGGCCGCGGCCATCGACGACCAGTTCGGTTCGTTCGACAAGTTCCGCGCACAGTTCACCGCGGCCGCCAACGGCCTCCAGGGCTCCGGCTGGGCGGTGCTGGGCTACGACAGCCTCGGCGGCCGGCTGCTGACCTTCCAGCTGTACGACCAGCAGGCCAACGTGCCGCTCGGCATCATTCCGCTGTTGCAGGTCGACATGTGGGAGCACGCCTTCTACCTGCAGTACAAGAACGTGAAGGCCGACTACGTCAAGGCGTTCTGGAACGTCGTCAACTGGGCCGACGTGCAGGAGCGCTTCGCCGCTGCCACCACGAAGACCAACGGCCTCATCTTCGGCTGATCTCGCGTTTCCGGTTCGTTAACGGGGCGTCGCGCTTCTGCGCGGCGCCCCGTTCTCGTTCACAATGGACTCAGGGGAAACACCTGGCACTCGGGCACTCTTGCGTGCTAACCCGTGACTGCCGGATCCTGGAGTATTGATTGAGCCCTCGGAGGCAGCCATGGACAGCGAGTCTGGTCGAGCGGTCGAAATTGCGCCGTTCCATTCCGGCGGTGCACTGAAGGGCTTCGTGGTCTCCGGGCGGTGGCCCGATTCCACCAAGGAATGGGCCCAGCTACTGATGGTCGCAGTACGGGTGGCCTCGTTGCCCGGCTTGCTGGCAACCACCACCATCTTCGGCGCGCGCGAAGAACTTCCAGAACATCCACAGCCTGGAACGGTTGGGCTCGTTCTCGCCGAAGGCCCCGTTGTCGGCGAAGCTGCAGTGCCACCCGGATACTTCGCCGATCGCCAGCCGCCGGCACTGCTGATGCTCCATCCGCCCGCCGAGACGACACCATCCCTGCCAGAGTGCCGCGGCGCCGCCTCCGGCTGCCTGCTGCTACCCGGACTCCCTTACCTGGGACTTGATCACCGCGCCGCCTGGGTCGAAGCCGAGGCGGACGGCACCATCACGTCGATGGTCAGCCGGGTCGGCGTGGATCCCATCAGCCACCCCGATACCGCGATACTGGCAATGCTGCTTGCCGCCTGACCCAACAGTGGGTTAACAGCAAAGCAGCCCACTTTTTGGCCACGCCTCGGCATGCCGTTTCGGTGGTTCGACAACCGGCGTGCACGGTTACCGCGTCATGCCGCCACGGTTAATTCCCGGTACGCTCACGGCAAATGCTTTGGACGACACCGCCCGCCCCGCTCGCGGATTGCTGAATCGTCCACCGCTCGACAGAGACCGCGGCGCGACGTGCAGCCGAAGTCCGGGCAAAATAGCATACGCGTCAAAATTTGCTTCACCTGGCCCCAGGTGAGCGCTCGGATCCGCACCCAGAATCCCAGCTCGCAGGCTTTTCGACAGACAAGTGTGGTAGCTGGATCGAGTTTTCCCTGGTTTGCACTTGGCTCTCGGCGCAACTCTCGCTACGATAGTCAGCAAATAGTGACACTGACGCCTGCAGATATCGCTAAGTGGAGGAATAACCGATGAGCATGACGTTCGCCGCTCGGCTGAACCGGCTGTTTGACACCGTCTACCCGCCAGGACGCGGTGCCCACACATCTGCCGAGGTCATCGCTGCACTCAAGGCCGAAGGTGTGACCATGTCCGCCCCGTACCTGTCGCAGC
Source organism: Mycolicibacterium sp. HS_4_1 (assembly GCF_054515875.1). Classification (NCBI taxonomy): domain Bacteria; kingdom Bacillati; phylum Actinomycetota; class Actinomycetes; order Mycobacteriales; family Mycobacteriaceae; genus Mycobacterium; species Mycolicibacterium sp. HS_4_1. The sequence continues at coordinate 5,782,495 of NZ_CM137261.1, forward strand.
TGCGATCGGGCAACCGGACCAACCCGTCCGTCGCGACCATGGCCGCGCTTGCCAACTTCTTCCGGATCAAGCCGGCCTACTTCACCGACGACGAGTACTACGAGAAGCTCGACAAGGAGCTGACCTGGCTCGCCAACATGCGCGACGAGGGCATCCGCCGCATTGCCGCTCGTACCGTCGGCCTGTCCCCCGAGGCCAAGAAGGACCTCGCCGACAAGGTCGATGAGCTGCGTCGCCAAGAGAACCTCGACAGCTAGTCTGGTTAGCCCGATCGGGCTGACCACGATACGACCAGCGGATTCCGTTAATCCGCTGGTCGTACTGCTTTAACCCGGCTTACAGAAGCCTTGGTGGCCGTTCCCGCCGCGTCAGCCTTACCTTGCCGATCCAACTCCCGGTACTGCGCAGCAATCGCCAGGATCCATTCGCGGTCCGAATACGTCGCCGGCTGGCGCAGCCAGGCCGGCCCCGGGAACTTCGTCCGGGGACCACCACTCTTCGGTCGATCGCTACGACCGTCATAAATCCAGCTGGCCACGCGCCGCGCCTGGGTGTCCGGTGCCACGTCGACGCGCTCGGTGTCCGTGACATGGCCGCCGTCCAGGATGGCCGTGGCTTCCAGGTACAGCGCATCGGAGATCAGCGACATCTGCTCGGCGACCCGGAACAGCAGCGGGCCGCGCGGACGCACCCCGATGCCGATGTTCGGATGACGGCGACTGAGCTCGGCCAGCAGCGGAGCGATGGTCCGTAGTTCCCGCCGCGCCCCGAACCAATCCTCGACGCTGGGCAGCAGCGAGCCGCTGGCCACCACCAGCATGGCGCAGCCGAGGATCGTCGCTGCCGCCCCGACGCCGACCAGTTCGGTGCTGCCCACGGCGCGTAGCAGGATGAAGGCGCTGGCCAGCACGATCAGCACGATGCCGACGCTGAACACGAACAGTGCCCGGCCCCGCCGGGTCCGGTTGGAGTTGCGCACACCGGCCCACGCCACCAGCGTCAGCGCCAGTAGCACGTACAACAGCGGCAGCAGCCACGACAACGAGTTGCCGCCCGACCCGAGATTTCTGCGCAGGTACTCCTCCGGTGCCATCTCCGGCTGCTGCGGGGTCAGGAAGAACAGCACCAACGTGAGCACCGCGATCGCCCCGGCGACGCTGTACTGGGCCAGGGCGATGCGGCGGATGGCCAGCGGTTTGCGGCCCGACGACGCCGACGTGATCATCACGCAGCTGCCGGCGGCACAGGCGATCAGCGCCACCTGACTGAGCATGCTGGACACGTTGGGCCAGTGCAGGATCGTGTCGAGCAGCAGCGTGAGCGGCTCCCAGTTCAGTGCCGCGACCAACCCCAGACTGCCGAGTGCCACGATCATCGCTGCGCTGACGAGCGACTGCTTGTTGACCAGGGCCCAACCGATACGCAGGCCGGTCGCCAGGCCGAGCAGGCCGGCGATTACCCAGATGATCAACCAAACGCCTCGCCGAGACGGATCTGGACGATCGAGGAGCGGTCAGAAGGCAGGCGGCCCAACCGGTGGATCAGCAGCGCGGCGAAGTCTTCGGCTTCCTGTTCAGCCTCTTCACCGGCCGGTCCCATGCAGCCGGTTCGCTGGTTCAGCATGTAGGCGATCAGATCCGAACTGGCCAGTTCCGTGGTCTCGCGGGCGGCCTCGGCGACCGAGACGCCGTCATGGCCGAGCACGAGGTGACCGAGCTCGTGAGCGAGGGTCCTGTCACCGGCCGGCAGTCCCTTCTGTAAAAGGAACACGTCACGGTCGTTGTACTGGCGCCACTGTCCGCACACCCCGGAGGGCAGGTCGGCCATGGTCACCTCGATCGGGCGGCCACGATCTTCACTGACGGCTTCGACAAGACGGGCAAGTGAGACTTCACCACGTCGCGGAGCCAGATCCAGCACCGAATTGACTGCGCGTGTGACGCGGCGGCTCGCGGGCATGCCGAACCCCCTTTCACTGCGATTGGCACTGTTGCCATCAATTGTGCCGCAGCCCCGCTCCGTCAGGTCATAAATCGTGCGGTGCCGCTGCGGCGGACCACATGACCTGCGCGCGCCTGCCGGTATCCGACCAGCCCACCGGCCCCCGTCAGAATGAGGATGCCCGTGAAGCCTGGGACGGCCACCGCCGCGACCTCACTGAGACCGGCTGCGCGCAGGTAATCAGGATATCCGGCGCGGAATGCGGAGTCGGCGACGATCTCGTTCTTGGCGCCGAATGTGGTCGGTTGTGGTGACCGCACCACCGGGATTTCCGCCGGGGCACTGATAACGACCGGGCTATCGAGTTTCAGCGCGGGAAACGCGGGCGTGTCCAGCACGGGCGCCGACGGCAAGCTCGCCGCCGGCGCGGGCATGCGGTTCTGCCGTCCGAGATCCATGCTCGGCACGGCTTGCCCGCCCAGCATCGACAGCGATGTCTGCATGAACGGCAGCGAGGTCGCCGCATCGAGCGTCGCGTTGGTGAGGCCCGCGACGAAGTCGTACACCGGCTCGAAGTGGACGAGCACGAAAACCGGAATAGCGGCCAGCTGAGCGAGCACCGGGATGTTCGACATGTCGGGAAGCTGCGGGAGCTGGTCCCACAGCGGCAATCTCGGTACCAGCGACGCCAGCGGAATCTTCGTCAGGTCCACGCTCTGCACGGTGCCGGTCGGAGTCATTTGGACCGCCGCGGCCGGCAGGGAGAACGTCAGGCCCATCAGGTTGAGGGTGGTCGTCGGAGCGGGAGTCGTCTTGGCGGGCGCTGTGGTGGGCAACGCCGACGACGCAGGGCTGGCCGAACCGCTTCCGGAAGTGACGCCACTCGGGGCCGGCAGGGCAGGCAGGCTCGGCAGCGCAGGAAGGTGGGGAAAGGCCGGGAGGCCGAGGAGACCCGGGATGTCGGGGAGGCTCGGGAGGCTCGGGAGCCGAAGACTGGGGAGGCCCACCGCGGTCGCCGGCGCCGGGCCGGTCACGCTTGTCGGTTCGGTTGCGCCGGTCGGAGCGGGTTGGCTTGTCGCGCCCGTCGTTGCGGGCGCCGTGGTGCTGCCCGTCGTCCCCGTTTCGGTCTGCGGCGTCGACGAACCTGCCGACGGCTGATGTTCGCCAGCAGCCGGGTTTGGCGTTCCGGATTCCTCGGATCGACCCGGGGAACTACCCGTTTTTTGTTTGCTGGAAGGATTGCTTTGGGACGCGTTGTTGCCCGATTCGCCGGCATTACCCGGACCCTGGACACCGGTTTGCGAACCACCGTGAGCAACGCTGCCGGATGTGCCGCGCTTATCCTTCTTCACACCCGAATCGGCATTATCGGCAGACGGGGCGTCGGACTGGCCGCCGGCCGGCTTGATCGTCCGGCCGGGCGCCCCATGCCCGCCACCAGCGGCTGAGCTGCCATCGGGCTTCTGGGAATCGTGAGCAGCACCGCCACTGTGGTCACTCGAGGCACCACCTGAACCTGCAGAATCAGCGAAGGCGTTCGCGCCTCCCATGCCAGCGATCAACAGCCCAGATGCCATCAGAGCGGCAGCTGTAGCTATGCGTTGGCGTGGCGCCATCGTCCCCTCCGCTTTCATGGCATCAAAAACCCGCTCAGATGAATTCCGAATAATTGTCTCACAGCCGCCGGACTTTGTTTGCTGGATAAAGTAGCGAGAAATGTGGGAAATTCCACCCTTGAATTGCGGCCGAATTCGACGCGTGACCCGGTGCCCGATTCCAGTCCACGGACGATAAGGTGACGTCACCATCGCAGCAAGATCGTGCACACGTGTCGAGGAGACCGGGAGGTCAGCCGGAATGGGTCTGTTCAAGCGACGCAAGAGCCGGGCAACCCGCCGCGCCGAGGCGAAGGCGATCAAGGCGAAGGCAAAACTCGAGGCGAAGCTGTCCGCGCGGAACGAGGCCCGTCGTATCAAGGCGGACGGCCGTCGGCAAACGAAGCGCGACCGGGCCGGCGTCAAAGCCCAGCGTGACAGCGACAAGATGGCGCTCAAAGTTGCTGAAACTCAGCTGCAAGCCGTCCGCGAGGGCAAGCTGCTGTCGCCGACCAAGATTCGCCGGCTGCTGCTGGTGTCGCGGATCCTCGCCCCCGTCGTCGTGCCTGTGGCGTACCGGGCGGCGATCGCCGCGCGCGGAGCTCTGGACCAGCGCCGCGCAGACCAGCTGGGTGTGCCGCTGAGCCAGATCGGCCAGTTCTCCGGCACCGGAGGCGTGCTGTCCGCGCGAATCGCGGGAGCCGAGCGCTCGCTGCGCCAGGTGGCCGAGAACAAGCCCAAGGACGCCGAGACCAAGCAGTTCGTGACGACGCTGACGAGCAAGCTGGCCGACCTTTCCGCCGCGGTGACGGCAGCGGAGAACATGCCGGCTCCGCAGCGACGGACCGCGCACGCAGCCATCGACAACCAACTCAACGGCATCGACGCGGACGTCCTCGCCCGGCTCGGGGTGTCGTAACCGCTCGGAGGAGCATCCGCATGGCAGACGAGCAGAATTCCCCCGACGAGACATCGCCCAGCGTTCCGGCGAAGAAGACACCCGCCGATAAGGCACCGGCCGAGAAGGCCCCCGCCAAAAAAACGCCGGCGAAAAAAGCCGCCGCCAAAAAGGCGCCCGCCAAAAAGGTGCCGGCGAAGAAGACGCCCGCCAAGAAGGCTGCCACCACCGCCCCGGCCAAGAAGGCGCCCGCGAAGAAGGCTCCGCCGAAGGTCGCGCCACCGCAGCCGCCGGCACCCGAGCCCGCGGCCCCGACTCCCGAACCTCAGGCCCCGCTGCCCATCCTCACGCTGGCTCCGCCCGCTCCCCAGCGCTCCCGGGTGCCGGCGCCCGCGATCATCGCCGCGAGCGTGCTGGCCCTACTCGTCGTGCTGCTGGTCCGACGCCGCGCCGCGGACTGACAGCGCCCCTGAGATAATCAGCGGGTGACCATCGAACCCCGCGCCACCGCTGACCTCGTCGACGAGATCTATCCCGATGTCCGTAGCTGCGATCTGCAGCTGCAGAACTACGGCGGTCGGACCATGTTCGCCGGCCGGATCACCACGGTGAAGTGCTTCCAGGACAACGCCCTGCTCAAGTCGATCCTGTCCACGCCGGGCGACGGCGGCGTCCTCGTGGTCGACGGCGACGGATCCCTGCACACCGCCCTCGTCGGCGACATCATCGCCGGCCTGGCTCACGACAACGGCTGGTCCGGTGTCGTCGTCAACGGACCGGTGCGTGACGCCGCGACTCTGCGCACCATCGACGTCGGCATCAAGGCCCTGGGCACCAACCCCCGCAAGGGCACCAAGACCGGTGCCGGCGAGCGCGACGTCGAGGTCACCTTCGGCGGCGTCACCTTCGTCCCGGGCGACATCGCCTACTGCGACGACGACGGCATCGTCGTCGTCTCTCCCTGATCCGAACCGGACCCGCTCGCGGCAACGCGAAAACCCCCAAAATCCGTTGATTCTGGGGGTTTTCGCGACTGTAGGGCAGTGAACTACGCGTTCACAGCGACCCGGTGTTTCGTGAACTGCAGGGCCTGCTCGTCGACCTTGCCGTACCGGATGGTCCGCATGTCGAAGAAGTAGTTCTGCTTCAGCTTCCACGGCGCTTCCGAACCCGACTTGGGCAGGCTGTCCATGGCACGCCTGAAGTAGCCCGGGGTGAAGTCCATGAACGGCAGCTCGTCGACGCTGCCACCCGGGTGCTGCGGCTCGACGCGGTCAAACCCGTTGGCGTCCATGTAGTTCAGCACGCGGCAGATGAACTCCGAGACCAGGTCGGCCTTGAGGGTCCAAGACGCGTTGGTGTACCCGAACGTGATCGCCATGTTCGGGACGCCCGACAGCATGAGGCCCTTGTAGGTCATGCACGAGGGCAGGTCGATCGGCTCACCGTTGCGGTGTGCGACCGCGCCACCGAACAGCTGCATGTTCAAACCTGTTGCGGTGACGATGATGTCGGCCCGCAGCTCCTCACCGGAGCTCAGCTTGATGCCGTTCTCGGTGAAGGTCTCGATGGTGTCGGTGACGACGCCGGCCTTGCCCGAGCGGATGGCCTTGAACAGATCGCCGCCCGGCGCCAAGCAGACTCGCTCGTCCCACGGGTTGTAGCGCGGGCTGAAGTGCTTGTCGTAGTCGAAGCCTTCGGGCAGCCGACGCTCGGCCATCTGGCGCAGCGCCTTCTTGAACACCGCGGGGAACTTGCGGGCCAGCTGGTATTGCGCGGTGCTGTAGCCGATCTGCTTCCAGCGGTTGGCGAAGTGCGCCAGGTGCTTCGGCAGGTACTTGTTGGTCTGCTTGGCCACCGGGTCCTCGAGCGGCAGCGCGCCGATGTACGTGGGCGACCGCTGCAGCATGGTCACGTGGCCGACTCCACCGTTCACGAGTGACGGGATCAGGGTGACGGCCGTTGCGCCGGAACCGATCACGACGACATTCTTGCCGGTGTAGTCCAGGTCCTCGGGCCAGTGCTGCGGGTGCACGATCTGTCCCTTGAAGTCGGCAGCGCCCGGGAACTCGGGCGAGTAGCCCTCGTCGTAGTTGTAGTAGCCGCTACACACCGACAGGAACGACGCGGTGATCTGCATTTCCTCGCCACCGGCGGTGATGGTGATGGTCCAGCGGTTGTCAGCGTCCGACCAGTCCACCGAGGTGACCTGCTGACCGGTGCGGATGTGCTGCCGGATGCCGTTCTCGTCGGCGGCCTCGTTGATGTAGTTCCAGATCGACTGGCCATCGGCGATCGACTTGGCAGACTCCCACGGCTTGAACCGGAAGCCGAGAGTGAACATGTCCGAGTCCGAGCGGATACCCGGGTACTTGAACAGGTCCCAGGTGCCACCGATGTTCTCCCGACGCTCCAGGATCACGTAGCTCTTGGTGGGGCAGCGGTCCTGGAGATGCCAGGCGGTGCTGATGCCGGAGATCCCGGCGCCGACGATGACAACATCGAAGTGTTCGATCATGGTACCGACGGTATCAACGTGGTGTTGAGCCGGTCAACAGTGTGTTGAAAAACTCGACAAACTGTTAGGCTCAGCTGCGTGAGTACCGCCGCACAGACCCGGGCGCCCCGGGGCCGACGTGCGGCTCGACCCTCGGGTGACGATCGCGAAGCCGCCATTCTGGCCACCGCGACAACGCTTTTGCAGCAGCGCTCGTTCGCGGAGATTTCCGTCGATGACCTGGCCAAAGGCGCCGGCATCTCGCGGCCGACGTTCTACTTCTACTTCTCGTCCAAGGAAGCAGTGCTGCTGTCGCTGCTCGATCCACTGATCAAGCGCGCCGATACCGGGTTCGACGGCGCACTCGAAGACATGCCGGCCGACCCCAGGGAGGCCATCCGGCACGGCATCGAGATCTTCTTCAGCTCATTCGGCTCCCACCCGGCCACCGCCAGGGCGGGCGTCGAAGCGGTCAGAACGGTCCCCGAATTCCGCGAGTTCTGGGCCGGCCTCATGCAGAAGTGGATCAACCTGACCGCCGCCCTGATTGCCGCAGAACGCGCGCGCGGCGCCGCCCCGGAGACCATGCCGGCCCGCGACCTCGCGACCTCGCTCAATCTCATGAACGAGCGCATGATCATGGCCACCTTGGCCGGTGAGCCGGGTGCCGTCGCTCACGACGACGTGGTGAACACCCTCACCCACATTTGGCTGAACAGCATCTACGGCAGCTGAGTAACCGACGCCGAAGACCCGAAGGGCAATCCGTCAAACCGACTTGGTGATGCCGTAGTAGGCCACGATGTCGTCGGTGTCGCTGGTGGAGCTGGTGAGCACCGCGTACGACCGCAGGAACGACTGGCCGACGCAACCGTCGATCTTGATGTGGGCGTCCTTCAGAGTCACGCGGACCGGGGCGGCCTTGAACGACTTCTTGTCGACGGGCACGGTGGTGACCGTGCCCGGCTTCGGGTGGATTTCCAGGGTGCCCGACAGCGGGAAGGAGACGCTGGTTGGGATCGGCGCGACGAACGACGAGGTGGCCGAGATACCGGCTTGTCCGATCAGTTTCACCTGGGCGAGTTCGATGCCGCAGCCGATCTGGTAGCCGGCCTCCAGCGTGCCGCCATTGAGAGTGGTCTTGCCGCTACCGGCCACGGTGCCGGTGAAGGTGCCGCCCACGAGGTACTCGCGCGAGCTGACCGCGGTCGTCAGAGGTGCGACGGGAAGTTCGGTCTCGTTCTTCGCCACCACGGTAAGGGTCCAGCCGTCGGGGGTCGTCACCGTCGCCGGTTCATCCGAGGCCACCAGCCCCGTGTCCGGGGGCGGGCCGACTGGGTCGCTGGGGTCGGCCAGTGCGGGCGACGTAACGGCTGCCGACGACAACAGGCCGGCGGCGAACAAGACAACAACACGATTCAACATGGGTACGGCACCTCTCGGGAGCTCAGATCGGAAAAGCTGGAAAGCTTGGCGCTGCAGGGCAATCGGGCTGACCTAGACAGCCTTGGTCACACCCAGGTAGGTGATGACGTCATCGGTGTTGTCGGTGGAGCTGGTCATCGTGGCGTAGGACCGGATGAAGGACTGGCCGGCGCACTGGTCGGTCTTGATCCGCACGCCGGTGATGCTGACGCGGGCGGTGGTGCCCTTGAACGACTTCTTGTCGATGGCGACGGTGGTCACGGTGCCGGGCTTGAGGTAGATCTTGCCCTGCAGGCTCGCGGACAGACCGAAGGTCGGGAGGGCGGTGAGGCTGACACCGGGGGTGATACCCAGGCTCGGGTTGATCTCGGTCTCGTCGGAGATGATGCCGCAGCCGATCTGCTCGCCGGCCTCCAACGTGCCGCCGGTCAGCTTGGTCTTGCCGCCACCGGTGACGGTGCCGGTGAAGGTGCCGGCGACCCAGTACTCACGCGAGGTGATGGCGGTGGTCAGCGGGGCGACCGGCAGCTGGGTTTCGTTGGTACCGGTGACCTGCAGGTGCCAGCCGTCGGGGGTGTCCAGGACACCGGCGGGGCCTGACGGGACCGCGCCTTCGGGGGGCAGCGGCGCGTTGATCGGTGCGACGGCCGGGCCATCGGCGGGGTCGGCAGCTGCCAGCGGCGCGGTGCCGACCGGGAGCAGCACGCAAAGGGCTGCCAACATGGCAAAACGGTTCGACAAGATAGGTGCGCCTTTCGGTGTGAGTAGCCAGACGATGTCAGGACGGCGGCCCGATCCGATTTCCTATCCGTGTCCGCGCAGTAAGGAGCTGTTCACACTGCCATCAAACCCGGCGTGAAAGTTTTCACACGGAATACGCCGAACGGTGGTCGAATCTTCCATTTCTCGAACGTATGTGCGAAGATGGATGTCGTGTCGAACGCCGAAGCACACGCGGAGGCCGCCATCCTGCATGCCGACCTCGATTCGTTCTACGCCTCGGTTGAACAGCGCGACGATCCGTCGCTGCGCCGTCGGCCGGTGATCGTCGGCGCAGGCGTGGTGCTCGCTGCCAGCTACGAGGCCAAGGCCTTCGGTGTGCGCACCGCGATGGGCGATCACCAGGCCCGCAACCTCTGCCCGCAGGCCGTCGTCGTGCCGCCGCGCATGTCCGCGTACTCGGAGGCGAGCCGGGAGGTTTTCCGGGTCTTCGCCGACACCACGCCAGTCGTCGAACCACTGTCGGTCGACGAGGCCTTTCTCGACGTCAGCGGCCTCGGTCGGGTGTCGGGCACCCCGGTCCAGATCGGCGCGGCGCTGCGCGAGGCGGTCCGTGAACGCGTGGGGCTGCCGATCACCGTCGGCATCGCCCGCACCAAGTTTCTGGCCAAGGTGGCGAGCCGGGAGGCCAAGCCCGACGGGCTCCTGCTGGTGCCGCCGGACCGGGAGCTGGAATTCCTGCATCCGTTGCCGGTCCAACATCTTTGGGGCGTCGGGGCCAAGACCGCGGACAAGCTCCGCGAACACGGCATCGAAACCGTGGCCGACGTCGCCGCGCTGACTGAGTCAGCGCTGGGCGTGATGGTAGGTGCGGCAATGGGTCGGCAGCTGTACGCGTTGTCGCACAACATCGACCGCAGGCGGGTCACCACCGGTGTCCGGCGCCGCTCCGTCGGCGCCCAGCGCGCGGTGGGACGGCGCGGAAACACCATGTCCGACAACGACATCGACGCCATGGTGATCAACCTGATCGACCGCATCACTCGCCGCATGCGCAGTAGCGGACGGACCGGGCGGACGGTGGTCCTGCGGCTGCGGTTCGACGACTACGGTCGCGCCACGCGTTCGCACACCATGCGCCGCGCCACTGCGTCGACCGAGGAAATCCTCACGGCGGCACGCGGATTGGTAGCCGCCGCGGGGCCACTGATCGCCGAGCGCGGGCTCACCTTGCTGGGGTTCTCGGTGTCGAACGTCGACAACGCCGGTACCGAACAGCTCGAGCTGCCGTTCGGCGGCGAGCCAGACACTGCCGCGGTGGACTGCGCCGTCGACCTGGTCCGTCAGCGGTTCGGCAACGCGTGCCTGACGCGCGGGGTGCTGGTCGGTGCGGACCCGGGCTGGGAGATGCCGATGCTGCCGGACTAACCGGTCCGGTACGTCCACCCCGCGTCGGCAGCGCACTGCTGGATCGGAATCTTGATGTCGGCGGTCGTGATCAGGTGGTGCATACAATTCGAGTTGCCCGACCAGAACAGCTGCAGGTCCCCGGTGTCGTGACACTCGATCCACTGCCCCTCGGCATCCTGCCGCCATTCGACCAGGTGATCCACCACGTGCAGCAGTTGCTGCTCGGTATCGAGTCGCAAATGGATCTGGAAGGTCAGGGCCACCCCGAGGTCTTCGAGCACCTGCCGCCAGTCCGGATCGCCAGACTTCCACTCGGCCACCAGGTCGACCCCCTCTAGGGCACCGTCGCGGATCAGCCATGGGCGTGCCGGACTGTTCAACCGGAACAGGGAGTCGTGCAGGGTCACTGACCGGGAACGATCTCGATGCTGAGTGCGATGTCGGACCCCCGGGTATCGGCGACTTTCACCATCGCGCGGCGAGACTTCGCGCCGGTGACCACGGTGCACGTCTGAGTCGTGCCCACCTTGCCCTCGAGACCACCGTCGCAGACCACGGAATCGATTTTCGATGCGGTTTTGGTGCTCAGGTTGTCTTTGACCGCCGTCTCCAGCTGGGCTTTGGACATGGTGGTCACTTGGGTACCAATGTGCAGTGAGCACGAGGCCAGGAGGCCGGCGGCAGCCAACGCGGCGACCCGACGCGTCCTCGATCGAAGAGCCATACTTACGGAGTATGCCCGCACGCCGGGCTCAGAACTGCGCAACCACGAAACCCGATAGCAGCACCAGAAACCCGCCGACCTCACCCAGGATCAGCGCCACCATCCCGGCATGCAGACCGACGCTCGAGTGCTCGAACTGGTTGGTGGTGTCGCGCCGGAGCCCGTGCTGGACGTACGCGGCGATCGCGATGACGAAGAAGAACACCAGAACCATTGCGGCGGTGAGGTTCACCCATGCCGGCCAGGCGCTGAACTGCACGAACACCGCGACCAGCAGGGTCGAGAACGAGTACATCAGCGCAGCCCGGTGCGCGATGTCGACGTAGGGGTGCGCCAGGTGGTCGGGACCCACGGCCATCTGCCGGTACTTCCAGATGCCGAGGATCAGGGCCAGCAGGAAGATCAGGCCGGCAGCGAAGAGCGTGACGGCGGTGGCGGTACCGAGAACCATGGGGCCGACGCTACGCGCCGGTCCACGACAGCAACCGATCGACCGCCCAGGTGTTGACGATCCGCTCCTGTGGCACACCGGCATCCAGCGCCCGCTGCGCCCCGTAGCCGAGGAAATCCAACTGGCCGGGCGCATGCGCGTCGGTGTCGATCGAGAACAGGCAACCGGTGTCCAACGCCAAGTTCAACAGCCGGCTCGGCGGGTCGCGCCGCTCGGGTCGCGAATTGATCTCTACCGCAACACCGTTGGCGGCACATGCTTCGAATACCGCCGCCGCGTCGAATTTCGATTCCGGCCGGACGCCGCGCGAACCTTCCACCAAGCGGCCGGTGCAGTGCCCCAACACGTTCGCCCGACCTCCGGACACCGCGCGGACCATGCGCCGAGTCATCGCGGCGGCATCCATGGACAGCTTGGAGTGCACGCTGGCCACCACCACGTCCAGCCGCTCCAGCAACTCAGGCTCCTGATCCAGCGAGCCGTCGTCGAGGATGTCGACCTCAATGCCGGTGAGGATGTGCATCGGCGCGAAGCGGTCACGGATTTCGTCGATGATGTCCAGTTGCCGACGGAGCCGGTCCGCACTCAGCCCGTTGGCCACCGTCAGCCGCGGCGAATGATCGGTCAGTGCGCAGTACTCGTGGCCCAAACGCTGTGCGGTAGAAAGCATTTCGCTGATTGGCGTCGATCCGTCGGACCAGTTGGAGTGCAGGTGCAGGTCCCCCTTCAGCGCCGTACGCAGCTCGGCGCCACCCAAATCGTCTGCTGCGGAACGCAGCTGGACCAGCGCATCGGGCTCACGGCCTGCCCACGCCTGGGCGATCACCGTGGCGGTCTTGGGCCCGACGCCCGCCAGTTGCTGCCAGCCATTGGTGCGCCCCAGCTTCTCGCGCTGTTCCGGACTCAGTGCCTCAACTACGTCGGCGGCTTTGCGGTAGGCCATGACGCGGCGCGATTCTTCGCGCGCGCGGTCCTTGTAGAAGGCGATCTCCCGCAGCGCGTTTACCGGGTCCATGGCGTCCAGTCTGCCAATGCATCGGGGAAACTCACAGGAATTAGTTGACGGTCCTGACTAGTTTCAATAAGCGTGCGATTCGCCTTCAAAACCTCACCACAAGACACCACCTGGTCGGACATGCTCGCCGTTTGGCAGGCCGCCGACGATATCGACGTCTTCGAGTCCGGTTGGACCTTCGACCATTTCTATCCGATCTTCTCCGACTCCAGCGGCCCGTGCCTGGAGGGCTGGGTCACGCTGACCGCGCTGGCCCAGGCCACCACGCGGCTGCGGGTCGGCGTGCTGGTCACCGGCATTCACTACCGGCACCCGGCTGTCCTGGCCAACATGGCGTCAGCACTGGACATCGTTTCGGGCGGTCGCCTCGAACTGGGAATCGGCGCCGGCTGGAACGAGGAGGAGTCCGGCGCCTACGGCATCGAACTGGGCTCGGTCAGAGAGCGGTTCGACCGCTTCGAAGAGGCCTGTGCTGTGCTCAAGGGGCTGCTCACCCAGGACACGACGACGTTTGACGGGAAGTTCTACCAGCTCAAGGACGCCCGCAATGAGCCGAAGGGCCCGCAGCAGCCGCACCCGCCGTTCTGCATCGGCGGTAGCGGCGAGAAGCGCACCCTGAAGATCACCGCCAAATACGCCGATCACTGGAACTTCGTCGGCGGCCCGCCCGAGGAGTTCGCCCGCAAGCGCGACGTCCTCGCCGCACATTGCGCCGACATCGGCCGCGATCCCAAGGAGATCACGCTGTCGGCCCACGTCCGGCTCGGTCAGGATCGGGACTACCGCAAGGTGGTGGATGAGGCTGCGGGCCTGAGTGCCGAAGGCCTTGATCTGGCGATCATCTACATCCCCCAACCGCATGACCCCGCCGTACTCGAACCACTTGCCGAGGCGATCCGCGACTCCGGTCTGCAGACGGCCTGACATACGACAACCGCCCGGAGCCGAGAAATCGGTTCCGGGCGGGCGCAGAATCTTAATTATCGCTGAAGTCACAAATTGGTAACGGTCAGCAAATCAGCTGACGTCACAGCCGACCGGGCTTGGCCAAGGCGGTCGAACAGTCGCTAGACGCCGAAGCGGACCATGTCCGCCGCGGTGACCAGACGCTCGTTCTTGGCCGGAAACTCGCGGCTCTTGACCGGGTGGCGAAACAGGGACCAGGCAATACGTCCCATGCGTGAACGCGATAGCGGGTTGTTGTACACGGTGGTTACTCCTGCTGTCGGCGATTGGTTGCACCGTGGGGCCAGACTATCGCACGGCCCTCGCGTTTTCATTACAACGCCGGTCATCGGCAAACCTCTGGAGGCGCGCCGAAAGTAACAGCGGCGTGTCTGGTGTTACTGGTGTGATTGATGTTGCGCACGAAGCCCCTTAGAGCCTTCTTAATTTAAGAAATCCGCTGCCGCGTAAGTGACCCACCAGACAATATGAGCTACATCACACATCGGGTCAGACAGGAAGTTCGCGCGGCTTCCGGAACACGTCGTCGAGAGTGACGGTGCGCAGGTTGCGTTCCTTCAGCAGGTCGACCAGTTGGCCGTAAACGTGCGTCACCGGCAGGTGGTTCAGGTGTCCGATGACCACCGTCTGCTCGGTGAAGTACTTGCCCGCCATCTTGAGGATGTAATCCTCGGTCACGATGTTCTCGTCACCCAGCGATCCCGTCCACATGGTCGGCGTCGAGTAGCCGAGCTCTGCGGCGATCCGGTCGACGATCGCGTTGTGGCTGCCGTAGGGCGGCCGGAAGTACGGCCGAGAGTCGACGCCGAATGTCGACTGCAGAAACTTGTGATTGCGCTCCAACTGGTCGACGATCTCGTCCTTCGACAGTTTCGCCAGGTCCGGATGCGACCAGGTGTGGTTGCCCAGCTGAATCTGCCCCGACTCCACCAATGGCAGCATCAGGTCCCGATTCTCGGTCCACGACTGATACCTGCCGTTGACGAAGTAGGTGAGCCGCATCCCGGTGTCGCGCGCCAGCTTGGTGTACGCGCGCACCACCTCGGAACTCACGCCATCGTCGAGTGTGATCGCCACGCGGTTGCCGGCCACATCCGGCAGGCTGCTGAGTTCGCCCCCACCAGGCAACGCCAAACCCATGCCACGCCGGACCGGTTCCGCCGGCGCCTTCGGCGGCGCCGCCGCCACAGTGGCGTCCGGCCCGTCGACAGCCCATCGCGCCAAGCCCACTCCGGCGACCACCGACGCTGACAAGCCCACCAAAAAGCGTCGCCGGCTCAGCTCGGAGCCGGCGAACAGGGATCCGGGGGTAGTGGAGTAGTTCGCCATAGATATTCAGTTCTGGTCGATCGGGACCCGAACCGACTCATTGTGCAACTTCAGTAACTCCAGCCTCTTGCGACACACCCGGAAGTATCGAGCTGTTACCGATGCCGTTCGCTGAACCAGCCACCCTGGCCGGCGATACAGCGCAAATAGCAGTTCGCCGGCCCCAGAGGACTGGGACCGACGAACGTTGCTGTCAGCTATCGCTGTGTCATCGACTCTTCGCGCAAGCGCTCATCGCTGCGGAGCAGCCGTCGGCTTGATCGGCTTGGGCAGCGCCGACTCACCCATCAGGTACCGGTCCACACCGGCGGCCGCGGCGCGACCCTCGGCGATGGCCCACACGATCAGCGACTGGCCACGGCCCATGTCACCGGCGACGAACACGCCGGGCACGGTGGTCTGGAAGTCGTTGTCCCGGGCCACGTTTCCGCGGTCGGTCAGCTCGACGCCCAGCTCGGTCAGCAGGCCTTCCCGCTCAGGGCCGACGAAGCCCATGGCCAGGAAGACGATGTCCGCCGGGAGTTCGAAGTCCGAACCCTCGACCTTCTCGAACTTGCCGGCCTTCATAACGACCTCGTGCACCTTCAGTGCGGAGACCTTGCCGTCGGCGCCCAGGAACTCCTCGGTGTTGACCGAGAAGACGCGCTCGCCACCCTCTTCGTGTGCCGAGGACACCCGGAACATCAGCGGGTAGGTCGGCCACGGGGTCGATTCGGCGCGCTCCTCCGGCGGACGCGGCATGATCTCGAACTGGTGCACGCTCTCGGCACCCTGCCGGTGCGCGGTGCCCAGGCAGTCGGCGCCGGTGTCACCGCCACCGATGATGACGACCTTCTTGTCCTTGGCCGTGATCGGCGGCTGGCCGTCGGGCCCGAGGACATCGTCACCGAACTGAACGCGGTTGCCCCACGGCAGGTACTCCATGGCCTGGTGGATGCCGTCGAGCTCGCGGCCCGGGATCGGCAGGTCACGCCATGCGGTCGCGCCGCCGGCCAGGACCACCGCGTCGAAGTCTTCCTGCAGTTGCTCGACGGTCAGGTCGACACCGACGTTGACGCCGGTGCGGAACCGGGTGCCCTCGGCCGCCATCTGCTCCAGACGACGGTCGATGTGCCGCTTCTCCATCTTGAATTCCGGGATGCCGTAACGCAGCAAGCCACCGATGCGGTCAGCCCGCTCGAAGACGGTCACGTCGTGTCCGGCGCGGGTGAGCTGCTGGGCAGCAGCCAGGCCGGCCGGTCCGGAGCCGACGACGGCGACCGTCTTGCCGGTCTTCACGTCCGGAACCATCGGCTTGACCCAGCCTTCGTCCCAGGCGTTGTCGATGAGCTCGACCTCGACCTGCTTGATGGTCACCGGGTCCTGGTTGATGCCGAGGACGCACGACGCCTCACACGGCGCCGGGCACAGCCGCCCGGTGAACTCCGGGAAGTTGTTGGTGGCGTGCAGGCGCTCGATGCCGTCACGCCAGCGGTCCCGGTACACCAGGTCGTTCCACTCGGGGATCAGGTTCCCCAGCGGACAACCGTTGTGGCAGAACGGGATACCGCAGTCCATGCAGCGCGAAGCCTGGACCTGCAGGGTCTCCTTCGAGAACTCCTCGTAGACCTCTTTCCAGTCCTTGAGGCGCAGGTCGACCGGCCGGCGGACCGGGGTCTGACGGTGGGTGTGCTTGAGGAAGCCATTCGGATCAGCCACGAGCGGCCGCCATGATCGCTTCGCCGACGTCCTCGCCGGCGGCCTCGGCCCCGGCGATCGCCTCCAGTACCCGCTTGTAGTCGCGAGGCATCACCTTGATGAACTGCTCCTTCTGATTCTGCCAATCGGCCAGAATCCGCTGTCCCACAGCCGATTCGGTTCCATCGACATGGGCGGTGATGATCTCGTGGAGCCACAGTTCGTCCGTGGCGTCCAGCACATCGAGGTCGACCATCTCGCCGTTGATGTTGCCCGGCAAGGCGCCGTGGGGGTCGTACACGTAGGCCATACCGCCGGACATACCGGCGGCGAAGTTACGGCCGGTCTCCCCGAGGATGACCACCTTGCCACCGGTCATGTACTCACAACCGTGGTCGCCGACGCCCTCGACCACCGCGTGGGCGCCCGAGTTACGCACCGCGAACCGCTCGCCCACCACGCCGCGCAGGAATGCCTCCCCGCTGGTGGCACCGAACAGGATCACGTTGCCGCCGATGATGTTTTCCTCGGCCACGTAACCGGCCGGCGCGTTCTTCGACGGGCGCACCACGATGCGTCCACCCGAAAGACCCTTACCGACATAGTCGTTGGCGTCGCCATTCACCCGCAGCGTGATGCCCTTCGGCAGGAAGGCGCCGAAGCTGTTACCGGCCGAACCGTCGAACGTGATGTCGATGGTGCCGTCCGGAAGCCCCTGACCGCCATGGACCTTCGTGACCTCGTGGCCCAGCATGGTTCCGACGGTGCGGTTCACGTTGGTGATCTTCATGGCGAGGCTGACCGGAACCTTGGACTCGATGGCGTCCCGGCACTCCGCGATCAGCTGCTGGTCGAGCGCCTTGTCCAGACCGTGGTCCTGACTCGACGTGCAGTACAGATCCTGCTTCATGAAGGCCGACTCCGGTTCGTACAGCACCGGGGTCAGGTCCAGCTTCTGCGCCCGCCAGTGTGCGATGGCCTTGCTGGTATCCAGCGCGCCGACCTGGCCGACCATCTCGTTCACGGTGCGGAAGCCCAACTGCGCCATGAGTTCCCGAACCTCTTCTGCGATGAACAGGAAGAAGTTCTCGACGAATTCCGGCTTACCGGTGAAGCGCTTACGCAGCACCGGGTTCTGGGTGGCCACACCCACGGGGCAGGTGTCGAGGTGGCAGACGCGCATCATGATGCAGCCCGAGACCACCAGCGGCGCGGTGGCAAAACCGAACTCCTCGGCGCCCAGCAGCGCGGCGACGACGACGTCGCGGCCCGTCTTGAGCTGGCCGTCCACCTGCACGACGATGCGGTCACGCAGACCGTTGAGCAGCAGGGTCTGCTGCGTCTCGGCCAGGCCCAGCTCCCACGGCGCACCCGCGTGCTTCTGCGAGGTCAGCGGGGTCGCACCGGTACCACCGTCGTGCCCGGAGATGAGCACCACGTCGGCGTGCGCCTTCGAGACACCCGCGGCCACCGTACCGACACCGTTCTCCGACACCAGCTTCACGTGGATGCGGGCCTCGGGGTTGGCGTTCTTCAGGTCGTGGATCAGCTGCGCCAGATCCTCGATCGAGTAGATGTCGTGGTGCGGCGGCGGCGAGATCAGGCCGACACCCGGAGTCGAGTGCCGCACCTCGGCCACCCACGGGTACACCTTGTGCCCCGGAAGCTGACCGCCCTCACCGGGCTTGGCGCCCTGGGCCATCTTGATCTGGATGTCGGTGCAGTTCGTCAGGTAGTGCGACGTGACACCGAAGCGCGCCGACGCCACCTGCTTGATGGCGCTGCGTCGCCAGTCGCCGTTGGCGTCCCGGTCGAACCGCTCGACATTCTCGCCGCCCTCACCCGAGTTCGACCGTCCGCCAAGGCGGTTCATGGCGATGGCCAGCGTCTCGTGGGCCTCGGCCGAGATCGAGCCGTAGCTCATCGCGCCGGTGGAGAACCGCTTGACGATCTCACTGGCGGGCTCGACCTCGTCGATCGAGATCGGTTCGCGCACACCGTCTTTGAAGGTGAACAGGCCACGGAGGGAGGCCATGCGCTCGCTCTGGTCGTCCACCAGCTTGGTGTACTCCTTGAACACCGAGTACTGACCGGTGCGAGTGGAGTGCTGCAGCTTGAACACCGTGTCCGGGTTGAACAGGTGGTACTCGCCCTCGCGGCGCCACTGGTACTCGCCACCGACCTCGAGCTCGCGGTGCGCCCACTCGTCGGGCCGGTCCAAGTAGGCCAGGCTGTGCCGCGCCGCGACGTCCGCCGCGATGTCGTCGAGGTCGATACCGCCGGTCGGACAGGAGATGCCGGTGAAGTACTCGTCGAGCACGCGCTGGCTGATACCGACGGCCTGGAACAGCTGGGCGCCGGTGTAGGAGGCCAGTGTCGAGATGCCCATCTTGGACATCACCTTCAGCACACCCTTGCCGGCGGCCTTGACGTAGTTGGCCTTGGCCTGGTCGCTGGTCAGACCGGTGATGACACCGCGGTCGACCATGTCTTCGACGGTCTCGAAGGCCATGTACGGGTTGATGGCGGCAGCGCCGACACCCACCAGCATGGCCATGTGGTGCACCTCGCGGGCATCACCGGACTCGACCACCAGGCCGACCTGGGTGCGGGTGCGTTCCCGGACCAGGTGGTGGTGGACGGCCGCCGTCGACAGCAGCGACGGGATCGGCGCGAGCCATTCGTTGGACTCACGGTCCGACAGCACGATGATGCGGGCACCGTTGCGGATGGCCTGCGACACCTTGGTGCGGACATCCTCGAGGGCCCGGCGCAGGCCGGCACCGCCGTCGGCGACGGGGTACAGGCAGCTGACGACCGCGGCACGCATGCCGTGCTTGCGGCCTCGGATCTCGTGGTCGGGGTCGACACAGATCAGCTTGGACAGGTCGCCGTTACGCAGGATCGGCTGCGGCACGACGATCTGCCGGCACGAGTTCTCGTCCGGGTTCAGCAGGTCACCCTCGGGGCCGATGACGCCCGAGAGGCTGGTCACGACCTCTTCGCGGATCGCGTCGAGCGGCGGGTTGGTGACCTGGGCGAACAGCTGCTGGAAGTAGTCGTAGAGCATCCGCGGCCGCTGCGACAGCACAGCGATCGGAGTATCGGTACCCATGGAGCCCAGCGCCTCGGCGCCGGTCCGCGCCATGGGCACGATCAGCTGGGTGACCTCTTCGTTCGTGTAACCGAACGCCTGCTG
This sequence comes from Mycolicibacterium sp. HS_4_1, assembly GCF_054515875.1. Classification (NCBI taxonomy): domain Bacteria; kingdom Bacillati; phylum Actinomycetota; class Actinomycetes; order Mycobacteriales; family Mycobacteriaceae; genus Mycobacterium; species Mycolicibacterium sp. HS_4_1. The sequence continues at coordinate 5,802,342 of NZ_CM137261.1, forward strand.
CCGCAGCACCACGCGGTGGTGCGGCATCTTGACGTAGTCGCCGGGAGGCAGGTCGTCGATATGGAACAGACCGTTGTCGAGCCACTCCTGGTAGGGGTGCTCGGCGGCCAGCTTCGACTTGATCTCCTCGTCGTCGACGATGCGGCCCTCGGCCATGTCCACGAGGAACATGCGGCCCGGCTGCAGGCGCATCTTCTTGACGACGGTCGACGGGTCCAGGTCCAGGACGCCGGCCTCGGAAGCCATGACGACCAGGCCGTCATCGGTGACCCAGATGCGCGACGGACGCAGGCCGTTGCGGTCCAGGACCGCGCCGACGATGGTGCCGTCGGTGAAGCACACCGATGCCGGGCCGTCCCACGGCTCCATGAGCGACGAGTGGTACTGGTAGAACGCCCGCCGGGCGGGGTCCATGGTCTCGCTGCGTTCCCACGCCTCGGGGATCATCATCAGCACCGCGTGGTGCAGGGGACGTCCACCGAGGTGCAGCAGCTCCAGCGCCTCGTCGAACCGGGCGGTGTCCGAGGCGCCCGGCGTACAGACCGGGAAAATCTTGTTCAGGTCGTTGTGGTACCCGAACACGTCGGTGTGGATGAGGGCCTCACGGGCCCGCATCCAGTTCTCGTTGCCGTTGACGGTGTTGATCTCACCGTTGTGGGCGACCCGCCGGAACGGGTGCGCCAGCGGCCACGACGGGAACGTGTTGGTCGAGAACCGCGAGTGCACGATGCCCAGCGCGCTCTTCATCCGTTCGTCCTGCAGGTCCAGGTAGAACGCCTTGAGCTGCGGGGTGGTGAGCATGCCCTTGTAGACGATGGTCTTGCCCGACAGGCTCGGGAAGTACACGGTCTCGCGGCCGGGGCCGTCCTGGCCGGGGCCCTTGGTGCCCAGCTCATGTTCGGCCCGCTTGCGGATCACGTAGGCGCGGCGCTCGAGCTGCATGCCGTCAGCGCCGGCGATGAAGATCTGGCGCAGCGTCGGCATAGCGTCGCGCGCCAGGGCACCCAGCGACGAGTCGTCGAACGGCACGTCGCGCCAGCCCAGGACCTGGAGTCCTTCGGCTTCGACGATCTTCTCGACGGCCTCGCAGGCCAGATCGGCATCGCGGGCCGACTGCGGCAGGAAGGCGATACCGGTGGCGTAGCCGCCCTCGGCAGGCAGTTCGATGCCTTCCTCCGCGCACACGGCGCGCAGGAACTCGTCCGGAATCTGCAGCAGGATGCCTGCGCCGTCGCCGGTGTTCGGCTCGGCACCTGCAGCACCACGGTGCTCCAGGTTGAGCAGTGCCGTGATCGCCTTGTCGACGATGTCGCGGCTCCGACGTCCGTGAATATCCGCGACCATGGCGACGCCACAGGCGTCGTGCTCATGCGCGGGGTTGTACAGCCCGACCTTGCTGGGTCCGCCGTGCTGCGGCGCCATTCCCACCTAACCCTTCACCATCTTCTTTACGAAGCATCGCTTGACCGCCGCTTTTAGCGGCGCCAGCGGACTGAGCGACGGTATGCCAGCGTGCAGCACTGAACGACGGGCCGTCCCGCTCGCCTCGATTGAGACAAAACGATATGACAAACCCGGCCTGACATGCCAACTTAGGCAGACCTAATGAGGTTGCTGCGACTGTGGTCGACAACACTCTAAAGCTACCGGTCGGTAGCCCCAATTTTATTGGAGCCCTTGCAATTTCGCCAATCATTTCGCGTCACACCCAGACGGGAACCACCCGCGCCACAGGGCACGAGACGCGGTGATGATTTGCTGAGAATCATATATGCGCAGGCTGTTGCCAAATATTTATTTGCTGCAAAGATTGCTCAGATTCTTAGATTCGCCGCCCGCCACCGGGCGACCTCCGATCACCTTTGGGCGGCTGTTCAGCAACGAGCGGCAGCTGCGCCGCCCATCGGTGGGACCCTCGAACTGCGGTTTGCTGACTCGGCTTTTTCGATTCGAATTGGAGGGTTTGACCAAATGAGTGCTCCCACGATGACACACAAGTTGGCGGCAGAGGCCGTCGGCACGTTCTGGCTGGTGCTGGGCGGCTGCGGCGCCGCCGTGTTCGCCGCCAATCCGAGCGAACACACTTCCATCGGCATTGGATTCCTCGGTGTCGCAATCGCTTTCGGCCTCACGGTACTGACGGGCGTCTACGCGTTCGGCAACATCTCCGGCGGCCATTTCAATCCGGCGGTGACGCTGGGGGCGGCGCTGGCCCGCCGGATCGAATGGAAGGCCCTGCCGGCGTACTGGATCGCCCAGGTCATCGGTGGACTCATCGCCGGCGGGGTCATCTACTGGATCGGCACCGGCCAACCGGGCTGGTCGGCAACCGGCAACATGGCCGCGAACGGTTTCGGTGACCACTCACCGGAACACTTCGACCTGACGTCGGTGATCATCACCGAAATCATCCTGACCGCGATGTTCCTGTTCGTGATCCTGGGCTCCACCGACGCCCGGGCGCCCAAGGGATTCGCCGGCCTGTCCATCGGACTGTCCCTGACCCTGATCCACCTGATCTCGATCCCGATCTCCAACACGTCGGTCAACCCGGCCCGCTCCACCGCCGTCGCGTTCTTCAACGGGAACGGGGCGCCGACGCAACTCTGGGTCTTCTGGTTGGCACCGCTGGTCGGGGCCGCGGTCGCCGGCGTCGCCTACCCACTGCTGTTCGGCAAGGCCTCGGACTAGATCGAGGCGCCTCGAAGCTCACCTGGTCGACGACTGGAGGTCGCGCTACTTGCGCGACCGTCAACCGGCCGCCGATGCGTCAATCACATTGGGGCTCAGCACATGATCGAGCACAGTCGTAGCGCAGCCGACGATGCCGGCGCGTCCGGGTAGGGCCGAGGGAACAACCTGCAGCGTCCGGGTGGCCAAGGTGCTGGCGTTGCCGTACAGCGTTTCTCGCAGGCCTGCCACGAACACGTCATAGGCACCCACCACGTCGCCGGCTACGACCAGCACCGCCGGGTTGATCAGGTTCACCGCGGCCGCGAGCACCTCACCGACATGCCGGCCGCTGTCACGAATCATGCTGCGCGCCTTGGCGTCTCCGCCTTGAGCCAAGGCGACGACGTCACGCAGGTGACTGACGGCGTATCCGTCGCGCTGCAGCGCTCGGACGATTGCCCAGCCGCCGGCCACCGCCTCCACGCAACCGGTGTCACCGCAGCGGCAGGGAAGGCCCGCGGCTGCTGCGATCTTGCTGTGTCCGAAATCCCCGGCCGCCTGCACGGCACCGCGACGGAGTTGGCCGCCCATGATGACACCGGCACCCAGCCCGGTCGACGCTTTCACGACCAGCATGTCTTGGACATCGGCGAATCCGGCGCGTCGTTCCGCCAGCGCGATGACATTGGCGTCGTTGTCCATGACCACCGGAGCATCGGTGAGGTGCTGAAAGTACGGCGCCAACGGCACCCCGTCCCAACCGCTCATGTTCGGCGAGTCCAGGCTGGCTCCCCGCTGCCGATCGACAGTGCCCGGCAGACTGAGGCCGATCCCGAAAATCCGGTCGCCGCGGTGCCCGGAGTCGTCAAGGAGTGCCTCGAGACGCTTCACCAGGTCGGGCATCAGATCGTCCGGGCCCATGCCGGGCTCTTGGTCGATGTCAGCGGTGGCGACGATGTCGCCGGCGAGATTGCACACGGCCAGCTGAGTGCGGCTACGCCCGATGGCTACCGCGAAGACGATGCCGGCATCGGCGTTGAACATCAGCTGGGTCGCGGGTCGTCCGCCGGTCGACGCGGCATGTGCGGGTTCGATCACCAGATCGTCGGCTGCCAGCGCGGTGATTCGCGCGGTCACCGCGGTCCGCGACAGGCCCGTGATCCGGCCGATCTCGCTGCGGGTGATGGCCCCGCGATCCCTGATCAGCGCAAAGACTTCACCGGCGGTGGGTGACACCGACGAGCCGTTGAGCGCCATAGCCCATTGAAGCAAGGCGATACCGACCGACGCAAACGTAAGAGTTCGATCTTTCGTCTTTATAAGACAAAAGAAGGTTGCAATAAATCCTCAAGCCGGTATGGTTCGTTCTGAAACGATCAAGCGCCGCCGAGGAGCACTGCGTCGCCGCGCGCGTTGGCCGGCCCCGAGCGCTCAGCGGCACCCCATAACGCGGCAGCAGCGCAGTTGCCCCGCGGCCATACCGTCCATGGTTGTGCCGCAACACGATTCGCAATTTCAAACCCAGCCAAGGAGATCAGCAGTGACTATTCGGATCGGCGTCAACGGTTTCGGGCGCATCGGGCGTAACTTTTTCCGGGCCTTGGCCGCGCAGCAAGCGGCGGGCATCAACACCGATCTGGAAATCGTGGCAGTCAATGACCTGACTTCCACCGATGTGCTGGCGCATCTGTTGAAGTTCGATTCGATCTTGGGCCGGCTGCCTCATGAGGTGCGTGCTGACGGGGACACCTTGGTGGTGGGCAGCACGAAGATCAAGGCGCTGGCGGTCAAGGAGGGTCCGGCGGCGTTGCCGTGGGGTGATCTCGGTGTGGACATCGTGGTGGAGTCGACGGGGATTTTCACCGATGCGGCCAAGGCCAAGGGGCATTTGGATGCGGGGGCCAAGAAGGTGCTCATCTCCGCGCCGGCCACCGGTGAGGACATCACGATCGTGATGGGTGTCAACGACGACAAGTATGACGGCAGCCAGAACATCATCTCGAATGCCTCGTGCACCACGAACTGCCTGGGCCCGCTGGCGAAGGTGCTCAATGACGAGTTCGGGATCGTGCGCGGGTTGATGACGACCATCCACGCCTACACCCAGGATCAGAATCTGCAGGACGGGCCGCACAAGGATTTGCGGCGGGCGCGGGCGGCGGCGATCAATATCGTGCCGACCTCCACCGGTGCGGCCAAGGCCATCGGTCTGGTGTTGCCTGAGCTCAAAGGCAAGCTCGACGGGTATGCGCTGCGGGTGCCGGTGCCCACCGGTTCGGTGACCGATCTGACCGCGGAGTTGGGTAAGTCGGCGACGGCTGCGGAGATCAACGCGGCGATGCAGGCGGCGGCTGAGGGGCCGCTGAAGGGGATTTTGAAGTACTACGACGCGCCCATCGTGTCGTCCGATATCGTCACCGACCCGCACAGTTCGCTGTTCGATTCGGGGTTGACCAAGGTCATCGACCACCAGGCCAAGGTCGTCTCGTGGTACGACAACGAATGGGGCTACTCCAACCGCATCGCCGACCTGGCCGCACTGGTCGGAAAGTCCCTCTAGCTCGGCCCAGAGCGCGCCGAGCCGCACGGGAAGCGAAGCTCGATCGCGTCAGTTCCCGAGGTCGGGCACTCGATGCCTAGAGTTCCCTCAGGTTCGGGATCGCCTGGCGCGCACCGAATCTCGGGTTGCGCGCCAGGCCACTGACCTCGAGCAGCCGCACGGCCCGGTGCCGGTGTGGCCGCAGCGGTTCCAGCAGTTCGACCATCGCGGCGTCGTCGATCGGGTGGCCCAACAGGGTCCAGCCGACCATCTTGGCCAGGTGGTAGTCGCCCACCGAGAGGGCGTCGGAGTCGCCGAACGCTTTCTGCACGGTCTCGGCTGCCGTCCACACCCCGACACCCGGCAACGACATCAACGCCGCCGTCGCCGTATCCGGCGTCAGCCGCTCCAGCGCGTCAGCCCGCTGCGCACACCCGACCACGGTCCGGGCCCGGCCGGGGTCCACATTGGCCCGCTGAAACTCCCACGACGGGATGCGGCGCCACGCGTCGGCCGTCGGGGGCAGACGCATCCCCGCCGGCGCCGGGCCGGGCGGGGGCGCGCCATACCGCGTGGTCAGCGTCCGGAACGCACTCCACGCATCGATGCCGTGCACCCGCTGTTCGAGGATCGCCGGGACCAGCGCCTCCAGCACGCGGCCGGTGCGGCACAAGCGCAGGTGAGGAACCCGCCGCCAGGCCTCGGCAATGGTCGGCTCGGTGGGCGCGAATCCGGTGCTGTCGTCTTCGGCGCCGACCAACCCTGGCAACCGGTCCAAGAATTCGGCGGCACCGTCACCCCACGCCTCGCAGTCGACGGTGTTCAGCTGCGACGAGGTGAGCCGCGCGGTCACCCCGCCGGTGCGCATCAGGCTCGTGCGCCAGATGACGCCGTCGACGGTACGGAAGGTCGGGTCGGTCCCACCGCGCCGCAGCGGCGACAACGTCAGCCCGAGGCCGGCCGGACCGTCCAGGACCAGGCTGGCAGTGGGCACGGGTCCAGGTTAGGCGGGCTGCACCACGATCTCGGCTTTGTCGGGATAGAACGCGACCCGCCCCGCGATTTCCGCCACCGCGGGGTACGGCTGTTCGTAGGTCCAGATGGCGTCTTCGACATCACCGACGTGGTAGTACGCCGCGTCGCCCTTGTACGGGCAGTAGCTTGCGGTCGTGCTCCGGGTGAGCACCGACTGGTCGACATCCGCAAGCGGAAGATATTGCACCGCGGGGTAATTCGACTCTTGCAAAGTGAGTGCTTCGGTCGATTCGGCAACCACGCTGCCGTTGACCGTGACGGTGACGCGCCCGCGCGTGGGCGTAATGGTGATGGGATGCGCAGGACCGGGTTGCAACACAGGACGTTCGCTCATATCTGGCCAACGCCTGGCCTGCCGTGTCGATTCCCGAGCTGACGCTGGGCCTGCCACCGACGGCAGGCCCAGCAATCAGACGGCGACTATCGACGGATGATTACAGCGGAATCCAGATGCCGAAGAACCAGAAGCCCCACGCGTTGAATCCCGGGTCGAACACCGGGAACACCTGCTGGCCCCAGTAGTCGAACGGCGGAGGCGGCGGCGCCCACGGTGGCGGCGCGACCCAATTGATCATCGGCCGGGGTGGCGGTCCCCAGCCCCACGGCGCGAGGCCGTTGCCCCACGGCGGCGGCGCGCCGCGCCAGTGCCAGTCACCCGGGCCCGGGTCACCGGGCCGGGGGTGCCAGTCACCCGGGCCAGGGTGCCAGTCGTCGCGGTCACCGGGGCCGTTCGGGCCGGGGTGCCAATCGTTGTTGTCATGGTCGCCCGGTCCACCCGGCGGGTTCCGGTTTCCGTGGTCCCCGGGGTCACCAGGTGGCGGGCCGCCCGGCGGGTGCCAATCCTGGCCACCCTGCGGGCCATGCGGGCCGCCCTGAGGCCCGCCCTGAGGCCCATTGTGCGGACCCCCGGCCCTGGACCGCCTGGCCCGTTACACGTCTGCCCAGGTGGGCAGTACCCCGGCTGCGCCTGTGCAATATTGACGCCAAATCCCGCAATTGCCGCGCTCACCCCGCCGGTGAGTGCGGTCGCTATCACTAATTTCTTGATGCTCATATCAACTCAACTCCTTCGTTGGAAGGTGCCGCCATGCGGTTTATCGCACGAGGGCCCCTCAACGGTTACCCCCGAAATTAGGAATTAGCTGTGTCTGAACTATGCAAAATTTTCTGGCCCCCACTCCAGCCTGTGTTTACGATCGGCCCATGACCGCACAGGGCCCCGCCTCCGTCACCGCCGCCATCGACATCGCCGCCAGCCCGTCAGCTGTATATGCGTTGCTCACCGATCTGCCCACGCTGGCGTCGCTGGCCGAGGAGGCCCACACGATGGAGTGGCAGAAGGGGTCTGCGGCCACTCCCGGATCGGTCTTCAAGGGATACAACCGCAACGGCTCGAAGACCTGGACCACCAGCTGCACCGTCACCGAGGCCGAGCCGGGCAAGACGTTCGGCTTCGCTGTGAAGTCCTCGATCGTGCCCATCGCGCACTGGCGCTACGACATCACCGAGACTGCGGGCGGCTGTCAGGTCACTGAGTCCACGTGGGACAACCGGCCGGGCTTGTTGAAGCTCACCGCGGGCTTGCTCACCGGTATCAGCGACCGCGATGCGGCCAACGCCGAGCACATCCGGTTGACACTCGAGCGCCTGAAGGCCCGCGCCGAAGCCGCGTAACGGTCAGCCCCACGAATACCGGTGGTACTGCGACATATAACGCATGCCAGGTACGGCGCGCATGACGGCGGCCATCAGGCGCAGCCCCATCGGCAGCCGGTCGTAGCCGCCGGCGTCGAAAGCCGACACCCACGACAGCAGCCGCAGACCCGGTACCGCCGCCAGGACGTCGTCGGGGTTGTCCATGGCCCATTGCAGGGTCGCGCCGGAGCGGCGGACGACCGAGTTGGTCCACTGGAGCTTCACGCCCAGCCGGCTGAAGGCATCGAATTGCAGTTCCCCGCACGGGAAATGCGACACGATACGGCGCAGCAAGGCCTGCCCGTCGGCCTCGCTCAGGTACATGGTGAGGCCCTCGGCGAGCATCAGCACGGGCCGGTCCACCGGAATGTCGGCCAGCCAGGCCGGGTCGGTGACCGACGCGGACACGATGTGGCAGTGCTCGCGGGCGGGATACAACCGCCGGCGGAGGTCGGCGACCTCGGGGTAGTCGATGTCGTACCAGTCGACACCCGGCCCGGGATCCAGCCGGTAGTACCGGCTGTCCAGCCCGCAACCCAGATGCAGCACAACGGCTTCCGGATGCACGGCGAGGAACTGCCGGGTGGTCATGTCGAAATAGGCGGACCGGAGAGTGACCCCCGGCGACCTGGCCGCCGTCATCGTCGTGCGCGACCAGTCGTAGTCGATAGCGGCGACGACGTCCCTGGCATAGGTGTCATGCAGCACCGAGTTCGGCAGGTCGGCGTCGAGCGCCTTGCCGTACAGCGTGGCCAGCATGGTCTGCGGCGCCCCGGTCAGGTCCACCTGCAATCTGTCCGTCATGGTGTCGACGCTAACCGTGGCCGCCGCTGTCGCGCCATGACTTAACGCCGTACGGCGCGTTGTTCAGCCCGTGGATTTCTGGGCTTGGCGAGCCTTTCGCAGGCCGATCCAGAACCGCGCCGCCTCCCGCACCGCGTCCTCCACCGGCCTTGGCTCCCAGCCCAATTCGGTCCGCGCCTTGGTGCAGTCGACCGGCGCCTCCGAACGCATCAGCCGCAGCGACGCCAGCGACATGTGTTCGTCGGTGCCTTTGAGCCGGCCTTTGATGGTGCCCATGGTGGCCAGCGCGTAGGTCACCGGCAGCGACAGCGACTTGGCCGGAGCCGGTACGCCCGCCTCAGCCGCGGCGATCCGTGCCACCTCGGCATTGCTGATCATCTTGTCGGAGATCAGGTATCGCTCACCGGGCCTGCCCCTGTCGGCCGCCAGGATCAGTGCTCGCGCAGCATCATTGACGTCGACCGCTTCGAGTTCGATGCCGCTCATCACGAACGGCAGTTTCCCGAACGCGGCGCCGGCGATGATCGCGCCGTGCGGGGTTCGGCCCCAGTCTGTTCCGCCGTACGTGGTGGACACGCACATCGCGACCGCCGGCAGCCCGCGCTCGCGGGCATATGCGAGCACCAGCTTCTCGGCTTGCACCCGCGACCGCACGTATGGCGGCAACGTGCGTTCGTCGGCGATATCCTCTTCGGTGGAGACGAACCCGCGCTTGCGCCCCACCGTGGCGTAGCTACTGGTGAAGACGAATTTCTTGAGGCCCGAAGCGATTTCGGGTTCCACCGCGACGTCCAGCACGTTGCGGGTGCCCTCGACGTTGGTGCGGAACAACGGCGAGGGGTCCCGGAGCCACCCGCGGGTGTCGACCACGCAGTAGTAGACGACGTCGGCTCCGGTCATCGCGGCACGCAGGGTGTCGTTGTCCCAGATGTCGCCTTCGTAGCGGGTGACGGCGAGGTCGTCGATGCCGATGGTGTTGGCGCCGGCCCGCACCATGACCCGCACGTCTTCCCCCGCCGCCACGAGCTGCCGGGTCACGTGCGAGCCGAGGTAGCCGTTGGCCCCGATGACGAGCGCGGTCACCGGTGCCCCCTACCGCCGAACTTGCGCATCCATTCCTCGGCCACGTCGGGCAGCGTGCCCAGCGCTTCCGCCTTCTTGCACCACGCCATGGTGGTCTCGAGGAACTTCATGGGGTTGTAGATGTCTTCCTGCTTGCTCCACAGACCGTCGCCCGCGTAAGTCATGATCGAGATGTTGGTGGCGCCGATGATGGTGCCGTCACCGGGATCGCGCATCGGGTTGTCGAGCTCGCAGATGACACGGCCGGTCGCCTCGTCGTACACCTTCCACAGCGACGGGAACGACGTCATGTAGCTGCCGGGGAAGTTCTCCATGGTGTTCCAGATCCAGGGCCGCACCTCTTCGCGCCCGTGCATGGTGCCCATGGCGTGCTCGATGTACAGCACGTCCTCGGTGTAGTGGTCGGTCCACGGATCCCAGTCGCGCGTCTGGGCGGCGCGATCCACGGTCTGCTCGAAGACCTCGAAGGCCGCGATGAGCTCCGCGCGGCTGAAGGTGTTGCCCGTCACAGGAAAACTAGAACACGTTCTACTGGCGTTGTCGAGCACTTGCGCAGCCGCCGGGAGTTCGGTTCTCTGGAGTCAAAGCGAGGAGGCGTACATGACCGACACTGCGACCGCGATCTTGGCCGGCGGCTGCTTCTGGGGGATGCAGGACCTGATCCGCAAGCAGCCGGGCGTGCTGACCACGCGGGTCGGCTACACCGGCGGGACCAACGACCACCCGACCTACCGCAACCACCCGGGCCACGCCGAGGCCGTCGAAATCGTCTATGACCCCACCCAGACGGACTTCCGGGCGCTACTGGAGTTCTTCTTCCAGATCCACGACCCGTCGACCGTCAACCGGCAGGGCAACGACGTCGGCACGAGCTACCGCTCGGCGATCTTCTATACCGACGACGAGCAGAAACGCATCGCCGAGGACACCATCGCCGACGTCGACGCCTCAGGTCTGTGGCCGGGCAAGGTCGTCACCGAGGTGACGCCCGCGGTCCCGTTCTGGGAAGCAGAGCCCGAGCACCAGGACTACCTGGAGCGCATCCCCAACGGCTACACCTGCCACTTCCCGCGGCCGGGTTGGAAACTGCCTAAACGCCAGTAGCGGCGCGCTCGGTGATCAGCCGGGCGACCAGCTCGGGGTGCTGATCCGGCAGCCAGTGGTTCGCGCCTTCGACGATTTCGAACCGATACGGCGCGTGAACATACTGCTCGGTCAACAGCGCTCCCTTGCGGCCGAGCGCTACGTCGCCGTCGCTCCAGATGTAGGTGGTGGGCCGGGTCACCGGCGTGAACACCGATTTCGGTGCCACGAACGGCATGGCGCGGTACCAGTTGAGCGCGGTCGTCAGCGCGCCGCTGTCGAATATCTCCGAGCGTGTGACGGCCAGCGATTCGGGGGTCATGCCGCTGTGCGGCATCATCAACTTCGCGAATCGTTCGCCGAGCCAGGGCAACTGGAAGATCAGCATGTAGTAGGAGTGCAGCGCCTGCGTCCCGACGACCATTGCCTTCAGGAAGGCGCCGGTGTGCGGCACCGAGACCGCGGTCAGCGTGCGCACCAGCTCCGGCCGTCTCGCAGTCAGCGCCCAGGCGATCGCCGCACCCCAGTCGTGGCCGACCAGGTGCACCGGTGCACCGACCAGCTCGATCAGCGCGGCGACGTCATCGGTCAGTTTCGGAATCGTGTACTGCCGCCGGCCACGCGGCCGGGCACCGGCCGAATAGCCGCGCTGGTTGGGCACCAACGTGCGGAAGCCTTTGGCGTGCAACAGCTCCGAAACGGCTGACCAGGACTCGGCGGTCTGCGGAAAACCGTGCAACAACACCACCACGTCGCCGTCGATGGGGCCGGAGTCGACGACGTCGAAGGTCAGTCCATCGTTCCGGTACTGCGAAATCCGTTCGGTCACAGCTCGAACCTACAGCGGGTTGACGCGACGGCGCAGCGTCACGCGACCGCCGTCCTTCGGCGTGTACGCGACACCGCGCGAGAAGACCTTCTCCCCCGGAGCGGTGTTGACCTGAATCGCGAAGTGGCGCAGCACCGTCCGGAGCACGACGTCCATCTCGACCTGCGCGAACACCGCCCCGACGCAGCGCCGGGTGCCACCGCCGAACGGCAGGAACGCCAGGGGCGGCCGGCGCCCGATGAATCGCTCCGGGTCGAACCGCTCTGGATCAGCGAATTCCTTTGCGTCCTCGTGCATGTGGTCGATGGCGATGATGACCGAGAAGCCACGCGGGATCACCCATTCGCCGAGCTGGAAGGTCGGGGCGTACACATGCCTGCCGGCGAAGTCGATGATGGTGCGGATGCGCTGCACCTCCAGCAGGACGGCCTGCCGGTACTCGTCCGTCTCGCCGGCCGCGACCTCGTCTTCGAGCCGGCGCAACACCTCCGGATGACGGGAGATCCGCTCGAAGACCCACGCCATGGTGGCCGCGGTGGTTTCATGGCCGGCCGCCAGCAGGGTCAGCAGTTCGTCCGCAATGTCACTGCGGGACATGGCCGTACCGTCTTCGTACGTGCTGCGGAGCAGTAGCGCCAGGACGTCGTCCCGGTTCTCGAGATCGGGATCGGCGGCGACCGCGTCGATCAGCCGGCCGACGACCTCGTCGTACTGCCGCCGGTATTCGGCGAGCCGGCCCCACGGCGTGAAGCGGCCGTAGGTGCGCTTCGGCATGGGCAACACCGCGAGTCGCGACCCCAGGGTGACCCACGGCGGGATGATGCGCCGCAGCTCGTCGAGGTGGCGACCGTCGGCCCCGAACACCGCGCGCAGGATGGCGTTGAGGGTGATGTGCATCATCGGTTCGAGCGTGGGAAACGGCTTACCCTCCGGCCAGGATGCCGCCGCGCGCAGCGTCTCCTCTTCGAAGATGCGCTCGTAGTTCTTGACGCTCTTCCCGTGGAACGGCGGGGTCAGCAGCTTGCGGCGCAGCCGGTGCTCGGCGCCGTCGAGCGCGAACACCGATCCCCGCCCGAGCACGCGGGACAGGTTCGGCTGGATGTTGCCGACGTCAGCGGGGTTCGCGGCGAACACCTGTTTGGCCAGCTGGGGGTCCGTCACCATGACCGCGCGGCCGAAAACCGGTGCGTCGCAGGTGAAGACCGGCCCGAGCCGCGGCACCATGCGGTTGACGAACTTGCGCCGGTTGGTCGCGAAGGCGAAGCCCTGCAGGATTTTGGGAACCCCGGTCGCCGGTGGCAGGTGGATCGCCGGGGCACGCTCGGCGAGTTCAGCGGTGACGGTCTCGGTCATGGGACGCTCCAAGCCACTTATTACGCGGTACCACGGTGTACCGCAGGGTTATCGGGTACGGTACCGGCTGGTACCACGGCTAGGCAAGGGTTCTGGGAGAGAGATGGCAGACGGCGAGGTCAACTCGGCGCAATCGGCTGCGCAGCCGTTCCGCGGGCGGTTGCTCGACGGGCTGGCCACCTCGCTGGCCACCCGGGGTTATCGCGACACCACCGTCGCCGACATCGTCCGCAATGCCAAGACCTCCAAGCGCACGTTCTATGACCAATTCGCCAGCAAGGAAGAGTGTTTCGTCGAGCTGCTCCGCGCCAACAACGAGGACCTCATCGCCCGGATCCGCGCTGCAATCCATCCCGAAGCCGAGTGGGAGCAGCAGGTGCGCAGTGCGGTCGACGCATACGTCGCGCACATCGCGTCCCGGCCCGCGATCACACTGAGCTGGATCCGGGAAGCGCCGGCCCTCGGCGACGCGGCACAACCGCTGAATCGTCATGCCATGGAGCAGCTCACCGACATGGTCGTGGACCTCACGAGCGGTGCGGGATTTCAGCGGGCCGGCCTGTCCCCGATCAGCCGGCCGGTGGCCCTGATCCTGCTCGGCGGCCTTCGCGAACTCACCGCGCTGATCGTCGAGGACGGCCGCGACATCGACCAGCTCACCGAACCGGCGCTCACCGCCGCGCTGGCGATCCTCGGCGCGCGGTCGTCAGCGCAGCATCAGCCGGGCTGACTTCTCCAGCCGCTCGGCGATGTCGTCGTACGACGCGAAGCCCATGCCCGCGCGGACCAGTGCGCCCGAATAGAGCATTTCCAGCGACTCGATGACGTCCTCGTCCACGTCCGGGCCGAGTGCCGCCGACAGCCGGGAGCGGATGTCGCGGGCGATGCGCTGGCGCAGCACCTCCACGTCCGGATCGCGCCCGAGTAGCGCGTTGGTCACCGCCCCGGCGAACTCCGGTTCGTCGATGACCAGTAGCGCGATGTGCCGCAGCACCTCGGTCACCCGAGTCGCGGGGTCTGCCGAGTCGTGATCCGCCGGCGGCGAGGATGCCAACCGGCGCCAGAACACCTCGGCGACCAGGTGCTCCTTGGACGAGAAGTAGGTGTAGGCGGTTGCCGCCCCCACGCCCGCATCGGCCGCGACCCGCCGGACCGTCAGACCTGCGAAACCCTCGCGGCGCAGCAAGTCGAGGGCGGCACGACTCAGCCGATCGACCGTATCGGCCTGTTTGGCCGTCAAACGGCGCCGGGTGGGCTCAAGCGCCTGTTCGGACACGTGTCCGGACGCTACGGCAACGGGCGATGCGCAGCAACCGGTCTACCGTGGGCACATGCGGGCGTTGATCGTCGTCGACGTGCAGAACGACTTCTGCGAAGGCGGTTCCCTCGCGGTGTCCGGCGGCGACGCCGTGGCGCGCGCGATCACCGATCTGCTGGCCCGGCGCGAGTATCAGCACGTGGTGGCCACGGCCGACCATCACGTCGACCCGGGTGACCACTTCTCCGGCGAACCCGACTTCCTGGACTCCTGGCCGCCGCACTGCGTTGCCGGCACCCTGGGCGAACAGTTCCACCCCGAACTGGACACCTCGACTTTCGAAGCGGTGTTCCGCAAAGGCCGGTACACCGCGGCGTACAGCGGGTTCGAAGGAGCCGACGAGCACGGGACCAAGCTGGTGGACTGGCTGCGCGCCCGTGGCGTCGACGAGGTCGACATAGTGGGCATCGCGACCGACTACTGCGTCAAAGCAACGGCAGCCGACGCCACGAAGGCCGGGTTCCGCACCCGGGTCCTGCTCGACTACACCGCCGGGGTTTCGGCGGAAGGCGCCGCGAATGCCGTTGCCGCACTGAAGGATTCTGGAGTGACGGTGGCCTAGACCGTCGGATCCACCGGCCGGCCTGACCACCGCGGCGGGCGCCCGGCCTGCAGCGCCCGTACGCCTTCCTTGGCATCTTCGTGCGCCATCACTGCGCGGTGAATCGCGGTCTCCCGCTCGCCGACTTCGTCGCGTGACAGTTCGAACGAATCCCAGAGCAGTCGCTTGCTGGCGGCCACCGACATCGGCGCGGTGTTGTCCGCGATGTCGTGGGCGACGGCCAGCGCGGCCGGCAGCACCTCGTCGGCGGGCAGTACCCGGCTCGCAATACCCAGCTCGACAGCGCGATATCCGTCGAAAGTCGTTCCAGTCAACAGGATTTCGGCGGACCGCGCAATTCCGACCAGCCGCGGCAGCGCCCAATGCGAGTACGCATCCCCCACCACGCCACGGCGCACCTGCACGACGCCATAGCGTGCGTCGGCGGCGAAAATCCGGATGTCGCACTGCAGCGCCAAGGTCAGCCCCAAACCGATCGCGTGCCCGTTGACCGCCGCGATCACCGGCTTGCTCAACGACCACGCCGGCACCGGGACACCGGCCGCACTGAACTCCGGGCCCGGCGCGGCGAACGTCTGGTCGCCGGCGGCCAGGTCGGCGCCGGCGCAGAACGCCGGTGGCGCCCCGGTCAGCACGATGGCCCGGACATCGTCGGCCTCGTTGCCGCGGGTGTAGGCGTCGGCGAGTTCCTCCCGCATTCCGTCACCAAAAGCGTTGCGCCGCTCCGGCCGGTTCAGCGTCACCGTCACCACACCGCCGTCGAATGCGGTCAGTAGCGTGCGGTACTCGGGGAACACCGCCCGAGTAAACCACGGGGCTGCAATACCTCTGTAACAGAGCTATTATCAAAACGTGCCCGCCCACCCAGGCCTCACCGCCGACCTCACCACCGACCTTTTCCACACCGTCGGTCGCTTCCGCCGGCAGCTGCGCCGGACCGCCGGAGGCAGTTTCGCCGGCGTCACCCAATCGCAGGCCGAACTGCTCCGACTGGTCGGCCGCCAGCCGGGCATCTCGGTACGGGAAGCCGCGCAGGAACTCGGCCTGGCGGCCAATACCGCGTCGACCCTGGTCTCCAAGCTGGCCGCCGACGGGCTGCTCGTCCGCAGCCCCGACCCCGAAGATCGACGCATCGGCCGGCTCCGGCTGACCGAACCCGCCCAGCAGCTCGCCGATCAGACCAGGGCTTCCCGCCGGGCCGCCCTCGACGTCGTACTGAAACAGCTCAGCGGCGAGCAAATCGACGATCTGGCAAAGGGTTTGAAGGTGCTGGCGGAAATGACCCGGATGCTCGAGGAGGACCGGCCGTGAGTACCCCCGCCATCGAATGCGACCACGTCACGCACCACTACGGCGATTTCACCGCGGTCGACGACCTCAGTCTCACCGTCGGCGTGGGTGAAACCATGGGACTTCTCGGCCCCAACGGCGCCGGCAAGACCACCCTGGTACGGCTGCTCACCACCTTGACCCCGGTGCAGCAGGGACAGGTACGCATCTTCGGCCTCGACGCGGGCCGCTACACCATGGATATCCGGCAGAACCTCGGGTATGTGCCGCAACAACTTTCGATCGAGTCAGCCCTCACCGGACGCCAAAACGTCGATCTGTTCGCCCGCCTGTACGACGTGCCGCGCCGCGAACGCCGAGCGCGGGTCGACAATGCGCTCGACGCCATGCAGCTGCTCGACGTCGCCGACCGCCCCGCCAAGGCGTATTCCGGCGGCATGGTCCGGCGCCTGGAACTGGCTCAGGCGCTGGTGAACCGGCCGTCGCTGCTGATCCTCGACGAACCCACCGTCGGGCTGGATCCCATTGCCCGCGACAGTGTCTGGACCCAAGTGGCGAACATGCAGCAGGAGTTCGGTATGACGGTCCTGCTGACCACCCACTACATGGAAGAAGCCGACGCGCTGTGCGACCGGGTCGCCCTCATGCACCGCGGCATCCTGCAGACCGTCGGCTCCCCCACCGACCTGAAGGCGGCACGCGGCCCGTCAGCCACGCTCGAGGACGTCTTCCGGCACTACGCAGGCTCCGACCTGTCCGCGGATGACGAGCGCCAGTCCCTGCAGGACATCCGCGCCGGAAGGAGGACGGCCCGCCGTGTCGGTTGATGTAGAACTGGTCACCGCGCCCCGAGGCGTCAAGCGCATCGGTGGCCTCGCCCGCCGGATGGGCGCTTTCGCGCTCGTCGAACTGCAGAAGCTACGTTATGACCGCACCGAGCTGGTCACCCGGACGATTCAGCCCGCCCTGTGGCTGTTGATCTTCGGCCAGACCTTCTCCCGGTTGCACGTCATCAACACCGGAAACGTCCCGTATCTGTCATTCCTGGCGCCCGGCATCATCGCCCAGTCGGCGCTGTTCATCTCGATCTTCTACGGCATCCAGATCGTCTGGGACCGCGACGCCGGCATCCTGGCCAAACTGATGGTCACCCCGTCACCCGCGTCGGCGCTCATCACCGGCAAGGCCTTCGCGGCGGGAGTCCGATCGATAGCCCAGGTGATCGGCGTCCTGGTGATCGCCCTGCTGATGGGCATCCATCTCAGTTTCAACCCACTGCGCATCCTGGCCGCGATGGTCGTGGTGATGCTGGGGTCGGCGTTCTTCTCCTGCCTGTCAATGACTTTGGCAGGACTGGTACGCAACCGCGACCGCTTGATGGGCATCGGCCAGGCCATCACCATGCCGCTGTTCTTCGCGTCCAACGCGCTGTATCCGGTGAACATCATGCCGGGCTGGCTGCATACGCTTTCCGCGGTGAATCCGCTGTCCTACGAAGTGAATGCCCTGCGCTCGCTGCTGCTGGGCACCCCGGGCAACACCCTGCTGGACATCGCTGTGCTGGCCGTGGCAGCAATGGTCGGCATCGCCGCGGCATCCGCCTTGCTGCGCCGGCTGGTGCGCTGAGCGACGCTGTTCGAGCACCTAATCGATTCTCATCTCACGCCTAGGCCGCGCAGGTTGACTCGTTGTCATGAAGCACAGCATCGTCGCGGTCGTCCTGGACGCCGGCACCGACGCCGGACTGGCCACCGCCCACAACCTGTTGGCCGACGGACACCGGGTGGTGGTGACCGCCCGGCAGCCAGCCTCGCTGGTACGCATCACCCACGGCTATCCGGCCGATCGCGTCTACGCACTGGCAGCCGACACTCGCGATCGACGGCAGCTCGATCGGGTGCTGGCGCTGACTCGCGCCCGATTCGGTCGCGTCGACATGATCGTCGACCCCAAGCTGTATCGCGCAGTCCTGCCTGCCGCGGCCTGAATAGCTGTTAGGTTCGAGCCAATCGGCAGCTCATGGCCACAGATTGGAACGAACGTTGCGCAACGCCCTCAAGATCGCTGCGACCATCTTCACCGTCGCGGCAGTCTCCGCCGCCGCCACCGAAACCCTGGCCAATAGCCCGGCCACCATTCCGTTCATCCCGACGGGCATCAGCCAGTCGGGAAGCAGTGTCGGCTTCGCCGATTCCGACGTCTACGGCATGAACGCCGACGACATCAACCACACCTTCGACCTGATGTCCGCGACGGGCGTGCGTACCGTCCGCATCATCATTCCGTGGGCCGGTATCGAGGGCACCCAGGGCAGCTTCAACTGGGGCCAGGTCGACACCGTCGTCGGTGCGGCCAATGCCCGCCACATGTCGGTGGTCGGTGCCATCGTCGCCACGCCGGCCTGGGCGGTGGCGCCCGGCGCCCTTCCGATCAGCAGCCCGCCGGCCTCCGCCGCGGTGTACGGCGACTTCGCCGGTGCGGTCGCCGCCCACTACCGGGGCCGCGTGGACGCCTACGAGATCTGGAACGAACCCAACGCCGTGATGTCCTGGACGTCCGGCCCGCAGGGCCCGGAGCCCGCCGTCTACGCGGAGATGCTCAAAGCGTCGTACCCGAAGATCAAGGCCGCCGACCGTGGCGCCGTCGTGATCGGCGGTGTGGTCGGCGCGGTGGTCTCGTTCGGCTCGCTGACCATGGACCCGGTCACCTTCGTCCAGCGGATGTACGCCGCCGGTGCCGCCGGCTCGCTGGACGCGGTGTCCTTCCACCCCTACCACTACAACCTCAAGTTCTCGGCCGGCGCCGGAGTACCCAACTCGCCGCTGAGCCAGACCGACGGCATCCACCAGGCCATGGCCGCCAACGGCGACGGTGGCAAGAAGGTCTGGGCCACCGAGTACGGCGAGCCCAACTCGGCCGTCGACGAGGCCACCCAGGCCGACTACATCCGCGACTTCCTGGCCAAGTGGCGCACCCTGCCGTACGCCGGCCCGGCGTACATCTACACCACGCGCGACCGCGTCACCGGCAGCGCCAACCCCGAGGAATCCATCGGTGTCTACCGCACCGACTGGACCCCGAAGCCGGCTCAGGCGGTCGTGAAGTCCATGGCCTGACGGCCATCGTCAGCGGTTAGTGCACCTAACCGCTGACGATGTTCGCGATCGCCCCCAGCGGCAGGTCAAGCCAGTGCGGCCGGTGCCGAGCCTCGTAGCCGGCTTCGTACACCGCCTTGTCGAGTTCATAGGCGGCGAGTAGTTCAGCATCAGGATCGGTACCGCCGCCCTCGGCGTAACCCGCGCAGAACGCCGTCCGATTGCGGTCGGCCCACTCGCGGGCGCGCGCGGCGAGTTGCTTGCGGCGCTGCTCGTTGCCGCCACCCTCGGTCAGCCGCTGGAACGCCGCGTACTGATAGGACCGCAGGATGCCCGCGACGTCGCGCAGCGGGGAATCCGGCGCCCGGCGCTGATCCAGAGCCTGCCCGGGTTCGCCTTCGAAGTCGATGAGCAGCCAGGTCTCGGGGGTTCTCAGCACCTGCCCCAGATGCAGATCGCCGTGAATCCGTTGCACCGTGATCGGCTGGCCCTCGAGCGCGCGGTAGCGGCCCTCGATGGCTGCGGCGAACTCGCGGACCTGCGGCACCGACGCGGCCACCGCTTCCAGCCGCTCGAGCATCGTCTCCACCGGGAACAGCGCCATGGCCGTGCCGAGCTCAGCGGCCAGTGTGGCGTGCACCGCCGCGACGGCCTGCCCCAGCCGCTCCGACTCGCCGGCGAAGTCGCCGCCGACCTCGTTGGCGTACAGGTCACCTTCGGCGTACAGGTCCCGGGTACTGGCGACGGCCATGTCCCAGCCCTCGGCGGCGTTGTCGGCGAAGCGGGCCAGCATGCCCAGCGCGGTCTCCGGGCCTCCTGCCAGCCACATCGTCCCCAGTAGCGGAGCCACATGCGGACTGCCGGCCCGGCTCAGCACCCGCGTCAGCTCGATGTCGGGATTCACCCCGGGCGTCACCCGGCGGAACACCTTGAGAATCGCGGCTTCGTCGAACACGACACTGGTGTTGCTCTGTTCGGCGCCCATCACGCGCGACGTCTCGCCCGCCGGCAGCTCGGCATCGGGCTCCGCGGCGAACGAGACCGGACCGATCGTTGCCGACTCGGCGATCAGGCCCAGCAGCAGGTTCGCGACCTCAGGGTCACTCAGCGCATCACCGACCTCACCGTCGTCGTGGCGCAGCAGCACCTGATACCGCTCGCCAGGGCCGTCGGCATAGCTGACGTCGAGCAGCACCAGGTCGACGTCGTCACGCAGGGGCACCGTCAGCGCCGGTTCGACGCCGGTCAGTTCGCGGTTGCGGCCGGCGTACCAGCGTTGCTGGGTCAGATATTCGACCAACTCTGAATCCATCACGGCTCCTCACCGACAGGCGCGCGCAACGAGAACCAGTAGAAACCATGCCCGGGCAGCGTCAACAGGTACGGCAGCTCCCCGATGCGGGGGAACTCAACCCGGCCGGTCAGTTCAACCGGGGTGTAGCCGTTCCAATGCTGCAGGTTCAGTTCGATCGGTTGGGGAAAACGGGACAAATTGTTGACGCAGAGAACGGTGTCCACTTCACCATCGCCGTCGAACTCGCGCACGTACGTCAGCGCCGACGGATTGGACCCGCCCAGCTCCCGGAACGAGCCCACAGCGAACGCGTCGTGCCGCCGCCGCACCGCGAGCATGGTGCGCGTCCAGTTCAGCAGGGAATTCGAAATATCACGCTGTGCTTCGACATTCACCGCCTGGTAGCCGTAGATCGGGTCCTGGCTCGGCGGCACGTACAGCCGGCCAGGGTTGGCGGTCGAGAACCCGGCGTTGCGGTCCGGTGACCACTGCATGGGGGTTCGCACGCCGTCGCGGTCGCCGAGCCAGATGATGTCGCCCATCCCGATCTCGTCGCCGTAGTACAGCACCGGGGATCCGGGGAGCGACAACAACAGTGCGGTGAACAGTTCGGTCTGGTTGCGGTCGTTCTCCAGCAACGGGGCCAGGCGCCGGCGGATGCCGACGTTGGCCTTCATCCGCGGATCCTTGGCGTACTCGGAGTACATGTAGTCGCGCTCGTCGTCGGTGACCATCTCCAAGGTCAGCTCGTCGTGGTTGCGCAGGAAAATGCCCCACTGCGCTAGGTCGGGTATCGCCGGCGTCTGCGCCAGGATCTCCGAGATGGGGAATCTCGACTCCCGACGGACCGCCATGAAAATCCTTGGCATGAGCGGGAAATGGAAGGCCATGTGGCATTCGTCGCCGCCGGTCTCGGGGTCGCCGAAATACTCGACGACGTCGGCGGGCCACTGATTGGCCTCGGCCAGCAGGACCCGGCCGGGGAACTCGTCGTCGATCACCTTGCGGCAGCGCTTGAGGAAGGCGTGGGTCTCGGGCAGGTTCTCGCAGTTGGTGCCCTCGCGCTCGAACAGGTACGGCACCGCGTCCAGCCGGAACCCGTCGATGCCCAGGCTCAGCCAGAAGCGGAGCACGTCGATCATCGCTTCCTGCACGGCTGGGTTGTCGTAGTTCAGGTCGGGCTGGTGCGAGAAGAACCGGTGCCAATAGAACTGTTTCCGGACTGCGTCAAACGTCCAGTTGGACTCCTCGGTGTCGACGAAGATGACGCGCGCGTCCTGGTACTTCTCGCTGGTGTCGCTCCACACGTAGTAATCGCCGTAGGGCCCGGTGGGGTCGCGGCGGGATTCCTGGAACCACGCGTGGGTGTCCGAGGTGTGGTTCATCACCAGGTCGGTGATGACGCGGATTCCGCGCCGGTGCGCGGCGTCCAGCAGGGCGACGAAGTCGTCGACGGTGCCGAACTCCGGCAGCACCTTGTAGAAGTCGCGGATGTCGTAGCCGCCGTCGCGCAAGGGCGAGTCGTAGAAAGGTGGCAACCAAATACAGTCGACACCAAGCCATTTCAAGTAGTCGAGTCGCTCGGTCAGACCACGGAGGTCACCTGAGCCGTCGGCGTCTGAGTCGTAGAAGGCGCGGACCAACACCTCATAGAAAACCGCGCGCTTGAACCAGGTGCGGTCCTCAGGGAGGACCCGCGCATGTCCGAAGTCCGCGGCGCTTGGATGTTCCACACCACCATTGGAGGCGTCCATCGATCACCAACGTACCCGCGCCGCAGTAGGGTGCAAACGTGGCGACGCGCGATCATGGTGACCCAGGTGATGCCCCGACGATCCCGCCGCCGCTGGCCGCAATCGTCAATCCGACGCGACCGTCGGCCGCCGAGGAAGCCCGCACCATCGCGGCCTCGACCAACACCGGAACCCTGGCCACGCTGACGGCCGACGGCGACCCGTGGGCGTCGATGGTCACATATGGACTGTTGGACGGCGCGCCGGTGCTGTGCGTCTCGAATCTGGCCGAACACGGCCGCAATCTGGCCGGTGACCAGCGGGCCAGCATCTCGATCATCGCCGCCAGCACCGACAAGGACCCGTTGGCCGGTGGCCGGGTGACCCTGGCCGGACGGGTGGCGCACCCCTCCGATGACCAGCGCGACGCAGCACGGACCGCCCACGTGGCCGCGGTCCCGGCCGCGAAGTATTACATCGACTACAGCGATTTCGCCCTGTGGGTGCTGCACGTCGACCGGGTCCGGTGGGTCGGTGGCTATGGCCGCATGGATTCGACGACGGGCGCGGATTACGCAGCGGCCCAGCCGGATCCGGTGACGCCGTCGGCCGCCGGGGCCATCGCGCACCTCAACGCCGACCACGCGGACTCGCTCGCGGCGATGGCCAGGGTGCTGGGCGGATACCCCGACACCGAGTCGGCCACGTGCACCGGCGCCGACCGCTACGGCCTGGATTTGCGGGTCAATACCGCCCGAGGCATGGCCTACACCCGCATCGGATACGCCGAGCCGCTGCAGTCCATCGACGAATTGCGTTCGGCGACGGCCGAATTGGCACGGCTGTCCCGGCAGGCATAGCATTCGCACCATGTCTGATCGCCCCGCAAGCTGGGAAGCCGCCTTCGACCTGATCCGCACCCGCGGCTACGAGCGCCGTGAGGAGCCGTTCCGGCTGGCCAGCGGACAGCTGAGCCACGACTACATCGACGGCAAGTTCGCGATCGACAACGGCGTCAGCCTCACGGTCGTCAGCAAGGCGGTGGCTGAACTGGCCGCGCTGCGCGGCATCGAGTTCGACGCCGTGGGCGGCCTGACCATGGGCGCCGACCCGCTGGCGCACGGCGTCGCGATGGTCACCGGCAAGGCCTGGTTCTCGGTCCGCAAGGAACAGAAGTCGCGTGGGCGTGAGCAGTGGATCGAGGGCACCCGCATCGAACCCGGGATGCGGGTGCTGCTGGTCGACGACGTGATCAGCACCGGCGGCTCCACGGAGATCGCCTACGAGCGCGTCACCTCCGTCGGTGCCGTGGTCACCGGCGTCATCCCGATGGTCGACCGGGGCGACATCGCCACCGAGCGTTTCGCCAAGCGCGGCGTGCCGTTTGCCGCGCTGGTCAGCTACCGCGACCTCGGCATCGAACCGGTCAAGGACGTCTAAAGCGCGGACACGCGCGCCGATACCGAGCAATTGGCGCGAGCCACCCCTACCATCTGGAAGGTGGCTGACAGCGACGACGCAGAGCGCGATCCATCACCGGGTGGAGTGCTGGAATCGTCCGTCGAGGCGGCCGGCGGCGACCCGGACACTGATCCGTTCCGCGCGGTCGACCCGGGCCCGCATGGCACCGGACCGTTTGCCGGCCCGACGACCGGCTCGTTCGTCATCCCCGAGCCGGAGCCGACCGGCGACACCTTCGACGCATTCAACACCGACACCTGGCGCTTCCGTCAGCCGCCGCCGCCCTGGTATCGGGGGAAAGACGCGCGGCTGCTGCTGATCGCGGTGGCGGTCGCGATGGTCGCCCTCGTGGTCTCGCTGGTGGTCCTGGCCACGCGCCGGGACTCCAGTTCTGATCAGCCGACGCCGGTAGAGCCATCGACAACGACGACCACCACGACAACGACGACGGGCGCGCCGCTCACCTCGTCGACCACCACTGCGGTGCCGCCGCCCCCGCCACCCCCGGCCGAGCCACCGCCCGCCGCGGCGCCGCCCGCCGGGCATGCCCCGGCCGAGTCGGCCACCCCGACGGCGCGCGGACCGGAAATCAACGTGACGCGGATGCCCATGAGCGTCGCCCCGAACCCGCACCACCGCTGATGTCTGATCCCGCCGCCCTCTTCTCCGCCGCGCCCGTCGCGGTGCTGGCCACGGTGTCCGGCGAGGGTCAGCCGCATGTGGTCCCCGTGGTCTTCGCGGTCAGCGGCGACCTGCTCTATACGGCCGTGGACGCCAAACGGAAGTCGACGCAACATCTGCGGCGGCTGGACAACATCGCGGCCAACCCTCGCGTGAGCCTGCTGGCCGAGCAATACGACGACGACTGGTCCCACCTCTGGTGGGCCCGGGCCGACGGCATCGCCACGGTGCATCCGAGCGGCGACGAGATGGCCATCGGCTACTCACTGCTGCGGGCCAAGTACCACCAGTACGACCGGGTGGCGCTGGACGGCCCGGTGATCCGGGTGGCGATCACCCGATGGAGTTCCTGGCACGCTTGAGCCGCATGACGATCAAGCGGCGAGGTACGAGCCGCGATGTGGGGGCACCTCCCGCTTGCGGGGGAGAATGCGGCAAGTGCATTGAGTCTTGTGCCGGACCTCGCGTCAGGAGCATGGTGGACGTGAGTCGTCGATAGGGGCACGCCATGGCGGATAAGTCGAATAGCTCATCTGGCGCCGCGCCCTGCGCGGACAGTCCGGCGTCGATCCGAAATGTGGTTCTGGTCGGGCCATCTGGGGCCGGTAAGACCACTCTGGCCGAGGCCCTGCTGCTCCATGCGGGCGTGCTGACGCGAGCGGGGACGGTGCTCGACGGCACCGCCGTCTGCGATCACGAGCCGGCAGAAGTCGAGCAGCAGCGGTCGGTCGGGTTGGCCTTGGCGTCCCTGCAGCACGGGTCGGTGAAGGTCAATCTCCTGGACACCCCGGGCTACGCCGATTTCGTCGGGGAGCTGCGGGCCGGGCTACGGGCTGCCGACTGTGCCTTGTTCGTGATGGCCGCCAACGACGTGGTGGACGCTGCCACCAAGGCGTTGTGGCGGGAATGCGCTGACGTCGGCATGCCGCGCGCCGTGGTGGTGACCAAGCTCGATCACGCGCGCGCCACGTTCGCAGGCGCGGTGGCGTCCGCACAGGAGTCCTTCGGGGACAAGGTGATTCCGCTGTATCTGCCGGACGGGGACGGGCTGGTCTCGCTGCTCGCGGACGATGCGACGCTGATCGAGGGCATCATCGAAGAGTCCGAGGACGAGACTCTGATGGAGCGCTACCTGGGCGGCGAGCAGATCGACAACGCGGTGCTGGTTGCCGACCTCGAGCGAGCGGTGGCCCGCGGTTCCTTCTTCCCGGTGATTCCGGTGTGCAGCACGACCGGGATCGGCGCCGCCGAACTTCTCGACGTCATCGTCCGCGGATTCCCCTCTCCCCCAGAGCATGTGCCACCGCAGGTGTTCACCCCGGCCGGCGTGCAAACGCCCGCGCCCGCCTGCGATCCCGACGCACCGCTGTTGGCAGAGGTGGTGAAGACGACGTCAGACCCGTACGTCGGCAAGGTCAGTCTGGTCCGGGTGTTCTCCGGCACCATCAGGCCCGACACGACGGTTCACGTGTCGGGCCATTTCAATTCATTCGCCGATTCGGCCGCAGGGTGCGCCGAACACGAGGATCACGACGAAGACGAGCGCGTCGGCGCCCTGTCTTTTCCGCTGGGTCGCAAGCAGCGTCCGGCCGCCGAGGTGATCGCCGGCGACATCTGCGCGATCGCGCGACTGACCTGCGCCGAGACCGGGGATACCCTGTCGGACAAGGCATCCCCGCTGGTCTGCCGAACCTGGACCATGCCGGCGCCGTTGCTCCCGATGGCGGTCCTGCCGCACGCCAAGACCGACGAGGACAAGCTGTCGGTGGGGCTGGCCCGGCTGTCCGCCGAGGATCCGACGCTGCGCATCGAGCAGAACCCACAGACCCATCAGATCGTGTTGTGGTGCATGGGCGAAGCCCACTGCGCGGTGGTGCTCGACGCGCTGTCGCGGCGGTTCGGCGTCGCAGTCGACACCACAGAGCTGCGGGTACCGCTGCGAGAGACGTTCGGCGGCAACGCAAAAGGGCACGGACGGCACGTCAAACAATCCGGCGGACACGGGCAGTTCGCGGTGTGTGACATCACCGTCGAGCCGCTGCCCGAAGGAGCCGGATTCGAGTTCGTCGACAAGGTGGTGGGCGGCGCGGTGCCGCGCCAGTTCATCCCGAGCGTGGAGAAAGGTGTTCGCGCGCAGATGGACCGGGGCATCGGTGGGTACCCGATGGTCGACATCCGCGTGACGCTGCTGGACGGCAAGGCGCACAGCGTGGATTCGTCGGACTACGCCTTCCAGCTCGCGGGCGGCCTGGCGCTGCGCGAGGCGGCCGCCGCCGCTTCGGTGAACCTGCTCGAACCCATCGACAGCGTGCACATCGTGGTGCCCGACGAAATGGTGGGCGCGGTGATGAGTGACCTGTCCGGGCGGCGAGGTCGCGTGCTGGGCACCGATACGGCGGGCGATTCCTGCACCGGCATCGACGCCGAGATTCCGGAGATCGAACTGACCCGGTACCCGATCGAACTGCGGTCGTTGTCGCACGGAGCCGGGTCGTTCACCCGGTCCTTTGCCCGGTACGAGCCGATGCCGGAGGCGGTGGCGGCGCGGGTGCGCTGACCCGCCGAAGTGATCCACGACTTTGGCAAACCTGATCGTGACTGACATCACCCGATGTCATAGTGTCGTCAGATTCGTGCGCGCGCGGGCGGGCACCAGGGATGTCAAAGGGGACACCGGTGGGGACACAGTCGCGGCTCAGTCTGCGTAAACCCGGTCGCTACCGCCTGGCGGTGATCGCCGCGGCCATGGGTATCGCGGCCGCGACCAGTCAAAACGTCGCGTGGGCCGACACCGGGACCACCGGTTCGCCGGGCACGTCGTCGTCGCAGTCGAGTGCCGCGCACGCAAGTGCGCCGAAAAAGGACGCGCCGCCCAAACCCACACCGAAGCCGGCTAACAAGGACAAGACGGCCGGCAAGGACTCCACCAAAGACGCCAACGACTCTGACAAGTCCAGCGCCAAGCAGGACACCGACACCTCGGCCACCGACGTCAAGCCGGATGCCAAGCCCGACCCGAAGCCCGACCCCAAGCCCGCCACGAAGCCGGGCGTCGAGCCGGATGCCAAGCCCGCGACCACACCGGCGAAACCCGTTGTCACGCAAAAGGGATCGGACCTGGTCAAACCGGCCGGCGATGCCACGAAGTCGCCGAAGCTCAAGCCGGCCACCGCGAGCGCCCCCGCCAAGGACACCACAGCCGCCACGCCGTCGGCCGCGACGAACGCCGCCCCCGCGCCCGCCACCAAGCCCGCGCCGACCACCCGGCCGGCCGCCCTCGCCGCCGCCACCACCAACACCGTCGGCACTCTGACGACGCCGACACCACCGCAGCCGCTGAACCCGATCGCCCAGATCATCCAGCTGCCCGGTCGCATCATCAACACGGTGCTGCAGGCGCTGGACCTGACGGTCTCGCAGAGCGGCCCGAAGAGCCCGTTCAACTGGTCACCCATTTCCGAGGCGCTGTTCGCGGGATTCCGGCGCATCGAGGACATGCTCGGGCTGAGCAAGGCCCCCACCTCGGCGCCCGTGGTACCGGAGCTCACCTACACCGGTCCCGCCAGCGGAGACACCCCGACGGTGTCCCAGTTCCTGAACGCCGCAGCCGATGCCTATGTCCTCGGCGGCCAGCCCGGTGACCTGAAGCCGTTCACCGTCAACGGTTTTCAGATGCAGACGTTCAACCCATTGTCCGGCGCCGTCGGCAAGGCCTGGGTGACGCCCGAGGGAAAGATCATCGTCGCCTACCAAGGCACGACGGGCGGCACCAATCTGCTGTTCCATCCGCTGATCGCGCTGACGCAGATCTTCACGGACATGCAGATCATCTTCACCCACACGACGCCACAGGCGTTCTGGGACTCGCTGGCGTTCGAGCGGACGGTCCAGGCCGCGGCCATCGCGCAGGGCTACACCGCCGACGACATCTTCGTCACCGGCCACTCATTGGGGGGTTGGGAGGCGCAGTTCGTCGCACAGAAGACGGGTCTCGGCGGTATCGGCTTCGAAGGTCCCGGCCTGAATACGTCGGTGCCCGGCAACAACAGCGCGGCACAGAATTTCGTCAATGTGGAGACCTACGGCGACACCGCGGCGTACTTCTCCACCGATCTCCCGGGGCTGCAACCGTTCATGCCGGCTTACGACCCCACCGGCGGCAGCAAGCCGCACTACGGCAACATCGTGATGATCGGCGACCCGAATGCCGTGAACCCGCTGCTCAACGCTTCCGCGCTGTGGGGCCCGAACCCGATCAACGACATCGTCTTCGCCGTCGACATCCTCGGTAACTTCTTCGAGCACCACTTGCCCGGCATGCAGGCCTACAACCTCGGCGTGGCACCGGATCCCGGTGTGGTGCCGTGGCTTGGCTCCTACACCGGGTCGATCAACGACTGGGGCGGCCTGGACATCTTCGAACTGCAGCAGGCCGCATCCGATGCCGGTGTCCTGATCGCCCCGTAGTCAGCGATTTGTGCACGGTTTGGTGCGGTGACCGCACCAAACCGTGCACAAATCCCGGGTCAGAGCAGACCGAGCAGCTGCAGATCGGTGATGTACTTGACGATCACCGGCGCGGTCACGTGCGGAATGTCCTTGTCCGGACCCAGCTTTGCCTCCTGCACCGCCTCGCGGAACACCACGACCGGGGCGATGGACCCG
This sequence comes from Mycolicibacterium sp. HS_4_1, assembly GCF_054515875.1. NCBI lineage: Bacteria > Bacillati > Actinomycetota > Actinomycetes > Mycobacteriales > Mycobacteriaceae > Mycobacterium > Mycolicibacterium sp. HS_4_1. The sequence continues at coordinate 5,831,535 of NZ_CM137261.1, forward strand.
TTGTGCGGGTGCTCCGGCTTCTGGTAGTTGTGCAGCAGCGGCAGCAGTGACGCCTGACGCTGCCGGTCCGGCAAGCCGCGCAGCGTGGTCTCGAAGCGGGCCAGCCATTCCGCGTAATCATCAACGCGGGCAATGGAATAGCCGCCTTCGATGAGCCAGTCGACGAACTCGTCCATGCTCAGGCCGTCGGAGTGCGGGTTCATCACGTGGTAGGTGACGAACTCGCCGGCCGGCCGCACGCCCAGAGTATCGATGGCCTCGGCGATGAACTCGACGGGCAGCCCGTCGTAGTGCGCGGCCTGCCGCTTGCCCTCGGCGTCCAGCTCGTAGAAGGACTTCGGTGCGATGCCGGTGGCCACCAGCGAGAACATCATGCGGGTGAACATGTCGGGCACGTTCAGCTGCCCCGCGTACGACGTATCGGCCAGGATCATGTCGCAGCGGAACACCGAGACCGGCAGGCCGCAAAGATCATTGGCCTCACGCAGCAGCACCTCGCCGGCCCACTTGCTGTTGCCGTAACCGTTCGCGTAGCCGTCGTGCACCGCACGCACCGGGCTCATCACCCGGACGTCGGCCTCTTCGGTGAACGTGCCCGGCTTCAGCTGATCGCCGACACCGATGGTGGAGACATAGATGTACGGCTTCTGCCGGGTGGTCAGGGCGATGCGGATCAACTCGGCAGTGCCCAGCGCATTGGGACCGAACAGTTCGCTGTACGGCAGCACGTGGTTCACCAGCGCGGCCGGGTCCACGATGACGTCGACCTCGTCCGCCAACCGCTGCCAAACCGCCTGCGGCAGACCGAGATTCTCATCGCCCTTGTCGCCGGCGATGACCTCGAGGTGGTCGGCGGCGAGCGCCTGGTAGTGCGCCAGCAGCTTCGGATCACCGGAATCGAAGGTTGCGTCCAGCCGCGCGCGGGCCTCGTCGTCGGACTTGGCGCGCACCAGGGCGATCACCTTGCCGTCGACCAGGTCCATGCGCTCCAGCCACTCCAGCGCCAGATAGCGGCCCAGGAATCCGGTTGCGCCCGTGAGCAATACGGTCCGAACCTCAGACGCCGGACCCGGCAGCGACGGCGCGGCGGCCAACGTCGCGGCGTCGATGAACTTGTCCAGTGTCAGGTCCGCGGCGCGCGCCTCGACGGCGTTCTTGCCGTGCACCGAGGTGAAGCTCGGCCGCTTGGCCCCACCGCTGCGTTCGTTCTCGATGTACGCCGCCAGGGCCGCCAGGTCGTTGGCCGGGCTGACGATGATGCCGACCTGCACCTCGACGCCGAAGATTTCCTCCAACAGGTTGCCGAAGGTCAACGCCGACAACGAGTCTCCACCGAGGTCGGTGAAGTGCGCGTCGGCCGAGACCTCGCCGGACGCACCGAGCAGGGCGCCGGCCGCACGGATGACGGTCGGCAGGGCCGGGCCGTCGGCGCCGTGCCGGCGCAGCGCGCGCAGCTCGTCGGCCTGGCCTGCGGCCAGGCTGGCGTACAGGCCTTCCAGAGCCGGACCGTAATGGGCCTTCAGCTTGGGCCACGCCAGCTTGCGGATACCCGTCAGCAGTCCGTTCTCCAGCGAGAACGGCTCGGTCTCGATGATGAAGTCGCGGGGGATCTCGTAGGACTGCAGCTCAGACGCCTTCGCCACGTCCTGCAGCGAATCGCTGATCTGCTGCTTCAATTCCGCGGAATCCCAACGGGCCAAGGCGTCTTCGGTCGGAACCACGACGGCCAGCAGGTACGGCTGGGCGCTGTTGCCGTAGACGTAGATTTGCCGCACCAGCGGGCTGTTGTTGCTGAATGCAGCCTCCAGCTTGGCCAGTGTGACGAATTCACCCTGCGCCAGCTTCAGCACGTTGTTGCGGCGGTCGACGTACTGGATCTGGTCCGGACCGATCTCGGCGACCACGTCGCCGGTGCGGTAGAAACCGTCCTCGTCGAAGACGCTCGCGGTGACCTCGGGCCGCTTGTAGTAGCCCGGGAACAGGTACTCGGTCTTCACCAGCAGCTCACCGCGCGGGTACGGCTGATCAGTCAGGAAGTAACCCAGGTCGGGCACATCGACCAGCTTGTAGTCGAGCGTCGGCGGACGCTGGATGACACCATCGAAGAAGACCATGCCGGCCTCGGTAGAGCCGTAGCCCTCCAGCAAGTGGATGCCGAGGAACTTCTCGACCCAAGCCTTCAGCTCATCGGTGATGGGCGCCGACCCGGTCATCGCCTTGATGTAGCGGCCACCGATCAGGTGCTGCCGCATGTCGGCCATCACCTGCTGCTCAATGTCGTCGCGCTCGGCCTCGCCGGCGCCGACCGGAACCAGCTTGTCGACGCGGCTCTGGAACTCCAGGTACAGCATCTCCCAGACGCGGGGCACCAGGTTCAGTTCGGTGGGGCGCGCCAGTGCGAAATCCTCGAGCAGAGTGGACAGGTCACTCTTGGCGGCGAAGTAGACGATGCCGCCGTTGGCCAGGGTGGAGTACAGGATGCCGCGGCCCATGACGTGGCTCATCGGCATGAAGGCCAGGTTGATCGAGGCCTCGCTCGGTCCGAACCATGCCGAGCTGGCACGCCGCCAGAAGCTCGTCATGTTGCTCTCCGGGTACATCGCGCCCTTGGGCGCGCCGGTCGAGCCGGAGGTGTAGATCAGCAGGGCCAGCGGGTCGGCCTCGTCGGAAACCGGCACGGGCGCCGAGGGCAGCTCACGGCCGCGGGCGAGCACGTCGCCGAACGTCTCGACCGTGACGTTCAAGCCGGCCGCGGAGAATGCCGCCTGGGCCCGTTGGATGGCCTCGCGCTCGTCGTCCACCTCGGCGTGGTGGTCGAACACCACGAACCGGGCCGGGGCCGGGCCACCGACGGCGAGTTCGACGGCGTCGGCGACATAGCCCGCGCTCACGGCGATCAGCACCGGTTCGGTCTCGGCGACGATCGGCAGCAGCGACGACGCCGCCGAGCTGGTCTGCAGCGGCACCGACACGGCGCCGATCTGTCCGAGGGCGGTGTCGATGACGGTGTAGTCGGTGCTGGTGAAGCCGAGGATCGCGACGCGGTCGCCGGTCTTCACGCCGTCTGCGTGCAGCGCGGCGGCGACGGCGCGGATGCGCTCCCACAGCTCGCCGTAGGTGATGGTGTCGTACTTCGGCAGCAGCCGGCTGACGGTGCGGCCGTTCTCGGCGACGAACTCGACGGCGCGCTGCCCCAGCGCGGTCCGGTCGGCGTAACCCTCGAGAACGGTCTTGACGATCTCGGGAAGTCGCATACCGGGCTTCTCGACCGACCGAGCCACCGACTCGATCCGGACGGCCGCGGCGAACTGCGGATCATTGGCGGATAGTTCGGCGATCCGGCGGGCGAGCCCGTCGGAGGCACTGTCGGCATGGTCAATCGACATGAAGAAACCTCACGAAAAATCGAAATCTCGAATGGGTACGCCCCGTTGCATGCCCACTAATTGAATGACGCTGGCGCGGTCACCGTTGTTCCGGCGACTTCCTGCCAGTTCCCTGTGATTTGTGCACGATTTGGTGCGGTGACCGCACCAAATCGTGCACAAATCACCAAGTCAGAGCAGTCCCAGCAGCTCCAGGTCGGTGATGTACTTGACGATCACCGGGGCACCGATGTGCGGAATGTCCTTGTCCGCACCGATTTTCGCGTTCTGCACCGCAGCCCGGAACCGCTCGACCGGGGCAATGGACCCCCGCACCGGGTAGCTGGGCTGCTGGTAGTTGTGCAGCAGCGGCAGCAGTGACGCCTGGCGCTGCCGGTCCGGCAGGCCGCGCAGACCCGTCTCGAACCTCGCCAGCCAGTCGGCGTAATCATCAACGCGGACAATGGAATATCCGGCTTCGATGAGCCAGTCGACGAACTCGTCCATTCCGATACCGTCGTCGTACGGGTTCATCACGTGGTACGTCTCGAACGTCGAGTCGGACTCGCCGGCCGCGACCTGCACCGCCAGCGTCGAGATGGACTCGGAGACGAACTCGACCGGTAGCCCGTCGTAGTGGGCCCGCTGCCGCTCACCCGAGGCACCCAGCTCGTAGAACGACTTCGGCGCGATGCCGGTGGCCACCAGCGAGAACATCATGCGGGTGAACATGTCGGGCAGGTTCAGCTGGCCCGCATACGTGGTGTCGGCCAGGATCATGTCACAGCGGAACACCGAAACCGGCAGGCCGCAAAGATCATTGGCCTCACGCAACAGCACCTCGCCGGCCCACTTGCTGTTGCCGTACCCGTTGGCATAGCTGTCGTCCACCACACGACTTGCGCTCATCACGCGCACATCGGCGGCTTCGACGAACTCGCCGGGCGCGACGCCGCCGCCGACCGCGATGGTCGAGACGTAGGCGAACGGCTTGATCCGGGTGGTCAGGGCGATGCGGATCAGCTCGGCGGTGCCCAAGGCGTTCGGGCCGAACAATTCGCTGTACGGCAGCACGTGGTTCACCAACGCGGCAGGGTCCACGATGACGTCGACGGTGTCGGCCAATCGCTGCCAAACCTCGTGCGACAGGCCAAGGTTGGCTTCACCCTTGTCGCCGGCGATGACCTCGAGGTGGTCGGACAGCGCCTGGTAGTGCGCCAGCAGTTTCGGATCACCGGAATCGAAGGTCGCGTCCAGCCGGGCGCGGGCGTCGGCGTCGGATTTGCCACGGACCAGGCAGATGACCTTGCCGTCGACCAGGTCCATGCGCTCCAGCCACTCCAGCGCCAGATAGCGGCCCAGGAATCCGGTTGCGCCCGTGAGCAATACGGTCCGAACCTCGGACGCCGGACCCGGCAGCGACGGCGCGGCGGCCAACGTCGCGGCGTCGATGAACTTGTCCAGTGTCAGGTCCGCGGCGCGCGCCTCGGTGGCGTTCTTGCCGTGCACCGTGGAGAACGTCGGCCGCTTGCTGCCGGGCGCGCGCTCCCCTTCGATGTAGGCCGCCACGCCTGCCAGGTCGGTGGCCGGGCTGACGATCACGCCGACCGGCACCTCGACCTCGAAAATCTCCTCGAGCAGGTTGCCGAAGGTCAACGCCGACAAGGAATCTCCACCCAGGTCGGTGAAGTGGGCATCGCCCGCCAGGTCTGAGCCGGCCGCGCCCAGGGTCGCTCCGACAGCACGCAGCACGGTCTCGAGCACCGGCGCGTCGGACGCGCGCAGGGATCGCAACGCCCGCAACTCAGCCGCCTGCCCTTCAGCCAGTTCGGCGTACAGCTGCTCCAGTTCGGCGCCGTACCGGGCCTTCAGCTTCGGCCAGGCCAGCTTGCGGACGCCCGTCAGCAGCCCGTTCTCGAGCGAGAACGGCTCGGTCTCGATGATGAAGTCGCGGGGAGTCTCGTACGACTGCAGCCCGGACTCGCGGGCCACTGCCTGCAGCGCGTCGGCCAGCTCGGGACGCAAGGCTTCCGGGCCGGAAACCCCGGCCAGGGCCTCAGCCGACGGCACGATCACCGCCAGCAGGTAGGAGCGAGAACTGTTGCCGTACACGTAGATCTGGCGGATCAACGGGCTGGTCCCGAAGGCGGCTTCCAGCTTGGACAGCGTCACGAACTCGCCCTGCGCCAGCTTCAGCACGTTGTTGCGGCGATCCAGATATTGCAGGTGGTCGGGGCCGAGTTCGGCGACGATGTCGCCGGTGCGGTAGAAGCCGTCCGCGTCGAACACGTCGGCGGTCACGTCGGGCCGCTTGTAGTAGCCCGGGATCAAATCGGTTGACTTCAAGAGCAATTCGCCACGCGGATACGGGCGGTCAGTCGAGAGGTAGCCGAGCTCGGGCACATCGACCAGCTTGTAGTCGAGGACCGGCGGGCGGCTCAGGTGGCCGCTGACCATGACGCCGCCGGCCTCTGTCGAGCCGTAGGCCTCCAGCAGCTCCAGCCCGAGGAACTTCTGCACCCAGGCCTTCAGCTCGGGCGAGATCGGTGCCGACCCCGTCATGGCAACGAGCTGTCGCCCACCGATCAGGCTGACGCTCCGTTCGTCCAGCACCTGCTGCTCGGAGACGCCGTCGAGAGCCCGGCGGTCGACCTCGCTCTGCACCTCCTGGTGGATCATCTCCCAGACCCGGGGCACGAAGGTCATCTGCGTCGGCCGGACCAGCGCAATGTCCTCCAGCAGGGTCGACAGGTCGCTCTTCGCCGCGAAGTACACGGTGCCGCCGTGGGCCAAGGTGCGGTAGACGGTGCCGCGACCCATCATGTGGCTCATCGGCAGGAAGCTCAGGACGATCGAGGGCAACGCGGGCTGCTGGCTCACCAAGCCGGTCCGCCAGGCGTTGGTGACGAGCCGCTCGGGATACATGGCGCCCTTGGGGGTGCCGGTGCTGCCGGAGGTGTAGATCAGCACCAGCAGTGGGTCTGGCTCGGCGGACGAGGCGGGCTCGACGGCCGGCAGCGCGGTCCCGCGTGCCACCATCTCGGCGAAAGTCTCGACCACCACGCCGCGCTCGGCCAACCGGGTCGCGGCCCGCTCCACGGCCTCGCGCTCGTCGTCGACCTGGGCGTGGTGGTCGAACACGACCACCCGGGTCAGCGCGGCGCTCGCGCCGGATACCAATTCAACAGCGTCGTCCAAGAACTTCACGTCGGCGAACAGGGCCCTGGGCTCGGTCTCATCGAGGATCGGGCGCAGCTGATCGGCGGGCGCACTGGTCTGCAGCGGAACGGCGATGACGCCGGCGCGGGCCAGGGCGGTATCGATGATCGTGTATTCGGCACTCGTGAAGCCGAGCATGGCGACCCTGTCGCCAGCGGCGACGATTGACTGACCGCCGCCGGGGACGTTGTCGTCTGTGCCGGTGAGCAGCGCGTTGTCCACGGCCTGGATCTGGTGCCAGGCCTCGCCGAAGCTGACGGTGTCGTAGCGCGGCAGGAGGCGGGAGACGGTGCGGCCGGCGTCGTCGGTCACGTATTCGACGGCGCGCTGTCCGAGCGCGGGCCGGTCGGCGTAGGCCGCCATGACGGCGCGGATCATCTCGGGCAGCCGGATGCCGGGCTCTTCGAGGGCGGCGGCGACCCCGGGGAGGGGCAGCGCGGCGGCAAGTTGGGGGTCGGTGGCGCAGAGGTCGGCGACGCGCTGCGTCAGCTCGTCAGGAAGTGCGGTCTGTTCGTTCGCCATAAGTACCTCATCACTATCAGTTCGCCAGCGTCGCCAAATACAACGTTAGCAAAACTAAAGATATGCCGAGCCGCGTCTGTGACGAACCGCACTGCTCGGCTCAGCGCTCCGAGGTGGGCTGCACCGGTTGCGGGGTGATCGGCGGGACCGCCTTCGTGCCTGCCTGCGTTTCGTACGCGCCTTCGTCCCGGCCGAGGGCGATGGTCGCCGCCGCCATGGCACCGATGGACGCGACGAGCGCCACGGCTTCGACTCCGGTCGTGTCGAAGCCCTCTCCGAGCACCAGTGCACCGAGGACGACGGCCACCACCGGCTCCAGCACGAGCATGGTCGGAACCGACGTCTGCAGCGCACCGGCGTGGAATGCGGACTGCTGCAGCACGGTCGCCACCGCGCCCAAGATGATGAGCAGGTAGGGCGCCGGCGTCGTGAGCAGGCCCAGCCAGCCCCGGTGCTGGAGGATCGCCATGAAGATCTTGGTGACCACGGCGACGACGCCGAACAGCACGCCGACACCGACTGCCAACAGGACAGCGCGCGCCCAGCCGCTGCATCGCAGCGCCAGCACCACGCACCCGACGATGATCGCGGCGCACACCGCGGCCACCAGCACGATCACCCCCGGCGAGGCCAGGTGTTCATCGCGTTCGGGCCGGGCCAGCACGACGAATCCCGCCAGCCCGACGGTCAGCAGTCCGGCCCACAGCCACTCACCGCGAGTCACCCGGCGGTGCGCCTGATGGGCACTGAGCGGCAGCGCGAACAGCAGTGCCGAGACCAGTAGAGGCTGCACCAACAGCAGAGACCCATGCGCCAACGCCAGCGCCTGGAAGACATAGCCGGCGACTGCCGCGCCGGTGCCGGCCCACCACAGCCGGCGGCTCAGCAGCGTCGACAGCATGACGACGCTGACGCCGTGTTCAGGCGGCACATCGATGGTCGCCCGCTGCCGCACCACGATGCCGACGGCAGCGCACACGGCCGCGCACAGGGCGAACAGCACCACGAGTCCGTGTTGAATCAACGGAGACGTCCGATCAGCGTGGCCGCGTATCGCGCCACAGATCTCACCGGAAACATCACGCCCAAAGGGTAGTCGAGCGGGACTATCTGTCCCACTCGCGAGCGTGCATTCATCCCTACCGAGCAACGGTCCACTCCGCCGAGCGTGGGCCTTGGCGCGATCCGACCCGGCGTGTCGACTCGTAAGCCGCCACGCTCGGCGACGAGCCACGCCCTCGACGCACCCAGGATTTCGACGTGATGCACCCAGGATTTCGACGGTGGGCAGGTGCCGTGTTCGGCACCTGTCCACCGTCGCTTTTGACCGGTTTCCCCGCGCATACATATGCAGGAAAACGGGGTCGACCGCGCATCGGTTCGGTAGCCACGGGCTACCAACGGAGGCAATTGGCGAGTTCCGATGACGTTGCTGACACGCGTTGAGCGCCGGCCGGCGTCGGCACGCTATGGCGCCGATAATCAGGCGAGTCCTCTCCTCGATCAGCTATGCCGCAGGCCGTCTGCTCGACACCGTGGTGGTAACCCGGAACTGAGTTCAAGTCGGAGGGATCGGTACGGTGCCAAACAGCAAGGCAGCCCGTAGTGGTTGCATGCATCCTGGGTCGCCGATTCGCCGGTGGCTCTCGCATTTCCCGATGCATTTTGTGAGTGAGCGCGTCACATCTGCCGAGCTGATGCCCGGCGTGGTCGTTCTGGGTCTGGCCGCCCGATGCGCATCGTTCGCACCGTCGACCCGCACGTAGAACTGACCGATGACGACGATGTCCGCGGCGGGACCATCAGCATGGCAAGCGGATACGCAGCTCCGAAAACCCGCCGGCAAGTTGTCGAACAGTCGCTTGCCTATTCAACAACCGGCACTGCACAGCAACCGCTAGCGTTGACCCCGCCTAACACCGCTGCGATCGCCGACGATTGCGTTGCCGACATATCGGATTTGGTTGCGACAGAACGGTATCCGAGGTGAGGCGGAGGTCGGATGCCCGGCCGATGAGAAAACATGGACGCTCCGCGCCAGCGACGCCGTGCCCCGAGTCAAAGTGGAAACCATGGCGGAAAATTCAGACGATTGGCCGACAGAGCGCACCGCTCCTGGGACGGTACCGTCAAAGTACCGTTCAACGATTACCCAACCTGCAACTCCGGGAGTGTTATTGACCGCCGTCGTCGAACCCGCTGGCGTCATCCGCGCGCTGGCCCGGGGGATCAAGCAGGGCATCGGTGTGGATGACCTGCCACCGAGCCTGTTCCTGTGGCGCGATGGCTCGCCATTCGGGTGGATCTCCGGGCCGACGTCTCAGGCGGTGCTCAGTGCCGGCGTCCTGTCGATCAAGGCTCACGACCCGCAGTGCGTGGTGTTCGTGCTCGACAGTGTGGTCCCCTTGGCGACTAACAACCCCGAGACCGGCAGGCCCTGGCAGTCCGGTGAAGCGTTGGCCTACCTGGAGGAACTGGACCCGGGCGAGCGCGCCGAGCAGGACTTCGCCCGCGACTGTTTATCCATGTGTGTTACTACACCCGACGGTGACCAGTCCGCGCTGCTCGACCTGTACAAGATGGTTGGTGGCGAATGTTATTGGACCGGAGAGGAATCCCAGTTCGCCGCGCGCATGACCATCCCCGTATTGTCTGACGCCATGCGTGGCCCTCGAGTGGACCCCGCCCAGGTTCGCGACCCCGGAAGTGGGTTCGTGGCCGCACCTGATGCGCCGTTCATGCCCGCTGAACGGGGGCGTCTGATCCTCGATGTTGGGACGACGCGACACGTCGAGACCAAATTCCTTGAGCACGGTGTGTCGATGGTGCTCTTCGCCGCTTCCGACGAACAGCGTGAATTCTTGGTCAGTGAAGGCCTGCCGGAATGGCAAATTCTGTCGCTCCTGTGACATCGGTTCCGGAGCCGGCGAACACATGAAAGTCTTTGCTGTAGTTCATCTCAACGACTCCCTAGCGCAGTCGGCACGGGCTGGGCACATCGTGCCGCCGAAGACCCTACTGAAGTCGGCTTCGTCGGGGATCTACAATGTGTCGTACCGCGCGATTCCCCTTCAATACTGTGACGCCGCCATACGACATCAAAGCAGTCCAGGCACTTCTCGTGGACATGTCGGAGCGGTCGGATCCTGCGCGTGGACAAGGCTACAGGTAATTCGGGCAGCGGAGCGACCACGACATCCGATGGTCGGAGTCTACTAACAGCACCTGGCCGGGCCGGTGGCGTGTCCAAGCCCACATCGAAATGCGCTGTCTTGCTGAGGAAAAGCGCACTGCAGCGCCGGAGGAACCTGGCGCGACAGCGGGAGGAAGCAGCGCCCAGCCGGATCGTGCGGAGTGCTTTCATGAACACCAGGAGTGGCGCGGCAGTAAACCAGGGGATCGGTAGTTTGGGCATGAAAACAACTCCCAGCAGTCACGATCACCCAAGGACCTCAATCGACCCAGTTGCGACCCGCACACTGAAGCCATGCTCCGCGTGGCGGCGTCGAGTGTATTCGGCCGCGCACGGGATTGCTATCGCCGTCGCCGCCCTGGCGCTGGTGGTGGCCGGATCCCTGCTACAACACCCACCGGTCGCGCAGGCCAACCCGCCAGGCAACCCCAACCTGCATCTGGAACGCACCTGCGTCATTCCGTCCGCCAACGGCCATAAGTGCCTTACCTGGGGCATCGCCAAGTGGGTGGATCACACGCCACGCGAAGAACCCGAATGGGCTCGAAACGCAGTGCGCAACTGCGTGATCGGCGGCTTAGTTGGTGTTGCGGAGGTCTATGCCGCACCGTGGCAGGCGAAGCTGGTCTACATGGCGGTGGACTGTGTCGAGCACGTGGTGGCAGACGCGATTCTTACGGGCGGGCGCTAAGCGGAGCAAGATCTCCGGAGTGAGGGGTGAATGGTCACGTTCAGTTGCACCGCACACCGGAGGCCTTCCGTAATTGCCGCAACGCCCGGCGGTGGCGTGCTCCCCTGTGAATGACACTCAGCAAGGGGAACTCGCCAGTGCGCCCGAGATCGCCAGAACAAATACTGGCGTGGCGCCAGCCGATCAGCGGATTGCCCGACGACGCGTCTCGGGTTGCAGAAGTCGGTATCCACTGATGTTGGCAGGGACCGGCACCGTGCCCATGGCGGATTGGAACGTGCGGTGCTGATCGAGGCCGACGCCGAGCACTGCCGTCACCGGGGCACGCAAGGCATGCCCGCCCCCGGCAAGTTGATCGACTCCGAACGCCGCGCGCTGCGGGTCGTTGATATGCGGCTGGCGAATATCTCCGGGCTGTTGCAGCAGATGACGGGCACCGTGCAGGAGATCGCCTGGGTCTTCGAGGACGCCTGTGGGATGACGAAGCCGCGGGCAGCCACGTGTTACACCGGGGAATCAACACGCATGTGGACGAGGTGCACGCCCTGATCGAGCAGTCGATGAAACTGATCGCCGCGGTCGGACGCTACGAGACCGCCGGACAACCGAACGATCTCCAGGCTGCCCTCAACGCCCTGCACAACGCCGGGATGCTCCCACCGCAGGAAGAACCGTCGGCGTACGCCGACGAGCGCGATTAGGCGAGTCCAAACTCACTCACATCGTCAGTGCCGCCGTGCACAACGAATGCCACCGCACCGAATTAGGGCGTCGGGCCCGACTTTTGGCATCGACGACGACCATGCAACGGACACCTGACGGACTTTGTCAGCCGGGCCGGTCACGAGTCGCACAGGTGGGGGATCGGTTTCCTCCATGCAAGCAGTTACCAACACCAACAACACCACAAAGGATCCGACTGATGATTCCGCTCAACGACGAATTCCTGGCCAACGTGGGATTGGCCGAGATGCCGGCCGATGACCGGCCGGCGTTCCTGCAGATGATATACGAGGAACTGGAGTTGCGGGTTGGGACAGCGCTGAGCGACGACCTGTCCGACGCACAGTTGGAAGAGTTCGAAGCAATCATCGACCAGGCCCCGGATCGTGTGTCCACCTGGATCGACACGCACGCACCGGATTTCGAGAGCGACCCCGTCTATCAGCGGATGCGGACTGTGATAGCCGATCGAGAAACGCCATCGGCGATCCTGTGCGAATACACGGCGACGAAATGGCTCGAAATTAACCGGCCGGACTATCAGAGTGTGGTCGCTGTAGAACTCGGAAAAATCGCTGACGCCATTCGCGGTCAAGCCTCCGAAATCCTTGCCGGGCGCGCGGCTGCGGCGACCGCATCGTGAGTCGACGGCTCGCTGTCACCCAAAGCCGTTGGCGTCGAGGCGCCACGGCACAACGCACAACCATGGCAGATGCTTCAGAGGCCGTCGACGGTGAGGAAGCCGCCGTGCACGGCTCGGGCCACCAGTTCTGCCTTGGCCGACGCGGGGCGACCGACCTCCGCGTATTTTGCGTGGACCCGTTGCAGATGGGTTCGAATAGTGGAGGGAGCCAGCTGCAGGTGCCTCGCGACCGTGTCATTGCTCTCGGTCTGAACCCAGGTCCTGAGCACCTGCAGTGCACGTTTTCCAGACGTGATGGCTTGAGACGACGCTGATAGGTGGGTCGGCCTTTGCGGACCGGCTGGCGATGTCTACGTGGATCACGTCGTGCTCATCGCCGACCACGATCGTCAGGGGTTTCGATGGGTCAGCCGGCGGGAGCATGTCGGTTGGGTCTTCCTACGAGTGGATGACGGACGGTGATCCAGATTGCATCGTCGAGGGTCGTGACCTCGGAATCGCCGACGTCCCCGGCGTCGAGTACGGATGCTGTGTTGAAGTGCCTCGTCCCCTGGCACAGGACGCTGAGCTCCAGTGCGTTCGAGTCGGTTGTCAACGTGATGCGGGCTGTGCCGGTGGTGGCGCCGAGCGCCTGGTCAGTCAGCAATGCAAGGCGCCGCGCGGCGGCGTTGCTGATCGCCGGTAGCGCGCGTTCGGCGGTGACGGACACGTCGACGCCGCGGTCCTGCGCGGCATCCACAACAGGACGAAGCTCGCGCAACAGGGTGTGCTCGACCGGCGACGATTGGTCGAAAAGCGCACGCAGGCGCTGATATTCGATCTGCGCCTGGCGTTGCATCACGGCGTCGGCCGGTGCCCCCGCGGCGAGCGCGCGCAGCAGCGGAGCGATCGTGTCGGCGAGGTCGGCGTAGCGGCGCGTGTACTCCGCCTGCACCGCGTCGGCGATGCGGGCGGACGCGAGGATTCGTTTGCGGCCGTCGATTTCAGCGTCGGCCGCGGCGGCCGACGCGCGGATGAGCTTGTCGAACAACAGCGCGCGTGTCTGGACCAGGAGAATGCTGGCGGCGCCGTACCCGACCGCGATGACGTTCTGCGTCGACGGATCACGAACGAGGACGGAGACCGCGGGGACGGCCCAGCACCAGACGAGGACAGCGATGCTGTAGCGGAGACGCTCGTCGAGCAGCAGCGGTAGCGCTGACCAACCGATGGCGCCTTGCGCCCATTGCGCCTGCGAAGCGACGAGGTCGGTCGGCTGGAACATGATCTGCACCAGCGAGATGACCACGAGCGCGGCGATCGCGGCGCGGCGGGGCAGACCGGGTAAACCGCGGCCACGCGCGGCCGATGACACGGTGATCGTGGCGGCCGCGACCAGCAATGCCGACTGCAGGTACGGGCGTGAACTCGATTGTGCGGCAAAGGGCGTCACCGCGAGCACATTCGCGACGGCGTAGGTGGTCAACGCCAGGTAGTACCGGGCGCGACCCCGTTCGATCAGTCGTTCCGGATCCTCTGGCCTGTCCGTGGCGGCAGCAACCTCAGCGGGCCAACACAATTCAACCGTGGTGCCGCGGCCCGGCCGGCTCAGCACCACGGCGTCGCCGCCGAGCCGGTGCATGCGCGCCGTGATCGAGTCGGCGATGCCGTGACCGCGCGACGGTTGCGACGTGTCGAATCCGCAGCCGTCATCCTCGATACGCACCAGCTCCGGGCGGACGATGATGGTCACGGTGGACGCGCGGGCATGGCGATCCACATTGGTGAGGGCTTCGCGTGCGGCCGCGGACACCAGGTTCGCGATCGCCCCATCGATCCACATCTCCGTGGGGCCGTCGATGCGGACCGGTGTCGTGAGGTGGGTGGTGTTACTGTGCAGGGCCGCAACCAGATCGACGTGGGCCGCGGGCGCCGGAGCCTGGTCCGTGAATACCCGCAGATCGCGCCGTGCCTGCGCGGAGAGACGTTCGGGCGACAGGGGCGTGCCCGTACTGACCATCAGCAGCGTGCACGCAACGGTGTCGTGCAACAGCCGGAGCTGTTCGCGGTCGTACTCGCGGACCGCCGTGTCGACCTCGTGCTGGAGTTCGGCGGCGAGTCGGTCGGCACGCACGGCGTCGACGGAGTCGGTCACGCGCAGGATCAGCGCACGGATCACCATCGACATCGCCCAGAGCCCGGCAAAGTAGTAGACGCCAAAGTTGTCTCCGATGTGACTCCAGCCGACGACCGCTGCGGCGCCGGTGGCGTAGGCGGTCGCCACCCCGGCGGTGAGGGCGATGCTGATCCGTGGGTTCAGGCCGGTGAAGCTGCCGACCGCGGTTCCGGCGATCGTCAAGGGACCCAAGGTGGCAACGTGGACATCGGATGTCAACGCCGGGAGGACCAGGCAGGCGGCGACGATGATCACGTAGTCAACCGCGAGAAACCGCGGCGCCGTCGATCGTGTCAGCAGTCGATATCCGGACCAGGCGACGGACACGGCCGCGTACGCGACGCCGACGGGCGCCGGTAGGGCCGACGTGGCGAGCATGACGACGAACACGACCAGGCTGCCCCCGTGACGAAGGATCACGCTGAGCGGCAGCGTCTGCTGGACCAAGTTGCGCCGCGCGGCGCGCGCGGTTTCAGACATGTGGCGGCTACTGGTGCCGGGTCAGGCGCCGCGGCGCCGTCGGTTCCTGGAGCGCGGCGACGAGACCGAAATAGGGAGTCGGGTCCCGGCGGCCGGCGAAGGCGCGGTGCTCGCCGACAGCCACTGGGCGCTGCGGCGAGAATACCCCCGGGCCGGTAGTCGCGTGTCCGGTCCTCGACGCTGTGGAGTCACGTCGGATCACGGTCAAGGCGGCTCGACGCACCCGGTCATCGCAGTGATCCATGAGAATCATTCGTCCACATTTCTGGGTCGCCTATCCCGCTCCTGCGATGGTTTTAGCATGTGCGACGACACTTGGATCGATGGTTCAGTCACGACCCTGGACAGGTGCGATCGATTCATACGTTCGGACGACAGCGGTGGGGCCGTTCGTACTGATCCCTGGGGCGGGTAGCTGCAAGCACGACTGGCCGGCGGTGCGTTTCGCTTGTGCCGCCGGCGTCCACGCACGCCGGGGATGAGCGTCGCCGCCCATAGCGGCGGCCCGTCGCCGCTATGGCATCTGGGCTCGCGGTCGGGTGGCGCCGACGATGTCGAGCGTCGTGGTACCCGACCCGACGCTGCGGCCCAGGAGGATGTCCCGGACGGCCACCGCGGCCAACGCACCACCGATGGCCGCCGTCGAACCCAGCTGCGGCGTGCCCGCCAACTGCATGCCCTTCTGCAGCACTGACTCCAGGAGTGCCGGTGAAACATTCTCTCGGCCAACGATTCTGATCAGCGTGTCCAGCGGGTTGCCCCCGGGCATCGTGCCGGCACGGAGCAGAGCGGCATCGGCTTCGGTCAGCTTCCCGTTGAACGCCGGTACGTGCTCGATGTCGTGGCGTTCGACATCGAGGGTCGATACGTCACCGACGTCGCCCGCCGTGACCAACGGAACCCCGAGCTCCCGTGCCACCGCGCGGATGCGCGCTTTGGCCACCAGGTCGTCGACTTCCTCGACGATCACGTCGGGCCGGGACACACGTAGCAGTTCGTCGGTGCCGCGCTGGTCGCCGCCCGTGACATGACGCTGAGAGACGTACGGGTCCAGTTCGGCCAGCTTGCGGCCGGCCACCGTCGTTTTCAGCAGGCCGACCTGCAGGACGCCCGCCTGGATGCGATTCAGATTCGTCGGACTCAATCGGTCGAAGTCGAAGAGCAGATACTCGTCGCCGATGCCGGCTTGGGCCATCCGGTCGACCACGTTGCTGCCGACGCTCAGCCCGAACACCGCGATCCTGCGATGACGCAACGACGCCTGCTCAGCCTTCGTGATCAGATTCCGGTTGCGGTAGGTCCGCAGCTCGTAGTGCTCGTCGGGTTCGGCCACGCGTACCAGCGCGTCGGCCCACGGGTAATGGATCCAGCGGCCAAATCGTGGTCCCTGAGCGAGGATTTCGTCAACGAACCGACCCCGCGCGACGGGGTCCTGCATCTGGTCCGGGTGGTGAAGCTCTAACAGATCCGCAGCGATCGTCGCGACCGGATCGATGTGCCTGGCGATGCCGAGGCTTGCGGACAGGTCGCCGAGTTCGGCCGGTGTTTCGACCGAGAAGGCTTGTGGCTGTTGCCATTCAGCCTGCAAGTTGCGTTGATTGGTCATGATGCTTGGGTTCCTTCCCGGAGGTCCTGCGGTGAATTCAACATTGATGCGGCCGATTCGAGCCCATCAGTCAAGAAGGCGGCCTTGGCCTCGAGCTGCGCCCGCTGCAACGGGTCCACCGATTCCCCAAGGTTGTCGGCGATGTTGTCCACCACGACACTGAGGTCGATCAGGACCGGGGTGACCATGATCGAGCGGGACCGCCGGTCGGCCGAGAAGATCTGGGCCGAGTCGCCCAGGACAGTCGCAGAGCGGCGGCCGATGAACTTCACGACCGGGCCCAGCGAGTGCGTCGTCAGCGATGCGAGATACAGCTCGCGGTACCCGTTCGCCTGTGCCTTCAGGATGCTGTTCTGCGTCAGTGCACGGATCAACTCGTACGAGCCGCGGTGCGATTGTGCATCGATCGTCGCCAGCGCGGCGATTTCCCGAATGCTCTGGGGTCCAGTAGTTTCCACGATCCTGTGCAGGCGGCTCTTGACCTTCGCACCGAACGTGTCGGCGAAGTAGGCGTATGTCGGAAGGTTCGCTATCGACCCGTTGGGTCCGATGTCCAGCAGTCGCACCGTCGCGGTCGGTCTGGACGCCCGAGTGTGTATAGGTGAGGCCACCAGGTAATTCGCGACGATCTTGCCGCCCAGTTGGCTGCGGGTGCCGTCCAGTTCCGGAACGAGCCGACCGTCGGCGGCAAGGCCGCTCGCCTCGAAGTAGCCGTAGTCGATGTAGCTCTGCCCGTGGATCTGCTGGGCCGCACGCACGATGCCCGGAACATCATTCTCGCCGCGTGAGCACGCGATCCGGTACTGCGCGTCGCGGCGCGGAAGCTCGAATCGATCCGGGTGCGCTAGTTCGGCAACGCGGGTGATCGGGGTTGTGCTGGGCATCGGTTCCTCCGGCATGTGCCGACCGCGTATCTCGCGATCCGCACATGGCACCGATCCCCCGCGCCGATCAGGTGGTCGACGCTAGACGGCAGGGCTCGCTGGTAGATGTCAATCGGCTTGCGCGAACAGCTCAGAGGGCGTTGCGCAGCTGTCGATGAAGGGGGTGCTGAGGTGCCCACCGACCCAGGTACCCGCGCAGGTGACCACGAGGAGTGTTGCGAAAGCTGTTGGTCAAGAGCGTCATTCGGAACGCGGTCGCGAAATATCTAGGAAAACTCGGGCAGATGAAGTCCAGGTTTCCGGACTTGCGCTGGACGAGGCGTACGCGCACCCGCGGGCAGCGTTCCCCACAACGCAGTCCACCGATGCATGGATGGACAAGCGTGTCAGCCGCCTTGGAATGGCGCGTGCCTACGGATACGAAAGGTCGGACATGGCAAGCAGGCGCATAGGCTGCGATGCATGACAGAGTACGAGGTCGTCTGCGTGAACACCGCAAGCTATGACCCTGGCCAGACGGCCCGCGATGCTACCGCGGTGATGAATAGGCGAGCGGCGAGCGGATGGATCGTTGTCGCCGTCACTCAGGCGATCCAATCGAACTCGGGGGCCGGCTTGTACATCACATTTCACAAAGACACCTGACCGCCAAACGGTATTCTCCGCAACACAATTCGCGCTCGGGTGCGGGCGGTCAGTGGCCGTCCAGGGCGCCCCGGCGGTGCTCGGACCCCAGGGTCGACGCAAAAATCGAAGCGCTATTGTTCATTCGGTGATCCGAGTCGATCGGCCAGCAGGACGATCTACGCCCCGCAATTGCCCAGCCGCGGCCGACGTGCCGCCGGATGAATTGCCGATGCCATAGGCGCCCACAAGACGGACCGGAGCTGACTAGCCGTGCATCGTCGACTCCCGGCCGGAACGGATGTCGACCGGGTAATAGGTCTACGGGTTCACGAGGCGCAGATCGCCGACGGGGGATCGGTTGTGTCTGTGTACGTCGCCGCCCGGCGAGGACCAGCCTGCGTCTCGGAAGGTACGCCGATTTCCATGTCGATCCGCCAGCGGAACCCTGGATTGCTCGTGACGACGGCAGTCACCCGCACGGTCGCGGTGTCGTTGCTCCAATCGGCCACGCGGCCGCGGCTGTCCAGCGATTCTGAGTTCCTAACGGATGTCAAGCGATGTGTTGGCTCGTAGGGTGATTGGTGGCGGGCCTGGATGTTGGAGCGCTTGGCGACTCCTGTGACTCCTGGCCCGCCCCTTGGTTGCGGCGGTCGCGCATACGTTGGTGCCGGATGTTGTCTCGGCGGCGCGGCTCAATCTGGTAGCGCTCTTTAACGAGCACGCGGCCCTGAGCTTCGGTGATCGGGGTGCCGTCGATATCGCGCAGGGCGTAGGGCTGGCCGGTGCGCATGCACGTGGTGATCCTGGTGACCAGCAGGGTGGCCAGGTGGCATATCGCGGAGTCGTGGTGGCGGTCGCCGGCCATCAGTCGCTGGTATTTCGCCGCGATTTGCGGGTCGATCTTGCGGGCTTGATCGGCTGCGGTGCAGAGCATTTCGCGCAGCAGCGGGTCGCCGGCCTTGGTGATCGAGGATTCGACCTTGCTCACCCCGGACTGGCTGACCTTGGGGACCAGTCCGGTATAGGCGCGGACCGCCGCCAGTGAGGTGAATCGGTGCGGATCACCGATCCGCCCAGCGATCACGGCGCTGATGACCGGTCCGACGCCGGGAGCAGAGGCAACGATGCCATCGGGGTCGGCCTCGGCGTAAAGGTTCGCGACTCGTTCGTCGATCTGCTTGATTTGCCGAGTTAAAAACAGCGCCTGTTCGGCTTCATGTGCGATGTCTTCGGACAATTCCGCGAAGTTCATCCCGTCCGAACCCCACAGCACGAGGGTTTCCTTGGCCGCGGCGATAAGGCCGGCGGCGTGGTCGCTGCGCCACGCGCCACGGGACCGGGCGATCAAGAACCTGCTCAGACGTCCGCGACCCCGCCGGAGCACCGCATGCGGATCGGCGTAACGGGCCAGGAACTCCAACGCCGCGATGCCGTAATTCGAACCGAGCACCGCATACCAATCCGGCCCGAGGAGCTCGACGAGTGCATCGAGTCGGGCGTAGACGGCGACTCGGCGTTTGACCATGGTGGAGCGCTGTTTGACCAAGCGCCGCAACGGGTCGGCTCAACCACGACCGTCAGATCACCCGGATCAGCGAGGTTCAGGTCATCCCACAACCGTTCCAGCTCCGCCGGTCGGGTTGAGAACTTGCGGCCACGCCACACCGTGATTCCGTCGCGGGCCAGCGTCCCTTGGTGCGCCGCCCGCACTGCCACGTCGATACCCAACGTCAATGCCATCGTCGTTTTGCTCCTGTCAGCCCGATCCTGTCTTCCCAGGTGACTGACCACCGCGGCCACGGCCCAGACATTCTCTAAGCAGGAGTCCCACCCTCAGGCTGGCTCCAAGTTCCCGAACAAGGACACCGCTCGACCAGGCACCGAGCCCGCGGGCGGCCACTCAGACGTCAGGGATCACCGGGTGTCCCGGTCGGTGCCTCGACCTGCCCACGGACTCACTCAAAGGCTAAATGTCGGTGCCCGCCGATAGCCTCGGCCCCGTGGCGCCCGCGATGGAGAAAAAGGACGTCAGCGGCGCCGGACCCGCGCCGGGTGGAGGTCCGCTGGAACTCGACATCGCGTGCTTCAACTCGGTGTCCGGCGCAGGTGGCGAAAAGCATCGGGTCACGGTGCACCCGGACGGGGACTGGAGCATCACGACGCCCCACGACGCTGAAGCGGAGCGGATCGCCGTGGCGTTCGGCAGTGATGCCTCCTGCGTGACGCACATGGAACGTACCGTCGAGGCGTTTCGCGCGTCCCTTCGCCTGCTCACCCGGTCCGCGCGGGCCCCTCTTCGTGTCGGACGAGGCGGGAGTTGGCAAGTCGGCCAAGAGTATTCGATCGCGCGGTGCTGTCGCGGCACCCTCTTCGGCAGTGCCGGCGCCGCGGCCCGGCACACACGCTCACCCAAACACCTGGCCGCCCAGCACCGCGTCCAGCTCAAGCACATCGAAGCGTTCCTCGACGCCGCGACGGCCACCTGGGGCAGTTGGGAGGTCTGCCCCGATTTCGATCCACGCCTCGAGCGACGGGTGCGAGAAACGGGCGGCATCCACGACCTCTGGCAGGCCGGCATCCATCCCGACGACATCGCGGGGCTGGCGGCTGTCGGAATGGTCGTCGACGAGCCACTGCCGGTCCGGTTCTTCCTCGGTCTGGTCTATGGCAGCGCCGACCACCAGTGGGTGTCCGAGGTCCTGACTCATCACCCCGACCCGGACACGGCCGCGTGGCTGGCCTGGCTTGACGGGCCGCAGACGCGCGCAACTCCCGCCGCGTGGGGCCAGTGGCTGAGTTTCGGAGTCAGCAAGGCGCACGTCGTCGTCGCGATCGATGCAGGCTTGGCGCCCGAACACGTCCGCGAAGTCGCGACGTCGAATGGGTGGTCCACCAGCGGGGTGGCCGCCCAGTTCGTGAAGTGGGCCAACGCCGGCTGCCGCCTGGACGCAGTGCACTTTCATGCCCTCAAACGGCACCGTGTCTATTCACCGCAACCGTCGTGTCGAACGATTGATTCGCTGTGCGAGTTGGTGGCCGGAGAGCCAAACCGGAATCCGACCGCGCCGCGCGAGCAGCCGGACCGCACCGAGCTCGCGGTGATGCTGGAGATTCTCGGCAACCGCTACGCGGTGCTCAGGGCGCTCAACCACGGTGTGCGCACCGTCGATGACCTCGACGCCTACGTCAAGAACCACGAGTAACTATCAACGGGAAGGGACACGGTGTGACGATCCGCACCAAACACGAGTACGAGAACGCCTTGCAGGCGTTGGGGATCTGCGTATCAGCACGCATCCCGGCGTTGCTGTGGGGCAATCCGGGGGAAGGTAAGACCGCGGCCGTCGAGTCTGCCTCTGGACATGGGTGGCACATCGAGACGGTGATCATCACGCACAGCGAACCCTCGGATTTCGCCGGGCTGCCCGTCATCAGCGACGGATCCGTCAGCCTGGCGCCACCGGCGTGGGCGACGCGCCTGGCCGACCACGATGGCCCCTCGATCGCGTTCTTCGATGAGTTCAGCACAGCCTCGCCCTCGTTGCAGGCGGCGGCGCTGCGGCCGCTGACGCACTACGAAGTCGGTTCGCTCCAACTCCCCCGGACCGTGTCGTTCGTCGCCGCCGCCAACCCGGCCGATGTCGCCGCGGCGTGCTGGGAGCTTGCGGCGCCGACGGCGAGCCGGTTCGTCCACCTCGACTGGGCGATGCCCTACGAGGTCTATTCCGAAGGACTGGTCACCGGCAGTTGGCCCACCATGCCGGTCTTCACCGAGCCGGACAACTATCAGCGAATGCTGGCCGATGAAGTCGTCCTGGTCTCGGGGTTCCTGCGCGCTCGTGAGTCCCAGCTCAGCGTGATCCCGAAGAACACCGAGGAACGGGGACGTGCTTTCCCGACCCCGCGCACCTGGGACTACGCCGCGCGACTCTCCGCGTTCGCACAGGCAGTGGACGCCGGCGCCGACGTGCGGCGCCTGCTCATCGCGGGTTGCATCGGGGGCGCTGTCGCCCACGAGTACCTGACCTGGGCCGCCAACCAGGACCTCCCGGACCCGGAAGTCCTCCTGGGGGACCCCGCCGCGATCAGCTTCGCCGGGATGCGCGCCGACCGTGTCTTCGTGACGCTGCAAGCCGTGCTGGGCGCATTCTCGCGACGACCGACGGCCGCTCGCTGGCAGAACGCCGTCGAGGTGTGTGCGCGCGCGGCCAGCGAGGCCGGTGTCGATCCCGCCGTTCCCGTGGTGCGTTCGCTGATGCGACCCGGGACCCGGCCCAAAGGGGCGGCGGTGCCGTCGTCAATCAAAGTGTTCGCCCCGGCCCTGGCGCTGGCCGGCCTTTTGCCGAAGGCTCCGTGAGGTGGACCACCACAAGTTGGCTGCCGCCAAGCTGTGGCTGATCAGCCCTCCGCCCCCCTCCGCGGGTGCGGGGCATACCAGTCCGAGGGACCTCCCGTACCTGTCCCACGCGCTGTACGCCTTGATCCCGGTCGTCGACGACGAGGTGGAGAAGCTGACGTGCGACGAGTGGTGGCGGATCTACATCAACGAGGCATGGTTCGAGACGGCGACGGTGCCCGAGATCGGCGCCGAGCTGGCGCACGTGACGTGGCACCTGCTGGCCGATCATGCCGACCGGGCGCGGGATCAGGATGTCGACCGCAGCACCGCCGCAGCCTGGGAGAAGGCCGCCGACGTGACCGTGTCCCACACCCTCACGCCGGACGGATTGAGGCCACCGACGTTACCGAGCGCCACCGCGTTGAACCTGCCAGAGGGACGTACTGCGGAAGAATACTTCGCTCTGCTCTCCCGGCTGCCCACCGCGCCACCCGACGGCGACGGGCGCGGCGACACGTTGGAGCCGACCGACGGATGCGGCAGCGGCGCGGACGGGCTACCACGGAGCAACGAGTACGGGCCAGGCAGCGACATCGGTGCCATGTCCAAATTTGAGGCAACCGAGATTCGCCGCCGGGTCGCCGTCGAGTATGACGCTCACGCCCGAGGCAGAGGCAGCACTCCGGGTGATGTGATGCGGTGGGTCAAGCGGACATTGAAACCCGAGGTGCCGTGGGAGCCCCTGCTGAGCGGGGCGGTGCGCCGTGCTGTGGGGTGGGCCGCAGGTCGCGGCGACTACACGTACACCAAGCCCTCGCGCCGGTCCTCGTCCCTTCCCGGCGTAGTGCTGCCGGGCCAGCATCGGCCGGTGCCGCGGGTATCGATCATCATCGACACCTCCCGCAGCGTCGACGACAACCTGCTGGCCCGCGCGCTCGGCGAGGTCGACGGCGCACTGAGGGCGCTGGGGGTATCCGGCGCCCAAATGACCGTCTATTCGGTCGACGCCGCCGTACACACCGCAGAGAAAGTCCGCCGCGCCCGCGACGCCAAGCTCGTCGGCGCTGGAGGGACGGACATGCGCCTCGGCTTCCGCGGCGTCGAGGCCGAACGGCCACGACCCGACATCGTGATCTGCTTCACCGACGGAGACACGCCATGGCCCAGTTCCCCGCCTCCCGGAGCCGCTGTCATCGCGGCCATCCTCGGCCGCCGCGGTTTTGCCCTGCCACCCAGCCCGACATGGGCGACCCGAGTCGAATGTCTGGTGAACGATCATTGGGCGAGGTCGTGAGGCCACGAGTAGGACACCGCCGGGTCCATCGGCTTATCGTATGCGCGAGAAATTTGCGCTGGGCGTCGCACGACAGTCCTTGGCGCGGGAGGTGGTCATGACTACTGGGGAAGCGTCGCCAGCACCGGTTCGGGTGGCGATCATCGACGACCACGATGTTGTCCATGCGGGCGTGGAGGCCTGGTGCTCGCACGCCGATCCGCCGATCCACTTCGTCGGCAGTTACCTCGACCCCGACTCGTTTCTTCAGCGCCACCCAATGCCCGACATCGACGTCGATGTGGTTGTGTTCGACCTGCAGATTGACGGCAACAGGCCCGAATTCGACGCGTTGAAGGGTCTGTGCGCCGCCGGCTACCGCGTGGTGGTCTTCTCCCACCTCAGTGCCGACGAGGTCATCCTGCAGTGCCTCGACCTAGGCGCGGTCACCTACCTCGTCAAATCCGAGGGCCGGGCGCACCTGGTCGAGGCCATCCATTCCGCTTCCTCGGTCACCCCTCATGTGGGCCCGCAGATGGCGCGCGCGCTGGTCAACGACAACGACGCCAACCGGCCGAATCTCTCTGTGCGGGAGAAGGAGGTGCTGGTGGCGTGGTTCCAGACCGAGAGCAAGGATCTCGTCGGGAAGCGTCTGTACATCGCACCCAGTACCGTACGCACGCATCTGCAGCGGGCGCGCGCGAAGTACGCTGGCGTCGGGCGTTCGGCACCAACGAAATCCGCGCTCCTTGCGCGTGCAATCGAAGATGGCATCCTCGGCCTACCCGACCTGTAGTTCCCAATCGCCGGTGCGGCACCTCGCCGCCTCGCTGGGCAGGTTCGGTGGTGCCATCCCGGTACCGCGCGATGTCGGACACCACGGCGCGATCGTGTATCTGGTTGGGCTCGGCGACACGTTCCTCTTCCAGCGACGAGCGGTTCTTGACACGGACAGGGGTCACCGCAGCTTGAACCCCATCGCGAGTCCCGCCTCCTGCAGTGACCGGCTCGACACCGTGCTGAACTGCTTGACCACAAGGAGTTGCAGCAGTCGCTTTTCGTCGTCGTTGGTCTGAGATTTGTTGTGGAAGCAGGTGTAGAAGATCGACCCTTTTCCGTGCTCGGCGTACGCCATGATGGGCATGCCCGCAGCGTTGCTGCCACCGGCGGCCCGAAGCAGGACCTCGCCCCGGCACGAGCGAAGCTGGGCCCACGACCCCATGTCGAACTCGACGGTGACGTGCGATCCGAGCACGTCCCGCAGCTCGGGATCGATCACGTCGGCGCGCACCTGCCCGGTGGTACCGCCGTGGCCGGCGAAGTCGAACAGGTCCGGAAAGGCTGCCGAGATGTAGCGGTCCGCGTGGTCCGATGCGTAGACGCAGCCACCCGACTGCACAAACCCGACGAGGTCGGTCGGATCGATGTGATCGCTTGTGCCGCAATTGATGAACAGCAGCGAACAATCGAACAGCCCGGCGAAAGGCTCATGCTCAACGTTCATGGAGGTGAGGATCTCGCCGATGTTGTCGAATCCCGGCGAGGTTACATACACCTTCTGGTTGTTGAGCTTGGGCAGGTTCGGACCCGGCGGGTACTCGGTGACCCACGGGGCGTCGAACGAACGCTTCCGCCACTTGCTGGTCACTGGTGCGGTCTTACTTGTCCCGCTGATCCGTTGTCGCTATTGGCGACTCACCGGAACTCTCGAGCATGCCCACGTGTTATGCACTCTCTTCTAGATATCGGGTCTTCTGCATGCTGGCACGGCGTGCCGGTGGTGTCTATCGCCCGTTCGGCCTACTGACAGCTTCAGTTACGGATGCGACAGTGTCCGCGGGCGGCTCCGCGAACGCGCGGCCCTGCGCGCGCCACGAGCGCTCCATACGTGGTCGTCAACCGACCCTGTCTGGGTTCGCGTCAGAATGGAGTTGAATTTTCGTGTCCGGTGACGTTTACGGGATCGATCTGGGCGCCGCTTATTCCAGGCGTCACCGAGATTTCTTCTCGGCGGCTCGGTGAAATCGAAGATGGCACATGTCCTCTCGCGGGGCATCGGTGTGCTATTCATGCGGGACGACGGCGCAGGGAATGTCATCGAGTACATCCGGTTCCTGGCCCACGCCAATGACCCTCTTCCGCTGATCGCCAGAGAATTGGAGGTCGCCACGGCGTCTCGTGACCAGACCGGCGTGCGGGTGCGCATCTACGAGCAAGGTGGTGAGACCGAGTCGGAGAAGGTCAGCGACAATTTGCTCTTGGCCGATCTCGACATCGCCGGGCTGTCCCCTCTGCCGAGTGGTTCACCGATCGAGCTGGGACTGACCATCTCCGCGGACGGTGAGACGACCCTGACCGTCCACGAGCCGAGGTCGGGCCAAGACGCCGTGTTGCGGGCGAAGGTTTCGGTGTTGACATCCGGCGGGTCTGATGTCGGCAATGAAATCGTCGGTGGGCTTCGCACCCGCGGCTGATCATCCCGCGCGCATCCCGCGCAGCGACGCGCCGGAACCAACGCACACCCTGGCGGCGTCGGCGGCTGTCGTTCGAACGGTCGACAGACAAGTCATCCATAGTCAATTTAGAGTTGCCGAGCAAACATCAGACGCGCCGCCTCGATCGGTGACTCGAGGCCGCCTGCCGAGGCCACGCAGGCATGTAGCCGTCCGGCTATGGTGCCGGCATTGACTTGACGGAGTAGGAGCACCACCACTACATGTCCGTGAACGACGAAGTGTCCGATACTGTTCCATCGGCGATCGCAGCAGACGAGCAAGCGCACGCGACATCGACGACCGGGCCGGATTGCGCGGCTGCCCGACCGGACGAAGCGGATCAACCCGACCACGCCCCGCCCGGACCTGACGATGAGGCAAAGTCGGCAGATATTGTCCCGGGTGATGAATTGGCCGCGATGGCCGACGCTCTGGAACGGTTCCACAGCCGGGCCGAACAGTACGAGTCGATCATCCGGCGGATGCAGAGTCGTATCGAAGAACTGCAGGCTGACCAGGTCCGGGAACTGCTCAAGCCGGTGATCCTCAAACTTGCGTCGTTGCACACCGAGGCGGCGGAGGCCGAGGCTCGCGCGTCGACGCGCGAGGATGACTCGGCGCGAAAGGATTTCGACTACTTCGTCTCGGAGATCGAAGAGGTCCTGAGCCTGCTCGACATCGAGTCGATCAAGGTGTCGACGGGCGACGAGTTCGACGCGAGCAAGCACGCGGCACGTCGCCGGGTCGATACCGATGACCCGTCCCTTGACCGCCGCGTCGGGAAGATTCTTCGGCAGGGCTTCACTTTCGTTGGCGCAGAACGAGTGTTCGTCCCCGCGATGGTGAACGTGTACCGCTACGTCGCACCGGAGCCGGCCGTCGTCGCCTCCGCCGCCCCCGAAACCACGAACTAGTCACGCGGCCGCAGGCCCGAAAGAAGGAGTGAGCTGCCAATGTCCGGTGACGTATTTGGGATCGACTTGGGGACAACGTATTCCGCTGTGGCGGTGATCAACGACCTGGACCAGGCTGAGATCATCAAGAATCAGGACAGTCAAGACACCACACCGTCGGTGGTCTACTTCGATGCCGGTGTCGCGATCGTGGGGTCGGAGGCGAAGTCGTCGCTCATCGCCGATCCGGACAACGGCTGCGCGCTGATCAAGCGTCACATGGGGACGGAATTCCCGCAGGAGTTCGCCGGCCAGACCTACACCCCGGAGTCGATGTCCGGCGTGATCCTCAAAGAACTCGTGCACGCGGCCAACTTGGAACAGAGTACGGCGATCAACAAAGCCGTGATCACCGTGCCGGCGTACTTCGGGGTCAAGGAGAAGGAAGCCACCAAGCAGGCCGGTGAAATGGCCGGCCTGGACGTGATCGGCATTCTCGCCGAGCCGATCGCGGCCGCCCTGTCGCTGGGTGTGCGCGGCGAAAAGCGGGAAACCATCCTCATTTACGACCTGGGCGGCGGCACCTTCGACACGACGGTGATGATTGCGGAGCCCGGCGATGTCCGGGTGGTGGCCGTGGACGGCAACCGCCTGCTCGGCGGCGCGGACTGGGATCAGGCGTTGGCCCACCTGGTGATCGACAAGTTCCGGCAGCTGGCCGGGCTGGCCGACGACCCGGGCGAGGACCCCGAGTTCAAAGCGTCAATCATGAAAGACGTTGAGGACTGCAAGAAGTCGCTCACCCGCAAACAAGATGCCATGGTCCTGTGCAAGTTCGAGGACGCCAAAGAGAAAGTGGTCATCACGCGGGCCGAATTCGATGCGGCGACAGCACATCTGATCAAGCAGACGGTGGAGATCACCCAGCGGGTGATCGAGACCGCGAAGGAGAAGACCCCGGGACTGGTGATCGACAAGCTGCTGTTGGTGGGTGGCTCGTCACGGATGCCGATGGTGCACGACGCGCTCAAGGCCGCGGGTTTCGACCCGATCCCCACGGACTACGACCTGTCGGTGGCCAAAGGCGCAGCAATTTATGGCGAGGCCATCCTCAGCGGTTCGGTGCCGTTCGAAGCCGGTGACACCAGTGCGGCGGCCGGTGACGGTGCGGGCCAGCCGGCGACGAACACCGAGCCCAAGTATTTCCTGGGTGGTGCCGCCACCCTGAACATCAAGAACGTCCTATCGCGCGGCATCGGGGTGGAGTTCGTTCGTGAGGACGGCTCCGGGAACCTGGTCGACTACGTCGGGTTCTTGGCCCACGCCAACGACCCACTGCCGGTGGTCGATACCTTGCTGGAGGCGGGTACCGCGACTGACAACCAGACCGGAGTGCGCCTTCGGCTCTGTGAGCAGGGCGGCGAGGTCGAATCCGAGGACGTCGCCGCGAACAACCTTCTCAAGGAAGCCGAAATCAGCGGCCTGCCCCCGCTGCCGCGGGGCTCGACGATCGAATTGTTGCTCAGTGTGTCCAGCGAGGGACTTGCCACGCTGCGGGCACGCGAACCGAAATCCGGCCAGGAGCTGACTATCGAGGCGAAGATCTCGGCGTTGAAGCCTGAAGAGATCGAGGCCGGCAAGGAGCTCGTCGGCGGGCTCCAGACCCGGTCATGAGCTTCGATGCGAAAGCGTATGACACCGACGTCCTGAAGCCGTTGGGCAAGGACAAGGTGCTGCTGGCCGAGATCCAGCGCGCGGTCCGGGAACTGCAGAAGACCCCCGGCGCTGAAGCTGTTGCCGGCCTGGACCTTCCACGGCTGCTCGCCATCCCTGCCGATCACCAGGGTTTGGGGGCACACTTCACGTCGGTCGAGATGCTGCTGAACAAGCGGCAGAGCATGTCGGCTGCCCAGTTGCTCAAGAAACTGGTTACGGAGCTCAAATCTGCGGGTCTGAAGCTGGCGGAGGCGTCCTTCTGGGATCAATTCGAATCAGCCCAGTCCAAGGCGTTGGAAGCAAAAGTCACCGAGTTCGCCGACGCGGTGGCCCTGGAGCACCAGGCCCTGAAGGTCATCACCGAGCAACAACTCGAGGAGAAGGCGAAGTCGCAGGGCCTGGTCGGCGCGGTGCCGGCCAAGAAACTGGCATCGGCGGTGGAGAGCGCCGGTATCGCGGTACGCGCCGACTTCCAACTTCCCCAGGTCGCGATTCCGCGGGTCATCGGTGATGTGGCGAAGCACACCGAGTACCGCAGCATCGTGGACGTCCTGCTGTTGGGTGACGCGGCGAAGCCCACGTCGATCCGGGTCATCGACGCGCTGACCCACGACGGGGGTTCCACGATCACCGCGGCACACATCGATGCGGCCAAAAAGGCGGCCGAGAGTGGCAAAGACTCGGATGCGCTGCAGGCGGCTCAGAAAGCGTTGGGGCTCATCCGAACTGACTTCGCAGGACCGGCCAAGCTGCACGAATTGGTCCTTGCCACCTTCGTCGCCACCGCGAAGGAAATGCTGGCCCGCGGGGAGCTACTCGCCAGCGCCCTGGCCCGGCTGTCGACTGACACGGGGCTTGATCGAGTCGATGCGGCACGGTTGTTGGCGAAACTGTCGGGATCGACCAGCACCCGCGGTCTCAACGACGTCACCAATCTGCTCGCCGAAGGTGCACTCGCCGACGCCCGCCGCACCTTCGATGCGGTCGCCGACTCAGAACAATTCGGCACCGACGAAGTCCAGCGCGTCCATGATCTGCTGACGGCGGCAGAGACCCGCAAAACCACTCTGGTCGCCGAGTACGAGGCCGCGATAAAATCGCGGGACTACGGCGCCGCAGCCAAGGCCTTGAGCCAGGCCGTCAGCATCGACCAGCAGGACGCGCGCCTGCAGAACCAGCTCGACAGCCTGCCGCCGCCACCGCCGGATAACCTGGCGGTGAAACCCCTTGCGGAGGGCGGAATCTCCCTGAGCTGGAGTTCGAACGCCAGCAGCGGATGCAGCTACATCGTGGTCCGAAACACGGATGGTCACGCACCGGCGAATACCGGCGACGGCGCACAACTCGCCCGTGACCTGAATTCAGCCTCGTTCACCGACGCGAATCCACCCGTCGCGCAACGGATTCACTACTCGGTCTTCGCCGAGCGGCGCGGGGCGGCGTCGCTACCGGTATCGATCAGCTACCTCAGCCTGCCCCCGCCGACAGAGGTGTCGGCGGGGGCCACGCTGACGGAGATCACCGTGATGTGGCGGCTGGCCAAGGAAGCCGTCGGCATTCAGATCACGCGTGTCAACCCTGACGGCACCTCCACGCCGGTGAGCGTGAGCGGCGGCAACCGGGTCACCGTCAGCGGGTTGGCGACAGGCAACCGCTATCGCTTCAAACTCGAGGCGATCTATGTGCTCACCGACGGCGCCCGGATGGTGTCGCCGGCGGCCGCGATCGATGCCACCCCGCGCGGCGCCATCAAAGCGGTGCAGGACCTGCAGATCGGTGACGCGCGGCTCCAGGACGGGCGGGAAGGACACCGGGCCACCTGGTCCGAACCCGGCGGCTTTCCGGTGGAGCTGTGGTCGTTCCCCATCGACGAGCAGCTGCCTGCGGCCGGCAGCGAGATCGTCCTGGCCGACCTGGCCGCGCTCGACGGCCGGCGCGTCAGCGGCGTGCTCGACTCCACCGGCGGCCGCACCGGGCTGGGGTTCGCTTCACTCCGTGAACTACGCGTGGTCGCCGCGATCACCGTGGACGGCGAGCGCGGTCTGCTCGGCGATTCGGCGGTCGTCGGATCGGCACCGAGCGTGAAGAACCTGCGCGCCGATCGCTACGGCGACGAACTCGTGGTGTCCTGGGAATGGCCGCACGGCGACTACTCCGCGGCAGTCACCTGGACTCAAGGCGCGGCCGCGCAGTCCCGCCGGTGCACCCGGGCCGAATACAAGAACGACGGTGGCTTCCGCATCTCCGCCGCGGGCACCGTGGATCGCGTTGCGGTGGCCACCGTGGCCCACGGAAACGGCGCGGAATGGGTGGCCGGTCCGGTCGAGGTGCAGCTCGCCGCACGCCTGCCGGTCGTTCGCTACGAACTGGAGATTCCCCCGTCGCGTTTCGGACGCCGTAAACCCGCGCGTGCGGTCGTACACGCGAACGGCTACCGCGGTCAGCTCTCGTTCCTGGTGGTCGCGCGCACGAGTTCGATCATGCCCTCGCGACCCGACGATGGGGATGTGATCGACCGCCTGGACGTCACCGTCGACGGGATCAATTCAGCCGCAGTCGAATTCAATGTTCCGAAGCTGCCCAGCCCGTTCTGGATTCGGCTCTTCGCGAACGGTACCGACATCAAACTCGAAGACCCTCCGACCACTCAGCTGAAAGGCTAGGTACGAATGGCACTCTTCCAGCGGAAGGTCCCCTGCCCGTACTGCTACAACGAGATCGCCCCGAATGCGCTGGCGGTTCGTTGTTCCGGGCGTGCCGCACCCGGCAAGAGCCGGTGTACCGAAGCCCCGGACCCGGCCCGGGTTCAGTACTTCACCGACGGCACGCCGGTGCTCCCGGTGATTCTCGGACCCGACAAGAGACAGGTGTTGTCACGGTCGGAGGCCACCTGCCCAGACTGCGGTTCGGTCAGCGCCATCCGGGTGTGCCCCGACTGCCATTCCCGCATGCCCCGCAGCTTCGACGCGAATTCACCGCTCTTCGGCCTGGTCGGCGTCCGTGGGTCCGGGAAAACGGTGATGCTCGCGGTGCTACAGAAGGAGCTGTATTCGACCATCGCCCGCCGCTTCGACGCGTCCATCGATTCGCCGGGCGGCAAGACCGGGTTGGCGGGTCAACTCGAGGCGTTTCTGCGGGGTATGGAAGACAGTGCGAACGGCACGCTGCCGGCACAGACCGCACGCCACGACACCGGGATGAGCATCCCCGCGGTCTTCGAATGGCGGTTCGCCAAAAAGTCGTTGGGCGGCAAGCTCACTCGCGATGCGTCGACCTTGTTCTCATTCTTCGACTCGGCGGGTGAGGACCTCGCCACCGAGGACCGAGCCCTCGGACAGCACTATCTGGCCGCGACCAGCGGGGTGATCTTGTTGCTCGACCCGTTCGGCTTCCCCGGCAATCGCGAGCGCGCTATCCGCAGCGGCGTGGATCCGGAGAGTTTGACGACGTCCCCGGAGACGGTCCTGCGGGCATTGACCACCGTGCTGCAGACCGCGGAAAAGACCAAGAAGAACAAGAAGATCAAACAACCGGTGGCAGTCGTGGTGTCCAAGATCGACGCATTCTTCGACGACATTCCCGACGATCACCCCATGCGGCGGCCATCGTCGAAACTGCGGTACTTCGACGAGCCGGAATCGCTGACCATCCACGACCACATTGCCGCCATGATCGAGCAGTGGGGCGGGGACGGGTTGCTCCGCATGCTGGACAGCAACTTCGAGAAGTACCGATTGTTCGGGGCGTCGGCGCTCGGGGCGGAGCCGTCGTACTCGAGCCTCAAGGTGAACTCGCGGGGTGTGCTGCCCCACCGCGTCGGCGAACCGTTGCTCTGGCTGATGGCAGACCGCGGCTTCCTGCCCAAGGAAGGCTGACATGTTCGATGTCACGGTCTACACCGATGCTCGCGAAGACGAAGCCCTCGACGGCGTGGCGGGCTTCAACTTCATCGCGGCATCGCCGGGAAGCACGGCGACAGACCAGAAATTCATCGCCCAACACATGCTGCACGTGGTCAAGTCGAGCTGGCACGTCGACCACACCGATCAATTGGCGCATCCGCCCACCTGCCTCTACCGCAGGTCCGACGACCGCTACTTCCTGTCGCGCGGTAAATCGACCGGGCAGACGATCACCGCGCCGCGGCCCGGCAATCAGATCACCCAGACGATCGCAACTGCCGACTCCGACGACTTCGTTCCGTATCGCCCGGCGCAGCTGTACGCCGCCAGTCAGTGGCAGCTGTCCCGGGACACCGGCGGCAAGCAGATCGCGGCATGGCCCACTCCGTTGGAGATCGACGCGGCGTACGAGCCGGACGAACTGAAGGCCGCGCTGGTCACCGGGTCGCCGTTCGGCGCGTCGTTCCTGCCCAGGTTCTTGACGATGGTCGAGCAGGCGGTCGCCGATCCGGGCAAGAAGTTGATCATCGTGCACACCGAGCTCGATGTGGTGATGCGCTACATCGCGCTGGCCTCCCTGTTCCTGGATTCAGGCCGGGCGCTGGCCATGAGCTTCGTCGCATTCGCCGATCAGCCGCTCGCCGCAGTCGCCGACATTGTCGGTGCCACACCGGATTTCGGTTCCACACCGAGTGCAAGCTCGGCTGCTGCGGCCTACAACGTCGTTGACCTGCTGGCGGTGCAGATGTCGCCGGTCGAGGTGAGTCAGTCCGCGGCCCGGCAGGCCGAATGGTTCGACGGTGATGCACTCGATGCGCTGGCGGCCATTGACGTGGCCCGGCGATGGGAAGCCGCACTGGGTGCCGATGTGGCCACCGACGCCGCCGGGATCGTGAGCTTCACCGATGGTTCGGTCGCGGCCCCGCGCGAGCGGGCGGCCGCGCTGCGGGCCGTCCGCGGGCTGGTCGCCGGCGGGTTGGGCGACGACCTCGCCATGTACACCGACGAATTGCTGGACGCGATCGTCACCAACCCGCCGACGGGGGCGGAGGACATCGTGCTGGCCGCTGCCGCCATCGACGCAGCCCACCAGGCCGGCATGGACGAGGTGGGCACCGGAATTCTGTTGCCCACCTTGGAGGTCCTTGCGTCACGGTCAGATCTGATCCCGGCGTGGAGCGACGCGACCGCCGGGTGGCCGACCGGGTCGGCACCGATCGGATGGGACTCGGCGGACAGTCGAGTCCACGCACTGCGGGCGCAGTCGGAGATCGTCAACCACACCGGCGCCGAGCATCTGGTCGACGTCCTGATCGCCGGCAAGATCGCCGGCCTGCTCCCGGACGCCAGAACCCTTGCGCCGGCACTTGATCGGCTCAGCACGCACTGGTGCCAGCATCCGGAGCTGTCCAGCCGGAAGTCCGATCTGCCGTACCAGCCGGATCTGGGGCAGCGCTTGACGGCTCGTGTCGTCTCCGCGCTGGAACGCCACGACAAACCGGTGGTCGACGCGTTCGCCGCGGGAGCGTGGGGCTGGCTGAGCGGGCCCGGTTCGGCGTTGGCGCCATGGCAGTCCGCGGTCCGGACCGGGGCGTTGGATATCGATCGCCGCGCCGACGCCGTCACCGCGGCCGGCGCGCAGCTGCCGGAGCAGAGTTGGCCGTTGGTCCTGGCCGGGTGTGCGTTACCGGCCGCGGCCGCGGTGGTGGCCGCGTGGGTCGAATCGCATCCCGAACTTCCCACCGATCTCAGCGCATGGATCTTCCAGGGGCTCAACGCATCACCGCAACGGTTCGAGGACGGTAAAGCCCGCCGGCGCGTGCTCTCGACGATGCTGCGGGTGCGGGCCATGACCAGGGACCCGGGTCTGGCGCGTCTACTCGGTGACGCGGATCAACTCGGGAGCCTGTACCAGGAGGCGAAGAAAACGGCGAAAAACCCGCAGAATCCGGCACTTCATTCCTTCGCCACCCGGGTGTCCCCCTACATCGGCTACTTCTGTCCGGAGGCCGGGACGCTCCTGGTGACGGCGCGGGACCAACGCGGGATCGAGCGCCTGGAACGCGCGGTGGGTGACTGGGCGGCGCCGTGCATCGACGCGGCATTCGCCGCCATCGCCCGGCAGGCCGGCGATGTCGTGGCGGTGGAGTCGGCCTTGAACCTGTACGAGTCCGGCACGGAACTGCAGACCGACGCGGCGACCGAATTTCTGTTGGGGCTCATGGACTCTCGCTCGGGTCGCCACCGGCTCGACGAGGTCCGAGACGATATTGCGCGGAGCTGGGTACCGGTGCTCGACAAGTTGATGGAGGAGTCCAAGAAGGGACGCCTCTCACGGAACATGATGCGGGGCGGCAAGCGCCTCTTCAGTAAGGAACGGTGAACAATGGATGAGCTGGGCGGTTTCCTCGTCTACGCGTTGTTTGTGATCAGCGCGGTCGTCTTCGCTGTGTGGGTGGTGGTGGCCATCGTCATGCGGGTGCTGGCGGTGCTCGTGATGTACTGGGCGGGCACGTTCGCTCTCGGTCTGCTGGTCGGCGTGCTCGGCGGACTGGCCATTCCGATCCGGGTGCTGCGTGGACATGCCAAGGTGTCGCCGGTCATCGCCACACCTGCCTCCGTCGTGGCGAACAAGGTGATGGCCACGAAAGCCCGTGGTGCCGCGAAGAACTTCGGCTGGGATCACGCCTGGCCGGTGTACAACCCCTATCAGGCCAAGAACGATGCGCGTGCCGTGGTCGAGGAAACGCGCCTGATCGTCCGTTCGACCTGGAAGTCGGTCTCTCCGAGCAACTGGAAGAGACCGGGGTCGGCTGCGGCGGCGGGCGCCAAAGGCACCAAGAGCGGCCTGACCGGGCGGGCGCGGCGAGCCCTGACCAACCTGCCCGGCATCGCGTGGTTGGCCTTTGCCGCGGTTCCGGTGGCCGGCGCCTTCGTCGGCGTGTGGATCTCGATCGTGTTCTGGCTGGCGGCCATGGCCATCTTCGGTGGTGCGGTCTATCTCGGCCAGCAAGCGTGGGTGGTCGGTTATCGGTGGTTCGATCAGTTGAGCCGGAAGAAGGACCGCGCCTCGCTGAAGTGCAAGAAGTGCTACCGCGAGACCACGATGCCGAGCTACCTCTGCCCCAACCCGAGCTGCGGCGTAATCCACCGGGATATCTCCCCCGGCCCGTTGGGACTGAGGCATCGGCGGTGCGAATGCGGTACCGGCTTCCCGACCACGGTCAGCGCCGCGGCCACGAAACTGCAAGCGGTCTGCCCGTTCTGCGGTGAGGCTGTCGCCGAGGGATCGGCGACCCGGCGCACGATTCAGCTGCCGACGATCGGCGCCGTCTCGGCCGGCAAGACCCGGTTCCTGGCCGCGGCCGCGACTACGCTCAACGGTGAGCTCGCCCGCCAGGGCGGCTCACTCACCCCGCTGACCGCCGCGGCCGGCGAATTTCTGCAAACGGCTCAGGCGCTGATGAATTCGGGGCAGGCTCCCATGAAGACCGCGGAGAACGACAATCCGGAGGCGCTGCCGTACAAACTGGAAGTCGGGCCCCGCCGGCTTGAGTTGCATTTCATCGACGCGGCCGGTGAGTCGTTCACGAGCATGGACAGCACCCAGAGCCTGGGCTATATCGACACCGCCGACGTACTGCTGCTGGTGCTCGATCCGCTGGGGCTGCCCGGCATCTATGACGAGGCGGTGCGGGCCGGTCTGCCGCAGCGGCTCGGTATCGCCACTGCCGACCAAGAGGACGCGTACGCCAGTGCCATCGACCGCCTACGGGCCGAGAACGTGAAACTCAAGCAGCGCCACCTGGGTGTGGTGATAACCAAACTCGATGTGCTGCAGAGTCTCCCGTCCGGTTCCGGGATGACTCCGGGCAGTTCGCTCGGCATCCGGCAGTGGCTGATCAGCGTCGGGCAGGATGGATTGGTGCGGCGTCTCGAAGATGATTTCGAGGACAACATCGCCTACTTCGGGGTGGATCTCCTGCGCCCGTGCACTATCGACGATCCGATGCATCCCATCCATGTCTGCCAGTGGGTACTCGACACCTCGAACACCAAGATCATGATCAGCCCGTCGCTGGCCGCGACGGCAGCTGCGGAACCAGCGTAAGGCGGCACGATGAAAGACGGAATTCCCGCTATCTACTGGACCTTTCGCTACGCGTGGAGCGTCGCGCACTTGGTCATGGTGGCGCTTCTGGGCATCACCTTGGCCGCGTGGCTGTTGGAGGACGACCGTGGCGTCGAGCTGTTCAATTATGGCTACTACTGGGTGCAAAACCTGAGCAATCAGCTCGCTTCGCTGGTGCCGTTCCCGTGGAGCTGACATCGTCATGACCGCGCACACGATCGGGATCGACCTCGGCACCACCTATTCGTGCGTGTTCAGTTGCGCGCGAGGCGATGAGACGCTGATCCGGGCTGCGGACGGGGCAGACCTCACGCCGTCGGTCGTCTACTTCGGCGATGACGGTTCGGTACAGGTCGGCGCCGACGCCA
Organism: Mycolicibacterium sp. HS_4_1; assembly: GCF_054515875.1. Classification (NCBI taxonomy): domain Bacteria; kingdom Bacillati; phylum Actinomycetota; class Actinomycetes; order Mycobacteriales; family Mycobacteriaceae; genus Mycobacterium; species Mycolicibacterium sp. HS_4_1. The sequence goes on from NZ_CM137261.1 coordinate 5,868,761, forward strand.
AGGCGCACCTGCGAGATGACCCGGACAACGTGGTGGTCGGTATCAAGCGGCAGATGGGCCGGGAGTTCCCTCTGCAGTTCGCCGGCCAGACACTGACACCCGAAGCTATTTCGGCACTGATCCTCAAACGTCTCGCCAAGGACGCTGCGGAAGCGTTGCGCTGCAGCCTGTCTGACCTCGAGGCCGTGATCACCGTGCCTGCGTACTTCGGGGTCGCCGAAAAAGAGGCCACGCACGCCGCCGCCAGGATCGCGGGGCTGGTCTGTCTGCAGTTGTTGGCCGAGCCGGTGGCGGCCGGATATGCCTATGGCGCGCACAAAGATTCGGCAACCACGTCGCTGGTGTTCGATCTTGGCGGGGGAACGTTCGACGTCGCGGTGGTCGGCATCGACCGTGGCACCCCGCGCGTCTGGGCAGTGGACGGCGAAACACGACTGGGTGGTCTGGACTGGGACGCCCGGCTCACCGACATCCTCTGGGAGCAGATCGAACAACAGGTCGGTGACACCGATGACCTGCGCGACGACGAGGAATTCGCCGGCGAGTTGAGCGCTGCCGCCGAGCAGATCAAAAGGCAACTGAGTCAGTCGGTGTCGGCGCCCAAGACGATCAGGAACGGCCGCCACAAATTCGCTCTGTCGGTGTCCCGGGACGCGTTCGAGGAAGCGACCCGCGACCTGGTTCTGCAATGCGGTCAGAGTGTCGACCGGGTGACGTCGGCCGCCCGCGCACTCGGCGCACCGAAGATCGGCCGGGTGCTGCTAGTTGGCGGATCGACCCGGATGCCGATGATCCGGGACTACCTGGCGTCGGTGCTACACGTCCCGGTGGAGATCAACGACCCCGACAAGGCCGTCGCCCGCGGCGCCGCGGTGCTTGCCGAACAGCTCGGTCAGCCGGCGCTGATCAATCGGCCGTCCGAGGTGGCCAGGATCACCCCGGTGCTCCCGAGATCGCTTGGGCTGTACACCCATTCGAGTCACGAGCCCTGGCGGCCCGACCCGTACATTCGACCGGCCCTGTCGGCCAACACGCCACTGCCCATCGTGAACCACGAGGTGTCGGTAGGCACCATCCTGAACAATCAGGAACGGGCCCGCATCCGCCTGTATGAGCAGGGCGGCGCGGTCGTCTCTGAACGCCCGCAGGACAACCGGCTGATTTTCGACGGCGAGGTGTCAGAAATCCCTGCGGCACAAGGCGGTAGCGAAATCAAGTTGCTCATCTCGGTGGGGATCGACGGCCGCATCTCGGTCGCCGCACGCTGCCGTAAGAACAAGCCACTGCCGATGGAGTGCTTCATCGAAGGCGTCCTCGATGACGATGAGGTCGTCCGCCAAACCCAGACCGTAGCCAAGCTGATGCTGGCCGATTAGGAATAAGGGACGCGCCATGGCCGGCTGGACCAAGAAGAAATTTGATGCCGATCCGGTAACCGAATACCTGCCGGGCCCCAACCTGGACCGATTGCGGGCGGGCTTCATGGGAGCGGTGATTCTTGCGCTCGACGTGAGCGGGTCGATGTACGGTGCCCGCCTGGAACAAGCGCAGAAAGGCTGCCAGCGGTTCATCGATGAGGCCGTGGCCGACAACTACTCGGTAGGTGTGATTTTGTGGCACCACGGCATCGGCGCATTCACCGCGCCCGACGCGTCGCCCACGAAGGCCCGCACCATGATCGACTCGGCGACCGCCGACGGCGGCAACGACATCGTTCCGTGTCTCCAGGACGCGCACGCAGCGCTCATGAAAACACCTGCCGGCGATCGCGTGGTCGCGATCTTCGGTGATGGCGATCTCGGCGATCCGAAGTCTGCCGTCGACGCGGCGGCGCTGCTGAAAGCTGATGGCATTCGGATCATTACCTGTGGTTTGGGCGACCAGAGCGCCGCCCAGCTCGACGTGATCTCCACCGAAAAATCCGAATCTCCGCGCGCGGCCACCTCGGACACCATCGCCGAATCGATCGCGTCGATGGCCCGGGGTCTGGTTCGCCGACCTTCATGAGCGGCTGACCGGTCATGCAAGAGGCGACCGGACTCGTCGCTGTTCTCGGCGTGCTGATGATGGCCTACTACTTCATCCTCGGCAGCCGCGTCGGCGTCGGGCGGGTGCTCGACGGTAGAGGTGGATGGGTCAGCAACACCACCTTCGGCGGGACGGTTGGTGCCTTCCTGGAGGGCATCGTCGTCGTGTTGGCATGCGCAGAGATCGCCGCTGCCGGAGGCGGCGACGGGCGTTCGTTCACCGCGGGCGCGTTCCTGGGTGGCGTTGCGGTGCTGGGTCTGCGAATACGTCGGTGGTGGCCAGGAAGGCTTGGCTATGAGCTTTTCTACAGTGTTCTCGGTCTCGTGGCCGCGATCCCAGCGATCGTCCGGTTGGTCGGAGCTGCGGGCTGTGATGCCGGGACCGCGCAGACGGTGCGGGTTGTCGGCGCCGTGATGATGGCCGCGACCTGGGCGGCAATGCTGACGCTCGGTCTACTGGTCAAGACAATGTCCGGATTTCGTTCCGCGCCAACAGGGTTGGCGGCATTCGGTGCCGTCGACGTCATCATCTACCTGTCGGGACCGCTGGGCGATGGGGCGTCCGCGGCGGGTGCCGTCGTGCTGTTGGCCGCGGCAGCCGCAATCGGTGCCGCTGCCGCGTTTTCTTCTGGCATCGTCATGATGGCGTGCGGCCTGTTTCTTGGTTTTGCGCAACTCTTGACAGTGACGACCGGGCACGGTGCTGAATGCGGTCAGCTGATGTCCACCACACCCATGGCCATGCTCGTCGGATACGCCGTCGTGTTCTGGCTTGGCGCGCAGCTTGTTTCGAGGAGGAAGCTCCGCCGCATACGCGTCTTCGGATCGAAATAACGTGGCGACGGGTCATTGCCGTGGACGGGCTGCGCCGACCGCCGCCGTCATCGCCTGCTGTTGCTCAGTGTCGAACCACGGGATCGCTCGTGATTGTCGACATCATCCTGTCGCTGATTGTGGACACAGTGCGCTCCGTCATGTCCTCCACGAAGCACATGATTCCAGCGTTTCGCGCGACACTCACACAACCTGACCCAGACGCACAATTTGCTAACGACGGATCTGCGCGTCGTGCCCGCAACGCCAGACCGTCCGGCTGCATGAATGGATGACACAGTAAAGGCCGAAGAAACCGGGTATCTGTATGAACATGGGATGGCATCCCATGAGTGGGTTGAATATGTGATCGTGTTGTAGCTTCTGCATTTCCAGCGCGAGCCGTTGGCGGTCCGTACCGAACTGCTTCTGCAAAGCCTTGATCTGCGGCTGGAGTTATTGCATCTGTCGTGTCGTGCGCGCCGATCCCACCACCGCGCGAACAGGGTCGACCCGATGTTGAACACCAACAGTACGACCGAAAAGCGCACACGAGAAGCCACACGATCGGCGCAAAAATCCAGCTGAAACTCGTGTGCCAGATCCACAGGATTCCCAGAAACGGAGTAGTAGATGAAATCGAGACTGACCCAGTTGTAGGTGACCGGAGCTGCCTGATGGTCGTCACCTCGCGTTCTTCGTCTTAACTCCGACACGTGTCGTGCCGCAATCCGTATTAGCTGACCTCTCTCCTCTCCCCATAAGCGCTCGATATATCAACCGTTCGACCGACATACTTCGCGATATTGAGTTTGCTACGTTTCACCAGTGGCCACTGATTCGACCATGGCCGGAATCGGGACCCTCCGACCCAGACATCGTCATGAGGTCCCAGTCCGATTGACCAACGAACAGAACGGAATTCTCAAGGTGAAGATCAAGGATGTCGCTGCCGGAGCATTGGTGTCGTTGACGGCTATGTCATTCCTGCTCGCGGGGTGTTCAAAGCACCAGAGTTCATCGTCGAGCTCGAATTCGGGCAGCTCTTCGTCAAGCGGGTCGAGTGCCAGCGGGACAGGTGGCGATATGACGTGCAAGGCTTTCCTTGCGCAGGACAAGGCGGGAAAGAACGCCACCATCGAGGCATTCCTTTCCTCCCGCGGCCAAAGCACTTCCAAGTCGAATATCACGGCGACTCGGCTCTCCGCTGAAGCCTTCTGTCACACAACAGGCAAGGACAAGTACGTGAAGAACGTCGAGACCGGATAGGCCGAGGCGCTTCTGTAACACTGTGCATTTTTGGTGCAAATACGTTTCGTGATGGTCGAATTCGCACATCAAGGGTGTGCTGAATTACGGCTTTCGAACCTAGGTCGGAAGCCGTAATTCAGCACCACCAGGAAACGCAGCCTGCGTAGATCATGATGAATCCAGCTGCACCACAGTCGAAGTCGAGTTCTGTTGAGACGATCAGCTACGGCGAATCGCGGATCGGATGTGCAAGGAGAAGACCGGCGCGAAGATTGACCAAGATGCTGCTACGGCGAATTCGTGGATCGCGACTTTTCAACAGTACGACCGGACCGGTGTCCTCTCGATACCGACAAGTGGCCGCAACCTGACGCCGTTGGTAACGGCATCGCCGCTGGACGGCAAGCCAAATAGCCCGTCGGAGTTGGTAGTTGACGCACTGTGGGGTGCGCTGGCCATGCTCGTTCCTGCGTTGATCGTCGGTGGCTATTTCGATATCTCCCTCGGTTGGCTGCTCATTCCGCTCGGCGCCGTCGCCGGCGGTTATTGGCGGTCGGGGTATTAATAGCGTTCGCGCAAGCGAGCAGCCATCACGATGGGACGACCGGCGGACGGCACTTGCCACGTTGGACTTCTTCACCGCTGGCAAGCCGGCTCGCTGACGACGCACAGCCGCCTGCGCAAGCCCCTTCCCCCTCGCACACCGCCGCTACCTTCATCCGGTGCGCGACAACCGTTCACGCGCAGTCACCGGCGTCAACCGACACCGACGGACAAGGACCCGGCACCTCGGACCGACACCGGCGCCCCGCAAGTTGCGTAGCCGCCAAACCACCGCGCCATCGGCAGATCCAAACCACCAGCTCCGGCGGTGTCCGCCGAACGGGTGAACTTTGCTCACAAGCCCGGTCGGGGCCCGATAACGCGTAACGCCGTCCCGGGGGAATCGGTATACCCAGCGTAGAGCCGGCAAGGCTGACCCGAACCGCAAGGGAGCACGATGACCATCCGCACCGCCACGTTTGCCCGCGCCGCCACGATCGCCGCACTGACGGCAGCCGCCGTGGCACTGGGCGCGGCGCCAGCCGCCGTCGCCGACGCGTCGGCGACCGTGAAAGCCAAGACCCAACGCATGTCCGCCGCCAACCTCACCTCGGCCCAAAACGGGTGGTACAACCCCGGCGACCGGCTCACGCTGGTCTGCTCGACCCGCGGGCAGGCGGTCAAGGGCTTCTTCAGCTTCAACATCCCCAACGGCGGCTGGGATAACCTCTGGTACAAGACATCTGACGGCAACTACGTCGCCGACGTCGACATCGAGACCGGCACGCTGAACGTGGTGGCCCCCGAGTGCACTACGCCGCCCCCGGCCGCCAACCCACCCGCGCCATCCGGCGAGTTGCGGGTGCCGCTGGACGGTGCGCCGCCCATCAGCCGCGGCTTCGGCAACGGACACGACGGCATCGACTACGCGGTCGGTGCGGGCACTCCGGTCTACGCCGCCGGCGACGGGGTGGTGACCTTCGAGGGTTACGGCGCCAACAACCCCTGGATGACCGAGATAGCGGGCATCTGCGTCCTGCTCAAACATTCGGACAAATACACCGGCTACGCGCACCTCAGCCGCACCGTGATCAACAACGGCCAGCACGTCTCCAAAGGGCAGCTGATCGGTTATAGCGGCGCCACCGGCGCGGCCAGCGGGCCGCACCTGCACTTCGAAGTGCTCCCGCTGAACCCCAACTGGGACGACCACACCTCCCACGGCCGCATCGACCCCGCGCCGTTCCTGTGACGAGCCCCACCTCTCCCGCCGCCGCGCCGAAAGGACACCCGATGACCAAGACCGGCCTGATCGCCGCGATCGCCGCGGCGCTCACCCTCGCGCTCGCCCCACCCGCGGTCGCCGATCCCGACCCGCATCTGCCTGACGGCGCCGCCAACTGGTGCCCCGGCGGCCAGCGACCCGGCTACGGCGGCCAACGGCACTGTCTCGGAACGCCATTCGCCGACGGCACCTTCTACGAACAGACATGGTCCTACGGCCCGAGCGGCTTCTTCGCCCCCGGCCACTGGTTCGGCTTCGCCCACTGCAGCCAATGGATCGAAGGATCCATCCAGGGGGCCGTGCCCGGAACCGGCGCCTGCGGCGACGGTCCGATGTCCCCCGACATCGGCTAGGCCGTCGACGTGCAACCCGCTTATATCGCACCCAATTTCGCACGTGCACAACGCTTCCCGGCTCCTCGCAGATCTCGGCCGGCGCTGCCTTGACGTCCCAACGGAACGATGGTCACGTCGATCGCCATCGCGGCAGCGACCACTAGGGCACCTGTTTGCGTACTCACTATCGCGACGTCGGGCGATTCACAACGGACGCAGTCGACTGGATTGAGCGCCACGACAACGAGCCTGTCGGTCCGTTCGTCGAAGCTCAGCGTCTCTTGACGGGCGTGCTGCTCAAAGCCATATTGGGATCGCCCGGCTGTTGGCTACCGATCCCGCCCAATAGAGGGGGAACGACCTCCGTAGGACGGCATGCGCACCGCTCAAGCGTCGACTGGCGCGGTCGAAATTACTCACGTGTGTAGCGCAGCCGCTCGATTCTCGCCGGAAGGCCAGCGGAAGTCGCTGCAGCAGAACATGTCAGTTGCGCCGCCACGGCCCCGGCTCCCGCGGTGAATTTCCGACGCCGCCGGACCGCCCGAACGGTTGCGACGGCACCGGCTCGAAGGCGTGTCAAGTTCGCGGTCCGGCGTTTTGGGATACGTCGTCCGGCCGTCGGGGTCCGGGTAGGGGCTGTGGTGATCCGGACCCACCCGCCTGCCTCCTACCCGGTAGAAACGGGGTGGCCGTTGTGCGCCGGCACGTTCGGGTGTGCCCCGGGTTCCGATATCGCCGCGGCGACGGCCATTATCGGGACTGCCGAAGTGCGCTCGCCATCGGGCATCAGCATGAGCTGGTGCGCCACCGTGGCGTGGCGCATCCGCTGCACCTGCTCCTCCAGCGGTCCCAGTTGCACGCTGTGCTCGGCGTCCACGCGAAATCCGTTGCCCTGCGGGTAAGCGAGCGGGGTGGCGTGTTCCTCGGCGTAGCCGTGCCGGGCGCGCAGGATCAGGATGGCCTGGTGGGCGGGTAGGCGTTCGGTGTCGACTCGCCGTTTGGTGTCGGCCAGTAGTCGTTCGGCGCGCTGCAGCAGTTCGGTCATGGTGGTCTGCTGGTGGCAGATCTGCTGGGTCAGGGCCTGCCCATCATGGTTTACCGCTTCAACGATGCGGGCCAGCGCGGCTCGCCGCTGGACCTCCGGGGAGGAGTGCCACGCGTCGACCACGGCCACCGCCAGCGGAGCAAAGACGCCGGCGAAGCCGATCAGCAGCGCGACGCACCACACCACCGACGCCGGAGAACTGGTCCCGTTGGCATCGGCGTGCAGCCGGACCAGGATCGCCAGCCCCATCAGGCTGGAGAAGACCGCCAGGCCGGCCCACCCGGCGATCAGAATCCGCTTGTGCACCTTGGTCGCGGCGGCCAGCGGGCTGATGCGGTGGATATAGCGCCAGGTGTGCTCACCCACCAGGTGGGCGGCCACCGCGATCACCAGGGCCGCGAACAATGCGAAGCAGACGGCGGGCACCAACAGCTGCAGTTGGCCCACCGGGTTCTCCCGCCAGGGGGTCAGGTCCTGCACCGGCACGTTCAGCAGTTTGATGGTCAGCGTGGAGAGCGCCACCACGTCGAAGAGCAGCACGACGCGGGTGACGCGTTGCCAGGCCCGGCTGACGTGGTGATCGTGACGGGACTGGCCCGCAGCGATGTCCGCGGCGATGCGTGCGTCGAGCTGCTCGGCTTCACTGATGGCGTCGACGGTGCTGATCGCATCGCCGTATACGGCGTTTTCCGGAACCCGTTCGGGGTCTTGCAGTTTCGACACAAACCGGCCGGGGCTACGTTTTGCCAGGCGAGGTAGGCGCGGTAGTCGGCGCAGGAAGCGTCGGCGTCGCCGTTGGTGCGGTGCCGGCGCCACCAGATGCTGGCGATCGGGCAGCTGGGCGATCTGCAGCTGCAGGGCGGTCACCGCGGATGCCGCGATACCGTGCCGGTTGGACAGCTTGGTCATCTTGGCGGTCGCGGCATCGACCAGCGCGGCAATCGTCGCCAACACGCCGGAGATGATCGCCAACTCGCCGTGCAGCATGCGGTCGGCGTGCCAATCGCCGGGATTGATCCGGCTGATCTGTTCACCGGCGGTGTCGATCAGTATCGACCGCTGCCGGCGGGGGGCTGCTCGGCGGAACCAGGTGGGCAGGGGCATTGGTGTGTCCTTTCGTCGGAGATTGGGCCATTCACTGCGTGGCACCGATCCCCCGCCCGGTGTGTAGTCCGTTCGGAAAGCGGCCGACGACGGCCGGGGCCACGGGACCACCCGGCGCGCCCTGCACCGGTGGTAAGCGGAACCGATGTGGGTCGGGTCGACGATCGGAGGGTGTTGAGTGTTCCGGTGCCGCAACGGGTATCGATCGTGGATCGTTACCCGCTGCGGCACGGTCGAGGTGTTCAGGCCCCGCGTACGGTCATCACGACGACTCGGTTGGCCGCCGCAGTCGCGGCGGGGTCCGTGCCGGTGGTCTCGACGGGGCTGTCGTAGCCGACGCCGGTCACCTGGCCGAGGTGCTGGGTCGGAAGCCCATAGGCCACCAACGCATTGGCGACGGCCTGGGCGCGCTGGCGGGACAGGTCTCGGGCGCTGTCTGCTGGGCCTACTGACCAGGTGTGTCCGACCAGGTCGACGCTGGCCCCGCGCGTCCGCAGCTCATCGGCCAGGGTGGCCAGCGGGCCCTGTGCCTGGGGCAGTAGATCGGCGCTGTCCGGGGCGAACAGGGCCTCGGTGGCCAGCGGCACGCTGCCGCCGTCGACGGGCAGCGGCGGCAGCGCAAACGTCGGTACCGCAACCGTTTTCGCCGGTGCCGTCGATACCGGAGGCAGATCGGCGGCGGGGCGCACGGCGGCGCACTCATCGGCGTGCGCGGCACGGCAGATGTCCAGCCACAGCGACGCCACCTTGGTCTGCATGGGTGCCGGCAGCGGCATCTGGGCCGTCCCTGCGGTGTCACCGAGCCCGACGAAAGCGACCTTCTTCCCGCTCAGGTCCGGCAGGAATCCTTTCGACCGCAAAGTGTCGATCACCTCGGCGTTGCCGAAGTCCCAGCCGAGGCCGGCGAAGTCGGCCAGCCCGGTGCTCTGCAAGCCGCTGCTGATGGCCACGATCGTTGCCTTGGGTGTCCGGCGGGCCGCGTCGTTGAGCCCGGTGAGCAGGTCCAACGAAGGCTCGTTACTGGCCAGCGCGGTCACCAGGCCGGTGACAGTGGTCGAAATCTTCTGCAGGCCTTGGTCGATCAGTTGCGGGTCGTTCTCCGCTCCGCTGCCGGCCCGTAGCACGGCGACCGGCAGCGCCGTGCCGACCTGGTCGGTTTTGCCGCCGTGCGGCATCAGCACCGTCAGTGTGCCGTGATGCGTAGCGTTCGCCGCGCGCAGCGTCGTGTCGAAGTCGGCCGGCAGCGCCGCGCCCGGCTCGTTACTGGTGGCGGTGGCCAGCACGATCAGGTTGGCCGCCTGCGACCGGTCGGGGACGGCGCCGCAGCCGGCGAGCGTCACGGCCGCGACCGTAGCGGTGATCACCGCGGCGCCCCGCATCATGTTGGTGGACATGGCGATATTCCTCTCGACAAGGCCACCGTCGGTGGTGGTGGTCGAGAAGATCACCGATCCCCCAGGGTTTTCGGTGGTGTGGCCGGCAATCGCGCCGGCCACACCACCGCGTCGGGTCCTGGGCGGTGCAGCCGGGACAACAACGCCGACAGACCTTCGTCACGGTTACCGTCGTGGCCCCGCGGCCGGATCGTGCTCGAGTCGCCGATCCAGGTCCGCATCGGCTCCGGCCGCCGCGCCTGCCGTAAGCGGTCCGGCTTGGCGACCGGCGCCAACGCCGCCTCCAGCCGCTGCCGCGGGATCCCGGCCCGCCGGGCCGCCGTGGCGACCTGGTGCGCGCACGGCCCACAACCACACCGCGTGCTACCGGCGGCGGTGTGCAGCCGGCCCTTCACCAGGGCCAGCGCTGCCTGCATCTTGTCCTGCTCGACCATCTGAAACCTCCTGTGCACACACCTCTCCCCTTGGAGAGGTGGCGGGGTTTCAGAACATGCACAGGTCATCTCACAGAACCAGTAATAATAGCCCCGATCCTGCAGCGCAGCAAGGAATTTCACCTCAACACCACAACGATCACCCGTCCGGACGACACCACCGGCCCCCAGACCACCAGGACGACCCGGCAATCCACCGAACCGAGGCGCGGGCGCTCAGGAGGCGCGCGCCGCCGACGTGGCGTCCTCCCCCGGCACCGCATCGCGGGATCTGTCGGCAGATGTGCCCGGCGCCGGCTCGGCGGATACCGACGACTCCTGCTGCGCCCCAGGGGAATCGGCATCGTTAGGGTCCTTCTTGGCCGCAGCGAACCGTTGGCGTTTGGCCAGCCACTCGTCCAGGAACGAGCCGCCGCGCGCGGCAGACGACGGCTCGTCCGGTGTGGCCTTGGGCGCGGCCGGCTTCGGCGAAGCCGGCTGCGGCGGGGCGGGCCGGGGGGCCAGCGGCATCTCCACGTGGATCGCGGTGACGTTCGAAACGCCGGCGACAGCGGCCGTGGTGACCGACCGGTGCGGCGCGACGAGGTCCAGGCGTGTCGCGTCCTCCACATCCCTGATGTGCTCCGCCAACTCTGCCCCCCGCCTCGGCACAGCCCGGTCGTTGTGATCGATCATCAGCGTGTGCGGCAACGGCGGTCCCGCGGCCGAGCTGCGCACGATGATCGAGGTCAGGTCCGGCAAGGTGACCAGCGCCGCGGGATTCACCATGTCGCCGAGTCGCCGGGCCAATTGTGCGGCGTCACTGGCGGCACACCGAAAAGCGATGGTGGTGGCCACATTACCGCCCACTGCAGGACGCAGGTCTTCGTCCAGCTGGTCGAGGTACTGGTGTGCCAGTACCACCGACAGGCCGAACTTGCGGCCTTCGGCGAGCATGTTGGTCAGTGACCCGGAGATGAGGGTGTGCGCCTCATCCACCATCACCGTGAACGGCCGTTCCGGGTGCCGGCGCCGCAGCGCCCCTTCCCAGACGCGGCTCAGGTACAGGTAGCCGAGCAATCGGCTGGCTGATTCGCCGAGGGTGGCTTTCGACAGATCCAGCAGAATGATGCGACCCTCATCCATGGCGGCCGCGAAATCGATGGCGTCAGCACCGGAACCGAGGATGGCGCGCATCGCGACGGTGCCCGAGAGCGGCCCGAACTTCGAATTCACCCACGACAGCAAGTCGCCGTGCTCGTTCGACCGAGCCGACAACTTGAATGTCTGCCACCAGGTCCGCAGCCGCTCGTCCGTGGAGCGGGCGACGGCGTTGGTCATGAAGCGTTCGTCGGCGCAGGCGATCGGCACATCCAGCAGCGACGCGCGGGTCCCGTGCATCTCTGCCAGTGCCCGCAGCACCATGGCCACGTGGTCGAGGAAGCGTGGCCCCACGATCCCGGTGTGCCGCTTGTCGAACAAGTATTGAAAGGTCGCGCACATTTCCTGAATCGCGATGTCCCGCCGCACCGGGTCGCTCTCGGCCAGCGGGTTGAGCGGCACGGGGTGGTCCACATCGCCGCAGCGGATCAGCCACACCCGGTCCCGCGCCTGCGCCGGCAGCTCGGCCAGGACACGGTCGCACAGCTGCCCGTGGGGATCGGCGATCAGCGCACCATCCCCGCGGGTCGCCAGCCCGGCGACCATGCCCGCGAGCGCCGACGACTTACCGGTGCCGGTCTGGCCCAGCACATGAACGTGGCGGAGCCGTTCGGCTGTGGTTAGTTCGACGGGGATCGGCCGACCGCCGCCGGTCACCGCCTGCCCGATCCGCAGACCCGGTTCCGTGGCTCGCCGATCTGGGGCGACCGGGATCGGTGCCGCCGGACCCGGGTACATCCCGGCCAGCAGCGTGGCACCGGCCACCGGGACCGGCAGCGCCGCGGGTAGACCGGACACATCCACCCGGACCCGCACCGGGTCCACGCTGGGGTCGCTGGCGATCAGCAGGTCCGGGAACCGGCGACGGATGGCCGCGCGCATCCGCAGCGACGGTTCGCCGCCCGTGGTCAGGGCCCACATCCGGGCCTCCCACCTCGGCTGCGCCGATGTCCCCGGGGACTGCAGCTCGATGTGCAGGCCATGACCGGGCAACGCGGCGAGGTCCTCGACCAGCTGCGTCGGCGTGGCGTCGTTCGCGAGCGACAGGGCGGTTGCCGCACGCGGGTCGGGGCCGCTGCCGAAACCGATAGTGCCGCAGCGGTACTCTGCGACGATGGGCCACCACGCGGCGGCCTCGTCGAACTCCCCGCGGACCGTCGTCTCCGCGACAGGCTGCAGAATGTCGTCCACCGCGGCAGCCAGCGATCCCGTGGCTGGGCCGGCTTCAACGGCCACCGTCACCGCCACCATGCCGTCCGCATCGGTCATCAGCCTCAGACGGAGTGTGGCGTCGGGAACTTCGGCGAGCACCTCCCCCAGCGCGACCGGCAAGCTGTGACGCAGCCGCGCACAATCCTGATCGGGGTTAGGGCGCGCCGTCGTCAGTTCGACACCCTGCCACCGCGGTGTGGGTTCGAATTCGTGCCGTTCGGAGCCGATCATCGACAGTCCTTTCCGGGTCGGCGGACGACCCATCCGGTGCTGCAACCGATTCCCCGGCTGGCCGCCGTACCTGTGGGCGCTGCGTCAGCGGTGCGGTCCGCCTCGCAGCGCGGTCAGCGCCAACCGGCTGACCCGACGGGCCGCCGTCGGGTTCGCCGCCAGGCCGATGGCCGCAGTCTCCAGGCCGGTTGTCACTTCGTCGCGGCCACGCGCGCGCGCCGCCGTCAGCTCCAGGACATGCGCGGCCAAGCGGGCGCGCCGGGGGTCGGCCACCTTGGGATCGGTCAGGAAGTACCGCAGCAGCGTCTGGCGGGCCAGCGCGCGCTCAGAGCCGGCCTCGGGATTCCCCAATGTCGCGGCTGCGTCGAGCACCAGGTGCAGCATGGTGTCCGCGGCATCCACCATGAGGGTGTCGTCGCGGAGCGCATCTTCCCGCTCCACGGCCTCGGTATCGCTCATCTCCCGGGCGGCCCGCAGGGCCGCTTTGCTGGCGAAATCGGTTGCCGTGTTGGCCAATGCAGTGCGAACAAAACCCATGTCGAGGGTGCCCTCGGGGTCGTTGCGCAACGCCACCGTGAGCTTGAGCATCGTCTGCGCCACGATGTCCTCGGCATCGGTACCGTAGCGACGAGCCATCCGCCGCAACTCGGGCAAGTGCTCGGCGGTGAACGCCTCCAGCCGCGCCGCCGCGCCGCCGCTGATCGTGGTGGGTACGGCCTGCTTGTCCAGTGCTACGGTGACCACCGCCGCTGCCAGCCGGTCGAGGTCCGCCATGATGAGCTGCAGATACGACTCGGTGCTTGCCCCGACGCCGACCCGGGCTTGTATCGCCTGCGCGTGCGGCCGGACCTGACCGACCACGAATCCGCGCAGCTGGCGGCGGGTCAGGCCGCTGTCTGGGTGCCGGGCCGCTACCAGCTGGGCCGCGACATCGGCCACCGGTGTGCGGGCCAGCTGGATGGCCGCGGCCAAGGGCGCCATCAGCTCAGCCAGCCGGCCGAACGCCAACGCTTCCTCGCGGGGGACGTCGCCCCGGATGGTCGCGGTGCGCGCGGCGGCGAACGCCTCGACATCGATACCCGCCGCCCGCAGCACCGACCCGGCATGCCCAGCCAGCCGATTGCGCCCGCGCTGACGGCCGGTCTGCAGCAGCTCGGTCAGCAACTGCTGCGTGAACTTGGACAGGTCGTTCACCGTGACGTCGTATTCGGCGTGCGCGCGCACCCAGCTCTCGGCGACCTCGGCAGTCGCCGCGGCGCGCGTCCAGAGCGGCGACGCGGCCGGCCGCGCCGCGATCGCATCGGTGATCGGGGTTTGCTCGATCGCAGGTCGACGCTCGTCGTTGCGTTCGCTCATCGCTGACTCCTCCGGTAGGAGGTCGGCGTGGTGCCGACCATCCCCCGGAGGGTGTCAATCGATGTTTTTGCAGGTCGTGGCGTCGACGACGCAGCGGTCGTCGAAACGACGACCGGCGGGTCGGGGAATTCACGACCCGCGGATGCAGGCCCCGATCACCCGATTCGGGGTGCCGGAGCGCTCCGGGCCAGCGGTTGCTGCGACCGAGGCCTCGCCTGTCTTAGAGCGGCGTGTCGAGCACCTTGCGCAAGGTGCGGGTGAGAGCGTCGACCGCCGGCAACGAATGCCACAGCGCGTGGTGGCCGGGGACGCTCATCTCGACCATCGGAATGCCGCGCCGCTGCAGGTCGGCCATTGGCCGATCACCCGCTGCCGTGGACAGCGCACTGCGGTCACCCCGGATGATCACCAGCCTCCGCGCCGGCGTGGTCAGCAGATCGGCGTACAGCCGGCCGTGCCGCAGCGCCAGCGCCAATGCCAGCAGGTCCCGGCGCCGTTCGTTCGGCGGCCGGGTCCCGGGACGGCGGTCCCAGGGTACGACCACATCGGGAATGTCCTCGTTGCAGGACAGATAGTCATCAAGCCGGCGGTCTTCACGCCGCGACGCGGCAAGCAGATCCAGCGCCCGCCACCGGCGCAGTGCCACCGGTTCCACCAGTACCAGCTCACCCACCGGCCACCCCTGGTCAGCGGCCGCGCGGGCCATCGCCGCGGCGATCGAGGCGCCCAGGCTGTAGCCGAGGAAGGACACCGGCGCGGCCGCGGCGCCGCCCTCCCCCAAGGTCGTCCGAGCCGCGGTGAACATCCGGGCCGCGACCGGGCCGAAGTCACCCCGGCGCAGCGCCCGCCGCTCCGGGGTCAACAGGTGCGATCCCGCCGTACCGAAGCCGGGTGTCTCCACAATGACCAATCGAGCCCTCAACCGCTCGGCGATGAGCGAAAACCGTTGCATCTCAAACGGTTCGATCCATGACCGGATGCCCTGCACCACGATGAAAGTGCGATCCCCCGGCTGCCGGCGGCCGTCGGTGGAGGCCACCAGCAGCGGAGATCCGGCCTCCCCCGGCCGGGGATGGGTGACTGCCGACCAGCCTGGATGCTGATCAGTAGCCACAGTAGGGGTCCTCCTCGCCGATCCGGCGCTGGTTGGCGCGGTGGTAGGCCAGGGCCGCGCGGGTATCGGGTGCGGTGAAGAAGGTGTGGTAGTCGTGACTTTTCAGGAAATCCAGGACCGGATTGTGGCCATTCCAGTGCCGGGCCGATTTCGCCGTCCGCAGGTCCGGCCACCCACTGGTGTCCATGTCGAACGCGGTCAGGATGCGATGCAGCGCGGCCTGCCACCGGCACATGATCTGCACGTACACATCCGATTCCAGACCCCGGCCCCCGAACCGGGCCTTCACCACGTTGGTGAACTCCGCGAGGGTGCCGCGGTACCCGCACTGGCGGTAGCCGTTGAGCCAGTCGAAGGCCTCCGCCGGCAAGGTCAGGAAATCCAGGCTGTCGGTGAGTTGAGTGAATCCCACTTCAGCGCGGCTCAGCTGCTGGTTGATCGGCAGAAAATTCTCCGGCGTGTCGGAAATCAGTGCGTGCTGAATGGCCGACGGAGAGGTTTGTGCGTTGATCGCGCTGGCCTGCAGCCAGACCCGCGCCGCGAGGTGGAACATCAGCGCGTGGTTGGCATTGAGTTCACAGAAGCCGTAGAGGGCGGTGTCCGGGGCGTGCTGCTTGATGTAGAGCATGGCGCCGAGCCCGGTCGTCACGTTCACCTGGGGTATCCCGACGGTGGTGTGCCAGTCGTGCTCGCGTCGGGCGCGCTCGACATGGTCGGCGGACCCGCCGCCGGCCGCGATGTCCGGGCAGTCGGGCTCGGTGCACGGATACCGCAGATACTCGTAACCCGGGCGTGTTGAGGTGCTCAGGTGGAAATCGACGATCGCCCCGTCAAGCACCTCTAGGTCGTTCCGCAGACCGGCGAGCTCGTTGGCCTCAAACGCGGTTTGAATCAATAGGTTCTCGGTGCCGACTTGCGTCTTGAACGTCTGGCTCCGCCCACCGTGGTCGTCCAGTAGCAGGTAGATGCGGCGGCCGGCCGTGGTCTGATCGGTCATTTGCGGAGCTCCCTCAAATTGATCGGTGGCTTCTTCACCGGCCAGGTCGCCCGGATCTCCTTGCCCCGGGTCGGGTCGGCGACGTCGACCGGCTGCTGGGTGAGGCCGTCCCGGCTGCCGCGCGCCAGCAGTTCGGCGTGCAGCCAGGCCGTGGTGGAGCCGGCGCGGCCCCAGCTGGTAACCGGCGGCAGTGGGTCGCGGACGCTGATGCACACCTGGCCGGCCCGAACTGCACCGACGACCGTCACCGGAACCTGGGCTGGTGTCCTTTGATTCTCTTTGCCCAGTGCCTGCTGCCGCTTCTCGACAGCCTGGCCGACGTTGATCAACAGCGCTGAGATCAATGAGCGTGCCAGCGCATAGTTTTCGGGCTGCAGGTCGTCAAGGCGGATGTCGGTGGTGAGCGCCAAGCCCCTGTCCGAAGCGTGTTTACCTGCGATTCCGGCCAGCGAGGGCCGTTGCCCCTGCCGCAGCCACTGTTCATGATCAACGGCTTCCGACATCAGGCTGATCAACGGGGCCAGCTCCGCAGCCTGGATCCGAATTTCGGCAGGCACCGAAGTGTTGTTCGCTATACGGCGGGTAAAGGACCGGATGTCGGTATTGGCGTTGTGATAGTCCTTCGACATCGCCCGCTTGGCGCCGGCCTGGACCTCGGGAATTTGTTCGGCACTGGCACGTAGGACTCGTTCGTACTCACGTTGTTTCGTACCGATGAGGACCGGGACCGTGCACAGCGCCCAGGCCAGCGGGACCATCTCGGGTGCCCAGCGGCCCGCCGCGATGGAACCGGCCACCATGGCGGTCATCGCGGCCATGATGATCAGCCACACATGCGGCCGTACCGCCCGGAACATCCGGTGTCCCCGTCCCGGACTCTGATTCGCCGAGTAATGGGTGGCGTCGGCGAGAAAACTCATCATCGCGGACACCCCGTAGGCCGCGGCCACGGCCAGCGCCAGCACTTTCGGCCAGGTCGGCTGTCCGGGACCAGACAGGTAGGCGACGGCCACGATGTTGCACGGCACCGCCACAGCTCCGATCACCCCGGTGACGTTGATCAGGGTCCTCGCATGGGCGGATTCCGCCACCGCCGCAAGGGATTTCATCATGGCTCGACCTGGCTCGTCGCTTGCCGCGATGAACGGCTCCAACACGATTTCCAAAGCCACCTGTATGACCGACGGAATCAGCAGGACCCACGTCAGCCACCAGGTGCCGGGGGCCATGCCTAGAAATAGTGCCGTGAGCCCCAGAAGAGCGCCCCGAGTGACGAACGGCCGGATCCGGTCGTAATGAAAGATCCGGCGGCTCGTGACATCAGCGGCCCAATGGGACATCGGTGCCGGGGCCGTCATATCCCGCAGGATCTGCCGCCACGGGTTGTGCACCCGGCACAGGTCGGGGATCAGGTCCACCCCGGCATAGGGATCCTCAAGGTCGGGCAATTCCGCATCGGTCATCGGTCAGGCCTCCAAGTTCCTCGGTGGTGGCACCATTCAAATCTGCTTCTGCCGCCCGGGTCGTGAAATTCACGACACGCCGATTCTCGATCTGTCTGCGCACCCGAACCGCCCCAGCGCACCCAGTGCTATGCCGCTCACCGCGATCAGCAGCGCCACGGCGCCGGCAGCCAGGCCAACCGTGCCCCAGCCCATCTGGCCGGGAGCCAGGAACGGATACGGAATCACCGCGGCCCCCCGCATGCCCACCATGGTGCACAAGCCGATCAGGTAGGCCACCGGCCACACAAACGCGTAACCCACCGCTGCGCGGCCACGAATACCATTGCACCGCAACAGACAGCCAGCACTCACCAACACCGGCGCCACCGCGTGGAACAGCACAGTGGCCACCCGCACCACGGCATCGTCGTGCCCCTGGAACCAGGTGCCACTGGGGGTTGCCGGCGCGATGACCGCCGCGAAGACCACCGCGGACACCACCACCCCCACCGCCGCGGTGTGACGCAGCGCCGGCAGCCACCGGGCACCGGGCACCACCAGATCGGCCACCGCCGCGACCCCGGCCAGGATCGCGGAATCCACGGTGAAGTACCACAACGGGAATCGGGGGTCGGTGTGCTGTAAGAACTGGCATGCCACCGCGACCACCTGGTTGATCAACAACACGGTGGACACCAGCGGGGCGGCCCGTGAAGATCGGGACAGATCGGCGTGCACGGTCCTATTCTCCGCGGGCATTTTCACTGCTGGTTCCGCGCCCGCTGGCCGGTTCCCCGCGCCTGCCGCCGAAGCGCCGTTGGCGCGCGCGGCAGGAGCGCGCCAACGGCGCTTCGCTTGGCCTCAGACCCGGCCGGTGCCGTGGCAGCGTGAGCAGTTGACCCAGTTGCCGAAATCGCTGATACCGCCGGTGCCGTTGCACTTGGGACACACGGCCCGGAATGCGCGGAACAAGAACTTCATCGTGGACTCCATCGATCGTCGTAGAACGTCGTCTGATCGTGTCAGAGCGGTGCGGCGGAGTCTGTCCCTCGGACGGGCGACATCGGCGAACTGTCGCCGCGCGGCCGTCGGGCGCCCTCTCGTGTGCGCGAACAGCCAAAAACCCTGTGCAGGGGCGTGGTCCGCTGATTGGCGTCGCCGATCCGTCAACTGTGAATCCGGTGGTCGGTGGCCCAGGGGTTCGAGTTCATTGGTCGGGATCGGCGAAGAACCGGCGGAGCGCCGCGTCGTCGTCGATGCTGATCAGGCCGTCCTGGATGGCGCGGATGAACAAGGCGAACTTCGTGCCGGCGGGGCGGCCGACGTCGATGTAGCTCTTGCGGATGCGCTGGATATGGGTCTTGACCGTGCTGGGGGTGACAAACAACGCCCGCGCGACCCGTTCCTTGGTGCCGTATTGCAGCCACGCGAGGACGATCTGGCGCTGCCGCTCGGTCAGGTGTGGGCGCGCCACCGCGGCGCGGGCAATGCTGCGGGACTGCGCGTACCCGCAGGAGCAACCGTCGTGAGCGGCATCGGCCGAGGTGGGCATGAGTGTGGTCCTTCCCGCGCATGAGGCCGGCACCGGATGGTGCCTGCATCGGGTCAACCGATTCCCCACCGGATGCGGGCCACGATCCGCGGTACCGGATCTACTTCATGCGTAACCTGTTGTGCCCGAGCAGGATTGTCCCGATTTGAGGCCATCGCCCGACCCGTCCGACCGCCATGTCGACTCCTCAATGCGCGCGCCCGCTGACCACACAGGGGCGCCCGCTCGCGCATTGTGGCCACCGTACGGTGGAAAGGCATCGTGTTCACGGGGTTCCGCCACGCGCACATCCGTCGCCAGATCACCGACCTGGGTTTGGTTGGCCCCGGCGAGTACCTCGATTTCGAATGCTTCATCGGCTCGTCGGCGTCTTCCTCACCCGTATCCAGGCCCGCCCGATCGCCGAGGTCGCAGGCTAGACGCCGCTGAGCACCGACCTGCTCGTCAGCGAAGACGTGTGGTGACACACCAGTCGGTAACGCCGCCCGACGGACCATCAGCACACGGGCCAAACTGGGAACACTGGAGTCCAAGCCCGACCGTGCATAGGCGGCACCAGCTGTGCCAACTATCAGCCCCCACCGTAGCCGCGATATCACTTCTACGGTGAGCTCTGGAGGCTAAGATACGGGCGAAATGCACTAGCGCCGCTTGAGATTAACTAGATGACTTGCAGAATCGACAGGCTCGCGCTGGCCATCGATGATGCTCGATTGGTACCGCGAAACAGGAGGACGCAAACAAATGTCCAGGTTTGACGACGCCATGAGGGAGCACGAGTCGCAGCAGGATCGTGTGAATCGGACTGCGGCGGCGCACGACAACTCGTTGAGAGCCGCTGCGGCTCCAGAGGCCGCGGTGATAGTGGAGTCGCTACGGGATCTAGCGCGGTATCTGACCGAGGACCATGCCAACCAATACACTCATGTTCAGAAGACAGGCACCCTCTCAAAGTTTAAATGCCCCAAGGGATTCATCATCTCTGTCAGTCAAAAGAAAGTCGACAAGACTCTTGCACCGATAGATTCCATGACCATCCTGACACTGGATGGCCGACTGTGCAGATACACGCAAGCTGCTCCCCGCTACGGACACAAGCCGCACCTGGAGTACGTGGACATCACGTCAGAAACATTGCCTGGCGAGGGTATCGGTCTGGATCGGGGAAGCGTTCGGTTCCAGAACGGCGAACTTCAGTACTTCGGTTCTGACATGCCGGGTGTGCCCTACTTTAAATTCCTCGCCGAGTTGGGCCAGCGGATGCGGAATCCGTCGTGGCATCCTCGATTGAGAGATTGATGGCAAGCCGCGGATCCGACTCGTAGGTGAACGGGCGTGGTTTGCGGATACCTTTGCGCTGCAGGTCATCCCCGTACGGCTGGGCGGCGAGCGTCTCCGCGACGCCGGGTCTCACCGGGCGGCTCTCGAGGGCGACGGTCGCGGCGCGATCGTATCTCGCCACTGATGCTGCTAGGCCCACCGCCCGAAGCCGTAGAGCTCAATGGCATCGATCCAGCGTTGAGGCTATGCGCGGGGGTAATCAATCACTTGTGTGCCGCCAAAGGACTTCATTACTTCGAATAGCGTGGGGAGCTTGTCGCAGGCGGACTTGATGGTCTCCTCATTGCCGAGCAGCGTTTCCACGTCATCCACCGTCTGGGACGTTCCGGCCAACAGCTTGCCGATCGTGTCACTAGGCACCTGGGTTCCTTGAAAGCTAACGAACGTCAGCGGATACTCCGTCAGTTTGTAGCGCTGAACGATGTCCAGTTCGGCTTGCGTCAATTGCAGCTGGCAGGACAGGGTGAATTTGAACCCCTTGCTGCCGCCCATCATTCCGCGAATCTCGTTCTGGCTCCGTTGGATTACCAAACGCATCGGGGTCTCGTTCTCCCGTTCCTTGTGTCCATCAGCATCGATACGCCGTGCGGTCCTCGTCACGATGATCTGGCCGCGGTTGAGGCGGCGTGGCCTCCCGCTCAGGGCGCACTTCGCGCTGGTCGTGGTCCACGCGAATGTGCCTCGGCTACCGAATGTTCAGCCCCACCCCGGCAGGCTCACTTCCAGTAACCACCATGTTCGTTGCACACCAACCCGGTGTTGTTGCACTTGCTGCACGTGAGCTTGCCGGCGATACCGCTGGCCCGTCCGCCATTGCATCCTTGGCAATCATTCAGCGGCCGGTGACACTTCTTGCAGTTGCTCACATCGATCACCCTCTCAAGTTTGCTGGACCAGCGAATCCTCGCACTGCCGTAGTCGGATCGCAATCGTACGTTCGGTCGACGAGGGAAAGCCTCGGTACCAGTGACACTGAGCGGTGCGTGGATCGGGTTTTGTCGTCCGTTCGGGGGAGGGCGTGATGGTGTTGTTGCTTGTTAGGTTGCTGGTGTGACCGATACGAAGCAGGTTTTCGTTTCGCAGTTGGAGGCTGAGCTGACTGTCAAGCTGGGCCCGCGGGAGCGGGATTGGGGATCGTTTCCTGATGAGAGCACCCCGTTGGTGACCTGGCTGCGCGACGGCACGGTGTTCATCCACGCAGACCAGGAGAAGCTGTCGGTGCGCGTTCCCCTGGTCAGTGACCTGACGGTGTCGCCGGAGATTCTCGAGTGGATCAGCGGCCGTAACTCGGGGCAGTACGCGGGTCATTACTGGCTGCGGCCGGGCGCTGATGAGCATCATTGGCAGTTGGTGTGTGAGGTGAAATTCCCGTGGGACTGGATGGATCAGCATCTGGCCAATGTCGTGCTGCAGACCTGTGTCGGTCTGGGCACGGTGCTCAATCGGGATGTGGCTCCCGGGTTCATGGAGCAGTTCGGTGGTCTGCGGTGGTGGGATGAGTCCCATACCCCGGAGATGATGCGCGCGCAGACACTGGCGTTGCTGGACTGATCCGGAATCGGCATCGTGACCTCGACCAGCTCACCTGCAGCACGCCAACCGCGCGGACGGAAAGGGCACTGATGGCTGACGAGCACGTCCGGCTGGCCGATCCCCACCTGGCCCAGGGGCACCCCCGCCAGGTCGCCCACGAGTTGCTCACCACGGTGGGGTTGGGGTTCGTGTTCTACGGGCCCGGCGATGCAGCGTCCTGCTTCCAGTCGTTCGCCGCTCTGGCACCGGCGTTGCGCGACACCGACGGAGATAACGGCGGAAGCTACCTCGGTGCCCTGCGCGGGCGGCCCGGAATCTTCTGGCTCGCCTTCGGGGGGCCGCACGGGTCGGCGATCGCGGTCTGTGTCACCGCCGGCGCCGACACCGAATTCGTGACCAATCACATCGCCATGCGGCTGCGGGACGCCCGAGCACCCTGGCAATGGGGCATCTGCACCGGCGGCAACGTCCCGGCCGGGTGTGCCCGGATCCTCGATACCGCTGACGTCATCGAACTCCACGCCCTGCCCGGTCTGCAGCACATCCCCGCCGACACATCGGGTGCACTGCCCCCCGAACTGGTCGCCGGCCTGACAGCGCGGGGCTGGGAACCGGCCGGAAACGGACTGCGCAAAGACATCGCGCTCATCGGCGCCGGCGTGCAATCGGCGTTCGTGTTCTCCCGACACAACCAGACCTTCGGTGTCGTCACCCAAATCGGCACCACCACCATCGACGGCGTCGTGCCCGAAAGGTTCCGCGGTCGCCAGGAAGCGCCGTACCTCGTGGAAGCGGCCGGGGACCTGGTGCTGATGTACCAACCGATCGGATTCGAGCACCCCACCGCGACAACGGAATACGTCGACGCCGCCGCCCAGATCCTCGTCGCCCGCGCCGCGGCCCCACACATCCCCCTGGGCACCCCCCACCTCCCCACCTCCCCACCACAACCCACCCCACAACCACAGACCGCACCGGGACAGCCTGGCCCGGGCCAGGCACCGACATCCACCACTGCGGTACCCGGGTATCCGCCACAGCATGAACCGGCGGCAACTACCCCCGGGCGAGTCCGCGCCGCCGAGGCCGCCTCGCGCGATGCCGTACGCGCCGCGGAACGTCGGCGGTCCCCCCTGCTGCTCGCCGGCGCGGCTCTGGCCGTCGTCGCCTTGGTGCTGCTCGCCATCGTGCTCATGAACAGTGGGGGCAGTTCGTCACCTGCAGCGAGTTCCGGCGGGTCGACTGCACCGCCACGCGTGGACCAGGTCACCGTCTGCAACAGCACACCAACCTTCTCGCCCCAGTCGGCTAACCTCGGGTCGGCGGGTTTGTCGATCGATACCCGCATCACCCCGGCCTGTGCTGCCGGAGACCTGCTGGCCAACAGCCGATTACAGGTCGACGTCGTCGACGGTTCCGGGCGCAATGTGGCTGCTGGCCTGTTCGACACGGCGTCCGCCCCACTGACCGCCGCCCCCGGAGGCAGTAGAGCCACCTTGATCTTTCCCGCCGGAACTTACTGGCGGACACCAAGATCGGCCGATCAGCTGCGGATGACCGTTACTCGACAAGGCACCGACCAGACGCCGACCGCAGGCACCCTCGGCGCGTCCAGCATCACCGCCGCCGCCGTGGGTACACCGGCAACCGGCACCGTCGATGACGCGGCCCAGTCGGCGCTCACCGATCTCGCTGCCGCGGACCGTGTTGCGATCGACGCGACGCTGCTCGAGGTGTGGCAACCGCAACTCAGCTCGAAACGACCGGGTCTGGTCGCTGACGGAATCACTTGGTCGGCAAGCGACATCATGCGCGAACACATGCAGTTGCGGCAGCGTTTTCCCGGCGCGCGCCTACTGTGGTCGGGTGATTGGCCGGTGTTCAGCTCTCCCACCTGGTGGGTGACGGTTGCCGGAGTCCCGTTCGCCGGCGGCGATCAGGCCAACAGGTGGTGTGACAGTCAGGGTTTCGACGCCGACCACTGCTTCGCGAAACTGCTCAGTCACAACCGGGGCTCGTCGGGGACCACCATCATGCGTCGGTAGCCACCGCCGGCCCCGTGTCCGCCGCCGGGTCGAAGCACCTGGTGATCAGTCCGGCGAAGGCGCGGGGGTTGATGGCCAACTCGGCTGCACTCGGCGCGCATCGCCCCGCGCGCCGACTACGATGCTGACCGTGGTCGGCGAGTCAAACACGTTGCACGACAAGATCATCCGGTGATTGATGAGGAGCCGGAGTCACACCGCACTCCCGCGGCGTCCTACATAGATTGCTGAATCTCACACGGCTGCAGCCAATCACGGACCAACGGTTCCAGTGCCGGGTGCGCCCGGTCGTTGGGTTCGTAGCGGAGGAACTCGGAATCGACCCCGACAATCCAACGTCCTCCATTTTGAACACGAAGTCTCGGCCGATGAAATATTGGCGTGCCCCCTCCCCCGTCCGGATGTGTTGATCGTCGTCGATCTTGGACATGTCGATCCGGGCGACTGCTCGCTGTCAGGTGCGGGTCACGTACATGCTCAGACAGTCGCGGGGATGTCCTCCCCGGGCACATGCCCATCAGGTCCCAGGGTGCGTCCAGACGCCGGTGCTTCTCCGTGTTCTCTCTTTTGGGGGTCGAAGAACTGCACGTGTCAGAGCGCAATGGATGCACGCAAACGTCGAATATTCCGTCCGACAACAAGTTTCGCTGACGGCCATTGGCCTGAATCGTGAGCCCAGGCGCCAGATGTGGTGGCGCGGCCGGACCGACGAGCCTTACCGCGCCGGCGCGTCACCATGGTGCGTACGCCCAACCCAGAACCCGTGATCCGCGCGATGGATTCGGGCTGGAGAGCAGTTGTACGGTGTGGCCCCCGCCGGGCCCGAGGTTGTAGCGCGGGTCGACGCCACCGGAGATAAAGGTGCCGTCACCGCGTGCCAGGTCCACATGGCCGCGGGGATCCCCCGCCAGTGAGAAGACCAGCGCTCCTGCGGGCGCCGCAACGCCCGGGTGGATCTTGCCTTCACCATTCAGTTTCTCGTAGAACGCGTATGCGGTGCCGACCCCGAGCCCCTGTTGGCCGTAGGCGTTCGCCACAAACACCCCGCACGCCTGGTCGTAGTCATCCGAGCCGATCTTGCTATTCGCCCAGGCCAGCGCAGAACTGGCGCTGTCTGACGGCGCCGGGGCGGCCGCTGGGGCCGGGGCGGGCGCCCCGCCGCCGTCACCGCAGTCCGGGGTCACGTCTTTGAGGGTGCCGGTTTCGATGTCGACGTCGGCGACGAAGTGACCGTCAGAGGTCCGGTACCACAAGTTGTCCCAGCCGCCAGGAATGTTGAAGCTGAAGTGGCCCTTCACTTGCTGGCCTCGGCGCGAACAGACCAGGGTGAGGCGATCACCGGGGCTGTACCACCCGTCCTGGTGGGAGCTGAGATTCGGCTCGGTCATCCGCTGGGTCTTGTCCATGACTGTGGCCACCGGGTCCGCGTGGGCCGCCGGGGCCAGCAGGGGGCTGGTCAGTACTGCGGCGAGCATCGCCGGGATCCACCGTGATGGCCGGTTACCACGCTGGCTGGTCGCAAACTCGCGGGACCGGGTGACTAAAGCCGATGAATCCTTCAACTGGTCCTCAATTCTCTATCAGGGCAGGGGTCGTCATGCGCCCGTTCGGTATATCACGGCTGCCTTTCGCCCGGTCAGCGCCGGACGGAATACCCGCAGCAAATCAATGAAAGTTCGCCCGTTCGGATGACAGTGGACGCGGAGGCGCCGTCGATCGCGCCTAGCTAGCTAGGGCTCAGTCCCGGTGGTCGAAGTGTTCTTCTCGATCATCACCCGACAAGCCATCCGCCGGGGATCGTTCGACAGCGTCAAAGAACTCATCGCCGCCATCAGTGCGTGCATCGACGGCTGGAACAGCGGATGCCACCCATTCGTGTGGACCAAGACCGCCGACGAAATCCTGCCCCACGCCCGTAAAACAAATTTCAGACGCGCGACACTAGGGCGGATTGGTCGTCGTGGTCAGGCCCGAGTCATATCCGCCGGCGCGGACATTCGCCGGCGGCGGAGAAGTGAACGGAAACTGCGAACTGACCGCGACCCCGTTCTTGGCCAAGGTGACACCGCCGTCGGAGACACCGCTGTCATGACCGACGGCCAGCGCGGCCGCCGCGGCAACTGCCGCACCGCCAATCACCAGCCCGGCTGTTTTGCTGTTGATGCGCATCGCTCGTCCCTCCATCGCCCCAGAGACGCCTTCAACGCAAACGCTACGAGCCAAGTCTGGCAATGACATTGGAGGAACCGGCCACCTGCCTGTGGCCGACGCGCCGGCAATCAGGGCTCGAGCAGCACCTTGATGGCCGTGCGCTGATCCATCGCGGTGTACGCGTCGGCGACCTGAGCGAGCGGTAGGGCCAGGTCGAAAACCCGGCCGGGCTCGATGGCTCCGGACAACACGTCCGGCAGCAGCTCGTCGAGGTAGGGCCGGACGGTCGCCATGCCGCCCGCGACGTGGATGTTCGTGTTGAACAGTTGGCGCATCGGCAACTCGGGTGCGCCGGCGGGCACGCCGACGAACCCCAGATGGCCACCGGGACGGACCGCGCCGAGCGCCTGGCGCATCGAATCCTTGGTGCCGACGCACTCCAGCACCGAGTCGGCACCGATCCCGCCCAACATTTCCTCGATGGCCGCGATCCCCTCATCGCCACGTTCGGCAACGATGTCCGTCGCCCCGAAGGCGCGGGCCAGATTCTGCCGGTCTTCGTGCCGAGACATCGCGATGATCCGTTCCGCACCAAGGCGTTTCGATGCCAGCACCGCACACAACCCGACGGCGCCGTCGCCCACGACCACCACCGTGGCGCCGGGGTGAACGTTCCCGGCCCGTGCGGCATGATGCCCGGTGGACATGACGTCGGCGAGGGTCAGCAGGTGCGGGTACAGCGCGGCGTCGGGCGCTTCCGGCACCGTGAACAGGGTGCCGTCAGCGAAGGGCACACGGACGTATTGCCCTTGCGCCCCGTCGAGGGGTTCACCGGACCGGGTGGCCCCGCCCCAGACCCCGAAATTCACGCACGAGGTGGTGATCCCGTTGCGGCAGTGCACGCACGTGCCGTCGCTGTCGGTGAACGGCGAGATCACGAAATCCCCGACGCGCACGTTCTTCACCTCGGCGCCAACGGCTTCCACGATCCCGATGAATTCATGCCCGATCGGGTGCGGTGCAGTCGTCGGCGCGACGCCGCGGTACGGCCACAGGTCCGAACCGCACACGCAGGTCCGCACCACCCGGACCACTGCGTCGCCCGGTGACTGAATCTGCGGATCCGGGCGCTCCTCGAGTCGAATGTCGCCCGGCCCGTAGATGATCGTGGTCTGCACGGCTGCCCGCCCTTTCAGGTGTCGTTTCCGACCCCCGAGTCTTGCGGATCTAGCCCGTCGGCGCGAGCACCAGGCCACCGGTGGTGGCCGGAGCAGGTGCGACAGGCGCCGGGACTGCGGCCGGAACCGCAGCAGGCACCGCGGCGGGAACCGCGGCAGCGACAGGAGCCGGTGCCGGCACCGCGACCGGAGCCACCGCGGGCGCGGGCACGGGAGCCGGAGCCGGGGCGGCCGGCGGCGGTACCGGAGCGCCGACACCGAGCACGCGCAGCAGGTCCGGCTTCATGGCCTGCAGCTGCTGGCCCCAGTAGCCCCAGCTGTGGGTGCCGTCCTGCGGGAAGTTGAAGACCGCGTTGCGGCCACCGGCCTGCTGGTACAGCTTCTGGAAGTCCCGGTTGGAGCTGATCGTGAGGTTCTCCAGGAACTGGGCGCTGTACAGGATGCCCATGTCGCCCGGCGTATCGAGGTCGGACGGCATGCCGTTGCCGCAGTACACCCAGATGGCGGTGTTGTTGGCCACCAGCTGCTGGACGTTGACGGTCGGGTCGTTACGCCGCCAGGCCGGATCGCTGGCGATGCCCCACATCTGGGTCGGGTTGTACCCGCCGGCGTCCTTCATGGCGAAGCCGATCAGCGTCGGCCACAGGCCTTGCGAGGGGTTGAGGAAGCCCGACAGCGAGCCCGCGAAGATGAACTGCGACGGGTGCCAGATGGCCAGCGTCAGCGCGGAACCACCCGACATCGACAGACCGACGACGGCGTTGCCGGCCGGCTGCACGCCCCGGTTCGCGGCCAGCCAGGCCGGCAGCTCCTGGGTCAGGAACGTCTCCCACTTGTAGGTGATGACGCCATTGTTGTTGGTCGCGGGCTGGTACCAGTCACTGTAGAAGCTGGACTGTCCGCCGACGGGCATCACCATCGAGATGCCCGACTGGTAGTACCACTCGAACGCGGCGGTGTTGATGTCCCAACCGCTCTGGTCGTCCTGGGCGCGCAGTCCGTCGAGCAGGTACACCGCGTGCGGCCCGCCGCCCTGGAACTCGACCTTGATGTCACGTCCCATCGCGGGCGACGGAATATTGAGCACCTCAACCGCTTTCGCGGCAGCGTGCGCCTGCGGCACTGCCGCGGGCATCGCCATTGCCGGGACCGTCAGGGCAGCGACGGCCGCCACCGCGAGCCGGCGCAGTTTCGCGCCGAAATTCTTGCCAACCAGAGTCGCCAACACGTAGTGAAAACTAACGCCGGGGCGCGCCGGCTCGGCCGACCAACGCGCGGTGTGATCGCCTCGTTACCAAGGCGTTTGACTATCGAGTCCAGAACGGGTCACGCCGTGCCATGATCGGTGCCGTCGCCGACAACGGTCACGTCGCCGGCGGTGCACGGCTCCTGGTGCCAGTCCCCGAACGGGTCCGGGTAGCCGGACCAGGCGTCGCGCGCGGCGAATTCCTCGTCGGTCAGCAAGGCGCCGTTCAGCGCAGCGGTGACGTCGCCTGGGCGGGCACCGCACACCAGGATCGTCATCGCGGTGTGCCGGTCCCCGAAGTCGTTGTCCCACATCAGGTCAGCCAGGGCCCGACGTTCGAGGTCCAGGTAGGCCGCTTCGCTGACCGTCATGGCGGCGACCCACCGGCCGGCGTTGCTCACTCGCAGGCCACCGCCCGCCGACTCCAGCCACATAACGTGATCAGCCCTGTTGGCCAGCCACATCCGGCCACGCGTCCGGATCACGCCGTCCAGGAGGTGGTCGATGGCGTCGTGCAGACGTTCGGGGTGAAACGGCCGGCGCGCGTTGAACTCGACAATCTGAACGGGCCCTTCAGTATTGAGGCTGGGCTGCCCGGCGAGCAGCGGTCCGTGCGGTTCGTCGGCGCGGCCCAGCCGGGCATCGGGCCACAAAGTGCGCAACGCGCCCTCGATCATGTCGGGCTCGGTGACCAGCTGCGCTCGCGGTGCCAGCCGGCGGCAGACCGCCAGTAGCACGGGTTCGGCGTGGGTCACCACGAGGACGTCGGCGAACTCGGCCTGCCCCACCGCCACCTGCGCGACGGTCCGACCGTCGGGCAGTTCGTCGTCGCCCAGCGCGTCGGTGAGCCAGTCGGCGGCTTCGACGCACGTCACCACGCCGGCGATCGCCACGTCCCGGGCGGCCGGGCCGTCGATGTATCCGGGACCGACGTGGACCCGTACATGGTTGATGGCCCAGCAGATCGACTCGGGCTCCATCCACGGTTCCAGGTGGACGACGATTCGGTGGACGTCGTCGCGCCGGTGCAGCAGGCGCAGGTAGACCAGCAGGTCGCCCCGGACGGTGCAGGACACGCAGCCGTGCGCCAGTTCCAGCGCCGTTTCGGTCTCGTTGACGATCCCGTGCGGCGCGGTGACGGTGCGACGACGCACGACGTGCCCGTCGAACTGATGCTCCACGAGTACCGTGCCCGGTCCCTTCAACAGTTCCTCGGTCACGTATCCGGTCGGTCCCTGACCAGCCACGACGATCACCGGCGTCCGCATCGCCACTCCTTATCGACAATCATTTTCAATTCTGTCGCCGCCACGCTACAGTGGCGACCGGCACTTGTCGAAAACGATTTTCATTAACGATAGGGCGGAAGACATGTCAGCGCACTGCCAGGTGACCGGGCGCAAACCCGGCTTCGGCAACACGGTTTCGCACTCCAACCGGCGCACCTCGCGTCGGTGGAACCCGAACATCCAGAGCAAGACCTACTACCTGCCCTCGGAGGGCCGCCGGATCCGGCTCCAGGTCAGCGTCAAGGGCATCAAGGTGATCGACCGGGACGGCATCGAAGCCGTGGTGGCCCGGCTACGTCGGGACGGGGTGCGAATCTAGATGTCCCGCACCGATATCCGCCCCGTGGTGAAGCTGAAGTCCACCGCGGGCACCGGCTACACCTACGTCACCCGCAAGAACCGGCGCAACGATCCCGATCGGCTGGTGCTGCGCAAGTACGACCCGATCATCCGCAAGCACGTCGACTTCCGAGAGGAGCGCTGAGCCGCCATGGCCAAGAAATCGAAGATCGCCAAGAACGAGCAGCGCCGGCTGACCGTCGCGCGCTTTGCCGAGCGCCGGACCGAACTCAAGGCAATCATCAAGTCTCCGTTGAGCACTGCCGACGAACAGGCCACGGCCATGCGGGAACTGGCCCGTCAGCCGCGCGATGCCAGCGTGGTGCGGGTGCGCAACCGGGACGCGGTCGACGGCCGTCCGCGGGGCCACTTGCGCAAGTTCGGGCTGTCCCGCGTCCGGGTGCGGGAACTGGCGCACGAAGGACAACTGCCCGGCATCCGGAAAGCGAGCTGGTAATGGCGCAGCGCAAGACCGTTCGGCGGCCGGTCGAAGCGAAACGGCCCACCGCGAACATGTTCACCAAGCTCGGGATCGAGCGCATCGACTACAAGGACACCGCCATGCTGCGGCAGTTCATCTCCGAACGCGGCAAGATCCGGTCCCGGCGCGTGACCGGCCTGACCGTCCAGCAACAGCGGCAGGTCGCCACCGCGATCAAGAACGCCCGCGAGATGGCGTTGCTCCCCTAACTCGGGATCATCCCGTACATCGTCTGTAGCTGCTGCGTCCGCAGCAGCACCAAGCCGACGAACAGTACGAGCAACACCGAGGTCACCGAGATCAGCGCCAGGAGTCGTTGCCGCGCAGGCACGTAGGCGAAAACGGCTGCCACCAAAGTGCCGGTGACCAACCCACCGACGTGCCCCTGCCAACTGATCGCTTGCGAGCTGACGGCAGGTAGCACGAAAGTGATCACCAGGTTGATGACGATGAGCAGCGCGATGCCGCGGACCTGGAGCTGCAGCCGCCGGAAGAGGACGAACGTCGCGCCGAACAGGCCGAAGATCGCGCCCGACGCACCGGCCGTACCCGAGTTCAGCGGCGACAGCAGATACACCAGGACCGCCCCACCGAGGCCACTGAGCGCGTACAAAACCCCGAAGCGAAGCCGGCCCAGCCATTGCTCCAACTGCGGCCCGACCGCCCACAGCGCCCACATGTTGAAGACGATGTGCGCCAGGCCGTAGTGCAGGAAGGCAGATGTCACCAAGCGGTAGTACTGCCCGTAGACGGCAACCCCGGGCGGCCACAGCACCAGGTCCTGCTGCATCTGCACCGAGGTGTGCTGCAGCACGAACATCACCACGTTGACCGCGATCAGCGTGTAGGTGACCAGCGCACCCTCGGTGATCCGTCCGCCGAAGTGGGTCCGGGCCTCACGCACCGACTGCCTGCCTTCATTGACGCACTCCGGGCACTGCTGGCCCACCGCAGCCGGCGTCATGCAGTCCGGGCAGATGGGACGGCCGCACCGGCTGCAGCTCACGTACGTCGGTCGGCTGGGATGCCGGTAGCAGGTCGGCGTCGGGACGGTCATTGAGTGATCTTCCGGGCTACAGCCGCCACAGGGCTTCCTGGCTGGTGCTGGCGATCAGCACCCCACCAGTGTCGTACAGGGCTCCGGTGACCAGCCCTCGGGAGTCGGTGTTGTTCAGCCGGGTGACCTCGTAGCGGTGCCAGTCGTGCGGGGCGAACGGCCGGTGGAACCACACCGCGTGGTCCAGGCTCGCCGCGAATCCGTCGTGCAGATCCGTTCCGTCGGGCCGCGCGACGGGCACCGGACCGAAGTCGGACATGAAGGTCAGGGCGGCGGCCCGGATCAGGGCATCGTCCTCGATCTGGTCTCTGGTGCGGATCCAGAACGGCGGGACGGCGAACGCACCGGCGTCTTCCGGCCGTACCCGGATATCGAAATGGTCGGCGGCAGTCAGGCTGGGCGCCTTCGGCACGGCGACGTCGAACTCGAGACCCACCACTTCGGGACGCTGCCAGTCGGCGCCGGGCTCGGCGACATGGAACGACGCGATCATCTCCAGGATCGTCTTCCCGTGCTGCTGCGCGGTGACGCGACGGGTGTCGAAGGACCGGCCGTCTCTGGTCCGTTCCACGTGAAACTCCACGTCGACCCCGTATTGGCCGCCGCGGACGAAGTAGAGGTGCAGCGACTGCGGCAGCTTGTCGGGCTCGACGGTACGACCGGCCGCACCGAGCGCCTGCGCGGCGATCAGCCCACCGAACAAGGACCGTCCGGGCCCCTCCGTCGGCTGCGGTGCGATGAAGGTGTCACCGTCGCGCGCGAAGTCCAGAAGTTGGGCGATCCAGGAACTCATAAAGCGGCAGCGTAGCCAGCCCCGTCCGAGCTGCGGCGACGCCTAGGCTTACGTTCATGGTTCAACGCCGGGGATTCAATGACACCGTCACCCGATTCTGGGGCTTCGCCGCCCCCGCCTATGACACCCAGGTGCTCCAGCGCATCGTCTACCAGCCCGCGCAGGACGAGGTGCTGGCTCAGCTCCGCGCGCACGGCGCCCTGACCGTCGCCGATATTGGCTGCGGGACCGGCATTTTCGCCGACCGGATCGAACGTGAGCTCCATGCCGTGGTCACCGGCGTGGACATGTCCGAGGGTATGTTGGCCCAGGCCAAGGCCCGGTCCTCGAAGGTCAACTGGGTCACCGCGCCCGCCGAGGAGCTGCCGTTCAACGACGGTGCGCTGGACGCGGTGGTCACGACGTCGGCGTTCCACTGGTTCGACCAACCGGCGGCCTTGCGGGAGTTCCACCGCGTGCTCAAGCCCGGCGGGATCGCGGCCGTCACCACCATCAGCCCACGGCAGGTGCTGCCATTTCACGTGCTGTCGTCACACATTCTGAACCCCGCTCACAACCCGTCGCCCGCGGAGATGAAAAAGCTGTTCGAGGGCGCCGGCTTCACCGTGTCTGAGCAGCACCGGGTGAAGCGGCCGGCGTGGACGCTCATCGTGTCCGACCTACTGACCGTCGGAACGAAGTAGCCGATATGCCCGATCTACACCCTGACATCGCGGTCTTGGCCCCGCTGGTGGGCACCTGGGCCGGCACCGGCTCCGGCGAGTACCCGACCATCGCCTCGTTCGACTACCTCGAAGAGGTCACCTTCGGCCACGTCGGCAAGCCATTCCTGGCCTACAGCCAGAAGACCCGCGCTGCTGAGGACGGCCGTCCCCTGCACGCCGAGACCGGCTACCTCCGGGTCCCCGCGCCCGGCCGCATCGAGTGGGTGCTGGCGCATCCCACCGGCATCACCGAGATCCTGCAGGGCACGCTCAGCACCGACGGCGAATTCGTGCTGGACCTGTCCACCACCGACATCGGACGCACCGACTCCGCGAAAGAGGTTGACGCCCTGCGCCGTTGGTACCGACTCGACGGAGATACGTTGAGCTACAACGTCCGGATGGCCGCCGTGGGCGTCCCGCTGCGCCACCACCTCGCGGCTGTGCTGCATCGGAAGGACGCATGACGGAACCCCAGACCGGCCGCATTCGGCTCCCCGCCGACCTGGACTCGGTGACGGCCACCGGCGCAGAAGACCACACCGACATCGATCCGCAAGCGGTGGAGCGGATTTGGCAGGCGGCGCGACACTGGTACGCCGCCGGCATGCACCCGGCAATCCAGGTTTGTCTGCGGCAGAACGGCCGGGTGGTGCTCAACCGCGCCATCGGTCATGGCTGGGGCAACGGGCCCGACGATCCGGTTGACGCCGAGAAGATCCCGGTCGGCGTCGACACCCCGTTCTGCGTGTATTCGGCCGCGAAGGCGATCAGCACGACCGTGGTGCACATGCTCGTCGAGCGCGGTGAGCTCGACCTGGACGCCCGCGTCTGCGACTACCTGCCGACGTACACCAGCCACGGCAAGGACCGCACCACCGTGCGGCACGTCGTCACCCACAGCGCCGGGGTTCCGCTGGCCACCGGCCCGCGGCCCGACCTCAAGCGGATGAACGACAGTGAATACGCCCGCGAGATGCTCGGGAATCTGCGGCCGATCTACCGGCCGGGCCTGATGCACATGTACCACGGCCTCACTTGGGGACCGCTGATCCGCGAAATCGTCTCGGCCGCAACGGGTCGCAGCATCCGCGACATCTTGGCCACCGAAATCCTCGAACCGCTGGGATTCCGCTGGACCAATTACGGCGTTGCGTCGGAAGACGTTCCGCTGGTCGCGCCGAGCCATGTCACCGGCAAGCCGCTGCCCGCACCGATGGCGGCGGCGTTCAAGAAAGCGGTCGGGGGAACCCCGAACCAGATCATCCCGTTCAGCAACACGCCGGACTTCCTGACCAGTGTGGTGCCATCGTCAAGCACGGTCTCCAACGCCGTCGAACTGTCCCGCTTCGCCGAGATGCTTTGTCGCGGCGGGGAACTCGACGGAGTTCGGGTGCTACGTGCGGAAACTCTGCGCGCGGCGACCGCCCCATGCCGACGGTTGCGCCCCGACATCGCCGTCGGGCTCCAACCGATGCGCTGGGGCACGGGATACATGTTGGGCTCCAAGCGATTCGGCCCGTTCGGCCGGGGCGCTCCCGAGGCCTTCGGCCACACCGGGCTGACCAACATCGCGGTATGGGCCGACCCGGCCCGGAACCTCGCCGCCGCCGTCGTCAGCAGTGGTAAGCCCGGCGGTCATCCCGAGGCGAACCGGTACCCGGCGCTCCTCGACGCGATCGCCCGAGAGATTCGCTAGTCCGCCGATCAGCCTGGAACGCCTCCCGCCCACGGGTTCTATCGCACGAGATTGGCTCTACTGATAAATCCCTGGGCGCTTGGCGACGCCGGATCACTTGGGTAGGGACGATAAGTACGCGAGCTCCGTCGCGGTGGGATCTGCCGGTCGTTATTGAAGTAGGGACTGCTGACGGCCTCAGCAAGTACCCGCCTTCAATTACGGCGGGCACGATTGCGTTCTGATTGAAGCCACGTACTTGGCTGCAGAGCTTCTCGCAAACAGCCGCGCCACTCGTACACCAGACACATACCGCCATGCGGCAGCTCGCCAGACCTGTTCGATCCGAAACCGTCACCTTCGGCTGACAATGTCCGGAATCGCGACAACTCGCGATCGACGGTACCGGTGTGCCCGGCACGTTCTACCGCAGTCGAACGTGCCGGGCCGACGTGGACTACGCCTTCGACGCGGCCTTCGCGAACAGCCGCAGCAGGACCTGGTTGATGGCCGTCAGCGCCAGCTTCACCGGCGGGAAGGACGCCGTCGAGTTCAGCGTGTAGTCGATGCGGGTTCCCGAACCCTCGGCGGTCAGGCGCACCTCACCCGAGTAACCCGGGAACGGCACGCCGGAGCGGGCCTTGTAGCCGAACACATGGGGCGCGTCGAACGTCACGACCTCTTCGACGATCGCCGGAGCCGGTCCCGGCGCCGAGATACGCCGGACGGCGCCCAGGCCATTCGGCGCCGGGGTGCCGGGCTGGTCGATGGTCACGCTGATGCCGGGGCCCCAGTTCGCCATGCCTTCGTGGTCGATCAGGGTCGCCCAGACCACGTCGATCGGGCGGGCAACGGTGGTGGTTGCGGTCGATTGCATGGACCGATCATGCCGCACCGCCACCCGCGACGCCTGGCAGGCTGTCCTCATGCCGGACGAACCATTGCGCGACGACCACACCGAGCTCCTGCGCCGCCGCGCGCTGACCGAGGACGCCGCCCGGCCGGACGCCGTACAGCGGCGGCATGACGCCGGCGGGCGGACGGCCCGGGAGAACATCCAGGACCTGGTCGATGCCGGCAGCTTCGTCGAATACGGGCGCTTCGCGATCGCCGCACAGCGGGCGCGCCGGGAGCTCGACGACCTGATCGCCCGCACCCCGGCCGACGGCCTCGTGGCCGGCACCGCCCACGTCGACGGCCGGCCCTGCGCGGTGCTGTCC
Source organism: Mycolicibacterium sp. HS_4_1 (assembly GCF_054515875.1). Lineage (NCBI taxonomy): Bacteria > Bacillati > Actinomycetota > Actinomycetes > Mycobacteriales > Mycobacteriaceae > Mycobacterium > Mycolicibacterium sp. HS_4_1. The sequence continues at coordinate 5,905,094 of NZ_CM137261.1, forward strand.
TACGACTACACCGTGCTCGCCGGCACGCAGGGCGCGCTCGGGCACCTCAAGAAGGATCGGCTATTCGAACTGATCGAGCGGATGAAGTTGCCGACGGTGTTCTTCGCCGAGGGCGGCGGTGGGCGCCCCGGCGACACCGACCATCCCACGGTGTCCTCACTCGACGTCCGCGCCTTCGCATTGTGGGCCGGCTTGTCCGGCGTGGTGCCGCGGATCGCGGTGGTCAAGGGCCGCTGTTTCGCGGGCAATGCCGTGATCGCGGGCTGTTCGGATTTGATCGTCGCGACCGAGGACACCTCGATCGGCATGGGTGGCCCGGCGATGATTGCCGGCGGCGGTCTCGGTGATATCGCACCCGATGCCGTCGGCCCGCTCTCGGTGCAGGCACCCAACGGTGTGGTGGACGTGGTGGTGGCGGACGAGACCGCGGCAGTGTCAGTGGCCCGGCAACTGCTCGGCTATTTCCGCGGGCCAACCACACCCGGCACCGCGCCAGACCAAAACGCTTTGCGCACAATTGTTCCCGAGCGTGCCCGGCGGGCCTACCACGTCGCGCCGATCATCGAGACGCTCGCCGACGAAGGCTCCGTCACTTATTTGCGGCAGAAGTTCGCGCCCGAATTGGTGACCGCGCTGGCCCGCATCGAGGGCCGGCCGGTCGGGATTCTGGCCAACAACACCATGGTCATGGCCGGCGCCATCACTGCCGCGGCATCCGACAAGGCGGCCCGGTTCCTGCAACTCTGCGACGCTTTCGGGATTCCCGTGGTGTCGCTGGTCGACTGCCCGGGCTTCATGGTGGGCCCCGCGGCCGAGGCCGAAGCACTGGTGCGCCGCGGGTCGCGGCTGTTGGTCGCCGGTGCGGCATTGCGGGTCCCGCTCATCGCCGTGATCCTTCGTCGCGGTTACGGCCTTGGCGCACAGGCGATGTGCGGTGGCAGCCTGCATGAACCGCTGCTGACGGTGGCGTGGCCGGGGGCACATCTCGGACCTATGGGACTCGAGGGCGCGGTACGACTCGGGCTGCGCAAGGAACTCGAAGCCATCGCCGACGACGACGCCCGCGAGCAAGCGGTGCGGGACGCCACCGCGGCCGCGCAAGCCAATGCCGCGGCGCTCAATGCGGCGTCCATGTTCGAGATCGACGACGTCATCGACCCCGCAGAAACCCGGTCCCTGATCGCCGCGACGCTGGCGACGGCCGAGCCCGCAGGGCTGCCCCCGCGCCGCGGCTTTGTCGATACCTGGTGAGTTCCGTTGACCCTGAAGTGAGGGCGCAAAAGCGCGAGTAGCGGGCGCCGTAACGACAGGCTCAACGGCAGTAGGCCCCGGCCGTCAATCCCGCACGCCCCGGTACAGCTGGCGGCGCACGACGAACCGCTGCAGCACCCGGTCGACCGTCCACGCCGGGAACCGGACCGCCTGGCCCCACGGGGTGAACACCTCCAGCCCGTCGGGCTGCGGGCCGAGCACCGAACCCCACCGCACAGACGGCGGCCGGTAGCGGCGCAACTTCCGAGACTTCATCTGCGCCAAGATGTTTCGGGCCACGAGGGCGCCACCGCCATTACGTGCTGATGTCCGCAGCGGATCGGTGGCCGCAACGTCGCCGACCGCGAAGACAGCCGGGTACCCGGGCACCGTCAGTGCCGGCGTGACCCGGACGAAGCCGTCGTCGTCGAGTATCTCAGGCGGCAGCCATCCGGTGTTCGGCTGCACGCACCCGACCGCCCACAGCACCGCATCGACTACAGCGTCCGGTTGACCGGTGCTGAATTCGATTGGCCCCGTCGTTATTTCATCACGGCCGGGAGGCAGGATCGCGCGGTGGCCGAGGTGCTGCCGGACGCCCAACTCCGCCAGGCGCTGCGCGACGCGTACCTGAGTTCCCACGTGATATCCCGGAAGTATCTGGGCACCGGGAAAATACAAGTCGATCACCTTGTCCGGCCAGGTGCGGGCCAAGTTCCCGGCGCTGCTCACCGCAGTGGCGCCGCCACCCACCACGGCGATGCGCTGCGCACCGGCCAGCCGCTCGTGGGTGTCCTTCAAATCCGCAGCGACGTCATCTGCCGTCTGCAGCGTCGGCCGGCGCCAGAATCCATTGGTGGTTCCGGTCGAGATCACCAGCACATCGAATGGCTCGGCGGTCTCGGTTCCGTCGGCCGCCACGACAGTGACGGTCCGAGCATCGAGGTCGGCACTCGTCAAGGCGCCGTGCACGATTCGCACCCCATCCAGGCCGCGGAACCGACGGTAACCGATGAAATAGTCTCGCGCCCAGGCGTCCGGCCGCGAGATGCGCATGCCGAGTTCCTGACCGCTGACCAGGCCGTCCTTGACCGAGATGCCGACGACGTCCGCGTGCGGCGCCAGGCGGACAGCGGCGAGGATGCCGCTGTCCCCCAGCCCGGCGATGACGATGCGCTTACGCAAGTCAGGGCAGGATCGAGTCGACGTAGCCACCGTCGGCGCGCACCGCGGCGCCGGTGGTTGCCGAGGACTGTGGCGAACTGAGGTAGACCACCATGTTCGCGATCTCCTCGGGCTCAATCAGCCTGCGCAGCAACGATTGTGGTCGGTACTTGATCATGAACTCCCGCTGCGCCTCGTCCCACGGCAAGTTCTTGTCGACCAGCTGATAGACGAAGTCCTCGACGCCGCCTGTGTGCGTCGGCCCGGCGATCACCGAGTTCACCGTCACGCCCGTACCGGCCGCATCCTTGGCGAAGCCGCGGGTCACCGCCAGCAGCGCGGTCTTCGACGTGCCGTAGTGGATCATCTCTTCCGGAATGACGATCGCCGAGTCACTGGCGATCTGGATCATGCGGCCCCAGCCACGTTCGGTCATCCCGGGCAGATAGGTACGAATGAGCCGTACAGCCGACAGCACGTTCACCTCGAAGTAGGTGCGCCACTGCTCGTCGGTGATCTCCCGGGCCGGGACCGATCCGAAGATGCCGAGATTGTTCACAAGGATGTCGACATCCGGAAGTTGTTGTGTGAGTTGCGATACGCCTTCGGCGGTGGTGACGTCCGCGGCGACGCCGATGACGTTCGCTATGCCCTTGCCGGCCAGCTCGGCGACGGCCGCCTGCACGCGTTCCTCACTGCGCCCGTTCACGGCCACGCGCGCTCCGCTGGCACCCAGCCCCTCGGCGATGGCCAGTCCGATGCCTTGAGTGGACCCGGTGACCAGTGCGGTTTTGCCGGTCAGATCAATGTGCACAGTCAGCCTCCAATGATTTCACGGGTCGAAGCAACGCTAGCCGCCGGAAAAACATTTCAGTAGCGTCTGCGTCGAGCCGTCCGAATGGGGAGCGTCGTGACCGAACTGCTGGTGCTGCACATCGCCAAGCGCGAAATCCTTGCTGTGCCCCTCGACGGTTCTCGCGTGCGGACGTTGGTGACCGACGTCGACGAGACGCCCGACGGGATCGTCGTCGACCAGGCTGAAGGCCACATCTACTGGACCAACATGGGGACGCCCGACCCGGACTCCGGACGCGGTGCCTTCTCGACGTTCTTCACCCGCAACGGGTCGCTGGAGCGGGTGAATCTGGACGGATCGGACCGACGGACCATCGTCCCGCGGGGTGCGTTCACCACGGGCAAGCAGCTGACCGCAGATTTCGACGCGGGGTTGCTCTACTGGTGCGACCGCGAAGGCATGCAGGTGCTGCGGTGCCGGTTGGACGGTTCCGGTTTGGAGACGCTGGTGGTGGCGGGTACCGACGAGCAGGATCCGCGCAATCACTGCGTAGGCATCGCCGTCGACCCGGTCAACAAGCTGGTCTATTGGACACAGAAGGGCGCGCCCGACGGCGGCCAGGGCCGAATCTTCCGGTGCGGCACCGAAATTCCGTCCCGACAGACGGTCGCTGACCGCGACGACGTCGAGCTGCTCTGGCAGGACCTGCCCGAGCCCATCGACCTCGATCTGGACAATTCCGGGAACCTGGTCTGGACGGACCGCGGCGCCGAGCCGGACGGCAACACGCTCAATCGCGGTCAGGTCCAGCCCGTGGTCGGGGCGCACACGATCCTGTCCCGCGGGTATCAGGAAGCGATCGGCCTGGCCACGCCCGACTACACGACGTACTACGTGAGCGAACTGCGCTCCGGCGGCATCCGCGTGGTCGATCTCGCCGGCGGGACCGACCGCGAGCTGGCGCGTCTGGGCCCGGGCGTCACCGGGATCGCGCTGGCCGAGCTCTAGCTGCCCTGGATGAACGCGGCGATGCCCTGGCAGATGGCATTCGCGTAGGTCTGCCACCCCTGCATGGTGGCCATCGCGGCGGCCTCCTGCGCGTTCTTCATGTTGCCGCACTCGACCAGAATCGACGGGTACTGAGCGAGGTTCAGGCCTGTCAGGTCGGCCCGGCCATAGAGGCCGTTGCTACCGATGTAGGTCGCCGGTGTCAGCCCCGCTGCCACCATCCGGTCGCGCATGATCTGGGCGAACTTCACCGATGGCCCGGCCTGGACCTGATTCAACGGTGGCGCCGAGTAGTTGACGTGAAAACCGTGGCCGCCGGCAGGGCCGCCGTCGGCGTGGACCGAGACGACCGCATTCGGTCGCAGGGAATTCGCCATTTCCGCCCGCTGATCGACACACGGCCCCAAGGCATTGTCGTTGCTGCGGGACAGGTGCACCTGAACCCCGGCATTCGCCAATTGCTGCTGCATCAGCAGCACCACGTTCCAGGTGAACGAGTGTTCGGGGAAACCCGCAGCCGTGGACGTTCCACTGGTCTGGCAATCCTTGGTACCGCCCCGGCCGGTGGGCACCTGCTTGGTGATCGACGCGTCATTGGCCCCGTTGTGACCGGGGTCGAGGAACACGACGGCACCCGAGAGGCCGGCCGCCTTCGCCATCGGCGCGGTGAGCGAGGACACCACAGCAGGCATACCGACCAGAACCGGTGCTGCCGCAGCCATTCTCAGCATGCGCCGGCGCGAGATGCAGCCGACGCCCTTGGCCTCGTCAGTTCTTTCACACGGACTACTGGTCACTGATCGGATGCTACGGACCAACCCTGGGAACACCGCCGAGCACCCAGACACGTTTCCGTCACGAAGCAATAACTTCTTTCGGGTTCGGCGTACGGTCGAGGCGTGGAGACGAATGTCGAGACACCGGGGATGGGCGCACGGATCAAGGCGATAGCGGGTTGGGCCGCCGCGCGCACGCGGAAGACCAGCCCGTCGCCACTGCTGCCGCCCTGGGAGGCCCCGCCTGCGCAGTACGGCGTCGGTGTCCACCACAACGTGGCCGTACCGATGAGCGACGGCATCTCGCTGCGGGTCGATATCCATTACCCGACCGACCTCGCGACCGGCGAGCCCGCCACCGGGCCCTTCCCGGTGCTACTGTCGATGACGCCCTACGGCAAGAAGGCGCCCCCACCGGCCGCCCAGATCGGCGGCGGCGCAACGCCGTATCTGATCCGTCGTGGCTACATCGAGGTAATGGCCGACGTGCGGGGCACAGGCGTGTCGGGCGGTTCCTTCGCGATGCTGGGGTCCGAGCAAGTTCAGGACGGCGTCGACCTGGTGAATTGGGCTGCTTCCCTGCCCAATTCGAATGGCCGCGTCGGCATGTTCGGAATCTCCTACCTGGCCATCAACCAACTCATGACGGCGGCTGCGGTGGGCCCTGGCTCACCGCTGAAGGCGATCTTCCCGGCGATGGCAGCCAACGACTTCTATCGCGACGTCGTCACCATGGGCGGCGTGCCGCATATGCGCACGGTGCGCGCCTATGGAGCCACGTACTCGCTGCTGAACGTGGTCAACCCGGCGCTGGAGTTCGCCCATCGGGGCGACCATGAAAGGCCAAGAGCCGGCGGCATTTCCGCCGTGCGACAACGCGGCCGTGATCAGCGCAGCTACTTCAAGGGCCTGATCAAAGACGCGATGGCCGGCGGTGACACCGCGTTCGACGGCGCGTTCTGGGACACCATGCGCCCGGCCGACGTGCTGCCGAAGATCGTCGAGAACGGCATCGCGGTGTTTCTGGTGGCCGGATGGCATGACGCGTTCCAGCGAGGTGCGCCACTGAACTACGCCGCGCTGCAGAACACCTTCGCCGGCCGTCCCGCCGGCGCTGCCATGACGGCCGACCAGCCCGTCTCCGACAAGTTCCAGCTGATGGCCGGCCCCTGGTACCACGTCTCGGATCTCGACGGGCAGCATCTGCAGGCTCTGCAATTGCGCTGGTTCAACCGTTGGCTCAAAGACGATGAGACCGCTTCCGTTACCGGTCAGCCCGTGCGCTTCCAGGCCATCGGGAGTTCAAAGTGGTTCCGCACCAATGCCTATCCGTTCCCCGAAGCCATGCCGACCCGGCTCTATCTCGGCCTGGGTGGCGGCCTGCATGCCACGCCGTCCGCGGAGGAGTCGACCGCCACGCTGCAATACCTGTCTCGCGGACCGGTTTCCGGGCGCAGCCTGGAGCAGTGGAGCCTCGGCATGGGCAGTTTCATGGCCTCGCAGACGGGCCGCAGTGTCCGGTACGACCAGAACAACACCCGGCTGCAGCGCGACGCGCTGACCTACACCAGCGAGGCGTTCGACACCGCGCAGTTGCTGGCCGGGCCCGTCGGGCTGACCATCTTCGCCACCGCCGACCGCAGTGAAACCCTATGGGTCGCACACCTCGACGACCTCTCCCCGGAGGGCATCAGCCGTCCGCTGACGCAGGGGGCGCTACTCGGTTCGCACCGGGCGCTCGACCCCGAGGCCAGCTGGCTGTTGCCCGACGGCACCGCGCTCCGGCCGCAGCACCTCAGCACCAAATCGGCGGCCGAGCCCGTCGTGCCCGGCGAGCTGACCCGCTACGACATCGAGGTTTTCCCCACGGCGGCACTTCTCGCGCCGGGCCACCGGTTGCGGCTGACGCTGACAACCTACGACTTCCCTCATCTCGTGCCCACGCGCCCGCAGCGGACGGCGCTGGCAGGCGGAATCTACCGGCTTTCCCAAGGGGGCGTGCACGCGTCACATCTGGTGGTGCCGTTGGCCGACCCGGCGACCATGGAGCAGCCCTAGCTCAAGAACCGCCGCGTGTAGGGCGCAAAGCGGGCTTTCAGGTCGTGCGGGTCGAGTCCGAACATCGCGCACGACGTCTCCACCCGGCCCAGCCGGCCGCGCTGGTGGCCGGCCAGATAGTTCGCCATCGCACTGCGCTCAGTCTCCGAAAGCGGTTCCTCCGCAAGGGCGAATACGCTCTCCGCCGCGCCGAGATCGTCGGCCATGAAGTCGTCGAAGCGGATGTCGATGGACCGATCCCGGCCGATGGTCTCGCGATCACGGACCAGTCCGGCAAGCATGTGCTCCAGCCGCTGCACCCAGTAGGCCGCGATGTGCTCGACCGGAACCGGGCTGCGGTGCATGCGCGCCGAGTAGGTGATCATCGCGATCATCGAAAGCACCACCGGAACCGGATCGCGGTGCGTGAAAACACCGACCACGCCGGGCAATTCGGCGTTCAGCACCGGTAGCTGTTCGAGATGCTGTGGCGACTTGAGCAACCAGCGCCGGCCGCCGCGCAGGAATTGCAAGGCTTTGAGCTGGGTCACCATGTGCCGGTAATGCGGCGTCTGATCATGCGACTCGTAGTAGTCACGCCACGCCGGGACGTCCGCCAACGTCTCGAAGTACATCGTGGAGAAGTCGTTGGCCAGCAACTGGATTTCCTCGTGCACATGGTCGGTGGTCATCTCGTGCATCAGAGGGAAATGCGGGATGACGATGTTCATGACGTTGACCGCGACATCCATCCGGGTCCGGCGGGGGTCCGGCTCGACGCCGGCCTCGGATAGCAGGGGGAACGGCTCCACCGCCTCCCAATATGGCAGCGTCCGGAAGGTCCCGGCGGCAGCCAGCAGATTGTGCAGGTGAGTTGTCCCGGTGCGCGGCAACCCGACAATCACGACGGGGGGCAGCAATTCGATGTCGTGAATCCCGGGATGCCGCTTCAACAAATCAGTGAGCAGCAGCCGGTTCTTCAACAGCTGCAGCAGCTGGCCGTAGAAGTTGACGACGCCGGGGCCGTTGAAACCCTCGATCTGCCGGAGCGCGCCCAGCAGCACGTCCAGGCGTTCCCGGTAGTCGTCGGCACCGAAGTCATCGAGACCCGTGTCGGCGCTTGCCCTGGCGTGCAGCGCGTCCGCGTCGAGGGGACAGTCCGCCGCCATCATCGCCATCATGTCGCGGAGCTGCTGCGCCTCGGCCGTGAAGGTGGGAGCGGCCAGGTCGTCGAGCCGCACGACATCTGTGGTGTCAGTCACACTAGTTATGTTACTATGAGTTTCGTAATGGTGAAAGAACTTGGACGCCCCCGTGATTCGCGCATCGACAGTGCGGCCCTGGCCGCCACCGCCGAACTGCTCGGCGAGGTCGGTTATGCCGCACTGTCGGTGGACGCCATCGCCCAGCAGGCCGGCACCAGCAAGCCGGCGATCTACCGGCGCTGGCCCAGCAAGGCTCATCTGGTTCACGAGGCCGTGTTCCCGGCCGGCATCGCCACGAACCTGCCGGACACCGGATCACTGGCCGGTGACGTCCGGGCGATGGTCCGCGGCACCATCGCGGTCCTCAGCACCCCGGCGGCCCGCGCCGCGCTGCCGGGACTGCTCGGCGAGATGACCGCTGACGCCACCCTGCACAGTGCCCTCCTCGAACGCTTCGCCGACGCACTGGGCCCCGGGTTACACGCCCGCCTCGATGCCGCTGCCGCACGCGGCGAGCTCCGTTCCGGCGTCACCGCCGCCGACCTCACCGAGACCATCACCGGCATCGCCTTGCTCGCCGCCCTCACCCGCAGCGACACCCCCGATAACGACTGGATCGACCGCAACACCACGATGATTCTGAAAGGTATTGGCGCATGACCGAATCCGGTGCAGCATGGCGGGAGCTCCTCGACACTCTCCGAGACCTCGACAAGTCCTTCCTGGAGGGTCCCCGCGCGGTCACCGACGACCGGCAGATCGCGGACGGTTACCGGATGCTCGCGACCGGACTCGGCGTGGCCCTGGACTGCTACCTGTTCCCCGAGCCGGGACGGCCACAGTTCGTCGCGGTCAACACCCCGACGCGGCACGACCGCCGCTGGGGCGGCGACAACACCGACGCGTACTACCACATGTGTCCGGTCGACCCGGAGCGCAAATACCGGATCTTCGGCAACAAGGGCGACAGTGTCTATCTCTCGCTGACCGCGTACAACGAGCCCTCCCCCGGAGCCTGGTCCAACCGCGTCGTGGCGATAATCCGGGATACCGACATCGAATTCGATGCCGACGGCAACTTCTCCTTCGAGCTCGGCCCCCTGCCCGAGGCGGCCGTCTTCCTGACCCGCGACTACCAGGCCGATCCGACAACGGGACGTCCCGTCACCTGGCACATCGAGGCGCTCGACCCACCGGAACCGTTCCGGCACAGTGACGCCGCGACCGCTGCCGCGCTACGGTCCAGCGCCACCTGGATCCGCACACTATTCGCCATCATGCCGATGCCGGTCGGCACCCGGGCGGTCGATGAGGCCAGCCTCGGACATGAAACCGCCCATCTGGCCAACGAATTCGCCGCGCCCTACCAGGTGCCGGACGCCAACTTCGGCTGGTCGGCACGCGACGCATGCTATTCCTATGGCAGCTTCGTCCTGGCCGACGACGAAGCTCTGGTCATCACGCACCGTCCGCCGGCCTGTCGCTTCTGGAACCTGGTGGTGTGGAACCAGTTCATGGCCACGCCGGGCGCCAGCGACGCCCGCAGCTCACTCAACGGCTACAGTGCGGTGCCCAACTCGGACGGCACCGTCACCGTCGTGCTGTCTCGGGGTACCACCGCGCACCCGAATTCGCTTACCACCCTGGACTATCCGCAGGGCAACCTGGCGTTCCGCTGGTTCCTGACGGATCAGGTACCGGACCGTCCCGAAGTCCAGCTGGTGAAGATCGCCGACGCCCCCACCACTGCGTCCTGAGCGACTTGCGCACGAAAAGGTACGCTCACAGTACTTTTTCGTGCACAAATCACGGGATGATGGCGTCGATGGCCCGGTAGATTCGTTGCTCGCTGACCGGCCGCGGGGTACCCAGCTGCTGGGCCCAGAGGCTGACGCGCAGCTCCTCGATCTGCCGGGCGATGTCCCGGACGTCTTCACCTTGGCAGCGCAGCGGTGAAAGCGCCTGCCGCAGTTCGTCGTACGCGTCTTGGACCGCGTGGACGCGGTCCATCCGTTCACGGTCGGCGGCAGGTGCTTGGGGCAGTCGCTCCAAACGTCGGCCGACCGCGGTCAGGTATCGGGTCAGGTCGGCCAGGTGGGTCACCCCCGTCATCGCGACGAACCCGACAGGCAGCAGGCGGCCCAGCTGCGTGCGAATGTCCGCGACCGCATCGGCCTGGAGCGCAGAAGGCTTGTCGGGCAACGCAACCTGTGCCGCATGTGCCGCGGTCAGCACGCGCTCGACGCGGCCGACCACGTCGAGTGTCGTCGGTACCAGCTTGGCCGCGACGGCGTCCCGCAATGACCCGAATTCAGCAGCGGTCCACACAGGCTTGGGCGCCAGCACCCGCACCGCGGCGTCGGCGCAGTCTTCGAGCAGCGCCGCCAGGCTGCCGTCCGGATTGGTCGACAGCGCGAGGCGCGCCCGGGGATTGAGCCCGCGCTCGGCAGCCTTGACCGGTGACGGCGCAGCGAGCCGCAGCAATCGCCGCAGGCCCGGCCCCATGGCCGCGGCCTGCTCCGCCACTGTCGGGAACACCCGGATATCCACCGCTGCACCGGTATCCACGAACGCCGGGAATCCGCGCACGGTGTGACCACCGGACGAGCTCTCCACGGTGCGGGGCAGCTCGGCGAGGTCATCGGGCCAGGCCGACAGGGCGGTGCGCTGCAGATCACCCGCGACCGCTCCGGCGACCGCCTGGCGTACGGAGCCGGCCAGGCGATCGTGCAGCGCGCCCAGGTCCTTGCCGCGCGCCACCTCGGCCCCGTCTTTCTCGATCGCAAAGGTGACCCGCAGGTGGTCCGGAACCTTGCTCAGGTCGAAGGCATCGATCGGCACGAGAATGCCGCTGCGCCTGCGTAGTTCACGCTGCAGTTCCTGCAGCAGCGACCCGTCTCCGGGATTGAGATCCGGCAGCACCGCCCGCGCCGTATCGGGTGCGGGCACGAAATTACGCCGCAGATCCTTGGGCAGGGACTTGATCAGCGCAGTGAGCAACTCCTCGCGCAGCGCGGGTACCTGCCACGCGAATCCGTCGCCACCGAGCCTGGCCAGCACCTCGACCGGAACATGCACCGTCACACCGTCATCGGCGGCGCCGGGCTCGAACCGGTAGCTCAACGGCAGGGACAGGTCACCGGTCTGCCAAGTATCGGGCTGATCAGTGTCGGTGTCCGTGCGCAGCAGGTCGTCGCGCGTCATGGTCAGCAGGTCCGGCGTCATGTGCCGCTGCTTTTTCCACCAGGCGTCGAAATGCCGTGCCGACACCGCACTTTCGGGTACCCGCTGGTCGTAGAAGGCGTAGACCTCGTCGTCACCGGCGAGCAGGTCACGGCGCCGCGCGCGCTCTTCCAGCTCTTCCAGTTCGGCCCGCAGTCGGGTGTTGTCCCGGAAGAAGTGGTGCCGGGTCTGCCAGTCGCCCTCGACCAATGCGTGCCGGATGAACAGCTCACGCGCGACCACGGGGTCAACCTGTGCGTACCCGACCCGGCGGCGTGGCACCAGCGGCAGGCCATAGAGCGTCACCCGTTCGAACGCCATGACGGCGCCGCGGCGGGCATCCCAGTGCGGCTCACTGAAGGTGCGCTGCAACAGATCTCCGGCGACCCGCTCGACGGTCTCGGGTTCGATGCGGGCGGCGATGCGGCCGAACAACCGGCTGGTCTCCACCAGATCGGCGACGACGATCCACCGCGGCGGCTTCTTGGTCAGGACCGAACCCGGCGCCAGCACGAACCTCGAGTTCCGGGCGCCCTGGTAATCACGCGTCTCGCCCTCGCGCAAGCCGATGTGCGACAGCAGACCCGCGGCCAGTGCGGTGTGGACACGCAGCGCATCGGCGTCGTCGCCCGACTCCCGGATGCCGAGATCCGCGGCGATGCTGCGCAATTGGCCAACCAGGTCCTGCCATTCCCGAATCCGGAGATAGTGCAGGAACTCGTCGCGGCACATCCGGCGGAAGGCACTGCCGGACAACTGGTTCCGCTGCTCACGCAGGTAGTTCCACAGGTTCAGGTAGGACACGAAGTCCGAATGCTCGTCGGCGAATCGCGCGTGCTTCTGCCGGGCCGCCTCTTCCCGGTCCGACGGCCGCTCCCGCGGATCGGGGATCGACAGCGCGGCAGCCAGGATCAGGACCTCGCGCACGCAGCCTTCGGTGTCGGCCTGCAGGATCATCCGGCCTACGCGCGGGTCCAACGGCAGCCGGGCCAACCGACGTCCGACGTCGGTGATGGCGCCCTTGGCATCGAAAGCGCCCAATTCCTGGAGCAATTGGATGCCGTCTCGGATGCTGCGCGCCTCGGGCGGGTCCAGGAACGGGAACGCCTCGATGTCGCCGAGTCCCAGAGCCGCCATCTGCAGGATGACGGCGCCGAGGTTGGTGCGCAGGATTTCCGGATCGGTGTAGCGCGGCCGCGCCGCGAAGTCCTCTTCCGAGTACAACCTGATACACACACCGGGCGCGGTACGGCCCGACCGGCCGGACCGCTGCGCCGCCGACGCCTGCGAGATCGGTTCGATCGGTAGCCGCTGCACCTTGGTGCGCCGGCTGTACCGCGAGATGCGCGCGGTGCCCGGGTCGACCACGTAACGGATGCCGGGCACGGTCAGGGATGTCTCGGCGACGTTGGTTGCCAGCACAATCCGGCGTGGGCCGCCAGGTTTGGCGTTGAAGACCTTCTGTTGGTCGGCGGTGGGCAGCCGGGCGTACAGCGGCAGGATCTCCGTCGGGAACGTGTCGCCGGAAAGCGCGTCACGCAATGCCTCTGCGGTGTCGCGGATTTCGCGTTCGCCGGACAGGAACACCAGCACGTCGCCGGCCGGTTCGGATTCCAGTTCGCGCACCGCGTCGACGATCGCCTCGGTCTGGTCTCGCGTCTCGGTGCGCACGATTTCGTGGTCCGGGTCGTCGGGATCGTCCGCGTCGTCCGCCACGACGGGGACTTCCAAAGGCCGGTACCGGATTTCAACCGGATAGGTGCGGCCCGACACCTCGACGATCGGAGCGTCAAAACTGCGCCCATGCTCGACTCGGCCGAAGTGCTTCGCGAACCGCTCCGGCTCGATGGTCGCCGACGTCACGATGACCTTCAGGTCTGGGCGCCGCGGCAGTAGCTCGCGCAGGTATCCGAGCAGGAAATCGATGTTGAGGCTGCGTTCGTGCGCCTCGTCGAGGATCAGGGTGTCGTACCGGAGCAGCCGGCGGTCCCGCTGAATCTCGGCGAGCAGAATGCCGTCGGTCATCAGTTTGACCAGGGTCGAGTCGCTGGCTTGGTCGGTGAACCGCACGGTGTAGCCGATGGCACCGCCCAGCGCGGTGCCCGTTTCGTCGGCGATGCGCTGGGCCACCGTCCGCGCCGCCAGGCGCCGTGGCTGGGTGTGGCCGATGGTGCCACGGATACCGCGGCCGAGTTCCAGGCAGATCTTGGGCAGCTGCGTCGTCTTCCCGGACCCGGTCTCGCCGGCGACGATCACCACTTGGTTGTCCGTGATGGCCTGGGCGATCTCGGCGCGGCGGTCGGTCACCGGCAGATCGGGATAGATGATGGTGGGCACGGCCGCGAGACGGCTCGCGATGACACCTTCGGCCGCCGCGATCTGTTCGGCGATCTTCTCCGGGTTGTCGCCGCGGAGGTTCTTCAGCCGACGGCCCAGCCGCGCGGCGTCTCGGATGGTCAGACCATCCAGACGATCACGCAGTTCGCGCTGCTGTTGGTCGGACACTGGTCCCAGGATAGGCGGTCTACTCGCCCACCAGCACCTTGGCTGCGAGGGTGACCCAGTCCTGGAGATGCGGGTCCCGCGCCGCATTCCGACGATCGAACGCGTAGGTCAGTGCGACGCCACGCATGCTGGTGTTGAGCGTTTCCCGCACGCGGGCGTAGTCCGGATGTTGGTTGAGCGGCGCGCCGAACATGGCGTCGGTCACCGTGCGCACCTGCTTGTAGAGGACGCGTTCCTGCTGCTCGAGGCTGGCCCGAAGTTCGGGGTTGTGCCGTGCGGCCAGCCACAACTCCGTCGCCGCCCAGAAGTAGTCCTGCTGGTAGGTCGACCACATCGACGTCACGGCCGCGCGAATGCGCTCGTGCGGATCGTCGGGCCACGCCGTCCGCGTACTCATTTCGTTGAATCGCGCTTCGGCAAGGTGCTGGACGGCTGCCACGAGTAGCGCGTCCCGCGAAGGGAATTGGTGCAACAGGCTGCCCCGGCTGACCTCGGCCATCTCCTGGATGCGCAACGTAGAGGTGCCAGCGTAGCCGTGCTCGACCAGCGCACGGACGGCGGCGTCCAGGATGCGCTCCTGCACCGCGATGCCGCGGCGTTGCGCACGTCGTGGTTGCGTCATCATCGCATCATAAACTAGTCAGGGTTGACTAGTTTAGCCGGATTTGCCTACGCTCTGCCGCAACAACTCGCAGGAGGATGCGCATGGACACCGAATCCATAACCAGGTCCGCCGATCGCATGTGGCACGACGTCTTCCTGCCCGACGACGTGCAGCACGTCCGCGCGATGGCGCGCGACGCCGTTGCGACGCACCTGGCGCCGGTGGCGCGCGAGATCGCGCAGCGTGAGGAGTCCGTCGATTCGTTCCCCTGGAGCGCGTTCAAGGGCCTTGCCGGCGCCGGTTGTTTCGCGGTGCCGTTCGAGCAGCCGTTCGGCGCGGGCCTGCAGCACCCGATGCTGGCGACGTGCATCGTCACCGAGGAGATCGCCTACGAGAGCTCAAGTTTGGCCGGCGTGTACGACGGTCAGTGCATCCTCAATGCCCGTGCGCTCTCATTCGCCCAGCCCCACATCCGCGAACAGGTGCTGCCTGGCCTCATCAGCGGCGACGCCGTCTTCGCCTTCGCGACAACCGAACCCGACGCATCGAGCGATCTGACACCGACTGCGCTGAAAACCGTCGCCACTCGAACGCCAACTGGATTCAGCGTCAACGGACGCAAACGCTGGATCACCAATTCGACTGTGGCCGATTGGGTTTGCGTCCTGTGCCGCGACGGTGACACCGGCAACGCGACCATGCTGCTGGTCGACATGCACAGCGCCGGTGTCCACGTGGGTGAACCGGACTTGAAGATGGGCCACCGCGGCCAGATCACCGCCGACATCGTTTTCGACAACGTTGCGGTACCGGCAGACCACGCGCTCGGCGAGCCCGGCCGGGGCCTGGCCACTGCATTGGCGTCATTGGCCGCGGGACGCCTCGGCATCGCGGCGGCCGGTGTCGGTGTCGCGCAGATCGCCCTCGACCTGGCGGTCGCCCGACTTCGGAGCCGAGAACTGTTCGGCCGCAAGCTCGGCGAGATGCAGTACTGGCAGTACAAGTTGGCCGAGCGGGCCACCGAGCTCGAAGCCGCCCGCTCGATGTACCAGAAGGCGGCCGTCCGCCTCGACCGCGGCGATCGGTCTGGCGAGCCGGAAGCGTCGATGGCGAAGTCCTACGCCACCCGCCTGGCCAACGATCTCGCCCGCGACGCCCTTCAAATCCATGGCGGCTATGGGTTCGCCCGGCGCGTATCGGCGACCGGCGAGAGCTACCGGCTCGAGGAGATCTACCGCGACGCCAAAATCCTGGAGATTTTCGAGGGCGCAAACGAGGTCCTGCAGTGGGTCATCGCCCGCCACCTGATCGGCCGCGACATCACGGGGTAGCGGTCACTCCAGCGCCGCGCGGGCGAGGCGGCATTCGAGGCCCTGCACGACACGCAGAAGTCCGCGTGCCCACCATGCCTGGCGGACTGACAGCCGCCGATGCCGGCCGATTGTTCGGAGGTACGGGCGGAACGCGGTGAATCCCGCCGAAATGGCGTTCCAGCAGGGAAAGTTCGAGACGAGACCTGCCGGAACGCGGTTTCGGCGCAGGAGGCTAGCCCTGATCCGGCGCCCAGTAAGCCAGCATCTCGGCAAAGGTCTCGAACGCCGGCTTGGACACCCCGTACGCGGCTTCCAGGTGGATGCTCAGTGGAAAGCCGAGTTCACCGACGCCGTCGACGACGCGCTTGTACAGGTCGAGCATCAGCGCACGCTTGGCCGCCGGCTCCTCGCCGGCCAGCCGCGTCACGAACTCCTGCTCGGCAGCGACCAACGGATTCCCGGCGTCCTGGATCAGCCAATTGATCAGGCCGACCTTCGACTCCATCTTCGGCACGAAGCCGAACGACAGCAGGATCTCGGGGCGATGCTCGGTGGTCGCGGCGAACTCCTTCAGGAAGCCCACGATCGCATCGGAGTAGAGCAGCTGGGTCATGCCGTAGGTGGCGCCCTTGTCGCACTTGAAGTTGAAGCGCCCGTGCTCGCCGTCACGGGTCGGGATCAGGATGACGCCGCGGTTGGGGACCTGGTCGCGGTAGATCGTCAACGCGTCGGTCGGGGCCACGCCGGCGCCCTCGCCATCGCTCATGGTGCGCGGGACCCCGACGAAAGCGATGCCGTCGAATTCTGCGTCCTGCAGAACCTTGAGCCGCTTCGACAGGGCGTTCGCGTCGAGGAACGACGTCACCTGGGTGCACAGTCCGCGCATGCCCGGCAGCTCGGGCTTCATCAACTGCCAGAAGTCCAGGACATCCATCTTCGGCTTCATCTCGATGGGACGGTCGCCGTCCTCCTCGATCATCCCGGGGATCATGACGTGCCGGATGCGGCCCTCGAGGCCGACGGCCGCAGCGGTGAGCAGCACCTTGTGCGCCTCGTCGACCGCAAACTGAGGGCCACGCTCAATATTGGGCGGAACCAGTTCGAAGGCGATGGTGTTCAGGGTCACGACTCTGCTCCGGATCTCAGGGCTACATACGGGGCGCAGGCGTCACTGACCGCTACGACCCGTAGGTCGTGTTTCCCGTGAAACCTCCACCTTACCGATGGCCACCAGCAAAGAATCGGCCACGTCCGGCTTGCTACACGTGGTAAACCCTTCGCGTGGCTGAACGCGTCAAGTTCCAGAGTTCTACCGGCCCCATGCTCGCCGGCATCATCGACCTCCCTGAAGGCACCCCGCGCGGTTGGGGCGTGTTCTCGCACGGCTTCACCCTCGGCAAGGACTCCCCCGCCGCGGCGCGCATCTGCAAGCAGCTGGCAGCCGACGGCATCGGGATGCTCCGCTTCGACGCCATCGGCCTGGGCGACTCCGAGGGCCACTGGGGCGACGGCTCCTTCACTCACAAGACCAATGACGTCATCGAGGCGTGCAAGTTCATGACCGAGCGCGGCACGCCGTCGGCGTTGTTGGTGGGCCACTCGTTCGGCGGGGCCTCGGTCCTGGCGGGGGCACGGCAGGCGCCCGGCGTCCGGGCGGTCGTCACCGTCGGAGCCCCCATCGATCCGTCGCATGTGGAAAAGCAGTACGACGACATCCTCGACTGCGTGCTGGCGAACGGCAGCGCGCAGTGGATGGTCGGCGGGCGCGAGCTGACCCTCAAGCGCGACTTCGTGGAGGACGTCCGCGCGGCCAAGCTGCACGCCAAGATCAAGGAACTACACCTGCCGCTGCTCATCATGCACTCACCCACCGACAACACGGTGGGCATCGAGAATGCGAGCGAGATCTTCCGGACCGCCCGCCACCCGCGCAGCTTCGTGTCGTTGGAGGGCACCGAACACCTGCTCACCGGGCCCGGGCAGGCCAAGCGGGCGGGGCGCATCATCGGTGCCTGGGCCGACGCCTACGTGGGCCCTAAGTAGTTTCGTTCGCTTTGGCGATCGCCGCGGCCAATTCCTCCAGCAGCGGCGGCACATCCTCTGCGGTCACCACGGCTTCGATGAAGACGAGATCGTCGGGATGCGCTGCGGCATCGGCCAACGCGGCGTCCAGCTCGCCGCAGGTTGTCACCCGATGGGACAACGGGTTTCGTACGCCGAACGCCGCCGGGATATCGCGCCAGCGCCAGCTCACGATGTCGTTGTAGGGCGCGGTGGGACCGTGGATCGCCCGTTCGACGGTGTAGCCGTCGTTGTTCACGAGGATCACCACCGCGGGCACCCCCTCGCGGCCGAACTGGCCGAGTTCCTGGATGGTCAACTGCGCGGCACCGTCGCCGATCAGCAACACGGGACGACGGTCTCGCGCCGCCAATCCCGCACCGAGCGCGGCCGGCAGCGTGTAGCCGATGGACGCCCACAGCGGCTGACCGATGAACGCCACTCCGCTGGGCAGCCGGTGCCGGGCCATGCCGTAGTACGACGTGCCCTGCTCGGCCAAGACGACGTTGCCCGGGGTGAGCGCGCCGCAGACCCTGTCCCACAACGCTTTCTGGGTGAGCAACTGGTCCGGCACGAGCTCGGGATCAGGCGCGTCGGGCATGGGCGGGGACACCGCCGGTGACCGGGTGGGCCGCGACTGCAGGATGCCGGTGATCGCCTCGAGTGCCGCCGACATGTCTAGTGGCGCAAAGACTTCGCCGGCGACGGTGCTCTGGTTGGGCCCGATGTCGATGGTCCGGGCGGGATCGATCTGCTGCGTGAACGAGGCGCTGACCATGTCGGTGAATTGCACGCCGGCGGTGACCAGCACCGGCGCGTCTTCGATGGCCCGGCGGACCGACTCCTGGCTGGAGGTGCCCGCGTAGATCCCGAGGAATTCCGGTGCGGACTCGTCGACCAGGCTCTTGCCCCACATGAGGGTGGCGTGTGGGACGACGTCGGCCGCCAGCAGCGCCTCGAGTTGCGGGACGGCTTCGAGCCGGTGCACCAGCAGGTCGGCCAGCACGGTCAGTTGGTGGTCGCCGATGAGGCGGGCAGCAGCCGCGGTGAACAGCGACAGGGCTCGCGGGCTGGTGCCGCTGGTGTATCGCGGCAGTGGCCCGGTCGGAGGTTCGACCGGGAACCGGGCGACGTCCGTGGCCAGCATCAGGTACCCGGGCAACTTGCGCTCGTGCACCTCGGACAGCACCCGGTCGATCTCCCGGGTAGCGGTGGCCGGCAGGAGTTTGGCTTGCGCGCAGGTGATTTCGCGGGCGATGCGGAGGAAGTGGTCGAAGTCGCCGTCACCGAGCGAGTGGTGGATCACCCGGCGGGAGCCTTGGACATCGATGGACGGGGTGCCGACGACGTGTACCACCGGGACGTGCTCGGCGTAGCTGCCTGCGATCGCGTTGGCCGCCGACAGCTCACCGACGCCGAACGTGGTGATGAGCGCCGCCATGCCCCGCAGCCGGCCGTAGCCGTCTGCGGCGTAGCCGGCATTGAGTTCGTTGGCACTGCCGACCCACCGGACATCCCGGTGCGCGATCACATGGTCGAGCAACTCCAGGTTGAAATCACCTGGTACACCGAAAATCTCGGTGACACCGAGTTCAGCCAGCCGGTCCAGCAGGTAGTCACCGACGGTGTATTCGGGCATGCCGGCCTCCTGGGGTCGCTGGTATGGCGATGGTATCGGCGATGGCCGCCGATGTCGGCCCGACAGGGCCTTGAGAGATCACTGACACAGCGGTCGAGGCGCTCTACAGTTGCGGAACCAGCTGGTTCCACACATGTGAGGAGCACCCATGCCGGCCAGTCGAACGCCCAAGCGTGCCGCCGGGCGCTGGAATCCGGCGCTCAAGGGCACCATCCTCGACGCGACACTGGCAGTCGTCACCGAATTGGGCTACGACCGGATGACGATGGATGATGTCGCGGCCCGCGCCGGAGTCGGCAAGGCGGCGATCTACCGGCGCTGGTCGTCGAAGGGCGAGGTGGTCGCGCAGGCCATCGCACACTGGCGCCGCTCGCTCGGCCCGGCACCGGCTCCCGATACCGGCACGTTGCGCGGCGACCTGGACGCGCTGGTGGCAGCAGTTCCGGACTACAACGTCGAGGAAATCAACATGTTTCGCGTGGTGGTCGGCGTGGCGACGGCGGCGATGCACGACCCTGCCCTGTCGGCGGCTCTCGACGATCTGGTGCTCAGCGTGCCGCGCCAGGTACTGCGATCGGTCCTGGACCGCGCAGTGGCCCGCGGCGAGATCTCAGCCGCCAGGGACCTGACGCTGCTGCCTGATGCGGTCCTCGGCCTCAACATTCTGCGAATGATCTCCGGGCGTCCCATCGACCGCATCTACGTGCGCCGCGCGTTGGACGACGTGGTGTTGCCCCTGGCCACCGCTTCGCCGGCCTGACAATCGGGGCTTGCGCACAATGGCCCGTCGTGTCACTGTTGAATGGAACTGACTAGTTCCATTCAACGTGGGGAGGTCGGATGGCAACCCAACACACGCCCGCACTGATCGTCGGCGCCGGGGCGGCTGGACTGGCCACCGCCGCGCTGCTGGCCAAACACGGCGTCGAATCCCTGGTCATCGAGAAACGGCGGGAAGTCTTCCGCTATCCGAAAGCGCGGAACCTGAGTTTTCGCACCTTGGAGGTGTTGCGTGGGCTCGGCTTGGCCGATGAGGTGCACGCCGTCGGCGCCGCTACGCCCGACATGGTGGTCAAACCGGCGCTGAACAGCGCCGAGGAGCTGCCTGCCATCGATATCGCCGCCATCTTCGCAGGGCTGGACGGACTGAGCCCCGAACCTGTCATCCAGTACTGCCCACAGAGTCGGCTGGAACCAATCCTTGTGCGCCACATCAGGAATCATCGGGGCGAGGTGCGGTACGGAACCGAGTTGGCAGCAGTCGACCAAGACGCAACCGGCGTCAGTTCGGTGGTGCGCGACATCGACTCCGGGGCGACGACCTCGATTCGCAGTGACTACCTCGTCGCCGCTGACGGTGTGCACAGCCACCTTCGCGACGTCCTCGGCATCAGTACCTCCGGCCGCGATGCTCTGCCCATCTACGTGGTGTTCGTCTACTTCCGGGGCCCGTGGCAACGATTCGTCCCACACCTCGGTGACGGCGCCAGCGTCCAAGTGAAAAACGCTCACGTGGACGGCATCTTCGTGCCCGCGGACGGCGACCTGTGCGTCTTCATCACCACCTACTTCCCACACCGCGGGCAGTCGGCCGCCGAGTTCACCGAACAACGCTGCCGGGACCTGATTCTGGCGGCGGTCGGAGAGCCGATCGACATCGAGATCATCGACATCACACCCTGGCAGCCGTACCAACGGGTTGCCGACTCGTTCGCGTGCGGGCGCACGTTCTTCGTCGGCGACGCTGCCCACGCGATGCCGCCCTTCCGGGCCGGTGGGGCCAACGTCGCGGTCCAGAGCGCCGACAACCTGGCTTGGAAACTGGCTGCGGTACTACACGGCCAGGCCGGTCCCGAACTGCTCGCCACCTATCACGACGAGCGCCATCCCGTCGGGGCCTTCAGCAGCCGGCAATCCTTGACCGGACCGATCCTCGATCTTCTCGACATCGGCTCCTATCCCCGCCTGGAAACCGACGAAGAGCAACCGATGTTCGCCCTGCTGGTGGGCTACCAGTACCAGTCCGCGGCCGTCGTCTCCGACACCGCCCCGGCCGGCGCATCCCCGGCCCTCGTCACCGAGTTGCGCGGGCAGGCGGGCACCCGGGTTCCGCACGTCTGGCTGCAGTGCGGACGCGTCTCCACGCTGGATCTCGTCGGCACCGGATTCACGCTGTTGACCACGGACAGCAGCGGCACGTGGGCCAAGGCCGCCCCGGACACTGTTGTCGTACAAGCTATTTCAGCTGACGACCGGGCTGCGTGGCTCGCCGCGACCGGCCTGCAACCCTCGGGTGCGCTGCTCGTCAGGCCGGACGCCTTCATCGCATGGCGTGCCGAGGCCCTGCCGCCTGACCCGGCGGCCGAACTGTCCCGGGTGTTGCAGACCGTCCTGGCCGGCGGACAGGGTGATCTTGCCGGCGGCAGCTGATCCCGGGGCGGCAATCACGTTGAACATCAAGGTGATTGCCACCCCGAAGCTTTATCATGAGCACCATGACCGTTCGCCCACGTCGGCTGGTGTGGCAGGTCGCGGCAGCGTCGCTGCTGGCGGCCTGTAGTTCGAACACGTCAGCGACACCGGCGTCGAGCACACCCACCGCAGCGCCTGCGGAGACCACCACCGTGGCCCCGCCACCGTCGCCGGTGCCCATCGTGCCGATCAAACCGAATGCACGGCAGGCCAAGTGGGTCGACCTGCAGGTCGGCGACTGCCTGAACACGCCCCCGCCCACCGACCCGAGCGTCGTCGAGGTGACGCTGGTGGACTGCGCCGCACCTCATATCGCCGAGGTCTTCCTCCGCGCCAATGTTGCGGTCAACGACGCCGTTGCCGGTGTCGCCGACCAGCGGTGCGCGGCAGGCCTCGCGCAGTACACCGGTCAGAGCAGCCGGTACACGTCCACCTATCTGATCGACTCGAACATGGACCGCACGGGACACACCCCACTGCCCAGCACCGTCATCTGCCTGCTGCAGTCGGCCACCGGCCGATCGCTGGACGGGTCGGCTAGGGCCTAGCCGTCAACAGGATGTACTGGGCGGCAACCTGTTCGTGGGCGTCCTTCAGTTCGGCACCGCGAGCCTCGATGGCGTAGTTGCCGGCGGGCGCGACACAATAGAACTGCTTGGGGTTGGCCAACAAGATGCACCGGCTGAGTGTCAGCCCGGGCACCGGATCGGCGGTCTCGGTGCCGTCGACCGAAACCTCTTTACCGAAGGCGTTCGCCACGTTGACCGCTGATGCCGGGTCCTTCGCCTGATACACGCTGGTCTTCCCACGCGCGAAACCCGTCACACCGTTGTCCTGGAACACTCTGGCCGAGGAGATCGGGTTGCTCTGGAAGTGCAAGGCCCCGGTACCGGAGTAGACGGCGTTCTGGGAGTTTCGTGGCGAATCGGTCAGCAACGTCAACGCCAGGAGTCCCGTCGGATCGACCGGCACCGACGCCAGGTCGGCAGCCGGTTTGAACGGATCGATCGCACCGATCTGCGCGCCTATGGTCTTGGCCACCAACGCGATGGCGGGATCAGGACCTGCTGTCGATTGGGCCAGCTGGATCAGGACATAGGGACCGTGCGTGGTGAACGACCGCACGGTGGTCAACTTCGCACCGCGGGAATCCATATCGTACGTCGACGCCAGCGCATCCGGATGGTCAGGAATTGCAACGGTTTTCGGTTCCGCACCGCGAATCTTGAGCTGGAGGGCCGCCGCATTCATCTCACCGGCGGCGGCGCCGGCATCGGCCGGCGAGGCGAAACGCAGCACGCCATTGATCAGGACGGCCTTGGTCGCAGACTCCCGAGCCGACGCGAACCCATCGATGAAGTTGTGCCTGCCGGCGGCGGTCGCGATGCTTTCGGGTCCGAACTGGGCCAACCCGCCGGGCTCGTCGATCACGAAATACGTTGACAGATAAGGATCGGTGAGCGTGCTGTCGACCGCCCACGGTCCCACCACGTAACCGGCCAACTGCTGCGACTCGACTCTCGCGCCGATTGCTGGGGTACCCGCAGCGCCGTAGGGCTCATGCGCCTTGGTCGGGTAGGCGCCCGGTTTCAACTGCGCCGGAGCGACGATCGCCGGCGGAGGGGGTGCCGTGGAGGTCGCCGGCTTCGCCGACGACGTCGCCGGGCCGGACTGCGTTGAGCCGCCGCCGCAGCCCGCGGCCAGCACCGCCACCGCCACCACCGCTCCGCAGTTGACCAGACCCCGCATGCGTTCCTCCCCTGCCGACTGCAGACCAACCTACCCACCGTCACGTGCGCGTGGCACTGAACCGCATCAGGTGACCAAACGTCGTGGTACCGGTATCGATACGGAGCCCGTTGCGCCGCCCCTCGGCAGCCAGCTCATCGGGATTCACCAGGCGGAACGGCGACCGGTCCAACCGGTGGACCGCCGTGGCAACCGGTGTCCTGGTCAGGTCATAGCCGACGAACACGCCACCGGGCCTCAGCACCCGGGCGATCTCGGCGACCGCGGCTTCCCACTCGATGACGTGGTGCAGCATCAGGCAACTGACCACCGAATCGAACGTGTCGTCGTCGAACGGCAGGCGGGTCGCGTCGGCACTCTGCACCGTGACCTGCGGGCGCTCCTTCAACCGCCGCGCAGCGGCGTCGACCATCACCGGGTCCAGGTCGGTCGCGGTGATCGCCAGCCCGGGACGCGCGTTCGACAGCCCCTCAGCGATTGCGCCACTGCCGGAACCGATTTCGAGAAGCTGATCCCCCAGCCGATCGGTGGGCAGCATGTCGAGCACGGCGCGGGTGGTGGTTCGCCACATGGCGCCGCAGCAGAAGGCGCGCTCGACTCTGGACATCACCGGCATTTGCGGCCTCCTCCTCGTGGTGTCCCTCGAGTATGGAGTCGCTCGCGGCGTCACGACTTGGACGGATCCGTCGAATTCCGCAACGCTCGGGCGATCTCCGACGGCGGGGCTCCAGTCATCTCGCGGCACACCCGGTTGGCATGCGAGCCGTCGGCGAATCCGGCCAGGTGCGCAGCATCGGTGACGTGCTCACCGTCGGCGAGATGCTTCAGCCCGGAGAGCAGCCGGACCCAGCGAGTGGCGGCTGAGAAGGACACCCCGGTCTGCTGCCGGCACAGGCGGCCGAGATAGTCGGGAGACACCGCCACCTCGCGCGCGACTGCTGTCAGATCCACGGAATCGGTTGTGCCGCTGTAGATCAGATCCATCGCCTGCCTGAGTTGCGGGTGCAGCACCGGTTGCTCCTCGGGGTCACCGCAGAGGCGATCGATCAGTGCTGCGGCGGCCATTTCGGGGTCCGCGGCGAAAGCGTCCGCCACCGCCCGCGCCAGTACGTGACCACCGGCCGGCATCCAGATACCGTCATCAGACTCGCTCTGGCTCAGGGCGTGCAGCGCCACCCCGGGCCAGGTATGCGGCGCCAGATAGAGCGCCAGCATCACATCGTCTGGATCGGCCCGGACGGCGTGGCCGGCACCGCTGGCGATGACGACGACGTGCCCGCTGCGGGGCGCAGCGCCGTCCGTTCGGACCGTCAGCGGACCCGTCATCCCGACACCGACCTGCACCGCGGGATGACGATGAATCTCCAGGTCGCCGAAGGTGCCGACCACCATGGCCTGCGCCTGACCTATCTCCCAGACGGGCATACCCCATGCTAGCGCCGGGACTGCCGGCGCTCGATCGCCTCCAGCGCCTCTTGCGCCCACCGCAGGTTCTCCTGCTCGAATGAGATGCCGCGCATCAACGTCAGATAGGGGCCGATCCGATCCGCGTCGGCCAGGAACGCCACCTCGCTGCGGCCGCCCAGGATCCGGTTGCGAATGCGCTCATAGAGTTCGAGTTGATTGGTCGACCACTGGATTCGGTCTCGCAGGCCCGCGCACACCGCAGCGGCGTTACCGCTGTCCACGGTGGACACCTGGACCAGCAAGTCGTCACGCATGGCCAAGGGCTTCGGCGTCGCTTCGGTGAAGGCGTGCACCGCGGCCCGCCCGGCTTCGGTCAGGGTGAACAGTCGCTTGTTGGGTCGGCGCTCCTGTTCGACGATGCGGGCCTCGATCAGACCGTCGGCCGCGAGGCGGTCGAGTTCCCGGTACAGCTGCTGCGGAGTGGCCATCCAAAAGTTGGCGACGGACGCGTCAAAGCCCTTGGCCAGGTCATATCCCGAGGCCTCGCTGTCGAGCAGGGCCGCCAAGACGGCGTCGCGCAGAGCCATGCAGGAGAGTGTAGTAGTCAACAAAGTGATTAGTCACATATAGACATGCCAAGCTTGTCCGGCTAGCGTCACCGATACCTAATCAACAAATTGACTATGCGAGGTATGCGATGCAGGCATTCCGCAAGGCCGTCGAGGCCGCCGACGCCGAGGCCATGGCCGCCTGTTTGGCCGACGACGTGGTGTTCACCAGCCCCGTCGCCTTCAAGCCCTATCCCGGCAAGCCCATCACCGCCGCGATCCTGCGCGGCGTGCTGCGGGTCTTCGAGGACTTCCGCTACATCCGTGAGATCAACGATCCCGAAACCAACAGCTACGCATTGGTTTTCGAGGCGACCGTGGCCGGCAAGACGGTCAACGGGTGCGACTTCATCCACGTCAACGACGAGGGCCTGATCGACGATTTCATGGTGATGATCCGGCCGCTGTCCGGCGCCATGGCGCTCTCCGAGGCGATGGGCGCCCAGTTCCCCCAGATCCAAGCGGAGGCAGCCGAAGCCCTCGCAGCTCTCGCCGCAAAGGAACAGTCAGCATGAAGATCGGCCTGGGCATCAACTACGCCGGCGGCTTCAAGGAGGTCGTGGCCGAGGTCGCCGACCTCGAAAAGGCCGGCCTGGACGTCGTTTTCGTCCCGGAGGCGTACTCCTTCGACGCCGTCAGCGCACTCGGCTATCTGGCCGCCGCCACCGAGCGGGTGGAACTGGCCTCGGGCATCCTGCAGCTCTACACGCGCACCCCGACCCTGACGGCTATGACCGCCGCCGGCCTCGACTACGTGTCCGAAGGCCGGTACATCCTGGGCCTCGGCGCGTCGGGCCCGCAGGTGATCGAGGGCTTCCACGGCGTGCCCTATGACAACCCGATCGGGCGTACGCGCGAGGTCGTCGAAATCTGCCGCCAGGTGTGGCGCCGTGAGCGACTCGCATACCAGGGTAAGCACTACACCATCCCGCTGCCCGAGGGCCAGGGCACGGGGCTGGGCAAGTCGCTCAAGCTCATCAATCACCCTGTACGCGAACGGATTCCGGTGTTGCTGGCCGCGCTCGGGCCGAAGAATGTGGAATTGGCCGCGGAGATCGCCGAGGGCTGGCAGCCCATCTTCTATATGCCGGAGCGGGCCAAGGACGTCTGGGGCGACGCCCTGGAGGCCGGGTACGCCAAGCGGGACGCCTCGCTGCCGCCCATGGACATCTACGCCGGCCCGGCGCTCGCCATCGGCGACAACGTCGAGGGCATGCGCGAATTCATCAAGCCCCACATCGCGCTCTACATCGGCGGCATGGGTGCCAAGGGCAAGAACTTCTATCACAACGTGGCGACCAAGTACGGCTACGGCGCCGAAGCCGACCGGATTCAGGAGCTGTACCTGGCCGGCGACAAGGATGGTGCGGCGAAAGTCGTTCCCGACGAGCTGGTTCGGGACATTTCGCTGATCGGTAGCCGGGAGTTCGTGAAGGAACGGGTGGCCGCCTTCCGCGAGGCCGGGGTGACCGTACTCAACGTGGTGCCCATGGGCGCGACGACCGCCGACCGCGTCAAGCTCGTCGAGGAACTACGCGACCTGGTGTAGATCCGATGCGACGTCATTGGACCGCGTGTCGTCTCCCCTGCGACCTGTGCGGCCTGGACCCGTCAACGCACGCTGACATTGTCAGCCTCGGCTGACAGCTCCGGGCGCGACATGGTGAGCAGAGAGTTCCGGCCGGCTGATCAGGTGGGTACAGCCGACCGCACGCGTTGAGCCAAACCCACCCGTAAGTGCGTGGTTACCGCGTGACGATGTTTGCCGACATGGGCCGGCCGGATTCAGTTCTGGCCGGACTTGGTTCCCGAGGCGGACGAGCTGTCCGCGGTCGCACTGGCCGCCGTGTTGGGCTTCGCCTTCGGCTTCGGCTTCGGCTCGGACTCCGGCTTGGGCGCCTTGCCCTGCGCGGCATCGTCCGATGTCGTGTTGTTCGATGCCTTGACGTCGTCGGTCTTGTGCTGCCCGGGCTTGGCGCCCTTGTCAGCCTTCGGCGTGTCGGACGCCGAAGGGCCCTTCGGCGGCTCGGGCGAATCCTTTTGATTTGCGGGCTTTTTGCCTTCAGACACCGCCTTCACAGTGTCCTTGGTGTCCGGCGTCTTCGCCTCAGGCGCAGTGCTCGCCGGGTTCTTCGCGTCCGTGGACTTCGCCTCGGGCTCTGTCGCAGTTTCCTTCGACTGCTCCTTGGCCGGTTCCTTCGTCGCCTGCGTCACCGCGTCCTGAGCGGCCGTGTCCTTGACGTCGGCCCCCTTGCCGGGCGCCATCTTCAGACCGGCCACACCGACCGGGTTTTCCGACTTGGCCACCGCGGCCGTCTTCGGCGAGTCCGCTCCCGCCGCAACCTCTTTCATCGCGGCTACCGCCTTCAGTGCAGCCGTCGGGCTCACCGCCGCAGCCCCTGCCGGCGGCCGGATGATGTCGCCGATCTTCTGAATCACATTCGAGATACCGGCGACCACGGCCTTCGTGATGTCGACCGCCGTGTTGGCTACCCATTTCACGCCTTGCACAACGGCGTTGGTCACCCACTTGACGGTGTTCACCACTGCTTGCGTCACCGCCTTGGCGACGTTGACCAAAGCAGTCCACGCGGCATCCACCACCTTCACCACTGCTTGCCCGACGTTGGCGATCACGTCCACGACGGCCCCCACCGCCAGCCGCACGGCAGCGAGTATTCGCTCTGCGATGCCCTCGACACCTCCGACGCCGTGCAGCCGCAGGATTTCCTCCTCGATGACGAATGCCGCTTCCTTCGGTACCCAGTTGGCGTCGAAGATGCCGAAATAGCCACTGCCGGGCTGGCCGTCACGAGTCGTATAGATGAACAGCGGCCCACCGAAGGACATCGTCTGCCAGGTGTCGATGAGGTTCTTGATGAAGTCGGCTTGTGTCTGTTCGCTGACGTTATTGGTCGGCACGCCGTACTCGGTGATCCAGATCTTTTTGGCGGCGTCGCCGTTCGCCACCATGAGGTCGTAGATCTTCTGAATCTGCGTGAACGGCGAGAGTGGCACGCCCTCACCGTCGGAGAACTTCAACGTCTCCTGATACGGGTGGAAGGCCAGCGCGTCGAAGTAGCCCTGGGCGCCGGCGGCGTACATCGCGTTGACGTAATCCACCGGATTCATGGTGATTCCGTTGACGGTGAAGACGCTGCCGAGCCCGGCCGCGATGACTGTCGCCGACGGGTCGGCCGCTTTGATAGCCGGGTAGGCGGCCTTCAGCAGGTCGGCGTAGCTCGACGGCGAGATCGGGTCGTAGAAGCAGACGCAGTTGACCTCGTTCCACACTTCGTAGGCCGAGATGGTCTTGCC
Source organism: Mycolicibacterium sp. HS_4_1 (assembly GCF_054515875.1). Classification (NCBI taxonomy): domain Bacteria; kingdom Bacillati; phylum Actinomycetota; class Actinomycetes; order Mycobacteriales; family Mycobacteriaceae; genus Mycobacterium; species Mycolicibacterium sp. HS_4_1. The sequence goes on from NZ_CM137261.1 coordinate 5,934,229, forward strand.
GTAGCGCGTCGCGACCTGGGTCATGAAGTTCGCGTAGGCAGTCGGGTCGGGTGTCTTTGCGCCCGGGAAGTTCCCGTCGATACCGGCCCACACCGGCGTGCTGTTGACCATCGCGAGCACGCCCATATTGCGGGCCTTCGCCGCATCCATGATCGCGTCGATGGGCGCCCAGTTGTACTGGTTCGGCAGCGGCTGCGTGTAGATCCACGGGATGTAGACGCGGATGTCCTGAACGCCCATGGACTGCAACACATCCAGGGTGGTGTCGATGTCTTGCTGCGACATTCCGTACAGACTCGAGTCGGCGATACCGATGGTCGACGGGGCCGAGACGATCTCGGCCGTAGGCGTCACGGCGGTGTGCGAGACCGGCTGCACCAACTGCGCCGCGTATGCGCACACCACCGCCAGCGGAATCAACACGGTCGATACCCGGCGCGCTGCGCCACGCCAGAGTCTGCCGATGCAGCCAGCCACTACTTGCCCCCTTCGGACCCCGACACAGGCAGCGCACAGCGCCTTGCCACTGAATTTACGTCCGGAGATGTTAGTCCGTGGTGGATTTGCCGGAACCACCTCATCCACCGAGTACTTCGAGGCGAGGAGACGGCCCCTACCGGCGTCTTGTCCCGCCGCAGATCCGCCTCACAGTATCGACGATCGTGGCAAAATACTTTGCCACGCAGAGCTACCACGCCCGGCCCGGGCTAATGATTTGCTGCACGCACACCGGTTCGACAGCAGTCATCGACGTGCTGATCGACGTCGGCGGTGCCACCGGCAACCCTGCCGTCGCCAATCGCGAGCACCAGCGTCCCGGAATCTACATCAACTAACGGATCGACGGTTTTCGACCTCTAAGTCGCCCCGCCACCAACTCGTCACTGCTAATTTCCTACCAGTACTGCGCTTCTACCTCGAGCCGACAGGCTCCCGTGCGCTAATTCGGCAACAGTGGTTTGATTTGCCGGGGTCGAACGACCGTGCGGCGAGACGTTGGAGGAACCGAAATGGCTGGCAAACACCGTCGTCCGGAGCGTCGGACATTGGCAGTATCGACTTGGCTGGGCAGCGGAGTAGCGGTCTTCGGAGTGAGCGCGGCACTGCTCGGTGGAGCGGCCGTGGCGAGCGCCGCACCGTCGGCCGATTCGGACTCCTCGACGCACACCAATGCCTCGCCCACCCACAAGGATTCGACCACCCACAAGGATTCGACCAGCAACAAGGACACGAACAGCGCCGCGGCCGGCTCGGACGCGAAAGGGTCATCGCCCACCGGTAAGGCAGGCAAGAAGTCGGCCGACACCGATACCACGGCGAGCGACACCGACACCAAGCCGAAGACGAAGTCCTCCGGCACAACGCAATCGGTGACCAACAAGCAGAAGCATCAAGACACAGCGGCCAAGGACGATGCCGCCCCGGCCAAGCCGGCGGCAGCCATCAAGCCGGTGGCCGCCTCGGTTCCTGCGACCTCGTCACCTGTCGGGAAGCCTGCACCGGTCGCGGCGTCGACTCCCGCGCCGACAACGTCGACGTCATCAACGTCATCAGCGACATCGACTTCCTCTTCGTCACCGACCGCTCCGGCCATCGCTACAGCCGCCCAGACAGTAACCACCGCGGCCTCCGAATCGCCCACATCGTCTACCACCAGCACGACGACGCAGGCCACAAGTCTCATTACATCGACGCCCACCAAGACCACCAGTGTGTCGGGAATCCTGTCCGTGTTCGCGGCCATCGGTCAGGCTCTGGGCGCCGCCGCCCAGGGCACCGAACAGACCCTCGCCGCCGCGGCCGTCGGCACCAGCCAGACCCTGAAGGGGCTGCTCGCCACGCCCGGAACACCCACTCCCGCATCGTCACTCACGCCGGCCCCCACCCAAACCTGGCAGCCGGGCCAGACCGAGACGACGACGCAGTACGTACAGACCGCGCTGCAGGAAATCTCGGCCGCGCAGGCGCAACTGAACGCCGACACCTGGGGCAAAGGCAACTGGTGGGCGGGCTTCGCGGCCGCCGGCACGCAGTTCCAGCTGTCTATCGCCAGCTGGGAGCTGAGCTCGTACCTCAATGGCAATCCCGGCGCGATGTCCTTCTACCAAAGCAACGCCAACAGCTGGCTGGGCGGCTTCGCCCTCGCCGCCCTGAACTGGAATGAGGCGCTGCCCGGCTATGCCGTGGGGGCACTGGGCGCCGCGAACTCCGGGACCAGCGATGCGGCCGTCAAATCCCTGATTTCCCAGGCCGCCATCAACGGCCGGGTCTACGGGTCGGTGCCGCTGACCATGTACGCGGGCACCGAGCCCATCGTCTACATCTCGGTGAACGGCGGTCAGAAGGTGCCGGTCTTGGTCGATACCGGCTCGTCGGGCCTGGTCATCGGCGCCAACAACGTCGGGGCGACGGGCCTCGGCAACGCCGTCGGCAGCGGCACCGGCGCCTACAGCGGCGGTTTGACCTACAACTACAGCGAGTACAACACCCCGGTCGACTTCGGGAACGGCATCGTCACCGCGCCCACCACCGTCGACATCATCACCGACCCGACGCAGCAGACGGCCTTCAACGACTTCCTGTCGGCCAATGGTGTCGTCGGCGTCCTCGGTATCGGGACCAACGCGGTCGGACCGGGGCCGAGCCTGGTGACCACCGCGCTGCCGGGCGACCTGAAGAACGGCATCTACATCGACGAACGCGCCGGAACACTGCAGTTCGGCCCCAACCCGCTGCCTGCCCGGGTCACGACGTCGGGCTCGCCGAACGTCATCGGTTCGGTCACCGTGAACGGGACGAACACCCCGATCAACCTGCTCATCGACTCGGGCGGTGTCACCGGCACCCTGCCGTCGACCATCGCCGGTTCCGGCCTGCCCGACGGCACCGTCATCGCGGTGTACGACAGCAGCGGCAACCTGCTCTACACCTACAAGACGACGTCGACGAACTCACCGGTGGCCACCACCGATGCCTACAACGCATCACTGATGAACACCGGGGCACAGCCGTTCCAGACGAACTCGATCTACATCGGGTACGACACAGCAAACGGCACGACGGTCTTCGACTAGGGCGTGTCTGACAAAAGTTTCAGGTGTGGTGCCTGAGACTTGAGGAATGTCGCGGTTCCAATTGCTCTCCGATGCCCAGTGGTCGTTGATCGAGGATCTGCTTCCGGTTCGAACGGGTAAGCGGGGCAGACCTTTCCAGGATGCTCGGTCGATGGTTGAGGGCATCATCTACCGGTACCGGTGTGGCATTGCCTGGCGTGACGTGCCGCAGGTGTTCGGTCCGTGGCAGTCGATCTGGACGTGGCACCGGCGGATGAGCGCCGACGGTACCTGGGATGCGGTGTTGGCCCGGTTGCTGGCGGCCGCTGATGAGGCCGGGATGATCGATTGGGCGGTGGCGGTCGATTCCACGATCGCTCGCGCGCATCAGCACGCCACGAACCTCACCCGTGACACAGGGGGCTGGGTCGAATTACACGAATCTGGCGATCGAGCCGCCTGACCACGGTATTGGCCGCTCCCGCGGTGGGTTAACCAGCAAGATTCACCATCTGGTCGACGGTCGCGGGCGGCCGTTGGTGGTGCTCGTGGGCGCCGGTCAATCCCACGATGGCCCGGTGTTCGAGCATTTGCTCGCCCATCTGCGAGTCGACCGCCCCGGCGGCGGACGGCCCCGCACCCGCCCCGATCGCGTCCGCGCAGACAAGGCCTATTCGAGTCGAGCCACCCGGACCTTGCTGCGGCGACGCCGGATCGGCGCGGTGATCCCGGAACCTTCCGATCAGGTCGCCAACCGGAAACGACGGGGCTGCCGTGGCGGCCGGCCCCCGGCCTTCGACGCCCAAGATTACAAGGGCCGCAACGTCGTTGAACGCAACTTCAATGACGTCAAGCAATGGCGCGGACTGGCCACCCGCTACGACAAGCTCGCCATCGTCTACCGCGCCGCAGCAGTCCTGAGAGCGGTCACCCTGTGGCTACCCCATTTGTCAGACACGCCCTAGTAGCGCCATCGCTCGGTAGTCCACTCGCGGCCGTTGTCATGCGTGAATAACGGTCGCATTGTGGACGACTCGTGCCGCCGTTTGGTCAACTGAGCAAAATACGCGATCCCTCGTTGCGGATTTGACCTGCCCATTAGTCTTCACCCACAGGTCGCCGGTTAACGTAGTCCAGCCATTCACCGGACGCGACTGATGGGAGACAGCCAGGTGGAGCATCTCTTGGCGAATGCGTTCGCCTACCCCTGGTGGGTCTACATCACCATCCCGTTGGGCGCGGCGTTCGTCGGCTGGATCACCAAGATCATGGCCCTGAAGATGATGTTCTACCCCGTCGAGTTCAAGGGCATCCCGCCCTACCTCGGCTGGCAGGGCCAGATTCCCAAGCGCGCACCGAAAATGGCTGCGGTAGCCGTGGATTCGCTGACCTCGGAGATTCTCAAACCTGAGGAGATGTTCGACAAGATCGACCCGAACGAACTGGTCAAAGAGCTCGCCGAACCGCTCCGTCAGACCTCTGCGGAAATGGTCGACACCATCATGATGTCGTTCCAGTCGCAGATCTGGCGCGCCACGCCGGACCAGATCAAGGACGTCGTCGTCAAGAACGTCGAGAAGCGCATCCCGGTGGCAATGGCCGCGATGTTCGACAAGCTCCGCGGCCAGGTCGACCAGATCTTCGACATCAAACACATGGTCGTCACCAACCTGGTGCGCGACAAGGTCACGCTCAACACGGTGTTCCAGGACATCGGCAAGCCGGCGTTCAAGTTCCTGATCATGTCCGGCCTGCTCTTCGGCTTCCTGATCGGCCTGGTCCAGGCCGTCGTCTTCGGCATCACCAACTGGCACTGGTCGCTGCCGCTGTTCGGCCTACTGACCGGTGGTCTCACGGACTACGTTGCGCTGCAGATGATCTTCCGGCCGCTCGAGCGGAAGAACGTCTTCCTGGGCATCAAGTGGCAGGGCGTCTTCCAGCGCGAGCGCGCCCAAGTCGTCGAGGGCTATGCGGCGCTGATGGCCCGGGAGATATTCACGCCCCAGGCCATCATGGAGAGCATGCTGAACGGTCCGTCGTCGGACCGGTTCTTCGACATGATCTCCACCGAGATCAGCCAGACCATCGACGCCCAGATGGGCTTCACGGGCAAGATCATCAGGTCCGTCGGCGGCCGCCAGTACGTGGACATGAAGAAGCAGATCACCGATTCGATCATCGAGAAGCTGCCCGAAACGTCCACCTACATCGAGGGATACATGCGGGACCGCCTCGATCTGGAGAACGTCATGGTCACCAAGATGATGCTGCTGGATTCGCTCTCGTTCGAGAACCTGCTACGCCCGGCATTCAAGGATGACGAGTGGATCGTCGTCGTGCTCGGTGCCACGCTCGGTTTCCTCTTCGGTGAGCTGCAGGCGCAACTGATCCTCCTGCTGGCGCACTGATCGCACTAGGTCTGGCCGGTCGTGCCGGTCAGCTTCCGGACGGTCAGCACCTCAGTGTCACGGAAGGCCCGGCCGTTCGGGTAGAGCAGATCGCTGAACCAGGTCTTCGGCTCCGATGGGTAGGGGTGGTCCCAGGAATCCCAGGGGAAGTACGTCTGGGTCTTTCCCGCCACCAGGCCCCAACTGTAGGCACCGACGTTGCGCTGCTTGGCAATCGGCAAAATACCCTCGACGGTGCTGCCCTGGTCCCGGGCCAGGTACTCGGTGCACAGGATGGGCCGGCCCAGCGGTGCGAGCTCGTCGATCCGGGCCGAGAAGTCCGCCGGCTTGGCATAGCTGTGGAACGAGATGATGTCCGAGTTGTCCAGCTGGATCGACGCGATGGCGCTGCGCTGCGCCGGGTTGGCCCAATTGCCCTGCCAGACACCGCTTGTCAATGGCTGCACCGGGTCGACAGCTCGCGCCCAGGCGAACACCTGCGGTAGCAGGTCGGCGACGAGTTGCATCTTGTCGCCGCGCTCGACCTTGCGATAGACGTTGGCCGGGTTGTCCGGCTCGTTCCACAGGTCCCAGCCGACGATGCGGTTGTCATTGCGGAACAGATTCAGCACCCCGGTGACGTAGTTCTGTAGGACGGCCCGGTACTTCGAGTCACCGAGCCGGTCCGCGCCAGGGCTCTGCACCCAGCCCGAGTTGTGCACACCCGGCGTCGGCGCCCGCTGCACGCCGAGCTTGGGATGCGGGTCCCAGCACGAGTCGAAGAAGACGAACAGCGGCTTGATGCCATGGTTCGACGCGATGCCGACGAACTGTGTCAGGCGCTGTGAGAAGCCCTGTGGGTCCTGCGCCCACAGCAGATCGTGTAGGAAGACGCGCACGGTGTTGAAGCCGAACCAGCGAGCGGCACCGAGTTCGGCGTTGATGCGACCGGGGTCGTAGGTACCCGACTGGAACATCTCCAGCTGGTTGACCGCAGTGGACGTGATGTAATTACCGCCGACCAGCCAGCCCTGCCCCTGGTACCAACTGTTGGCGCGTTCGGGCGTCCAGCGCGTGCCGGCGGCAGACGCCGGGGCCGACCCGGAAAATCCGGCCATGGCAGAACCCGCTGCCAGCAGCAGCGGCACCTTGAGAGCGGTTCTGCGGTCCACCGCACGAGGCTACTGATCTTGATCGGGCTATTGGGTCGTGCTTATCGAGTTGCAACAAACACGATGTCGGGTGGTGACGTCAGGCGGCTGGGTCAGGCATTGATGCCCGCCGTGAGAATCGCCGCGAGCTCGCGATATGCACTCGCGTCGTCGAGTCCGGTACTCTCACGCACCCGGCGCTGCTGGATCCGCACCATCATGGTCGACACCATATCGGCGGCGAATGCTGCATGGACATCACGGAATTCGCCGCTTTCGACGCCTTCGGCGATCATCTCCTGCACCCGACGAGCCGCGATCTGCGTGTTCTTCTCGTAGACGCTGCGGGCCGGGGTGAAGGCGTCCAGGTCTGCCATGAACTGGTCCGACGCCGCGTCCAGCACCGTCCCCACTGCCGACAGGTACGCGGTGATCCGGGCTCGGGCGCCATCGACGCCGGCTACGAGCTGCTCCACCTCGTCGGTGGCCTGACGAAAGAACTGCACCGTCGCGGCGCGGACCAGCTGCTCCTTGCTGCCGGCGAGGGTGTACAGCGTCGACTTCGAGCACCGCAGTCGGCCGGCGATGTCATCGAGCGTGAGGTGCGCGAATCCCTCGTCGAGGAACAACGTGATCAGGGCGTCGAACAGTTCGGTGCGACGGCGGGTGCCGAATGCCGGGGACGGGCGCGCGCTCACATCGGCATAGTACTGCGGGCCTTTACTCAGAACTACTGAAACAGTACTGTGTTAGGTAATTCAGTACTGTCCGACGTATTAGTGGAGTACCCGGTGCCTGTTGATCGCCTCTTGCCCAACGACGAAGCCCACGCGCTCATCGACCTGACCCGCGATATCGCGGACAAGGTGCTGGACCCGATCGTCGACAAGCACGAGAAGGACGAGACGTACCCGGACGGGGTGTTCCCCACCCTGGGCGAGGCGGGGCTACTGAGCCTGCCGTACCCCGAGGAGTGGGGCGGCGGCGGCCAACCCTACGAGGTGTATCTCCAGGTCCTCGAGGAACTCGCCGCCCGGTGGGCATCGGTCGCCATCGCGGTCAGCGTGCACAGTTTGTCGTGCCACCCGCTGATGACGTTCGGCACCGACGAGCAGCGGCAGCGCTGGCTGCCAGAGATGTTGAGCGGCAACGTGGTCGGCGCCTACAGCCTGTCCGAACCACAGGCCGGCTCCGACGCCGCCGCACTGGCGTGCAAAGCCGTTCCGTCCGACGACGGGTACCGCATCACCGGCTCGAAGGCGTGGATCACGCACGGTGGACGCGCCGACTTCTACACCCTATTCGCGCGCACCGGCGAAGGTTCGCAAGGGATTTCATGCTTCCTGGTGCCGAAGGGCATCGAGGGACTCAGCTTCGGCCGGCCCGAGGAGAAAATGGGCCTGCACGCGGTGCCCACCACATCGGCGCACTACGACGGCGTTTTCCTGCCCACCGAGCGTCGTATCGGCGCCGAAGGACAGGGCCTGCCGATCGCCTTCAGCGCGCTCGACGCCGGCCGGCTCGGTGTCGCCGCCGTAGCGGTCGGCCTGGCTCAGTCCGCGCTGGATCAGGCGGTGGCCTACGCCCAGGAGCGAACGACCTTCGGCCGCAAGATCATCGACCACCAAGGGCTGGGCTTCCTACTCGCCGACATGGCCGCCGCCGTCGACTCGGCCCGGGCCACCTACCTGGATGCCGCGCGCCGGCGCGATGCCGGACTGCCGTACTCGCGCAACGCCTCGGTGGCCAAACTGGTCGCCACCGATGCCGCCATGAAGGTGACCACCGATGCGGTCCAGGTGCTGGGTGGTGCCGGCTATACCCGCGACTACCGCGTGGAGCGCTTCATGCGGGAAGCCAAGATCATGCAGATCTTCGAGGGCACCAACCAGATTCAGCGACTGGTGATCAGCCGGAGCCTGGCGACGTAGGCACCGACCGCCTCACGACCTTCACGCTCGACGGCTACATCCGGCTGACGTCGATGACGGCATTCGTGAACTGCGCCGGCGCCTCCTGCGGCACATTGTGGCCGATGCCGTCGAGTATGCGGTGCTCGTACGCCGCGGTGTACATCGAGCGATATCCGGCGCCGTCTTTCGCCCGACCATCGAAGTCACTGGCGATCGTGATGGTGGGCACATGTATCAGCGGTCTGCCCTGCAAACGTTGTTCATCTGCGTCGTAACGACTTTCACCCGCCGCGAGGCTCAGACGCCATCGGTAGTTGTGGATCACGATGGCGACGTGGTCGGGATTGTCAAACGCGGCTGCGCTCAGTCCGTATGCCGCATCGGTGAAGTGCCACCGCGGCGACGCCTGCGACCAGATCAGCCGATTGAACGCCTTGGTGTTCTGCCGGTAGCCGAGCTCACCGCGCGGCGTGGCGAAGTAGTACTGGTACCACCAACCCAGCTCTGCGTTCGGATCCAACGGCTGCAGGTTGGCCGCCAGGTTGACCAGGATGTACCCACTCACCGCAACCAGACCCGCTACCCGCTGCGGCCACAGTGCCGCAACAGCATTGGCCGTGCGCCCACCCCAGTCGAAGCCGCCCAGGATTGCCCGCGGGATGTTCAGCGCGTCCATCAGGGCCACCACGTCCGCTGCCAGCGCGGCTTGCTGACCGTTCCGGACCGTGGTGTCGGCCAGGAACCGGGTCGAGCCGAAGCCGCGGAGATACGACACGATCACCCGGAAGCCCTGGTCGGCCAGCAGCGCGGAAACGTCTGCGTAGCTGTGGATGTCGTACGGCCAGCCGTGCAAAAGGATGACCGGTGGACCGTCCGCCGGTCCCGCTTCGACGTAACCGACGTTGAGATCGCCGGCGCGAATCTGCTTGACCGCATTCAGGTTGTGTTCCGGAGCGGGCGGAGGCGTCGTCTTGGCGACCGGCGGCGGCGCGGATGACGACCCGCACGCCGTCAACGACGCCGCACCGACCGCTGCTGTCGCCATCAAGCCGAACTGCCTTCTGCTGAAGCCTTTCACGGATCGTCGTTCCTCTCAGGGCGTCTCAATACGGTGCCCACGATTCACCACCGCGGCGCACGACACCTATCTCACCGGCTGATCCACATCGTGTCCAACGATAGATATCGATAGCATGCATCTGTTTTAGAGATGAGAAGTCCACGGCATCAGACCGCCGCCCAACCGCCATCCACGCTGAGGACGACACCGTGAATGTTGGCGGCGTCATCACTGGCCAGGAACGCCACCGAGGCAGCCACCTCCTCCGGCGTGCTCATCCGCCGGGACGGCAGCCGGTTGAGCACCGGCTGGACGTGGTCAACGAATTCCTGTTGCCGCTCGGTCGGCGCGCTCGGCAAGAACCCGAATTGCGCCCCGCCACCGGCCGCCCGGATCGCGGCAACCAGTTCATTGCCGCGCTGGGTATTCCTGCCGCTGACCAGACATGCGCGCCTTCGTCGGCCAGCCTGCGGGCGATCGCCACACCGAGGCCTCCGGTGGAACCCGTGACCAGCGCTGCGCGGCCGGCCAGTCGCGTATCTTCTGGACTCATGAGTCCACATGCTTCACCGGACAAAATGGACCTGCAAGTCCAAAAACTGACGTCCAAGGGGCAGGCCACCCGGGCCCGGATCATCGATGGCGCCGCAGCCGAAATCCGGCAGCGCGGTGTCGCACAGACCACCATCGACGACGTCATGGCACGGACCCGTACGTCGAAAAGCCAGATATTCCATTACTTTCCACACGGGAAAGATCAGCTGCTGCTTGCCGTCGCAACTCTCGAATCACAGCGAGTGCTCGATGACCAGCAGCCCCATCTGAGCTCGCTCACCTCATGGGCGGCCTGGCAGCGCTGGCGGGACGTGGTGATCGAGCGGTACCGCCGGCAAGGCCAGAACTGTCCGATTGCCGTACTGATGTCCGAGATCGGCCGCACCAGTACCGGCGCGCAGGCGGTCACCACCGAGCTGATCGGCTCTTGGCGCAGCGCCATCGCCGAAGGAATCGCCGCGATGCAGCAGCAGGACAAGATTGCTCGTGCCGTCGACCCCGAGCGTGCGGCTGCCGCGCTGCTGGCCGGCATCCAGGGCGGAGTCGGGATCATGCTCGCCACCGGCGACCTCACCTATCTCGAGGCCGCTCTGGATGAGCGCATCAGCGCACTGCGGCAGCGCTAGCTATTGGAGCGGAATATCGTGCCCCGGGCCGCGTTCCGAATCCGGACGCACGCCGAACCAGCGCCGCTCCGATTCGGCGATCTGCAGATCATTGATGCTGGCTTCGCGGCGCCGCATGAGCCCGTTGTCGTCGAACTCCCACAGCTCGTTGCCGTAGCTGCGCCACCACTGCCCGCCGTGGTCGTGCCATTCGTACTGGAATCGGACGGCCATCCGGTTCCCGCGGAAGCCCCACAGGCTCTTGCGGAGCACATAGTCGAGCTCGCGCTCCCACTTGGCCGTCAGGAAATCCACAATGGCTTCGCGGCCCGTCACAAAGGTGTCGCGGTTACGCCATACCGAGTCCGGGGTATACGCCGTGGCCACCAATTCAGGATTGCGGGTGTTCCACGCATCCTCGGCCGCTTGCACCTTCGTCAGTGCCGTCACTTCATCGAACGGCGGGAACGGCGGTCGGGACTCCGGGGTGCCGGACATGGGCGAGCCTCTCGTCAATGGGGTACGGCCCGACGGGACTGCCGGGCCCGCCGTCGTTCACAACCCTAGGAGGGCCTCCGGCATTTCCGCCGCCTCACACGGCGCCCGTAATTGTTAGTTCGCCTACACGTCACCCCGTCTGCGTTGACAGCCGTCAACGCCGCCGAGAAGGATCGACGGCATGTCCGCCAAGACCGAAGAGCAGGTATTCACCGAGATCGAGAGCCGCCTGGCGGCCAAGTTTGCGGACCTGCCCCCGGCTCGGGTGACAACCGTCATCGCGGGCGCGCGCGACCAGTTCGCCGACAGCACGATTCGGGACTTCGTCCCGCTCCTCGTGGAACGTCGCGCCGAGGAGGAGTTGGCCAGGCTATTGGCCGCAGACGCCACCCGCTAGCCCGGCTTCGCGCGGCGCGTCGTCGAGTTTGCTAGCCTCGCAACGGGTTCCAGCACCGCCCGATTGCCCCTCGAGACCTTTCTGTGAGGACTTTGAGGTGATTGAAACGGTGCGGTCACGGTCGCGGCTCAGTCCCATGTCGAGCACGCATCCGATTGAAAACATGTCTAGACCCAGCCTCTCGCGGTGCCCTACGGTTCAGCTGCGCAAATTTTCGGCGCTGTAATTTAAGGGCACATTCAAGGAGACGCCGGTGATGATCAGCTTTGGTCGAATCGCTGTGAAAATAGTTGCCAGCGCTGGGGTGTGCGCGACCGCCGTGGCCGTGAGCCCCAGCGCCGCGGCAGTCCCACTGAAGACTGGCGGATATTCATGCGACGCGGGAGCCGCGGCACCTGCAGCTGGGGCACCCGCCGCGGCTGCCGCTGCCGGGGCCGTACCCTGCGCCGCCCCTGCCGTCGAGTCCTCGGGCATCATCGGCCCCCTGGCCGCCGCGCCGGTCGTCCCGGCCGCGGTCCCGCCGGTTCCCGCCGTCGTCCCGCCCGTGCCGGCTGCGGTGCCCCCGATCGTCCCGCCCATCCCCGCGGGCCTACCCATCGGCGCACCCATCCCGATTGCCGCGGCGCCCGCTGCGATCCCGATGGACATGGGCGGTATCACGGAGGGCAAGGAAGCTCGGACCCTGCGACCCGTCGACGCCGGCGGTCCGACCCCCAACCTGCCGACCCAGCCGGGCCCGCAGAACTGAACCATCCAGCTGCACAACCGCTTTCACTGAAGCACCCGAGCCCACGCGGCTCGGGTGCTTCATGCGTCTGGCGGCGTTGACCCTGCACTGAGGGCTCTCCACCCATTGACCCTGCACTGAGGGCGAAATCCTGCGAGTAACGGCCACCACAGACACAGCCTCAACCACCCAGACGCCCGCCAGCCCATTGACCCTGCACTGAGGGCCAAATCCTGCGAGTAACGACCGCCGTAGACGCAGGGTCAACGGATGGGCAGGGACGAATTGTCCTGCGACGCAAGGTCTAAGGCTAAGGCTCCACGATGACCGGGTCGCCGATGTTGACGGTGTTGAAGTACCACTCGGCTGCCGCGGGCGCCAAACCAATACAACCGTGGCTGACGTTCTCAAAGCCCATCGACTCGACGGCCCACGGCGCCGAATGCACGAACAGTCCGCGTTGGCTGATCCGTACTGCGAACTCGACCTCCGTCATGTACCCGTCCGGCTGATCGACGGGAATGCCAACGCTGCTCGAATCCATAAGCACATTGCGGTCTTTCGCCAACACGGTGTACTTGCCAACCGGTGTCTCATACTCCGGCCGGCCCATGGTCGCGAGCAGAACGCCCGACTCGCCGAGGTGCGGAAGATGATGTGGCGCCGGCATATCCGGTGGCGTCTGACCGTCGATCGTCACAGTGAAGGTGTGGTCCGCCACGTGGGCGGTCCCGATGACGGCCGGACCCGTGGTGAAGGCCATCGGCTGACCACCGACGGTCAGCTTGATGGTGCTGTGCGCGGGCCAGAATCCATCCGGAACCCATTGCACCACTTTGTTATCCAGCCATTCGAACTTCCCGGACATCGCAGGTGTCGACGTCACGTCCAAGGCCATCTCGGCGGCGGCGCGGTTGGTGATCGGGTGCTTGAAGGTCACCACGACGGGATGTGCGACGCCGACCGGAAGGCCCTGCGTCGGCTGCGTCGACTCGATGATCGAGCCCAACGGCAATCGGATGCCTGCCGTCTCAATGCCTAGCGCGCCGCCAGTGGTGGTCGTGGCGACCACGACCACAGCAAGGACGCCGTGTACTAACACCCGCATATATCCGACCCCTTTGTCGCTGGCCGCATGGTTGAACACCGTCATGGTATGGGCCGGGGAACGGCGAAATCCGTACGGCGCGTCAATATTTCGGTCAAAGATTCGTCACGGATTGGCTACCGAACATCACGGCGCCGATCAACATGCGAGATCTCCGACATTCACCATTGACGTGAGCGACAATTACGGGTAGTAGCTACCGGAGGGCAGTGCCATGACAACAGACCGCGTCGCACTTCCAGACACTGCGGACGCCGAGTGCGTGGACTGTGGTTACACACCTGAGCTGAAGCGAACCCTCGGCGGCTTTCAGGTCTTCGCCGTGTCGTTCGCCTTCATCTCGGTGGCGGTGGGCATCTTCGGCACGTACGACGATCTGTTGCGGACCACGGGACCGGTCGGCATCTGGCTGTGGATCATCGCCGCAATCGGGCAGACCCTCGTCGCTCTCGTTGTCGCACAGTTCGCGGCCCGCATCGCGCTCAGCGGATCCTCCTATCAGTGGGCGTCACGGCTGGCCAGTCCCAAAGTGGGCTGGCTGTTCGGCTGGCTGACGTTCTGGTACCTCGCGACCGCCGCGGTGGCTGTCGACAACGCCTTGGCCAGCCAGGCCCTGATGCCGCTGCTGGGTATGGGCGAAAACGAGGACACGGCGCGCCTGATAACCATCGCGGTGCTGATCATCCAGGCGGCAGTGGTCATCGCGTCAACGCGCTTGCTCGGTCTGATCACCTCCGGCGCAGTCGGCTTGGAGCTGGGCATTGTCCTCATCCTGGTACTGATCCTCGGGATCGTCATGGCGGTCACGGGCAGCGGCCACGTCGGCAACCTGACCACCCGCGGGATCACAGCAGGCGCCGGCGACTATTACGCCATCGGCGGCGGGCTGATGGCCGGCATGATCATGGGCCTCACCACGCTGGTCGGATTCGACTCCGCCGCCAACCTGGCAGAAGAAGCCAAAGACCCGTTCCGCAGCGTCCCGCGCGCCATCGTGGCCTCGGTGGTCGCGGCTGGTGCGGCGGGCCTGGTGTTTCTGATCGCGCTGACCATCGCGATCAAGGACGTCGACGCCGTGAGCCATAGCGGTTCGCCGGTCGCGCTGATCATCCGGGAACAACTGGGGCCTACCGCCGAGCGAATCTTGTTGGCCGGCATCGTGTTGGCCATGTTCGGCGCCGGCATGGTGGTGATGGCCGCGTGCTCGCGGCAGGCCTTCGCCATGGCGCGCGACGCTCGGTTCCCCGGCCACCGAATGATCCAGCGGGTCAACCCACGAACCCAGACTCCGATAGCGGCAACGCTGTTGATCCTCGCGGTCGGCATCGTGTTGATGGCAACACTGCACGGGTCAGCGCTCATCCAGCTGATCATCGCGTCGACGCTCCTGCCGGCGCTGATCTACGGCGCCATTGTCGTGCTGTATCTCGCGGTGCGAAAACGATTGGAGAACAAAGAAGGTGGGTTCAGCCTCGGCCGCTTCGAGTTGCCCGTAGCAAGCATCGCATTGGTCTGGGTCATCGTCGCGATCTTCGTGCTCGTGACACCCTCCATGGCACGCGTGCCGAGCATCATCGTGCTCGGCCTCATCGCCGCCGGCGTCGCATACTTCGCCAAGATGCTGGTGTTCAATCGCGAGGTCCTCGACACCGAACCCGGCATCGACGAATTCGCCGCGCCATCGGCCGGCCGATGAGTCGTCTGTCATCTCGCCCTGGAACACTCACCGGGCGAGTCGTCTGCCCGGACGATGAGGACTACGCCACCGCAAGGGCCGGGTTCAACCTGCTCTACACGAATCGACCGGCGGCCATCGTATTTGCCAGGCATACAACAGATGTCGTCAACGCATTGACCTGGGCACGACAGCACGACGTACCCGTCCGCTTGCGGAGCGGGCGGCACTGTCTCGAAGGGTGGTCCACCGTCGACGACGGACTGGTCATCGATGTCAGCGAGATGAAGTCCGCGTCGATCGACACCGAAACACATACCGCGACAGTCGGCGCGGGTCTGAACCAATCCGAAGCGGTGGCGGCACTCGGGCGGGTGGGCTTCGCGGCGCCGACCGGCACCGAGGGCACTGTCGGGTTGGTCGGCGCAACGCTCGGCGGTGGGTTCGGGTTGCTGACCCGCGCCTTCGGCATGGCCTGCGACAACCTCCGCGCAGCTGAGATCGTCGTCGCCACCCGGGATGGCGGAGCCGACGTCATCGTCGCCGACGAAACGAACCACCCTGATCTCCTGTGGGCGCTACGTGGCGCCGGTAACGGAAACTTCGGCGTCGTCACCTCGATGACGTATTCGATTCATCCACTGCCACAGGTGATTTACCTCGTGGCGCGATGGTCCGGACTCGACCACCTGGCCAGAGTGTTCGAGTCCTGGCAGGAGTGTGCGCCGTTCCTGGACCATCGCCTCACGAGTCAATTGGAGATCCGTCGCGACGAGATTGCCATGGTCAGCGTCCTCGCGTCCGGATCGAAGGTCGAAGCGCTGGAGATGTTGGCGCCGATCCTGTCCATCGGCACACCCCAAGTCGACGCGGCAGATTCGGCGTGGCCCGATATCTTCGCGAGCTTCCAGATACCGCTGCATGAGGAGCCTGCGAACTGGAAGTTCCTCTCCCAGTTCATGACTGACCCATTTCCGCCGGAAGCGGTACAGATCATCGATACTTACATGTCAGTTGCTCCCACGCCGGCGTGCAACTACTTCACCAATGCACTACGCGGAGCGGTCACTACCAGCGAGCCGCGCGGCGGCGCCGCTTACGCCCATCGTTCGGCACTGTTCTACGCCGAACCCGGAGCGGGATGGGGCACCCGCGGCGGCACCCCAGCATCAGACGATCCACTGACCGAGACCTGCCTGCAGTGGATCGCCGAGTTCGGTGAAGCATTGCGGCCCTATACAAATGGCGCCTATCCCAATGTCCCCAACGCCGGTATGCCCGACTGGCAGCATTTATATTGGGGATCCAACGTCGACCGGCTGTACACCGTCAAAGCCAAATACGACCCGGAGAATGTGTTTCAGTTCGAGCAGAGCGTTACACCGTTGACTTAGACCCCCGTCGGAAAATCTCGAAGGCGCCTCGGCGCAACTCGGCGGGCTGGTCGCCGCCTCCGGCTGGGTGGAGCACACCCCGACGAAGAGTGCACCCGCCGCCAGAGGAAGAGCACATGCCGCTGTCCCACGGGGTGGGAGCTCGCCCGCCGGTGACGAATAGATGTGATTGCCTGCTCACGCGGGCGGACCCGCGCTGTGAGGCGTCGAAAGGAATTGCTGCGATGGCAGATTCGGATAGCTTGTCGGATGTGGTGGCGGTCGTCACCGGTGGCTCACGCGGTCTCGGCGCGTCGATGGCGCGGCACATCGTGGCCGGCGGCGGCAAGGTCGTGATCGCCGACGTCCTCGACGACGAGGGGCGGCAACTGGCGACCGAGCTCGGGAACGCGGCGCGCTACACGCATCTCGACGTCACCGATCGCGCTCAGTGGGATGCGGCGGTCGCGCTGACGGTCGCGGAGTTCAGCAAGATCACCGGCCTAGTCAACAACGCCGGCATCTCCACCGGACAGTTCATCGAGCACGAGCCGCTGGAGCACTTCCGCGCCGTGCTCGACGTCAACCTGGTCGGTGTCTTCAACGGCATACAGGCCGTGATCGCGCCGATGCGCGCGGCCGGTGGCGGCTCCATCGTCAACATCTCCTCGGCCGCCGGCCTGATGGGCCTGGCCCTGACCGCCGGATATGGCGCCTCCAAATGGGCGGTCCGCGGTCTGAGCAAGATCGCTGCCGTCGAACTGGGCACCGACCGCATCCGGGTCAACTCGGTGCATCCCGGCATGACCTACACGCCGATGACGGCGCAGGTCGGCATCCAGCTGGGCGAGGGCAACTACCCCAACACACCGATGGGTCGCGTGGGCGAGGCCGACGAGATCGCCGGTGCGGTCACTTACCTGCTGTCGCGTGCGGCCTCGTACGTCACCGGCGCCGAGATCGCGGTCGACGGCGGCTGGACGACCGGCCCCACCGTCAAATACGTGATGGGCCAATAACTCAGGAGGCGACCAGCCAATTGGCGAGCGGAATCAGTGCGCCGCGTTGCGAGCCAGATCGATGGCGAACGACTTCACGAAGGTGCCCGCACCGGGCTCCCCGCGGCCGCACGACCCGTCGGACTCACCGACCCGCTTGACCCAGAGGTACGCGTCGGCGTGCGCGCCGGCGGTGTCGGTGGTGGGTGCAGCACCCAGTGCGCGGCCATCGGGGTTGCACCAGTACATCGGGTCGCCCTCGGCCGGGCCGGCGCCGTTGCGCGAAGTGTCGATGACGTAGTGCGCACCATTGGTGAGGCCGGAGATCGCCTCGCCGTAGCCGATCTCCTCACCGGTGGTGAAGTAGTTCGTCGTGTTGAGGCTGAAGCCCCGTGCCTTGGCGACACCGACATCGTTCAGTCGCGACGCCATGGTCTCGGCGCTCACCCAGCGCGAGTGCCCGGCGTCGATGTAGACCGCTGCGGCCGGATCGCGGGTCAGCGTGTCGACGGCGTAGCGGATCAGGTCGAAGCGCTCCTGACGCTGGCCGCCGGACAGGCAGTCGGCCATCGCGAGTGCGTCGGGCTCGACGATGATCGCCGCCGGCGAGCCACCCAGGCCCGCCGCGACGCTGTCGATCCACGCCCGGTAGCTGTCGGCCGACCCGAATCCGCCTGCGGCGTAGCTGCCGCAGTCGCGGTGCGGGATGCCATACAGCACGAGCACGGGAGTGGCGCCCGCGGCGTTCGCCGCGCCGGCCAGCCCCGCGACCGTGCTGCCGACGGTGGAGGCCGGGAACGCCTGGTCCAGCCAGTAGGCCTGCGGCGTGTTGGCGATGGTGGTCAGCTCGGGGCTGGGTGGGTCGGACTGGGCGGCGGCAGCCCTGGCCTTCGAGATCGGATCGGCGTAGAAGGGCCGGCCGGCCAGCGGGTTGCTGTCGTCGACCAGGCGGATCGCGGGGCCACCGTCGCGCAGCGACGGCACGGTGACGCCGCGCGGCGCCGCGTCGAGGGAAAGGCCAAAGGTCGCGACGGCGGCCACGGCGAGCAAGGGAGCAGTCCAGCGGGCAATGACGCCAACAGCTGAGGAGATCACCTCAGAAAAAATAGTGCGACCAAGTCAATAAGCGCCAATCGGGGGCCAAAGTTGGTGTGCGAGTGATCAATGTGGCTATGTGCCGATGCCGCCCGAGGCCTCCGCAGAGTGACCGCCCGTCAGTGCTCTGTGCCGAGCGAGCAGAAGGACAGGACGACGGTGCCGCCGAACGAGGTGGACAGCCGCGCCTTCGTCTCGGCCTCTTGCTGGGTCTGAGCGACGCCGGTGCCCCACAGGAGGCTGTGGTTGAACGGGTTGGGACTCGTCGCGAGCGCCGCGCATTCGTTGTCGCCCCACACCACGATGCGGCAGTCGGTGCCGCCCTTGTTGAGGCAGTACCCGACGGCGTCGTACTTGGCCTGGTTCGCGTCCAACAGGCTCTGGGTGTAGCCCCACTGGCCCGTCGCCGGCGAGAACGCGATGGCGAGGTACCTGTTGACACCGGCGCTCGCCGGGCCGGCCGAGCCGAGCGCGCCGGCGATGGCTCCGGCGGCAAGCAGGGCGGCAGCAGCGGCTGAGCGGCGGCGGACGGATACAGCGGTCATGGCGTTCTCCTTGGCTGGTCGGAGCCCCCCGTGGGCGCCGTTCACCAGCTAGGAGCAATCAGCCATCGCCATCCGGACACTTTTCAGGACGACTTTCTAGATCTCCGGGATGCGCTCCGGATGCAGCATCTCGGCGTAGCGCAGCTGCTCGGGAATCCCGAACCCGTCGACCAGCACCTCGGCGTACGGCCGGAGCTTGCGGCAGCGGTCGTTGATCCCGGCGGTGACGGCCTTGGCCCGGTCCATGGACAGGAAGCGGTGCTCGATGTACCAGGCCTTGTCCTCTTCGATCACCGACAGCGCATACAGATCGCACACGAGGCCGAAGAGCTCTCGGGTCTCAGGATCCGTGCACGCGTCGATGCCGGCGGCGAAGGACTCGAACACGATGCGGTCGATGTGCGCCGACGCCGCGTGCAGCACGTGGTCCTGCACGGAGTTGAACGCCTCGAACGGGCTCATCTCCTTGGAGTTCGCCTGCAAGCGTCGGGCCACCGTCGACAGCAGGTAGTCGGCCCGGTCCTCGAACATTTTGGCCTGGGTGCCGCGGTTGAAGAGACTGCCCTCTTCCTCGTTGTCCTGCCGACCGTCGAGGAGACTCTGCAGGATGGTCTCGGTGCCGGCGCTCCTGCGGACGCGCTCCCGGGCCGTGCTCGTGGCGAACCGCACCCACTCGAATGCGCTCATCCCTTTGATGTCGTCGGCGTACTCGGTGAGCAGATGCTTGGCCACCAACTGCGTCAGGACGTGGTTGTCGCCTTCGAAGGTGGTGAACACGTCCGTATCAGCTTTCAGCTCGATCAACCGGTTCTCCGCCAGATACCCGGCACCACCGCAGGCTTCGCGACACTCCTGGATGGCCTTGGTGGCGTGCCACGTCGCGGCGGCCTTCAGGCCCGCGGCCCGCGCCTCCAGTTCACGTTGCACCTCACCGTCGGGTTCGGCAACCGCGGTCAGATCATGCAGGTCCGACACCAACTCGTTCTGCGCGAACTGCAGCGCATAGGACTTCGCGATCAACGGCAGCAGCCGACGCTGATGCACCAGGTAGTCCATGACGAGGACTTCCTCGTCGGTCTGTGTCGTACCCCCCGGTCGCTTCGCTCCTGCCCCTGACGGCGCCTCGAACTGCCTGCGCTGCAGCGCATACCGGGTCGCGATGTCCAATGCGACGCGCGCGGCCGCCGCGGCGCTCCCGCCGACCGTCACCCGACCACGGATCAGCGTGCCCAGCATGGTGAAGAACCGCCGGTTGGGGCTGTCGATCGGGGACGAGTACGTCCCGTCCTCGGCGACGTCGCCGTAGCGGTTGAGCAGGTTCTCCCGCGGGATCCGCACGTGGTCGAACTGAATGCGGCCGTTGTCCACACCGGGTAACCCGCCCTTGTAGTGGCAGTCCGAAGTGCGGATGCCGGGCAGGTCGTTGCCGTACTCGTCGCGCAGCGGCACCACGAAGCAGTGCACGCCATGACTCTCGCCCTTGGTGATCAGCTGCGCGAAAACCGCTGCCACCTCGGCCGATTCGGCCGCACCGCCGATGTAGTCCTTGCGCGAGGTGCGGGTCGGTGAATCGATGACGAATTCCCCGGTGGCCGGATCGTAGGTTGCGGTCGTCTCCAGGGACTGCACGTCACTGCCGTGCCCGGTCTCCGTCATGGCGAAGCAGCCGACGAGATCCAAGTCGATGGCCTTGCGCACGTACGCCTCGTGATGACGTTCCGTGCCCAGATTGTCGATCGCGCCACCGAACAGACCCCACTGCACCCCGGCCTTGACCATCAGCGACAGATCACTCATGGCAAGCATCTCGATGCGGGCGATGGTTGCGCCCGCATCGCCGGTGCCGCCGTGGCCCTTCGCGAAGGCGTCCTCGGCGGCGCCGCGCGACGCCATGTACTTCATCTGCTCGGTGACCTTGGCACGGGCCATCACGGTGTCGGGGGTGTAGTGCGGCTTGAACAGTTCGATGGAAAGTTCTTGCCGAATACGGTCTTTCACCTCGCGCCAACGTCCATCGAGGACGTAGCGGAGATGTTCGGCGGTCGTCGTCACAAGGGCCCCCTCCATCGCACGGTCGCGTTGACGACCGAATGGTCCATCTAGCGTTCGATGCTGATTCCGTACAGATCAATACTGTGCGGCAGTGACTTCTGCGGGTTCAGCGTAGCGCCGCGCAGCACCGGAGTGGATCCGTTGAACACGTGCGCCAGGAAGGACTGCCCCAGGAACACCGACAGTCCGGCGCCCGGACAACCCTGCGGGCCGTGGCTGAAGAAGTTGTACGACCAGTCGCTTCCGGCATCCCCGCTGACCCACTCGCCCGGTGAGAACCGGTCGGCGTAGGGGATCCGGTCGCGGTTTCGGTGGTTGAACACGTTGTAGATGAGGACCTGCTTGCCTTCGGGCAGCACTGCGCCACTGGGGAATTCGATATCCCGCGTCGCGACCCGTCCGAACAATCCCGTGGTCGGCCACAACCGCATGGTGTCGAGCAGGCACCCGCCGAGGTACTTCAGCGAGGCGATGCCCTGCCCCGAATTGATGTCGGCGGAGGCCATCTCCGCCCGGACCTCATTCAGGTTCTCCGCGTGCGTGGAGAGCACCGCGAGCGTCCGGAATGCGTTGGCCGCCAGGGTATCCCCCATCGCGAACAGCCAGTGGATGACCTGGCTCGCGGGGCTCGCGGTCTCCGGCGGGGCAGTTTCCGCGATGAGCGCGGCCAGACTGCCCGGCTCGGGATCGGTCAGGTAGGACTCGATGTGGGAGACGAATTCCGGATAGCCGGCCGCGGGCTCGCCGGGCATCCCATTGCCGGCGGACATCAGTTCGCCGAGCTGTGAGGTGAGCCGAGTATCGTCGGCGGCTTTGTCACCGAAGACCACACACCGCGTCAACCGCTGGAATGCGGCGTTCCAGTCCGACCACCGCAGTGCCCCGGAACCGAGGCCCTCCACCGTGCGCACCACCTTCTCGACGAACGCCTGCGCCAATCGGTGCACCGGGTGCCCGGTGTCCAGAACGGCTTCGGCGAACCGGCGCCGGTCCTCCCACGGCTGACCGCGGGAGATGGTCAGTGCGTCGGGCTGGAACGCCGCCATGCCATCCCGCTTGGGCTTCGGGTCGGAGGCGAACGGGTCGGGTGATCCGCTCAACACGAACTCCAGGTCGTCGGGGTGATGCACCAGCAATGCCTCGTCGGCGACGACCCGCACGTAGAACGGACTGGGGCCGTAACTGCGGACCATGCCTTCGACGAGCTGGTACCCCAAGTAGTCCGAACTCAAACCGGATGCGATACGAGTGGGGAGTTCTCTCTTGTTGAACAGTCCCAGAAGGACATTCGGCACCCCGATCTGAGCGGTGAACCGAACGCCTTCGACGATGGATGCGTGCGGAAAGTCCTCGGCCATGGTTCGTCAGCCCCAGGGCAGGTAAGCACGGACGGAGTCGGCCAGTTGCACCACCGGGTTCTTCTTCCCTGGCACCGGTGCACCCAGCTTCGGCCATGGCGCGAACACCCGCTCGACGTCGCCGATCACCGGCTCCAGTTCCGGGTAGTGCCGCAACATGACGTCCTTCATGGTGTTGGTGTTGACCCAATCGAATCCGACCTGGGTGTACACCTCGGGCTTGAAGTCGTTGGTGAAGAAGCGGTCGCTCTTGAGCCGGCGTGAGGCCATCAGGATGAAGATGCGGAAAGCGGTGTCCGAGAACCCGAATCCCTTCGGCGGCTGCTCGGCCTGCATGCCGATCTGGAGATCGACGGCGTCGACGTCACCGTTGTAGACCTCGTTGATCTCCCGGGCCCACTGCTTGTTCGGGGTGATGTCGTCGACGGTCTTACGGCGCGGCATCCGCAGCGCTTCACGGAAGTCGTTGTACCGCGGCACACCTCGTTCGCGGTCACGCACGATGTCGAGGGTTGCGAGGTCGGTGACCTGGCCGTCGACGCGGGTGAGGTTGCGCAGCGCGTTCGGGTAGTTGTGCAGGCACACCGCGCCGGCGCTGGCCAGACCGAACGAGTACCACATGTCGCCCATCTGGATCTTGTCCATGAAGCCCCGGGTGTAGCTGCCCTGCAGCTGGGTGAAGTCTGCCTTGACCAGATGCTCACCGGACTCCAGCGAGAAGAAGTTCCAGTCATCCGGGATCAGCGGGTGCATCCGGTAGACGGAGACGAACTCCTCGGTGAGCGAGAAGGCTACGCCATGGTGGTCGGCCGACGATCCGACGACGCCCGAGAGGGCTTCACTGTCGCCGATCCGGCCGATCCTGTCGCGGAACGTTTCACCAAGGGCGCCATACCAGTTCGCGTTCATGCCGATCTGCAGCGCCGGGTGACGCAGCACGCAGGGCGTCCACTCGACGGTGTGAATCTTGGCGATCAGCGCCGACACCACGAGCACGCCGAGTTCGAAGAGGCGCTGGTCGTCGAAGCTGGGGTAGGCCTTCTTCAGTGCGTCGCACACAGCGTTGTGCTCACGCGCGAACATGGTGTGCAGCAGGCCGGTGCCGACCCAGTAGTTCTCTTTCATCCCGGTGAGGTCGATGCCTGGGATGTCGCTCTCCGGCAGACGGCCGCTCGGGTCGACCTTGACCTTGCCGTCGACGAAGGTTCGGATCTCGGCCTGGCGTTCCTTGCCGCTGCCGTACACCTGGGAGCCGTCCCACCAGTGGGTCTCCGCGTTGGCGAAAACTGGTGCGGGACAGCCATCGGCGATCTCGCCGCGCAACGGGATGGTGCACCGGATCTTCATCGGATTTTCGGGGAACTGGTCATCCGCGCTCAGCGGGATGTCGATGGTCTTGTCCGGGACGCCGTCGCCGTGGAAGAACCAGTTGTGGTTCTCGAACTGCAGCCACGCGGCGGCGAGGGCGTTGATGATGCCGGCGGGCTTGAAGTCGTCACGGGCCATCAGCCTGCGGCTGATCACGCGCGGGTCCGGCTTGAGGAGACGCTTGACGTCAGTGACGGTCATGGACAGCGGCACGTTGCGGCCGAAACCGGTGCCCTTGGCCCCCATGTGCGGGTCTTCGAGGTCGTTCCAGGTGCCGTCGGGCTGACGAGCGCGGCGCACCTCGTCGGTGGGCTGGCCCAGGTCAGTGGACGGCCGCATGCCGTACGCCTCGTACAAGTTGTGCTCGCGCAGCTCGTCGCGGGTCTTCGACAGCGCGTTCAGCTGCAGCAGGAGCGAGGGGTATTCGTGCCACTGGGACGGAATCATGTTGTCGCCATTTCTTTTTCGAGGTTTGCAGGTGGTCGTCGAATGATCTGAGGTCCGTCAGCGAGGCGTGCGCAGCGCGAAATATCCAATCTTGCTGTACCGGTCGGCCACGGTGTTGAACAGAATCTTGCCGAGGTAGACGCCGTGGACCAGCTCCACCAGCTCGTCGCGGATGCTGCGGATCACCAGGCGCGGATTGGATTCCACGTTGGCGTAATCGATGACCATCACCTGGCGGTCGGGGTCGTCCTTGCCGGCTTCGACATACGTGGCGAAATCGAAAGCGAGTTTGCCGGATTCAGCGTCACGCATGGAGTACAGCGGCCACAACAATTTGCCGACGAGACCGGTGCTGCGGGTCAACCGATTGTCGCCGGTGCCGCTGTCGGAGTCGAAGCGTTTGCCCTGCCACGGCATCCAGAGCGCGGTGACGGCTCGAGTCACCGTGTCGAGGGCGGGATTCGTCGTCGTCATGACCAAGATGCCCTCGGTAGGGCCGTCCAGATCGAGTGGTGGGGTACCCAGCCGGAAGAGCTCGCCCAGCTTCGCCTCGGCCGAGTCGGCGTCGTTGTCGGCCAGCGTCGACAGCTCGACGATCCAACTCCACGCCGCGTCAATCGCCCCCGATTGCCCCTCCCCCACCGATTTTCGCAACGACTCCAGTCTGTCGTCCGCTGCAGAATCCGCGGTGGTTCCCTGTTCGCTCATCGGCACCATTTCCGTTGAAATTAGAGCACCCGCGGAGCATGATAGTGATCTGCGCCACTCTTCGGGGGTATTTCAAGACGATCGCCCAAACTTTGCCGCCGAGGGCAGAAGTGCCTGATCAGAGGGATATATTCAGGATTTCCCGCCAGTTCACCGGCACCTCACCTGCCACTGGAGCCCTGTGAATACCACTTCGAGCCGCGTTGCAGGCCGACTGACGGGTGCGCGCGCAAGAGTTCGCTGCGCGCCGTCAGGCGCTGGCCGCCCAAGCCACCAGTGGGCTTGCCAAATTGGGCTTCGCCAGGGCGAGCATGCGCGAGCTCGCCCAATGCCATAACTGGCCAGTCGCGGGCTGGCGGCATCCAACTACGATGGAATGCCGGGTCCTACCGTAGGCGGAGACAAAGATCAGTCCGCGGCGCGATGCCTGCAGCCGTGTGTATTCGTAGCGTCGATGACATGACACAGGCACACGTCCCAGCTCTCGGGCATCAGCTGCGGGGCTGGATCGCACGATTCATTGCTGAGGCCTCGTGGTCCCGAACCCGGGTCCAACGAAGATCGCGACAACATGAGTACTACCCGCCCTCACTGGTCGGGTTGCTCGGTGACGCTGCGATGGAGCGCGAAATGCACCGGCTCTGAAGCTTTTTCGATGCAGTGTGGCGCTACCTGCCATCGCGGTTTGCCCGCCGAGCGAACTCGGCCGGTGAACACCCCACCACCCGGGCAAAAGCTGCACTGAAGGCGCTCGCCGAGCCGTAACCGACCTGTCCTGCCACAGCTGACAATGTGGGCCGCTCACCCAGTAGCAGTTCCTTGGCCCGAACGACCCGCCACTCCGTCAGGTACTGCATGGGCGGCATCCCGACCGTGCGGGAGAACCGCTCGGCGAAGACGGCCCGGGACATCCCCGCGGTGCGCGCAAGCTTCTCGACGGTCCATTGCTCGGCCAGGTCAGCGTGTATCGCCTGCAGGACCCAGGCCAGCGCCGGATCTGCCAGTCCCCCAAGCAATCCCCGCTCGACGGCACCGTGTTCAGTCTCGAATCGCCACGCCTCGATGAGCAGCACCTCCACCAGGCGCTCCAAGATGAGGTCCCGGCACCGGTTTCGGTCTCCGGCCTCTTCGGCGATCAGTTCCACCATGCGACCGAGCCGGGCCGCGCCTGGATCGTCCCGGCGAATCAGGATCGCGGACGGCAACAGCTGCACGATCAGCGCGGCGTTCGCCCGGTCGAATTGGAAGTATCCGCCCAGCATCCACATCGTCGGCGCACCGTCACCGTAGGCGACATCACAGTCGGCGTCGAGCGGCGTGTCCGTCGGCGCCAGGTCCGGATCGCTGGCCAGCACAAAACTCGGTGTCTCCGGCAGGAGCAGGAAATCGCCCGCGCGCAGCTCGATGGCGTCGCCGCCCTCCGGGATGAACCAGCACGTCCCGTCGAGGATCAGAGAGAAAGACGGATCGGCGTACCTCGGCTTGCGGATGCTCCATTGCCCGCCACCCGCCACGATCTTCGATCGCACCGCGCGTGGCTGCAACACTGCGATGGTGAAATCAAGCGGGTCCGTTGCCATTTCGACACGGTACTCGCGACACTCAATGGGCCTGCGCAGCGACCAGGGCTAGCGCGTCCGGGCCCGCCGCGAACCGGAGTTGGCCCGACGTATCGGTCGCGGCCGCGTAGACAACCTCGGCGACGTCGGACGCCGTCGTGAACACGTCGATATCCCCGAATGCGGCCATGACCGGTGCCCAGAAATCCTGGTACTCCGGCGGCAGCAAGCCATCCATCCGGGAAGCGCCATTGGCGGTGAAGTTGGTACCCGGCCCGTAGCCTGGTTCGACGAGTTTGGCTGCCACACCGAAGAATTCGAGCTCCAGTGCCAGCGAGCCAGTGAAGCCCTCGATCGCCGCCTTGCTCGCGGTGTACACCGCGGCCAGCGGCATCGGGGCCAATGTCGTACTGGAGGTCACGTTCACGATGACGCCGGACCGCCGCTCGCGGAACTGCGGAATAACCGCCTGCGTCATCGCAATGACACCAAAGGTGTTGGTTTCGAACACCTCCCGAGTCGTCGCCATCGGCGTGGCCTCGAACGCTCCCACTACCCCGACGCCGGCGTTGTTCACCAGCGCATCGATCTGGCCGACCGCCGCGATAGCATCGGCGATGCTCTGCGAGTCCGTCACGTCGAGGGCCAGCACCCGGATGCGGTCCGAGTCCGGCAACAGTTCGGGCCGCGGGGTTCTCATGGTCGCGACGACGCTCCAGCCCTGCGCGTGGAAGTGGCGCGCGATCTCCAGCCCGTAGCCCGACGAACAACCCGTGATCAACACTGTCTTCATAGGTCAAAACATAGACACGCTAGACGCGACGATCAATGCGTTTTCGTCTGAGATTCATGCGCGATCGTCTTGGCTCTGGATCCGGCCTGCCTGGTCAACTGCCCAGCGGTGAAAGGCCTCGACACGCAGTGACCGTACGGCGTGAGGTCTAGACATTCGCTCCCGGGTGCTACGCCGAATGTGCAGCTTTTGGATGTGGATTCGTGAAATATCGGCCGATACCTACACATTCGGTAGAACACCGACTGGCGGGCACACCAACCCATCGCATCACTCACGCCAACGCCGCGACAATCTCCTCCGCGACCCTCCACCCGATTCGATCGCGCCTTCGAGATAGCCAGCGTGCTCAACCGACGGCACCACCGCCGGGAGGCCCCCCGTTCCCGTGGAATCAGGGCGACGGTAAATCTTCACGCCCTGTCTGCGGCCTCCTACGTTCGGTGCAATGGCATACCCGCCTGTCCGATTGCCGTCGACGTGAGGAGCGTGATGACCACCCTCAAGGCCACGGTGGCCGCTGTCGCGCAGGTGGCCCCCGGTACCGAACCTGCTGCGGCGCAGTCCGTCTCCTGGCGAAGCCGCGTCGACGCGCGGCGCTGGGAGATCATCCGCTGGCTGTCGCCGCTGGCTGTACTCGTTCTGTGGCAGGCCGGCAGCGCCTGGGGCTTCATCGATCCCGAAATCCTGCCGGCGCCCCAGACCATCGCGGAAGCCAGTATCGGGCTGATCGGAAACGGTCAGCTCGCCGAAGCACTACGCATATCCGGAATCCGTGCAGCCGAAGGTCTGATCCTCGGCGGCGCCGGCACCGCGCTGGTCGGTAGCCATGAAGAGGTGGCCGCCTTGATCTCCGAGTATCACGATCTCGGATTCGACGAGTTCATCCTCTCGGGCTACCCGCACCTCGAGGAGGCCTACTGGTTCGCCGAAGGGGTGTTGCCGCTGCTGCGCAAGCGCGGCGCCCTGGCTGCTTAGCCGAGGTTCGCGCCGGCAGTGTCGAGATCGCTGTGCTGCAGCGCCATCGGGGTGATCGCCGGTAGGTCGCCGCCTGCGACCACCATCCGGGCGAGCGGCGTGAGCGCCTGGAACAGGGTCTCGACCTCGGCGTCGCTGAGCACATCGAGCGTGGGGAGGGCGGCGGCATCGGTGCGGAACTCGATGTCATCTTTGAGGGCTCGTCCATCAGCGGTCAGCGAACCATCGGCGGTCAGCAGGCCCCGCTCGGCCAACTGCGCCGTCACCGCCGACCACTCCGTGTCGTCGTAATCGCGGGTGGAGACGACCTTCTCCTTGGTGGTCCGGCCTGCCGCGACGTGCAGCACATTGGATTCGCGACCGGTGATGCCGGCCGCCACGAGAGCGGCCACATGGGCGTCGCCGCGTTGTTCCCGCAGCAGAGTTGCCGCGTGCCACAGCGCAGCCACCGGCTCGTCGGGCCAGGGCACCGCCGACAGGGCGGCGAACAGCGGCCGGCCGTCGACGGCTGCGCCACGTGCGACCCGGCCCAGCAAGTCAGCGGCCATGCGCAGGTTCTCGTCGGCAGTGAGGCCGTACCGGTTCAAGGCAGCGACAGCACCGGCCTGCCGGGCCGCGAGTGCCTGTTCCGGGGTGGCGATGTCCCACACGCCGGCCAGTGACTTGGCCACCCGGTGTGAGGCGAAGTTGTAGAAGATCGCCTCGACGACGCGCGGAGGCACCGGACCCAGGGGCGCCGACCGCGTGACGAAGTAGCCACTCCAGAAGCTGCGATAACCCAGGTCCTGCGCGGCGGCGCGCGACTCGGGCGCGAAGTAGGTGATGGCGTGCACGGGTTCGAATCGCTCGAAGAACCGGCGGGCCAAATTAGGTGTGCGGGCCATGCTGCCAGTCAAGCACGGCCCTGTTTTCGCCCGCGAACAGCCACAGGCGGCCGCTGAATGAGGTGGTTTTGGGCACATATCTGCGCGCTCGGCGCAGGTAGAACGCGGATCGACGTGTGTTGCCGCCGCCTCTCCGCGTAGGGTGCTTTGGTCGGCTTCAGCGAACATGCCGATAGAAAAGTTGGGCACAGTAATGACGACAGCAGCAGAAGCGTCGCCGCTCGAAGCGCGGATCGGCCACCACTACCAGATGGAAGGCACCTATCTGGTCGGCCGGGAGAAGCTTCGCGAGTACGCGCGCGCCGTGCAGGACTACCACCCTGCGCACTGGGACGTCGCTGCCGCCAACGCACTCGGCTACGCGGATGTCATCGCGCCCATCACCTTCACCTCGACCCCCGGCATGAAATGCAACCGCCGGATGTTCGAGTCGATCGTCGTCGGTTACGACACCTACCTGCAGACCGAGGAAGTCTTCGAGCAGCACCGACCGATCGTGGCGGGTGACGAGTTCGTCATCGACGTCGAGCTGACGGCGGTGCGCCGGACCGCGGGCCGCGACTTCATCACCGTGACCAACACCTTCACCGACACCAAGGGCGAGCGGGTCCACACCCTGCACACCACCGTCGTCGGGGTGACGGCCGAGGACATCGACGGCGACGTCAAGGCCGAGGTGCAGAAGGTCATGATGCACGACATGAACATCCTCGATATCGGTGAAGAGGAGTACCGCCGGACGGTGCGCCCCGACAGTGACGTCCGGATCGCCACCGATGCCGCTCGCACGCCCGGGACGCCGTCGTTCGACGACGTGGCCGTCGGCGACGAGCTTCCCGCGGGCGACCTGCGCCTGTCCCTCGGCGACCTGGTGAACTATGCCGGCGTCGCGGGCGACGCCAACCCGATTCACTGGGACAAGAATCTTGCCCAGCTGGCGGGTCTGCCCGATGTGATCGCCCACGGCATGCTCACCATGGGCCTCGGCGCCGGATTCGCGTCCACGTGGACGGGCGACCCCGGTGCCACCACCCGCTACACAGTGCGACTGTCCGCGCCGGCCGTCGTCCCCGCAGCCGAGGGCTGCGCCATCGAGTTCAGCGGCAAGGTCAAGTCGCTGGACCCGCAGACCCGCACCGGTATCGTGATCATCGGGGCGAAGTCGGGTGGCAAGAAGATCTTCGGCCTCGCCACCATGGACGTCCGCTTCCGTTAGTCAGACTTGCCGCCCGCCAACGCGTCGAACCACAACCGCAAGTTGGCCACCATCAGGGCGGCGCCACGCTCAGCGTCGATGGTCCCCAGTGCCTGCGCCATGGCGAGACCGGCACCAGTCGCCACAGCGATCTCGATGGCATCATCCATCAACGGATGGTCAGCCGGAACCCCCTCGGGCACAGCATCTTCCAGCAGCACGCGCGTCGATTCCTTGAATCGCTCCAGCGCCTCGCGAGCCTTGGCGAGCTGCGCAGGGTCATGGAAGGTACTGGTCACATACTCGGCAGTGAGCACGACCAGGTTGGGTTCGGCGCCGATGCGTGCCCACCAACTCGCGAGGGCCGCGAGGCGGTCGTCGGCGGAAACACCGGCCGCCACGAGCGGCCCGAGCAGTTGATTGAGTTCGGTCATGGAGCGATTACGGATGACCTCGAGGCACAGCGCTTCTTTGCCTTCGAAGTTGCTGTACACCGCGCCGATGGTGCGGCCCGCTTCCGCCGCGATGGCTGCCAGAGACGTGGCGTGGTACCCGTTGGCATAGAACAGCTTCTCCGCGGCGTCCAGCAATTCCTGCCGCGTCTGCGCCTGACTCTCCGCGCGAGTCAGCACCTTCCGAGCAGCCACCGCGTCCTCCGCATCCTCCGTGCAACAGGTCTCGATACTATCGCTATCCAGATAACGAGCCAGCTGAGAGGCACTTTTTCGATTCGGAGCCCACATTCAGATAGCATTACAATCCCAATGTGCTAATTATTTAGGATGGAAATGGCCGCTGCCGGTGCCGACAATCCGCTGCTCGACGAGCTCAGGGAGCCGCGGGATGTGCTGGAGAAGCTGACGCCCGAGGAATCAGCACTGTTGCTCGCCCTGCTGAGGAAGGCACGGGTGGCCCATCAGCACGGTCTCGACCGCTCGCTCGACGATGGGCTCAAGGTTCTGCCCCGGCTGATCCGGCCGGCGGCCCGCAAGATTCTGTTCGGGAAGTGATGATCCGATGTCCGACATCCTGACCCGCGCACAGTTGTCGCTCCTCGCAGATCTGTTGCAGACCGACACCGCACGCCTGTCCAGCCTGGCGCGCCTCAGCGCTGACGACCTGAAGGCGCTCCGCGGCGCCCTCTCCGACGCGCTGTTCGACGAGCAGGCCGAAGCTTTCGCCCGGGTGAGCAAGCTGGCGCCGCTGGTCCCCAACGCCTTGGTGGTCACTGTCGCGCAGCGGGCGGTACCTCCCGAAATTGCGGGACGTGTCGGCGGCGCTGTGGGCCTGGCCCACAGCGATCGCGCCGTCGGCGTGCTGTCGGGCCTGAAGCCCAATTACCTCGCCGATGCCGCACCGTACGTCGATCCGCGGGTGATCCCGCACTTCGCGCCGCGGCTGCCGGCCAAGCTGCTGATCCCGGCCGCGAAGGAGCTGCTGCGGCGCGGCGATTACCTGACCGCGTCACGATTCGTCGAATTCGCCACCGACGAGCACATCGTGGCCTTCGAGAAGGCCATCGATGACGACGAAGGCATCATCCTGACCGGCGTCCTGGTGGCGGACACCAAGGTCATGAACGACATCATGCGGGCGGCCGGACCGGATCGCTCGCTGCGCATGGCCCGGGCGGCCATCGCCGCCGCGAAGCCCGAGGTGCTGGCCGCGCTGCTATCGCTGCTGAACCGGATCGACCCTGAACTCGCAAGGCCCGCCGTCACCGAGTTACTCGGTCATCCCGACCTCGAGAGGGTCACCTACGTCCTCGACGTCGCCGTGGCTGAAGGTGTTGTTGTTGAAACACTTGAGGTTTCAGCGACGCTGGACGACGCCGCTCTTGCCCGCCTGACAAGCCTGGAGGCCTGGCACCGACTGGCCCGCGCCGCCGAATCCTGGGCGAACGAGACTCCTGCGTGACAGCATCGACGACATGGTGAACGAGCGGGTGCACCAACTCAGCGGCGGGCGGCATGGCGCGCCGACTGCCTGAAGGGCGGCTGGCCCGGGGCGGAATGCTGGGTGCTCTGGCCGCCAAACAGGCTGTGCGCGGCGGTCGCACCCGGCTGTCGATGGTGGGCCGCTCGGAACGCGCAAAAGAATTGCTCGCCGAGCGCGCCACCATCGAGATGGCCGAGAATCTCGTGACGGTGTTGGGCTCCATGAAGGGCGCAGCGATGAAGCTCGGCCAGATGCTGTCGGTGATCGAACTCGACCTGGTGCCCGAGTCCCATCGCGAGCAGTTCCGCCAGAAGCTTGCCGCACTGCGCGACCAGGCACCCCAGGCGCCGTTCAGCGCCATGCGGGAGGTAATGGAAGCCGACCTCGGTCCGCTGTCGGCCGTCTTCTCCGATTTTGACGAAAGCCCCACGGCGGCAGCATCAATCGGCCAGGTGTACCGAGCCCGTCTGCGCGACAGCCGGGACGTCGCGGTGAAAGTCCAGTACCCCGGAGTGGACCGGGCGATCCAGGCCGACATGCGGAACCTCGCGCTGCTGATGAAACTCTGGCGGGTATGGCCGTCGGCGAATACCGCGATGCTCGACGAGCTAACCAGGGGTTTCGAGAGCGAATTGGATTACCTGCGGGAGGCCGACACTCAGCACTTCGTGGCCGAGCAGTACCGCGGACACCCGTTCGTCGTCGTCCCCGACAGCGTGACCCAGTTCTGCACACCGCGGGTGCTGGTCACCGAATACCTCGATGCCGCCGGCTTCGACCACATGCGGACGTTGCCCACCGCCGACCGCAATCACATCGGGGAATTGATCTACCGGTTCTACATCGGGTCGCTGTTCACCAACCACGAGTTCTGCGGTGATCCGCACCCCGGCAACATCATGCTGACACCCGATGGCCGTGTTGGATTCGTCGACTTCGGCCTTTACAACCGGATGGACCCCGCCAACGTGGCGTTCGAACTGGCCTGCTTCCACGCAGCTGTCGAAGGCCGTGCCGACGACCTCTACCAGCTGATGCTGGGCCGCGGCATCATCGACGCCGAATCCGGTGTGGCAGCACGGGATTGCCTCGAATACATCTGGGCCGCCAGCGAGTGGCACATGGTCGATGAGGACATCACCATCACCCCCGAGCTGGCGACGGGCGCCGTCGTCTCGGCCATCGACCCGCGCCAGACAGAATTCGCCGGAATGAAGCAGCAGATGCTGCCGCCCGAGCACGCCTTCTCCCGGCGCGCCGACTTCCTCACTTTCGGCACCCTCGGACATCTGCAGAGCACCAACAACTGGTACCGGATCGGCCAGGAGTGGTTCTTCGATCGCCCCGCCGCCACCGAGGTCGGCCGTGAGATAGCACGCTGGCGAGCCACGCGCTGAAAATCAGCCTGCGACAACGCTTTCGGCAGCCAACGCCTCGGCCGCGGCACGTTCGCCTGAGCGCACCGCACCGTCGATCCAGCCGCACATGATGGCCGAACTCTCCAGCCACGGGGCCTATCCGCGCTAGCTCACGGGCGATCGATCGACGACGCCCAACGCGAGCTCCCGGGCGCGCGCCAGCTCGCCATCGTCAGCGAACAGTTCCCGACGGGTGTTGCCGGCGGTCAGAAATGCGTCGATCGCGAAAGCGTCGAGGGCGGGGCTCGGTGAGCCCGCTGCGGTGAGCTCGGTTTCCAGGAGCGCCAACCAGCCACGCTTGAGCTTGCGGACCTCGTCCGCGACCGGACCGTCCCGGCGTCCGTACTCTGCCGTGGTCGCGGCCATGAAGCACCCGCCTCGGAATACTCCGGCACGCAGGTTGTCGACCCAGGAATCAATGAGCGCGCGTAGTCGCGGTGCGCCCGCGGCGGCGTCAAACACATTCGCGAGCAACGTTTCACGGTAGATGTTCCGCGCCTCGGCCACCGCAGCGACCTGAATCGCCTCGCGATTTCCGAACACCGTGAGGATGCCGCTCTTGCTCACCCCGGTCGCCGTGGCCAACGCCCCCACCGTGATCGAGTCGAGCCCATGCGTCGTCGCGATCATGGCCGCCTCGTGAGCGACCTTCCGGCGCGTCGCGTCGCCGCGGACGCGTCGTCCATCGGCCTGACTATCGGTTGCCACCTCGACATTTTATACGTCCGACTGGACGCATAAGCACATCAAACACTATCGTCCAGATACACGACCGTTCGGACGTTTATCTCTGAGATTGGGGCCACATGACTGCGAATCCACAACCGGTGCTCGAGGACAGCATCGACATCGCCGCACCGCCGACCGCGGTTTGGTCACTGGTCAGCGACGTCCGCCGCATGGCTGAGTGGAGCCCACAGGTCGAATCCACCCGACTCCGAGGCGGCGCCGAGCATGTCGTCAATGGTGTCGAGTTCACCAACCTCAACAGCAACGGCACTTTTCAATGGACGACGCACGGAACCGTGGTGCGGTTGGACAGCGGCCGCGAGATCGCGTTCCGAATCCAGGAGAACTGGGCCATCTGGTCCCTGCGCCTCGCGCCCACGCCGGGCGGAACCAAGCTCACCCAGCGGCGCGAAAGCCCCGACGGCAGCCCGGACGGGACGGTCAAGGTCATCGACGCCTACTTGGGCGGGCAAGACGCCTTCACCCAATCGATGCGCGACGGGATGCGTCAAACCCTCCAGGCGATCAAGACAGCTGCGGAAGAGTAGTCGGGGCACTGCGTCGTCAGCTACACCTACGGCACCGTGCTCATCGCGTGCACGGTCAGCCTCTTCGGGTGACGTCGTTCGCGTGGTGGACGATGTCGTGCAGGTGGTAGACCGAAATGGTCGCGATGGTGAATTCGCTTCCGTTACTGCGTAATCCGCGCCGGCTCCACGCGTCCGCCGGGACATTGGCATACCTGGCGGCGACGTCGTTCGCGGCGCCGAACAGCTCGGTGGCGACCACGGCGGGATCTTGCGACGCATAGTCGTCGGCGATCGCGGTTTCGTCCTGGTCCCAGTTCGGGAACTGCGGATCGTCCTCGGTCAGCATCAATCGGACGCGGTGGTCGAAGATTCGGTGCACGTCACGGATATGACACCCGTACTCGAGCGTCGACCACACGCCAGGTTCTGGTCGGGTGCGGACATCGGACCCTGCCAAGCGGTGCACCCAGTCAGCGGCATCGTCGCGAATCCGGTCCGCGACGTCGGTGGGCTGGATGGACGACGCGTCGAAGCCGCATGCCGGGCACGCGCGGGACAGTACCCACGTCCAGGCTCGATCGGGTCAGGAGTCGTCACGGGACCAGTGTGGCACTAGGTGCGGGTGCGGTGATTCGGAGCGGTCCCCCGAGCAGCACGGGATAGCCTCGACGCATCAACGTGACCGCGGCCGAGCTCCACACACCACGCGATCACCAACAGACGGAAGGCGACCCGATGGCTCCGAGCACCCGTCGCGCGGAAGGACCCCCGGCCCAGACCGCGGACGGCACACTCGATTCGGGGATGCACCGCAAGCTGAAGAACCGGCACCTGCAGATGATCTCGCTGGGATCTGCAATCGGTACCGGCCTGTTCCTGGTCTCCGGTACCTCGGTCCAAACCGCAGGGCCGATCGTTCTCGTCGGATACACGATCGCCGGCATCGTGCTGTATGGGGTGATGCGGATGCTCGGTGAGATGGCCGTGGCTCATCCGGTCCCTGGGTCGTGGTCGGCGTACGCGCGCGAATACCTCGGCA
This sequence comes from Mycolicibacterium sp. HS_4_1, assembly GCF_054515875.1. Lineage (NCBI taxonomy): Bacteria > Bacillati > Actinomycetota > Actinomycetes > Mycobacteriales > Mycobacteriaceae > Mycobacterium > Mycolicibacterium sp. HS_4_1. The sequence goes on from NZ_CM137261.1 coordinate 5,970,365, forward strand.
AGCCAGCGGGATTCATCGCCGGCTGGAACTGGTGGTACGTGTGCATCGTCGTCTGCATGGTGGAGTTGACGGCCGCCTCGGAGTTCATGGCGTTCTGGTTCCCGGGCATGCCGCACTGGATCACCACCGCGGTGTGTCTGGTACTGATCACCGGCGCGAACATGATCAACGTCAAGGCTTTTGGCGAATTCGAGTTCTACTTCACGCTGATCAAGGTGACGGCCGTCCTCGCCATGATCGGGCTCGGTATCGCCATCATCTTCGGCGCCGGCGACTACAACGTGCATGGCATGGAAAACCTCTGGGCGCATGGCGGTTTCGCGCCGAAGGGACTCGGCGCGTTCATGATCTCGCTGGTCGCGATCACCTTCTCGTTCGGCGGCATCGAGTCACTGGGCACCGCCGCCGGCGAGGTCGAAGAACCGGCCCGCAACATCCCCCGCGCCATCAATCAGGTCCTGCTGCGCATCCTGGTCTTCTACGTGGGCGCCATCGGCGTCATGCTGATCATCTGGCCCTGGGACAAAGTGGGCACGGACGGCAGTCCCTTCGTGCTGATGCTCGTCGGTCTCGGAATCGGTGGAGCCGCAACACTGCTCAATATCGTCGTGCTGACCGCGGCACTGTCCGTGGCAAACGTCATGACCTACAGCAACGCGCGTGTCCTGTCCGACCTCGCCGCCAGCGGTCAGGCACCACGGTTTCTCGCCCACACCAACGAGCGCGGCGTACCGGTGCGTGCCCTCCTGATCAATTCCGGATTCGTTGCCGTTGCGGTGATTCTGAATGTCGCGCTGCCCGGCAAGGCGCTCGCGATCCTCATTCCCGTCGTGGTGGGTGCCGAGCTGATCACCTGGAGCATCATCGCGCTGAGCCACCTGCGCTTCCGTGCCCGCGAGGGAGCCGGTGTCTTCAAGACACCGCTGTCTCCGATCACGAACTACCTGTGCCTGGCGTACTTCGCCTTGATCTACCTGTTGATGACACTAGACCCGTCTTCGCACTCGGGGGCCATCGCGCTGCCCGTGTGGTTCTGCGGGCTGCTCGCCGTCGGGTTCCTGCTCAACAGGGTCACCCGCTAACGTCGAACCGGTGAAGGGGTCGCGCGTCGCACGGGTATCCGCTGTCGTGCTGGCCCTCGCGGCGTGTGGACGCCCTGCGCCGCCTGCAATTGGCACTTCGCCGACCGCCACGCCCCCGTCCGCTCAGGCTCCCGCCACGACGTCTGCGGCCGCCACTGCGGTGCCGAGCGTCGTTCCCGCGGGGCCCTTCGCCGCCGTCTCCCGTCTGGTGAATGACGCGCTTGCGGCACATCGGCTGCCCGGCGCGGTGATTCAGATCGGGCATGGTGGCAACGTCGTCTTCCGGCAGGCCTACGGTGCCCGCAGACTCGGCGACGAACCGGGGTTGGACGGTTTGCCCGCGCCGGCCGAGCCGATGACCGATGACACCATTTTCGATCTCGCGTCGCTGTCGAAGAGCCTCGCGACGACCGTGGCTTTCCTGCAGCTGTATGAGAAGGGCCTGGTGCAGGTCGACGAACCCATCCAGACGTACTTTCCGGAATTCAATGCCGCCAATGACCCGCGGCGCGCCCAGGTGACGGTACGCATGATGTTCACGCACACCTCCGGCACCGGTGGCGATCTGAGTCATCAAGGGCCCTGGGGACTGACGAGCGCCGACAAAGCGGAGGGTATTCGTCGTGCGCTCACGGCGCCGTTGGAGTTTCCACCCGGCGACGGGTTTCACTACTCCGACCTCAACTTCATCATTCTGGGTGCACTGGTCGAGAAGATCACCGGTCAGTCGTTGGACAACTATGTGCAGGACAACGTCTTTGCACCGCTGGGGCTTTCCGATACCCGATACCTCCCTGCCACCAAGGCCTGCGGTCCCCACCACGTTCGCGGTACGGCAATCGTTTTCGACGGCGTGCCGTCAGGGCCATGCCCGCCGGGAACCTGGAGCACCAGTCTGCTGACGCGGGTGGCACCGACGGCACACGACGATGACACCCCGGGCATCAATCCCGACTTCGACCACTTGATCCGCGGCACCGTGCATGACCCGACCGCCAGGCGCATGGGCGGCACCGGAGGCAGCGCGGGGGTGTTCTCGACGGTCGATGACATCGGCCGGTACGCGCAGGCCCTGCTCGACCGGCTCGCCGGGCGTCCGAGTCCGTTCCCGCTGGCACAGACCACCGCAGAGTTGATGGCGACGCCGCAGCAACCTGGACACAACCCCGCCCAGGTGCCGGTGGCGAATGTGGCGGCCCGAGATGCCATCGAAAGGCACCCCAACACAACGGATCCGCTGCTGGCCCCGAACTATCCAGCCATCGCGGGACAGTCGCTGCGCAGCTTCGGCTGGGATATCGACACCGAACACTCCCGGCCGCGCGGCATGGTCTTCCCCGTCGGCAGCTTCGGTCATACCGGCTTCACCGGGGTCAGCCTCTGGATCGACCCTGGATCCGACACCTACGTGGCGGTGCTGTCGAACGTGATACACCAGCGCGGCGGGCCACCGATCGCGCGGCTGAGCGGCGATATCGCCACAGAGGCCGCGCGAGCGTTGCGGCTCTACGGGAACTGACACGGTCATGTTTGCCCATCGCCACCCGCGCATACAGCTCCATAATTTATTGTTCAGTCGACTGAACAATATATGTTAGGTTGTGCGGCATGCACGCGACGCAGCCGACAACTCGGCGGACCCATGCCGAACGACGCGAAACGACCCGGCTGGCACTGCTCGACGCCGCGGTTACCTGCCTGATCGAGGACGGCTATGCGGCGCTGACCACGCGCAAGGTCGCCGAACGCGCCGGCGTTTCACAGGGCGCCCAGCAGCACTACTTCCACGGTCGCGCCGAGCTGATCGTCGAGGCCGTCGGACACCTGGCAACCCGGCTGGCCACGCAGGCGCGTGATCAGGTCCGCGATCACCCCGACGAACGTGACCGCTTCGCCGCGCTGCTCGACCACGTGTGGACGATCCATACCGGCCCCGCATTCCAGGCCGCGACCGAATTGTGGTCGGCGGCCCGCACCGACGCCGACCTGCGAGGGCCGGTCGAAGACCTCGGACGGACCCTGGACCGCCAACTCGGCCAGATCGCCGCCGAAATGCTGCCGGCCCTGCTCGGCGACGACACCGGGCGCACCCTGCTCGACCTGTCGCTCGCCGCCGCGCGCGGTCTGGCGATGCGGCGCCTACCCGGACTCGAGGCCACCGTCGACCGCCGCTGGCGGGCCACCCGGGCATTTCTGCTCACCGATTACCACATCCACACCGACGACAGGACGACCCGATGACCACCGCCACCGCTCAAAGCACCGATCCGGTGCTGGTCGAAAAACATGGCCCGGTGACCGTCGTGACGCTGAATCGTCCCGAAAAGCTCAACGCTCTCACCGACGACCTGAGCAGATCGCTACTGCAGACACTGCATCAACTGGCTGACGACGAGCACTGCCGCGCCGTCGTGCTCACCGGCGCCGGCCGCGCGTTCTGCGCCGGGCTGGACTTGATCACGGGACTCGACCCCGGCGGCAACAGAGGGCCCGTCCAAAGCCGTCACCATGCCCTCACCCGCGCCGCCGAGACGTTTGTGACACTCCGCGAAATCCCACAACCGGTCATTGCGGCCGTCCACGGCCACGCCGTGGGCGCCGGCCTCGCCCTCGCCGCGATGACGGACATCCGGATTGCCGACACCACCGCCCGCTTCAACCCGGTCTTCACCCGCCTCGGGTTCTCAGGTGGCGATCTCGGCGCCTCGTGGTGGCTACCGCGCCTCATCGGATTCTCCAACGCCGCCGAAATCCTCTACACCGCTACGTCATTCGACGCCGAAGAGGCCCACCGCCTAGGGCTCGTCTCACGCGTCGTGGACGAAGGAACCGATGTGGCCGCCGCCATCGAACTCGCCACCCGGATCGCCACCAACTCCCCATTCGGCGTCAGCCAAACCAAGGATCTGCTCAACAGCGCCATCGGCATCGGCGAACTCCGCCAACACCTGAACACAGAGGCCCGCGCCCAAATCCTGTGCTCACTCACCAGCGACGTCGGTGAAGGCGTCGCAGCAACATTGCAGCGCCGCACACCGACGTTCACGAACACCTGACCCACAGGCCGGTCAAGCGGACACCGTCGGACGAACCGGCGGATCCGCTCGGCTCAATGCCTAAAAAACTTCGGTCGGCCCAGGAACAGACACGTTCTGGGCCGACCGAAGTTTTTTTAGGACGCACGCTGGTCGAGCTTCATTTCACCAACGACGCCGACTTACGAATACATCTGCTCGATCACGTCGCGATAGCCGGCCGCGATCGGCTTGCGCTTGAGCTTGGCCGTCGGTGTCAGGTATTCGCCGCCGGGCTCCCACGTATCGGACACGATGGTGAACTTCTTGATCTGTTCCACCCGAGACAATTTGGCGTTCGCGGCGTCGACGCCCGCAGCGATCAACTGCCGGATCACATCGTTGGTGGCGAGTGCCTCGACCGATCGGTCCGGCAAGCCGTGCTTGTCGGCGTGAGCGGCGGCTACCTCAGGATCAAGACAGATCAGCGCGGTGTTGTAAGGACGCGCATCACCGATGGCGGCTACCGACCCGACCAACGCACAGCTGGCCACCACCATGTTCTCGATATTCGTCGGGGACATGTTCTTCCCGGCCGCGTTGATGATCAGTTCCTTCTTGCGATCCACGATCGAAAGGAAGCCTTCAGCGTCGACCGATCCGATATCGCCGGTGTGCAACCACCCCTCGGAATCGATTGCCTCGCCGGTCTTTTCAGGAGCCTTGCGGTAACCACGCATCACCATCGGGCCGCGCACCAACACTTCGCCATCATCGGCGATGCGCAGTTCGGCGCCCGGCACGGGCAGCCCGACGGTGCCGATCTTGATGCGCCCCGGAAGGCCCACCGTCACCGCTGCTGTGCATTCGGACATGCCCCAGCCCTCGCACAGCGGCACGCCCAGTCCGAGGATGAATTCGTGCACTTCGGGTGAGATGGGTGCCGCACCGGTGACGGCGATCCGCACCTCGTCCATGCCCAGTTGCGCACGGACTTTCGACAGCACCAGCCGGTCGGCCAGTTGGTAGTGGATCGCGCCGACGATGCCGAGCGGGCGCCCGGCCGAGTCGGCGCGAGCCTTGGCCTGTCCAGTCGCGAAGGCCCAGCGCGCCAGATTCTGCTTCACCGCGTTGGGTTCATCGGCGATCCGCTGCTCCAGCGCCGCCTTGAGCTTCACCCAGATCCGGGGGACCCCGAGGAATGCGGTCGGGTGTACGTCGGTCAACGCGGCGATCACCTGTTTGACATCGGGCACCGTAGTGACCGGGACGCCGTGCAACAGGTTCATGTAGTGGGCGAACCACCGGTTGGCGGCGTGGGCATCCGGCAGGTAGGAAATCACGCGATCTGACGAGTCGATACCGCCGAAAGCGTCTGCTATGCGGGCGCTCTCGATGAAATTGAGGTGGGTGAGCTCGACGCCTTTCGGCGGGCCGGTGGTGCCCGAGGTGTAGACGATGGTCAGCAGATCCGTCGGTTGCACGGCTCGCCAGGTGGCGTCGAAATCGAAGTCGGCGGCCGGCGTCGACTCGAGCGCGGCCAGACTGATTACACCGTCGGCTTCGCCATCGACACAGATCACCTGCTCGACCTTGCCACCCTGGCCGATCGCTTCGAGAACCGTTGGCAGAAACTGTTTCTCACAGACCACAACGCGGTTGCCCGCATTCTCGAACTGGTACGCGAGCACATCCGCGGGATTGGTGTTGTACACCGAAAACGGCGTCGCACCGGTATGCAACACCGCGGTGTCACACACGTGGAACTCCGGCCGGTTGGTCAGCATCAGCGCGACCGTGTCACCCGGCACAACGCCGAGCGCCGCGAGACCGGTCGCGATGGCGCGCACCCGCTCGGCGTACTGCCGCCAGGTGAGGGTGGTGGCGCCGTCGGCGCTACGGATCGCAATGGCATCGGGCCGGCGTGCGGCAACGGACTGGAATGCCTCGACCAACGTTCGTGATGTCATCGGATCCGCTTTCACGCTTGACCGCGAGCGCGGTCCTCGTAGGCCTTGCGCGCACTGTTGTCGACCTTGTCGGTGAAGATGTGCTCGCCACCGAACAACCGGTTCAGCTCCTCGCCGACGATGCGCGGCAGGTACTTCTGGGCACCGATCAACACACCGGCCAGTCGGGTCACGCGGACCTTCGGACGCGGCTTGATGATGAGACCGACGATCGCGTTCGCGATGTCGGACGGTTCGGCGTTCTTGATGCCGCGAATACCGGTCGTGCCCGAAGTGAGTTCGGTGTTGACGACCGACGGGAGCACGGCGGAGAACTGGACACCGGTCTTGCGGTTCTCCAGACGGACGGCATCGGTGAACGAGAGCACCGCGGACTTGCTGGCACAGTAGGTGGCCAGTCCGGGAGTGTAGGTCTCGCCGGCGAGCGAGGCGACGTTGATCACGTGCCCCGAACCGCGCGGAATCATGCGCTGCGCAGCGAGTTTTGTGCCGATGATGACGCCGTAGACATTGATGTCGAGCATCCGGCGGGTCACCGCATCCGGCTCGTCGGCAAGAAGGCCGACCGGCATGATGCCGGCGTTGTTGATCAGCACGTCGAGCGGACCGAGTTCACGTTCGACGTCATCGAGAAACGTCGTGAACGATGCGAGGTCGGTCACGTCCAATTTGCTTGCGAACACATCGATGTCGGCACCGGACTGCTTGACTGTCACCTCGTCGACGTCGCCGATCGCGACCTTCGCACCGAGACCACGCAACATCGAGGCGGTCGCGAGGCCGATACCGCGAGCGCCGCCGGTAATCGCTATCACCTTGCCGCGCACAACATCCGAATGATCTGACATCTAGCCTTCTCCTTTGGTGAGACCAATACGTTGCAGGCCCTGCGCGCCGAAAGCACGAAGAGCGCCGTAGACGAGCCGGATGCGCGTCTTCGAGTACGGGAACCACATGGGTTCGTCGATCACCGTCGGCAACCGCGGCTCGGTGACAGCGGTCTGCCGGCAGTACTTACGGACCCCGGCGGCACCACCCCAGCGCGACCCGACACCGGACTGCTTCCAGCCGCCCATCGGCAAAGCAAAACTGAACAGGTTCGCGATGACATCGTTGATGTTGACGGCACCGGCATCGAGCCGGCGGGCCACCGCATGTCCGCGGGCCTTGTCGCGGGTCCAGACCGATGCCGACAGCCCGTAGCGGGAGTCGTTCGCGAGCCGGATCGCTTCGTCCTCGTCGGCGACCTTGATCACCGGAATGGTCGGACCGAATGTCTCTTCCTGGATGCACGCCATCGTGTGGTCGACGTCGACCAGCACGGTCGGCTCGAAAAAGGTGCCGACACCGGTCGGCTTGCCGCCGATCGTCGCCCGCGCACCGGCGGCGGTTGCCTCGTCGACATGTCGCCGCACGATGTCGAGCTGGGTGGCGTTGGCCATCGGGCCGATTTCGAACCGGAAGTCCCTGCCGTCCTGACCTTGACGCAGCCGCCCGACCCACTCGGTGAGCTTCGTGACGAACTCGTCGTAGACCGGTGCCTCGACGTAGACGCGCTCGACCGACACACAGGTCTGGCCGGCGTTGAACAACGCACCCCACGCAATGCCGTGGGCAGCACGGTCGACATCGGCATCGGCAAGGACCAGCGCCGGGTCCTTACCGCCCAACTCGAGGCTGTACGGCTTGAGCTGTTCGACGCATTGCCGTGCCACGGCTTTTCCGGTTCGCGTCGAGCCGGTGAACTGGACAAAGTCGACCGCGTCGACCACCGCCGCACCGGTCTCGCCGCGGCCGGTCGTCACCGCGAACACCTTCGGCGCGCCGATCTCGGCCCACCCGCGTGCGAGCTCCATCGCGCTGAGTGGGGTCACCTCCGACGGTTTCAGCAGCACCGCGGCGCCGGCCATCAACGCTGGTGGAACATCCAGGCCCGGCATGGCAAGCGGAAAGTTCCACGGCGTGATGATGCCGACCACCGGATAGGGCCGGAACACCGTGGTGAGCTTCTTGGTCCAGCCGATGGGACTGTGCGGGTTGGGTCGCTCGTCAACCAGATACTTGCCGGCAGTGCGGGCGAAGTAGTTGATCAAATCCACCCATGCCGGTACTTCGAACTCCGCGTCGGCTCGCGGCTTACCGGTCTCTGTCTGCAGGACATCGGCGATGCGCGCCGAGTTGTCGAGCAACCACGCCTGCAGCTCGAAGAGCCAGCGCGCACGACCCTTCGGCCCCAACGCTTCCCATTCGGGCTGCGCCTCGCGCAGTGCGCGCGCAGTGGCGGCCACCGATGCCGCTGATTCGTCCGGGACGCTGCCGACGACCCGGCCGTCGGCGGGATTGTGCACGGCAATCACCGGCAGTCCAGCCGATTCTGTTGCCGTCGAAGTCTGGCTATTACGACTGTCCATCTCGGTGTCCGTTCACGCGGGGCGGCAATCACGGCGCGTTGCCGTGACCAATTCACTTACTAGAGCGACGATCTCGTCGGGAGCGTCCAGCTGCGGGCAGTGGCCCGCCCTGTCCAGCACGACCAACCGGCTGCCTGGGGTCGCCCGGTGCCAACCCTCACTCGAGGCGAACGCGACGATCCGATCCCGGCGTCCGTGCACAAAAACAGCCGGACAAGAGACACCGACGACCGCAGGTTCGGCATCGACTGCACATTTCATCGATATGGCCCGTTCGAGCAGTTCCCGGGCGCCGCGGCGGCTGTGTACCTGCCCGCTGAGAATGCGCACCAACTCCGGATCGTGCAAGGTTCGATCGCCATAGAGAAAGTGACCGATGAGCGTGTCGGCCCCGCATTCACGGACCCACCTGGGCGCGCTGACACCCGCCACCCAGGTAAGCGCTCGCCCGTCGCCGAGGAAAGCCGCACGGACCAACGGCGTCCAGCCGAAGCCCGGCGTCGCCGTCGGCACGATGCCGCCGATCGGAAGACGCAGCGGTGACGCGGCCGCGCGGACGGCGAGGTACGCGCCGAGGGAATTGCCGGCCAGCACCGCCGGAGCCTGCTGACTGTGCGCGCCGATCACCTCGGCGACGAACCGGTCGCCCTGAGGCAGCCACGCGCCGGGCTCGGCCGGGTCGGCGGCGCCGAAACCGGGCAGATCGACGGCAACCGCCGACTGGCCGGCTTGGGAGAACCGATCGAGCACCAGCCGCCACGCGTCGGCGGGATGGCCGAACCCGTGCAACAGCACAACGGTTGGGCCATCCCCCTCGACGAACAACTCTCGCGTGCCCACCCCGTTGTGGACCGTCCGTCGTTCGTTGATCACGCGATCAAGCCTGCTCTGACCATTTATCCAGCTGGTTGGGCAGCTCATCGAGCACCCACGGCCCGTCGACCTCGACGGTCTCCACCGATGTCCAGCCCTTGAGCAGGGTGATGGCGCCGCCCTGCACCGCCAGGACCTTCCCGGTGAGCGGGCACTTCTCGTCGGCCAGATAGGCGACCACCGGAGCGATATTGGCGGGGCTGAAGGCATCGAATTCGCCCTCAGGAATCTCTTCGAGGAACATCGCATTCATGCCGGGGGTGGCCAGCGTCAAGCGGGTCCGGGCGACCGGCGCGATCGCATTCACCCGCACCCCGTAGCGCTCGAGCTCCATCGCCGCGACCTCGGTGATCGCCGCGATACCCGCCTTGGCCGCCCCGTAGTTGGACTGGCCGGCATTGGGCATGAAGGTCCCCGACGCCGACGCGGTGTTGATCACCGCGGCGTTGACCGGGTTGCCGGCCTTGGCCTGCTCTTTCCAGTAGCCCGCCGCGTGCCGCAGCACCGCGAAGTGGCCCTTGAGGTGCACGGCGATCACGCTGTCCCACTGCGCCTCATCCATCGACGCGACGAAGCCGTCCCGCAGGATGCCGGCGTTGTTCACGACGATATCGAGGCCGCCGAACTCGGCGATCGCTTGGTCGACAAGGCTTTTCGCGCCGTCCCAGGTGGCGATGTTGTCGGTGTTGGCGACGGCTTTGCCACCGGCGGCGACGATTTCGTTCGCCACTTCCTGGGCGGGGCCGGCGTCGGCACCGGCGCCCTCGTTCGAGCCGCCGAGGTCGTTGACGACGACGCTCGCGCCCAGCTTGGCGAGCAGCAGCGCGTGCTCACGGCCGATACCGCGACCGGAACCGGTGACGAGGGCGACGCGGTTCTCCATTCGGGGCGAGCGAAGCGACGGGGAGTTCAACTGTGAACCCATGTGAGTTTCCTTCTGAAAGTTGGTGATTGGATCAGACGGCCAGGACGGCGAGCTTCTCCAGCGAGGCCGCGATTTCCTTGTTGGAAGCGCGCTCGATGGCACCACCGATGGCGCCGACCATCATCTGGCTGATGAACTCGGCGGCGACGGTCACGATGGAAGCGTCCGCACCCTTCGGTTCGACCTGCAGGCTGAAGCTGATCTTCGCGCCAGCCATGCCGGTTCCGGAGAATGTCGTGGTGTTCGGGGCGTCGTATTCGTCGACGGTGAAGTCGATGGTGTTGGCCATACCCATGATGGTGAGCACCTCACTCATGGTCGCGCCCTGCGAGAGCGTCGCCGGCGGCGCTGTCTTCCACTTGGTGTGCAGGGTCAGCCACTCTTCGAACCGCGCGGGGTCGGACAGGATCGCCCACACCTTCTCCTGCGGTGCGGCGATTTCCAGGGAACCTTTAGCGTTTGCCATTTCTAACTACTCCATTTCTTGTGCGGAATATGTTGCCGGATAACAGGAATCAGCGGTCAGCTGATTTGTAGGCGGTGACGACGACCGATCCGCCCAGACCGATGTTGTGCTGCAGCGCGACACCCGATCTACGGGCAGCGCCCTCGACCTGACGCTTGTCGGCGGTACCGCGCAGCTGCCAGGTGAGTTCGGCGCATTGCGCCAGACCAGTGGCACCCAAAGGGTGACCCTTGGAGATCAGTCCACCCGACGGGTTCACGACCCAACGACCGCCATAGGTGGTGTCGCCGTTGTCGACGAGCTTGTGTCCCTCACCCTCGGCCGCCAGACCCAGTGCCTCGTAGGTGAGCAATTCGTTCGGGGCGAAGCAATCGTGCAGCTCGATCACATCGATGTCGTCGGGCGTGATCTGGGCCTGTTCGTAGACACGGTTCGCCGCGGTGCGACTCATATCGGCACCGACGAGGGTCGCCATGCTCTTGCTCTCGAACGTCCCCGGGGTATCCGTGACGAGGGCCTGCCCGACGATTTCCACTGCTTGAGAAGCCAAGTCGTGCTTCTCGACGAATGCCTCACTGACGACGATCGCCGCACCCGAACCATCGGAGGTCGGCGAGCACATCGGACGGGTGAGCTGACCCGGGGCGTAGATCATCTTCGCGTCGATGATCTCCTGCTCGGTGTACACGTCCTGAAACTGCGAGTACGGGTTGTGCACGGAGTGGGCGTGGTTCTTGACCGCGATCCGCGCGAAGTGCTCCGGGGTCGAGCCGTACTTCTGGTTGTGCTCGACGCCGGCCGCGCCGAACATCCACGGCGCGACCGGGAAGGCGAACTCCTGCAGTTCGGCCATCGCCTCCATGTGCTTCTGCATCGGCTGCTCGCGGTCGTCGTAGGTCGAACCGAGCGAGCCCGGTTGCATCTTCTCGAACCCGATGGCCAGCGTGCAGTCCGCGAGCCCACCGCGAATCGCTTGTGCGGCAAGGAACAGCGCACTCGATCCGGTCGAGCAGTTGCTGTTGACGTTGAACACGGGGATCCCGGTCAGGCCCAGGCTGTACACCGCACGGTGACCCGAGCACGACTCGCCGTAGCAGTAGCCCGCGTACGCCTGCTCGATCAGATCGAATGCGATACCGGCATCTTCGAGAGCTTTCGTGCCGGACTCTTCGGCCATCGCCGGGTAGTCCCAGCCTTCGCGGCGCCCCGGCTTCTCGAACTTGGTCATGCCGACGCCGACCACAAATACCCTGTTACTCATACCTTTTACCTTCCTAGGAGATTTCGGCGAGGCCGTCGGTGATCACGAACTTGCCGGCCTTCTCGTCGCCGGCGGTTTCGAACGCGTAGGTACCCGCGCCGGTGTTCCAGAACGTCGTGGTGATGGTTTCCTTCGGCAACGCGGGCTTGCTGAGCCGGACCGCGAGCCGCTTCAACCGGGCGGGGTCCTCCGGGCTGACTTGCGAGAGCAGCGCATGGGAGGTGAAGGCGATGGTGCACAGACCGTGGATGATGATGCCCGGCAAACCCATGGCCTTGGCGAAGTCGTCGTCCAAGTGGATCGGCATCGGGTCGCCGGCGGGATCGCTGTAGCGGAACGTCTGATCCTCGTCGAATGTCTGCACAGAGGTGAACGCCGGTTCGCTGTCGCGCAGCGCCGCGTCGAAGGTGTGCTCCGGGCTCTTCTCGCCGACGGCGCCATCGAATCGACCGCCACGGAAGAAGCCGATGAAGTACTGCTCGTTCACCAGTTCCCCATCGGAGTCCCGGGTTTCGAGCAAGGTCGTGACGACGACACCGGACTCTTTGCCCTCGATACCGATCGGTTTCGCGCGAACGGTGAGGACCTCACCCGGCACGATCGGACGGTGGAAGCGGAAGTCGTGCTCGCCGTGCAGGATCCGCAGCATCAAGTCGTCCGGCACCACACTCATCGTCGCGTCGGCCATGATCGCGGTGACCGGGACGACCGCGAATACCGGCGGCGCGTAGGTGCCGTCCAGATGTGCGGCGATCGGGTCGTTGGTCGCTTTCGCGTAGGCGACGGTCTGAAGTCGCTCGACCTTGAATTCCTGCTCGCCGCCCCACTGATCGAGACGGTCGAGGTGGAAACCTTCGTTGGCAGCCATGCACGCTCCTTGCGCGTCGTCGGGCAATCTGGTTTTCGACGCTACGGTCGTGCGGCCCAGCCGACGATGACCGAACTTCTCGGGTTCTTGACCGAACCGCTCGTGGCGACGCGGGCGCTCCCCTCATTCCTTCGCGCTCCCGTCCGGAGTAGCTTCGGCACGTGCCTCCCGCCGACCCGACCACCGCCTACACCATCCCGATTCAGCGGGTGCAGGCGTTTGTGGGTCTCGCGATGCACTGGGGCTGGGATATCGAGGGCATGTTGGGTTCAGCGGGTATCTCACCGATGCTGCTTGCCGAAGGCCGCTCCCGCGTCACCACCGAGCAGGCAAGCGTGCTCTTTCGCTGGCTGTGGCGCGAAACCGACGACGAGCTGCTCGGGCTCGGGCTGGGTCCGGTGCCACGCGGCACCTTTCGGCTGCTGTGTTTTGCCTTGGTCAGTGCGCCGGATCTGGGTGCGGCCCTGCGACGGTTCGAAGACGTCAATCGCGCGATACCGGGAATTCCGCCCGTCACGATCACAGTCGACGGTGACGCTGCCAGGCTGTCGATCGACATCACGGCGATCCAGCGGCCGGTCGACCTGCTGATCGACACCCTGTTGGCCATGACCCACCGGTTCATGGGATGGGCCGTTGGCAGACGCATACCCCTGCGACAGGTCGAAGTCCCGTATGCCGCACGTTCGGAGGTCGACGACTACGACTTGATCTTCGGTGCGCCCGTGGTGTTTTCGGCAGCACAGACGGCGCTCGTGTTCGACAGCGCCAGTCTGTCCGCGCCGATCGTCCGCGACGACGCATCGCTGGATAGTTTTCTGCGCGGCGCACCGGCCAGTGTGCTGGCCTACCGCAGCCACACGACGTCGACCACCAACCAGGTACGGCGCCTGCTGGAACGGGGCTTGTCCGGCGACTGGCTGAGCGCTGAGGAGGTCGCCGCAGAACTGGCGATGAGTCCGCAAACGCTGCGGCGCAAGCTCCGTGAGGAGGACACGTCGCCACGTGAAATCAAGGAGCAGATCCTGCGCGATGCGGCGATCGCGAGCCTGGTGCGCGGCGACGAGACCGTCGCCGCGCTGTCCCGTCGGCTCGGATTCTCCGAACCGAGCGCCTTCTCCCGGGCGTTCCGCCGGTGGACCGGCAGCCCGCCCGGGTCCTACCAGAGCTAACCGAGCAGTCGCTCGATATGGCTGTCGGGAACCATCCAGTCGGACAACAGCTTTCGTACCGTCGATTGATCCGCTGTCGGAGGTTCCGGGTGTGCGGCCGGGGTACGGCTGAACCTCGGCGCCGGGGCCGGCTGGCGGACCCCGTTGACCTCGATGAAGGCGTCGCGAGTCTGGTTGTGCACATGCTCGTGCGCCTCCCAGGGGCTGAGCACCGGGGTCACGCACGCATCAGAGTCGGCAAACAGGGCAGCCCACTCGTCGCGGGTGCGCTCTTTGAACCTGGCTCCGATGACCTCTTTGAGCTGCGGCCAGCCCGTCGGATCCAGCTGAAACGGCAGTTCGGGATCGTCGATGCCGAGTGCCGCCAAAAGCTGCATGTAGAAAGGGAATTCGACGCAGCCGACGGCGACGTACCGGCCGTCGGCGCATTCGTAGGTGTCGTAGAACGGCGCGCCACCGTCGAGTGCGTTCTCACCGCGGGGCTGATTCCACAGCCCGGCAGCATGCATTCCGTGCGCGAATGCTGTGTACAGGGCCGCACCGTCGACCATGGCGGCGTCGATGACCTGGCCCGTGCCAGACCGTTCGCGTTCGTACAGCGCGGCCAGGATGCCCATGGCCAGCAGCATCCCACCACCGGCGAAGTCGCCGATGATGTTGCCGGGCGGCACCGGGCGCTCACCGGGGCGGCCGATCAGATCGAGGGTGCCGGTCAGGGCGATGTAGTTGATGTCATGGCCCGCGGTGCTGGATAGCGGACCCTGCTGACCCCAGCCGGTCATCCGGCCGTAAATCAGGCGCGGATTGTGCTTTTCGAGATCTGCGGGCCCGATACCCAGTCGTTCGGCGACACCCGGACGGAACCCCTCGACGAAGACGTCGGCCTTCTCGACCAGTGCGAACAGTGTTCGCAGATCGTCGCCGTCCTTCAGATTCAGCTTGACGTTGCGCTTGCCGCGGTCGAGCGGACCATCCGGTGGCGTGAGTCCGTCACCCGGGGCGCCGGCTCGCTCGACGCGTAACACGTCGGCGCCGAGGTCCGCCAGCACCATGCAGCCGAACGGCGCCGGCGCCAGGCTGGCGATCTCGACGACCTTGATGCCCGAAAGTGGCCCCGTCACAGCGACTTCGCAATGATCGTCTTCATGATCTCGTTGGTGCCGCCGTACACCTTCTGGATGCGCGCGTCGGCGTACAACTTCGAGATCGGATACTCCTGCATGTAGCCGTAGCCACCGAACAGCTGCAGGCATTCGTCGGCGACCCGGCACTGTTGTTCGGTCAGCCACCATTTGGCCTTCGCGGCCGTCGGCACATCCAATTCGCCGGCGAGGTGCTTGACCAGGCACTCGTCCAGGAAGCTCCAGGCGACAGATTTGACGGTGTCGCTTTCGGCGAGCACGAACTGCGTGTTCTGGAACTTGAAGATCGGGCGCCCGAATGCCTCGCGTTCCTTGGTGTAGGTGAGCGTCACGTCGACGGTCTTCTCGATCGATGCCGCCGCGATCACCGCCAGCACCAATCGCTCCTGCGGGAGCTGTTGCATCAACTGAATGAAGCCGAGGCCTTCGACACCGCCCAGCAGGTTGGCCTGCGGGACCCGGACGTCGTCGAAGAACAGCTCACAGGTGTCCTGGCCGTGCTGGCCGATCTTCTCCAGATTGCGTCCGCGGCGGAAACCGTCACGGTCGGCCTCGACCAAGATCAGCGAAACACTGTCCGCTCCACGGCCTTCCGGGTTCGTCTTCGCGGCCACCACGACAAGATCCGCGGTCTGGCCGTTCGAGATGAATGTCTTCGCACCGCTGATCACATAGTCGTCGCCATCCTTGACCGCCTTGGTCTTGATCGACTGCAGATCCGAGCCGGTGCCCGGCTC
Source organism: Mycolicibacterium sp. HS_4_1 (assembly GCF_054515875.1). Classification (NCBI taxonomy): domain Bacteria; kingdom Bacillati; phylum Actinomycetota; class Actinomycetes; order Mycobacteriales; family Mycobacteriaceae; genus Mycobacterium; species Mycolicibacterium sp. HS_4_1. Next base: position 5,986,286 of record NZ_CM137261.1, read on the forward strand.
GGTCATCGCGATTGCGCTGACCACCTCACCCGAGGCCATCTTCGGCAGCCACGCCGTCTTTTGCTCCTCAGTGCCGTAGGAGCTGAGGTAGTGCGCGATGATCGCGCTGTGCAGCACCCCGCCGAAACTCGGTGCCATCGAACGAATCTGCTCGATCGCGACAACGGCCTCGTGTGCGAACGTACCGCCACCGCCGCCGTACTCCTCGGGGATACTCAAACACAGCAGGCCAAGTTCGCCCGCCTTGAGCCAGACATCGCGATCGACCTGCTGCTGCTGACCCCAACGCTCCTCGTTCGGAGCGCACTCCTTCTCGAAGAACCGGCGCGCCAGATCGGCAAGCGCGTCAAGGTCCTTGTCCATCCAGGATGAGCGATGCAACGCCACAGCAGAACTCCTTCGTTCACAGTCGGTTGCACGGAACGCTACGGCGACCGACCGGCGGTGCCCATGACTCAACCGACCACCTCAGTGACCGAACTGCTCGCGGCCGCAACGAATCCGCCATAGGGATGCCAGAAGACCTCCGAGATCACCACGGCGGTCGAGAATGTACGAGTGACCACACTCTCGGGCGCCAACAGATTCTGGATCAGCTTGATCGCCGGGCTCATTGTCGGCGCCGCGATCGGCGTGCTGACAGATCGCTGGCCGGTGGGACTCCTCGCGGTCGTGATCACCACCGCGGCCGGCTACGTGATCTGGGCGCTTGCAGTGCTGTGGCGCATGAATCCCGAACGGACGAGGGCACACGCGGGCGAGGCCGATGTCGACGATGAAGTCGGCGACATCGTGCTGCTCCTCATCCTGACCGCGAGCCTGACCGCCATCGGAATACTGCTGTGGTCCGCCAACGATGCCGACAAGGCTTCGTACGCGGGTCTGTCGCTGGCGGCGATACTCGCTGCCTGGGCCTCGCTCCACACCATGTACACGGCGCGCTACGCCCGGCTGTACTACGACGGCGACCCCGGTGGGATCGACTTCAACAACCCCGGTTTCGATCCGCAGTACAGCGACTTCTACTACTTCTCGTTCAACCTCGGGATGACCTACCAGGTGTCCGATACCAACGTGACGACCTCGCAGATCCGGGCAGAAGTTCTCCGGCATTGCCTGTTCAGTTACATCTACGGCACCGTCATCATCGCGTGCACGATCAATCTCGTCATCAACCTGGTCGGGTGATTGTCATGCTGCTGCTTTGGCCAGCGGCGGCCGAATCAGTTGAGTAGTCTGCCGCCTGTGCCCAGTCGGCCGTATCTGACCATCGATCTCGAGACAGTACGCAACAACGTGCTCGGCCTCCGAGCCGCGCTGCCCACGGCCGAGATTCGGTACGCCGTGAAGGCCAACCCGGCCGAACCCATTCTGCGGCTGCTGGCCGGCCTTGATTGCAGTTTTGACGTCGCGTCCGTGGGCGAAATCGACCTGTGTGCGGCGGCAGGCATCGACGGCGCCCTGATGACGTTCGGGAACCCGCTCAGGAAGCCCGCCGAGATCGCGTATGCGTTTGCGCGGGGTGTCTGCCGGTTCACCTTCGACACCGCGGCCGGGCTGCGGGCCATCGCCGAGAATGCGCCGGGGTCGAGCGTCGAGTGCCGCATCGCACCGACGTTCCCGTCGTCGGTGACACCGTTCGGGCACAAGTTCGGGTGCGCGCCCGAGGATGCGATCGAGTTGTTGACGCAGGCCCGGCAGCTCGAGTTGCACGCGGACGGCGTAGCGTTCCACGTCGGCTCGCAGCAGCTCGACCCGAAAGCGTGGGAGATCGGCATCCGATGCGCACGTCACATTTTCGAGGCCGTGCCCGGCCTGACGACACTCAACCTGGGCGGCGGCATCCCGGTCTCGTACGATGCGCGCGTACCCGGCGTCGGGGTCGTCGGCGACGCCATCGCCGACGCACTCGGGCAGCACTTCCCGACGCTCCCCCACATCGTCATCGAACCGGGCCGCGCGGTCGTCGGCTCGGCCGGGACGCTCTCCTGCGAAGTCGTTTCGGTGCGGACCGGCACCGACGGCCGTCGCTGGGTGTACCTGGACATCGGCCGCTACGGCGGGCTGGCGGAAACCGAGAACGAATACATCCGATACCGGCTGCGCACGGTTCGCGACGGCGACCCCGTTGATGACGCTGTCGTCGCCGGTCCGACGTGCGACGGCGACGACGTGCTGTACCGGCGGTATCCGCTGCCGGTGACGCTGCGCGAGGGCGATCTGGTCGAGATTGATTCGGCCGGTGCCTATACGACGAGCTACTCATCGTCGTTCAATGGATTTGCATGCTTGACAACGGAGTTCGTGGAGGTCACTGATGCAGTCACAACCGGGTAGCAGCTTCGCGGGCTGTCACGTACTGGCCGAATTCACGGGTGTCGATCCCGAGCTGGCCAATGACCGCGTGCGGTTGCGCCACCTGCTGCGTAACGCCGTCGAGCGCGCCGGAGCCACCGTGTGCGACATGGTGGACAAGCGCTTCGAGCCGTACGGCGTGACGGTGCTGGCGTTGCTGGCCGAGTCGCACGCGTCGATCCACAGCTACCCCGAGCGCGGCGCGATGTTCGTCGACGTCTTCACCTGCGGTGAGTCTGCCGATGCCGAGGAGGCCGTCCGGCTGTTGCGACAGGCCGTGGGTGCGGCAGATGCCCACGTCCACACCGTGTTTCGCGGAGCAGGCAAACAGATCGTCGAGCCGATGGCACCCGGCATCACCCGCACCTGGCAGCTGACCGACGTGCTGTGCGACGTCCATACCGAGTTTCAGCATCTGGTGATCGGCCGCACGGAGCAGGGCATCTCGCTGTTCAGCGACTCGGACCGCCAGAGCACCGAATTCAGTCAGCTCGTCTATCACGAGGCGCTGATGGTGCCCGCGATGCTGCTGACCGAGACGATCGATCGGGTGCTGATCATCGGCTCCGGCGAGGGCGTGGCCAGCCAGCTGGCCGTAGCCGCCGGGGCCACCCACGTCGACCACGTCGACATCGACCGCGCGGCCGTCCGGCTCTGCGCCGAACATCTGCCCTACGGCTACACGCCCCATGAATTGGCAAAGGCCGAAGCCGGACTCGGCGCCATCAGGGTGCACTACACCGACGGATACGAGTTCGTCGCCAACCACACCGGCCCCCGCTACGACGTCGTCGTCATCGACCTGCCCGACGAGCGAACCGAACCCGCCCAGCACAACCGTCTCTACGGCGCGGACTTCATGAAGCTGTGTGGTGACATCGGCGCCGTCGTCGTCGGCCAGGCGGGCTGCCCCACACTCTGGCGCAACGAGACGCTGATCCGGTCGTGGGAGCGCTTCGGCGAAACCTTCAGCACCGTGGTCTATTTCGGCAGCGATGAACACGAGTGGGCGTTCCTGTCAGGGACCGCCGAGGTGCTCGAGGATCCGCTGGCTATGATGACGGCGCGGCTGGAGACACTGCCGTACCCATGTCAGACGATCGATGCGGCAGCGCTCGCAGCAGCGACGACTCCGCCGATGTCATTGCGGCCGAATCGGATCGGCCTGGGAGCCGGCGCATCGGAGTACGCCGACTAGAGTCGGCGCCATGCGACTCGTCGGTACAGCCATCGCCATGGCAGGTGCGCTCACACTGCTCGGACCGGTGGCAACCGCGTCCGCCGATGCGGCGAGCCCCTTCGACCTATCTGACCCCACAGTCGGCCGGCTTGATCCCGCCTTGTTGGCAGCCATCCAGCACGCGGCCACCGCGGCAGCCGCTGAGGGGATCCCCATGACGATCACCTCCGGCTGGCGCTCTCCGGAGTTCCAGCAGCAACTACTTGATGACGCGATCCAAACCTACGGCAGTTACAACGCTGCGCGGCAATACGTTCAGACGCCACAGCAGTCCAAGCACGTCAGCGGCCAGGCCGTCGATATCGGCGGCAAGAGCGCCGACACGTGGCTGATCGCCAACGGTGCACGGTTCGGTCTGTGTCAGATCTACGCCAACGAACTCTGGCACTTCGAGTTGGCCACCGACGCCCACGGGGACTGCCCTCCGTTGCTTCCCAACGCTGCCAGCTGATCAGCCGGCAGGTGCCGGCGTCGTGGTGGCCACTGGCGCCGACGAGCGGGTAAGGCCAAGTGCGACAGTGATTTCCAATACCGCCTCTGGATCATCCAGGCGGTCACCGTAGAAGTCGCGCAGCTGGGTCATCCGGTAACGCACGGTCTGCGGGTGGACGAACAGCGACTCGGCGACGGCGTCCCGGCGACCGAGGTGCAGGACCCAGGCCCGCAGCGTTTCCGCGAGCCGTTCGGCCGTGCTGGAACGCAGGCCGGCAAGCGGCGCCAACACGCGACGACGTAGATCGTCCACGGCGTCATGGTCGGCACTGAGCACCAGGTCGACGAGGTGCTCTTCGGTATCGACGACGCCGGGGCCATCGGCCACCAAGGCACGTGTGCGCAACGCGCGCAGGTAGGAGGATTTCACCGTCCACCATTGCCGCGAGGGTCCGACGACTGCCGCGTTCCCGGCCATCGCATCGAGCACCCGCTGACGCTGCTGGCCGTCGGCATCGGGCACGAGCACCACTGCCAGCGATTCACCGGCGTCCGCCTCAGACCCGTCAAGACTGGCGTGGAGGGTTTCCTGGGCGAACAAGACCGACAGCTTGCGGGTATCAGCCTCGGGCAGCAACACGGCGCTCAGAGTCTTCGGCGGCTTCCAGTCGGCCTGCTCCGCACTGGCGAGCAACTGGTTCAATGGGGCGCCCGCCAGCAATTCCGCGGCGAGCCGATCGAGGTGGCGTTGCCGGACCCGGCCTGCGGCAGCGAGCTCATCGGCGTGGCCTGACACGCTGGCCGCCGACAGTTCGTCGATGAACGCGAACACCATTTCGGCGAACCTCGCCGTGGTCGCCGCCGAGAGTCCCGCCGCGACCGCGGTGTCCGAGAGCTCTCGCCACGCCACCCGCGCTCCGACCCGGTAGGCCGAAAGCAGTGCGTCGATCGAACGGCCGGTGCGGGCCTCTCCCCGACCCAGGTCGTAGGCACCGTCAAGCGCCGGAGACAGTCTGGGCCCCGCCTCGGTGCCGTGGGACCGGGTGGTCAAACGCAGGAAGGCGCCCAGCGCCACCTGCACGGCGTTCTCGATGGTCTGTCCCATGGGACCGCTGAACGCGTCGGTGTAGCTCGGCACCTCGGCCGTGACTGCCGCGACGGTCCGCTCAGCCATTTGTGGCAACACCCGTTCCAGGGCCCGGACTATCTCCTCGTCGAGGTCCAGACCACTGAACCGGGCAGCAGGATCTGTCAAAACTGTTCTTTACGAACAAAACAATGCGGATACCTCACCCCCTCAGCATAGGACTTTGTACGTATCACTCAGGGAAGCTAGGAGCATGACCACGACATCAGTTCGCCCGACCGCTGCGGGACTGCGCCGGCGTGTGCTCGAGCTGGCCGAGCGGATCACCACCCCACTGCTGCCCGGCGACTACCTCGACCTCGTCGCACCACTGCGTTCCGGAGCCCCACTGCGGGGCCGGATCACCGCGGTACTTCCCGAGACACGCGACTGCGTCACCGTGACGATCAAGCCCGGCAACGGCTGGCAATCACACATCCCCGGCCAGTACGTCCGCATCGGCATCGACGTCGACGGGGTACGCCAATGGCGCACCTACTCGCTGACCTCACATACCGATCGCCCCGACGGGCACATCGCGATCACCGTGAAAGCCATCGCAGATGGGGTCGTCAGCAAGTACCTGGTGCATCGTGCAACCGTCGGCACGCTTGTGCACCTCGACCAGGCCGCCGGCGACTTCGTCCTTCCCGCCTCGGTACCCGACAAGCTGCTATTCGTCGCCGCCGGCAGCGGCATCACCCCGATCATGGGCATCTTGCGCAACCTCGCCGACAGGGCGGACGCCGATGCCGTGGTCGTGCACTGCGCGCCCACTGCTGACGACATGATCTTCGCCGGCGAGCTGCGCCAACTGGCCGCGCGCGGCCGGATCCGGCTCATCGAGGTCCACACCGCCACTGACGGTCGGCTCGACATGACGCGGCTGCGGGAACTGGTCGGCGACCTCGCCGGCCGCCAGACCTGGGCGTGCGGACCTGCCGGACTACTCGATGCGCTGGAACAGCACTGGACCGAGCACGGCGTGGCCGACCGGTTGCACAGCGAGCGCTTCCGCGCCGAGGTCCTCACCACCGGCGACGGCGGCACCGTGACGTTCACCAAGAGCGGCACGACCACCGAGGCTGCCGGCGATCAGACGCTACTCGACACCGGAGAGGCCGCCGGCGTCCTGATGCCCTCGGGCTGCCGGATGGGCGTGTGCTTCGGCTGCGTCGTCCCGCTCCGCCGAGGGGCCGTGCGCGACGTGCGCACGGGCGACCTCACCACCGCCGTCGAAGGCGACGGCGTCGTGATCCAAACCTGCATCAGCGCAGCCGCGGGCGCCTGTGCCCTAGACATATGAGTCATCTGACCAATCCGCTCTTCGCACAAGGAGTTACGCCATGACTGCCCTGCAACGCAAACTCAACAACCCCGTCGCGCACCTCACCGAGGCCGACATCGAGAACATCGGTATCGAACTCGACGCGATCCGCGCCAACGTCATCGCCAACCGCGGCGAACAAGACGCCGCCTACATCCGCAAAGTCATCGCCGGCCAGCGCAAGCTCGAACTGACCAGCCGCGCCGTGCTGCTGTTCTCGCTGTTCCCACCGGCATGGATCGCCGGCACCGCCGGACTCGCTGTGTCGAAAATCATCGACAACATGGAAATCGGCCACAACGTGATGCACGGCCAGTGGGACTGGATGCGCGACCCGAAGATCCACTCGACGACCTGGGAATGGGACCACGCGTCGCCCGCCGAGATGTGGAAGCACTCCCACAACGAGCTGCACCACACGTACACCAACGTGCTCGGCAAGGACCAGGACCTCGGCTACGGCATCATGCGCGTCGACGAAGACCAGCGGTGGACGCCCTTCTACCTGATGCAGCCCCTGACCAACTTCGTCAACGCCTGCTTCTTCCAATACGGCATCGCTGCCTACGACCTGCAGATCGGCCGCTACCTCAAAGGCAAGACGGACAAGGAGGAGTTCCGCCGTCAGGGCAAGGAAGTGCTCGCCAAGACTGGGCGCCAGGCACTGAAAGACTATGTCCTGCACCCACTTCTGTCCGGTCCCTCGGCACTCACCACGCTCACCGCGAATCTGACCGCCAACCTCATCCGCAATCTGTGGACCCACTCGGTCATCATGTGCGGCCACTTCCCTGAAGGTGTCCAGACGTACGAGAAGACGTCGATCGACGGCGAGACCCGCGGTCAGTGGTACCTGCGGCAGATGCTCGGCTCGGCCAACGTCTCCGGTGGACGCTGGATGCATTTCATGACCGGCAACCTGTCCTTCCAGATCGAGCACCATCTGTTTCCCGACCTGCCCAGCAATCGCTATCAGGAGATAGCACCGCAGGTCGAGGCACTGTTCAAGCGCTACGAACTGACGTATGTCAGTGGCTCGCTGCCGAAACAGGTTGCGTCAGCGTGGAAAAAGGTGTTCCGGCTCTCCCTGCCCAACCGATTCGCGACGATGCGCTTGCCGCGCCTCGGGCTGACCCGGGCACCGAAGGCCACGTCGGAATTGTCGACGACAGCCGCGTAGCAGTTCACTGGCGAATCCTGTTGTCACCAAGAGCTATTCACGTCATGAATGAGTGTCTGGGCTGATGCAAGTTCGCGAACTGGCGAGCTTTCTCAGCCTGCGCTTGGGCGTCCATCGCTCCATTCTGGCGGAGTAGTCATGACGGGCACGTCGCGGGCCGGCTGCCGCACCTCAACCGATGTGCCCGCCCAGCGAAGCGGTGATCAGTGCGGGTGGCGAGTAGGAAACGAACACGTTCGCCCGTTCTTGGGCCGTCAGGTTTCGTCGGGCCCATAGCCGCCGACATCCCTTGCAAGACAAAGTAACCCACGCAGTCACGCGCGAAGTCGTCGCCACCCGCTGGTTGTGTACAACCATGACCGTTGCAAATCCTCTCGATATGAACTGAAACTGCCGTCTGTCAGATGTAGTCAAAACTGTTCAGGGACAATGGTGTTCGATGGCGAATCGGGTTGCGCCCAGCCGGTCGTAGACCTGCCACCAGATGGCTTCGTGAGCGCTTACCGACAATCGGCCCTGATCACGCCAGCGGTCTGCGGACAGAAGCATGCCCACCAGTACTTTCAGCTCGGCGTACTCCGCTTCGAGCTGTTCGTCTGGTCGGCCCGCGAACCGCGTGACGCAGCATGTCCGGATCTGAGCGTGCGACCGTGCGACTCGGACGAAGAGCGCGGCCCCAACTCCCAGCCACACCATGGTCGTGATGGCGAACTGCACCCAGGATGCCTCGGCGCCCAGCAGAATCAGGCAAAACAGCCACAGGACGGCACCCCACGTCGGCCATGCCCGCCACGCGCGCAACCATCGGCGCTCGACACTGTCGATGCCAGGTGGGTACAGCACCAACAAATAGCGTGTGACGCCGTAGCGGCTGGGTGAGACGCTCAACGAACCCCACATAAAATCACCGTCCACCAGGCGTGTCCACCAACCCCTGGCGGCGGGCGCCCAACCAGGCAGCGGCTGGGGCCAGCGATCACCACCGTCCCCGCAGTACGGGTTCTCCATGAGTATCCGGTTTACTCGCTCGCCGGAGTCGCGGACGCGTTGCTTACGGAATCCGTACACATCCTGGCGGTCGCCACTGTCACAAATCATGTCGCGTCAACGTTCGGACCAGTCCAGCAACTGGCCGTCAGGACACGGTATTGACGTCTCAAGGCGGCCTCGTGGTAGACGCCGCGGAATCTTTACGATTCGTTGACGCCGACAAGCCTCCCTCCGAGCGGGCCAACGGTGTTGGATCGCAGCCATGGTGCTCAGGCGACAGCCCTGATGCCGGGTCATGCATACCTGGCATCAGATTGGCGAAAGGAGGCGCTGCGCACCAACTTATGGGTGGCGCCGGTTGCCCTGACCGCCACCGTTCTGGCGTTGTTCATCGGCACCTACGGAATCGACCGCGCCGCCTATGCCGGTCGGTTGACGCTGCCCTCCTGGGTGCTCAGCGGTACCGCCGATGCAGCGCGCCTGGTATTGACCACCGTCGCTGCCGCCGTGATCACCGTGGTGGGCATCGTCTTCTCGATCACCATCGTGGTGCTGACCTTGGCCTCTACCCAATTCGGTCCACGGATGCTCCGAAACTTCGTGCGGGACTTGGGCACTCAGGTGACACTGGGAGCCTTTGTCGCTACGTTCTGCTATGCCGTGATTACGTTGGTATCGATCGGCGGTGGATCGCGTGGCGACTTCGTGCCCCACCTGTCCGTCACCGTCGCGCTGGTGCTGACCCTGCTCGACGTCGGCGTGCTGGTTTACTTCCTGAACCACATCGCCTCGATGATCCAGTTGTCTATCGTGATCGCCAAGATCGCCGGCACGCTTGCCGACGAGATTTCGGCACAGGAAAACGGCCGACTGTTTGGGATCGGCGCGGCGCGCGGGCCGTCCTGTGACGAACTCATCGCGCAGTTGCTCACCTCAGGTGCCGACATCCACACCACCCACAGCGGGTATCTGCAGGTGATTCGGCATGAGACCTTGCTGAAGGTGGCGACTTCGGCCGATGCGGTGATCCAATTACCTTATCGCCCAGGTCATTTCATAGTTGCAGGTCAGGTGGTGGCCCGCGTGTGGCCGGCCGAGGCGGCGCATTTCGTTGAGCAAAATCTGTTGCGCGGCCACGTCACCGGCCCGTACCGCACCTTGACCCAGGATGTCTCGTTTGGATTCGACCAGTTGGTCGAGATCGCACTGAGGGCGTTGTCACCGGCGGTCAATGACACGTTCACCGCGCTGACGTGCGTTGACTGGATCGGCGACTGCCTATGCCGGATTGCGACCTCGTGGCGTCCACAACGGATCCGCCGCGATGCCTCCGGACATATCCGGGTGATCGCCTATCAAGCTGATTTCGAACGGCTGGTGGAGCGGGCCTACGAAAAGATCCGCCAGGCTGCCGACGGCATGCCAGCCGTGATGATCCGGCAATTGGACTCGCTGGTGAAGGTCGCCGAGCAGACCCCGGACCGAGGCCGGCGCACGATCTTGATACGTGAGGCCGAGCGGATTCAGCGGGCCAGTGCAAGGTCAGTGGTCGATGCCGATGATCGGGCCGACGTGACGCGCGCCTATCACGCGGTCATCGCACTGGTCATCACACCGTCGCCGTAACAAACGCCACAGCGGGTGTTCAGATCGCGTCAAGGCCAGGTCGCATTGCTCAAATTCGGGTCTAACGTCGGCCCTCGCGGCGGATGGCACGCCGCAGGCTGACGCAGGAGGGGCAGTAACGATGCATTGGGGCATGACGGCGTGGCTGCAGCTCGCCACCATCGTTGCGATCCTGGCAGTGCTGCACGTGCCGTTGGGCAACTACATGGCATCCGTCTACTCCAGCGAAAAGCACTGGTGCGCTGAGCGATTGATCTATCGAATAGCTGGCGCGCAGCCGGATCGCGAGCAGCATTGGGTCTGGTATGCGGCTTCGGTGCTCGCGTTTTCGGCGGTCAGCGTGACCGTCCTGTTCGGTCTACTGATGCTGCAGACCCAGCTGTCCGCGCCCTGGGGTGCACAGGGAATGACCCCGCTGCTCGCGCTGAACACTGCAGTCAGCTTCGTCACCAACACCAGTTGGCAGAACTACGCGGGCGAGTCGACTCTCGGTCACTTCGGCCTCACCGTTGGCCTGGGTGTGCAGGCGTTCGCCAGCTCAGCTGTCGGCATGGCTGTGGCCATCGCGCTGATTCGCGGCATCGTGCGTCGGCAGACCACCGAACTCGGCAACTTCTGGGTGGACTTGGTCCGCGGCATCATCCGAATCCTCATCCCTATGGCGGTTCTCATCGCGGTCGTGCTCACCGCGCTCGGCGTGCTGGAGACTTTCGGCGCCGCGCAGTCGATCGGCACCCTGGCCGGCGGATCACAGACCTTGCCGACAGCGCCGATCGCGTCGTGGGAGTCCATCAAACTGATGTCCGGCGACGGCGGTGGTGCCTTCAACGCCAACAGTGCGCACCCGTTCGAGAACCCGACACCGCTGACCAACGTCATCGAGATCGTGACCATGGCCGTCATCCCGGTATCGCTGGTCCGCACCTATGGCGTCATGATCGGCGACCGGCGTCAAGGCTGGGCGTTGCTGGCCGTGGTCGTCGTCCTGTTCGGCTTGGGCACGGCCGCCGTCGGGATGTCGGAAACGATGCCGCACGGCACCGTCACGAGCGCGACCGGTGCGGCATTGGAAGGCAAGGAGATTCGGTTCGGGATACCCGGAAGCGCGCAGTTCGGCCAAGTTGCCACCGCTACCGCAGACGGCGCGGCGAACTCGTCGTACGACAGTTTCACCAGTGTCGGCGGTGGGGTACTGATGGCCAATATGATGCTGGGCGAGATCAGCCCTGGCGGTACCGGCAGCGGACTGTACGGTCTGGTTGTCATCGCGCTGCTCGCCGTGTTCCTCGGTGGTCTGATGATCGGCCGAACACCGGAATATCTGGGCAAGCGGGTCAGCGCCCGGGAGATGAAGTTGGTCAGCCTGGCGGTGCTCACCCCGCCGGTGGCGGTATTGACCGGCGTCGCGATCGCCATGGCGCTGCCGGCCGGTGCCAGGGCCGCGACCAACTCCGGCCCGCACGGGCTATCCGAAGTGCTGTACGCGTTCACCAGTTGCGTCGCGGGTAACGGCAGCGCGTTCGGCGGATTCAGCGGTAACACAACAGGATTCAACATCGGACTGGCCGTGGCGATGATCATCGGCCGGTACGTGCCGATGATTTTGGTGATCTCCCTGGCTGCCAGCTTCGCCGGTCAGCGTTCCGGGGTGGTCACCGACGGCACTCTGCGCACTCACGAACCGTCGTTCGTCGGGCTGATGATCGGTGCCGCCCTGATCGTGGTCGGGCTGGAGTACCTACCGGCACTCGCGTTGGGCCCCATCGCCGAACGAATTTCTTAGCTGGCTGTCGGTGCGCGGCGGTCGGGCGTTGCAGTCGCATCGATCGCCTGTGCCGATTCCAGAAAGGGCGCCCACTGAACCGCCTCCGTGGTACACCCGGTGTCTCCGGATGCCATTGCACCGCAAGCACCCAGCCATCGACGGCCTCGAACGACTCGATCAGTCCGTCAGGCGCATGACCCTTCGTCACCTGAGCCAGCACATCGCGGGAGGTGGTGGGCGGCTCCACCGTCAGCTCCACCTGCGATGCGCGGACACTGCGGCCCTGATACATCCACTTTTTTGTTGATCCGCAGTCCAGTCTTCGCGAGGAGGAAGGCCGTGGACATCGTTAGCGTCACTCTGAATCGAACGGGCCTTCACGCCGAGGATGGATACGGTCCGGTCACGATCTGAATTCAGCTGACAACGGCCACAGCTTTCACATCTGTCGCATTGTTAACATCTCGCAATGCAGGACTTCCCGGAGACCACCGGCCTTCGGCGCCCGCTGTCGCGGCGTGATGCGCTGCGCTATGCCGGCGCGGCGTCAGCACTGGCCGGGCTGAGCGCCGCGGGTCTTGGCATGCCGACGGCGTCTGCCGCCGCTCCCACGCTGATCGACTTCGCCATGAAGCAGATTCCGGCACAAGACATCCGGGCCGCGGGCCACGCGGGCGTCGTCAACTACGTCTCGATGTCACGCCCCGGCTCGACCATGGGCGCCAAGCCCATCACCCTGCCCTACGCCAAGTCACTGGCCGCGGCGGGACTCGCGATCGTCAGCAACTACCAATACGGCAAGCCCGGTGGGACCGTGCCGTCGGACTTCACGCGCGGATACGCGGGCGGCGTCGCTGACGCCAAGACCGCCTGGCAGTTGCACAGCGCAGCGGGTGGCGGACAGAGCGCGCCGATCTTCTTCTCCGTCGACGACGACATCAACCGCGAAACGTGGAACAACGTTGCGCTGCCGTGGTTTCGGGGCATCAACTCGGTGTTGGGCGCGCAGCGCACCGGCGTCTACGGCGGCATCAACACCTGCCAGTGGGCCGCCGCCGACGGCGTCATCGGCCGCTCGACCACGCCCGGCAAAGTGTGGGCCTGGCAGACCCGATCCTGGTCCGGCGGCAAGATCGATCCCGCCGCCGTGATGTACCAGCGGATCGTCAGCACCGCGTCGAACCCAGGGCCCGTGGTCGGCGGGCTCGAAGTCGACGTCAGCGACGCCCTGGCGTCGGACGTCGGGCAGTGGAACCTGCATCCATAAATTGCGGGTACTTCTGTGGTGGTCAGCGGGACTCATTCTCGGCGTGCCATCGCGCGCATCTAGCTGTCGTGACCTGACACGTTGTTGTCAGGCGGCGAGCCGGCTGATGGGTGGTTTTCCGCTGAGGGCGGAGTGGCCTCGTTGAGTGTTGTAGTGGTCGAGGAATCGGTCAAGGCCGTGTGTGCGTTGGCTGTTGGAGGTCCATGGGCGGGCGTAGGCCCATTCGGTGAGCAGGGTCCGGTTGAAGCGTTCGGCTTTGCCGTTGGTCCAGGGGCAGCCGGGTTTAATGAAGCGGCGTTTGAGCTGCCACGCGGAGCACACCCAGCCCCAGTTGGTGCCGCGGCGGTAGACCAAGGCGTTGTCGGTCAGCAGTCGCCTCGTGCGCACGCCGTGGCCGGCGAACCAGAGCAAGGCTCGGTGCAAAAACGCTGCGCAGGTCAGGTCTTTTTCATCGGTGTGCACTTCGCTGTAGGCCAGCCGGGTGCGGTCATCGATAGCGGTGTGGATGTAGTCGTAGCCGATCTTGGTTTTCTTGTGCCGGTTGGCAATTGACACTTTGGCGTCGCGTCCGTGCAACCGCCAACCCCCACCACGGGGGATTCGGCCGAGCTTTTTGACATCGACATGGACCATGGCCCCAGGGGTGCGGTGTTCATAGCGGTTCGGTTGGCGCCGCGAGGTGCGCACCGACGTGCCGGTGATCGGATCGATCGCCGACAGATGCGGCACCTGATGGCGCGCGAGAATCCGTCCGATCGTCGACGGATTCAGATTCAGTTCGGCGGCGAGCACCACCGCACCACGCTTGCGGCGGGCCCGGGCGGCCAGCACCTTCTTCTCGACCTGGGCGCTGGTGCGCCGGGGCATGTGATTCGGGCGTGATGAGCGGTCGGCCAACGCCGCCTCACCGCCTTCGGCATATCGGCGCAGCCACTTGTACACCGTCGACCGTGAAATACCGAGTTGCTCGGCCACATGCGCCGGTGGCCAACCAGCGGCGACACGCTCAACGATCAGGCGACGAGCGAACAGATTGGTACGGGCGTTAGCGTGAGACACGAGGACCTCCTACGGGTGAATGCCAGACACATCCACTCCGTCAGGAGGTCCTCCCCATTTCAAGCAGGCACGCCGTCAACAACCTCTTGGGTCACGACATCTAGCTGCCTGCGTGCGATGCCGAAAGACCCTTCATGAAGATATCGAGCAACCGGCCGCCAGTAATTGCGGTGGGCTTCGATGAAGCCGCTTCTCACTTCGGGAGCGCGGCGCCAATTTCTGTGTTCACTGCCGACGTTCCGGTTTCCAGCACCTTCCTTGACTGAGGATATGCTCGCATGTGACGATTTCGTCACATCATGTCGGTTCCGCCTGCCCCGCACCGTCGGGCGGGCATCGACTTCGACCACAAGGACGGTCCGCAGGTGCAACGATTCGCGAACATTCCGTCGTACCGTTCCGACGTCTACCGCACGTCGGCCATCCTTGATCCGTATCCGCACTACCGCCGCATGCGAGACCTCGGACCGGTCGTGCGGCTCCCCCGGCACCGGCTGGTCGCACTCCCGCGCTACGCCGAATGCAAAGCCACCCTGCGTGCCGACGACCTATACCTGTCCGGCCACGGCGTCGCAGCCAACGCACTCGCCAATCGGCTCTCCCGAGGCACAACGCTCAACAGCGACGGCGCCGACCACGAGCGGCGGCGAAAGCTCGTCGCCCACCGACTGATGCCCCGGGCACTGCGCGACCTCAGCACCACCGTTGAAGACACTGCGCGCCGCATCGTCGACGTCGCACTGGCCAAGGGACGAGTCGACGCTGTCGCAGACCTCGCGACAGCACTGCCGCTGGCCGTGGTCCCAGATTTGGTGGGCTGGCCACGAGATCAGCGTGAGCACCTTATTCCCTGGGCCGCAGCTACTTTCGATATCCTCGGTCCCCTGAACCGACATGCGATGCGCGCGGTGCGGCGCAGCACGCACATGCTGCGGTTCACTCACGCTGTCGTCCGCGATCGAAACGTGATTCCGGGCAGCATGGCTGACGAACTGCTGACCGCGGTCGACGAAGGCGCGTTGTCACTCGAGGACGTACCGCCGCTGATGATCGACTACATCGCTCCGTCCTTGGATACGACGATCAGTGCCATCTCCAACGCGATCCACCTGTTCGCCACTCACCCCGATCAATGGGATCTTCTGCGGGCGGACCCAACATTGCTGCCGAATGCGATCAATGAGGTGATTCGTTTCGAATCACCGTTACGGGCCTTCACCCGCGAAGTGGCCCGCGACACCGAGGTCGCAGGGACGCCCCTGCCCGCCGGCACACGCTTGCTCGTCATGTACGCCTCAGCCAACCGTGACGAACGAGAATGGCAGAGCCCGGAAGTTTTCGACATCCGCCGCGATGCCGGACGTCACATCGGCTTCGGCAACGGCGCACACGCCTGCGCGGGCCAGGGCCTCGCCCGGCTGGAGACCGCTGCCCTGCTCACCGCACTACTGGAACGGGTCGAACGCTTCGAAACGCGCGGAGAGCCGAAGTGGGCGGTCAACAATGTCATCCGCCGGCTTGAACGGCTACCCGTCGCGCTAATTCCCAGCCGAAATGAATTGTGACGCAATAGCGTCTACGGGTGAGTCCGTAGTCCGATGCCAGGCGTCGACCAAGGAGAAATAGCGCTAACTCAAACGGCCCTGAACTGGTTGACGTCCACTCCCACTTCGTGACAGACGAATACGTCGGCGCGGCGGTCGCTGCCGGCTTATGCAACCTGACGGCATGCCCACGTGGCCGTCGTTTACCGTTGAAAAACAGATTGAACCGATGCGGGACAACCGAATCCAGCATCTGATGTGCCGCGCCTACAATTCTGCGACGCGCCCGCCCTCGACCAGCCACGAGCGGTCCAACCGGACGTTCTGCAACATCCTGCGGTCATGCGACACCAGTAACAGCGCTCCGTCGTAGGTCTCGAGCGCCTGCTCAAGCTGCTCGATGGCCGGCAGGTCGAGATGGTTGGTCGGCTCATCGAGAACCAGCACGTTCGTCCCACGTGCCTGCAGCAACGCGAGGCCCGCGCGGGTGCGCTCCCCGGGCGACAGCTCGTCGACCGTGCGTTCCACATGGTCGGCGCGTAACCCGAACTTCGCGAGCAGGGTGCGCACATCCGCGGTGGTCCATGACGGCACGTATTGCTCGAAGCGATCGACGAGTCGGCTGCTACCGGTGAAATCTGCACGCGCCTGGTCGATTTCACCGATCGCGACATTGGCGCCCAGACTCGCCCGCCCCTCATCGGGCTGCTGCCGGCCAAGCAGCAGCCGCAGCAGGGTCGACTTT
This sequence comes from Mycolicibacterium sp. HS_4_1, assembly GCF_054515875.1. NCBI lineage: Bacteria > Bacillati > Actinomycetota > Actinomycetes > Mycobacteriales > Mycobacteriaceae > Mycobacterium > Mycolicibacterium sp. HS_4_1. The sequence continues at coordinate 6,002,942 of NZ_CM137261.1, forward strand.
CCTGCCCCGTTGGGTCCGGTGATACCGATGCGCTCGCCGGCGTCAACCTGCAGCGACACCGGTCCGACAACGAAATTCCCTTGCCTCACAACGGCGTTATCCAGCGTCGCGACGACCGAACTCGATCGCGGCGCGGACCCGATGGTGAACTGGAGCGTCCATTCCTTCCGGGGCTCCTCGACTTCCTCCAGGCGGGCGATCCGGCTCTCCATCTGCCGGACCTTCTGCGCTTGTTTCTCGCTTGACTCGGTTTGTGCGCTACGCCGGTTCTTGTCGTTGTCGGGGGCCTTGCGCATCGCGTTGCGCACACCCTGACTCGACCACTCGCGCTGTGTGCGGGCGCGCGCCACCAGATCGGCCTTCTTCTCGGCGAACTCGTCGTACTGCTCACGACGGTGCCGACGCTCAACATCACGTTCGTCGAGATAACTCTCGTACCCGCCGCCGTAGACGGTCGTCCTGTTCTGCGCCAGATCGAGTTCGAGCACGCGGGTTACCGTGCGAGCCAGGAACTCTCGATCGTGGCTGACCAGCACGACACCACCGCGGAGGTTACCGACGATCTCTTCCAGCCGGGCCAGCCCGTCCAGGTCCAGATCGTTGGTCGGCTCATCGAGCAGGACGATGTCGAAACGGGACAGCATCAGCGCCGCCAGCCCCACTCGCGCTGCCTGGCCACCCGACAACGCCGTCATCAAAGTCGATTCCGGCCGCACCGCATCGGAATCGAGCCCCAGGTCGGCAAGCACTGCCGGCAACCGTTCGTCGAGATCCGCCGCGCCGGTTGCCAGCCAATGATCGAGTGCCGCGGCGTAGCAGTCGGCGTCTGCGTTCGGGTCTGCCAGGGCCTCTGCCGCGGCGTCCATCGCCTGCGTCGCGGCGGCGCATCCCGTGCGGCGCGCGACGTACGCGGCGACGGTCTCCCCCGGCACCCGCTCGTGCTCCTGTGGCAACCACCCGACGAATGCGTCGGCCGGCGCGAGGCTGACCGACCCCTCGAGCGGTGCGAGTTCTCCCGCCAGAATTCGCAGCAGCGTGCTCTTGCCGGCACCGTTGGACCCGACCACGCCGATCACATCGCCGGGTGCGACCGTCACGTCGAGCCGTTCAAAGAGCGTGCGGTGGGCAAATCCGCCGGCCAGATTGGTTGTGACGAGCGTCGCGGTCATGGCTCAATCGTCGCATTGCCGCGGCACGCCGCCACGACGTGGACTCAGGACGCCGGCGGCGACGTGGTCATGGCGATCGCGGCCTGGTCCTCATCGAGGGCCTCGACCGGCAGGGCGTCCTGCCCATCGCGATTGCGCAGCCCGTCGAGGAAGATCGCCACGTACCGTCGCCACAGGTCGGCGTCGACGTGCCCGGCGAATTCGCTCACGGTGCCCGCCAAGAGGCCCAGGATCGGCATGTCGCTGTCGGAGATGCCAGGTCGCAAATAACCGTCTTTTTGGGCGCGCTCAACAAGTTTCGCGATCTTCGGGACCAGGCGGGTACGTGCCGCGTCCACCCGATTGCCGCAACCGCAACCGTCCTGGCCGTACAGGATCTCTCGGAGGCCTCGATCGGTGGCCGTCTGCTGGCACATCTGCTCCACGAACCAGGCGAATCCCCGCCAGGAATCGTCGAACTCCAATGCCGTGTCGGCCACCGCGGCGATCTCGTCGATCGCGTCCTCGAAGATGGCCTCGAACAACTCGTCTTTGGTCGGGAACCTGCGATACACGGTGCCTACGCCGATCCCACCGTGGTGCGCCACCTCATTGAGCGTCGCGCTCAGGCCTCGTGTCGCGAACAGATCGCGGGCCGCGTCGATCACTCGCTGACGATTGCGCACGGCGTCCTTGCGCAACGGTCGATCTGTGGTCGGGCGGGTCATCACCCACGCAGTGTAATCCGAGACACTATTGGGGTAAGTGGATTGACTCAATCCACTTACCCCAATAGCTTCATAGCGGACGACTGCGATCGGCCGACGATTGCGGCGATCCGTGACAGAAGGGCGCGCTGCATGACGCGACATCACCGGGCCGGACTCGCATTGGCCGCCGCCGGTATCGGAATCGTTGCAGCAGTGTTCAATTCGGGCCCCGCGCAAGCCGATCCCGATACCGACTTCGCGAATCAGTTGCACGCCTACGGGATCTATGGCCCGAAGGACTACAACGCCTGGCTGGGCAAGATCACCTGCCAGCGGTTGAACAACAACGTCGACCACGACGCGTATCAGTCGGCCAAGTTCGTCGCGACCAACTTGGCGCGACAGAACGCCACCCAGCAGAACTGGCAGTTCCTCGGCGCCGCAATAGATTTCTATTGCCCCGACAAGCGCTCAGTGCTCGAAGACGCCGCTCATCAGTCGCAAACAGCAGTCCGCGCATGACGCTTCGAACGCTGGCCGTGGCTTTCGGCCTTGCGGCGGCAGCCCTGGCGCCGGCAAGTACTGCCGCCGCCGATGCGACAGACGACTACCCGATCCCGCACCGGATCATCACCACCACCTGCAATGCCGAGCAGTACCTGCAGGCCGTACGTGATACCAGTCCGGTGTACTACCAGCGCTACATGATCGACCGGAACAACCGTCCCGCCGACATCCAGCAGATGGCGCAGGACCGCATCCACTGGTTCTTCGCCCTGGACCCGGCCGCCCGCCGGCAGTACTCCGAAGACACCGCCACCAACGTCTACTACGAGCAGGTGGCAACCCACTGGGGCAACTGGGCCAAGGTGTTCTTCAACAACAAGGGCGTGGTCGCCAAGGCCACCGACGTGTGCGTGAACTACCCCGCCGGCAATATGCAGGTCTGGGACTTCGCCTCCAACAGCTGAGTGATGCGCGCCTGAAGTTCTCTGCTGAACAGGGATTTTTCGGCGCCGTTCACATTTGCACCGACTCGGCAGGAATGCAGTGGGCATTCCTCGGGTTGTAACGAAGACGACACTTAAATGGATGGACTCTATCCACTTTTTCCGTTAGGTTACCTAGCTAGATGTGCGGGGCCCACCAATGGTGGTGCGTCTCCGCATGCCCGACGACCGCGCGGTCGGCAATTTCTGAAGAAGGCAGCGATGACAAGAGTGTTTCGGCGGGCATGGCTACCGCTATTGGTGATCGTCGCGGTCGCCGCCGGTGTGGTGATCGTGTCGAACGTGCGTCAGGTATTCGGCTCGAATCCTGTTGTGATCACCGAGAAGAGCTCGGACAACGCCGAGGATTTCAACCCGAAATTCGTGAAGTACGAGATTTTCGGCACGGGTAGCTCGGCCGTCGTCAACTACATGGACCTCGAGGGCAAGCCCCAGCGCGCCGCAGGGGTTTCGTTGCCGTGGACGTTGACGCTGTCGACCACGCTGCCCTCGGTGCAGCCCAACATTCTGGCCCAGAGCGACGGCAACAGCATCAGCTGCCGGGTCAGTGTCGATGACGTGGTCAAAGAAGAGAGGACCGCCACCGGTATGAACGCCGAAACCTTCTGCTTTGTGAAGGCCGCATGAGCGCGCCGGCCGACGAGGCCCAGACCGACGCCATCCCGGTGGTAAAAGACAAGGGGCACAAGGGGATACCGCGGTTCCTCCGCCGGTTCGCCGTGCTGATCATCCTGGCATGGATCGGGGTCATCGCCGCACTGAACACCGTTGTCCCGCAACTCGAGGAAGTCGGCAAGCTGCGCGCCGTGTCCATGAGCCCCAACGACGCACCGTCGATGATCGCCACCAAACGCGTCGGCAAGGTGTTCGACGAATACAGCACCAGCAGTTCTGTGATGATCGTGCTCGAAGGCGACAATCCGCTGGGAGCCGACGCGCACGCGTTCTACGACAAGATGGTCGCTGACCTCCGCGCCGACACCACCCACGTCCAGCATGTGCAGGACTTCTGGGGCGACACGCTGACCGCCAAGGGCGCCCAGAGCCGCGACGGCAAGGCGGCCTATGTCCAGGTCTACATCGCCGGTGATCAAGGGGAGACGCTGGCCAACGAATCGGTCGCCGCGGTGCGCCACATCGCCACCGAAAGCCCTGCTCCGCCAGGGGTGAAGGCTTATGTGACCGGTCCCGCGGCGACCAGTACTGACCAGAACGTCGTCGGCGACAAGAGCATGGAGCTGATCGAACTGGTCACCTTCGGCGTCATTGCGGTCATGCTGCTTTTGGTCTACCGGTCCGTCATCGCGACCTTGCTCGTGTTGGTGATGGTCGTGCTCGAACTCTCCGGGGCGCGCGGTCTGGTGGCATTCCTGGGCTACCACAACGTTTTCGGGCTGACCACCTTCGCCACCAACCTGCTGGTGACGCTGGCGATCGCCGCGGCGACGGACTACGTCATTTTCCTGATCGGTCGTTATCAGGAAGCCCGGCGGGCCGGAGAAGACCGAGAATCGGCCTACTACACCATGTTTCACGGCACCGCGCACGTGGTGCTGGCCTCCGGCCTGACCATTGCCGGCGCCACCCTGTGCCTGCACTTCACCCGGTTGCCGTACTTCCAGACCATGGGCTTCCCGCTGGCCATCGGCATGGTGATGGTGGTCGCGATGGCGCTGACCCTCGGGCCCTCAGTGATCTCGGTCGCAACCCGCTTCCGCCGGGTCCTCGAGCCCCGAATGAACACGAGAACCGCCGGCTGGCATCGGGTCGGCACCGCGACGGTGCGCTGGCCCGGCGCCATCCTGGTCGGCGCCGTGGTGGCGGCACTGGTCGGTCTGATCGCGTTACCGGGCTATCACACCATCTACGACGACCGGATCTACCTGCCGAAGGACATCCCCGCCAACGTCGGCTATGACGCTGCGTTCCGGCACTTTTCGCAGGCCAAGATGAATCCGGACCTGATGATGGTCGAGTCCGATCACGATCTGCGGAACCCGGCGGACTTCCTGGTGATCGACAAGATCGCCAAGGCGCTGAAGAACGTGCACGGAATCGCCCAGGTGCAGACCATCACCCGACCTGACGGTGACCCGATCAAGCACTCGACGATCCCGTACACCGTCGGACAGAGCGGCTCCACGCAGCTTATGAACAACGATTACACGCAGACCAATCTGAACAATCTGCTCTCTCAGGCCGACGATCTGCAGAACAGCATCGACGCCATGACCGAGATGATGAGCGTCCAGAAGGATCTGGCAGCGGTGTCGCAGCGGATGGCCGACAAGATGAAGACCACTTCGGATGACATGGGTGACACTCGAGATCACCTGTCGGACTTCGATGATTTCTTCCGGCCCATGCGCAACTACTTCTACTGGGAGCCGCACTGCTTCGACATCCCGGTGTGCTGGTCCATGCGGTCGGTCTTCGAGAGCATCGACGGCATCAGCTTGATGTCCGATGACTTCCAGGCCATCGTTCCCGACATGCAGCGCATGGCCGACCTCATGCCCAAGATGGTCGCGACGATGCCCAAGCAGATCGCGTCGATGAAGCATCAGAAGCAGGTGCTGCTGAACCAGTACCAGATGCAGAAGGCCCAGCAGGATCAGACCATCGCGATGCAGAAGACCGGCACCGCGATGAGCGAGGCGTTCGACGCGGCCAAGAACGACGATTCGTTCTACCTCCCGCCGGAAGCCTTCGAGACTGCAGATTTCCAGCGTGGCCTCAAGCTGTTCATGTCGCCCGACGGCCATGCGGTGCGGTTCACCATCATTCACCAGGGCAACCCATTGACGCAGGAAGGCACCTCGCGTATCGAACCGCTCAAGGTCGCGGCGGCCGACGCGATCAAGGGCACGCCGCTCGAGGGTGCCTCGATCTACCTCGGTGGTAGCGCAGCCATGTACAACGACATGCAGATCGGTGCAGATTACGACCTGATGATCGTCGCGGCCGCGGCGTTGATCCTGATCTTCATCATCATGTTGGTCCTCACCCGTGCAGTCGTCGCATCGGCAGTCATCGTCGGCACTGTGGTCCTCAGCCTGGCCTCGGCGTTCGGTCTCTCGGTACTGCTCTGGCAGCACATTGTGGGGATTCCGTTGCACTGGATGGTGTTACCGATGTCGGTCATCGTGCTGCTGGCGGTGGGCGCGGACTACAACCTGCTGCTGGTGTCCCGCATCAAGGAGGAGATTCGCGCCGGGCTGAACACCGGCATCATCCGCGCCATGGTGGGCACCGGTTCGGTGGTCACCTCGGCTGGCCTGGTGTTCGCCTTCACCATGATGTCCATGTCGGTGAGCAAGCTGATCATCATCGGCCAGGTCGGTACGACCATCGGTCTGGGTCTGCTGTTCGACACGCTGGTGGTGCGGTCACTGATGACGCCGTCGATCGCCAGCCTGCTCGGACGCTGGTTCTGGTGGCCGCAGCGCGTGCGTCAGCGCCCGATTCCGCAGCCCTGGCCGAAGCCGATCCGAAGCGAGTCCAAGCTGACTTCAGTCTGAGTCGGGCGTAGCGCCGGAAGTCCTCGGCCGGGCGAAGTGATAGGTCGTGGTTTGCGCTGTGTGGGTTCGTTCGCTAGGTCGCGCGCCCAGGGTGGGTGTTCAGCCGACGTGCGGAATGACCAGGTTCGCGAGTTCGATTTCGTCGGCGCGATCCTGGTCTGACCAGTCACCCTTGATATTTGCGACCTTCACGGAGACCACCAGTCCAATTTTCACCGCCACGATGCTCTCGCCGGGGCCGAACCAGTAGGCATCGAAGCCTAGGGCGTCCACTCGTTTTTCCGGGCTGATGACGTGGAAATGGTTGATCGGCGCAGTGGGGTCGGTCGGCCTCGGGTGAATCGACACCTCGATTTCTCGGGTGGCGCCCGTGTAATAGCAGGCACCGTCGCCGACGGGCACCGGCGGGCGGCCGTCGTAGGCGAACCGCCTTTGGGCGTCGTCGCCCACGTATTTCCTGGCGACGTTTGGGGTGAGCAGGTCGCACGGTCGCCGTGTCAGTACCGCACTTGTTGGTGTTGTCGGGCGACTCGGCGCTGTAGCCGCAGTGTGGCTGGTTGGCGCGCTCGCCGTGGTGGTCGACTTCGGATGCGCTGTGGTCGTCGTCTGGCCGGCCGATGTCGCCTGCTGGGCACTCGTCGAGCATCCAGCTACTGCGAAAGTCACCACTGCTGCCGAAATCAGCGTCAGCTTCGCCATCGATAGGTCCATGACTGTCCTTCGTCGAGCGATCATGTCGGCATCAAGGATGCGGTGATCGCCTTGGCGAATTCTTGGGGCGCACGACATTGGTGGGCATATCTTGCCCCCGACGGGCGTTATCAATGTTTGTCTCAATTGTCACATGGGTACCGTTGATAACAGCACCCCAGTATGGGTGCGACTGTCGACAGAAAAGTCCATACGAAGAAAGAGCCGAATGGGTTATCTCTATGAACACTGTCTTGCACTTCAGCACCAGCGGCACCGTCTATGAAACCCGCGCCTACACACCGGCCGACATCGCTCAACTGATTCAGAATCAGCGACTTCAATGCCTGACCAGCGCTGATCGCCAATTCGACTTATGGTTCGCCCCTACGGCGCGCCGATGCCAGCGCCGGGTCAACCGCGCCGCGACCGAGCTCCTATTGGCCACAACCACTTTCACCGCCCGAACCGTGCCGCTGCTGCGTGGCTCCATCGTCCTGGCCAGTCACGACGCCGACGGCGACCTGGACGGGCTGAGCTGGCTGCAGTTGGACCTGCTGACCCGGCTGAATCGCACGGTCACCGATCGCGACCGACGGATTCTCAACCGGCGCATCGCCCGGGACGAGCGCCGACTGCAGCGGGAGGCGGCCGCCGGCACGCGCCAAGCTTCTCCGTCGAAGACGACAGCAGCCGCGAAGGCTGAAACAGACTCGCGCGGAGCTGGTTTCGCGGCCTCGACACGGTGATGAGCGCACAGCGCGCCGGGTTCCGGCGCCAGTGCAATCAACGTCCGTGAGCTGATCGGAGACGCTCCGGAATACGCTCGCGGCTTGCCGTGTTGGCTGACAGCATGAAGCCCTTCACGGTAGAGCAGCGGCAGAATTTCCTCGCAGACAAGCACGTTGGAGTCTTATCCGCCTCGGCAGATCAGGGCAGGCCACCGGCGAGCGTGCCGATTTGGTACGACTACGCCCCCGACGGGCTCATCCGGATCAACACGGGCGCGGCCTCACGCAAGGCCCGGCTGATCGAGCGAGCCGGTGCAGTGACACTGGTCGTCCAGCGCGAAGACCCGCCCTACCAGTACGTGATCGTCGAGGGGACCGTCGTGGAGACGACCAGCCCGGCACCACTGGAGGTGCGCGAAGCCATCGCCATTCGCTATCTCGGCGAAGAGAGCGGGCGGGCGTTCGTCGAAGGGATGCGCGACATGGCCACCGTACTGTTCACCGTGCGTCCTGACCGCTGGATCAGCGCCGACTACTCCGACGGGGAATAGTGAAACTCGGCGGCTTCGCCCGCCGCGTTGCCGCCGCGTGGGTCCGTTGAACCGACAGGAGCCCAGCCATCGTTGAGTACACCCCCGATTCCTCCAATTCGGTGCCACTGGTCCGTTCTTCCCGTTGATCCGCACTGGGCTCCAAAGTCCTTGAACGTGCTCACGTCCGCGCAGATTCTCCCTGGACTTCCGCGCAGTTGGGTGAAGTAGGGACGTCATTGAACCGATCTGCCAGCCAGCTCATGTTGCGTTCGCCGTCGACATAGAGCGGCAGTAGGTTGTTGATGTCGAGCTTGTTGAACAGCGGCGGTTGTTCGTTGGTCCAGAACTGCACGTCGGCGCCTTTGGCGCACCAGTCAGCCGCAGTTTGACGGGCCGCGTGGTAGGGCACCAGCGGATCAAACCGGTTGTGTGCGATATAGATTGGCCCGGTCGGTTTGATGTTCCCCACCCGCTGCGCCGCCAGCAGGCTCTTGAACGGATCGTTGGAAACCAGCGCGTTCAAGTCGGTGTTGAACCAAAAGTCAAGATGCCGGAACGCATAGTCGACCCCGCCCTGCAATAGGCAGGTGTGCCCGGACCAGTCGAGCATCTGTAAACCGCGCGGCGTCAACACGTCTCGAATCGATTGCTCGGTTTGTGGGTACGCGGCGATGATTCCGCGCAACAGATAACCCGCCAGCACGGCGAAGAAGTTCCCGTCGATCCCGGAGATCGTTTCGGCGATGTCAGTGACGGGTGCGTCGGCGAGTGTCCCGGCGATCTTCAGTTCCGGCGCGTACGTGGCTGCCTGCTCTGCCGCCGACAACGACGCCTGGCCACCCGACGCATATCCCCAAAATGCGACTGGCCCACGCGGATCCAGCGACGTGCCAGGGAGCTTTCTGGCAGCACGAGCGGCGTCGAGCAGCGCCGTGCCGGCCGCAACCCGGTTCAGCCACTGCGGCGACTGCGGACCGTGCACGCCCATGCCGACTCCGTCGGTGATGACCAACGCAAAGCCGCGCGCAAGCAAGGTTGCCCAGAAACCCTCCTCCATGTTGAACATGAGGTCGAAGCCCTGCGAGAAGTGAATCCCCTGATTCAACAATCGCGATGGCGCACACTGCTCCCCCACCCCATACGGACCCGTCGCATACGCCAACAGGGGGCGCGGTCCCTTGCCCGGCCAGGGCACTGTGGGTTCGATGTAAGTTCCCGTCACCGCCACCGGACTGCCCTGGGCGTCGGTGCTGCGGTACATGATTCGGGTACCCGTGCCGACGTAGGCGCCCAACTGACCTGACGGCTCCAGCCTCAGCGGAGAATCCTCGGTCCGGATCAGATCCCCTGGCTTACCCGCCGGCAGCGGCTCCGGCGGCGTGTAGAACTGCTCGTACAGCCGATCGTCGGCACGCGTGACCGGCGACCACGCCACACCCCCAATGGCCGCCAACGCGACAGCGGCAGACAGTGCCGCCAACTTCATCAGGACCGAGCGCGGCGCGCCTGACCGCTGCACATAACTCACGTCGAATCGACCTCTCCTCATCCCCGCTGCACGGGGTCCGTGCCGGTGCATTGCGCAGACCGACCGACCCGGGTGGACCTGAGCCACCGAGTCGTGTGGCGACTCTCACAGTGAATCGGCCGGGAATCTTGAACATTCGGCTCAGCAGTTTGAACAGGCGTGCTCGGCCGGGTGGCTCATGCGGGCCTGGGAGCAGCACCGCACGATCGTCCAAGAGGTTCGCCCGCGAGTCCAAGCCATGGTGCCCCGACGGCGGCAACCATCGTCCATACCTATCGAACCGACCAGCATGGAGGGCAGATCATGAAGACCAGGGCAGCGGTGCTACTGGAAGCGGGCAAGCCGTTCGAGATCATGGAATTGGAGCTGGACGGCCCCGGCCCCGGCGAGGTGCTGATCAAGTACACGGCGGCGGGACTGTGTCATTCGGATCTGCACCTTACCGACGGCGATCTGCCGCCGCGGTATCCGATTGTCGGCGGCCACGAAGGATCCGGAATCGTCGAAGAGGTGGGGCCGGGCGTCACCAAGGTCAAGCCGGGCGACCACGTAGTGTGCAGTTTCATCCCCAACTGTGGGACGTGCCGGTACTGCGCGACAGGTCGACAAAACCTGTGCGACATGGGCGCCACCATCTTAGATGGATGCCTTCCCGACGGCACCTTCCGCTTTCATTCCGGCGGAACAGATTTCGGCGCGATGTGCATGCTGGGCACGTTCGCCGAGCGGGCCACCATCTCGCAGCACTCAGTGGTCAAGATCGACGAATGGCTGCCGCTCGAGACCGCGGTGCTCGTCGGCTGCGGGGTGCCCACAGGTTGGGGCACGGCAAACTACTCGGGCGGCGTGCGCGCCGGCGACACTGTGGTCATCTACGGCATTGGCGGGATCGGCATCAACGCGGTGCAGGGCGCGGTGCACGCCGGGGCAAAGTACGTGGTCGTCGTGGACCCCGTCGCTTTCAAACGCGATATGGCGGCCAAACTCGGTGCGACGCATGCATTCAGCTCAGCCGAGGAGGCTGCGGCCAAGATCACCGAACTCACGTGGGGCCAGGGTGCCGATCAGGCACTGATCACCGTCGGTACCGTCGACGAGGACGTGGTCAGCGCCGCCTTCGCCGCGGTCGGCAAGGGCGGCGTCGTGGTGATCACCGGGATGGCAGACCCCGCCAAACTCACAGTGCACGTCTCGGGTCTCGAGATGACGCTGTACGAAAAGACAATCAAGGGAAGTCTTTTCGGCTCAGCCAATCCGCAATACGACATCGTCCGACTGCTGCGTCTCTACGATGCGGGGCAACTCAAACTCGACGAACTCATCACCCGCCGCTACACCCTGGAGGAAGTCAACCAGGGCTACCAAGACCTCCGCGATGGCAAGAACATCCGCGGCATCATCGTGCATAACAACTGACACCGCACGAACGTCGCGGGTCACGCTGCAAACACCGCACATGTGCCTGGTCTTTTGGCGCGCGCCCCAACGGGCCCAGGCGTTCTTACCCACTGCCGGGGTGTCCACGTGGCCTTCGCACGTAGGCACCCCGGCATGGTCTGTCACGACCGAACGCTATGCGGCAGTCCCGACGACTCTCGCCCGCCACACCTCGTCGTTTCCCGAATCCTTTGGGCCAGCACGGAACACGCGTGCCGCGCCTAACTACGATGCCGGGCAGGAGGCGGTGGCCGATTGGGCCGATTTCGCTGCTGCCGGAGTCGATTTCGGCTTCGGCAAGGTTCAGCCGATCTCACCGATCGGGCTATCGGTGGTTACGGTACTGACCCGGAGTCATGCCGACGTACCTGTTGAACACGCGCGTCATGTGGCTCTGATCGGAGAATCCACAGCGGGTGGCGATGTCCAGCAGCGGTGCGCTCGTTCGAGTGACCAGCATCTTGGCACGTTCGACACGCTGGCGCAGGACGAAGTCGTGCGGGCTGGTTCCGGTGGACTGACGGAATCGGCGGGCAAAATGGAACCGGCTCAGCGACACCGCTGCAGCGAGACCATCGAGGGTGATGGGTTCGCCGAGATGAGCTTCGACATAGTCGTACACGGTGCGCTGCTGCGCGAAGCTCAGACCGTCGCCGCCGCCGGTATCACGAAACACCACATCGGCATGGCTGCGCAGGATATGCACGCACAGCTGAGTCGACAGTGACTCGACCAGGAGCCGACTGCCGGTGCCACCGCGGGCGGCTTCGGTGGCGATGGCGATAACGGTGCGGAACACAGCTGGGTCATCGGCGCGAACCTCGTCGCGCAGTTGCACGTCGTCGATGTCTCGGTCGTACATCTGCCGGCAGGTGGTGGCCAGTTCGTCGCGCGTGAGGTAGACGTGCACGACCTCGATATCGCTGGACCACAGCCAATGGGAGGCCGCCGCACGGGTCAAAAGCGACACATCGCCCGGCCGCAAGGTCTCGTTGATCCATTCCCCATCGACACGGCGCCGCATCCCGGTGGTGCCCCGGTGGTAAGCCACCACCATGAAATCGCGTATCGGCGGCACTTCGACGTCCGAGCTGCGGTACCGGTAACCCCGCACCGACAGCCCCTGCCAACCGTCCGGATTGTGCACGGTCAACTGTCCGGGCACCCACGTCGGAAGCTGATCCGGAACGATCAGACCTGCAGGCATCGGACTCCTCTCTCGAAACAAACTGGCACCGGACGCTACGTCGAGTATGCGCTGCGTGTCCCAGCTCACATTCAGATCGAGCAGGATCGTCCAACTCCTGAGCACACGCATTCCATTGCCGGCTCATCGCGCACATCTGTTCCAGCCCTCGGCTCGGATGTTCAAGCTCCATCCGCCACCGCGCTGCCATCGTTGCCGCCCAGGGACACGGACCGGCTAACCCAGGTCCGGTGAACACTGAGAGAGGAACCAAACATGAACGCTGCAACCGACTACGACGCCGTCGTCATCGGCGCCGGGTTCTCCGGTATGTACATGCTGCACCGACTGCGCGACCAGATGGGCCTGTCGGCCCGGGTGTTCGAGGCCGGCGCCGGAGTCGGAGGAACCTGGTACTGGAACCGATACCCCGGCGCGCGTTGCGACTCGGAGAGTTACATCTACTGCTACTCCTTCGACAAAGACCTGTGGATGGAATGGGAATGGAGTGAGCGCTATCCGGAGCAACACGAGATTCTGAGCTATCTCGAACACGTAGCGGAACGGTTCGACCTGCTGCGCGACATCCAGTTCAACACCCGCATCACCACGGCGACGTACGACGAGAACACCGAGACCTGGACAGTGACGACCGCCGGTGGTGATTCGGTTACCGCGCGTTTCGTGATCGCGGGGACCGGCTGCTTGTCGGCATGGAACGATCCGAAGTTCCCCGGCATGGATCTGTTCGAGGGCGAGATGTACGACACCGGCAAGTGGCCGCACGAGAAAGTCGACTTCACCGGCAAGCGGGTCGCCGTCATCGGCAACGGGGCCAGCGGGATCCAGTCGACACCGCTGATCGCCCAGGAAGCCACCGACCTCACGGTGTTCCAACGCACGGCCAGCTATATCGTGCCGGCCAAGAATCAAGCGGTCTCGACTGAAGTGCGCGAGGCACGCAAGGCTGACTACGAAGGCATCTGGGAACGGGTCCGCAAATCCAACTTCGGCTTCGAATTGGACTTCCTGGACCGCAACGCCGAGGACTGCACGCAAGAGGAAGTCGATGCGGAGCTGCAACCTCGCTGGGAGGCAGGCGGTTTCGGAATCTGGCTGGGCGGATTCGAAGACCAGTTCTACACCGAGGAAGCCAACGTCAAGATCCGCGACTTTCTCGACCGAAAGATCCGCGAGCGGGTCAACAACCCCGAGACGGCCGAACTGCTCGTCCCCAAGGGGTATGCCTATGGCTGCAAACGCAATCCACTCGACAGCGGCTACTACGAGACCTTCAATCTGCCCCACGTCCACCTGGTCGATGTGAAGTCAAACGCGATCGCTCGCCTGACCCCGAAGGGTTTGGCGCTCGCTGATGGCACCGAGTACGAGTTGGATGCCATCGTCTTCGCGACCGGCTTCGACGCGATGACCGGTGCGCTGAACCGGATTGATATCCGCGGCCGATCTGGTGAACTGCTCCGCGACAAGTGGGCCGCGGGCCCGCGAACATATCTGGGGTTGATGAGCGCGGACTACCCAAATCTGTTCACCATCACCGGGCCGCAGAGCCCGTCGGTGTTGTCGAACATGCCGGTATCGATCGAACAGCACGTCGAGTACATCTCCCGCATCATCGCCCACATGGACGAGATCGAGGCCGCAACCATCGAGCCCACGGTCGAGGCCGAAAGCGAATGGGTTCAGCACAATCAGGAACTCGCCGAGCAGACCCTGTTCCCGCAGGCGGCCACCTGGTACACCGGCGCCAACGTCCCCGGCAAACCCCGAATCTTCATGCCCAGCCTGGACTTCGTGGGCCCCTACCGCGCGATCTGCGACGAGATCGCCGAAGACGGCTTCCGCGGCTTCCAATTCGAGAGCAAGAAAGTGCAGGCCCTCGCATGATCGAGAACCCGTTCTACAGCCACGAATTTCACGGCGATTACGAACTGATCAGCGTCGGCGAGCTCGAACTCGAGGAAGGAGGCGCCATCCCCGACTGCCAGTTGGCCGTCGCGACGTTCGGAACCTTGAATGACGCCAAGGACAACGCCATCCTGATCACGACCTGGTACTCCGGTACACACCAAATCTGGCGCGACACCTACATCGGGCCCGACCACGCCCTCAATCCCGAGAAGTACTTCATCATCTGCGTGAACCAGATCGGGTCGGGGTTGTCCACGTCGCCGCACAACGCCTCCGGCGTGAACGCCGATATCGCCATGTCGAAGTTTCCACCAGTCCGTATCGGCGACAACGTCGTCGCCCAGGAACGGTTGTTACGGCAGCGCTTCGGGATCGACCGGTTGGCGCTTGTTGTCGGCGGTTCGATGGGCGCGCAGCAGACCTATGAATGGGCGGTGCGCTTTCCCAAAAAAGTGCTGCGCGCCGCCGCGATCGCCGGGACCGCGCAGAACACACCGGGTGACTTCTTGTTGGCCGAGATCATGAGGGAGGCCCTTCAATCCGATCCGGCCTGGTCGGGCGGCGAGTACAGCTCCCATGCCGACGTCGTGAACGGGTTGACCCGTCAGGCCCACATCTGGTCGGTGGTGGGGTTCTCCACCGAATTCTGGAAGCAGGAGATCTGGCGCGCACTCGAATTCGATTCCAGGGAAGCGTTTCTCGCCGGATTCCTGGAGCCCTACTTCACCGCAATGGATCCCAACGACCTGCTGACGCAGTCATGGGCATGGCAGCGCGGCGACGTGGCGCGCCACACCGCTGGCGATCTGGCTGCCGCGCTCGGGCGGATCACCGCCAAGACGTTCGTCATGCCGATCGACGAGGATCAGCTGTTCCCGGTACGAGACTGCAAGCCCGAGCAAGAGCTGATCGCCGGCAGCGAACTGCGGGTGATCGAAGACATCGGCGGGCACCTCGGGCTGTTCGGTCTTGCGCCCACTTATATGGCCCAGATCGATCGCCACCTCGCTGAGCTGCTCGACGCCCCGGCTTGACCCTGCGCAATGGCCAGTTATTACCCGCCGCCACGGAAAGGCGTGTCATAACTGGCCATTGGCATTCACAGATCAGTGTGAATCGCCCCGAGTTTGGTGCACACCTGGTTATGGGTGTGCAGCCTCGGATTGGGCTGTCTTCGTAGCGTAGTAGATCTGCTCGTACTCGATCGGTGGGATGCGGCCCAGTCGGTGCATGAGCCGATGGGTGTTGTACCAGTGCACCCAGTCGGCGGTGAGCAGTTCGACGTCGGTCAGGCGGTGCAGGGGGCCACGCCGCAGCGGTGAGTCGTCGCGGACGGCCTCGGTCTTGTACAAGCCGATGGTGGTCTCGGCCAGGGCGTTGTCGAAGGCGTCCCCGACCGTTCCGATCGACGGCACCAATCCCGATAGCGACAAGGTCTCCCCGAACCGCACCGAGGTGTACTGCGACCCCGCATCTGAATGGTGAATTGTATTGCCCGTCAATGGGTTACCCTCACGGCGCCGTAGCTCGGCGGCGTGCTGGATCGCCCGGCGTACGAACCGGTCTTCCTTGCTCGCTGAGCAAGTCCAGCCAACGATCCGTCCGGCGTAGGCGTCGATGGCGAACGCGGTGTAGACGAACACCCCGCCGGCCAGCCGGACATAAGTGAAGTCGGCCACCAGCAGCATGTTAGGGGCCGGCACCCGGAATTGGCGGTCCACCAGATCCGGAGCGCGGTCGGCCGCCGGATCGGCGATGGTGGTGCGGACCTTCTTGCGCCGGCGCACACCCTGCCAGCCGTTGGCCTTCATCAGGCGCTCGACGGTGCAGCGGGCCACCGGGATGCCCTGGCGCTGTAGGTGCGCCCACATCTTCACCGCGCCATACAACGACTCGGGCTTGCGTCGGCCCGCCTCGTCAGGTTCGTAGTAGCCGGCCAACACCTCGGTGATGACGGTGTCCCACAAGGCCCGCGCCGACGGCGGTCGGGCCAGCCAGGCGTAGAAGGTTCTCGGGGCGATCTGGCAGCCATGCTCGGACAGCACGCGGCAGATCGGAGCGACCCCGAACCGAGCGCGATGCTCGGCGATGAACCCGCAAATCAGCGGTGTCGCGGGTCGCTCTCCCGCGCGAAGAAACTTGTTGCCGCCTTGAGGATTTCGATGGTTTCCTCAAGCTCACGGTTCTTACGTTTGAGTTCCCGCAACTCCCGTGCGGTATCGGACGGGACACCATCGCGGACCCCGGTATCGACCTCGGCCTGGTTGACCCACCGGCGCAGCGATTCGTAGGACACCCCCAACCGCTTGGCGACCGCGGTGATGCAGGCCGTGCGGGTTTCGTACTCCTCGGCATGGTCAGTGACCAGCCGCACCGCCCGGGCCTTGAACTCCTCGTCGTACTTCTTCGGCATGATGCGGACAACCTTCCCTCGAAAGAAGGTGTGCATCAAACTCGGGGCGATTCAGTGTGGGGTCGACTGGCTGGGCAGCACGAACTGAAAGTTGTTCAGGATGGTCTGCTTGTCAGCGACGTACACGGGGTTGTCTGGTTCGGCCGTCTGCAGAGTTAGCGTTGCAGCCCACATCTTCTGCCCGTCCGCCGCGGCGACAATCAACGCCGTTGCCGAGTGGCTGTGCAGCGTGTACGTGATGGTTGTGCTCGGGTGTCCGCACACGGTTCCCGGTGTGCGGCCCGCGATGGTGATGCCGCTCTGCTCAGCGCCCGCGATCTCGGCATCGATGCCCTGCTGGGCGTTGCCGACCTTGCCGGTCAGGTCTTCCAAGGTAACCACTGCGTTCGGGGTAAAACCGTTGGACCGCAGCCCCTTGTTGGCGACGAGTCCGCGGATCATCGGCGAATTCATCGATGCCGAGTACTCCCACCCCGGGGGTGCAGGAAGCGCCAACGTCGGCTCGTCGGCCGCCTTAGCATCCAGAGTAGTCAGCCTGACATCACTAGCCGTACATCCCGCCGCGCCGATCGCCATCGACGACGGCACGACAGTTGCCGAGGCCGCCGAACTTGACGCCGCTGTCGATGGCTGGTGCGAAGTGCACCCGACCGCGGCCATGGCAACCGCCACGCCACACAGCACCCCATAAATTCGGCCACTGCTGTTCACCAGCCACCCTTTCCATTGCTGTATTTCAATACTGAATACTTATTGTGATTATTGCGGCTCATCCGCAAGCGCCGTATAGGCCGGATGATCCTCGCAAAAGTCTTATTGCCCAGCGGCGTGGCAGCTGCGAATGAGGGAGCTGCGGCACGTTTACCTGGTCGAGCGATGCTAAGACTAACGCCGGGGGCGCCAAATGAGTAACCGATATGGAGCGTACGCACATTGCCATATTCAGTTTTTCTTCTCAGGTGCCTCAAACCTAATGATCTTGGACCAAAATGGCATCGACCAGCCCACTACACGGCTCTTGACCCAATAATTGGCTGCGCCAATGAGCACTACCGCGACAACAACGCCGGCGGCACATACAACCACTTTCAGGGAGATTCCATACCGAGGCGAGACCAGCAACACCAGACTTCCGGCCGACGCAATCCCGGAAAGACCAGCTGGTACATATCTTTTGGACATCAACGTGAGAGCCATTGTCGCCATGCAGGCCATCATCAATAGTCCACACAGAGTGACCACCGCTAACTCCATCCCGGACCATTCACCCGCCACATCTCCGCCAGCTGTGGACGACGGCGAACTGTTCTGCAGGATGTAGTCGATGAACCGATGCCCAACCGAACGCCGCCTCACGGGGGACTGTCCGAACAACGGTGGATCTGATCTTGGTCTGACACGCCGAGCGTGAGCTTGGCGGGAAGGACTGACGATGTCAGAAACACTCGAATCTATGGCGATTGACCTGGATCAACGGCAGCTAGCGGAGCAGCTGCTCGCACAAGCGAAGGAACAAGGCGTCGAGCTGGTCGGCCCGAATGGGCTGCTGAACCAGTTGACCAAGAACGTGCTGGAAACGGCACTGGATGCCGAGATGGCCGAGCACCTGGGCTATGACAAGCATGACCCGGCTGGCCGCGGCAGCGGTAATTCCCGCAACGGCACCCGGACCAAAACGGTGTTCACCGAGATCGGCCCGGTCGAGATCGACGTGCCGCGGGACACCAACAGCTCGTTCGAGCCGCAGATCGTGAAGAAACGTCAACGGCGCCTGACGGGGATCGATGAAATCGTATTGTCGCTGACGGCAAAGGGATTGACCACTGGGGAGATTGCCGCCCACTTCGCCGACGTCTACGGAGCCACGGTATCCAAGGACACCATCTCGCGGATCACCGACAAGGTGGTCGGCGAGATGACCGAGTGGTGCAACCGGCCGCTGGAGTCGGTGTATCCGGTGGTGTTCATCGATGCGATCTTCGTCAAGGTCCGCGATGGTCAGGTCACCAACCGGCCCATCTACGTCGCGATCGGGGTCACCTGCACCGGTGAGCGCGACATCCTGGGCCTGTGGGCCGGCGATGGCGGTGAGGGTGCAAAATTCTGGTTGGCGGTACTCACAGAGATCAAGAACCGCGGCACCGCCGATGTGTGCATGGTGGTCTGTGACGGCCTCAAAGGGCTGCCGGAGGCGATCAACACGGTGTGGTCCCGCGCGGTGGTGCAGACGTGCGTGATTCATCTGCTGCGCAACACCTTTCGTTACGCGTCGCGTAAGTACTGGGATCAGATCGCCAAGGACATCCGGCCGGTCTACACCGCGGCAACCGAGGCTGCGGCCAAGGAACGGTTCGTCGAGTTCACCGCCAAGTGGGGTGCGCAGTATCCGGCAATCACGGCGCTGTGGGAGAACGCCTGGAGTGAGTTTGTGCCGTTCCTGGACTACGACGTCGAGATTCGTCGCGTCATCTGCTCGACGAATGCGGTCGAATCCCTCAATGCCCGCTACCGGCGGGCGATTCGGGCCCGCGGGCACTTCCCGACCGAACAGGCCGCGCTCAAGTGCCTCTACCTGGTGACCCGATCCCTAGACCCCACCGGCCGCGGTAAGGCACGATGGGCGATGAGGTGGAAGCCCGCACTGAACGCGTTCGCGATCACCTTTAACGGCCGGATCACTCCGACTGGCAACTAACCAAATGCCAGGATCAGATCCACCGTTTATCTGACAGTCCCCCTCACGGTGATCTAGAGCACAGCGAGACGGCTAGATGCGCTGGCGTCTGCCGCTGACGGTCGACTGCAGGACTAGTGGCCGACTAGATCCTCGGCTGATCGGTGCGCCGCATGGTGTTAGTTGGCAGCGAAGTAGAGGGTCTCGATGTCGCCTTTGGTGGCTTTGGTGGTCGTCGTGTCGCGGCATTCGCCATAGAGTTCGACCACCACGACGGCGACGCTGGCATCCGCCGGTGACAGGAGAGCGTTGACAGCACCTTTTTTCAACGTCGTTGAGTGGCTTATGAAGTCACTGTCCGCGGTCCATCCACCTCGTTGGAGGCGCTGCGTTATGTCGTCGAATTCCGCTGCCGCCGCTTGGGGATCCGCGGGCGGTTGATAGGCGATTCTGACTTCGCCACGGAACGGGCCTTTGTCGCCGTCGCTGCACGATGAATGCCAAAACATAGCGGAATTAAAGGGTTTGGCGATGAGATGACTGACATCGGTTGCGGCGTCAACGACTTGAATCCTGGACTGTTCCGGTGTCATTTGATGGATCACGCCACTGGCAAGCGAATTCACTGCGTCACATGCCCCCAGTAGGGATGTCGCCGCGGCAATGGTCACTGCACGTAGGGCGGGGTTCATGTGGTCGAACTCCTTCAGCGGTGCCCGTGACCGCTAGTCGGTGGCTGGTACGGGTCGATGAGTCCGCCGTCAACCCGGTATCCCTCGACGGGACCGATACCGCACCGATCTCGGCTCCACCGGGTTCGCAGAACTCGATCACCATTGCGTCGGCGCAGCCGGCACCTTGGTAGGTACCGGGCCCCAGTCCGGTTGGTCGGCCGCCAGAACGTCGTGTGCGCTTTGGGTGATACGCAGCGGCTGGACCCTGAACGCCCCATTGACTCGGCGGTTGATCCGCATCTGCGGACCCATCGATACGTCGGGCATGAAAGCTTCCCAAAGGATTTCGTCGACGCCCAGCGGCTTGATGTAGACCGTCCAGCTGAACCGCAACCTATTCGGGTCGTTGTCCGGATGGAACACCCGCATCGGGAACAGTTCGGTGAGGTAGACATCGTCGAGCACGAACCCGGAACCGCTGACGAACCTCATGCCCCGGTCGCGGCACGCCGGCCGCAGCGCATCGTTCCACGCCTTCGCCGCCGATGATCGTCTCGCCATGCTTTCCCCCAGATGCCAGTCAACCGCTTGATGTTGCAACACACCGGATAAGTGCAGGCTACAAGCCACAGAAGACACTCCCCGACACCAGTTTCAGCCGCGCGACGGCAATGATCAGGCGTCGACAGCTACGTAGACGGGCCGGCCTGAGCCGGACGCGGTTTCAACTGCCCGACAACGTCCTTGGCTTCGTTGCGCACCCTGGCTGAGCTCAGTAGGTCTCTGGCTATCGTGGGGCTGTGACCACTTGGCATGGCGACGAACTCGACCTTGACGCTTACCTGACGCGCATCGGCTTCGATGGCGAGCGAGTCCCGACCGCCCAGGCCCTGGCGGCACTGCACCGCGCCCACACCACGTCGATTCCCTTCGAGAATCTCGAGATCATGCTCGGCCGGCCGATCGTCCTCGATCTGGATAGCTTGCAGAACAAGCTGATTCGGCACAAGCGCGGTGGCTACTGCTACGAGCACGTGACGGTGTTCGCGGCGGCACTGGAGCGACTGGGGTTCCGGTTCACCGCGCTCGCTGGGCGCGTCACCCTCGGCGCGGAGTCAATGCGGCCGCGAACGCACTCATTGATCGTCGTCGAATTCGACGACGATCAGCGCCGGCTGTGCGATGTCGGATTCGGCCGCGGCCCACTCGAACCGATCGAGCTCACCGCCGGTAACGAGGTCGACCAAGACGGGTGGCAGTTGCGACTGTCCCGTGCACCGCTCGGCGCCGACACCGAGGTACTGCACCCGGATGTGTGGACGTTGTGGCAACGGTCGAGCGTGGGTGGCGAAGTCACATGGCTCGACAGGCACGTCTTTACGCTCGATCCGCAGTACCCCGTCGACTTCGCCGTAGGCAACCATTATGTGTCGACCTCGCCGAGATCGCCCTTCACCACCCGTCCGTTCGTCCAGCGATTCGTCGCCGACGTCCAGCATGTCCTTGACGGCACCGCCTGGACCACAACGCATCCCGACGGATCGTGCTCCACACGTGAGGTCGAGATCGGCGATGTGCCCGCCTTGTTGGCCGACACCTTCAGCACCGAACTGTCCGACGAGGACGGTGCGGCCCTCGTTGACTGGATGCGCGCGCGCCTCTAGCACCCGACTCTGTAGAGGTGACCCATCCGCACGGGTCCTGGCATCGAATCACTCTTGGGTTCATTCGTGGTTCGGGAAGGTGCCGAGTGTGTTAGACAGCGTGAAAGACGGCACTACCGTTCGCGTCCTGCGTTCAGCCACACTCACCACCGGTAGGCGATGATGCGACTTCTGAGATTGCCTATGACGGTGCTGACCGCGGGTATCGCCCTCATTGTCTTCGCGCCGGGGCCGGCGGTCGCTGACTCAGAGCCGTCGGGCACGACCGGTGCACACGAGTCCGAACACTCAGCGATCAGTACGCGACCCTCCACGATCAGTACTCGCGCTCAGCCCGAGCGGGATGTCCCCGCCCGCGCGGACGACAGGCGCGAACTGCACTCTCACAACTCGTCCGTCCCCGCTGCCACGAAGTCACGATCGAAGCACGCAGGCCCGACGGTCCGGGATGAGCGATCGACAGCTCCCGCCGCTTCTGAAGCGACCCCATCATCGGCCGAGGCATCCCGGTCCAGCAGGCTGACGGTCTCGCGCGCCGCCAAGTTGCCGGACACAGCTAAGCCGCCATCGCCTGTCGAAGGAACGCCTCGCATCACCAAGCTCGCTGAGGTGCGCTCCGTTGAGCCCCCCGCCGAGAACGCGCCGGCCTCCACGTCCGCGAACATCGCGAAATCCGATACTGCGCACGCTCGGTTGCCACGCACCGCCAAAGTTGTCGTGCCGGTAGCGCAGCCGGAGTCGACACTCGCCGCGGTCCCGGTCACCTCCAGCTCCATGACAACCGCGCAGGCCCACGCAGTGGCGGCGAGCACCCCAGCCCCCGCGCCGACGTTGCTCGGTGTCGTCACCGGCCTCATTTTCGGCGCGTTCACCCAACTGGAACGACTGCTCACAGGTCCCCCTACGGTGCCCGCCGGGAGCTCGGTCACGGTGCGCAGTTCCACACTGGAGATCGCGGCAGGCGTCGTCGTCCCGGCGGATTGGTACTTCCCGGCCGGTGACCCACCCGAGCGGATGATCCTGCTGCAGCACGGTTTCTTCGCGATCGGCCCGATGTACAGCGACACCGCGGCAACGCTGGCCGAGGACACCCACAGCGTCGTCGTAGTTCCGACGCTGACATCCAACCCGTTCGCCGACGGCGGGCTGTGGGTCAACGGCGCAGGTATGCAGCAGGCGATCGCCGAGTTGTTCGTCGGCGACCGCACGGCGCTGACGTCCAGTGCAATGGCAGCCGGCTATGACAGGCAGTACGGCCTACCCGCCGGAGCTGCGACGCTGCCGGCACAGTTTGCGCTGGCCGGCCATTCCGCCGGCGGCGCACTCGTATCCGGCGCCGCGGGCTACTTGGTGAGCTACGGCGCGGCAGGCGACCTGGCCGGTGTGTTGTTGTTGGACGCCGTCACCACCGGCGACCAACTGTCGGGTGCGCTGGACAAACTCAACGCCTATCAGCAACAAGGCGGCCGCTATATCCCGGTCCGGGAAATCGGGTCACCACCCAATCTGTGGAACTTCATCAGCAATGTCGACATGGCGTTGTCCCAGGCTCGGCCTGACCATTTCGGCGGTGTCGTGCTGTCCGGTGGCGTGCACACCGATTCGATGGGCGGTGGCAGCGCGGTCAGTGAATTCCTGGTCCGCCTGGTCGCCGGTTTCCCACTAACCCAGAACTCACTGGCGCTCAGGCAATTGTCCGCGCAGTGGCTGGGCGATTGGTTCGCCGGGAACACCAGCGCCGGCGACAACCTGGTGCCCGGCACCACCCTCACCATCACCACCGCAGACGGGACGGCCGTCGGCACCGTGATCGGCGCACCTGCGCCAGAACCTACGTCGGTAGCGCCGAACGAAACCGTCCTGACTGCCTCATGACGGACTCCGCGCAATGCCTCGTGTTCTCGCAATGCCTCGCGTTCTGACGAGCGCTGCCGTCGAGAGAGTCCCCCACCTCGTGCGGCACGGCTCAAGTCGCGGTCAGGTATCGCTTCAACCGCTAATGTGCACTCGCACAGGTGACCGGCCATCTTCGCCGGCGAATCACCGTTGCTCGACGAAAGGCGGTGAGGACGACGCTCAGCGAATTCTGGAGTTGGCTGGTCAATCGTGACTGGACGTTGAGCCAGATCCGCACCCCAATGGAGTGGTTCGCATTCCTGAGCATCCCGTTGTTCACCGCAGTAATCGGCTGGCTCATCAACTGGACCGGCCTGATCATGCTGTTCTACCCGGTCAACTTTCACGGGTACAAAATCCCGGGGATGGCGGAGCTCGCGCGGCTTGCGCCGCACAAACTGCAGGAGATCCCCGGCGTACTGCAGGGCGGCGTCGGCTGGCAGGGCATCGTCCCGGCGCGCGCGGCCAAGATGGGCTCGATCGCGTCCGACAAGGCCATTGCCAAGCTCGGTACGCCCGCGGAGTTCTATCAGCAGCTCGAGCCCGAGAAGATCGCCGAGCACATCGTCAGGCTTTTCCGGGGCGAGATTCCGCAGCTCGTCGATGAAGTGATGACCACCAACGACCCACAGTTCTGGCGCAACGTCCCCGCCGTCGGCAAACGCGCGATCGTCGCGCGGGTCCAATCGCAATTACCGGAGGTCGTGCAGTCGATCACCACGGAGATCGGCATCCACATCGACCAGTTGCTCGACCCCAAGATCATGGTGATCGAGCACTTCCGGAAGAACCCCGACCTCGTCATCCGGGTCTTTAAGGACATCGGCCAGCGCGAGCTCAACCTGATGGTGAACTTCGGCTTCATCTTTGGCTTCTTGCTAGGCATTCCGGTCGCGTTCATCGACCACTGGTTCCATACGTGGTGGATGCTGCCGGCGCTCGGCGTGATCGTCGGCTGGATAACCAACGCGCTCGGCATGTGGCTCATCTTCGAACCGACCGAGCCGACCCGCTATTTCGGCATCAAGTTCCAGGGGCTGTTCCTGCAGCGGCAAGAGCAGGCCGCCGAGGTGTACGCGGGGATCATCGCCGACGACGTCATCACGTTGGAACGCATCGGCGACTTCCTGATCGACGGCCCGAGCGGCGACCGCACCCGCCAGATGATGGCCACCGCCCTGGGCCCGGCCATCGACCGGGCCGCCGGGCCGATCAGGCGCGCCGCGCGGGTGGCACTCGGAGCCCAGGCTTACGACTCGATCAAGGCCGGCTTTGCCGCCGAGGCAGTCGACCGGACGCTGACCCCGTTCCGGGACGAAGAGTTCTCGCGGGCACAGTCAGGAAAGATCCGCGCATTGATCGCGCAACGCACCAAAGAACTTCCGCCATCGGACTTCGTCGAGATGCTGCGTTCTGCCATCAGGGAAGATGAGTGGATGCTCTACGCTCACGGCGCGATCATGGGCGCCGCCGGTGGCTTCCTGCACTACGGGATCTTCTTGGGACTTGGTGTCGCATGAGTGACGATCGAGATCGGCGTTCCGGACGGCGCCAAGCCCAGTGGGGACCGTTCAGCGCCACGTTTTCTCCCCCACCGGAACCGTCGTCGTCGCTGCTGCCCACAGGCTCCGACATCGGCGAAGCACTGCCCGGTCTGGTTCGCCTGGCCGCCACAGCCTGGGTACGTACCGCGGAATGGACCCTCGTTGCCGGGCTCAAAACAGGTCGTCGCGCACTTGAGATTGCCGCTGACCCGGCATCGGCGGCCGACACCGCGCGCGAGCTGATATCCGGCGTTGCCCAGGCCGGCGCGGTTTTCGGCGACCTGGCGAAGGCCGTCTCCAACGGTGTTTCGGTCTCACAGGCCGTCGTCGAGGTCAGTGCCTCGCTCACCGAGACTGTGACGACGCACGAAGTTTCGTATCGGCAGGAGGCAGAGGAAGAGCGCCAGCGCAAGATGGAGCAGTCGTTGCGCGCTCAGGGGCAGGCGCTGCTGAACCGCTCGCGCGACGTGTGGAACACCGAGCGCGGCCACCCGGCCTACGCCCGCATCCTCGAGGAGATGGCGCCCGATGAGGCCCGCATCCTGCTGTTGCTCCTGCGCGGCGGACCCCAGCCGGCTGTCGACATCCGTACGGGTGGCCCCATCGGCGTGGTGTCCTCGAGGCTGGTGGCTCCGGGCCTCAACATGATCGGCCCGCGGGCTGGGGTGCGGTACCTGGATCAGGTCCCCGCCTACCTCAACAATCTGTTCCGGCTGGGACTGATCTGGTTCTCGCAGGAGCAACTTCGCGACCCGCTCGAATACCAGGTAGTCGAGGCGCAACCGGACGTGCTGGCCGCGATGCACTCAGTACGTGCACACAAGGTCGTCCGCCGCTCGATCCACCTCACGCCGTTCGGCATCGACTTCTGCCGCGCCTGCCTGGTGTCCGAGAACGAAGACGTCGCCGTCCTGCCCGAACATCAGGCGCCGAACGTCATCGACTGAGCGGTGTCAGCAATGTCCGAGCCAACTAACCGTCGGCGAGACCGGGACAACTATCCGACCTACCGTTCCTCTCAGTGGCCGGGCAACGGAACCGTGACCAGCGGCTGGTGCTCGCCGCTGCCGGCGCCACCCAGCGGACCCCAGCATCCCGCGGGGTCCTTGCCGGCCTTGACTTGTTCGTCGACGCACCTGCCGACGATCACCATGGGGTTTCCGACCGACTGAGCCAGCGCGTTGTTGGCCAGGGCTTGCTGCTGAGCGGTCAGCACATCCTGAGCCGCGTTCGCAGTCTCCTGCACCTTCTGATTGTGGCTGTCGAACCGCTGCTGCGTCTGGTCGTCATAGAAGATGCGTGGAATACGGACATCCAGAATCTCGATGTCCTGTCCCACCTTGGCCTGCAGGTCCGCCTTCACCTGTGCGGCCATCGCCGGCAAGTCAGCGGCCTGCATCGACTGGGACGGATCGAACGTGGCAAAGGCTTCCGACAGCGCCACCTGCGCCTGACGGTCGACGAGGTTCTTCGCAATATTGGCGAACACATCGGTCGACGACCCGCCGTAGTCCTGAAACAGCCTGGGAGCCCGCCCTTCTCGGAGACGCCAGTTCAAATTCTCGTCCACATAGGCGGTCGAGTTGTTCTTCAGCCGAACCTGCACCGCGGTGCCATGATCGCCGAAGCTGGAGCCCTCGAAGGTCTGCAACTGGATCGCCTCGGACATCTCGCTGACGTCCTGCCAGGGCGCGTGCCAAACAATGCCTGCCCCATGCTCACCGACCGGCTTGCCGAACTGGGTGATGATGCCAACATTGCGCGTGTCTACCCGGTCATAGCACGCGCCGACGAGAACCACCGCGCTCAGGACCGCGCAGATGATTGCGATGCCGAGCGCGGCGGCCCTGCGTTTCTTGTCAGTGGACGTGACCAGGACGGCGACCAATACCCCAACCCCAGCCAGCATCAATATCACTACGAAGATCGTTGAGATCACGTTCTTACCCTCCCCTGGGATTTCGCGTGCCCACGATGGCACGGCCAAGTCACCTGAATGCGTACCACGACGACGTTAGCTCGCGGTGGTGGTTTTCTGGTTGCGAGTGCGGACCAGCCAAACGGATGAATGCCGCCTTCAATGATGTTGCTGCCAAACGTAAGTCGGCAGTCGCGGGGTCAGCGCCGGGGCGCGTCGGGATGGACAGGTGCACCTGCCAGTCCATGTCCACCGTGATGTCCCACGGCTCGATGCGGTAGCGCCCCGCGCGATCCTCGAACGCGGGAGTCATGTGCGCACCCGCTGCAGCCGCCGTCGCGGTCAGTTCAGCGACCACGGCCTGCGAGTCGGGGGCGATGTCGAAATCAATCCGATACACCATCAGAATCCCTGCGGTTAGACCGTCGGCGGCGAAGTTAGTCCTCGTCGTCGGGCCTGCTCAAGGCTTCCTGTAGCTCCGGTGACGGTACGAATTTCGGTAGCGGTTCGTCCTTCATGTTGATCAGCTCGGCGAGCCTCTGATGGTCGCGGGGTCGATAGGTATTCGCGGACGTGATGCCACAGACCGGCTGGACGTCCATGAACACGTCTTCGGTCGTGGTGAACGAGAGGTTTTTGAACCCTCCTACCACGGTGTCGTAGAAGTGCGGCGTGGAACGGCGTGTGCCTTTGGTAGGGATGGTCCATGACAGGTAGGGGATGCGCTTGATCAGCGCGTCGCCGACGAACATCGCCACATCGTCGAGTACCGAGTCCCAGTAAGGGCGCAGTTTTCCGTAGCCATCGTCTTCGAGGCTGGCGATCAGCCAGGCGGTGAGCTGGTCGACGCGGTCCGGACCCGTGCCCAATTCGAATCCGTGAGCGCGGGTGAGTTTGCCGAGTTCGGCGATGCGTGCCTCGATGCTGCTGGTGATCTGCTCGAACCGTGCCAACGCCTCAGGTTTGGGAATGTCCCTGCCCGGTAGATGGCCGCCGATGCGTTCGAACGGGGTGTAGCTGTCCCAGTTGGTCGGCCACGGCACCCGATCAGTATTAGCTGGCGGCATAGCATCTGGGACCGGGGATTTGGCTTTCTCGATTTGTGCGGCGAATTCGGCCGCGGGGATATCAAGGTCGGTGATGCTGCTGACCGGGGTGCCCAGCTCGCGGTCCACGCCGCGCAAACCGAGACTGTCCAGGTCGCGGGCCAACAGATACAGCCGATGCACCGCGGCCGCGGGGTCGGCGTCGGGGCGCGTCGGGATGGACAGGTGCACTTGCCAGTCCATGTCCACCGTGATGTCCCACGGCTCGACGCGGTAGCGACCCGCTCGATCCTCGAACGCGGGGACCATATGCGCACCCGCTGCAGCCGCCGTCGCGGCCAGCTCAGCGACCACAGCCTCCACATCGGGGGCCGTGTCGAAATCAATCCGATACACCATCAGAATCCCTCGTATCTATCGGTAGAGAACGCCGATGCCGACTTTCGTCAACGCGTTCAATAAGTTTGCGGTCGGCCCACCATTGGCGGCCGACGCGGGCAGCGCCGGATTGGCAAGCTTAAACACCCACGTGACACTCTTGACCTGCCCGGTGGTCAGTAGTTCGGCGTCTTTGGCGACCTGCGCCCGGATTCTGCTGCCAAACGCCGTACGCCCCACCTTCGTTTCGAAAGCAACCAAGGTTCGGGTGTTGAGTACGTCGATGTAACGGGCGCCCAGGCTGGTGCTTCGGTACGCTTCGGTTTGGATATTGTTGGCTGCTCCGCCGAGTTGTTGAGCGAATCCGTCGCGGAATGCGTTGCCTGCGGCCTGGTTCGCGGCGAGCCGCGCCGCGGCACTGGAGGCTTGGGTGGTCGCCGCGGTGTTGGCGAGGGAGAGCACATTCTCGGTGGTGACGCTGGCGGCCGCTTCGCCGCCCCCGCGGGACAGCAGCGCACTAATGCCCCTGGCCGCACCCCATCCGCCAGGAACGATCGTCATCACCACTGAGAGCAGCGGCTCGGGAGTCGCTTGGACCTGTCCGGGGTCAAGGTAATTAACGCTGGTCAGCGCACCGTCTTTGAAGGTGTACTGGAACATGTTCGACGGGTCGAACAGTGTCCCCGTCCCGTCCTGCAGGCCGCCTTGCAGCCCGCCGACGGAATCCGCAGAGTGCGACAACGCACCAATATCGCCGTAGAGCTGGGCAAGCGGTCCGCGAAGCTGCCCGGCTTGTGCTGTTGCCGAATCGAACCCGCTGGTGCCAGGCCCCTGCATGTATGCCTGGGCAGCCGAATTATCGAAGGCGTGCTGCAGCGATTGGGCCTGCTGCTGCCTATCGACGATGGCCTGATCCAGCAGCTGCTGGATTTCGTTCTGGTCCGGTGGAAGTCCCGCTCCTGACGCATCGGCAGGCAGGTCGCCGGATTGCTTTTCTATCGTCTGCGCCTGTGACGGCGCATCACTGGCCGTTCCACCGATGTCGGGTGCTCCGCCCGCGCCGAGACTGGAGACGGTGTTGACCGCTCCCGCGCCTTGTGAGGTGAGCTGCGCGCCCTGCCCGACACCGTCGGTGACCTGGGATACCTGATCGTTGAGTTGGGTCAGCTTGTCCATCTGAGGCTTGAGCTGCGGGTTGGCATCCCCGACCGCTTGGGCGACCTCATCGGCTTCGTTCTGCCCGGTTCTCACGATTTGGGCTCCGGAGTTGACCGCATCGGCGGTGCCTTGAACACCTTGCGACACACCCTGGATCAGGCTCTGCACATCTTGCGGGTTGACCGCCCCTGACTGTGCCGAGGAAGCCAGCGAAGCACCGGCCTGCCCCGCCTGCCCGAATCCTTGGGCGGCCTGACCCGACGATTCGCCGATCTGCTGCCCGGACTGCACATACGTTTGCACATCACCCGGAATGCCCTGCGCTGCTTGCGATGCGTCCTGCCCCAGCGCCTCCGTGTCGGGGCCCTTTTCCTGCCCATCCTGCTTACGGCGCCGCGTCGAAGATGCACCCAACAGCAATGCCGTCAGGTCGCTGTCCCCGGACTGATCGTCGCGGTTCTTTTGGTCGTCCTTGTCGTTCTTCTTGTCCTTCGACGGGAACTTCGGCGACTGCTGTTGCTTCTGGTTCTGTGTGTTCTGTTGAAGCTGCTTGGTCAGGTCATCGATCCGCTGACGATCCTGACCAGAGCGCTGCTGTTGATCGTGGAGTTGGCGGGTCAGGTCATCGACACGTTGCTGCTGATCCGAGGACTGGTTTGGCTGCTGAGGGCCCTGATTCTGTTGCCCGGCCTGGCCTTGCGGTTGCTGGGCGGGTTGTGGTGGGCCCTGCTGGGCCGGGGCTTGCTGAGGAAGCGGCGGCGCCTGCTGCGGGCTGGCTGCGCCCTGTTGCGGTGCAGGTGCCTGAGGCTGTCGCGGGGCGTCGTAATTAGGCGGCTGGACACCGTTGGCCGGCGGGCCGGGCTGTCCCTGCGCGGGGTATGGCGAGTAGCCGCCCTGCGACGGGCCGGTCTGACCGGTGGACGGGTTGTAGATCGATATGCCGTTTCCCTGATCGGGGCCGGGGTATCCCGAATTCGCGCCACCCTGGTATTGCCCTGGGGGACTGGTCATTTGGGGTGGCTGGAACTGAGAGGGGTCGGGTCCGAACGAGCCTGACCCGGCGCTGCCGCCGCAGTCCGGTGGGCAATCCGCATGAGCGCGCGGCATCGCCCCGGGCCCGGTGTACGAGTCGGGGACGGCCAGACCGAACGCGGTGGCCGAGAACCACAGCAGCGCCACCACTGCCGCGCTCGCGTGGATCTGGCCCACCGGAGTCGCGGTGCCGCCGGGGGTATGCGGGCGGTGCGCCCATGTCCACCACCCGGACAGGGCGCCCCACCACCAGGTGTTGGCCAACAACCCGGCGGTCAGGACCACAACGATCGCGGTGAGCGCGGCCCATAGGTCATCGCCTAGCAGCCAGCCCGATACCCGCGGCACGATGTACGCGGACAACACCACAGTGGCGGTGGCGCCACCCAGCAGCATCACACCCAGACCCGGGCGCGAGGACCACCACGACACCCACCGATCGCTGCGGTGGCGGGCGGCCGACGCCGGCGCCAGCAGTCCCGCAAGGTTTTTCGCGCCGCCGAACAGCATGGCTCCGGCTACGGCGATCAGCGCGACCTGCACCAGCGCCAAGATCAACGACCAGTTCTGGGTGGTGCCGGTAGTCAAGGCCCAGCAGAAGGCGGCATGTCCGCGCAGCACCCACCAGATGCCCGCCGCACCGGCCACAATCGCGGCGATCGCGCGCACCATTGCCGGTACGCCGGACACCGCCATCGCTGCCACCGTCGTCACCGGGGCCAATGCCTTCTGCAGCAGGCTGATGCCCTTGCCGAGGGCGGTGAATGCTACTAGCAGCAGCACTACCGCACCCGGCGACAGGGCGACGCCTCTCCCCAGTGGCGAAAGCAGATGCATGCCCCATACGCCGCCGACGAGAAGGGCTGCGCCGGTGGCCCCGGCGCCAAATCCGGTCAGCGGCGCTGGGGCCGCGGGAACCGCCGGCAGTGGCTCGGTGCGCGATTCGCCATTGCCGCGGCCAGGACTGGTGATAGCGCGGCTCATGCTCTGGCCCTTCGTCCCGGCAGGGAATTTGCGGACGCTGCAGCGCTGGAGGCTGTTTTGGTCATTCGGGTCCGCCGGCCATGTTGGCTTTGACCCAGGCGACTTCGTCGGATGCGGTATGGATGCAGGCGTTGTACTCATCTCCAGTGGATCCGAAGACGGCGACGCATTGAGCAGACATGTTGGCCAACAAGCGGTCGTTGCAGGAGTCCACACTCGTGCTTGCGGGAGTTCCTGCTAGACAAAGCTGTTGGGTTTGGCAGGAGGCAAGGAAGTCGGCGGACCGGCCGTCGGCGGCGGCGTATTGGTTGGGTCCGCCCTGGCAGTTCCCGGAGTGCCGCTGGGCATACAGTGCCGGGTCGACACCATCGGGGCGATGGGCCCCGGTGGGGTCGATGACGTAGTTCGCCGGCTTCGCGATCACTTCAATCGGCGTGTGAGTCCCCGGTGGCAGACCCGCCCAGTCCGGAGACAATGCGCCGGTGGTCGGGATGTCGGAGGCCCGGTACGACAGCGCGATGGTCACCGGGAACGCGAACATGTTGGCCGGACCCAGATCGATGGTCAGGTTGGATTGCCCGGGCGGGAACCCCGGCCCCAACGTCGGGGTGACCGATAACGCCACGTGGTTGGCGTCAAGGGCGGTGGGGATGCTGAATGTACCGATCACCCGAGCCGGATTACCCGGTGCCGCATCGGTTTCCACCAATACGGTGTTGACACCTTGACGTAGATGCGTCGCGCCGGGGAGTTTCACCCCGATCGGGTAGGTGCTGCCCGAGAACACGGTCTTGCGCGTGATGGTGATGTCTGTGCCGCCGCCGGCAGACGGAACAACCTGGTAGTCAACGTCATTGGAACCGTAGATCGCACCACCATCGGCGGTCCAGGCGGCTGGGCCCAGGCCAAGCTCGCCGGGTAGGTGGATCGCCAGCTGCCGATTCGGGTGGGCGGTCGGTACGAAGATGCCGTCTTTGGCCCACATCGGCACGGTCACCGCACTGCGCTCACCTTGCGCAGCCAGCGGCCGTTCCATGCCCGCGGTTTCCCCCTGCGGGGTGGTAGAGGAAACCCGCGCGCCACCAATCGGATTCACCCGTCCCGGATCGGCGGGCATGGGCCGCGGCACCGGCACCGGCATCGGGGGTGGCGGCGCCGGTGCCGCGGGGTCTGCGCCGGCGGTGTCGGCGACATTGACGACTCCACCGCTGCTCATCATCAGGAAGGCCGCGGCGACAACTGTCATCCGTCGGCGAGTGGCACGCGACGACTGTCCCGAACGCTGGTGCCCCGAACGCAATGTGTGTGCCACGATCACAAGTCCTTCGGCTCGCCGTAGAGGGTCTGGGTGTCGTTGCCGTTGTCGGTGCGCACCCGGATGGTGGTGTACGACTGGATTTTCACCTGGCCACCGCAGCCATCAGCTTCGATGTTCTGATCGCGCAGATTCGACACCGCATGCATGCTGCGCAGGCTGATGCGATCCATCGGAACCTGCGCCAGCCCACCAGGTTTCAACAGCACCCGAATATGGCCACCCAAATGCTCCTGCACGCCGAGGGTGGCACCAGCTGAGGCACCGGCGAAGCCACCGCCACCGCCGCCGCCACCGCCGGCACCACCCTGGCCCTGACCGAAACCGCCGCCGTACACCTGGCCGTTGATCTGCTGATACGGATCAATGCCCGCATCGACACCGACCTCCACACCTGGTGATGAGTCGGTACGACACCCCACGAAATAGCCCGACTCCAGCTGCGCGTCCTGGATCGGCGAGCCTCCCGTACCCGTGATCCGTGCCTCTGAGCGCAACGTGACCCTGGCCTGCCAGGAGTTAGACGCGCCCGCCAGATTGTCGATGTGATCGATGACCTCATTGGTGGTGTTCACATCCACTACCCACCCGTCATCGGTGACGAATTGGGTCCAGCGATCGGGCATCGGCTGCGGATCAGCCACTGCGCTCGGCGCCGCAAACGTACATGACGCTGCAAAGACAGCGAACATCGTTGCGCCGCCAAATAGCGACCGAGCAGTCCCCCGACTGACATTCATGAAGTGATCCTCCCCCGCGAAATCCGACCAAGCCCCCCAGCTGCCTTCATATTTCGCCTACGCCGCGAACGTTCCCACACTTATCGACGCGGGTCAACACGAGCAGTCTTACACTCCTCCAGCTAACACAGCGACTTCAGCAGGCTCGATCACGCGCGCCGAACCGTCGGCCGCCGCTTGCCGACCGCTCGTCCCCTCTGCGCCGCGAAATGCGTTAGTAGTCAGGTCTGCCGGCAATTGAACGAGCCGACCGGCAACCCCTCGTTGTACCGGTCGGCTCAAGCCATCTGGCGTTCCATCGATGCTGGCCAGCCAAAACACCCCGCAGCCAATCAGCACCGCAACGGCCACCACAGCCGCAGCAGTTCGCCGCCAATGACCGCGAATCCCCCACAGCCGGGAAGCCGACAACACGATCACAACCGTGAATCCCCCTTGCACACACCGCTTCTCCGCCAGCCGGCGGAGCACGCCGATCTGTTATGCAAGATGTAGTCGGCGAACCGATGCCCAACCGAACGTCACTCGACGGTGATTTGGAGCACACCGAAATCGGTTGACGCGTCGCAGCCTTCGACTGGCCTCAGCTCATATAGAAGGGCCGTGGGCCGGCATCAGCAGATTGCATCTGCACCGCAAGCTCGGCCTTGCCATCATAGAGTCCCGTAAGTCCCTGCATCGCAATCATATTCAGGGCCCGGCATGGTCCGAACGGAACATCGCACAGTATCGGCAGATTCCACTGCGTCCACCCAACAATTGGATCGCTCGTTCGGCGTTGTCTATCCGCCCAAGCGGGGTGCTACCGCGACACCGAGGTAACGGTCGCGCTGGCCGGTCACGGATACCGGCTGCCTACGCCGACTCATCTCATTGACCGAGCCGGCCGTGGTACTGATCCACTGGGCCACTCAGCCACAACCCACTGTGCCGTCGGGCGACACGTGGGTCATGGGTTGATCGTGTTCTCCCCGTCTTGACGACCCCAGACGTATTCGGACGCGAACGGCGAACCGAGACCGAAGTGGTTGTACGGCGCGATCGACGCGCCAGTGTCCATCACCATGTACGGCATAGGCCAGACGTCCTTGGTGACCGTCCAGCAACCCGGGCGGCCCATCGGACCGCCGGAGGCGTTGATCCGCGGGAGGTTGTCCGGGTAGACGTACTGGTTGGCCGCGCCGACCAGTTCCATGTTCATCGCCAGCGAGTAACCATTGCCGCCCAGGCCCTTGGCCGCGGCCGGCGCACCGGCGGCGAACCCGCGGAACAAACAGTCGAGCTCAGGACTGTACTTATCCAGCAGTGCCGAGGTCGGCAGCAGATCCTGCGCACCGCGGACCAGGTACGGGCCGCCGCGCTCGAGGATGCCACCGCCAGTGTTGCCGAACCCGACCGCCGACATCAGCGCCTGATCGATGTTGCCGCGCTGATCATTCAGGGTGCGCTCGGTGGTCACGGCATTCTTGAGCCCGTCCCACAGATCCGGCGACGCCTTCGCGTAGACCTCAGTCAGGTCGGCCAGCGCCTTGGTGTCGTGCCAGAAGGTCGGCATCCGCTGATTCAGGTCGGCCAGGATGACGTTGCCGTTGACCAACGACTGACCGAACTTGTCCCCCAGACCGTCGAGCGCCTGCGCGGCCGCCGTCAGCGTCTGGTTCAGCTTGATGGGGTCGACCTGCTCGGAGATCGCCGTGATGGTCTCGAACAACGTGTTGAACTCGGTGGTGACGCCGCTGGCGTTGATCACGTCACCACTTTTGAGGCGCCGGGCCGACGGGTTCGCCGGCGAGGTGAACGAGATGTACTTGTTGCCAAAGGCCGTGGTGGCCAACAGCTTCACGTCCACATTGCCGGGCAACAGACCCAGATACTGCGGATCAACGCTGAGGACGAGTTTGGCTTGTGTGCGACCATCATCGCCGGCCTGGGCCTCAGCGGTCTTCAACCGGCCGATCGGCACCCCGTTATAGGTGACCTTGGAACCTGCATCCATCGACAACCCGGACCGGTTGTACATGACATACAGCTGAGCCTTGGTGTCGAAATAGCCTCGGAACTGGAACCACGTCAGCACCAGCACCAGCACCACGAACAGCACCAACCCCACCGCTGCCGCCCGGTACGGCGGACTCCGGTCGGGATTCAACGGGGCGTGGACCTGCCCCTCGGCGATCGGCGGTGGTGGCAACCCATCGACGTCTTCCGTCGAATTGGGATTCGCCATCGCACCTCCTTGCTGATTCGCTGGCGCCACGCGCCCTGTCATTAAACGCTGTATCGGGGGCTTGCCGAAACTTGTTCGCCTGCATGGTGTTCGGGCTCACATGGCCCCGGCCGGCGTGTCAGCCGTCACGTCGACCAAGTCTGGCGAAGATCTATTGCGCGCTGATGACCTCGAGATTCCATGAGCAGCGACGCGCCGCGCTCGGTTGTGACACACCAGGGGCGTTCATTGAATCTGCGGTTCATTGCTGCCTGGCCGCTAGGTGTAACTCTTGGACAGGTTGTGAACGGCGTGGTGAGCGGAAATAGGTGAGGACCTCCGGTATCGCTGTGGTTACCACACACACATCGATCACCGAGAGGTCCTCGTGTCTCACCGTAATGCCTTCCTGACTCCGCGTGGCCGTTTGGCTCTGGCTCAGTGTGTTGTTGATGACCGATGGCCGCTGGCTCGTGCTGCCGAGCGATTCCAGTGTTCGAGGGCCACGGCCAAGAAATGGGCCGATCGCTACCGCGCTGGAGGTAAGCAGGCGATGGCCGATCGCTCCAGCCGCCCGCACCGTAGCCCGCGGCGCCTGGCGCAGCGTCGCGAGCGCCGGATCATCAAGGTGCGCTTCACCCGTCGCTGGGGCCCGCACCGCATCGCGGCGCACCTACGGCTGCCCCGCTCGACTGTGGAGGCGGTCCTGCGCCGCTACCGGATGCCGCTGCTGCGTGATCTGGACCAGAACACCGGGTTGGTCGTGCGCCGACCCAAACCTCACCGCTACGAGCATCCCGCGCCCGGAGACCTGGTCCACGTCGACATCAAAAAGCTCGGTCGCATCCCCGACGGCGGTGGGCATCGCAAACTCGGGCGCCAAGCCGGACGGCGCAACCGCAGCGGGGCCGGCTACGCCTACCTGCACCATGCCGTTGATGACCACTCGCGGTTGGCGTACTCGGAGATCCTCGGCGATGAGCGCAAACAGACCGCCGCCGATTTCTGGGTCCGGGCCAACGCCTACTTCAATGGTTACGGCATCACTGTTAAGCGGGTGCTGACCGATAACGGATCATGCTATCGGTCAAAGGTTTTCGCTACCGCGCTCGGCGATGGCATCAGCCACAAGAAGACCCGGCCGTACCGTCCCCAAACCAACGGCAAGGTCGAACGATTCAACCGGACCCTGGCCACCGAATGGGCGTACGCACGCACCTACCTATCAGAGGACGAACGCGCCGTGACCTATCCCCACTGGCTGCATCACTACAATCACCATCGACCCCACAGCGGCATCAAAGGCAAGACACCCATCGACCGCCTACGCGTTCACAACCTGCCTGTGAAGAACAGCTAGGGCATCTGTGCCCTTCGCCAGTCATGGGTTGATGGTGTTCTCGCCGTCTTGACGACCCCAGACGTATTCGGATGCAAATGGCGAACCCAGGCCGAAGTGGTTGTACGGCGCGATGGAGGCACCTGAATCGATCACGGTGTACGGAACGGGCCAGATGTCGTTGGTAACCGTCCAGC
Organism: Mycolicibacterium sp. HS_4_1; assembly: GCF_054515875.1. Taxonomy (NCBI): domain Bacteria; kingdom Bacillati; phylum Actinomycetota; class Actinomycetes; order Mycobacteriales; family Mycobacteriaceae; genus Mycobacterium; species Mycolicibacterium sp. HS_4_1. Next base: position 6,040,546 of record NZ_CM137261.1, read on the forward strand.
AACCGGGCCGCCCGTTCGGGCCACCCGAGGCATTGATCCTGGGGAGGTTGTCCGGATACACGTAGGCATTGGCGGCACCGACCAATTCGGTGTGTATCGCCAGCGAGTAACCGTTACCACCGAGGCCGCGGGCAGCCTTCGGGTCAGCGGTGGCGTATTCCCTTATCGTGCAGTCCAGTTCGGGGCTGTACTTATCCAGCAGTGCCGAGGTCGGCAGCAGGTCCCGGGCGCCCCGGATCAGGTACGGGCCGCCGCGCTCGAGGATGTCGCCACCGGTGTTACCGAACCCGACCGCGGCCATCAACGCCCGGTCCAAGGTGTCGCGCTGATCGTTCAGGGTGCGCTCGGTGGTGACGGCATTCTTGAGGCCGTCCCACAGGTCCGGCGACGCCTTCGCGTACACCTGGGCCAGGTCGGCGAAGGCGTTGATGTCATGCCGCAGCGTGGGCATCCGCGCGTTGACGTCACCCAGGATCTCGTTGCCGTCGACCAAAGACTGCCCGAACTTGTCACCCAGCCCGTCGAGAGCCTGAGCCGCCGCCGTCAGCGTCTGGTTGAGTTTGATGGGGTCGACCTGGGCGGAGATCGCGGTGATGGTCTCGAACAGGGTGTTGAACTCAGTGGTGACGCCGCTGGCGTTGATCACGTCCCCACTTTTGAGGCGCTGTGGCGACGGGTTCGCCGGCGAGGTGAATGAGATGTACTTGTTGCCGAAGGCCGTGGTGGCCAACAGCTTGACGTCCACATTGCTGGGCAGCAGGTCCAGGTACTGCGGATCAACACTGAGAACAAGTTTGGCCTGTGGCTGACCGTCATTCCCGATGTGGGCCTCAGCGGCCTTCAACCGACCGATCGGCACCCCGTTGTAGGTGGCCTTGGAACCTGCATCCATCGACAACCCGGACCGGTTGTACACCACATACAGCGTGGCTTTGGTGTCGAAATAGCCTCGGAACTGGGCCCACGTCAGTGCCAGCACCAGCACAAAGACCAGCACCATCCCCACCGCTGCCGCGCGGTACGGCGGGCTTCGGTCGGGGTTCAACGGGGCGTGGACCTGCCCCGGGGCGATCGGCGGCGGTGGCAATCCGTCGAGGCCTTCCTCCTCCGAGTCGGAACCGGCCATCGCACCCCCTTGCTGGCTCGCACGCGCCAAGCGGCCCTGTCATTAAACGCCGTTATCGGGGCTGAGAGACACTTCTTCGCCTAGGCGGTGTTTGGGCTCACGTTGGCCCCACTAACGTGTCGCGCGTCGCGCACATTGTGCCGGCGGAATCTCGTGCGCGCTGATGGCCTCGATATGCCTGAACATCGACGAGCCGCGCGGGTGCGACAGCAGGCGGTCGGTGACAACACCCCAACTGATACTCATGCGGCAGCTGGCCCGTCGGTCCGCCGTCTGCCTCCCGCACGGCTACCGGCAGGCATCGACCGCCACGCCACTAGAGTTCCGGACCACACGAATCGCTCCCAAAGCAGGGGTGTGATCAGCTGGGGCGAGCGGCTTGAATATCATCGGCGGTCACGGAATGCCCGGCGCCGCAACGCACCTCGACACCAATAGGCGCCCCGCAATCCTTGTGCGACAGCCGCACCCGGCCGCCGTCGGCACGCACCCACCTGTCACCCCAGCGCATCAAGGCGAGTAGCGCCGGCAGCAAGTCCTCGCCCTTGTCAGTGAGATGGTAATCCTCTCTGCGGCGTTGACCGGGTTCGTGGTACGCGCGCTTCTCCAGGAGGCCCTCGTCCACGAGTTCCCGCAGCCGCGTGGCGGTGATCTTCTCGCTGAGCTGCGCCCGACGCGAGAACTCCTCGAACCGATGCGCCCCGTAGAACGCCTCCCGCAGTAACAACAAGCTGGCCCGGCGAACCGCGCCAGCACAGTTAGCTGAGCGATTCAGCGGTGATCGTGACGACGAACGGGCACAACGACAAGAACGCGGCACCAAAGGTTCCGGATGACGCACTCCCATCGAATGCGAACTCACCCGGGGCGGCACAACGGATAGCGACGTCGCCTGAATCGCGGAGACCGCACCAACAGGACTGGCGAGCCCCCGTTATTGAGTCCACCTGATCTGTACCCGTGTTGTTGGTCCACGGTTGTGAGAGTCGAGGGCAGAGTGATCATCGGGAGGTCACATGCCCCGTCAGTATTCGTCGTCGGTGCGTCGGCAAATCGTTGCCCGGCTTCGGTCGGGTGAACCGGTAGCCGTGTTGGCTGCCGAAACCGGTATCTGCCAGGCGACGCTGTTCCGTTGGAAACATCAAGCGCTCATCGATGCCGGCGTCATCGAGGGCACCCCGAGCGTGGAGGCCGACGAACTGGCAGCCGCCCACAAGCGCATCGCCCAACTCGAGGCCGAGTTGGCGTTGACACGCGACGCGTGCGCCTTATTCGACGAACAGGCGGTGGTGCCCCCAAAACGCCGACGCGCGATCGCTGAGGGACTGATCGCGCGAGGACACTCAGCCCGATCTGCCTGCCGGATAACCGGATTGGCCCGTTCCCTGTTGCAGTATCACCGGCGCAGGCCCGTCCCGGACCGTGAGGTGCGGCGGTTAATTGTGGCTGACACAATCACCGAGATCTATCAGCGATCCCGCGGTACCTACGGGCGCAAGCGGGTGCGCGCTGCGCTGTTGGCCGACTACGACATGAACGTCAACCACAAACTTGTCAACTCGATCATGTCCGAGCAAGGTCTCTACGGGTTGCCGCGCCCCGGGCGGCGAAAACCTAACCTGATCGGCGTCGACACCCCAGTTGACCTGGTCAATCGACGGTTCACTGCTAGCAGGCCCAACGAACTTTGGTGCACGGATATCACCGAACACCCCGCGCGTGATGGGAAGGTGTACTGCTGCGCGATCTTGGACTGCTTCTCCCGGATGATCGTGGCCCGCACCTTCTCAACTACCGCGGACACCGCATTGGTCAACAATGCGGTCAACATGGCCGTCGAAAGCCGAAACCGAAGTGGTTCAACGATTCTGCACACCGATCACGGCACGCAGTTCACGTCCTGGAGCTTCGGGGAGAACATGCGCCGATGGGGCCTGCTCGGCTCATTCGGCACGGTGGGCGACTGCTTCGATAACGCCGCCATGGAGTCGTTCTGGGCCCGGATGCAGGTCGAGCTACTCAACACCCGCAAGTGGGCCACCACCATCGAATTGGCCGCCGCCATGGCCGATTACATCGACAACTTCTACAACGTCGAACGCCGCCACAGCTACCTCGGTAACATCAGCCCCACGGAGTTCGAAACGCTCTGGACATCCACCTATTCGATCCCTCAACTCGCATGACCGCGGCTCGAAACAGCGGGGACAGATCAGTTGGTCTCATTCACAGGGAACACGCCAGCGGGTCCCCGTTGCCTGTCATAGTTGAGTAGCCGATTTCGTCGGCGATGTCGTAGATCGCTCGATGCTTCACTTCGCGCTCTCGGCGGAGCCACACCGGATCGAGGCTCAACGGTGATCCACGGCAAATCATCAGCGCCAGAACCTGGGTCAATCACTGCACGTGGTGGCCCGGGCGCTCCACAAGAATCGGTGATCGCTAGCTAACTTTAGTTAGCTAGCGATCTTGTTTAACAAGCAATGCGCGTCTGCTAATCTCCCCCGCATCTCGACAGAGGAGTTGCTGTCCCGCTACCGCGCCATATTCGTAAACCGCGAGAAGTGAAGCTGATGTGCCACAGTGATATTCGCGGTCGGGCCGTTACGGTGCTTACCCAGGATGATGTCGGCTTCACCACCGCGCGGGTCGTCGCGGTCGATGGAGTCCGGGCGGTGCAGCAGCATGACCATGTCGGCGTCCTGCTCGAGGGAGTTATGGACCGAAATCCCCTGTGCCACAAAGTTATGCGTGCCAGTAACGGTGCCGTCGTAGACGTCCTGCTCACCAATGCTGGTGATCTCGATGACCTCGTCCCAGAAGACATCATTGGTCGCGAGGTCGTGTAGCTCAGTGTCAGTCAGCACGGCCGCCGCCTGGTGCAGCCGCTTACGGCTCGGTGCGTGCTTCCACATAGTCGAGCCGCAGAACTGCGTACCCATCGCGTCGGCGAACCCTCGATGCGACATGCCGCGGCGGGTCAACGTCGACTTCACCTGCTGCCAAACCTCTTTGGGCACCGTGTCCAGGTTCGTGTTCGACTCAACGCCGCGCAGCTGCGCCAACAATTCAATGGCCTTGACGTCGCGCCCACCGTGCGCGCCTACGACCGTCACGAACCGACGCTGATTGGCGGCGCCGTAGATCAGAACGTGCCAGCAGTCGCGGTAGCCCGCCTTCTTCGCCCGCTTGATGCGCGCGAACACCCCGACGCGCAGCAGCAGCTGCACCACGTCGTCGGCCAGCTGACGGCTCGTCGTCGCGTAGTACACCCGACCCTGGCCAACCTTCGCGTCCCAGCGCACCGAGCCATCCGTCGCCCAGAGGTGCCGGAGGAACAACGCCACCTGATCATTAGGCAGCGCGAAAACCTCTTTGGGAACGAACTTTTCGTAGCTCCGCTTGCCGAACAGCCCCAGCTTGTCCAACCAGGCCGCGATCGGGTTCCGCTTGCCGTGGGTCAGGCGGTACGGTGCCGGCATCCGCAGCGTCGTCACGCGGGCGGCGGGGTATTCGTCGCGCACGGCCGTCACTCCGAAGTGCCGCGCCGCACCGGCAACGGCGACGAGGTTCGCCTCATCGATCGACGCGTAGCGGATCGGCTGGCGCTTGACGCACGAGCCGTCGCCGATCATGTGCGCGAGCATGATGACCTCGGACTCGTCCATCCGCTCGGTGTGCACCGGCTCAGGTACGGTGCGCGGCACCGCGAGACGATCACCAACAGCCAAGTCGCCCAAGGAAACCCAGCCGCTCAGCGTCATGAACGGGTGGTTGGCGGTGGCCTCCACCTGACGCCCGGAAGCCAGGCGCAGCAGGAAGACCTCCTTGTGCCCGCTGTAGAAGACGTTGGTCATGGGCCGGGCCACCATGCGCTTGCGGTCGTCGAGCGACCACACCAGCGGCCGCTCCCCCGTCGCCATCAGCTCACCGAAGGTGACCTCGGCGCCCGTGTCGGCGCGCAGGATGCGTGTCGAGGCGGTCAGGCAGCCCGACTCACGAAGGTCCGACACCTGCGGGCGCTTGTCGGTGCGCTGTTCGGGACCACGGTTCAGCTGGCTGATGGCGACCACGGGAACCTCGAGCTCCTTGGCCATCAGCTTCAGCGACCGTGAGAACTCCGAGACTTCCTGCTGCCGGGACTCGAACTTCTTACCCGAGGTCATCAGCTGCATGTAGTCCACGACGATGAGCCGCAGGTTGGCCTTCTGGTGCAGACGACGAGCCTTGGCCCGGATCTCCATCATGGTCAGGTTCGGTGAGTCGTCGATGTACAGCGGCGCCTCAGAGATCTCGCTCATACGGCGGGCCAGCTTGGTCCAGTCGTCGTCGCTCATGCGGCCCGACCGCATGTCACCGAGCTTGATCTTGGCTTCGGCCGAGAGCAGTCGCATGACGATCTCGGTCTTGCTCATTTCCAGCGAGAAGATGACGCTGGCCTGCTGGTGCTTGATCGAGCAGGACCGCATGAAGTCCAGTCCGATCGTCGAATTGTGCGTGGGCACCATCGACCGCCCGGCCAGGTACAGGTGGGCCGGGTTGTCGACCTCGACGCAGCGCACCGGCACCCAATCCACCCGGCGCACATCGGTGATCGTCACGGGGCGGGTGAGCACGGCCAGCCCGCCGGCGGTCAATGCCGGCTCGAGCCGGTCGGCGCCGGGCCTCAGGGTCGCGGTGGTGACGATGCCGCGGCCGGTCGGCCACTGGTGCGATGCGTCGGCCACGATGGTGGTGCCGTCCGACAGGTCGATCTCGTAGCACGGCCGCTCTTCCATCACCGGAGTCGCGGCCACCACGCGGGTGGGCTGTCCATTGGCGTCGACCAGCTCGTCGCCCACCGAGACGTCGCCCATGGTGGTCCAACCACCGGGCGTAGGCAGCGGGGTATCGAGTGCCAGCGCCTTACCCACACCGGGGCGCGCGGCGACGATGATCATCTGCCCGGGATGCAGACCGTTGGTGATCTCGTCGAGCTCGGTGAAGCCGGTCGGGATGCCACGCGAGATACCGCCATTGGAGGCAATGGCGTCGATCTCGTCCATGGTGGGCTGCAGCAGCTCCTCCAGGACGGTGAAATCCTCGCTGCTGCGCGTCTGCGTGACGTCGTACATCTCGGCCTGGGCCCGGTCCACCAGATCGGCCACATCGGCGCCTTCAGCGCCCGCGTAGCCGTACTGCACGACGCGGGTGCCGGCCTCGACGAGGCGACGCAGCGTGGCCTTCTCCGCGACGATGCCGGCGTAGAAGCCGGCATTGGCGGCGGTGGGCACGGTGGAGATCAGGGTGTGCAGATACGGGGCACCCCCGATGCGCTTGAGCAGACCGCGGCGATCGAGCTCGGCGGCGACGGTGACGGCGTCTGCGGGCTCCCCGCGACCGTAGAGGTCCAGGATGGCGTCGTAGACGTTCTGATGCGCCGGACGGTAGAAGTCACCGGGACGCAGCCGCTCCAGGACGTCAGCGACCGCGTCCTTGGACAGCAACATGCCACCCAGCACCGACTGCTCTGCAGCCATGTCCTGCGGCGGTTGACGGCCGAAATCCTCGCTGGGCGGCTCCTCCATGTCGGACCGACCCAGGTCGTCAGCGACAGCCACGAAGCGCTCCTCCCTCCCCCGAAATCAATGCCAAACAAGTGTTCGAAACGGGCTAGCCATGACCGTAGTTCACCCTGCCGACAAATCGGGCCCGCAAGCCGCTCACCTGTCGCGCGACGCATCACGCTAGACGTTGCTGGGGCCGTCCGAAACCACACCTGTTGATAACCCTGGGGATGAAATGTGGAAAGACGTGGACATCGATGTTGACCGGTTGGGGAGAACTTGTGGAATACCCGTGGGTAAATTCCCAAATGAGCACGTCAATGGCCTATATATCGGCTGTGTGCCTGTGTATGAGAATTGGTGCGGCGTGTCGTGCCGGGTAGCCATCTCGGGCGTGTTGTGTTGCGCGCGTATGGCAGAAAAGGGCCGCGCAGGTTAACAGCCGGCGTAGATCACTGTTTGCAGATTCGCCTAAAAAATTCGCCCGGTGTCGACAGAAAACGCCCGGGCGAAGTCAAAGATTGACTCCACCCGGGCGTTCTGCTGTTTGAGCTACCGCGTGCCTATCCGGCGACGACAGCCAGCGACACCGGCACGTTGACCGACGGGTGCAGACGCACCGCGATCTTGTGGGTGCCGACCGACTTGATGTGCGCCTTGGGTAGCTCCACGGTGCGCTTGTCCAGGTTCGGGCCACCGGCCTTCTTGATCGCGGCGACAACGTCGCCCGCGGTCACCGAACCGAACAGCTTGCCGCTGTCGGCACCGGCCTTGACAGCCAGCGACACGGGGCCGAGGGCCTCGATCGCCTGCTTCAGCTCGTTGGCGTGGTCCAGGTCGCGAACCGTCTTGGCGTCACGCGCACGACGGATCTCGTTGGCCTGACGCTCGGCACCACGGCTGGCCACGATGGCCAGGCCACGGGGCAGCAGGTAGTTGCGGCCGTAACCGTCGCGAACCTCGACGGCGTCGCCGGCCGAACCCAGGTGCTCGACCTCAGTGGTCAGAATGAGCTTCATATTTCTCAGTCCTCCCTATCGAGTCGACGCGCTGAACGGGAGCAACGCAACCTCGCGGGCGTTCTTCACGGCGATGGCGATGTCGCGCTGATGCTGCACGCAGTTACCGGTGACGCGACGGGCACGGATCTTGCCGCGCTCGCTGATGTAGGTCCGGAGCAGTCCGGTGTCCTTGTAATCGATGGTCTGCGCCTTCTTGGAGCAGAACACGCACTTGCGGGTCTTGACCGGCTTTTCCGGCGCCGGACGCCGCTTGGTGGCCTTGGCCATGTCTTTCTCTTTCTGGGTCTAGCTGGTTGCCCAGCCAATTACGTGGATCAGAAGGGCGGCTCGTCGTCGGCGCCGCCGAACGAACCCGATGCCGGGGCGCTGCCCCACGGGTCGTCGGCCGGAGCGCCGCCGCCAGCGGACTGACGGGAACCCCCGCCGCCTCCGCCGAAGCCGCCACCGCCTCCGCCACTGCGGTTGGCCTTGTTCACCTTCGCCGTCGCGTACCGCAGGGACGGGCCGATCTCGTCGACCTCGACCTCCATCACGGTGCGCTTCTCACCCTCACGGGTCTCGAACGAGCGCTGCTTCAGCCGGCCGGTCACGATGACACGCGACCCCCGGGTCAGGCTCTCGGCGACGTTCTCGGCCGCCTCACGCCAGATGTTGCAGCGGAGGAACAGCGCCTCCCCGTCCTTCCACTCATTGCTCTGCCGGTCGAACATCCGCGGCGTCGAGGCCACGGTGAAGTTCGCAACAGCAGCACCGGACGGCGTGAAACGCAGCTCCGGGTCAGCGGTCAGGTTTCCGATAACGGTGATGGTGGTGTCACCAGCCACGAGATCCTCCTGGGACGGATTGGGTGAATTAGGCGCGAGCCTACGCAAGGCCCGCGACAAATCCGCAGAGCTTCGGTGCTTCTAGTGCTTGTCGGTCCGCAGGACCTTGGTACGCAACACCGACTCGTTCAGGTTCAGCTGACGGTCGAGCTCGTTGACCGTGGCCGGTTCGGCCTTCAGGTCGACAACCGCGTAGATGCCTTCACCGTGCTTGGCGATCTCGTAAGCCAGCCGGCGACGGCCCCAGATGTCCACCTTTTCGACGCTGCCGCCGTCTTTGCGGACGACGTTCAGGAACGTCTCCAGCGACGGAGCTACGGTGCGCTCGTCAAGTGTGGGGTCGAGAATGACCATGATTTCGTATGGACGCATGTGGAACCCATCACCTCCTATGGTCGTATCGGCCACGGCGTGTTCCGTGGCAGGAGGGTCGCCTGCGTCGGCAACCGGCTCAGGCTACCCGAAGAGGCCCTGAGCTGCGAAATCGGCGCTCGGGAGAGCCGCCCTGGCGGAGCCGTCAGGATCGCTAGGCTGGGTGCACGATCATTCTCGGCGAGAGGGACGCATGACGTATCCGCAGGGGCCTTACGGCCAGGGATCTCCGGGGCAGCCCGGGTACCCGCAGCAGCCGGGGTATCCGCAAGGCTATCCGGCCCAGCCCGTCTACCAGCAGGGATACCCGCAACCGGGTGGTTATCCGGGCATGGCGCCCATGCCTGCCGCGGCGCCGAACGGCGGCACGGCGATCACTGCGGGGGTGCTGGCAGCGCTGGGCGCGTTGGCCGGCCTCGGCAGCGGGATTCTCGCGCTGATCGGGATTGCCGCGATCAAAAGTGATTCCGGGCTGTCGCACGGTACGGACCTCGGCGGCGGTGTCTACGCGGTGCTGATCGTCGGGAGCCTGGCCAGCATCGTCTTCGGCGCGGTGCTCCTGACCGGTTCCGTGATGTTGTTTCAACGCAAGATGCTCGGGCGCTGGCTCGTCGTTGGTGGGTGCACGCTCGCCATCGTGAGCAACGTGATCGGCTTCGCGGTACGCAGCGCTGCGACAGCCGGCTACCCGGGCTACGGCGGCTTCGGCGTGCTCCCGCTACTGGGCATGGTCTTCCCGATCACGACGATCGTGTTGATCATGCTGCCCTCGACCACCGCGTGGATTCAGGCCGGGCGCAACGCCGTTGCCCCGCAATATTTTCCGCAGTACCCGCAGTACCCGCAGTACCCGAGCTGAGTCGAGAGTTGGTTGTTGACCCTGCGCCAGCGGCGATGTCCACTCGAACTTCCCCGCCATGTCTTCAGGGTCAACGGCCACCACGGAAACCGCTGATACTGACCCTGTAGCCAGGGTTCGCCTACTCGAATTTTTGTGCCCTCAGCGCCGGGTCAACCTCGGGGCGAACAGCACCTAAGCCTCGGCCGTCTGCTTGATCGCCGCCAGCGTCAGCGGGATGCCTTCCTTCGCGTACTTCGTACGAAGGGCTATCTGGGCCTCGGCGTCGTCGGCCCAGCGCTCGTGGAAGCCCGCGATCCCGGCCGGCAGGAACTCCCACGACTGCGTCAGCCGGGTCCCCTCCTCGATGGGCTCGAGGGTGAAGCCCCAGCGCACCCAGCCGCCGTTGACCTCCCAGACAAACGCGCGGCCGGGCTCGGCGACCACCACCTGGCTGCGGGTCTCCCAGATCCGGCCGGGCACTTCGTTGCGGCCCTTGAACCAGGCACCGGCCACCGGGCCGGCGTCCTCGTCCTCCCACCAGCACTCTTTGCACTGTGGGCTCCACTTACCCATGTTGGTCACGTCGGAGACCAGTGCGTAGAGGGTTTCGGGATCGGTGTCGACGACGACGGAATCAGAGAAGGTCAGATCGGTCACGCCCACGACCCTGCCACCGCGGCCCGCGGAAAGCAGCTCATTTACGCCGTCGGCGCAAGCTCCGGTTCCGGGTCGCGATCGGGTTCGGGGGCGGCCGTCGGGCGCGGCCGCAACCGGGCCGGCAGCCAGCGGGGCGCATTGTCGCCGGCTTCGTCGAACACTCCGCCGGACGGATCGTCGATTCGGCCACCCCAGCGGACCAGGTCATGCTCGGGCCGGTAGATGGCGCGAACGACCAACGCGCACAACCCGATCACCGCGATGTCGCGCACCAGCACCGTCGTGGTGAAGAACTGTTCGGGCAGCCCGAACTTGGGATCGTCGTAGAGATACAGCATCCGGGGAATCCAGATCAGGGCGTCAATGGTCATCCACGCCAACAGGATTCGCCGATGCGGCAGCGCCAGTGCGGCCAGCGGCACCAGCCACAGCGAGTACTGCGGGCTCCACACCTTGTTGGTCAGCAGGAAAGCCGCGACCACGAGGAAGGCCAGCTGCGCGAGCCGCGGCCGCTGCGGAGCCGTCCACGCGACGTAAGCGATTGCCGCACAACACAAGACGAACAGCACCGCGCTGACGGCGTTGAGCACCGTCGGCGGTTGCCAGAAACCGAGGTTGGTGTCGAAACCGCCCCAGCCGGTGAACGACTTCACGACGTTGTAGAGCGAGTCCATGTCGTCGCCGCGGCGGGTGTTGAGCCGGAAGAACTCCGACCACCCGCGCGGATACATCACCATGATCGGCAGATTCACCGCGATCCACGTGACCAGCGCGGTGATCGCGGTCTTCGCCACCGGCCGCCACTTGCCGGTCCGCACCGCCAGCATCGCCAGCGGGATCAGCAACAGCAGTGGGTACAGCTTCAGGGCCACCCCGACCCCGATGAGCACACCGGCCACCACCGGTTTGCGGCGCGACCAGGCCAGCATGGCGCCGGCCGCACACGCGGTGGCGAGCGCGTCGAAGTTGGTGAACGCCTGGAAGATCAGGATCGGCGACCCAGCGACCACGGCGGCGTCCCAGGGCCGCCGCCCGGACATTCGCATGGTCGCCCAGACAGTGGCCATCCAGGCCAGGGCCAACCCGAACGCCGAGATGTTGAAGAACATGATCACTTCGGCGACCACGGGTATCCGCACCAGCTTCGACAGTGCCGTGTAGGTCTTGGCGACGGACATCGACGCGTACTGGTACATGCCGGTCAGCACCGGATACTCCATGTAGCGGACGGCGCGGGTGCCGTCGTACTGGACGCGCGGCTTGTGCGCGCTGTCAGTCTCGATCCAGCTGGACTTGTACGGGAACTTACCCAGATTGAGCAGCTCCGCGGTGTACAGCGGCACGGTGTCCGAGTAGCAGAACTCGTAGTAGGCCCGCTGGTTCTGCCAGTTGGCGACGCGCTGGTCCGCGGTGCCGGAACCGGTCGTCACCAGGCACGGCGCCTTGGTCGTGTAACCCAGCCCGAGAAAGACCAGTGCGATCAGCAGCATCACCCGGAACGGCGTGAGGAACGGCGCCCGGCCGATCATCGCGTGCCGGCCGACCGGCCCGCCGACGACACCGGACAGCGCCGCGCCCATGACGTCGGTCCGGCTGGGCAGGTCGCGGTCGTCGGCGCTGCGCAAGTCCGGGGCCAGCCGGGCCGGCGAGACCGTCACCACGGCGGACTCGTCTGGTTCCTCGACCGTCACGGCGGCGGCGGGGGGCCAGGCTGATTCGGGTCGCCACCACCCGGAGGCGGCGCGTCCTGGTGCGGGGCAACCTGCATGGTGGTCGGCGGGCCGAACGGAATCGTGATGCCCGGGGCGATAACGAGCGTCGGCTGGACCACAGTCTCCGTCGGAGCACCTGGCACCGGGACCTGCGGCTGGTCATCGGGCGACGGCGGCTTGATGACCGGCGCCTGCGGGACCCCGGCGTACCCACCGATGGCCGTCGGCTTCGGGAACGACTCGTTGTCAGTGCCCTTCAACGCGCCGTCCATCGTGGACTTCCAGATGTCCGACGGCAGCCCCGAGCCGTACACCGGCCCGCCGCCCTTGTTCACCAGGGGCTGCGTCCCGGCCGTCGTACCGACCCATACCGCAGTCGACAGCGACGGCGTGTAACCGACCATCCACGCGTCGCGGTTGGCGCCGGTGTCACCGAGCTGCACGGTGCCGGTCTTGGCCGCCGACGGCCGGCCGCCTGCCAGGTTGTGCCCGCGGGAGTAGCCGGCGATGGGCTGCATCGCGGAGGTCACGTTGTCCGCGACAGCCTTCGGAATCCGCTGTTCACCCGAATTGTCCTGGGACGTCGCGTCGTACAGCACCTGACCGTCGCCGTTGACGACCTTCTGGACGAAATGCGGCTTGTGGTACTCGCCGGACGCCGCGAGCGTGGCGTATGCGGACGCCATGTCCAGCGCACGGCTCTGGTACTGACCGAGCACCACACCGTTGTTGGGCGGTCCGCCCTTGCCGTCCTCGGACAGCGTGTGCTCGACGCCGGGGAAGCTGTCCGCGACGCCGGCCTTGTGCGCGGCGTCGGCAACGTCCTGCGCGCCGTGCTTGAGCTTGAGCATCAAGCGGTAATAGCTGGTGTTCAGCGACCGCTTCAGTGCCTCGGCGATGCTGCACGTACCGCAGCCCTCGCCCTCGACGTTGGTGATGTTGATGCCGTTGACCGTCACCGGCGAGCTGTCCACCTGGTAGCCCAGGCCGATGCCCTGCTCCAGCGCCGCCACCAAGGCGAAGACCTTGAACGACGAACCCGTCGGCAGACCAGCCTGCGCGAAGTCGAAGCCGTTGGCGTCGGAGCCGCCGTAGTAGGCCTTGATCCCGCCGGTATGCGGATCGACCGACACCACCGCCGCCCGCATATCGTCCGCCTGGCCGTCGAGGTACTTCGACACCGCATCTTCGGCAGCCTTCTGCGCCTTCGGGTCGATGGTCGTGGTGACCTGCAGCCCCTCGGTGTTCAGCGCCTGCTCGTTGATGTTGAAGATGCTCTGCAGTTCCTTCATCACCTGCCGCTGGATCAGCCCGTTGGGCCCTTCGGTCTGGTTCTGCTGGCGCGCCTGCTCCGGTGGCACGGTGGCCGGGAACTTCTGCTGAGCGCGGTCCTCTTTGGAGAGCGCGCCCATGGTCACCATGCCGTCGAGCACCCAGTTCCAGCGCTCGGCGGCGCCCTCCGGATCGACAGCAGGGTCCAGCGTCGAGGGCCGCTGGATCAGCGCCGCGAGCAGCGCGCCCTCGGCCACGTCGAGCTGCTCGACGGGCTTGCCGAAGTACGCCTTGGACGCCGCGGCGATGCCGTAGGTGCCGCGGCCGAAATAGATGATGTTCAGGTATGCCTGCAGCACTTCGTCTTTCGACCACTGCCGCGTCATCTTGGTGGAGATCACCAGCTCCTTGGCCTTGCGGACCAAGCCGCCCATACCGGAGCGGGCGTCGCCGACCAGCGCGTTCTTCACGTACTGCTGCGTGATGGTCGACCCGCCCTGCAGGTCGCCACCGAAGATGTTGTTCTTGAACGCGCGGACGAAGCCCGAGAACGAGAAGCCCGGATTGGTGTAGAAATCCCGGTCCTCGGCGGCCATCACCGCGTTACGCACGTGCACCGGAATCTGGTCGATGTTGACGTCGACCCGGTTGCCTTCCGGCGGAACGAACTTCGCGAGCTCGCTGCCGTCGCTGGCCAGGATGGTCGACACCTGGTTGGTGCGGATGTCACCCGGCTTGGGGATGTCGACGATGAGGTACGCCATGCCGAACGTGACGATCGGCAGCACCAGCAGCACCACGACGCCCGCATAACAGAGCCGCCGGAACAGCTTCCAGTTCCAGTTGATGTGCGGCAGCTGGGGCCCGCCGGACTTGCCACCGCCGGTCCGCGGTGGCGGTGGTGGCGGCGACTTCGGCGGCGGGGTCATACCCGCGCCCGCGCCGACAGGGAACTGGCTCGGACGCTTCGTGCCGTCCAGCGCTGCCTTCACGGCATCGATCGGATCCCGCAGCCGCGGGTCGTCGACCTTCCCGACCGGCGGCAGGATCATGGTGCGCCGGTCATCCGGCGGCACCGGGCCAGGGCGACCTTGCTGTGCGCCGGCGGCCGGTCCCCTGGCCGCGTCGTTATCCGACCGGCTGTGGCGCCCGGCCCCGCTCATTCCGTCACTCACTGGCGGTGCGCGCTTTCGAGCGCGCCGCGCGGGTGCCACGAGGCTTCGCTGCTTTCGGGGGACTCGGCGTCCCTAATACATATGACTTGACCAAATGATTCCAACTGCAAGTGCGGCATACCTCCACCACGTGAACCGCGAATTCGTCGAACTTGGCAGCCAGCAGGACGAGCTCCTCGGTGCTGCGGGCCGAACCAGACACCGCTCCGAGATGATCGCCGAAGACCCACGACACCAATGTCAGTGGCTCCTTGCGGCAGATCGGGCACATCACCGAACTGGTACGACCATGAAATTTTGCTGCGCGCAGCAGATACGGGTTGGCGTCACACACCTCGGTGACACCGGTGCGGCCTGAGTAGACCTCGGCCAGCAGTGACCTGCGCCGGAGCGCATAGTCAACCACCTGCCGCTGCAATCGCACGTTGACCAGAGTACGTCGGGCACCTGGACGCCGACGCGTGATGGCATGCATGTAGCCGGGTTGTAGCCAGCTTGGTAGGTGCCGTGGTAAATGGCCTGTGGCCGGGCTCACGCGAGCCTGCTGCCTGACCTCTACGCTTTCCCGGTGGCCACCGCAGCAACCCGGGCGAAAGACAGCGACCGCAACGACACGTGCCAGATACTGGACAGTGCGTTGGCCGACGGCCAGCTGTCCGCCGAGGAACACCGGCAGCGCGTCGCGTCGGCTACCACCGCTGTCACCCTCGGGGACCTGCGCTCGCTGGTGACCGACCTGCAGACCGGGAACGCGCCGGTCCAACTACCCAACTTGAAGACCGGTGCCGGGCGGCCCGTCCGCACCACCGGCTGGGGCATCCTGGCCGCCGGCGCCGCGGTGATGCTGGTGGTCGGCATCGCGATCGGCTGGGGTATCTACGCCGCGCCGGGCCAGTCCCCGATGACCGCCGCGCAAGACCCCGGCGCCAAGCCCGATGGCATCACCCCGATCGTGCTGACGCCGCCGCGCCAGCTGCAGTCGCTCGGCGGCCTGACCGGACTCCTCACCCAGATGAAGAAGAAGTTCGGCGATACCACTGGCTACGAGCTCTCGATCTATTCCGACTACGCGATCCTGGAGCGTCCCGATCCGGCCGAGCCACGTCGCGTGCTGCGGTACGACTACCGCGGCGGGTGGGACGACCCCGACACCACGTCGGTGGGCAGCGACGAGCGGGTCGTCGACCTCGGCAAGTTCGACGTGGAGAAGATCGCCGGCATCCTGCACGGCGCGCCGGAGACGCTCGGAATCAAGCGCAACGAGATCAGCACCGTCTACATCGACATCAAGGGCAGCAAGGACATCACCGCCCCGCAGGACACTGTCGCCATCTCGATCTACGTGTCCGGGAAGTTCAACAACAGCGGCTATATCGAGCTGGATCCGGACGGCAACCAGAAGCGCATCAATTACCCCAACTGATTCGCCGCATGTTCGGGCCGCGTTGACGGCCGCATCGAATACCGTTCATCTCCGCGTGCGCCGTCGATTGGCCCCGTATATATCGGCGCGATACTATTGTGCGAGGTGTTGAAGCGTCCTAGCGCTCAATATCTAGTGGCGTCAATTCACATAGTCGATTCGAGCTGGGAGGTGACACTGTGCTGGAGCTGGCCATCCTGGGGCTTCTGCTGGAGTCCCCCATGCACGGCTACGAGCTGCGCAAACGACTGACCGGGCTGCTCGGCGCATTCCGGGCCTTCTCATACGGCTCGCTCTACCCGGCGCTGCGCCGGATGCAGGCCGACGGCCTGATCGTCGAAGACGCGGCACCGCTCGGTTCGACGAAGGTGCGTCGCGCTCGCCGCGTCTACCAACTCACCGACACCGGCAAGCAACGGTTCACTGAACTCGTCGCGGACACCGGCCCCCAGAACTACACCGATGACGGATTCGGTGTGCACTTGGCGTTCTTCAACCGGACGCCCGCCGAAGCCAGGATGCGAATCCTGGAAGGGCGGCGCCGTCAGGTCGAGGAGCGTCGCGAAGGTCTGCGCGAGGCGATCGCACGGGCCAGCAGTTCACTCGACCGCTACACCCGCCAGCTGCATCAGCTCGGGCTCGAGTCCAGTGAGCGCGAAGTGAAATGGCTCAACGAGCTGATTGCTGCCGAGCGCGTGGCAACTGCCGGACCGACGGCACCGCCGTCACAAGGCCACGCCGACCAAACCTGAGCGCACACGCCCCCGGCGAATGCACTGGAAGAGTAGGAAAAGGAGACCGTCACATGTCTGAGTCGAACGAGGTTCGCGTCGCAATCGTCGGCGTAGGCAACTGCGCGGCATCGCTCGTACAGGGCGTGCAGTACTACCAGGACGCCGATGCGAACTCGACCGTCCCGGGCCTGATGCACGTCAAGTTCGGCCAGTACCACGTGCGCGACGTGAAGTTCGTCGCCGCGTTCGACGTGGACGCCAAGAAGGTCGGCTTCGACCTCTCCGAGGCCATCGGCGCTTCCGAGAACAACACCATCAAGATCGCCGACGTGCCGCCGACCGACATCATCGTGCAGCGCGGCCCGACCCTCGACGGCATCGGCAAGTACTACTCGGAGACCATCGAGGTGTCCGACGCCGAGCCGGTCGACGTGGTCAAGGCACTCAAGGACGCCCGTGTCGACGTCATGGTCTCCTACCTGCCCGTCGGCTCCGAAGAGGCCGACAAGTTCTACGCCCAGTGCGCCATCGACGCCAAGGTCGCGTTCGTCAACGCGCTGCCCGTGTTCATCGCTTCCGACCCGGTGTGGGCCAAGAAGTTCGAGGACGCCGGCGTCCCGATCGTCGGCGACGACATCAAGAGCCAGGTCGGCGCCACCATCACCCACCGCGTGATGGCCAAGCTGTTCGAGGACCGCGGCGTCACCCTGGACCGCACCTACCAGCTGAACGTCGGCGGCAACATGGACTTCAAGAACATGCTCGAGCGTGAACGTCTGGAGTCCAAGAAGGTCTCGAAGACCCAGGCCGTCACCTCCAACCTGACCGGCTCGCTGGCCGACAAGGTCTACGACAAGAACGTGCACATCGGCCCGTCGGACTATGTCGCGTGGCTCGACGACCGCAAGTGGGCGTACGTGCGCCTCGAGGGTCGCGCCTTCGGTGACGTGCCGCTGAATCTGGAGTACAAGCTCGAGGTGTGGGACTCCCCCAACTCGGCCGGCATCATCATCGACGCTGTGCGCGCCGCCAAGATCGCCAAGGACCGCGGCCTCGGTGGCCCGATCCTGCCGGCCTCGGCCTACCTGATGAAGAGCCCGCCGGTGCAGGTCTCCGACGACCTCGCCCGTGCGCAGCTGGAAGCCTTCATCGCGGGCTAGTCTTTCTTTCGTCATAGTGGGCGGCCAGGTGAAACCTGGCCGCCCACTTGGCGTTTGAGGCGACGGGCGATCAGGACCACCGTCCTGTGAGACTGGCCACAACTGCCGTTCAAACTGGATTGAGTCCAAAAAATACGACTAAGGTGGGTACTCGTAACAGACATCCGACAGACCCGAAGAGAGGTTCTCGTGGCCCTGATCAACAAGCAGATCAAGCCGTTCTCCGCCACCGCGTACAAGAACGGCACATTCATCCCCGTGTCGGACGCCGACATCAAGGGCAAGTGGGCCATCTTCTTCTTCTACCCGGCCGACTTCACCTTCGTCTGCCCGACCGAACTCGGCGACCTCGCCGACCACTACGAGGAGCTGCAGCGCCTCGGCGTCGAGGTGTTCTCGGTATCCACCGACACCCACTTCACCCACAAGGCGTGGCACGACTCGTCCGACACCATCGGCAAGGTCCAGTACGCCATGATCGGCGACCCGACACTGCAGATCAGCACCGACTTCGAGGTGCTGCGTGAGGGCCAGGGCCTGGCCGACCGCGGCACCTTCCTGGTCGACCCCGACGGCGTCATCCAGTTCACTGAGGTCACTGCCGAGGGCATCGGCCGCAACGCCGCCGAGCTGGTCCGCAAGGTCAAGGCCGCCCAGTACGTGCGCAACCACCCGGGCGAGGTCTGCCCGGCCAAGTGGGAAGAGGGCGAAGAGACCCTGGCTCCGTCGCTGGAACTCGTCGGCAAGATCTAGCACCGACGTCGCTGGTGAGCGGTACGGGCCTGGTCCGCCCGCCCCGTGCCGCTCACCAGAACTGCTTCATCCCAAAATCTTTCGGGCCGCAAACGGCCCAGCCAGACCTATCCTCGATGGAGTTGATCCGCATGCTCGACACCGCACTCGCCGGCCAATTGAAGTCCCTGCTGGAGCGGCTGACCGTGCCGATCGAGCTGGTGTCCTCCCTCGATGACGGCCCCAAGTCCGCCGAACTCGCCGAACTGCTCACCGAGATCGCGGCGATGTCGGACAAGATCACCTACTCGCGAGCAGACGACGACGCCCGCCGGCCGTCGTTCGCCATCCGCCGCACCGGTACAGACGTCGAGGTCCGGTTCGCCGGCATCCCCCTCGGCCACGAGTTCTCCTCGCTGGCGCTGGCCCTGCTGCAGGTCGGCGGGCATCCCTCGAAGGAAGCCCCCGAACTGCTCGAGCAAGTGCGTGGCCTCGATGCCGACCTGCACTTCGAGACCTACTTCTCGCTGTCCTGCCAGAACTGCCCCGACGTGGTGCAGGCGCTGAACCTGATGGCGATCCTCAACCCGCGCATCACCCATGTCGCCATCGACGGCGCGCTGTTCAAGGACGAGGTCGAACAGCGCAAGGTGCTGGCGGTGCCCACGGTCTTCCTGAACGGTGAGGTGTTCGACTCCGGCCGCATGACCCTCGAGCAGATCATCGGCAAGGTCGACGTCGGCGCAGCGCAGCGCACCGCCGAAGCCATCGCCGAGAAGGACCCCTTCGACGTGCTGGTCGTCGGCGGTGGCCCAGCAGGCGCGGCGGCCGCAATCTACGCGGCCCGCAAGGGAATTCGCACCGGTGTGGTCGCCGAGCGGTTCGGTGGCCAGGTGCTCGACACCATGGCCATCGAGAACTACATCTCCGTCCCCCACACCGAGGGACCGAAGTTCGCCGCGGCACTGGAAGCCCATGTCGGCGAGTACGAGGTCGACGTCATGAAGACCCAGCGCGGGGCGAAGCTGCTGCCCGCACTCGACGAGGGCGGTCTCATCGAGATCTCGCTGGAGAGCGGCGCCTCGCTGACCGCGCGCACCGTGATCCTCGCGACCGGCGCCCGCTGGCGCGCCATGGACGTGCCCGGTGAGGCCGAGTACCGCAACAAGGGCGTCACCTACTGCCCGCACTGCGACGGACCGCTGTTCAAGGGCAAGCGCGTCGCCGTCGTCGGCGGCGGCAACTCCGGCGTGGAGGCCGCGATCGACCTCGCCGGCGTCGTCTCCCACGTGACGCTCATCGAGTTCGACTCGGTGTTGCGCGCCGACGAGGTGCTGCAGCGCAAGCTCCGCAGCCTGCCGAACGTCGACGTCCTGCTGAGCACGCTGACCACCGAGGTCCTCGGCGACGGCGACCAGGTCACCGGCCTGACCTACCAGGACCGCACCACCGGCGAGTCGCACCACCTCGACCTGCAGGGCGTCTTCGTCCAGATCGGTCTGCTGCCCAACACCGAGTGGCTGGAAGGCAGCGTCGAGCTGTCCAAGCGCGGCGAGATCGTCATCGACGAACGTGGCCAGACGTCGGTGCCTGGCGTGTTCGCCGCCGGCGACTGCACGACGGTGCCGTTCAAGCAGATCGTCATCGCCGCCGGAGCCGGCGCGACCGCTGCCCTGTCGGCGTTCGATCACCTGATCCGGACCACCGCTCCCGTCGGCAGCTGAGCGGTTCCCGCACCGGGGGTAATGTCCGCAGATGTGGCCCTCGACATTTCTGACGACGACCTGCTGAGGCTCGACGAGTTCGCGCTGCTGCCCGAGAACGCCGAGCAGATCGGCGCGGCCGGTCCGCTGCCGACGGTATCGCGGATAGACAACGGACCGATCAGCATGCTGAAGTGGGGCATCGCCGCACCCGAGGTGGTGTTCCTGCACGGCGGTGGGCAGAACGCGCACACCTGGGACACCGTGATCCTCGGGCTCGGGGTGCCGGCACTGGCGATCGACCTGCCCGGGCACGGGCGGTCGGCGTGGCGCGAGGACGGCGACTACGGCCCGAAGCTCAACGCTGAAACTCTTCGGTCGGTGCTCCGCACACACGCACCCGACGCCCGACTGGTGGTCGGGATGTCGCTGGGTGGGCTGACGGCGCTGCGCATCGCGGCGACCGAGCCATCCCTGGTGCCCGAGCTGGTACTGGTGGACGTCACCCCGTCGGCGCCCGAACGGCACGAGCAGATGACGAAGGCACAACTCGGCGCGGTCGCGCTGGTGAAGGGCGACCGGAGCTTCCCCAGCTTCCAGGCGATGCTGGACGTCACCGCGGCGGCGTCGCCGCACCGCAGTCGGAACTCGTTGCGCCGCGGCGTCTTTCACAACGCCAAGCAACTCGACGACGGCACCTGGACCTGGCGGTACGACTCGTTCCGCAGCGGTGACGGTTTTGTCGGACTGTGGGACGACGTCCCGTCCATCACCATGCCGACGACACTGGTGCGCGGCGCCAAGTCGTACTTCGTGAACGACGACGATGCCGCCGCCTTCGCCGCCGGCGCGCCAGGTTTCCAGCGGACGCATGTGGTCGCCGATTCCGGGCATTCGGTGCAGGGCGACCAGCCCGCGGCGCTCGTCGAGATCCTGCGGGGCGTCCTCGGCGGTTAGCGTGGGGCCATGACCCAACCCATCCGCATCGGGGTCCAACTGCAACCCCAGCACTCCCCCAATTACGGCTTGATGCGCGACGCGGTCCGTCGCAGCGAGGACCTCGGCGTCGACGTCGCCTTCAACTGGGACCACTTCTTCCCGTTGTACGGCGACCCCGACGGCGCGCATTACGAATGCTGGACCATGCTGGGCGCGTGGGCCGAGCAGACCTCGCGCATCGAGATCGGGGCGCTGGTCACCTGTAACTCGTACCGCAATCCGGAACTGCTGGCCGATATGGCGCGGACGGTGGACAACATCTCCGACGGGCGACTGATCCTGGGCATCGGATCGGGCTGGAAAGAGAAGGACTACGACGAGTACGGCTACGAATTCGGCACGGCCGGAAGCAGACTCGACGACCTGGCGGCGGCCATGCCGCGGATCATGTCGCGGCTGGGCAAGCTGAACCCCCAGCCGGTGCGCGAGATCCCGATCCTGATCGGCGGGCAGGGCGAGCGCAAGACGCTGAAGCTCGTCGCCCAGTACGCGCAGATGTGGCAAAGCTTCACCACGGCGTCGACCTATCCGGAGAAGGCCGCCGTCCTGGACCGGCACTGCGCCGACGTCGGTCGCGACCCCAGCACCATCGTGCGCTCCGCCGGCGTCGACAACAGCGGCGACGGCCTGATCGCCAACGCCGAAGCCCTTACCGCACTGGGTGTTTCGTTGCTGACGGTGGGCGTCAACGGGCCCGACTACGACCTGGGCGACGCCGAGAAGCTGTGCCGCTGGCGCGACAGCCAGTAGTCGAGGCGGCCCGGCCGGATGAATTCCCGGCGAGCTGAAGCCGGGGCATTCGGCCGGGTACCGGCTAGGTTGACCTGCGTGACCTCTTTCCTGCGTGCGACGGTAGCGATACTGGTGGCACTCCTGGTCGGCTCGCTGTGCGTGGGCGTCCCGGCCCGCGCCACCACCGACCAGTGCGCACCGCCCGGCGAGCAGAGCGCCAGCGCGCTGCCCACCAACCTGGCCACCGCCGCCCAGGGCGACGGCACCGACAAGTACACGACGCCTGGCACCCAACCGCTTTCGACGGTGCGCCCGGACGCCTTGGGGCTGGGCACGCCCGGAGTGCTGACCGTCGGCACGCTGTCCGACGCGCCACCGAGCATCTGTATCAACTCCAGCGGCCAGTTCACCGGGTTCGACAACGAGCTGCTGCGGGCCATCGCCGAGAAGATCGGCCTGCGCGTCAACTTCGTCGGCACCGACTTCGCCGGACTGTTGGCCCAAGTGGCTTCGCGCCGGTTCGACGTCGGATCGTCGTCGATCACCACGACGGACGCCCGTCGCCGCACCGTCGGATTCACCAATGGCTATGACTTCGGCTACTTTTCGCTCGTCGTGCCGACCGGGTCGGCGATCAACGGCTTCGGCGCGCTGAAGCCGGGGCAGCGCATCGGCGTCGTGCAGGGCACGGTGCAGGAGGCCTACGTCGTCGACACCCTGCACCTGCAGCCGGTCAAATTCCCGGACTACGCCACGGTGTACGCCAACATCAAGACCCGGCAGATCGATGCCTGGGTCGCGCCGTCACAACAGGCGTCCGGCACGGTACAGCCCGGTGACCCGGCCCGGATCGTCGAAAACACCTTCAGCTTGGACAATTTCGTGGCCTACGCGGTCGCGAAGGAGAACAAGCCGCTGATCGACGCGCTCAACGCGGGACTCGACGCGGTGATCGCCGACGGTACCTGGGCCAAGCTCTACTCGAACTGGGTGCCGCGCGCCCTGCCGCCCGGCTGGAAGCCCGGATCGAAGGCGGCGCCGCTGCCGCAACTGCCCGACTTCAACGCCATCGCGGCCGCGCATGCGTCGGCCGCTCCGACGTCCGGTCCCGGACCGAAATCCACACTGTCCCAACTGAAGGACGCGTTCGGGGACTGGCACCTCTACCGGCAGGCCATCCCCGACCTGTTCAAGACCGGCCTGCCCAACACCCTCATCCTGACCGTCAGTGCCAGCGTCATCGGCCTGACCATCGGCATGGCGCTGGCCATCGCCGGTATCTCCCGGTCCCGCTGGCTGCGCTGGCCGGCCCGGGTGTACACCGACATCTTCCGCGGCCTGCCGGAAGTCGTGATCATTCTGGTGATCGGGCTGGGCATCGGACCGGTGGTGGGCTCGCTGACCGGAAACAACCCCTACCCCTTGGGAATTGCCGCGCTGGGGCTGATGGCCGGCGCCTACATCGGTGAGATTCTGCGCTCGGGCATCCAGAGCGTGGACGCCGGCCAACTCGAGGCCTCGCGCGCGCTGGGCTTCGGCTACCCGGCGTCGATGCGCCTGGTCGTGGTGCCACAAGGGGTGCGACGGGTGCTGCCCGCATTGATGAACCAGTTCATCTCGCTGCTGAAAGCGTCGTCGCTCGTGTACTTCCTCGGGCTGATCGCCAGCCAGCGCGAGCTGTTCCAGGTCGGCCGCGACCTCAACGCGCAGACCGGAAACCTTTCTCCCCTGGTCGCTTCCGGTTTGTTCTACCTGGCCCTGACCGTTCCGCTGACCCATCTGGTCAACTACATCGACCGGCGACTGAGCAAGGGCAAGCCCGCCGCAGCCGAGATCCCGACTCAGGAGATCATATGACCACGCCACAAGCAGTTTCGTTGGCCGCCAAGGACATTCACCTATCCTTCGGCGCCAGCACGGTGCTGCGCGGCGTCGACCTGGACGTCCCGGCCGGCACCACGACGGCCGTCATCGGGCCGTCGGGCTCGGGCAAGTCGACGCTGCTGCGCACCCTGAACCGGTTGTACGAACCGGACCGCGGCGACATCCTTCTCGACGGGCGCTCGGTCCTCAAAGACAACCCCGATCAGCTGCGCCAGCGGATCGGCATGGTGTTCCAGCACTTCAACCTTTTCCCGCACCGGACGGTGCTGGAGAACGTCACCCTCGGGCCCCGCAAACTCAAGCGCCTGGACACCGACGCGGCCCGCGAACTCGGCCTGCAGCTGCTGGACCGGGTCGGGCTCAAACACAAGGCCCAGGTCCGGCCCAGCACCCTCTCAGGCGGTCAACAGCAACGTGTCGCGATCGCGCGTGCGCTGGCCATGAGCCCCCAGGTGATGTTCTTCGATGAGGCCACTTCCGCCCTGGATCCCGAACTTGTGAAGGGCATCCTGGCGCTGATCAGCGAACTCGGCGCGGACGGCATGACCATGGTCGTGGTCACCCACGAGATGGGTTTCGCCCGGTCAGCGGCAGATGCGGTGGTGTTCATGGACGGTGGCCGCGTGATCGAGACCGGAACGCCCAGGCAAATTTTCGAATCCGCCGCTACTCAACGTTTACGTCAATTTCTGGCACAGGTTGTCTAACTGCGACCAGTTTCCGGCATACACGTTAGACTATCGAACTATGTCGTCGACGGAACCGCAGGTCGCGGACCTTGCAGGAGACCTGCAGCAGGTCCTCTCCAAGCTGTTCAACGTGATGCGCCGACGCGTCGAAATCCCTAAGGACGCCGAAGCCGGCGCCGATCTGACGTTGGCGCAGCTATCCATCCTGCTGACCCTGCTGGACCGCGGACCCATCCGGATGACCGAGTTGGCCGCGCACGAACGGGTCCGCACGCCCACCACCACGGTGGCGATCCGGCGGTTGGAGAAGCTGGGTCTGGTCAAGCGGTCGCGTGACCCTTCCGACCTGCGCGCCGTCCTGGTGAACGTGACGCCGCGGGGACTCGTGCAGCACCGCGAGGCCTTGGAAGCCCGGCGCAAGGTGCTGGTCGCGATGATGTCGAAGCTGACGCCCGAGGACATCGAAAGCATCTCCAGGGCCCTTGCGCCGCTGGAGAAGCTGGCGACCAGCAACGACGACTAGGTCAACCCAGCCAGTCCAGTACCGCGGCGGCAGTCCACGACTGCTGCATGCTGCCCAGCGGTTCCCCGGTGAACGGTTCGTAGTATTCGGCGAACGTGCCGTCGCTGGCCTGCCGCAAGCCTTCCCGCCGCAGGATCGATGCGCGCTCGGCCCAGCCGCGGCGCGCGAAACACCACGAGAACAGCCACGTCATCACAGGCCAGACCGGGCCGCGCCAATACTCGCGTGGGCGGAAGTCGCGGGACACCGGTGACGTCGACGGGATCAGCGGGTACTTGAGGTCGGGATGCGCACAGAACCGCGGGCCTTCCAGCAACCGCAGCAGCGCGCGTTCGCGCTCATGCGGCAGGCCCCCGCAGAGCAATGGCGCGAACTGCGCCACCGTCTCACTCTGAATCCATTTGCCGGCGCGCAGATCGAAGTCGCGGGCCGCTCCGGTGCGGTCATCCGTGGTCGCCACCACGCCCTGGCGAAACCGTTCGGCCCACGAATATAGCTCGCGCACATCAGAATTCGGGCGCTTGTAGTCCTCACCGAGCTCCGCCAGCACGGTGCACGCCACCGACAGGATGGCCGAGACGAAGACGTCCTCGACCTGAAAACTCATGACCTTCGGCAGCAGGGCGTCGTCGTACCGGACCGACTTCATCTCCTCGAGCAGCCATAGGTAGCGGTCGTACTCGACGTCGGACGGACGCTGGCTGGTATCGGTGATGATCGCGTTGTCCTCACGCTGATACTCGGGCACCGCACCCGGAACCACGTTGGCGTAGGCGCTATCCCACCGCGGCGAGTTGTCCATGCCGGATTCCCAGCCGTGATACAGCGTCACCCGGCCGTGCTCTTGCGGGTCGCGCGCCTCGGCCAGCCAGCGGTGCCAGCGCACCAAGTCGTCCCACCGGCGGTCCAGGAACGCCTCGGCGACCACGCGCGTCGACCTGCCGCGGGTGCGGGCGTGGTCGAGAATGCGTTGCACCGCAATGGCATGCACCGGCGGCTGGGTGATCCCGGAAGTCTCCCGATTGCGCGGCGCGTTGACGGCGAGCGTGGAGGTCTCCCACCTGGCCGGCCCGGGAAAGTAGCCGTCGACCCCGTTGGCGAACACGATGTGCGGGATCATGCCGTTGGCCCACTGCGCCGACAACAACGTGTCCAGTTCGACGACGGCGCGCTCGACGGTCAGCGACGCCAGACCGATCGACACGAACGCGGCGTCCCAGCTCCACATGTGCGGGTACAGCAGCGGCGCTGCCGTCGTCATCACACCCAGGTCATTGCCGCGCAGCAGGTAGGCGGCGCGGGCGGAGAGTTGGGTGGGCGCGAAGCTGTGGTCCGGTGGCATCGCTGTCTATTGTGCGTCGCCGCCCCGGGATTCGCTGATCGGTAGGCTCACGCCATGCCGACCGCAATGATCACCGGCGCTTCCCGGGGCCTCGGGATGGCCATCGCCGAAGCCCTCGCGCCGACGCACACCCTGTTTTTGGCCGGCCGGCCGTCGGCCGAACTCGACGCCGTGGCCGAGCGGCTAGGCGCGACCACCTGGCCCATGGACCTCACCGACTACGAGGGCGTCGAGGCGGCTGTCGAGCCGATCGTCGAGCTCGACGTGCTGGTGCACAACGCCGGCGTGGCGTACCCGGGCCGGGTCGGCGAGTCCTCCATCGAGGAGTGGCGGGCCACCATGGAAGTGAATGTGCTTGGCGCCGTGGGACTTACGCTGCCCCTGCTGCCGGCGTTGCGCGCCGCCCGGGGCCAGGTGATCTTCGTCAACTCCGGCGCCGGCCGCAACCCGTCCCCCGGCCTGGCGGCGTACTCCGCGAGCAAGTTCGCGCTGCGCGGTTTCGCCGATGCCCTGCGCGCCGACGAACCGGCGCTGCGGGTGACGACGGTGTACCCGGGCCGGATCGACACCGACATGCAGTGGAACCTGGTGGCGTATGAGGGCGGCGAATACCAGCCCGAGCGCTTCCTCAAGCCGTCGACCGTCGCGCAGGTGATCGCGCAGGTGGTGGCCACCCCGGAGGACGCCCACCAGCACGAGGTGATCATCCGCCCCCGCTGATCCCCAGCGATTTGTGCACGAATTGGTGCGGTGAACGTACCTTGTCGTGCACAAATCCCGCGTCAGGCGACGATGTTGACCAATCGGCCGGGCACGATGATGACCTTCTTGGGCGTGGCGCCGGCGAGGAAGGCCTGCACCTTCTCGTCCGCGAGGGCCGCGGCTTCCAGCGTGGCCTTGTCGGCATCGGCCGCCACGACGATCTTGCCGCGCACCTTCCCATTGACCTGCACCGGGTACTCGACGGTGTCGTCGACCAGGTAGCGCTCGTCGGCGATCGGGAACGGGCCGTGGGCCAGTGACGCGTCACTGCCGAGGCGGCGCCACAGTTCCTCGGCCAGGTGCGGGGCCAGTGGCGCGACCATCAGCACCAGCGGCTGAACCGCCGCGCGGGCGGTGACACCCTCCTTGGTCAGGTGGTTGGTGTACTCGATGAGCTTGGCGGCAGCTGTGTTGTTGCGCAGCGCGGCGTAGTCCTCGTTCACCCCGGCGATAGTGCGATGTAACTGCTTGAGCGTCTCATCGGACAGCGCATCGTCCGAAACCCTTGGCTCACCGGTGGTCTCGTCGATGACGACACGCCACACGCGCTGCAGGAACCGGTGCGCACCGACGACGTCCTTGGTGGCCCACGGCCGGGAGGCCTCCAGCGGACCCATCGACATCTCGTAGACGCGGAGGGTGTCGGCGCCGTACTCCTCGCAGATCTCGTCGGGCGAGACGGAGTTCTTCAGGCTCTTGCCGATCTTGCCGAACTCCTGGTTGACCTCGATCTCGCCGTCGGGGCCGGTCCAGAAGAACTTGCCGTCGCGCGGGACAACTTCCGCGGCCGGCACGTAGGCGCCACGGGAGTCGGTGTAGGCGAACGCCTGGATGTAGCCCTGGTTGACCAGGCGGCGGTACGGCTCGCGCGACGACACGTGGCCGAGGTCGAACAACACCTTGTGCCAGAACCGCGAGTACAGCAGGTGCAGCACCGCGTGCTCGACGCCGCCGACGTACAGGTCGACGCCACCCGGGTCCGCGGCCCCGTGGATCTCGGGCCGCGGGCCCATCCAGTACGCCTCGTTCTCCTTGGCGCAGAACGCTTCCGAGTTGTGCGGGTCTGCGTAGCGCAGCTCGTACCAGGAGCTGCCGGCCCACTGCGGCATGACGTTGGTGTCACGGGTGTAGGACTGCAGCCCGTCACCGAGATCCAGGTCGACGTGCACCCATTCGGTGGCCTTGTTCAGCGGCGGCGACGGCTCGCTGTCGGCGTTGTCCGGGTCGAACAGCACCGGCGAGTAGTCGGGCACGTCCGGCAGCTCGACGGGCAGCGCCGAATCCGGCAACGGGTGGGCCCGGCCGTCGGCGTCGTAGACGATGGGGAACGGCTCGCCCCAGTACCGCTGACGCGCGAAAAGCCAGTCGCGGAGCTTGAATTCGACGCGGGCCTGGCCGCGGCCGTCCGCCACCAGCTTCTCGGTGACGGCGGCCTTGGCGTCGGCGACGGTCAGGCCGTCGAGGTAGTCGGAGTTGACCAGCGCACCATCACCTGTATGGGCCGCCTCTGAGAGATCGCCGCCGGCAATGACTTCCACGATGGGCAGGCCGAACGCCGTCGCGAACTCCCAGTCACGCTGGTCGTGGCCGGGCACCGCCATGATGGCGCCGGTGCCGTAACCGGCCAACACGTAATCGGCGATAAAGATCGGAACCTGGTGTCCGTTCACCGGATTGGTGGCGTAGGCGCCGGTGAACACACCGGTCTTGGTCTTGTTCTCCTGGCGCTCCAGGTCCGACTTGGCCGCGATGGCGGCGCGGTAGGCCGCGACGGCCTCGGCCGGGGTGGCCGCGCCATAGGTCCACCGGTCGTCGACGTCGGCGGGCCAGGATTCGGCCACCAGCGAATCCACCAGATCATGCTCGGGGGCCAGCACCAGATAGGTGGCGCCGAACAGCGTGTCCGGGCGGGTGGTGAAGACCTCGATGTCGGCGTCCCCCGCCGAGAACAGCACCTCGGCACCGACGGAGCGGCCGATCCAGTTGCGCTGCATGGCCTTGACCTTGTCGGGCCAGTCCAGCACGTCCAGGTCCTCGAGCAGCCGGTCGGAGTACGCGGTGATCCGCATCATCCACTGCCGCAACCGCTTCCGGAACACCGGGAAGTTGCCGCGCTCACTGCGCCCGTCGGAGGTGACCTCCTCGTTGGCCAGCACGGTGCCCAGACCCGGGCACCAGTTCACCATCGAGTCGGAGCGGTACACCAGGCGATACCCGTCCACCACGTCGGCACGTTCGGCGGCCGTCAACGCAGACCAGTCCCGGCCGTCATCGAGAGTCCTTGTGCCGGAATCGAATTCGGCGATCAGCTCGGCGACCGGCCGGGCCTTCTGCTGCGATACGTCGAACCAGGCGTTGTAGATCTGCAGGAAGATCCACTGCGTCCACCTGTAGAAGTCGGTATCCGTGGTGGCGAAGCTGCGCCGCGCATCATGCCCCAGGCCCAGCCGTCCCAGCTGCCGCCGGAAGTTGACGATGTTGGCCTCGGTCCGGGTGCGCGGGTGCGTGCCGGTCTGCACGGCGTACTGCTCGGCGGGCAGACCGAAGGCGTCGAAGCCCAGGGCATGCAGGACGTTGCGGCCCGTCATCCGGAAATAGCGGGCGTACACGTCCGTGGCGATGTAGCCGAGCGGGTGCCCGACGTGCAGGCCATCGCCCGACGGGTACGGGAACATGTCCTGCACGAACATCTTGTCGGCCGGCACCGAGGAGCCGTCTGTGGGCGCGAGGGAGCCGACGGGGTTGGGCACGTGAAAAGTGCCGAGCAGGTCCCACCGTTGCTGCCAATCAGCCTCAATCAAACCGGCCAGTTCGGCGGTGTAACGGTGCTGCGGGCTGTCGGCGTCGACGGCCATGGCCGCCTCGGGACGCACGTTGGCCTGCGCATTCGGGGAATCACTCACGTGCACAGGGTAGTCAACGCCCCCGGCGCGACCTGCATCACGCCAGCCAGTTGAGCGCCGGGGGCCGTTGGTCTCGGTTCCGTTGCAGTGCGGTCAGAGCACGGTTGCAGGTGCGCGCCGGATCTGGTGGCCCTACATGTACCTACATACAGTCGGCTCCAGTGCAACGCGTGAGGCAGAAGTGAAGCGGAAGGATCGGCACGACATGTTCGAGAACGCCCGCCACTGGCGACTGCTGGCAGGAGGTGTCGCCGCGGGTCTCGCAGGCGTCGTCGGCTTCGCCGGCAACATCGCATCCGCCGAACCGCTCCCGCCCCAACCCGTCGTCCCGGCCCCCGCCACGGTGACCCAGACCGTCACCGTGCAGGCCGCCCCGGCGCCAGCGGCCGCGGCGCAACCGGCCGGGCCCGCCTTCATTCCCGCCGGTCAGCCCGCAGCGGTCCCCCAACCGGCCACGATTCCCCAGCCGGCCGTTGCCCAACCGATCGTCGCCCCGGCACCGGCGATCGCCCCGGCCCCCGCCCCGACACCGGCGATCGCACCGGCCGCCTCGGGCACCATCGCCGACTTCTTCCATGCCCACAACGTCGCCATGCAGCGGCAGACGGCCGCGGGCTTCACCGCGCTGAACATCGTCCTGCCGGTGCCCCCGGGCTGGGCCGCGGTACCCGATCCGAATGTGCCCGACGCCTTCGCCGTCATCGCGGACCGCGTCGGCGGCGACGGCCTCTACACCTCGAACGCCGCGCTGCAGGTCTACAAGCTGGTCGGCGACTTCGACCCGCGGGAAGCCATCAGCCACGGGTTCATCGACAGCCAGCAGCAGGTCGCGTGGCGGTCCACCGACGGTTCGATGGCCGACTTCTATGGCATGCCGTCGTCGATCATCGAAGGCACCTACCGCGAGAACAACATGACGCTCAACACCTCGCGGCGGCACGTCATCGCGACATCGGGCGCGGACCGGTACCTCGTGACGCTATCGGTGACCACCAGCGCCCAGGTGACCGTGGCCTCCGGCAGCGCCACCGACGCCATCGTCAACGGCTTCAAGATCAGCGCACCGGGCGCACCGGCGGCTGTCCCCGCGCCGGCGCCCGCCGCGCCGGCACCCGCCGCACCGATGGTGCCGGCTCCGGCCGCCGTCCTGCCGCACGCTGCCGGGGCCGTGCCCCTCACGGCATCGATCCCCGGACTGGGCCGCTGACCGGTCGCCGGTTTGGAGTGGCCGCCCGGCCGCCCCTATCCTGAGACGCATGCTGATCGCCGCGGTGCTGTGCCTGTGCGCGGCCGTGGTGACCGCAGGCGTCGGCGCCTGGTCGCTGCGCCGCCCCCATTCCACCGACACCGTGCCGCGGGTGCTGCGCTCGGTGGCGCCCATCCAACTCGCGACGGCCGTGATGCTCGCTGCCGGCGGTGCCGCCGCGCTCGTCGCGCCGCGCAGCACGGGCGTGACGGTGCTGATGGTGTGTGTCATCGGGGCCGTCGGCACCTTCGCCGCCGGTTGCTACCAGGGCGCCAAGGCCGGAGCCGCCATGATCGCCCACGAGAACGGGCCCGCCGGTGACGGCTGCGCCGGCAGCTGCGCCAGCTGCACGCTGTCCTGCAGCTAGTTCCGGCTCACATCGATCGGGTGCGTCGACAGCATCGCCATGGGCATCGGCTGACGCCGTAATACCCGCGACCAGAGATCCACCCGCGGTTCCACCAGGACGTCCGACGGCAGCGCCGACAGCACGATCCAGTCGTCGCGTTCGATCTCCCCGTCGAGCTGCCCGACGGACCACCCGGAGTAGCCGGCGTAGATCCGGACACCCTCGACGGCGCCTTCGATGTCCTCGGGTTCGGCGTCCAGATCGACCATGGCGATGCGGCCCTGGACATGCCGCAGTCCGGGCACCGAGGATGCGTCAACACCGACCTTCATGGTCGCCAGGCACAGCGCGGAATCGCGCTTCACCGGACCGCCGATGAACATGGACTTGGGTTTGGTGGCGAGCTTCGCCCACTGCGGCAACACGTTGTACACGGCCGTCTCGCTGGGCCGGTTCAAGACGACGCCGAGCGTACCGCCGGAGTTGTGCTCGACGATGTAGATGACGCTGCGCCGGAACGTCGGTTCCAGCAAATCGGTGTTGGCGAGCAGTAGCGTCCCCGCTCGAATCCCATGCGAGGCGGGAGCGAAATCACGGTAATCCTCCGGTTCCTCTGACTGCGCCACGCCGTCCATCATCGCACTCGCGCGCCGTCGGCGTGACCAACGCACACGGCTTGCCGGGATATTTGTACTGTGGAGCGGGTCGCTTCAATCACGCCCGGCACCTTCAAGTCAGGACACGAATATTCCAGTGACCGACCGCCGTTCTCACCACGTCGTCCTGCATGCGGTGCAGGCCCTGCCGGACTTCCGCCGGCTGCTGGAACTGCGTGCGGTCAGCCAGTTCGGCGACGGACTTTTCCAGGCGGGCCTGGTCGGCGGACTGCTGTTCAGCCCGGATCGGGCGGCCACACCGTGGGCCATCGCGGGTTCGTTCGCCGCGCTGTTCCTGCCGTACTCGTTGTTGGGTCCGTTCGTCGGCGCGCTGCTCGACCGGTGGGACCGCCGGCAAGTGCTCATCGGCGCCAACCTCGCGCGGCTGCTGGTGATGATCTGCGTCGGCGCACTGCTGGCCACGGCGGCAGCAGACAAGCCGATCCTGCTCGGCGCGCTGATCGTCAACGGCTTCACCCGCTTCGTCTCCTCGGGCCTGTCGGCCGCACTGCCACACGTCGTACCGACCGCACAGGTGGTATCGATGAACTCGGTCGCCACCGCGGTCGGCGCCGTGTCGGCGTTCGCCGGCGCCAACGTGATGCTCTTGCCGCGCTGGCTGCTGGGCGCGGGCGACACCAGCTCGGCAGTGGTGATCTGGCTGGCGGCGTTGCCCGTCGCACTGGCGCTCTGGCTGTCGGTGCGGTTCCACCGCCATCTCTTGGGGCCCGACGACAGCGCCCGCGCGGTCCACGGTTCGGTCATCTACGCCGTCGTCACGGGCTGGGTCTACGGGCTCCGATCGGTGGCGAACGTACCGACGGTCACCGCCACCCTGACCGGTCTGGCGGCCCACCGGATGGTTTTCGGGATCAACACCCTCATGGTGCTGGTGATCGTCCGGCACGGCGGCGGCGAACACGTTGCGGGGTTCGCGGTGACCATCGTGTTCGTGGCCGCCGCCGGGCTCGGGTCGTTCCTCGCCAACCTCGTCATGCCGGCCGCGGTACGACGCTGGGGCCGATATGCCACCGCAAACGGTGCCCTCGCCATCGCGGCGCCGGTCCAGCTGGCCGGCGCCGGCCTACAGATACCGGTGCTCATCGCCTGCAGTCTGGTGCTGGGAACGGCCGGGCAGGTGGTCAAGTTGTGCGCGGACTCAGCCATGCAGCTCGACGTCGACGACGCCCTGCGCGGCCACGTGTTCGCGGTTCAGGACGCGTTGTTCTGGCTGGCGTTCATCGTCGCCATCACGGCCGCCGCGGCGGTGATCCCGGCTGACGGAAAATCGTCGGCGCTCATGGCCGCCGGCGCTGTCGTCTACGTCATCGGCCTGGTCCTGCACGCGACGCTGGGCAAGCGCAGCAGAACCGCCGGTACCGTCTAGGTGTCGTGACCTGACACGTTGTTGTCAGGCGGCGAGCCGGCTGATGGGTGGTTTTCCGCTGAGGGCGGAGTGGCCTCGTTGAGTGTTGTAGTGGTCGAGGAATCGGTCAAGGCCGTGTGTGCGTTGGCTGTTGGAGGTCCATGGGCGGGCGTAGGCCCATTCGGTGAGCAGGGTCCGGTTGAAGCGTTCGGCTTTGCCGTTGGTCCAGGGGCAGCCGGGTTTAATGAAGCGGCGTTTGAGCTGCCACGCGGAGCACACCCAGCCCCAGTT
Source organism: Mycolicibacterium sp. HS_4_1 (assembly GCF_054515875.1). Taxonomy (NCBI): domain Bacteria; kingdom Bacillati; phylum Actinomycetota; class Actinomycetes; order Mycobacteriales; family Mycobacteriaceae; genus Mycobacterium; species Mycolicibacterium sp. HS_4_1. Next base: position 6,074,587 of record NZ_CM137261.1, read on the forward strand.
GGTGCCGCGGCGGTAGACCAAGGCGTTGTCGGTCAGCAGTCGCCTCGTGCGCACGCCGTGGCCGGCGAACCAGAGCAAGGCTCGGTGCAAAAACGCTGCGCAGGTCAGGTCTTTTTCATCGGTGTGCACTTCGCTGTAGGCCAGCCGGGTGCGGTCATCGATAGCGGTGTGGATGTAGTCGTAGCCGATCTTGGTTTTCTTGTGCCGGTTGGCAATTGACACTTTGGCGTCGCGTCCGTGCAACCGCCAACCCCCACCACGGGGGATTCGGCCGAGCTTTTTGACATCGACATGGACCATGGCCCCAGGGGTGCGGTGTTCATAGCGGTTCGGTTGGCGCCGCGAGGTGCGCACCGACGTGCCGGTGATCGGATCGATCGCCGACAGATGCGGCACCTGATGGCGCGCGAGAATCCGTCCGATCGTCGACGGATTCAGATTCAGTTCGGCGGCGAGCACCACCGCACCACGCTTGCGGCGGGCCCGGGCGGCCAGCACCTTCTTCTCGACCTGGGCGCTGGTGCGCCGGGGCATGTGATTCGGGCGTGATGAGCGGTCGGCCAACGCCGCCTCACCGCCTTCGGCATATCGGCGCAGCCACTTGTACACCGTCGACCGTGAAATACCGAGTTGCTCGGCCACATGCGCCGGTGGCCAACCAGCGGCGACACGCTCAACGATCAGGCGACGAGCGAACAGATTGGTACGGGCGTTAGCGTGAGACACGAGGACCTCCTACGGGTGAATGCCAGACACATCCACTCCGTCAGGAGGTCCTCCCCATTTCAAGCAGGCACGCCGTCAACAACCTCTTGGGTCACGACATCTAGGGTGCTGCCATGGCCCCCAATGCTGCTGCCGGTGTGATCGCCGATCTGCGTGCCGAGAGTGACGACCTGGACCGACTGGTTGCCGATCTGCCGCCCGCCGAATGGGCGGCCGCGACCCCGGCCGAGGGTTGGACCATCGCCCATCAGATCGCGCATCTGTGGTGGACCGACCAGGTGTCCGTGCTGGCGGTGACCGACGAGGAAGCCTTCGCCGCGACTCTCGCCGAAGCGTGGAAGGACCCGCTCGGGTTCGTGGACGTGGCGGCGGAAGAGCTTGCGCAGACCCCGCCGGCGGAAATGTTGGCGCAGTGGCGCGCCACTCGCGCCACCCTGCACGACGCACTCGAAGGGGTCGCCGACGGCCGCAAGCTGCCGTGGTTCGGCCCGCCGATGAGCGCCGCGTCCATGGCCAGCGCGCGGCTGATGGAAACGTGGGCGCACGGCGCCGACGTCGCTGACGCTCTCGGGGTCCGGCGCGAACCGACAGCCCGGCTGCGGTCTATTGCGCACATCGGGGTGCGGACAAGGGATTTCGCGTTCACTCTCCATGAGCTGACGCCGCCGACGGACGTGTTTCACGTGGAACTTTCCGCGCCCGACGGCTCCCTCTGGACCTGGGGACCCGACGACGCCGCGCAGCGGGTGACCGGCTCGGCCGAGGACTTCTGTCTGCTGGTGACGCAGCGGCGGCCGCTGCGCGAACTGGACGTGAAGGCCGTCGGCGAAGACGCCCAGAAGTGGCTCACCATCGCCCAGGCGTTCGCCGGGCCGCCGGGAGCGGGCCGGAACTAGCCGCGCGTGACCGGGGCGGCCGCGTCGGCCGTACCGTCACCGTCGGTGTCGGTCAGCTGGATATCCCACCGCCCGTCTCCGTCGGTGTCCACGTAGCCCACAGACCCGGCTAGCACCCGGTCCGCGAGACCGTTGCCGTCGGCGTCGACCAGCCGGTCGTCTGCCGCACCGTCGCCGTCGAAGTCGACGACCGCTCCCCCGCTCTGCTGGGTGCCGTCCAGGCCAAACCACCGCAGCCCCGAGCCCACCGCCCAGGTACCTGATCCGTCATCGGTGAGGGTGCGCCGAGCCGCAATATCCTCCACGTCGATGACGGCGTGGTCGGCCCGGCCGTCGCCGTCGAAGTCGGCCAGCGCGTCGTCGAACAATCCGTCGCCGTCCACATCGAGCCGTACCCCGTCGAGCGTGCCGTCGCCGTCGGCGTCCACCGCCGGCGCCCCCGGCCACCACGACGCCGACCCGTCCCCATCACTCAGGCAATAGTCCATACCTGATTGGACGGATGGTCAGCCCTTGGCGTTCCACCATTTCTGCAACTCGGTGACGGCCTCGTCGTGGGTCAGCGGGCCGCGGTCCAGCCGGAGCTCCTTGAGGAACCGCCATGCCTCCCCGACCTGCGGGCCGGCCGGGATGCCGAGCAAGGTCATGATCTCGTTGCCGTCGAGATCCGGCCGCACCCGCGCGAGATCCTCCCGCGCGGCCAGTTCCGTGATGCGCTGCTCGAGACCGTCGTAGTTGGCCTGCAATCGCGCCGCGCGCCTGCGGTTGCGGGTGGTGCAGTCCGCACGCACCAGCTTGTGCAGCCGGCCCAGCAGCGGCCCCGCGTCGGTGACGTAGCGGCGCACCGCGGAGTCGGTCCACATGCCGGCGCCCTTGTCGTCGGCATAGCCGTGGAACCGCAGGTGCAGATACACCAGCTGGGAGACATCGTCGATCATCTGCTTGGAGTACTTCAGCGCGCGCATGCGCTTGCGCGTCATCTTGGCGCCGACCACCTCGTGATGGTGGAAGCTGACGCCGCCATCTGGCTCGTGGCGACGCGTGTCCGGCTTGCCGATGTCGTGCAGCAACGCTGCCCACCTCAGCACCAGATCGGGCCCGCTCTCGGGCTCCTCCAGATCCATGGCCTGGCGCAGCACCGTCAACGAGTGGTGGTAGACGTCCTTGTGCTGATGGTGCTCATCGATGGCCATCCGCATGGCACCGACCTCGGGCAGCACCACGTCACCCAGCCCGGTCTGCACCATGAGGTCCACGCCGGCCACCGGGTCGGCGCCCAGCATCAGCTTGTCCAGCTCTGCTGACACCCGCTCGACGGTGATCCGGCCCAGCTGCGGCGCCATCTCGAGCAGCGCCTCCAGCACGCGCGGCGCGACCGCGAAACCGAGCTGCGAGACGAACCGGGCGGCCCGCAACATGCGCAGCGGGTCGTCGCCGAACGACACCTGCGGCGCCGACGGGGTATCCAGCACCCGACCCGCCAAGCCCGCCAGTCCGCCCAGCGGATCGTGGAATTCGCCGATGGCGCCGGGCAGGTCCGGGTTGATCCGGACCGCCATGGCGTTGACGGTGAAGTCCCGGCGTAGCAGGTCGTCCTCGAGCCGGTCACCGAACACCACCTCGGGATTCCGCGACACCTGGTCATAGGTGTCGGCCCGGAAGGTGGTGATCTCGATGCGTTGTCCGTACTTGGCGACCCCGATGGTGCCGAACTCGATCCCGGTGTCCCACAACGCTTCTCCCCAGCCGCGCAGCAGCTTCTGCAACTGCGCCGGACGGGCGTCGGTGGTGAAGTCCAGGTCGTTCAGCGCGCGGCCCAGCAGCGCGTCGCGCACACTGCCGCCCACCAGATACAGCTCATGACCGGCCGCGGCGAACACCCGGCCCAGGTCCACGAGCAAATCCGCATGCTTGTTCAGTGCGACCGCGGCAGCGGTCAGCAATGCTGTCGGGTCGCCGCCCTCAGCACTCTGGGGACTCCGCTCCGACCCAGCGTCGGCACTTGCATCGTTCGGCACGTCCGATGAGCCTAATGCGCCCACCCCACCGGCCGGTACCGACCATCGCGGCACGGTCACAACTGGGCCACTGACCGGCGAGTGGGGACAGACCGCCCAAGCTGAGCAGCTACTATCGCTTGGGTGTCGGAAGGCGAGCGTGCCAAACCACGACGACGCCGCGGGCGACGTCGCGGTCGACGCTCGGCCGGTCCGCCCAGTGACAGTACCCAGCACGCCGACTCCGATTCGGCAGCTGCCAGCCGTAACAACGGGACCGCCCAGGCTGTTCCCACCGCCGCGGCCTCCGCACCGTCGGCTCCCGCGCCGCGCAAGTCGAACAACGACCGACTGCGCACCGTGCACGAGACCTCAGCCGGCGGACTGGTGATCGACGGGCTCGACGGCCCCAAGGACACCCAGAAGGCGGCGCTCATCGGCCGCATCGACCGCCGCGGCCGGATGCTGTGGTCACTGCCCAAGGGACACATCGAACTCGGCGAGACGGCCGAACAGACCGCCATCCGTGAGGTCGCCGAGGAGACCGGACTGCAGGGCAGCGTGCTGGCCGCGCTCGGCAGCATCGACTACTGGTTCGTGACCGAAGGCCGGCGCGTCCACAAGACAGTGCACCATTACCTGATGCGATTCCAGGGCGGCGAACTCTCCGACGACGACGTCGAGGTCACCGAAGTGGCATGGGTGCCGCTGCGGGAACTGCCGTCCCGCCTGGCCTACGCCGACGAGCGCAAGCTTGCCGAGGTGGCCGGCGAACTGATCGACAAACTGCACACCGATGGACCGGGCGCCCTGCCGCCGCTGCCGCGCACCGCGCCGCGCCGCCGCCCACAGACCCATTCCCGCACGCGGAACCATCGCAACGACGACTCCGCCCACACTCAGCCCGGCCGCCGCGCGAACGGCTGCGGACCCGGGTCGTGAAGGTCAGGCGAGAGCTGTTGGGGCTAGCCTCGACAGCTCTCCTGCGCATCCTGGCGGCCACCGCCCTGCTGCTGTTGCTCACCGCTCCCATCACGCCGCAGTCGTCGGCCGGGGAACCGGGCGGGACGACGTTCCTGCAACTGCGCATCGACCACGTCACCCCAGACGTCGTCACCACCACCAGCGAGCCGGTGGTGACGGTCACCGGCACCGTCACCAACGTCGGTGACCGCCCGGTGCACGACGTCATGGTCCGTCTCGAGCACTCGCCCGCGGTGACGTCGTCGTCCGGGCTGCGGACGACGCTCGCCGCCGAACCGACGGACTACTCCGCGGTCGGCGACTTCACCACCGTCTCGCAGGATCTGGCGCGCGGCCAGAGCGTGCCGTTCCGGCTGGCCTACCCGGTGCGGTCGGCCGACCATCCGGCCCTCGACATCGACAAGCCCGGGGTGTATCCCCTGCTGGTCAACGTCAACGGGACACCCGACTACGGGTCGGCCGCCCGGCTCGACGACGCCCGCTTCCTGCTACCCGTGCTGGGCGTGCCCGCCACCCCGGCCGTCCCCGGCGGCACCGGCCAGCAGCCCATCGACGCCGTCGTCCCGCCCGACACCGCGCATCCCGTCGCACTGACCCTGCTGTGGCCGCTCGCCGACCGTCCGCACCTGGCCGCCGGCGTGCCCGGCCGCACCGAACCGGCCCGCCTGGCCGACGACGACCTCGCCACCTCCCTGGCCAACGGCGGCCGCCTGGACACGCTGCTGGCCGCCGCCGACTTCGCGACCAACGACCAGGTCGATCCCGGCGGCCTGATGCGCGGCGCCATGTGCCTGGCCATCGACCCCGATCTGCTGATCACCGTCAATGCCATGAGCGGCGGTTACGTCGTATCCGACGACCCCGCCGCCGGCCTCAACTCCCCCACCCACCCGGGCGCCGGACAACAGGCCGCGACCGAGTGGCTGCACCGGTTGCGAGAGCTGGCACAGCGGGTCTGCGTCACCCCGACGGTGTACGCCCAGGCCGACCTGCGCGCGCTGCAGCGCGTCGGCGACGCCGCCCTGAGCTCCACCGCCACCACCGACGCCGGACCGATCGTCAACCAGCTTCTCGGCATCCAAGCCCTGCGCGGCGCCACGGTCGTCGGCGACGGCCCGCTCACCGGCCCGGCCGTCCGACTGCTGTCCGCGCAGCCCGAACCGACCGTCGCGATCGCCGCGGCGCCGATCACCGCCGACGAGTCCGATCATCCCGCCGACACCGCACCCCGGCGATACAGCGACAAAGTCACCGTGGCGCCATTCGACCCGTGCGTCGCCGCGGCCCTCGCCGGCGCCGGGCGCACCCCGATCTCGCCGGGATACCTCGACACGTCGCTGCACGTGCCGCTCATCCATGACTCGCCGGTGGCACGTCGCCAGGACGCCATCGCCTCCGTCCTGTGGCGTGGCCTGCAACCCGATGCGCAGCCCCGCAACCAGATCCTGATGCCCCCGCTGGCGTGGGACGTCACCCCCGACGACGCGCAGGCGATCCTGACGTCGGTGGCCACGGCGATCCACTCCGGGCTGGCGGTCGCCCGCCCGATGCCCGCGGTGATCGCCGATGCCCAGGCCCTGCCGCCGACGCCGTCCGCCACACCGCCGGACAACGGAACCGGCAACCCCAAGGCCCGCTACGGCGACGGCATCACCAGCCAGATCTCGACCGCGATGGAGCGCATCTGGGGCCTGACCGCCGCGCTGACCGTCAACACCCAAACCGGGCTCACCGGCGATCAGTACACGGCGCCGCTACGCGAGGACATGCTGCGGGCGCTGACCCAGTCGCTACCACCGACCGTCCGCGAAACCCTGGCCCAGCAGCGCGTCACCACCACGCAGGCCACGATGGACGACCTGTTCCACGCGGTCACCGTCGTCAACCCCGGCGGCTCGTACACGCTGGCCACCGAACGCAGTCCCCTCCCCCTCGCCCTGCGCAACGACCTCCCGCTGCCCATCCGGGTGCGACTGGTCATCGACGCGCCACCCGGCATGACCGTCACCGACATGGGTGAGATCGAACTGCCGCCGGGCTATCTGCCACTGCGCGTGCCCATCGAGGTGCACTTCACCCAGCGCGTCGCAGTGGACGCCGCGTTGCGCACCGTCAACGGACTGACGCTCGGCGAACCGGTCCGGTTGTCGGTGCACTCCAACGCCTACGGCAAGGTGCTGTTCTTCATCACGCTGTCCGCGGGCGCGGTGCTGTTCCTGCTGGCCGGCCGCCGGCTGTGGCACCGGTTCCGCGGTCAGCCCGACCGGGCCGACCTGGACCGGCCACACCACGCCCGGCCGGTCCCGGCAGATACCTCCCAGCCCGACCGCCCCGACCCGCTCGACACCGCCATCGCCCACGCCCCGGAGGACTCATGAGCGCCCCGCGTGGTGGTCCCCGGCCGCAGGCCATAGTGTCGCCGCCACCACCACCTCGGCGGGCTGAGCTGTCCGACGCCGCCGTCGTCTCCCGGTCCTGGGGCATGGCCTTCGCCACCCTGGTCAGCCGCATCACCGGCTTCCTGCGCATCGTGCTGCTCGCCGCGATTCTCGGTGCGGCACTGTCCAGTTCGTTCACGGTCGCCAACCAGCTGCCGAACATGGTGGCCGCCCTGGTGCTCGAAGCCACCTTCACCGCGATCTTCGTGCCGGTGCTGGCCCGGGCCGAACGCGACGACGCCGACGGTGGCGCCGCGTTCGTGCGGCGGCTGGTCACGCTGGCCACCGCGCTGCTGCTGGTGACGACGGTGCTGTCGGTCGCGGCGGCACCGCTGCTGGTGCGGCTGATGCTGGGCAGCGACCCCCAGGTGAACAAGCCGCTCACCACCGCCTTCGCGTATCTGCTTCTGCCGCAGATCATCTTCTACGGGTTGACCTCGGTCTACATGGCAATCCTGAACAACCGCAACGTCTTCGGGCCGCCAGCCTGGGCGCCGGTGCTCAACAACGTGGTGGCCATCATCACGCTGGGCGTGTATGTGCTTGTCCCGGGCGAACTCTCGATCGATCCCGTCGAGATGGGCAACGCCAAGCTGCTGGTTCTCGGCATCGGCACCACGCTCGGCGTCGTGGCCCAGGCCGGGGTGCTGCTGTACTCCCTGCACCGGCACCGCGTCGACCTGCGGCCGCTGTGGGGCATCGACGACCGGCTCAAGAAGTTCGGGACCATGGCCGTCGCCATGATGCTGTACGTCCTGATCAGTCAGATCGGTCTGATCGTCGGCAACGAAATCGCCAGCCACGCAGCCGCATCCGGTCCGGCGATCTACAACTACGCGTGGCTGCTGCTGCAGTTGCCATTCGGCATGATCGGCGTGACGGTGCTGACCGTGGTGATGCCGCGGCTGTCCCGCAACGCCGCCGCGAACGACAACCCCGCGGTGCTCGCCGATTTCTCGCTGGCCACCCGGCTGACCATGGTGACGCTGATCCCCATCGTCGCCTTCATGACCGTCGCGGGCCCCGCCATCGGCAGTGCCCTCTTCGCGTACGGCAACTTCGGTGCCACCGATGCCGGTTATCTCGGCATGGCCATCACCCTGTCGGCGTTCACGCTCATCCCGTATTCCATGGTGCTGCTGGAACTTCGGGTGTTCTACGCCCGCGAACAACCGTGGATCCCGATCGTGCTGATCGTCGTGATCACCGTGGTGAAGATCGTCGGCTCGCTGATCGCCCCCCACCTGACCGATGACCGGGAACTCGTGGCCGGATACCTGGGGCTGGCCAATGGGGTGGGGTTCCTGGCCGGCGCGACCGTCGGCTACATCCTGCTGCGGTCGGCACTGCGGCCGCCGCACGGCCGGATGGTCGAGCTGCCGGTGGTCCGGACCATTCTGGTGACCATCTGTGCCGCCCTGGGTTCGGGGCTGCTGGCCTATGTCGCCGACCGGCTGCTGGGGTTCGGTCGGCTGACCGAGCACGGCGGCGCCGCCGGATCGTTGCTGCGGCTGTTTCTGCTCGGGCTCATCATGCTCCCGGTGATCGTGGCGGTTCTGGTGGCCGCGAAGGTGCCCGACGCCCTGGCCGCGGTGGCTTTCGTACAGCGCCGGCTGGGCCGCAGCAGCCCGGCACCCGCCCCCGCAGTCCAGGTCAGCTCTGCTGTACCGGACTCGGGACGGACCGTGGTCCCGTACCCTGGACACGGCAATTCATCTCCGGTACCACGCCGGCCCGGCGCGTCTGCCAACGGCGCGGCAACCCCGGAAAGTGGTACCGCGGGCGGGCTTCGGAAAGGATTTGCGGTGACCGACGCACCCGCGGACCAGGGATCCGCCCACATCCCGGATACGTCAGGCGGCGCCGACGACGTCGCGTTGCGGGCCGGCGCCGTGGTGGCCGACGGCCGCTACCGGCTGCTCGTCTTCCATGGCGGTCCGCCCGATCTGCAGTTCTGGCATGCCCTGGACATTCCGCTCGATCGCCAGGTGGCGCTGACGTTCGTCGACCACGACGGCGAGCTGCCCCAGTCCATGGTGCAGGAAATCCTCACCCGGACAAGCAAACTGAGCCACATCGAGGGACCCGGGCTGGCCCGGATCCTGGACGTCACCCGACTCGGCCATGGCGGCCTGGTGGTCAGCGAATGGATCCGCGGCGGTTCACTGGCCGAGGTGGCCGCGACGGAACCGTCCGCGATGGGCGGTGCCCGCGCCATCCAGTCCCTGGCGTCGACGGCCGAGTCCGCACACCGGTCCGGCGTCGCGCTGTCGGTCGACCACCCTGGCCGCATCCGGGTCAGCATCGAGGGCGACGTGGTGCTCGCCTTCCCCGGCACGCTGCCGTCCGCCACACCAGAAGACGACATCCGCGGCATCGGCGCCACGCTGTACGCGCTGCTGACCAACCGCTGGCCCCTGCCCGAATCCGGTGCCCTCAGCGGCATGCTGCCCGCGACGAAGAACAGCGCCGGCCAGCCCGTCGAACCCCGCGCGGTCGACGGGACCATCCCCTTCCAGATTTCCGCGGCGGCGGCCAGGGCGGTCCAGGAGGGTGGCGGAATCCGGTCGGCGCCAACGCTGTTGAATCTGCTTCAGCAGGCGACCACCGTCGCCGACACCACGGAACTGCTGGAGCCCGTCGATGGCTCGCAGCATCCGGAAGCCGCAGACGCGCCAGAACTCGATGCCGCGGCGAAGCGACGCAAGGCACTGCTGATCGGGGTGGGTGTCGGCGGCGCCGTCCTCCTCGTGGCGCTACTGGTGCTGGCGTCGGTGCTCAGGGGCATCTTCGGTGACGTCGGCGGCGGCCTGGACAAGCAGCAGCTCGGCCTCAACAGCCAGCACCCGACCTCGAGCGGCGCCCCGGCCCCCGGCAACGTGGTGAAACCCGTTGGGGTGACGGTGTTTTCACCTGGCGGTGGCGCAGACTCCCCGGAGTCCGCGGGCAAGGCCATCACCGGCGCCGCAGGCGATGCGTGGTCCACCGATATCTACACCGATCCCACGCCGTTCCCCAGTTTCAAGAGCGGCGTCGGCCTCATGCTGACTCTGCCCCAGGCGACCACGGTGGCATCGGTCAGCCTGAACCTGACCAGCACGGGCACCGCCGTCCAGATCCGGTCGGCTCAGACGGCCACCCCGGCCTCGCTGGATGCCACGACCGTCCTGACGCAGCCGGCGACCATGAAGCCCGGAACCAACACGATCACGATCTCGGGCGCGCAGCCGACCTCACATCTGCTGATCTGGATCTCGACGCTGGGGACGGTCGACGGCAAGAGCAAGACTGACATCTCCAACGTCGTCGTGAAGGCGGCCGCCTGAGTTATCCACAGGCCTGAGCAGGCCATCTGCGCAGGTCAGAACCGCACCGCTCAATTCGCGTCGGGGCCGCTGCCGAACCCGATTTATGGTTCGGAGGTGGGGAGTTTCGGGGGGCCACAGTCGGACGCATCCGACGCAGAATTGCTCGCGGCGCATGTCGCCGGTGAGCGGTACGCGTTCGAAGAGCTGTTCTACCGGCATCGCCACCAGCTGTACCGGCTCGCCCGGTTGACGAGCCACGACCCGCAAGACGCCCTGGACGCCCTGCAGGACGCGCTGTTCAAAGCCCACCGCCATGCGCCGCGGTTCCGGCACGACAGTTCGGTCCGCAGCTGGCTGTGCCGCATCGTGGTGAACTCGTGCCTCGACCGCCTGCGCCACAACAAGTTTCGCCGCACTGAAGAACTCAACGACACGGCCTGCCAGACCGCGGACCCCGCGCACCGGGTCGAGACCACCATCGTCGTCGAACGCGCACTGCTGCGGCTGCCGGTCGAACAGCGGGCAGCGGTGGTCGCCGTCGACATGCAGGGCTACTCGGTGGCCGAGACCGCGGCAATGCTGGGCATCGCCGAGGGCACGGTGAAGAGCCGCTGCGCGCGGGCCCGGGCCAAGCTCGCCCGGTCGTTGGCACATCTCTCCGACTGACCGGGCCGGTCACGTGACGTTTTTCCACCGCACACCGGATTCGATGGGCGGTCGCGCCCCGCGACGGCCGGATTAGGCTTCGGCAGGTGGACGACGAACACGCCGACCAGCCCGTCTCCCTGGAACTGCTCGCCGACCTCCAGGCCGGACTGCTCGACGACGCCACGGCAGCCCGACTGCGCCGGCGCATCCGGGACGACCCCGTCGTAGCGCGGCAGTACGCCGAACTCAAGCGGGTGCGCCGCGACCTCCATGACCTGGCGGACGACAACGGCGAGAGCGACATCCCTGCCGACGTCACCGCACACATCGGATCAGCCCTGCGCGAGGCCGGCACTCGACCGCCCCGCCACGCCGTCGTCCCTGGGCACTCGGCCGGCCATGGTGCGCGTAGCGCACATCCCGCCGTCATCGCCGGCGCCGCCGCCGGTTTGATCGCGATCGCCGTCGGCGCCACCGTCGTGCTCAGCGGGTCTGACGAACCGGCGCGGGTCTCGGCCGGCCCCAAGGCGGCGTCGCTGACCGTGCAGCGGCAGGCGGGCATGCCGTGGCCCGACCGGCAGATCCTCGACCTGCGGGGCCGGCCTGCCGAGTTGGGAGCGCTCGCCCCGCCGGACCGGTTGCAGTCCTGTCTACAGGGGCTCGGTTACTCCCCCACAACCCCGATTCTGGGTGCCGCCACCCTGACCGTGCACGACCGCGCCCAGGTGCTCCTGCTGCTGCCTGAGGCCGACCGCGGCCCGACGATGGCCCTGGTCGTGTCTGCCGACTGCAATTCCGCCAACGCCGGCCTGATCGCCGATGCCGTCATCCTCGACGCTCCGGGCCCACCGACACAATCCAGCCGCTGACTGCCCCGGAGCCCGTCAACCGCCCGGGAACACCGGCACCTACCCTGGTGTTATAGGCGTACCGACTCTGGCAGCAGGCCAGCCAGGTATGAGCCTGACCAGAGCCAGATGAAAGGCGGCCATGACCACCCAAGACACCGTGCACGACGTGATCATCATCGGCTCCGGGCCGGCCGGCTACACCGCCGCGGTGTACACGGCGCGCGCCCAGCTCAAGCCGCTGGTTTTCGAAGGTGTCCAGTTCGGTGGTGCGTTGATGACCACCACTGAGGTGGAGAACTACCCAGGCTTCAAGGAGGGCATCACCGGCCCCGAGCTCATGGAGGAGATGCGCGAGCAGGCCCTGCGGTTCGGCGCCGACCTGCGCATGGAGGACGTCGACGCGGTGTCTCTGGACGGCCCCATCAAGACCGTCACCGTCGACGGCGAGACCTACCAGGCGCGCGCGGTCATCCTCGCGATGGGTGCCGCTGCCCGGCACCTCGGTATCCCGGGTGAGCAGGAGCTGATCGGCCAGGGCGTGAGCACCTGTGCCACCTGCGACGGTTTCTTCTTCCGCGACCAGGACATCGCCGTGATCGGCGGCGGCGACTCTGCCATGGAGGAGGCGACGTTCCTGACGCGCTTCGCCCGTTCGGTGACGCTGATTCACCGCCGGGACGAGTTCCGCGCGTCCCGCATCATGCTGGAACGCGCACAGGCCAACGAGAAGATCACCTTCGTCACCAACACCGAAGTTCTTGCGGTGGAAGGTGATTCGAAGGTCAGCGGGCTGGTTCTGCGCAACACCGCCACCGGCGAGGAGAGCAAGCTTCCCGTCACCGGCGTGTTCGTCGCCATTGGCCACGACCCGCGGTCGGACCTGGTGCGCGGCCTCGTGGATCTCGATGACGAGGGTTACGTGCAGGTGCAGGGTCGCACCACCAACACGTCACTGGATGGCGTGTTCGCCGCCGGCGACCTGGTCGACCACACCTACCGGCAGGCGATCACCGCGGCCGGCAGCGGCTGTTCGGCGGCCATCGACGCCGAGCGCTGGCTGGCCGAACACAGCTGATCGTCCTATCCCCCACAGAGTTCACCCGAGAGGAGCAATACATGAGCGAGGGCAGCGCAACGCTGACCGTCACGGACGGTTCGTTCGACAGCGACGTCATCAAGAGCGGCACCCCGGTGCTGGTCGATTTCTGGGCGACGTGGTGCGGACCGTGCAAGATGATCGCCCCGGTGCTCGAGGAGCTGGCGGGTGAGAAGGCCGGTGAGTTGACCGTCGCCAAGCTCGACGTCGACGCCAACCCCGAGACCGCCCGTAACTTCCAGGTCGTCTCGATCCCGACCCTGATCCTGTTCAAGAATGGCGAACCGGTGAAGCGCATCGTCGGCGCCAAGGGCAAGGCAGCCCTGCTGCGGGAGATCGCCGACCAACTCTGACTCACCTGGCGGGGCGCCGTCCGTCCGGAGAGGATGGGCTGCGCCGCCGCTGCCAGTGAAGTTGCGGGATTCAGCGGAGAGTCTGCGACAATGGGACTCTGCGTCCCGCCAGTGCGCAGCTGTCCGCCCGCCTGGCGTCTGTGATTGAAAGGCCAGGAATGTCGATACTGCGTCGCGGGGACCGGGGAGGTTCGGTCACCGAGATTCGGGCGGCGCTGACCGCCCTGGGACTGCTGGACAGTCCCGACGCGGATCTCACCACCGGCAGGCACGTCGCTCTCGATCTCTTCGACGACGATCTCGACCAGGCCGTGCGGGCCTTCCAGCAGCAGCGTGGACTGCTCGTCGACGGCATGGTCGGTGAGGCCACCTATCGAGCGCTCAAAGAAGCCTCGTACCGGCTGGGAGCGCGCACACTGTCGCACCAGTTCGGTGCCCCGATGTACGGCGACGACGTCGCCACCCTGCAGGCACGGTTGCAGGATCTCGGTTTCTACACCGGTCTCGTCGATGGTCATTTCGGCTTGCAGACCCACAACGGCCTGATGTCCTACCAGCGCGAGTACGGCATGTTCCCGGACGGCATCTGCGGTCCGGAGACGTTGCGCTCCCTGTACTTCCTGGGTTCGCGGGTCACCGGCGGCTCACCGCACGCGATCCGCGAAGAGGAACTCGTGCGGCGCAGCGGCCCCCGCCTGACCGGAAAACGGATCATCATCGATCCGGGCCGCGGCGGCGAAGATCGCGGGCTGATCATGACCAGCCGGTCCGGCCTGGTCAGTGAAGCCGATGTCTTGTGGGATCTCGCCAGCCGCCTGGAAGGCCGTATGACGGCCATCGGCATGGACACGTTCCTGTCCCGCCCTGTCAGTGGCAGCCCGACCGACGCCGAACGCGCCTCGACCGCCAACGCCGTGGGCGCCGATCTGATGATCAGCCTGCGCTGCGCCAGCCTGCCCAGCCCGGCGGCCAACGGCGTCGCGTCCTTCTACTTCGGTAACTCGCACGGTTCGGTGTCCACCATCGGCCGCAACCTCGCCGACTTCATCCAGCGGGAAGTCGTGGCGCGCAGCGGTTTCCGCGACTGCCGGACCCACGGCCGCACCTGGGACCTGCTGCGGCTCACCCGGATGCCCACCGTGCAGGTCGACATCGGCTATGTCAGCAGCCCGCAGGACCGCGAACTGCTGACCTCTCCCGGTTCCCGCGACTCCATCGCCGAGGGCATCCTGGCCGCGGTGAAGCGGTTGTACCTGCTGGGCAAGAACGACCGTCCCACAGGCACTTTCACCTTCGCCGAGCTGCTCGCCCACGAGATGTCGGTGGAGCAGGCCGGCCAGGCCGGCGCTTAATTTCTGTCTTTCCGCCGCGGGGGTGAGGTAAGCGCGCGGAAATCGCGTGTGCGGGGTGCTGAGTGCTCGGCGCGGGCGCCTCGGTGCGAAGCCTGGTTGAATCAGTCGCTATGAATCGCAACGCTGCGGTTCTCGTGACAGGCATGTCCGGGGTGGGCAAGTCGACGGCGCTGGCCGGGCTGGCTCAGCGGGGTTACCCCACCGTTGATACCGACGACGAACCGTGGACCGAAGTCATCGGGGACGAGCCGCTTTGGCGAGAGCCGCTGATCGACGGGCTGCTGAAGCAACCGCGAACACAGCCCTTGTTCGTTCAAGGCACGGTCGCCAACCAATGGCGCTTCTACGACCGGTTCGACGCGGTCGTACTCCTCACCGCCCCAACCGAAGTCGTATTGGAGCGGGTGCAGCGTCGGACCAACAATCCGTTCGGCAAGTCCGCAGAGGAGCGGGCCCGGATCCTGGCCGACATCGAAGAGATCGAGCCGCTGTTGCGGCGGTTGGCCACTCACGAGATCGACACGACCCAGCCGCTCGTGGAAGTCATCGACGCCCTGGCCCGTATCGCCGAGACGGCAGTCGACCACCGTGCGGTCACTCCAGCCGACCCACGTCCTGTGAACAGCCCACCGCCCTCGGACCACGCCGCGTCGAACTCCTTCTCCCCCATGGCCTCCCGCGGGGCTGCCACTGACGCCTCATAGCTCCGCGTGGTGAACCGGGAGCGGATGGCACCCGACTCGGTCTCCGGATCGACTCACCGGCTCCGTGGAGCCCGCTGCTTCCCGGTGTCGCCGGACGACGGCACCAGGAATGTGAAGATCTCCGGGACCCGGCCGCAAGCTTCGACGGCCAGAGCAAGCGCGCTGTCAGCGTCACGTGACGCTTGGCCCGGTTGGTCCTGGGCCATCGCCACACGGAGCCTGGTGATACCCGCGACCTTCAAATGCCGGCCCACATTCTTCGGCACCCCGTCGTCGGCCAGCCGCCCGCGCGGCCGCGAGATTACCGCCGCTGAGTTCGGCTTCGGCCGTCCGCGCGTACGTGACCGCCGCGGCGAGGTGGACGCCGAGATAACGTTCGGCCGCCGAGCCGGCCTCCCACGTCGTCATCACCTCTCCCAGGGCGAGGGCAACGGCCATACCTTGGTGCACCCACAGTCCGGATCGGATCATGCGCCGCCTAGGCTTCCGCGACAGCTACCCGGACGTCCGCCCCCGCAGTAAGCAACTCGCCCTGCATCGGCTGTACCCACGCGAGAGTGTCCTGCCGTTCTCGCGTGCCGCGCCGGCTCCCCTGCCGGCCGACCGGGCGCGTCGAGCACGGTGGCCACCGCCCCGTAGTGGTCGCCGTGCCTCGGCCGGCACAGCGTCGGCTGCCTCCGACCCCCCCGAGCAGGCTCAGCTGATCGAGGGCCCGGCGCCGACCCGCGACATCCGCCGCCCGACCGCACGGGGGCGTCCGGATCGAAGCCCCGAGGAACACCACCAGCCGGCGGAAGAGGACACGCTCCCGCTCAGTGACAATGGCATGCGACCAATCCACGCAAGCGGGCAATGTCTGCTGTCGCCGGACCGCCGTCGCGAACTTCCCGTGAGCGACCGGAGACGGGTCGTGCAGGCTGTCCAGGATCGTGGGCAGTGATAGCGCCCGCACCCCGGCCGCCGCGAAATTCGATCGCCAGTCGCATACCGTCGCGCCGGTGACAGATCTGGGACACCGCTGCGGCGTTATCCGCGGTGACGACAAAGTCGGCGCGCGAATCGCGCACGGTTGGCGAACACCTCGACGGCCCATCGGCTCCCGTCAGGGCGACGAGGTGGTGGACCCCGAGCACCTGGCATAGGTTCGTCATCTCGGGCCGATGGCTGACGAACTTCGTCAGCCGCACGGGCAGTCCTGTGCGGCGACGCAGTTTGGCGTCCGCGACAGACTGTGCGCGCACGCGACCGCGTCCGACGCAATTCCTCGGATGTGACGAAGCTGTTGCCCTCCCCCTGTTCGACGCGGCGGACCCGGAGTGAGTGGCCAGTGCGGCTGACACGGTGTCATCGCGGCGAGCGGTAGCAGCGGGCCAAATCAACGGGCCGTGTCTCCCACAGCCGCGCCGAGCCTTCCGCCTCAGCCAGAGGCATCGTCACGGCTCCGGTCGGGCATCTCGAGCTCACACCCACGTGGCTGCAGTCAGCCGGTCCACACGGTCCGCTCATGCCCGACAGCATGCGGACTCAGCGGGGCGCAGCGCCAGCGCAGCCGCGCGTCGTTTCCACTGCCGAGTCTGGCGGTGCAACGACGTTTCACGTGGAACCGCCGCTATCCCCTGCGCGGGGCGAACCTCGCTACAGCGTCCGTGATCGCAGCCGCCATCGCGGGGCTGCCCGTGTGGCCTGAGTCCTCGATGATCCGGAGGTCGGCATCGGGCCATGCCTCCGCCAGTTCCCATGCCGTCCGTACGGGTGCGGAGAGATCGAGACGACCGTGGATGAGCACGCCCGGGATTCCGCGGAGCCGGTGGGCATCGCGCAACAGTTGGCCATCTTCGAGCCACGCCGCACGGGCGAAGTAGTGGGTGCAGATCCGGACGAAGGCCATCCGCGCGGCATCGATCTTCGCCGAGTATTGACCGGGCTTCCCCACCGACTCGTGGGCGATTGCAGCGTCCTCCCACGCACACCAATCGTGCGCGGCCCGCTCCCTTACCGCGGCATCGGGATGCTCCAACAGCTGCCGGTAGACCTCGACGAGATTGCCGTCCCGGTGCTTTGCGGGCACGCCGTTCCGGAACCGCTCCCACTCGACCGGACGGACCAGCCGTAGCCCGCGGTACAGCCAGTCGACCTCCTGCGGACGCGTCATCGTCACGCCGATCAGGACGATGCCCAGCACCCGATTCGGGTACCGCTGTGCGTAGGCGAGGATCAACGTCGAGGCCCAGGAGCCGCCGTAGAGCAGCCACTGCTCGACGCCGAGATGGCATCGCAACATCTCCATGTCGGCCAGCAGATGCTCTGTCGTGTTGCATGACATGTCGGTCGACGGATCGGCCGCACTCGGCAGGCTGTCCCCGCACCCGCGCTGATCGAACTGCACCACGTAGAACAGCTCGGGGTCGAATTGCTTGTGTGCAGTGCGGGAGCGGCCGGCTCCCGGCCCACCGTGGACGATGAGCACCGGCCGGCCGGCGGGATTGCCCCGGGTCTCCCAGTACATCTTGTTGCCGTCACCGACATCGAGCAGCCCGGAATCGTCCGGTTTCAACGGCATCTCCCCCACGGCCGCGAGCGTACGGGACCATCGCTGTTTCACGTGGAACCAACCGATCGGAGGCCGCCCACTGCGCGGCGCTTACGCACTCAGCGCTGCGGCGTCCATAACACCGCACTGGGGACGGCCCCGACGGGCTGCTGCAGCTGCGCGCTGTCGAGGAGTCGCTCCAGGGCGGCCTCGACGTCTGCCTTCCAGCCGAGTCCCTGCTCCAGCTCCAGCCGGAGCCGAGGGAAGTACGGGTGCGGCGCGATGATCTCGAAGCCGTTGTCCTGAAGGAAGTCGGCATCGATGACGCACTGCTCGACGCTGCACTCCCCGAACGCCTCCACCGTCGCCGCGAGCTCTGCCGGGCAGGTGTGGAGCCCACCGAGTTGCGCCACCTCTGTCGTGCGGCCGAATGCCTCCAGTGCGCGTACACCACGTCGAACCAGATCGGTCACAACGGCAGCAATGAGATGGCGTCGCAGCGCCTCCCCTTCCTCGCTGGAATCGACACCGATGGAGGTCAGCAGTACCGCGTCGGGACTGACCGGCCCGGTCGGAAAGCGTCCCGCTCGCGGTACTGCGCGCGGCGGCGCGTAGAACGCGTAGCCGAGACACGGCGCATCGTCGTTGGGGTCCTCGGCGCGGTCTGGGTCGCAGCCGACGGCCAACTGTCCGCACGATCCCCACTCGAGCATGACCATCGACAGCCATGCTTCCTTTTCGAACTCGGGGTCGCTGAGATGGTCACTATCACCGAGGGTCGACGGATCGACTTCCCAGAACACACAACGCCGCGCATGCTTCGGCAACCGCTCGAAGGACTCGAGGCGCAGCGGCGTGATTCGTGATGTCACCAGACTCCCGTCGTAAGCCGGATCGGATCAGGCTGCCTCTTCAGGATAAAAGAACCCGGCGCCGTCGACCCGGTTTGTTCAGCCGGGATCGACGGGCACCGAACGTTGAAGTGTTCCACGTGAAACATCGCCGTCCCTTCCCCGTCCCGCCCGCCAAAAACGTCACCGTCACAGTGACGTAACGGGCACTGGTGGCTGGTCGTGCCGTCACAACCCTGAAAACTGGCCGGTTAGCTCTGTTCGGCCTTCATCAGTTCGACGATGCGTTGAAGGTCGTCGACCGAGCCGAACTCGACGACGATCTTGCCTTTACGCTTGCCCAGGCTCACGGTGACCTTCGTGTCGAAGGCGGTCGACAGTTGCTCGGCAACGTCCTGCAGTCCGGGCATCTGAATCGGCTTACGCTTCGGGGTCGGGGTCGGCTTGTCACCGTCGCGGTTGGCGAGAGTGACGGCTTCTTCCGTCGCGCGAACCGACAGTCCTTCGGCCACGATGCGGGCGGCGAGCTCTTCCTGCTTCTCCGCTCCCCCTTCGAGTGCGAGCAGCGCACGGGCGTGGCCGGCCGACAGCACGCCGGCGGCGACGCGCCGCTGTACCACGATGGGCAGCTTCAGCAGACGAATCATGTTGGTGATCACCGGACGTGACCGACCGATCCGTGTCGCGAGTTCCTCGTGGGTGACGTCGAACTCCTCCAGCAGCTGCTGGTAGGCCGACGCCTCTTCGAGTGGGTTGAGCTGGACCCGGTGGATGTTCTCGAGCAGCGCATCGCGCAGCATGTTGTCGTCGGCGGTCTCCCGGACGATCGCCGGGATGACCGTCAGACCGGCCTCCTGGGAAGCGCGCCACCGGCGTTCGCCCATGATCAGCTGGTAGCGATGCGGCCCGGACGGCTCGCTGAGCTCGCGCACCACGATGGGCTGCATGAGACCGAACTCGCGGATCGAGTGCACCAGCTCGGCGAGCGCGTCACCGTCGAAGACGCTGCGCGGCTGTCGCGGGTTCGGCTGGATCGCAGTCGGCTCGATCTCGCGGTACACCGCGCCGATGGCCTCGGCTTCCGCCTTGGCGGCCGCAGCTGACTCTGCAGCCGCCGCCCCGTTGACCGGTGCGGTCGGACCGCCGCCGATCAGCACGTCGGCAGCCGCGGACCCCATCCGCAGCGAGGTGTCCTGCTGCCCGTCCTCGGGTGCACCGGTCGGGATGAGCGCCGCCAGCCCCCGACCGAGTCCGCTGCGCTTCTTCGGCTGCGACATCGTTACTTCCTCACTCCCGGCTCGCCGCGTTGGGCGAGTTCACGGCTGGCATCCAAATAGCTCATTGCTCCACGTGATCCCGGGTCGTAATCCAGGATCGTCATGCCGTACCCCGGCGCCTCGGAAACCTTGACGCTGCGTGGGATGACGGTCCGCAAAACCTTATCGCCAAAGTGGTCGCGAACATCCATCGCGACCTGGTCGGCGAGTTTGGTGCGGCCGTCGTACATGGTGAGGACCACGGTGGTGACGTCGAGCTGGGGGTTGAGGTGCGCCTTGACCATCTCGATATTGCGCAGCAGCTGGCCCACCCCCTCCAGTGCGTAGTACTCGCACTGGATCGGGATGAGCACCTCAGGCGCTGCCACGAGAGCGTTGATGGTCAGCAGACCAAGCGACGGCGGGCAGTCGATGAAGACGTAATCGAAGTTGTGGTCCTTGAGCGTGGCAAGCGCATTCCGCAGCCGGGTTTCACGTGCCACCATGCTGACCAACTCGATCTCGGCACCGGCCAGGTCGATGGTCGCCGGCACGCAGTACAAACGCTCGTTGTGCGGACTGCGCTGCAGGGCGCTCTCGAGCGTGATCTCGCCGATCAGCACCTCATACGACGACGCGGTACCCGGCCGGTGCTCGATGCCCAGCGCGGTGCTGGCGTTGCCCTGAGGGTCCAGATCGATGACCAGAACGTTCAGTCCCTGCAGCGCCAGCGCCGCAGCCATATTGACCGCGGTGGTGGTCTTGCCGACGCCGCCCTTCTGGTTGGCGATGGTGAACACTCGCTGGTGCTGCGGGTGTGGCAGTTGCTGTCCCTTGGCTCCGTGAATTATCTGCACCGCGCGTTCGGCTTCCGCCCCGATCGGCGTATCCATCGTCACGCTTGTCGTCCACGTTTCACGTGAAACATCTGCTTTCTCGTCGCTGTGCTCGCCCCTGGCATCGCTCACTGCCTTTCCTGATGTGGCGGCCGGGTCGGCCGCTTCCGAAGCCCGGGACACATTGCCCTCCCCGGCCGACGATCTCATCGCCGGTTCTTGACCGGTCGACCGGTCGCCCCGCGCCCGGCTCCGCGCTTGGCCACGACCACGGTTGCCGGCGGAGCCAAATAGTTCACGCCACATTTCACCACCCTTACGTCCACAGCACCGAGTGAGTTGAGTGCCCGACGGTGTTCGACGACCTCGTCGGCCGCCCGCTCCCCCTTGAGGGCCAGCATTCGGCCGTCGACTTTCAGGAGCGGCAGGCTCCACTTGGCCAACTTGTCGAGGGCCGCCACCGCCCGGGAGGTGACGACGTCCAACTCCCCCGCCTCGGCTCGGACGGTCCGCTCCTCGGCTCGGCCGCGGATCACAGTCACGTCGATACCGAGCTCGGCGACCACTCCGCGAAGGAAGTCTGCGCGGCGTAGCAGCGGCTCGATCAGAACCACGTGAACATCGGGCCGAGCGAGCGCCAGCGGGATACCGGGAAGACCGGCTCCACTGCCGATATCGCCGATTCGTTCACCGCTGCAGACCAACTCACCTATAGCGGCGCAATTCATCACGTGACGGTCCCACAACCGGCTGACCTCTGACGGTCCGATCAGCCCACGTTCAATCCCGTCGCCGGCAAGGATTTGCGCGTAGCGCTGCGCCAGTTCGGCGCGGTCGCCAAAAACATCGACGGCGGCGGCCGGTGGGGACGGAGCTTCACCATGTTTCACGTGAAACAGCCTCCGTTTTCCCCGCCAGCTCGCCGCCGACGAACAACATCGATGTAATTAAGGTGCTCAATCGAGCAGAACAACCACCCGGCGAGACGGCTCGACGCCCTCGCTCTCGCTGTGGACGCCGTCCACGGCCGCCACGGCGTCGTGCACGATCTTGCGCTCGAAGGGCGTCATCGGCGACAGCTCTTCGCGCTCGCCCGATGCCAGCACCCGCTCAGCCACCTTCTTGCCCAGTGCGGCCAGTTCGTCACGACGCTGCCGGCGCCACCGAGCGATGTCCAGCATCAGCCGGCTACGCTCGCCGGTCTTCTGGTGCACGGCCAACCGCGTCAGTTCCTGGAGCGCGTCCAGCACCTCACCCTTGCGACCCACCAGCTTGCTCAGATCGTCGCCGCCGTCGATGCTGACGATCGCGCGGTCGCCCTCGACGTCCAGATCGATGTCACCATCGAAGTCCAGCAGATCGAGGAGCTCCTCCAGGTAGTCCCCGGCGATCTCGCCTTCGGCAACCAGACGCTCTTCCAGATCGTCGCCCTTGCTTGCCGGAGCGGCCGCAGCCGTCGTCGGGGCCTCTGGAGTTTCCGTCGCCTCCGCCTGCGTTTCTGTGTCTGTCATATCCCTGCCTTCTCCCTCTTGCACCGGCCGTCGCTCAGGGTCTTTACCCTCTGGCCGGTCAACGCTTCTTCTTGTTGGGCTTGGCACCCGGGGCCGGCTTCGCCCCTGCAGAACCCGAATCCGTCGTGTCCGCGGACTCTGCGCCGGTCTCATCGACGTCGGTATCTGTAGTCACCGCCGCGGCCGGCGGATTGCCCTTCTTGGACCTGTTCGGCTTCACACCGGGCGCAGGAGCATTGGCCGAACGGCGTGCGATCGCCTGTTCCTTCTCCTCGGCCTCACGCTTCTCAATCCGGTTGAACACCACATGCTGCTGACCATAGGTCCAGATGTTGTTGGCGACCCAGTACATGAGAATGGCGATTGGCAGGAACGGCCCGGACACCACGACGCCCAACGGGAACACGTACAGCGCCAGCTTGTTCATCAGCTGGGTCTGCGGGTTCTGCTGGGCTTCGACGCTCTGCCGGGCCACCGAGGCGCGGCTGTTCATGTGGGTGGCGATGCCAGAGATGATCATCAGCGGAATGCCGACCAGGATTACCGACATGCGGTCGAAGTGGGCGAACGCTTTCAGGCTCTCACCGTGCTGAATCATGGTGGCGCCCAACGGAGCACCGAACAGGTCTGTGTTCAGGAAGTGGCTGACGTCGGTGGCGCTGAAGAAATAGTTGCCCGTCGTCCGGTTCTGTTCGAGGGACAGTGCCTGGGCACCGATGCCCATGCCGGCACCGTCAGTGCGGTTGAACGACCGCAGAACGTGGAACAGGCCAAGGAACACCGGAATCTGGGCCAGCATCGGCAGACAGCCCAGGAGAGGGTTGAAACCGTGCTCGCTCTGCAGCTTCTGCATCTCGAGGGCCAGCCGCTGGCGGTCCTTGCCGTACTTCTTCTGCAGTTCCTTGATCTGGGGCTGCAGTTCCTGCATCTGCCGGGTGGTCTCGATCTGACGGACGAACGGCTTGTACAGGAGGGCGCGCAGGCTGAACACCAGGAACATCACCGACAGGCCCCACGCGAAGAAGTTCTCCGTACCGAAGAGGGCGCCGAAGAGCTTGTACCAGAGCCACATGATGCCCGACACCGGGTAATAGATGTAGTCCAGACTGAACCAGTTAAAAGACAAGCGAATCGCTCCTTGACTGCGCGGCGGTTGCCGCGGACCGTCTTTCGGGAATGGGGTCCCATCCCCCGTGATGCCACGGACCACACTTGGCCAGCCGGATTGTCGTCAACCAACAACCGCGGAGAAGTCCATGTTCGGTCAATGCCTCGACGGCGTACTCACTACAGGTGGGGCTGAACCGGCAGCTGGGCAGACGCATCGGAGACACCATGTTGCGGTACAGCTCGATGAGAAAGATCAGCCCGCGGGCCAGCCGCGCGGTCATGGCCGGGATCCGGATTTGGCGTGGGCGCGCTGCACGGCCAACCGCAGTTCGTCCTGCAGCTTCGAGGTGGTTGCGCCGCGACTACCGGGCAGGGCCCTGATCACCAGCAGCTCGCCGGACCGTAACTCGGGCAGCAAGTCGCGACTGGCGTGACGGAGCTGCCTGGACACACGATGTCGCTGGACGGCATTGCCAACAGATTTGCCAACGACGAGACCGACCTTCGGCGCATCGTGGGCGTCTGAGCCAGCATCGGCGGCGGATCCCGGGGCCAATGAATGCACCACAAGATCCCGCTGTGCCGAACGGACACCGCGGTTCACGGTGACTCGAAAGTCAATCGAGCGCGTCATCCGGTTACGAGCCGGAAGCACGGTGCTTCGATCCTGCGTCAGGTCACGCAGTAAGAGAGCGACGGCCCTTGCCGCGACGAGCCGCAACGATGGCGCGACCGGCACGGGTCCGCATCCGCAGACGGAAACCGTGCACACGGGCCCGACGACGGTTGTTCGGCTGGAAAGTCCGCTTGCCCTTGGCCACGGCTGTATCTCCTCAACTATGTGACGCCCGTACTCACCACCGACATGAACGAGTCATGCCGGTGGGCACGGTCGTCGCTGGTAAGCTCGCGCATCTTGCTTGCTAGCCGGCGCGGTACCGGTCAGATACCGGTCGCAGCCGTATCGCCACGTGGGGGCGACTGTTCGAGGGTACTGATCTGAAATCCCACGGTCAAACCTCGCTCCTCCTCGTCAGCAACCGTTACCCGTTCGAGCGAGAAGCGAAGCCGGATCGCGCTTGCGCTCGTCACAGTTGTCCCACTCGCCACGTGGCAAGCCGACACGCCCAAGAACCTCGGAGCAATGTTGCCGAACGGTTGGCGGACGAACGGAAAACTTGTTAGCTTCTGCCAATGCCGTTGCACGACGGCGCAAGACAACAAGCCAGAGAGGTCCCGACGCTACGAGCCCACAGACGTTCCTGTGACGAGCCTCAGCGCGCGGGCCTCCTGCATGCAAAACACGAGCACGACGGCATTCTCCTACTTTGTCCACAGTCTGTGGATAACTATGTGGACAGATTGTCGTCGTTTTATTGAGCCGCCGGTCAGAGGCGGTTCCGAGGGGGTAGTAGTCG